>NZ_BFAZ01000009.1:0-1200000 GCF_003114815.1 Leptospira ellinghausenii
TTGTAAAAATTGTCCGGGATTATGAGACATTTTGCATTTTTTTTATGAAAAAAGAAGAGGAATTTAGCAGGGAAAATTAGATAGAATTTGAATCGTTTTAGATTATGTCGCATTAACTTGCAGCGATGACTGGAACCGTACGAATTGCCCAAATTATCCTAACTTCAATTATGCGCTCTATTCAAAAAAAATGAATTAAGTTCAATCTCATTTCTTGAAATTAACCAAAACCAAACAGCTGTCTGCTTTCGCAAAACGGACGCTAAATTTTCGTTACAAACTTCAAATAAAATTGACTAAAACTACTGTTATGTTGACATTCGACTTGATATGCGGCCAATAAATTATAATCGAAAATTTTTCTTTTTAATTTCTTTCATATTCACACTTGCTTTCGTATTGAGTTGTGAAAAAAAACAGACAAACAGTGGTAACCTACTTACATCTCTTTTTTATTCTCCCCCTCCGACAAATTCTTTAGATCCAATAACAGATCCTATCCAAGAAGGTGGAGAGATCCAAGCAAATATAGTTGTAGAAAAGATTAAATCTGGGGAGTACCAAATTAATCCAGGAGGTCCGCAAGAAGGAAAACTAGGAATTCAAGGATCTTATAAAAATTTGCCAAGCGCGGATGTTCTCTATCGTGCCGGTGCACCTAAGATTGGGAAGTGATACCGAATCAAATCAAGATTCAGATTAAAAAAATTATAGTAACCTCTGAAGACGGGTTAGAATTGGAAACAAATTTCAATTCCACTCTTGTTGACATTATTTCTTTTGGAATGAATGCGCCTGGTATAGCGTCAATTTCAAATATTCCAAAAGGAAAGTATAAATCGATTAAGTTCGTTCTAGATGCTCATCACGGGAATGCTTGGATCAATGAAGAATCATTTGGATTTCATTTTACAAATTCTACTCAAATTGAAATGAAAGGTAATTTCGAAGTCATTACTGGTTTCACCACAAATCTTAAACTAAACTTCGATTTATCTCAATTACAATACAACTATTCAGAAAATTCTTTTACATTACCAAATCAAATTGCCACTATCAAAAAAGCTTCGTTTGAGTTACCTTACACGCCAGGAATTCTCATTGTAAAACTTACTAAACCAATTGAAAACATCGATTCCAATAAAGTGGGACTTCAAGAAATAGATGCTATATTAGAAAAATATTCTTTATTGTCCATCTTACCTTTTGTTGCAGATGACACAAATGTAGATCCAGAAACTGCAAAATTAATTGGACTCGATCGGACATATTTCTTATTGTTTGAAGCAAGAGTAGACCTTCTCCAAGTAAACTTTGCACTTACGAACAAGCCAGGTATTGAATGGGCGACAACTAATTCTAAGTCAGAACCAGACATGGTTCCAGATGATCCTGAGGCAAATACAGGTTGTTTCTTTTGTTCAAAATTTCAAAGTGCATATTTAACAGCTATTAATGCATATAATGGATGGAACATTACAACTGGGTCTTCAGGTGTAAAAATTGCCGTAATCGACACAGAGATTGATGATACCCATCCAGACTTAATGGGGAAAATCATCCAAAACAGATCATTTTTACCTGCGACCTGCTACCATTGGGGAATTTTTCCTTATGAATGTGTCACCCATTTGGAAGTCTCTAGCCCCTTCTATAATGGCGCACAAGGTTGGGATCATGTAACACATGTTGCAGGTAATAAACCTAGTTCTAGTGATCGACTAGTCGCCTACGGCATCCTTGAAGCAGTCAATGTAGGTGCCAAAGTCATCAATATGAGTCTTGGGGGCGAAGCGTACGTATATTGTCAATGGGCTTGTCTAGTTAGAGTATTTACTTATTCTTTAACAAGAGATGCTGTCCGTTATGCAGAAGCAAAACGAGTAACCATGGTAGCATCTTCTGGAAATGATAATAGAAGGATCGCATCTTTCCCAGGAACTGCAGAATTTTCAGGATCTTACCCTGCATCATATAATGAAGTTATTTCCGTAGGAAATCTCGACTCTGCATTTTCATATACTAGGAAAAATATTTCTTCAAATTATGGGAAAGTAGATATCTCTGCTCCAGGCACAAGTATATTCTCTACATCTACAAATGGAAATTATGTATTCAAAACTGGAACTTCTATGGCTGCTCCAATGGTTTCAGGACTAGCTGCATTAATTTTATCGATCGATTCTAATTACCATTCGAAAGACATTTTAAAATCAATGTGTAATCAAGCAACTCCACTCACCCAAACCGGAAACACTTCGATTGACCGTGAATACTTTGGTTGTGGAAGAATCAACATTGGTGCAACACTGACTGCGTTAGTCCCTTCACCGCAAAGACCCAATATCGTTGCCGATTGTGGTGCAGTCGATCAAATCGCTTGTCCAGCTGGTCGTTGGTTTTTACCCTGGGACTTTCAATTTGTTGCTTCTGGAGGAACGCCACCATATAGTTGGTCATATGAAGGCGGGGGATTGCCAACCAATTCATGGTTAGATCCTAATACAGGACGTCTGGTTGGAGGAGCCACTTGGTGGTTTGGGCCTGGTTGGACGTTCATGCTAAGAGTCACTGATTCTGCAGGCCAATCTGATATTCGAAGTTTTTATTTTGCATCGGGATTATAGAGGAGAAAAAGTAAAATGAAAGTAATTAAAGATTTCAAAAATAGAGCATTATCATTCTTTCTAAACTTAATTCTTCTATTTTGTTTAGTTAGTTCCTGTAAAGAGGAATCAAATAATTCAAGTGTCATTCCACTTTCGTTAATCACAATTGCGAAAGAAGCAGAAAATTTAGAAAAACTAAACCAATGTATGGGAAGAGTTCCTGGCCAAGTTTGTATTACCGTAGTAGAACACCACCCAGTAAACATTCGACAGATCGAAGTCGTCCAAGGCGGAACTCAAATCGCTATGGTTGATGCCACCAATGTTCCGATTACAGACGCAATGTGTTATGTATACTACAATATTGAATTGGGAAATGGCACTCCTTACCGACGTGCAAAGATTTATCTCAAAAACAAGGACGGAGAAATTTGTGGGATAGGATGGGAAAAAAATGAAGGTGGGACCGTTGACCAATTATTAAATTTAATTGGTGAGGAGAAAAATCTAAATACGATTACAAAAATTGATTCAATAGGTATGACTTTAAAATTCACTCATTAAAACCAAAAGCAAAAAGAGAATCATAAAATACCTTTCAAAAGCTTACCCAATAGATTGATCGATCCGGTGAGTTTTTGAAATTTTTGTCTTAGATCCGATATTCTATTTTACTGTATCTCAATCTTTTGCCTGGATATAGGATTTTAGTTTCAATGCAATTAATATCCCATCCGCATTCAAAACCGAAACCTAGAAACAATCTTTTCCATGGAGTCAGAAACCAATTGCAAACGATTTGCTTCCTCGGATATTTCACCAAAGGTTGTTGAAATCTGAGAGTGATTTTCCCATAACTCTTGTAAGTTGGAATTGGAAGTTTCCGTGTATATAGTTTGTAATTCCATTTCACTTGTGATTTTTTCGGCATCCATTTGGAATTCCCCCACCAGTTCTTTCAATGACTTCACATTTTCTGAACTGGTTTCACTTGTGTGACCAAAAAGTTGTGCTACTTGGGAGATTTCTTCAAATTTGGATTTTACATCATTATTTGTGGAGATAATTTCTTTCATAGATTCCAAACTTTCTTTAGATGCAACCTGCGATAATTTGACAACACGTTTGATCTCTTCTATGTTCTTTGCTGTTTCATCTGCAAGACGAGATACTTCACTTGCAACCACGGCAAAACCACGTCCCATGGATCCTGCTCTTGCTGCTTCAATCGATGCATTGAGAGAGAGTAAGTTCACTCGATCGGAAATATCTTCGACTATGGAGATGGCAGATTTAATATTTTCACTCATTTGGTTCATGAGTTCCACTTTTTCATAGGCAGACTGGATAGCGTCTCCTGAAATCTTTACAGTACCGATGGAGTGATTCGTATTGATTACCAATTCTTCCGCTTTTATTGAGAGATTTGTCATCTCTTGTGTTACCCGAGTTAATTCATTTGCCAAAAAATTGGTTTTGTCTTTTTGAGATAACACACGTTCGTAAGTGGCTTTCGATAGGTTTTGAATTTGTTGCACAGAAGCAAATGTTGAATCAATTTTATTTTTTTCAGATACTACTTGCGAATCTATCTCAATGCCTTTGTTGAGAATCGTTTTTGAAGTATCAGAGAGAGTGACCGCTTCTTTTTTTGCCGTTTGAAAATAGACACGTAACGAATCCATAAACAAATTGAGTTTCACAATCGTATGACTTAAATTTGTCGCAGAAAGTTGCGGAATCGATTCCGAAAGTTCTCCTTTTGATAAGGTTTCAATCGAATGATTAAGATTACCAATGTCTTCCTTTAAAGATTTACTACCTACATAAGCAGCATACACCATAATGACCAACATCATCACAAATACAATGGGTAATTGATAAAACCAATAAGGGGATCGAAAGTTTGTTGCTAAAATTAAAAATAAATAATAACCAAAGGTTAACATCGGTAATATTGCTACTGCTAAAACTGTACACAAATTTCTCTGGAAAACTCCAAAAACACGAAGCCTAGAATCATCTAGTGGAACATCCGCAAGGATTTTGTTCCTTAATACTCCACTTAAATATACTTCTGATTGGAAATAGAATGCTAAATAAATAATAGGAACTAACATCACACAGGCGTAAGGAAGAGCAAATATTTCATTCCAAGGTAAACCCAAAACTGTGACAGCCATAAACGAAAACCCAAAAATAGATATTGTCCAACGAATTAGGATTACCCTACCTTCCCAACGCGGGTGTTCCAATAATCCTTTTTTCAATTTGGAAATCGATTCTGCATCTGTTAAGTGGGAATAACTCAGTAAGTGTTTTAATCGACGTGTGCGTAAAGTGATTCCCACAATTAACGGAACAAGTGATAATAAAGTACCGAGTAAGGCAAGTTGGATGAGTGTATTAGTGTCAAAACCAGATGCGAATAAACAAAAATTAATAAAATAAGGGAAAATTAAAAGGTATAAAGGAGCTTCAATGGCAATAGATAATTTCCTAATCAAACGATTCTCTGTCATTCTCTACCAACCTACCTTGCGATTTGACAAAGTTTTCAGAAAAGCAAAGTGAGAGCATCTATTTTCATATTTTTTTTAACAGTGAACAGAACAGGATGACCGTTCCCTGGTAAATTTAAAATACAAAAATGGTTCGAATCAAAGGTTAGATTCTAATTCCAAGACAGAAATCTCAGAGGGAGCTCCCAAACGGAACGGAGGCCCCCAATATCCGGTACCTCGGCTTACATAGATTTGTGTATCTTTGTAACGATGAAGTCCAGCCACAAATTTTTGTGCAAAGTATATGAGTATGTTGCCAGGGAAAAATTGCCCACCATGTGTATGACCAGAAATTTGTAAATGAAATCCAACTTTGTTTGCTTCATACACACTATTCGGTTGGTGAGCCAAAAGGATTTTATAGTCACAATTTTCCCCTCCAACCATGGCTCGTTTAGGATTTGTTTGGTGGGATTTAATCATAGTTCCGGCGGTTAAATCGGTAACACCTGCCATTAATAATTTGGCATTCCCTACTGGGATCGTTTGGTTCTCATTGAGCAAAACTCGAATTCCTAAAGCTTCAATCTCAGGTAACCAAGATAAAACTCCGGAATAATATTCGTGATTTCCCGTTACATAAAAGGTTCCATATTTTGACTGGATATCAGCTAAAGGTTTTAAGTGGTGTTTGAGTGTAACTGCTGGTCCATCTACTAAATCTCCAGTGATGACAACAACATCAGGAATTTGTGCGTTGATTTTTCCAACCACTCTTCGTAGGAATTTTTCTTTGATCGTAGGACCAATGTGAACATCTGAAATTTGTACAATTTTAAATTGATGTAGGTCAGGGTGTAAATTGCCAACCGGAATCTTAACATGTTTGGTAGTTAATCGAACATGTGCATTGTAAAACCCAAGAGAACTCAGCGCAGTGGCAACAACAATGGTTGAAAATGCCAAACTGAAGTTTTTTACCTCTGTCACTCCATCAATCGGAAACCCAAAATGTAGTAAGGTCGAAAACAAAAGTCTGGAATAATCAGAAACTATCCCAATATCAAGCAGTCGTAGTAGATCCATGAGTAGAACCAAAGTGAAAAGGATCGAAAAAAATCCAAAATTGGTGAAAGTGACATAGGCAAAAAATGTCTGGGTTTTTTCCCGTTTCGAAATACGACTAAAGGCATACGTTAAGGGGACAAGGAGAACCAGGGCTCCAATTCCAACAAGAATCATGGTAACAATGGGACCATTCAGTGAAAGTCCTGAGATTAATCGAAAGGTAGAATAATAATAGATAAATCCAAGTAAGGATGTTAATACTGACAAAAATACAAAGAACGCTTTCAATGAGATTACCCTATATATTGGACAGTTTTTTGATAGAGAAAGTAACCTTTATTCATACAAGAAGGATAGGATGAAAGAAAAAGATACAATTGGAACCAAGTCAGATGTGATTCTCATCGGAGCAGGAATCATGAGTGCCACTTTGGGAGTACTATTAAAAGAATTAAACCCCCACCTAACGATAACAGTTTTAGAAAGACTCGATGCTGCGGCAAGAGAAAGTTCCAACGCCTGGAACAATGCAGGTACAGGACACTCTGCTTTTTGTGAATTAAATTATACGGTTGAGAATGAAGATGGATCCATTCAGACAAAAAAAGCCCTGCAAATCGCTGAGTCCTATGAAATTTCAAAGGAATTTTGGGCCTACCTTGCAGGTATCAAACAAATCATCGATCCAGAGGATTTTATCCATTCAGTTCCCCATTTAAGTTTTGTTTGGGGAGATGAAAATGTTCGTTTTTTAGAGAAACGATTTAACGCACTCAAACAATATGAACTGTTTAATGGACTAATCTACACAGAAGACACAAAAACGATTTCAGAATGGCTCCCTCTTGTTATGAAGGGTCGTGATCCTAATGAAAAAGTGGCAGCAACTCGAATGGATTTAGGAACTGATGTCAATTTTGGGACCTTAACACGCGCTATGTTTCGTTACTTAGAAACGTTTTCTGACGTTCATGTCCACTATTTTGAAGATGTTAAAGATTTAGAGAGAAGTGAAAATGGAAATTGGCACCTAACATCTCATAATTTACAAACTCATGAAAAAGAACACCATGAAGCAAAATTTGTTTTTATTGGCGCGGGTGGCGGAAGTTTACCTCTTTTAGAAAAATCTGATATTCCTGAGGCATCTGGTTTCGGAGGATTTCCCGTCAGTGGACAATGGTTACGATGCAAAAATAAAAACATCATCAAAGAACATTTTGCAAAAGTTTATGGCAAAGCAAATGTTGGTTCCCCTCCTATGTCTGTTCCTCATTTGGATACACGTATCATTGAAGGGAAAAAAGAATTGTTATTTGGACCTTACGCTGGTTTTACGACAAAATTTCTGAAAAAAGGTTCTTATTTGGATTTAGTAAAATCTTTGGAATTTGATAATATTTTCCCTATGTTATCAGCAGGGATGCACAACCTTCCTTTGACAAAGTATCTGATTAGCCAAGCCTTACAATCTCACGAAGATCGAATTGAAGCATTAAGAGAATATTTTCCTGAAGTGAATTCGGAAGACTGGGAACTGGTTGTCGCTGGGCAAAGGGTTCAAGTCATCAAAAAAGATGAGGAAGAAGGTGGAGTATTAGAATTTGGAACAGAGGTTGTGTCAGCAAAAGACGGATCCCTTGCGGCCCTTCTCGGTGCAAGCCCTGGAGCATCAACTTCTGTTTCCATCATGTTGGAAGTTCTTTCGGACTGTTTTCCAAATGAAATGAAATCCAAAGAATGGAGAGATAAGTTAAAAACCATGATTCCAAGTTTCGGTGAATCAATGAAAGATCAGCCAGAACTCTGCTCATTGAGTCGCAAAAGAACAGAAGAATTATTGGGATTAAAAACCTTAGTTACTTAACTTTTTTCCTAAGTTCGATCACAACTTTTTCCTTCGACTCCACAGTGTACATAGCTGATCCTTGTGTGGAGTCGATGATCCTTCTGGGACTAACACCTTTTTCTCTTAGGACGCGAGAGATAGCTTGTGCTCTTTCAAATCCTAAATCATAATTTTCGAAGTTACCTGGTAAGTCTTCTTTGTAAGGTGAAGTATAAGTAATGATGAGAATATCATATTCTTTAAATTCATTCTCTAAACTTCTTGCAATCGCATCTAACCTTGCACGTCCTTCCAAATGGATGCGACTGGATGGTAAATCAAATATCTCACTTGCAAAGAATACAAAACGTTCGAGTTTCGATTCATTCGGTATACTGGCTGTTTTCAATTGTTCATCATTGGGGATGGAATCGATCACTCGTTTTGGAGATTCTTCTTTGATTACAGGTTCTGGATTTGAGCCAAAACTGAGTCCAAGTCCAAATTTGATTGTAGTTTCCTCATAGTTTCCTTTATTTCTATAACCAGCCGATGGTGCTTCATAATTCACCATATAAACATTTGCATGTTCCACTTCCGAACTAATAAAAAAACGATGATTAAAATGATAACGAATACCCAAGGAACCAAAAACTCGATTTGTACTTCCACCATACAACCGTTCAGCGCCAGATCCACCGCCAAATCTAAAATAGGGATCAAATTGTTGGTTAGGCATAAAGTGAATGAAAAAATTTAAATCCGCAGACAATGCATTAAAAACATCTCTTTTCCTTTGCGCTCCGAAACTGTATAGATCTCCTGTTACTAAACGTGCCAACTGATTGGTCGCAGTGTCAGCAAGTAGTGAATACAATAAAACAACTCGGTTATCAACCGTTTGAAAATAGGAAGATGTGATGACTTGGTTCGAAACAGAAAGGCCTAAACCAAAATAACGGAACAATCCGTATTCAAATCCAACTTCTCCACCGCGACTTGATAGTCTTGCTCTATCTTCGGTGACATTGGAATAAAATTCATATAATAGATAACGGGATGTAGTGTCAGAGAAAGGTGAATTGATCACTAAATAATTTGGAAAGTTGCGATTAAAAACTGCCTTTTGAATGCTCCCTGAATTATTTCCAACTCCTCCCATCCCCATGCCATAAAGGATGAAATTTCCTTTATCAAAACCTTGGCTCCAAAGGAAAGCACCTGGATAGATGGAAAAAATCAAAATTGTCCAAAAAACAAGTTTTTGTTTCCATTTCTGCATGGGTGATCTTGTTCCAATATCGTTTGTTAATGCAAGTCCATTTTTTATCTAAAATTGTCACAAACCGACCCCCTTCCATCGTCATGTTAGGGAGGTTTCCTATGAAAAAAAAGGTTTTGATTTTAGGTGCGGGTTATGCGGGAATACTTTGTGCCAATCGTTTGCAAAAACAAAATAAGGATATAGAAGTAATACTCATTTCCAATTCTGAGTTCTTCCAAGAAAGGATTCGATTCCACGAACTGGCATCTCGGAGAAAGGAAAAAAAAGTAAAGGTACAAGATCTCATTAGAAATAAGATTCAGTTTACTATTGGCAAAGTCACAAAAATTTCACCCAATTCAAATGAAGTGGAAGTAAAAACGAATCAAGGCCCAATTGTATACAATTACGATTATTTAGTTGTTTCCATTGGAAGCCAAAATACCAAAACCAAAATGGAAGATGAAAATTCAATCCAATCAAAAGAGTCATTGGACGTATTTTTAAAATCAAAATGCCCAGAAGATATAGGTCACTTATGTATATTAGGTGGTGGACTAACAGGTATTGAATTTGCTTCAGAATGGAAAGAAAAATATCCAAACACAAATGTTACCATTGTGGATCAAAATCATTTTGCAAAATCCTTTTCCAAAATTGGAAAGGAATATATCAAAAATAAGTTTGAATCTTTAGGAATCAGAGTGATCGAAGCGAAGTTAATCAAAAAGATTGAGAAAAATAAAATTAGGTTCCAGGACCAAACAGAGTTACATTACGACACTTTTATGAACTGCACAGGCTTTCAGGTTAATGATTTACTCACAAAATCTGGATTTAACACAAATGAATCCAACCAAGTCTTTGTTGATCCTTTTTTACGATCCAAACAATACCAGAATGTATATGTTGCTGGAGATGCGGCCAAGTTAGAACCTTCTCATCTACGGATGGGATGTGTCACTGCCTTACCAATGGGAGCTTATGTTGCCGATACCATATCCGATGTATTCCGCAATCGAAACCTTTCTCCCTTTCGATTCCATTTTTTTGGACGTTGTGTTTCTCTGGGCAGAAACGATGGCCTCATCCAATGGACAAACTTTGATGATACTCCAAAAGAAAAAATAATCAAAGGAAAGTTAGGAGCATTGATCAAAGAATGTGTAAATCGTTTTACACTGATTGTTTTACGGATGGAAAAGTATCTACCATTTCGATTTTATTTCTGGCCGAAAGGGAATGGTATTAGATATACAATTGCATTTAAGAAAACAATGGTACAATAGGGAGAAACATAAATTGGAAAATTTACTATCCTTTTTAGAATGGAAACCATATTTGTTTTCCATTGCCTACAGAATTACAGGTAGTTATGCAGACGCAGAAGATATCCTACAAGAGAGTTACCTAAAGTGGCTCTCTGTGAATCACACGAAGGTAGAAAATCCTAAATCCTACTTAGGAAGTATCGTGGCAAGACTTGCCTTTGATTTATTGAAAAAAGCATCACGCAAAAGGGAAACCTATATTGGACCTTATTTGCCAGAACCAATTCCTGAATTCACTTCCAGTATCGATGATGAAAAAATAAATTTTGCATTTTTAGTATTACTGGAAACATTAAATCCATTTGAACGTGCAGTTTTTTTATTACGTGAATCGTTCGATTTTGATTTTGAATTAATCTCAAAAATTATTGGAAAAACCCCCGGATACACAAGGAAAATTCTAAGTAGAGCCAAACAGGCTTTAAAAGAACGAAGAAAAAAATTTGATCCAGATCCCAAACACCAAGAGAAACTACTAATGGAATTCAGTTTGGCTTGCATCAAACAAGATACAAACGCACTTTCTCAATTACTCAAAGAGGATGTGATTGCCTATTCTGATGGTGGTGGGAAAGTCCATGCAGCAAGGATTCCGATTCCTGGAATCATTCGAGTGATAACATTCTTAAAACAAACAACAAAAAAGGTGATCAATTCATCAACGGTTTACTTTGGTTATGCGAACGGGAGTCCCATCACCATTGGATATGGAAAGGATGGATTTCCCAATTTTGTACAGTTCATTATGATTGAGGGAAACAAAATCAGTGAAATTCTAACAATTGCAAACCCAGACAAATTGAAAGGGTTTCAAAACAAGGATCAGTTAAGAAAATTAGGATATATACGAAAACCAAACTATTTCCACTTGGTCTACTTATGGATTAAAAATAAAATCCTGAATTTTAGTAAATAGATTGTAGGATCGCCTTACATCATATCGTCATAATATTAGAGATGGTCCTTCGATTCATTCTGAAAGTAACGATTCCATTTTTAATCTTAACTTTAGCAGGATGTTTTTCTTCCGACAAACCAAACCCTCCCACAGCCGAAAAAGGAGTATTGGATCTAAGAAATTGGAATTTTGAACTCAATGGGAATGTCCCCTTAAATGGTGATTGGAAGATAGAGTGGAAACAATTGTTAACCAAACAAAATGATCATTCCGTTCTTACAAAAATTCCTGGCAATTGGACAAATCACATGGGTGTTCCCTACAAAGCGGGATATGCCACCCTACAGTTAAAAATCTTAGTGAATCCAAATGCAAAAACTTTTTACTTACAAAACGGTGTCACAAGAAATGCATTTAAAATCTTTGTTGGTGAAGAAAAAATTTATGAATCTGGAAAGGTAGGTCTCGATAGTGAGTCAGAGATTTCGAGTATCAACATACAAACCATAGCCCTTCCTTCACGAAATGATAGTGAAATCAATTTAAACATCCAAGTGTCTTGTTTTCATTATCATGTTTGCGGAATTGCGACACCATATCTGATTGGAACACACGAAGGTATCACTAAATCATTTTTTGAAGCCACCAGTCGTGATATTTTAGTTATGGCTTCTCTTGGCACACTTGCCTTTTTTCACTTTGTATTATTTTTATTTTGGAGAGATGAAAAAACTCACCTTTATTTTTCCTTTGTCTGTTTTCTTGCATCGGTTAGGTTACTTAGCATTGGAGAAACTCGACTTATTTACAATTATCTTCCTATGGGTGTTTATGAAATCATGGTTAGACTCAATGGATTTTCATTTACTTTATTATACCTTTCCTTTGTTAGATATGTAAAAGAAGTTTACCCTGATAAAAAATATTCATTCATCTATTTGTCGAATTATTTCTGTGCAATACTTTTGTTGTTTGGAATTCCTTTCCCAATTCCCATTTATTCACAAATACAATCATATCATTTAATCTTATCCTTACTTGGATTGTTTTCATTATTGTATCCAATTGTTCACGGTGTTTTGATCAAAAAACCTGGTGCAAAATTTTTTCTATTTTCCCTCGTTTCAACAATGTTACTTTTTTCATTAGATATCTTAACAGAATTTGCAAAAAAAGGAACTGCTTATCTCGCACAATATGGATTTTTAGTATTTGGGTTATCACAGGCTTTATTCATTGCAGATCGGATGATCCAAAATTTTAAAAATCGAGAGAAACTCAAACAAGAGAAAGAGTTAGCTCTTGCAGAAGTAAAATTTAAATCTGCTTTTTTATCCACAATGAGCCATGAAATCCGAACACCAATGAATGGGATTTTGGGTATGACTCAAATGTTTGGACAAACCAACTTAACAGAAGAACAAAAGGAATATCTAAGTTTAATTCAATTTAGCGGAGAAAACCTCTTATTATTAATAAACGATATATTAGATTTAACAAAATTAGAGTCAGGTAAATTTGAATTAAGATTAGAACCAATCGTTCTAAAAAAATTATTAAATGATATGGTTCAATTATTCAAATCGAAATTGAACACTGAATCAGTGAAAATAGAATTAGTCATTGATGGTGAAATTCCTGATACCATCATCACAGACCAAAGACGTTTCGCTCAAATCCTTTCTAATCTTTTGGGAAATGCAGTTAAGTTTACTGAGAGTGGATGGATCTCACTCATCGTATCATCTGCTACAATCAATGATAAAAAAAGTCAATTGGTCTTACAAGTGAAGGACACTGGAATTGGGATCCCAAATGAAAAAATAGGAGAACTTTTCCAACCGTTTATGCAAATCCATTCTCACTTGTCTGGAAAAACAAATGGAACTGGACTAGGACTTACGATCACTAAAAAAATCGTAGAAGAATTATCAGGAAATATCTCAGTGCAATCTGAATTAGGGAAAGGATCCATTTTTCAAGTTGAAATCCCAGTCGAACTCACTCATGATACAATCAAAACAATCAAGGATACAACAAACCAAAGTATCCTAAACGTCGTTGAGTGGGAAAAACATTTGGCAGAACAATACCCTGCAAAAATCTTGATTGCTGATGATGATTCCATCAATCTGAAAGTTTCAAAAATGTTTTTGAAAAAACTTGGTTATTCAGCCCTAGTTGCAGAAAATGGAAACGAAACACTAAAAGTAGTGGAAAATGAAAAACCAGATTTGATATTTTTAGATGTTCAAATGCCAGATCTGGACGGAATCCAAGTAACCAAACAAATTAGGCAAAATTCAATTTTAGCAAAACAACCTATTATCATTGCACTAACTGCTAATGTGATGGAAGAAGAAAAAGAAAAATGCCTTGCAGCCGGAATGAATGATTTCATGACAAAACCTCTGTTAATGCAAGAATTGGTTTTCATGATCAAAAAATGGTCAAAGGAATAATTAATGAGTATGATACATTCTTTAGTGGTTGGAGGTACTTCTGATATTGGAGTTTGGGTCGTTGAGTCTTTAGCTAAACGAAGACATTCCATTTCCATTACCGGCAGAGACAAACAAAAGTTATCTGATATACAAAAGGAAATCCTTTCAAAATACAATACTTTAATTCAAATCTATGAATTAGACATCACAAACATGGAATCTTTTGATTCCTTCTATTCTGGACTAAGTGTAGAGCCAAATCATGTTTATATCCTCGTAGGTTATTATGAGGACCAAATATTCGCCAGAGAAAATTGGAGAGAATTAGAAAAAACCATTCAAATCAATTTCACTGGAGTTGTTGCACTTGTGAATACCATTTCGATAAACATGGAAAAAAGGAAATCTGGAAACATTACAGTTGTTAGCTCTGTTGCTGGGATCAGAGGAAGAAAATTAAATTACATATACGGTAGTGCAAAAGCAGGTTTAACTACTTACGTTTCTGGATTGCGAGCACTCGTTTTCCCAAATGGTGTACACATTGGTACAATTTTACTAGGGCCAGTCTACACGAAGATGTCAATGGGACACAATTTAATTCCCTGGTTAACATTAACACCAGAAAAAGCGGGTGAAAAAATTGTCTCCGCTGGATTAAATAAAAGCAATGAAGTTTATATTCGTTGGCCTTGGCGTTTCATCATGTTTATCATCCAGATCATTCCAGAATGGATTTTTAAACGTCTTCCACCATTTTAGAAACAAAGATTCCCTTTTTTCTAAAAGATCAAGGATAACTTACATAATTCCAAACATTTTGGAATCCATTGAACATGGGACAAGAATGCATAGCCAAAGTTCCCATTCCATTACAAGACGTTGTCACCAAACGTTTGCTATTACCATAGGGACTCCCAACATTCACATTTGTCAATGCACCGACCATTCCCAATGGACTTAACCAAACATCGGTTACTTGACTCATATTTCCGCTGAGATTGGCGATAGAGTCGTTTTCATGGATCAATCCATAATAAGAACCCGCAGGTGCTTGTTGCGAAAGTCCAAACCAAGAAGGGTTGGAAGCTGTTTGCAAACTATAATCGGAAACTCCACTATAGATGGAAACTCTACCAACAGTACGAATTTTTCCTTGGTAGGCAGCATGTCCACTGCCTTGAGAATGCCCTCCGACATAAACATTCGACCATAGAATGGAACCACCAGATACAAATTGGTCCCAACCTTGCCCTGGATAGTTTTGATTTAAGTAAAGTAATAAGGATAACAGTCTGCCTTCGATTGCATTGTTAGAGTCCACCGCAACATAAGGAGAGACAGATTCACCTGTTACGATTTCACGCCGAACCAATTCAAAACAACTGGCATCATTTCGAGCAGATCCTTGGTTACAAATCGTATTGACTGCCTCACCATTTGGATAACTAAGTCCAATGACATGGTATCCTCTTGTAGCACCTTGTTGTAAAATTGCATTGATTTCACAAGGAGTCGAATCAGTACCAGGATAAAAAACTGATAATCTATTTTTTTGCGTAACACCTGTTTGAGGAGGAAACACTTGGTGAGGAGCATTATAGGTTGTGATTTGAGAATTGGTTAGGGATGGGGCAATTTGATAACGAACAAGAGAACCAACGGCTCCATTGGAAGGAAAAGCGTTTTGACCTGCACAAGAACGCGCATATAAGTTTAAGGAAAGAATTTTTAACAAATTTTCATTGGGATCCGACTCTTTTTTACAAAAAAGAAACAACTGAGAAAAAGAGAATATGGTAATGAAATAAAGTAACTCACGTAAGGTTTTTTGGACTGATAGAATTTTCATATTGGTATTTCTTTTACCGATACGGATCAAATTAAAAACGATTGTTAGATTGGCAATTCAATTCTCAATCACGCAACCCAATTGAAAATTAAGATTGATGAAACCGAAATCCTCACTTCAGTTCTTTAAAGTCAAGAATCATCGTGTCGACATTGGATCCAATTCCTTCGATTCTTATTACATTCAAACCTACCCTGTCAAATAAACTGATCACTGCGGAATGATTGAATCAATTTCATATGATCTATGATTTCCTATGTTTCCAAGTGTAAGCAGTTTTTTTGGATTCTAACATTGATGTAAGCCAAGAAGATTGATTCGATGAAACCAAAAAACACAAAGAAGGTGATTTTTGAGAAGTTTCCCTTTTCCCTCATGCAAAAAGAAAACGCATAAAATTCTAAATCGACGGATCGGAATCGATTAGAAAAATTGGTATGTTGCCTCTATGACAGACCCACAAACTAGCCTGAGCAAATTCAGAAGTCTTCTTCATATTTCTTCCATTCTCAATGCAAACCTGGATTTGCACCAATTACTTCCTCTCATCATGTTATACTCCAAGGATTTATTGGAAGCAGAAGCAAGTTCCCTTTTCCTCTTGGAAAACGATGAATTTTTATACTGTGAGGTTGCACTGGGTGAAAAAGGAGAGATCATCCAAGAATATGCGCGTTTGGAACTCGGAGAAGGCATTGTGGGGATGGTGGCAAAAGAAAAAAAACCCATCGCACTGGTAGATGCCTACAAAGATCCAAGATTCAATCCTAGTATGGACAAACGTACTGGTTTTAAAACAAAATCCCTTATTTGTGTCCCACTCTTTGTGGAAGAAAGGTTGATTGGAACTCTGGAAGTGATCAATAAAACAAATGATCGTATTTTTAATGATTCTGATTTAGAATATTTAATTTCGCTATCAGAAGTTGCTGCCACTGCCATTCAAAATGCCAATGTCAAAGATAGTTTAGACAAACGTATCTTAGAACTTTCTCTTTTGTATGAATTTGAAAAACTTTCTGTTTCGGAAAAAAGCTTAAACGAACTTGGGAAATGGATGTTAAACCGAGTTTTAGAATACTTAGGTGCAAGTTCTGGAACCATTTACATAGCAAATAACACCAAACAAGAATTAGGAGTCCTAGCTGCCAAAGGAATTCCTGAAGACGCTTATGACCAAATCAAAGTTCCGTATGGGAAAGGTGTTTCAGGTTGGGTCGCAGAAAAAAAAGAAAGCTTACTCATTCATAATTTGGACATGGATCCTCGTTATAATAAACTTTCACCTTACAGGTTTGAATCCAAATCTTTGATTTCGGCACCACTCATTTACCAAAACGAACTATTGGGTGTAATTAGCATCAATAACAAACTTTCGGGTTATGCTTTTCAACATTCCGATTTAGACCTACTTACAAACATTGCGGCAAGACTCAGTAATACGATTAAAAATGCGCAACTCTTCCACCAAATCGTAGATACAGGAAAAGAACTCAGTCGTGCGAAAAACATCATGCAAAAAATCATGCCATCTGTTTTACCAGAGACAAAAGAATTGAGCTATGGTGTTTCGCACATCCCACTCGAACAAGTTGGTGGTGATTTTTATGATGTAACACAAATTGATGAGAACCATTATTCCATTTTGATTGCTGATATTTCTGGGCATGGACTTTCCGCAGCAGTTTTAGCGGCCATGTCCCATATGGTTTTAAAAAACTTTGAACCAGAAATCAAACAAAGCCCCTCTCTATTTTTAACAACACTCAACCATATGTTGTTTGGCAAATTGGCTGGAAATTTTCTCACAGCATTTTATGGAATCATCAACATCAAAGAAAATTCCATTCTCTGCGCTAATGCAGGCCATCATGCACCTTTCCTTCTCAAAACGGGAGAATCAAAAGCAAAACCATTGGATGTAAAAGGAAAAATCCTTGGGCTCATTCCCGATCTATATTATGAAGAAAAAACATTTTCTTTTGGTAAAGGGGATAGGCTTGTACTCTATACAGATGGAATTACGGAACATATGTCAAAAGACCATAACAAACGTTATGATGACGAATTATTCCAAATGGCTATCACAAAATGGAATTCAATCGTCGCTCAAGAATGTGCGAACCTACTCATCCAAGAAGCAAAGGATTATGTAGGTTCGGTTGAATTTGCAGATGACGTGACAATTCTCATTGTCGATCGAAAGTAAATCTTAAACGATCAAAATCTACAGTGATGTTAGTCTTATTGGTTGTAGACACATTCAGTTAAACTACTACATTCAGAATTTGACGTACAAGAAGCAGATGCATCACAAGTATAAGGGAATAAAGAGGTGCAACCTGCACCTATAGCTGATTTACACTTCAATCGCGCAAGGTTTCCATCCGTATCATATTTGATCACAAGCGGATAAAAAACTTGAGGATTACTTACGATCCCTCCACTTAAGGAAGTAGTATAGATCACTCTACTATTTACGGTAGATGCACCCGCAGGCGCAGTCCCAGAGATCGTTCCTTTTTCGAAATCTTTAGCATAGGATACACCCGTTAAGGAAAGAGGGGAAATACTCGATTCGACAGACATTCTTCCTGTTCCTACAAAATTGTGAGTGAATCCAGTGGGAGTGATCGTAATGTTTGCTGCAGAACTATTTGGCACTCCTAAATAAATTGTAGCACCTTTGAATCCAAGATATGCTGTGTTTCCAAAATTCTTCGTAAATTGTATAGAAGTTGGACCAGAAGTTCTTGGAGTCGCAAGTGCTGTTAACAAAACTAAAGATTCAGTGTCGATTTCTTCTTTTTCTTTTGTTTCAAAACACGAAGTCAAAAAGGAAGATAACAAAATGCAAAAAAATACCCATTGAAAAGATTTCAATTGTTCAATACCTCAAATATGAATTTGAAAACCCAATCGCCTCTCTCAAAACAAAACCATCTAATGAAAGCGTTTGAAATAGATTAGATCTCTAAATATCAATTGGTTGGTATTTCATATATATTGCATATAAACCAAAAAAAGAATCAAAAATTTGTTTCGTTAGGTGGATGGCGAAACAAAAGAGCGGAATAAAGAATGAATGCCGAATTTGTTCACCGCTAGATTCCTTCACTCTGAACCAATAAGCAACAAATTTAAAGATCGATGGATTCGTTTCCTTTGTTTCGCAAGATTTCGAGTAAATCTGGATTTTCCAAACAGTCTTTCGCCAAATCAGATTCAAATGCTTCCACTAACATCCGTAAGGAAACATTGGAAGTTTCAAAATTCGAACCCCCGTCCACTGAATCAGAAAAAATAGGAAGTACAATATAAAACGGAATCGTTAACCAAGAAACAATCCTACGACCTTGGATTGGGTATGTATAATCACGTATGATTTTTTTGTCTTCGCGGTCCATCAGAGTGAAGGTTACATTGGAATGGGTCTCCACAAACGAGGGAAAAATCCCAAGTGTGAGTAAAAACATAACCGCAGAAATCCCTGCTGTCTCAGTTCCAGTTTTGCTTGTATACGTTAGGTTTAATTTGGAAGTCCGACTGAGTTTGAAAAGTTTTGATTTTGCCAGTTCGAATTCAAGGGCTGGCGAATTGTATAAATTGGCTTTTGGAGATTCTTCCACACGGATGAGATGGAATCTGATTTTATCCCCAGTGATTTTATCTGGGTCAACTGGCGTTTGATTCGATTCATTTGCTAATGCAAAATAATGGAAATTACAAGAAATTAAAGTAAGGAAAACAAATGCGAAAAAACACCGAATCACGAATTTCATACGTCCCGTTATTCTGCCATACAACCATCCCAACTGCAAGCGGATTTCCGCACAAGGGGGAGTAGCGGAAATCCTTTCGCATAAGCGAAAGATTGCAGCGGATCACCCGGTCCCTTTCCCTTAGGAAAGGGATGTGCCCCCAATCCCTTCCTTACGATAGTTTTCTTTGTACTTAGTATAATTGTTTGCCGTGCGGGTGATGATCTCGCGGTCTTTGTCTGTGATGTCGCGGATGATTTTGGCGGGACTACCCATCACAAGGACACCGGGAGGGATTTTTTTCCCTGGAGGGACAAGGGATCCAGCGCCCACAAAGGACCACTCCCCAATCTCCACATCGTCCATGAGCATGGCTCCCATCCCCACAAAACTATGATCTTTCAAAACACATCCGTGGATGGTCGCATGGTGGCCAATGGATACATAATCCCCAATCGTGACAGGAAACAAATCTCTTGCCACATGTACGAGTGTCATGTCTTGGATGTTCACATGTTTGCCAATGGTGATGGAATTCACGTCACCTCGTAACACACATTGGAACCAAATCGAGGACTCTTCCCCAATGCTGACTTTCCCAAGTACATCAGCGGAAGGTGCCACCCAGGCAGTGGGGTGGATGGAAGGTGTATGGCCTTGGAAAGAACGGATCATACTTGCTACAGATCGGTGCCCAAACTGAAACTCAAGGTCTTTTCGTTTTTTCCGCTTGCGTTTTTACCTTTAAGTAAGTTACGGTAGTCTTAGATTCAAATGGGATCTCACTCCTCAACAACGCTATTTTTCTCTAAAAACCTGCTAAGGAATATTTCATGGCAATAGACATCAAAGTCCCCGAGATGGGGGAATCCGTAACCGAAGCGACCATTAGTGCTTGGACCAAAAAAGAAGGCGATGCCGTTAAAGTAGACGAAGTGCTCGCAATTTTAGAAACAGACAAAGTCTCATTAGAAATTCCTGCTCCTACCTCTGGGGTATTAAAATCCATCTCCAAAAAGGTGGGGGATGTGGTGCACGTGAGAGACATCATCGGTGCCATCGAAGAAGGTGCCGTGGCATCAGCTCCAGCGAGTTCCAGTGCCCCTACTCCGAAGGCAGAAACACCAAGCACTCAACCTAACACAGGAAAAGTGAACGAAGAACTTCCTCCTGCGGCTCGTAAACTCATTGAAGAAAATAAATTAGATGCCTCAAAAATCACGGGCACCGGTCGTAATGGACAAATCACAAAAGAAGATGTGATCCTTTATATGGAAAAAGGTGGTTCCAGTTCCGCTGGTCCTTCTAAGGCCGTATCACCAAGTCCAGAGATTCCAAAAGCAGTTGTGGTATCGGCAAACGCTGGCCCAAGAGAAACTGTTGTGCCAATGACAAAACTCCGCCAAACGATTGCTAGCCGACTCGTGAGTGCACAACACACGGCAGCGATTCTCACTACGTTTAACGAAGTGGATATGGCACCAATCATGGAACTTCGCAATAAATACAAAGACAAGTTCAAAGAAACCCACGGTGTGGGTCTTGGTTTCATGTCACTCTTTACCAAAGCGGCTGTGGCAGCATTAAAAGCTTATCCTGCGATCAACGCAGAGATCCGTGGAACAGACATTGTCTACAAAAACTACTATGATATCGGAGTTGCTGTGGGTGGACCAAAAGGACTTGTTGTTCCGATTGTTCGTAACGCCGACTTACTTAGTTTTGCACAAATCGAACAAGAGATCGCAAGGCTTGCCGGTAAAGTTAAAGACGGCAAAATCTCTTTAGAGGACATGGAAGGGGGAACTTTTTCCATTTCCAATGGTGGTGTGTATGGATCAATGATGTCCACACCAATCCTCAACCCTCCACAATCGGGAATTCTGGGAATGCATAACATCGTCAAACGTGCGGTAGTTGTGAATGACCAAATTGTCATTCGTCCGATGATGTATCTTGCTCTTTCTTATGACCATAGAATTGTAGATGGAAAGGAAGCAGTGCAGTTCCTCGTGAAGATCAAAGAAATGGTAGAGGATCCAACAAGACTCCTCTTTGAGGTGTAGTTACGGATATGGAACAATATGATATCGTTGTCATTGGTGCAGGTCCTGGTGGGTATGTGGCTGCGGTTCGCGCAGCCCAACTTGGGAAAAAAGTAGCCATTATCGAAAAAAGAAAAACTCTCGGGGGGACTTGTCTCAACGTAGGTTGTATTCCTTCCAAAGCCCTTCTTGATTCTTCGGAAGAGTATCATAAAACCAAACACAAATTAAGCGACCATGGAATCTCGGTGAAAGATGTCAAAATCGACATCGCTAAGATGATGGCTCGGAAAGACAAAGTAGTGAGTGAAGTGACATCTGGTGTCGACTACCTGATGAAAAAAAATAAAATCACTCGTTATTTAGGTCATGCTAGTTTCATTTCCAAAAACGAAATTTCGATCACTGCAGAAGATGGAAAAAAAGAATCCATTTCTGGAACAAACATCATCATTGCTTCTGGTTCCTCTCCGATTGAAATCCCTCCACTCCCTGTGGATGGAAAAAACATTGTCACTTCTGACCATGCAATTGGTTTTGATGCAGTACCCGAACACCTGATCATTGTAGGTGCGGGTGTGATTGGTCTTGAACTTGGATCTGTATGGTTACGTCTTGGTGCGAAAGTCACTGTAGTGGAACTTATGCCACGCCTCTTTGGAACAGCTGACCAAGCGATGGCAAGTCTTGCGGAAAGACTTCTCACTGGACAAGGGATCAATTTTCTCTTTGAAACCAAAGTGCATGGAGCTAAGGTAAAAGGGAAAAAAGTAGAGGTGGAAATCGAAGGCAAAGATGGGAAAAAAACCATCCTCGAAGGTGACAAGGTGCTTGTTTCCATTGGCCGTCGTCCGAACACCGATGGACTTGGTGCCAAAGAAATTGGAATTGAGATGACAGACCGAGGTCGCATCAAAGTAGAACCTAACAAATTCCAAACGAACATTCCTAATATTTATGCCATTGGGGACGTGATTGATGGACCTATGCTTGCACACAAAGCAGAAGACGAAGGGATTGCCGTTGCGGAACTCATTTGTGGAAAGTATGGCCATGTGAATTACAAAGCTATCCCATGGATCGTTTACACTTGGCCAGAAGTGGCTTGGGTAGGTCTTGGGGAAGAAGAACTAAAAGCCAAAGGCATCGAATATAAAGTGGGTAAGTACATGTTCAAACCCAATGCTCGTGCCAAAGCCATGAACGAAACCGATGGACAAGTAAAAGTCCTCGCTGACAAAAAAACGGACAAACTCCTTGGAGTTTACATCGTAGGGCCGAGAGCTTCTGACATGATTGCGGAAGCCGCAATTGCTTTTGAGTTTGGTGCTAGTGCAGAAGACATTGCTCGTTCTACACATGCTCACCCTACTCTTTCCGAAGTCCTCAGAGAAGCGGCGATGGATGCTGATGCGAAATGGTCCATCCATTCGTAATGAAACAGTTGTTTTGTTGTTTTAGGGAGATTATATGACAACCGATCAGATGATGAGTTTATACGGCGATAACGTTGTATTATTGGAAGAATATTACAAACAATTTAAAGAAGATCCATCTTCTTTATCCAAGGATTGGATTGATTTTTTTGGGGAATTAGAAAGGTCCTCTGTTTCGAACAATGGTTCGAATGGAGGTGGGTTCAATGGAAATGGATATGTAAACTACACATCCACCGAACACAGAAAAGACTCATCACTTAGTGATTTTGGTATCATCAACCTTCTCAATGCTTACAGGAGACAAGGTCACTTAGCTGCAAACCTAGATCCACTCGGAATCAACAAACCTAACCGCGAATTCATTGATCTCAAAATTAAAGCTCTCAAACAATCTGACTTAGATACAGAAGTTGATTCTGGGATTCACAATCTTGGAAAAACAAAACTGAAAAACGTCATTGATTGGTTTGAAAAAACCTACTGTGGTTCAATTGGTTGTGAACACTACTACCTTGTAAACGATGAGGAACGTGAGTGGTTACAAAACCGAATGGAACCACTTGCCAACAACGAACCGATCAGCAAAAAGACCGCCTTACGTTTGTTTGAAAAACTTTACCAAGCGGATAGTTTTGAAAACTTCCTCGCTAAAAAATTCGTAGGAAAAAAACGTTTTTCACTCGAAGGTGGGGAAACCATGATCCCGATGCTTGATACCCTTGTGGAAGAAGCGGGTGGTCATAAAATGGATGCCCTAGTCATTGGAATGGCCCATAGAGGACGACTCAACGTTCTTGTGAACATCATCCGTAAACCTGCTGGCCTTATTTTTGCTGAGTTTGAAGAAAAACTAAACCCAGGCCAACTTGGTTATGCGGACGTAAAATACCACCTGGGTTATTCCAATCATGTGATGACTCATTATGGGAAAGAAGTCAAACTTTCCCTTGCCTTTAACCCTTCTCACTTAGAAGCCGTAGACCCAGTGATTTTTGGATCGGTCCGAGCAAGACAAGAAATGGCGAAGGATATGGATCGTTCTAAATTCATGCCAGTTGCCATCCACGGAGATGCCGCATTCGCGGGCCAAGGGGTGGTTGCAGAAACACTCAACATGATGAACCTGGAAGGTTACACCGTGGGTGGAACTTTCCACATTGTGATCAATAACCAAATTGGATTCACCACTCTTCCAAGTGAATCTAGATCCACACTGTATGCAACAGACCTTGCCAAAGGGTTCCAAGTTCCTATTTTCCACGTGAATGGAGACGACCCAGAAGCAGCATACCGAGTCACCAAACTTGCGTTAGAATACCGTCAAAAATTCAAAAAAGATGTGATCATCGATTTGATTTGTTATAGAAGGCTTGGTCACAATGAAACGGACGAACCAACTTTCACACAACCTCAGATGTATGACATCATCAAAAAACACCCGAAAACAATTTCTCTTTACGAAGAAAAATTATTACAACGTGGGGACATTACAAAAGAAGAAATCCAATTCATCAAAGACGGAATCCAACAAGGACTCGAAACTTCCTTCCAACAGGCAAAGGAAAAAGACACTCGCATTACAGTGGATACACTAGGCGGGGTTTGGTCAAGATACACCAAAGAACCGCTCGATTCGGATGTCCATACGGAACTCCTCCAACAACAATTAGGTGGAATTGTAAAAGCAGTGACTACCTTACCAGAAGGATTTACAGCCAATCCAAAACACATCAAAGTGTTAGAAGATCGAAAAAAAATGGGGGCTGGTGAACTTCCGATTGATTGGGGATTTGCGGAATCACTTTCCTTTGGATCCATTTTGGAGAATGGATTCCCAATTCGACTTGGTGGACAAGATGCCCAAAGGGGAACTTTCTCTCATAGGCATGCAACACTCTCTGATATTGTGAATGGTAAAAAACTTACACTTCTCAATCATATCAGCGACAAACAAGCAAAGATCGAAATTGTAAACTCGTCACTTTCGGAATATTCATGTCTTGGTTTTGAGTATGGTTATTCCCTTGCCGATCCAAGTAGCCTTGTGATGTGGGAAGCACAGTTTGGTGATTTTGCTAACAATGCACAGGTGATCTTTGACCAGTTCATTTCGAGTTCCGAAATCAAGTGGCAAAGGATGTCTGGTCTTGTTTGTTTATTACCACATGGTTACGAAGGCCAAGGTCCAGAACACTCATCCGCAAGGCTTGAGAGGTTCTTACAACTCTGTGCACTCGACAACATCCAAGTGGCAAACCTCACCACTCCAGCACAGTACTTCCATATCCTTCGCCGCCAAATCCTACAAAGTTTCAGAAAACCACTTATCATCATGACACCGAAGTCTCTTCTTCGTCTGAAAGATGCAGCTTCTAGTTTAGAAGACATTACAACGGGTGCGTTTAAAAAGATCCTTCCAGATCCAGTGGCAAAACCAGAAAAAGTAGAGAAGTTACTCTTCTGCTCTGGTAAGGTTTACTATGACTTACGTAAGGCGATTGATACCCAAAAATTAGAAAATGTAGCAGTCGTTCGTATCGAACAACTCTATCCCTTCCCTGAAAACCATATCAAACAAATGATCACCAGTTACGGAAAACTGAAAAAATTTGTATGGGTTCAGGAAGAACCAAAAAACCAAGGTGCTTGGTTCTTTGTGAGAGATCGTATCGAAGCAGTTATGCCGGAAAACAAACGTCTGCATTACGCAGGTCGTTCAGAATTCCCGAGCCCTGCATGTGGACACGTTGTCACACACTTAAAGGAACAAGATGATTTGGTAAAGGATGCTTTGTCTTAAACAAACACCAAACGATTAGGGAACTTTAGTTATAACTCTGTAAAAGTTTAACCACTGCCCCTGATTTGTTTCGAATCGAAAAAATAAAAAACCCCAATGTAAATTGGGGTTTTTTATTTCTCCTTAGGAAATTCTTTTCCAAATCCAACTTCTTTTCCATTGACATACCAACAAGCACCCGTTAGAATTTGCGAATGAATCAAAACTTTCTCTCTAAATGGTTGTTTTTATCTATTTTACTGATTTTGAATGGATTTTTACCCATTTTTTCGCAAACACCTACTCCACGAGCAGAGTATCCCATTGGTTTTTACCAAGGTGGATTTTACCTAAATTTACAAGGTGGAGAGACAGTTTATACGGGAGGTAGTCTGCAAAAACGAGAAACATCTTTACAAAATGCAATGAAAACCCAAACCCAATTTGGTTTATTACCCGTTCGTTTGTTAGGTACCCAAGCCGTTCCATCTGTCATCCCAATCCCCGAAGGAAAGGTCGAGCCAGGAAAAACTGGGCGCGTGTTTTTTGAATATGGACTCACTGACCATCTGGGAATTTTTCTTTCCTATGCAACAAATTCCGTAAAAGGAGAAAGATCTGATCAATTTATTTTTGCTGATCGAAATAACCCAACAGGATTTTCTCCCTTTTTAGAATACACTCAAAATAAATATACACTCTATAAAGATCGTGTGTATGGTCTTGGACTCAATTATCACTTCTTAACCAAAAATAAATTTGATCCTTATATTGGATTAGAATTAGGACTTGTTAACTTCAATGCTTCCTATCGGTCAATGGGTTACACAAACCTATATTTACAAAGTTTAATGGCAAGTGGAATGGGTGTTAGTGGAAGAGCTGCTTTAGGGATCAATTATTATCTCACTCCCGAATTTGGATTTTCCTTCGAATTACATGGTATGAAACGAATGTTAAAATCAAATTCCTTTTCCAGCGAATCGTTTGACCAAGTGGGTTTTCAATTTGGAGTGATCTTTAATTTAGACAATGTGAGTAAAGACCAAAGATGATAGAACCTAAATTTGTAAAATGGATTCTCTTTCTAGTATTCTTGGTTATCACTACACAAAACTGCCGTTTGGGTTCCCTTTATAGAGAGGACAATTACCCAGGAAAATTAGGGAAAGCTGAAGGATCGGTTGAAGGCAAAGCATGCGCATTTTCTTATCTTTATTTGATCTCAACTGGAGATGCAAGCATTGAAGAAGCCAAACGAATATCCAATATCACAAAAATCCGATCCGTTGATATCCAAGTGCATTCTATCTTAACCTTTGTGATCGTCAGACATTGTCTTATTTTGACAGGAGAAATTGAAAGATGAAACTTTATATTGGTTTTCTTCTGCTTAGTTTTTTAACTGTTTCTTGTTTTTACGGTGAAGTTTACAAACCTTTACCTGGCCTACTTTATACCAACATCCATTTTGATGGAGACTTTGATCCTGAAAATAATGTAAAAGAAGATACGATCGCAACCGGTTGTGTCCAACATTTCCTTCGGTTGTATTCCTGGGGTAATGCTGGGGCAGGAAGTATCGCAAAAGAAAATGGGATCATCAAAATTTCATATATCGATCATCACTTGGTGGAATTTTTATTTATCTATGGGAAGTATTGTACCTATGTGCATGGCCAAAAAAATTTATAAGTTCAGCATCTTTAGTTTGTTCTGCCTCACATACCAATGTATCCCTGAGTACCGAGTGCCCTTTGTTTCCCTTGTGATCAATGAAACTCATAGTTCTCGGGATGGTTCACAAAGTGGTAATCCAGGTATTGCGGCAAGTCTCGCAGAAGGTAAAATTCTAAAGGTGGGCCGTTCCTGTACAAACTCATACTTATATGTGAATATGTATTATTTCAAACGTGGTGGAAATATTCGAGATGCTGCTGAAAAAGCAGGGATTAAAAAAATCTCAGCGGTAGAATTTGCAAACAAAACCATCATGGGAATCTTTAATGAAGATTGTGTCCAAGTTTGGGGAGAGTGATTCGATTACTGATTTTGTTCTGAAGTTGTCAGCGACTCTAATGAACCACTTAAGATTCCTTTTGTCGTGATTACATCATAATCATATACATGTAGTTTGATGTTTGGTTCGGGGAGTTTTTTCCTAACATTTTTTTGTTGAGGTTCAGGATTTTTTCCCAAAATCAAAGTTAGGTGATTTTTCAAAGAATTAAATAAAAGTTTTCTGAAATGATACCCTTGCGGTAAAACGGAATCTAATTTATTTGTTTCTGGATCAAAGAGATACACAAATTTGTGGTCTTTGTAGTTGAGGACTCCATCCAAATTGCTATCTTCTGTCACAGCAAAGATCAAAAGTTTTTTCTCAATTTGTAAGACATCTTCTTTTGGATCATCAATGGTGTTGGCCACTGATTTTTTAGAAAACTCTCCCACAAAAAAATCCCAAATGTAAACATCATGAGGGAATAGTTTTTGGATTTTCCCATCTCTCAAACTAATCGAATACAAATTACGTGCATGTGTTAAAATGCCATCGGGACCAAATCCACCTGATTCGGTTACAAGCCCATGTGGGTAAATAAAGTATTGTTTCCAATAAATTTTACCATTCCCATCTTCTAAATCTAAACTGTCAGTAGGTTCAGGTGAGGAGTCTTTTTCCTTCGACTCTGGGTTTTCCACAGTCACTTCATACCCACCATCGTAGAGGCGCCAACTTTTAGACAAACTAAAGGTTAACACCGCAAGGATGAGTAAAAAGAATAAAAAGACTCCTACCCGAAGTTTTTCCATTATTTACTAGCGTTATATGCCTTAATTGCACTCAACACTTCATCCATTTCCGAACTTGTCATATAAGCAAAGAGTGGAAAATTAAGAACTGATTTTGAAATCCGGCGAGCATTTCCCTCGTTTCCAAATCGTTCCATGAGATATGGTTTAGCACCTGGTTGGTCTGACATCGCACCTGGATAGATGTTTCCAAAACCAATTCCTTTTTCTTTTAAGACTGCTTCAATTTTGGGACGAACTTCTGGATCCACCAATGTCACGTTACAATATCCATTTTCATCATACCCTTTTGGTGGTTGGATCACTCCAATCCCAAGTCCTGGTAATTCCTTATAATAGATGTTTTGTGAAGACTTTCGTGATTCAATTCTCTTTTGTAAGTGTTTGAGTGATAGATTGAGAAATGCTGCTTGTAAGGAATCAAGTCTTGAGTTCCAACCAACAAGTCCGTGTTCGTAATGGGATGTTCTTCCGTGGTTCACAAGACGTCTTGTGACGACTGACAATTCTTCATCATTTGTGAATACAGCACCACCATCACCAGCGGCACCTAACACCTTTGCAGGGTAAAAGGAAGTTGTTGAGATCAGCGCCTCTTTGTAGAGAGATTTTCCATTGTGTTTAACACCAAAACACTGTGCTCCGTCTTCTATGAGGGCCACATTTTTTTCTTTGCAGAACTTACGGAGTTCTTCAATCTTTGCAGTTCCCCAACCATATAAATGAACAACAAGAGCTGCCTTTGGTTTTACTTTTTCCACAGCTTCTTGGAACACTTGGAAATCCATTTGTAAATCCACTGGGTTTGTATCCACTGTGTAAGGATCTCCTCCCACATTCACAACAGCTTCGAAAGTCGCCCAAAAAGTAGAGTCAGGTAATAATACTTTATCACCACGACCCACTCCAACAGCGCGTAACGCGAGTTGTAAGGCATCGGTTCCATTTGCACAACCAATCGCATATTTGGTTTCAGCCCAAGTGGCAAGGTTTGTTTCTAAATCAGTAACTTCATTTCCGCCAATGAACTGTGCGTTTTCTGACATGGACTTTACTTTTTCATTCCAGGTGTCCAAAAATCCTGGTTCAAATCGTTTGATATCTATAAATGGAACTGCCATTTTTCGCCCTTTTCTTTATTTATTTGCAAATATTTGATGAAGCCATTCATTGAACTCTTTTGAATACAAGGTCCAAAGAAAAAATAATGCCCAATACAGAACCGTCCCATACGCGAGTGCAGGAATCAAGGTTTTACTTAAATGATTGGATGCGGAATAATAAATTCGGATGAGAACAAGGGGCCATAAAAAAAACAAAAACACATAAATGGAATTCCCCATGGCAGAAATCCATTGGAGCACTTCCCCTTTGGGGTTTTCCTTCCATCTCGTGACCCCAAGCCAAAATTCAGGGAAAAATTGAACGAGGTAAAAACAGAACACAAGGAAGAAAAAGAATTTCCAATGTGGTTCTAGATCCTTTCGAAAAAAAGTGAGAAGCAGTCCCACAAACCAAATGAATAAAACGGGAAATGCTAAGGTTTCCAAAAGAGTCATATTGGTTTTATTTTGTCTCCACAAGTCGTTCTAAACAGGAGATGAGTCCCGTGGGATCAGCACATCCTTTTCCGGCAATACCAAATGCGGTTCCATGGTCAGGGGACACACGTGTGAAATCCAGTCCTAAGGTTATATTCACACCCTTCTTTCCTTCAAGCAATTTAAATGGGATGAGGCCTTGGTCATGGTAACCTGCCAAATACAAATCGTACAGTTTCGTTCCTGGTAAAAATGCAGAATCGGCAGAAAGTGGACCTTCCACAGTCAATTTTGCCTTTCGGAGAACTCCCACTCCCGTTTTTAAAATTGTGATTTCTTCTGTTCCAATTTTTCCACCTTCCCCTGCATGCGGGTTTAGGCCTAGGTAACCGATGGTTGGGTGATTCAGGTAAGGAGAACGAAGGATCGCATTTTTCAGTTCTTTCCAATCGAATGTTTTTAGTTCTTTCACAACATCCTTCAAGGGGACATGGGTGGTTAACGGAATCACATTCAGCTTTTCCCCAGACATCATCATAAAGGTAGGTCGTTTATAAGTCTCTGCCAAAGTTTCCGTATGGCCACGAAATCCTTTCACCCCAGCTTTTTGTACCCACTCTTTGGAGAGCGGGAGAGTGATGAGGTCCCCTCCATATTGTTTTTGGAAGTCGATGGCCGCAAGGAGTGAATCGTATGCCATTTTCCCTGAGGATTTGGATGGTTTCCCAAGGACAAAGGATTTTGGTTTTCCGCTCCCCCAAGAAATCGAATAGAATCCAGGTTCACCTACGGGTTTTGTGAGCTGTTTGGCCTTGGAAAGGGTTTGGTTGTGAGGCCCTCGGATGAGATAAATACGGTGGTGTTTTCCTAAGGATTCTAAGATCGGGAAGGAAGAACCCAAAAGTTCATAATTGATACTCGTCGGGTCCCCTTCCGAAATGAAGATGGTTTTCAATTATTCTTTGGCGTTTGGTTGTTTCCCAAAAATCTTTTCAACGCTGAGCGAATCTTTGGAGTATTCCAATTCGATGAGGTCTTTTGCACTGTGTTTGAGGTCATTGGAAATCATACAACGACCTTCTAAGATCACCCCGTTTTGGATGATGAGTTCGGGAGTTTTGATGTCCCCAAGAATTTTGGAAGTAGGAAGGAGCATCACACGGTTTCTTGCCGTCACGTTTCCCACCACAATCCCTTCTACGATCACACTCGCAGCTGTAATATTGGTTTTGACCTTTCCTGTTACCCCGATGTAGAGGTGTTCGGCTTGGAGGGATTTTCCCTCGAATTTACCGTCAATTTTGAGAGATCCATTGATGAAGAATTTTCCGTTGAAGTAAGAATTCTCTCCAATAGTTGAATTGGTAACTTCGGTCTGATTTTTGACTAATGCCATGCGTTTGCGAGTCCGTGTATGTGATTTTTCACAGTGTCCTCTTTCCCCCTAGGAATGAAAAGGTTTTTTTACTTTCGAAACGACGGGAGACGAATCAAATCACATGCCTCTTCGGCAAATTCCTCAAATTCGCGGAGTCCTTCCATAATGGAACGGCCTTCCAGAACCGTTGCCTTTTCAAAACGTGGATTGAATTTGATAGGTTCTTCCATGTTCATGATGACATTGTTTCCATCTTTTATGTCATTGTTTACGGCAACAAGGAAGTCACGGAACTTACCCAAGGTCTCAAAAGACTCAGCAATGAAAATCCTGGATTGTTTGTTTTTCATCCGAGAGAGCTGTTCGCGAAACTCTTGTTTGTCTGCTGCCGCATACTCTTCAATTGTTTCCACAAGGATCTTCATATTCCGACGTAGGTTCTCCATATATTTTAATACAGAGTCACGTTCTGTTGCATGGGAATAATCAAATTTGATATGAGCATCCCCAAGGATTGGAATGTATTCCAAATCCATAATATTAATGAGGGTTCCAATTTGGTTGATTTCACTATCATTGGAATTGGGAGTGATTTTCATCACAGGGTATTGTGAAATGATTTTGTGTTTGAGGTTTTCTGGATTTTCTTCTCTTGTCTTCGCATTTCGCATCGTTTGTTCCAAGTTATCTGGAATTCCATCCGGTGAAACTTCTTGCATACGACGTCTGTAACGTTCGATGTCAAAGGCTACACGTTCTTTTTGAAGATCGTTTTTTGCGTTACGTTCAATTTTCTCCAAATTCCTTAGCATTTTCTGCAATTTGGAGAGTTCCATGATCTGTTCTTGCGTAAGAGGCATTTATTCCCAACCTTCCGGTAATGTAATGGATTCATGACCGTTCTCGAGCGATCGTTTGATGGCAGAACTTAAATTGTTATCCCCTTTTTCTAATAAAACTCTCCAATACAAATTGAGAGCCAGTGGTAAGTGTTTGAGCCTACCAGATTTTTGATAGAGCTTTAAAAACTGATCATATTCTTTTTTCACAAACTGAATACAAGCAAGTTGTAACGGGATCAGATACGAATAAGGTTTTAAATTATATTCAGCTGTTAGTTCCCTTTCAAACTGTTCCCCTTCATTCTTAAACCTCACCACGGTATCAATACATGGGTTCATTGTATGTGAGAGTTCATACCCAAACTCATTACCACTCATCCAATCCCCACGAAGTTCAGTTTCTAAGTTTGTTTGGTATTTCAAAAAATCAGGATGAGGCAAATAACGTTTTGCATACCGAAGTGCAGAAAAAGGTGGAATTTTACCATAGGAAACCAACTGGAACTTTTCCTTTTCCCAAGATTCCCATTCATCATAAAATCCAATCATAAACTTCCAAACACGAAAGGATTCCTTTTCAGGCAACAAACCAAGTTCAATGGCATGGAACAAAACACCTACAAGTTGCCAATGGGATTCTAGTAAGGCCGCATCCACTAATGTTGGAAAATGGATTCTTTCAAATTTGCCCTTTGCATATTCAACTAACATATGCAAGATGGAGCTCTCAAAAGGAACCTCCGAATATTCCCAACCTAGTAGTGTTAAAAAACGACGGTTGTCATCGGATTGCCCAAAAAACTCTTTTGTAGTGAGAACCCATTTCCGAAATTCAGGAACATTTCCTTCATACAAAAGCCCATAACCAATGAGTTCCCAATCCTCTCGTTCCATTTCCTCAAATTCACGGTTTTGGCAGAGTTTCCAAATCCGTTCAAAACTTGTTTTTGGGAAAGCCGTAGGTGATTGTAAAACAGGATCGTGGAAACGAAGGCTCGCATCATTTTCGGAAAGGACCGAACAAAGGCTGAACCCCCCAGAGAAATCGGTCGATAAATAAAAGAGATAGTTTGCAAAACGAGACTGGTTGCCTGAAAAAAAGGCACGAAGGTCTGGCCATAACTCCTGAAGAGAACCTTTTTTAGGGATTTCTTCTGTTGGATGGAATTCGATTCTGTATTCTGGCCAGCGCAGTTTGTATTCTGTTTGTAAGCTCATAAGGAGGGGAACCTTCCCTCTCTAAATTCGTAATCATAGGAAGTATGCATGAGGCATTTTTGGTTAGCAAGTAGAATTCTTCTCTTTTTCACAACATCATTACTTGCCGAAACAGACCTTCAGTATTTAATCAAGTCCCACCAATGGGGAGAAATCGAATCTCATTTCAGAAATACAACCCCATCCAGAGAAAGTGAAGTATACACTCTCATTGAATTCCATGAAAAATCACCTAACGGAGACAAGGAGAAACGGTTTCGGTATTTGTTATCTCTCATCCGAGGTGTTTTTGTCACCGATGCAAATGAAGAAGAAGTAAGGAAGATCCTCACTCAAACTATGCCTTTCCAAACCACTCTTTTCAAATTGAGTTATTGGAAATTGTACAATGAGATCACAGCAAAAAACTTTTTAACTCCTATGGAACGGATTCAATTTTTGAATCGGCTCAATATGGAAGAAGATCCTATTTGTCGAAAAGTATTAGATGAACAAATCCGATTACTTGCATCGAACAACCAGTGGAAGGAAATTATTGAAAAAGTCCAATCCATCCAAGATTCTCACAAACGTTACCTATTAACAGGTGATAGTTTGTATCGATATGGGAAAGCAAAACTCATTTTAGGAGATGAAAAAGGTGCTACAGAAGAATGGCTTGGTTGTTTACAAAAAGAAGGACTTCTTGACCAAACAGTTCAAATGATCGCTTCCGATTGGAGCAAATACAAAGGTAGTGGCAGTATTTTACAATTAAGTCCATCTGAACTCACCTTATTTTTACCTGCTATCAATTCAAATGACAAAGAAGCTTTGTTTCGTTCCAGGCCTGAACTTTTTTCAAGTCGTCTAAATTATTACGAAGGGTTTAAACACCTAACATCTGTCCTGACTAAAGTAGGAAAAACAAATGAACTCTTTCGAGTATTACGTGCCAATAAATCCTTTGTAGATATGGATTCGTCTTGGATTGTATCACTTGCCGACACTTTATACCAACAAAACAAATTCCAACAAGCCATCGAACTTTTAAAAACCTTTCCAGGCAAAGATGCTGGGTATTACCGTGTGCTCGCTGCTTCCTACGACAGATTAGGAGACAAGGAACTGTATTTTGAAAATCTAATTTTATACTTAGGCAAATACCCTTTTAATTTATTTTACCAAGACCGACTGATCGAATACTTAGTCGATCGTAATGGTGAAAAATCCCATTATGCACCTCTCGCCAAATTTGAAAGGGCTCTCGCTGAGATCCCAAACTTACCCGTCAAAGGAAGGCTTGTGTATTGGTATTTACGTTCCTTAAAGGAAAATGGGGAAACGGAACGATTCAAAAAAGAATTAAAACGATACTATGCGCTTTGCCCAGGTTCCTATTACACTCGTGTGATCAGAGAAGAGTTTTTATCTACAATCAAAGAATCCAACAAACCGGAAAACCCAACTTATAATAAAGAATATTTGTTTGAATATCTATCTTACACAGCTGGTATTCCAGAAGAATCGGGTGCCCTCATTGGACGTAACTTAGGATTTGTCTATCCGAAAGATTCTTATGAACTCGGAAATAAATTGGGAGGTATGAGTTCAAGGATCCAAGGCCACAAACTTTTGAACCTAGCCAAAGAATACTTTCGTGTAGGGGAAGATAGCCTGGGTCTCCATCTAGTCAACTTCCATGTGAAAAGAGAAAATTTATCGGAAGACGAAAAAGATGAAATTTTAGTGGGGATTGGAGACCTTACACGTAACACCTATTATTCGGCATTTCATACACGGTCTTTACTCAAACGTTACCTCATCCCCGACGATCCGATTTTACTTCCCACTTCCCTTTCCGTTCGGATGTATCCAAGGCCTCACCAAAATTTAGTATCCAAGTATGCGAGTGAAAATGGAATCTCGGAAGACAATGTTTACGCTCTTATGCGCCAAGAATCATTTTTCAAAGAGACTGCAACATCTAGGTCAAATGCTCGTGGTCTTATGCAAATCATGCCAGCCACAGGACGAGAATTGGCACATAGGATGGGAATTGTTTCCTATTCTCTCTATGAACCCGAAACTTCCATCCGCCTAGGAACAAAATTTTTAGCCTATTTGCTCAAATCGAATGGGAATGAATTGAAATGGGCATCCATTGCTTACAACGGTGGTCCAGGGAATTTACGAAAATGGAAAAAATCTGTCTACTCTGGCGATTTTAATCATTTTCTGGAAGACTTACCGTACAAAGAATCAAGGGACTATTGTCGCATTGTGGTTTCGAATTACTACGCATACGATATCATGAAAAAATACCACAAGTTGTAAAAAATGGCTTTTCCCCTCCCTTTCCCCTGTCTATTCTTTGAAATAGACAGAGATATACAGGAGAAGATATGTCCGAAAAGGCTATTCTGAAAGTGGATGGAAAAGAGTATGAACTTCCGATTGTAGCGGGAAGTGAAGACGAGAAGGCAATTGATATTACAAAACTCCGCCAATTGTCCGGTTATGTTACGATTGATTCCGGTTATTTAAATACAGGTGCATGTACAAGTGAAATCACCTTTTTGGATGGGGAAAAAGGAATTTTAAGATACCGTGGAATTCCCATCGAAGATTTAGCAGCAAAGTCAACCTTTACAGAAGTTGCTCACTTACTCATATATGGAAAACTTCCAAATGATACGAGACTCAAAGAATGGAATAGTTCGATTACCAAACACACAATGATCCATGAAGACCTCAAACGTCTCTTCAATGGGTTTCCAAAAGATGGACACCCGATGGCGATCATGTCTTGTATGATGGGTTGTTTGTCCACTTACTACCAAGATAGTTACGATCCAATGAATGAGGAACATAGAGAAATTTCCATCATTCGCCTACTTGCAAAATTTCCAACCATCGCAGCGTATGCGTATAAAAAGTCGATTGGCCAACCTATCATCCATCCATTAAACGAATTGGATTATGCGTCTAACTTTCTCAATATGATGTTTGCTGTTCCTGCAGAAGACTATCACATCGATCCAGAGATTGTTTCCGCACTCAACTTACTCCTCATCTTACACGCAGACCACGAACAAAACTGTTCTACATCTACGGTGCGTCTCGTGGGATCATCACTTGCTAACTTGTATGGTGCCATTTCTGCAGGGATCCTTGCTCTTTGGGGGCCTCGCCATGGTGGAGCCAACCAAGAAGTTTTGGAGATGTTAGAAGGAATCAAAAAAAGTGGTTTGTCTGTGAAAAAAATCGTAGAACAAGCCAAAGACAAAAACTCAAGTTTCCGACTGAATGGATTTGGACACCGTGTTTACAAAAACTTTGACCCACGTGCCAAAATCATCAAAGTTGCTTGTGACAAAGTGTTAAACAAACTTGGAATCAAAGACCCACTCCTTGACATCGCAAAAGAATTAGAAGAAGCAGCTCTCAATGATCCATACTTTGTAGAAAGAAAACTCTATCCAAACGTAGACTTCTACTCTGGTATCATTTACCGAGCACTCGGAATTCCTACTAACATGTTCACTGTGATGTTTGCTATGGGAAGATTACCTGGTTGGATTGCACAATGGAAAGAGATGATTGAAGACCCGAACCTAAAAATTGGTCGTCCAAGACAAATTTACACTGGTCCAAAAGAAATTTCTTACGAAACAGCAAAAAAACAAGCGTAAGACGATACAAACAAAAATGGACAAGGGAATTTTCCCTTGTCCCTACCTACCATTGAAGCCATTCTTTTTCAAAATCACTTTCCTCTTCCAAGTTTTTTTCATTCTCAGTTTTCCTATTTATTCCATGGATAAGGAAGATATTGGAGAAAGATTCATTGCAACAAAGGAATTTAGTTATTGGATCGATACAAAATCGAATACTGGGGTCGACTCCGTATTAAAAGAGGGAAAATTTAAACCAATCCAGGATGAATTTGTCAATTTTGGATTTTTAAAAGGGACTTTATGGTTACGACTTGATCCAGAAAAATTCCCCAATCCAACAAAATTTCCACTTCTCTTAATCCAGGCACATAATATTGATTTGGTGGAATTATACCATAAACATGACGGAGACAGTTTCATTGTTTCTAAATCAGGCCACATCCAACCGATGTTCCAAAGAGAATTTCCTCATAGGAATTTTGTCTTTCGAATGGGCCACCAAAAAGAAACCATACTGATCGCTATCAAGTCTGATATCTCCTTACAATTTTCGATTGTTTTCACAAACCAAAGGAATCTCCAAAGAGAAGATTATGTAACCCAATGGGTGTATGGTTTATTTTTTGGAAGTTTAGGAATTATCATTCTTTATAACCTTGCGATTGCTTTTTTTGTTCGAGATAAAAGTTATTTTTACTATATCGGATATGTTTTATTTTTTGGACTAGGTCAGTTATCCCTACTTGGTTTCTTTGGATATTTTTTTGTTCCTAATTCGTATTATTGGAAACGTGTAGGGATTCCTGTTTTTTTTAGTCTTTGTCTTTTTTTCTTCGTATTATTCACTGCTAATTTTTTAAAGATCAAAGTCAGACTTCCAAGAACAACGAGATTCTACCATCTACTTGGCGCTTTTTCTTTATTCAATGTATGTATTGCCTTGTTTGGTGGGATCGCAGAGTCGTCCATTGGAGTGAGTTGGCTTTCTGTGATTATATGTTTAACTTTATTTGGAATTTTGATTTGGGGATTAAAAAAGAGAATCAGATCTTTTTATTATATCTCCATCGCTTTCTTCCTTCTGCTGTTTACATGTATGATTTATGGACTTCTCAAATTTGGAATTTTACCTAGTAATCCCTTTTTTGAAGAGATGTTATTCCCTATTGCATCGTTAGCAGATATCACCTTATTTGCGTTTGCTTTAGCGGATCGAATCCAACTTCTCAGGCAAGAAAAAGATCTTGCCCTTGCCCAAGTCACTAGCCTAAGAAGAGAGCGAAAAATTTCTCGTGACATTCTTATGCAATCACTTCCAAAAACAAATCCAGATGTAAAAAACTTACAGATCCAAATTTATATCCAACCAATGAAAGATGTTGGTGGGGATTTTTACGAATACCATTCTCCGAATCCTTATGAGTTAGGTATCGTATTATGTGATGTCTCTGGTCATGGAATTCCTGCTTCACTGATATCAGCTATGGGAAAAGTCGCATTCACCACCCAAAAGGATTCTATCTCTTCCCCCAAACAAGTGTTAGAAGGTATGAACCGAGTTTTGTATGGAAACTGTTCCCCTCAATATGTGACTGCATCTTATTTATATTTAAATAGTTCTACCAATGTCTGGAGGTTTGGACGAGCAGGCCACCCAAGTGCTTTTTTACAAAGGGCAAGTGGTGAAATCATAAAAGTCCATCCCAAAGGAAAAATTATCGGTGTGTTCCCTGAAATCCAAATTGATGAAATCACGTATCCCGTTTTCCCCAAAGACCGCATTTTACTCTTGAGTGATGGGGTTCTGGAATGTTTTGATCCCAAAGGGAATATGTTCGGTGATGCTGGTCTTCTCGATTTTTTAAAAACCAACCGTGAACTTCCAAACCATTTGTTTAAGGGAAAACTAATCCAAGAGTTGGAGTCATTTTCAAATCGAGAAATAAAAGACTGGGAGGACGACCTAACCTTTATTTTTCTGGAATTGGTATGACAAAAAGTTACGAATTATTGGATTCTGGAGACCTATCGAAATTGGAAATTGTAGGTGGTTACAAACTACAACGTTCTTCCCCAACTTCCGCTTATGGCAAAGAAACTCCTGGGATCTGGAATGACTTACATGCTTTGTACATCAAAAATGATTCAGGCTCTGGCCATTGGAATTTCCAAAAAAAAGTTCCTGAAAGTTTCACCATTGAATTTTCGAATCTAACCTTCAAAATCAAACTCACTCCCTTCGGTCATATTGGCCTTTTCCCAGAACAAGAAACCAACTGGAATCGAATCCGTGAGATTGGCAAAAAAAAACAAGGTCTAGAAGTTTTGAATTTATTCGCCTATTCTGGTGGATCCACACTGGCTTGCCTAGATGCAGGTATGAGTGTTTGCCATGTGGATGCATCCAAAGGTATGGTGGACTGGGCAAGGGAAAATGCAAAACTTTCTGGGCTTGATTCGAAACCAGTCCGTTGGATCGTAGATGATGTGATGAAGTTCATCCGTCGTGAAATCAAACGTGGGAAAAAATACCAAGGCCTCATCCTTGACCCACCAAGTTTTGGTCGTGGTTCGAAAGGCGAAGTTTGGAAAATTGAAGAAAATTTATCGGAGCTTATGGATGCGCTGATGGAACTCTCTGACTCCAAACCAGAATTTGTCATCCTGAGTTGCCATAGCCAAGGTTTTAGTCCGCTTACCTTGGAACGAATTCTTTCTTCTCGGATCAAAACCAAAGGGAATTACGAAACTACTGAACTTTATATCCCAGAGACTTCAGGGAAAAAATACCCTGCAGGTTTTTGCACATTTTTTAAAAAATCATAACTGCCACATTGCCTTCTATGAAACAACAACGATTCAGCATCACAAGTTTCTCAAATCCAAAGGTCAAATGGGTCAGTGGTCTCAAAGAAAAAAGAAACCGAGATGAAGAGAAAAAATTTTTCATCGAAGGTTACAGAGAAATCAAAAAAGCCATCGCAGGGAATAAAAAATCACCTGTCCCTTGTTTAACGGCAAACATCACAAGTGTATTCATTTCTCCCGAATGTTTTTTAGGAGAAAATGAGGAAGAACTCATTTCTTCCCTTCGTTGTCCAATTTACGAATTACCAAGAAAAATTTTTGAAAAAATATCCTATCGGGATAGGCCTGATGGTCTCATTGCCGTTGCAGACACACCCAATGCAGATGTTCCATGGGAACAAATCAAAACCATCCAAACCAATCCCATCCTCATCATCGAAGGTGTTGAAAAACCAGGGAATCTTGGCACCATCCTTCGGACTGCAGAAGGTGCTGGTGTAGGGCTTGTGATTGTCACAGACCCAAGGATTGATCTTTTTAATCCCAATGTAGTCCGAGCAAGCACTGGAACTATTTTCACACTCCCCGTATACATTGGAGACTTACAGGAAGTTTTGTCTGAATTTCATAACAAAGGATACAAACGGTATGCGGTCACACCAGAAGGTAAAACCTTATACAGTTCTGTGGACATGAAAGAGAAATCTGTTTTTTTGTTTGGGAGTGAACAATATGGACTGAGTCCGATTGCCAAAGAACTCGCAGATAAAACATTATATCTTCCAATGCTCGGTGAAGCGGATTCTCTCAATCTAGCTATGTCTTGTGGAATCGTTTTGTACGAATCCATCCGCCAAAGATCCAAATGAAATTGTATTATTATATTTCAGGCCACGGGTTCGGGCATATCAGTCGTTCGGGAAACATCATTAAACGTTTATTAAGCGAAGATTTCATTGAAGAAATCCATTTGGTAAGTACTCGTATCAGTTTTATCGACTATGAACATCCCAAATTAAAACTGCGATCCCTCAAATTAGATGTTGGTATTTCACAAAAAGATTCACTTTCCATAGACATAGAATCCACAAAAGCGGAACTGATCCAATTTGAAAAATCCAAATCGATTTTGTTAAAGGAAGAGGCCAAATACTGCAAAGATCACAAAATCTCTCTTATCCTTACCGATAGTTCATCCTTACCGATTACAATCGCATTGGAAACAGGAATTCCCAGTATCTTCATTGGAAATTTTACATGGGATTTTATTTACCGTAATTATGCTAAATCTGATTCTTACTTCGGAAATTTAAGCGACCATTTAGAAGTTGAATACGGGTTTGTGACAGAAGCTCTTGTTTTACCTTTCCAATGCCCTATGCCCAATTTTTTAGAACAAACGAGTATCGGTCTTGTGGGGAGAAAACCAACTCTATCTAAGGAGATGGCTCGTAAACAATTTGGGTTCCGAGATGAAATTACTTATATCCTCCTTTCCTTTGGAGCTTACGGTTTAGAAGGTCATAGGTTAAATACCGATTTTTTGCCAAAACATATCCAACTTGTTGCATTTGGAGTTCCTGGCATTCAATCTGAAGGAATTTTGATTCCAGAAGTCTCACATTACCCAGATTTGGTGGCGGCTTCTGATTTTGTTTGTACAAAACCTGGGTATGGAATTTTAGCAGAATGTTATTATGCAAAAACCCCTATTCTTTATACAGATCGTGGAGACTTTAGCGAATATCTTTATCTCGTTGGTGCACTTGATATGTATTTTCAATCTGCCTATTTAACTTTAGAAAAAATAATTTCTTGTGAATTTGAAGAAACCCTGGCATACATGAGAACAGTGGATGGAATGACTCCTAAATCGGAACTAAAAACAGATGGCGAAGAAGATGTGGTTCGTCATTTGTTAGAATATACATAAATGCCAGGCCCTGACTCTTATACCGATCGAATCTTACAAGATTTGGAAGCATCTGAAAATGGTTATTTCCAAATCGAAAATTCCAATGGAAAAGCCATTTTAAAAATCACCAAACCTGGTGCAAAAGGCAAAAAAGTAGAATACAAAGATGTACTTGCGCGTGTGCAACTCTTCGGAGTTGAAGGTTACCAAACCGAACAATTAAAAAAAATCGTCGTACTGGCCGACGGAAAACCTGTAGAAATTGGAACATGGTCCAAAGGAGATCCAGTTCCCTCGTATGCAGACATCAGTGTTTCTGATGATGGAATGGAAGCAAAAATGGTCCTACACCCTCCGAAACATGGTGGGCCACTCCTCACCGAATACCAATTAAGGGAACAAATCGCAGCTGTAGGAATTTCAGTAGGGATCATCGATTCTGTCATCCAAAACCAAATCAAAAATCCTGAATTTTTTGTACCGTATGTCATTGCAAAGGGTGTACAACCTATCCCTGGAAAAGATGGTGAGATTAAAATTTACTTCCGATCTGACAACAAACCACAGTTAGAAGAAGATGAACATGGAAGAATCAATTATAAAAATATTGGTGTCATCCAATCAGTAAAACCAGGTGACCTAATTGCGGAAAAAATCCCACCTAAAAAAGGTGAGTTTGGTAAAACGGTTACAGGCACTATCCTCCCTTACCAAGAAGAAAAAATTGTCGAATGGATCCTTGGACCAAATGTAGAACTAAGAGAGGACAAACTGTACGCTAAAATTGCAGGGCGCCCTGTTCTTTCAGCGGCATGGGAAATCAAAGTAGATGAAGTGATCCAATTAGAAGCCGTGGACTACTCAACGGGCAATATTGATTTTCCTGGTACCATCATTGTGGAAGAAAAAATTGGGGATGGGTTTAGTCTCACAACTAGTGGTAGTATCATCATTCGAAACTCCGTTGGAAAAGCTTTTCTCAAAGCCAAAGGTGACATTGTTCTTTCCGGTGGTTTTATGGGCCGAGGGGAAGGGTACATCGAATCGGAAGGGAATATTTACGCCAAATTTGTGGAACAAGGAAAACTCACAGCCCAAGGTTCAATCTTTGTCGAAGAAGCAGTGATGCATTCGGAAATTTCAGCAAAAGATTTTATCCGTGTGATGGGTGGTCGCGGGGAAGTAATTGGAGGAACCATCATTGCAGGAAATTCACTCACTTGTGCGAAACTCGGTGCCGTAGTAGAAACGAAAACCAAAGTTGCCATCGGAACACCACCAGAACTCTTAGATGAGCTCAACCGAATGAAAAAAGAAATTTCAGAAAAAGAAATCACCCTTCATAAAGTCCAACTCACACTCACAAAACTCGTGGAAAAAAGCCAAAAAAAAGAACTGAGCCAAGAAGAAAAAGACACCATCACCAAACTGAAAGATGCCAATGATAAATTTACAAAAGTTTTAGAAACCCAAATCAAACAGTTTGAAACTGCACTTGGATCCTACGAACCAAATCCAGATGCTTTTGTAGAAGTCGAAAGGGAAGTATATCCAGGTGTAGATTTAAGTTTTGGAGCTGGGAAAAATTACCGAATGGGAATGAGTTCTCTTGTCGGAAAAACGAAATTTTATTTAGGAACCGATGGTTCCATACAAACAGAACGAAATGTGATCAGAAAAGAAGACGACCTACTCCTCTAATAATACTCCGTCTTCTTCATCTCGAGATATTTTTTTCTCTGCTTTCATATCAGCATCCACTGAGTTTGAAATTTCATTTGAATTTTTTTTTCGTTTTTCAAATTTCAATTTTGCTAAGTCAGCTTTATCAAACACAAGCCAGTGGCGGTTACGAAATCCACCTACCTTTTTGAAACTAAAACCCTGTCCTTGTAAAACATAAGTGGACTGTGGGAAATGTTCAAAAGGGATATCAGGGATGTTTGACCAATCAAAATAATTCCCTTGTTCATCATAAGAGATTTCTTTTTGTAATTCGCCAAATAAAATCTCAATGGATGAATCAGTGGACCAAATATAAAAAGCAGTTCGAGAATAATGAGAGACCACAGATTTCACTGGATTGTATTTTGAAATCACAAGTAATAGTTGGTCTGGTTTTAATTTTTGTAAACCATCCACCAAATCTAGAGCAAACTCTCTGATTTCTTTTTCTTCAAAGATGTATTGGTTCACATCTCCATACGAACTTTCTTCTCGGAATCGAATATTACCAAGTAGGTCTAAAATTTTATCTTCCGTAAGTTCAACTGGGTGAGCGAATGTTTTGGCTACGGAGGTTTCTTGTTTTAAATTGATTTTGTCCCTGGCGACTGAATAAATCGCAAACTCATTACTTCGGAAGAGTAAAGACCTCGATTTAACACCAGAGGCGCATGACTGTAAAAAACCGATCAAAAAGATAAACGAAAGAAGGAGTCGAAAGAATTTCATATAGGTTTAAGCCTCTAGAGTTTGTTGGAACTCTGGGAATTTGGAAAGGTATTCATCCAAAGTCAAAATCGAAAGGATATGGTTGAGCCCTGACAAACGAAAAACAGAATTTAGATTTTTGTTGAGGTTGGTCACAAAGATTTCCACACCACGGTTGTGGAGGGCAGATGATGCTTTGATCACCGCTCCGATCCCACTCGAATCCAAAAACTTTACCAAATGAAAGTCCATCGTCAGTTTCCCGAAATTGGAACCTTCAATTGCTTTCTCAAACTCTTGGTAAAACTCGCGTGAATTTTCCATCAGGACATCCCTTTGGATGGAGAGTAACAGGTGGTTTTCCTGACGGTGGCTTTGAATCAACATACTTGGATTAACAATACGTTACGATTCTCTTCTTTTGTGTCAAGAAAATCGGGTTTAGGAAACTGGCGCCAAATCAGCGAGATTCATCTCTAAATCGTGAGGGTATCCTTCTTTGTCGTTATAAACGACAATCGCCTTCTCATTTTGGATCTCTTTGATTTCGACAGTGGAACCAGTAAAAATAAAAATCCCTTTATGGAGAAAGGTTTGTTTGGTGAGTTTCGCCTTATCGCCAGGTTTCATTCCCCTTCCCCAATTTTTAAATAGAGATCTTTCCCTGCTTTTTTCATCACATCAAAGATGTACATTTGGCTATGGTCCACACGGGTTCCAATATCATAAATGGCATCAGTAAAATCAGCCCCGTCAATTTTGGCCGAGGCTAATTTTGCAAACCGTAGGTCTGCACCACGAAAATTGGCGTTACGCAAATCGGCTCCGTTAAAAAAAGAAGCTTTGAGATTCGCACCTTGGAAGTTCGCTCCCACGAAACTAGAGTTTTGTAAAAAGGCATTATGAAGGTCTGCACCTGAAAAATCCACACCGTCTAATTTTTCTTTCTCTAACATCACACTGGACAACTTAGCTTCCCTTAGGTGGCCTTGTTTGTGAAGGAGTTCCATGGTTTGTGCTTTGGTGATTCGATTTTCTTTCGGAACACCTTGCCCTGATTCATAATCTTCTACCGCTTTTTTGAGAGCAGCAACAGCAGATTCTGGATAGTTTTTCCTACGTTCAGGGAATTCAAATAATGTTTCGAGTGTTTCTGGGGTAAGGGCTTTTAAATCAGAAATGGATTTCCCTTTGGCATATTCTGTTGCCATGGCAAGTGCCACAATCCCGAACCCACAACCTGTTGTGGTATAACTTGCGTCTTCCACAACTTGGTTTTCATTTAACTTAAGATAGATGCGGTAACCGTCTCCGCAACCTGTGTTGCGGTAATAGGAGACAACAGTTGCGTCTTCCATCTCACGGTAATTCATCCTTTGGTCGTTGATTTCTTTGTAGCGAGCAAAGTCCATTACTGCCATGAGTTGTTCCCCCGTTATGCTTTAGACGGTAGTGAGGCAGAAGCCTCTTACTTCATTTTGTATTTTTTCTTGAATTTGTCTACGCGGCCTGTTGTATCCACAAGTTTTGATTTTCCTGTGAAGAACGGGTGGCAGTTGGAACAAATTTCCACACTGATGTCCCCTGCAGTGGAACGTGTTTCAATCACAGTACCACAAGCACATTTAATTTTGGCAGCAACGTATTTTGGATGGATGTCAGTTTTCATGGTGGCCCTTTTAGTTCGTATTCATGCTGGCGAGGAATTGGTCGTTTGTCTTCGCACCACGCATTTTTTCAATCAATAGTTCCATACTTTCGGTGATACTCATAGGAGAAAGTACTTTTCGAAGGATAAAGACACGAGTCAGAGTGTCTTGCGGTAGAAGTAGTTCTTCCTTTCTCGTTCCGGAACGGTTGATGTCGATGGCTGGGAAAATTCGTTTGTCAGCGAGTTTTCGGTCCAAATGGATTTCCATATTTCCCGTTCCCTTAAATTCCTCAAAAATCACTTCGTCCATTCGAGAACCCGTGTCGATGAGCGCAGTGGCGATGATGGTGAGTGACCCACCCTCTTCAATATTCCTTGCCGCACCAAAAAAACGTTTTGGTTTGTGAAGGGCATTAGAGTCCACACCACCAGAAAGGATTTTTCCTGATGTAGGAACCACTTGGTTGTACGCACGAGCAAGCCTTGTGATCGAGTCAAGGAGGATGACCACATCCTTTCCATGTTCCACAAGTCGTTTCGCTTTTTCAATGACCATCTCGGCAACTTGGACGTGGCGTTGTGCTGGTTCATCAAACGTGGAACTCACAACTTCACCCTTAACATGGCGAGCCATGTCAGTTACTTCTTCCGGGCGTTCATCAATGAGTAAAACGATGAGAAAAATTTCAGGATGGTTACGAGTGATCGCATTGGCAATGGATTGCATGAGAACTGTTTTACCAGTTCTTGGAGGTGCTACGATGAGTGCTCTTTGTCCTTTTCCAATTGGACACATAAGATCAATCACCCGAGTATCCAAATGGCTTGGATCAAATTCCATATTGATCCTTTCGCTCGGATAAAGAGGTGTTAAGTTATCAAACAAATTTCTTTTTTGTGCGACTTCAACTGGGAAACCATTGATGGATTCCACTCGTAACATAGCAAAAAATCGTTCTGCTTCTTTTGGTGGCCGGATAAGACCTGTTACGGTATCTCCTGTACGTAGACCAAATAACTTAATTTGAGAAGGAGACACATAAATATCGTCTGGACCTGGCACATAATTGTAGTCAGGTGAACGTAAGAAACCATACCCATCAGGTAATCTTTCCATGACTCCTGCTGCATGCACTTGTCCGTCTTTTTCGGTTTGTGCTTGGAGGAGAGCAAACATCAAGTTTTGTTTTTTTAAACCATGAGTGTTTTCAACTCCCAAACCTTTTGCAAGGTCAGCAAGTTCATTGATGTTTTTTTTCTTGAGTTCAACTAAATCAAGAGGAGGAGGGATAGGTCCTTCATACCGGCTCTTTTTTTTCTTAAATTGTTTCGGTGGTTCAGAAGCATCGTCTTGGTCCATGATGCCATTCGTATATTCAGTTGGTTCTTCGGGGGGATTAACTTGGATTTCTTCTTGTTTGCGTGATGCCATAGATTGTTCTACATTGATTTGTTAGAGTATTTGATAAAATTCGGGAAACCATTTGTGCAAGTTATGTATGCAAGTGAAACAGCGAAGTGCGGAGGTGTTTTCTCAAACGGTAATGAAAAAATGGTTTTTCCTCCATTTTCGTCAACGTCTTTTTTTTGCCTTTTGTGTTGCTTTTGCCTTCGTTTTGGTCCCCTGTTTCCCATTTCCTTGTTTTTTCGGAAGAGATGTGGTTCTTTTCTCTGATTTTCCCTTTTTGGTTGTCTTCAGGTTTTGTTTTTTCTTAGGGAGACTTTGTTTTTTTTGCGATGTTTTGGGTTGGGAAGAGGATTGTTTTTCAGAATCCAGTTGTTTTTCCGATCGTTTTCTAGGGATGACAACTCGTTCTTTTTTATTGTTTTGGAAACGTTCCGATAAATTTAAAAATCGAATTCTGTTTTGTAAGGTTGTACGCGGAATACCGAGTTCACTTGCAGCATGTGAAATATTTTGTGAATTCCTTTGTAAGGTTTTGTGGATATAGTGGGCTTCCATTTCCGCAAGGACAGTTTCCAGAGGGAGTTTGGAAAAAAAGGCCATGTCCAAATCAGGGAATTCTGATTTGGTTTTCCCAGCTCCAAAACCTACACTACTTGAAACAAAATGGTATAAAAATCCCACTACCTTTTTCTCTTTTTTTAAAGTGATGATCCTTACTTGTGATTGTAAGTCTGGTAACATGGTTGTTAGGACATTTGTATCTGCTTCTTTTCCCAAACTCAAATCATGTTCTTTTAGGTAAGATGCGAGGACTTCCCTATTTAAATTATGTAAATACTTCTCAGCAGTTTCTATCGAGTCGTCAAACAATGGTTTTGTGAGAATATCCCTTTCGAAACTTTCATTATAAAAAATAGTTCCACCAGTTACATCAGTGGCAAAAAGACCATCTGGAAAATGGGAAAGGATGAGTTCCATAAACCACTGAACAGAATCGACGTTTTCTTTTTTTTTCTCGAGTTTGGATTCAATGCCTTCCAGTTTTGGATCTCGGATTTGTTTGGATTCTAGTTTGGTGAAAGCGGCAAGGAACCTTGGTTTGTCCCAATTGTCTTTTTTTTCTCCATCGATTCCAATCACGGGAATGAGAGAAGTTTCTTTGAAATATAATAGAATGGATTCGTTCAGTTCTGTTTCCAAAATCTCTAAAGGAATTTGGTCCAGATCTTCTCTTTCTTTCCCAAGGTCAGACAACTCACGATGGACTCTTTCTTTGGAAAGTAAGCCAACAAGTTCCCCCTTCTCGTTTACAACGGGAATGTGAGTGGCTCTTGTGAGCAAAAAATGACGATAGAGTGATTCAAACTTCACTAAGCAGTCATTCTTTGAAATTTAGTGTGAATGAAAATGAAAATTTTTTAGTTTTCTTGGATGGAGTTTTGCTTTTGTTTGTGGAGGTTCATCCAAATGGGTTGCACCCATGCTGCATCTGCACTTTGGTAGTTTTCTGGAATTTCTGATTTTTGGGAACGTAATGTAAGTAAACTATACACTAGCGATCGTTTGTAGGTATGAAGGGAAAGTTGGTAATTGCCAGACAAATAGTATTCTTTTGCGTGGTCTTTTTCACTTTTTGCCATCACTAAATATCGTTGGATTTTATCTTTTGTATCCCACTCCAAACGAGTAGACCCAGACTTTTCGTCATTTTCCATTTGGATCCAATGCCCCATGGCTTTTTGGTAGAGCCCAGTTGCGACTTCTTCCATGGGTACACATAGTTTTCGTTGTGTTAAAAGGATCTCACCTTCCGCAAGGGTTAAAACCTTTTCGATTTCCGCACGTTTTCCCACGCGGTAGGTTTCTTCCACTTGGTCACGAATGGATTCAACAGAAGATTTTCCAACCTCAGGTTCTAGTTTTAGGTGTTCTTTGAGTTCTAATACAAGTGCAATTTTACCATCCAATTGTTTTTTCCTTTCCCGGTAAGACATCGTACTTTTGGCAACAAGTCCTAACGAAAAAGAAAGTAAAATCACACTTGTAAAAAACTTCATTTTATTTCTTCTTTTCTTCCGGATAAATCGCTTTGCCGTTTTCATCAAATTTTGGAGTCGGAGGAACTGATTCACGTCTAGCCCCTTCCGTCTCTTTGATTTGTGCATTGGCTTCTAGTAATAAATCCAATTTTTTAGAAGTGATGAAACCGTAGTTATCATCATGTTGTTCTAGTAAATCCAATGGTTTTGCATCTGGGTTTCCTGGAGGGACAACCGTTCTTTCCATACGTTTGTTTTCAATGAAGTTGATGAGGGTATCTCTCACCTTTTCGTAGTTACGTTGTTTTTCTTCGTTACGAGCTTCTTTTAGATCTTCATTGGAACGGTATTGGTATTCTGGTTTATCCTCATCTGGAGTTTTGCTATAAATCATCGCAAGGATGGCAAAACGTTTTGCACGACGAAGTGTCAATATCCCTTCTTTGTAGAGCGTAAGTTTATAACGGTATTGGTGAGGGCTTGAATTGAGACCTGTTGTGTAAAGATCTTCCGAGGAACGAAGGTCGCGAAAACCTAAACGTAACAAAGCTTTGGCGTTGCTATCATTTGACCTGATGATGGCAGGAGCTGCTGCTTCTAGAAGGGCTCTTGCATCTTCAATGTATTTTTGTAATACGATTTCAAAGATGTTTTTGAGTTCGCCTTGGGCTTGTCTGAGTTGGCGGAATCCATACACATAATTACTTTGTAAGTACCACATGTTTCCACTGAAGTCAGATTGGTTTGCTGCTTTTAGGAGTTTGAAATAATCAAAATCCAAATTCTTTTTGGAAGGATCTGGGGTTTGGGTTGTTCCTGGTTGGCTTGAGTTTTGTGCTTCTTCTTGTGAAGGTGCCAAATTACTGAGTGCCACATTGATAAAATTTAAGTTTTCTTTGTTTTCAAAGATCAAAATCCCCAAATTCGTTTGTTCTGGAGATACTGCATTGATGTGGGAGATATGTCCCACTACCATTGCAAAAAAGAGGATGAATTTCCATTTTCCCATAGCTCTACCTTGTTTTATATATCGGAGCTATGGAAAAAACCAGGACTAAATTTTACATTTTTTGGATGCGTTCGATGGCAGAAATGACATCTTCTCGTTTTCCAAAGGCGGAAAGTCGAAAATACCCTTCTCCTGCCGGTCCGAACCCAGACCCAGGAGTTCCTACCACTTGTGCGTTTCCAAGGAGTTCGTCAAAAAATTCCCAAGATTTGAGTCCACGTGGGGTTTTCAGCCAGATATAAGGGGCATTGGTTCCACCAAACACTTTGTAACCTGCTTTTGTTAGCCCTTCGCGGATGAGTTTTGCATTTTCCATGTAGTAGGAAATTTGTTCTTTGATCTCGACTTGGCCTTGCGGAGAAAAAACGGCCTCTGCTCCTTTTTGTGTGACATACGACACACCATTGAATTTGGTTGTGTGGCGTCTGTTCCAGAGCGAATTAAAACTCACCTCTTCTCCTGATTTTGTTTTTCCCTTCAGGTCTTTAGGGATCACAAGATAGGCACAACGTGTTCCTGTAAACCCGGCAGTTTTCGAGAAGGAACGAAATTCCATTGCCACTTCTTTGGCACCTGGGATTTCATAAATGGATTTCGGGATCTCTTTGTCTTGGATAAAGGACTCATAAGCAGAATCATAGAGAATGATACTTCCCATTTTTTTTGCATAGTTCACCCATTCTGTGAGGCGAGCTTTTGTTGCCACCATTCCAGTTGGGTTGTTCGGATAACAAAGATAAATGATATCTGGTTTTTCTTTAGGAAAATCAGGTTCAAAATTGTTTTCTTCAGTTGCAGGCATGTAAATGATGTTCGCATAACGTCCATCAGGTCCCACTTCGCCAGTTCTTCCTGCCATTACATTTGTATCTACATATACAGGATACACAGGGTCAACGACGGCAATTTTACTATCGAGGGAAAAAATCTCTTGGATGTTTCCACAATCACATTTAGATCCATCAGAAACAAACACTTCGTCTTCTGCGATTTGGACTCCGCGTGCTGTATAATCGTGGGCGATAATTTTTTGGATGAGGAAAGAATACCCTTGTTCTGGTCCATACCCATGGAATCCACCTGCACTTCCCATCTCTTTTGCTGCATCTACCATGGCATTTACAATTGTTGGTGCGAGTGGTAGAGTTACGTCACCAATTCCAAGTCGTATGATTTTTGCATTTTGGTTGGCTTCGGAATAAGTCTTTACACGTCTTCCAATCTCAGGGAACAAATATCCCGCTTTTAATTTTAAATAGTTTTCATTTATCTGAGTCATTTTCTTCTTTATTTTCCTCTATGAGTTTTCTCGATCTAAATCCTTCATGATAACCATGCTCGTATAACACATCTTCTTCGCCCCATGTCCAACAGTAAAAACCATTGCCATGATCAAAGTCTACGAGCCACAATCCCTTAACATCAATTTTCAAATTTAAGATTTCGTTTGTCCAATGTTTGATGATCTCTCCAATTTCTTCTTCTTTGGATTCCAAAACATTTTCTGGTAACATTTTGTTACGCACATCATCTGCAAGAACACTTGCCTTAACATAGTATTCTTTTGTGATATCACGGACAAGGGGTAATATCTCCCTTGCTTCTTCCAAGGTCCAAATTTTTTTAGTCAAAATTGACTCCAAGACTTAAGCAGAGTAAAACCATTCTAACGACAACTCCATACTTCGCCTGACGAAAGTATGCTGCATTCGGTAAATCATCTACATCCGTGGATAGTTCATTCACACGAGGGAGTGGATGGAGGATGGTTGTATCTTTTTTGGAAGCAAGAACAAGTTCCTTATTCACTTTATAGATATCTTTTAGTTTTTCATACTCTCTATGATCAGGGAATCTTTCTTCCTGGATCCTTGTCACATACGCAACATCAGCATCCCAAATGGCTTTGATGTCGGTAGTTTCTTCCCAAGTCATAGGGAACCCCTCTAAGTTCTTTTTGTACTTTTCGGGAAGTTTTAATTCTTCGGGACTGATGAGATACAAATGCACTGGATAATGCCGTAAGAGGTTGATGAGAGAATGGATGGTTCGTCCATACTTTAGGTCTCCGATGAAAGCAATGTTTAACCCATCTATTTTCTTTTTTTCTGAAAAGATGGTATATAAATCGAGAAGTGCCTGTGTGGGGTGTTGCCCTGCCCCATCACCTGCATTGATTACAGGGATGTTCACAGCACCAGCTGCAATCCTTGAGGAACCTTCTACGGGGTGGCGGATGACTGCGATATCACAGTATGCTTCAATCATCTTCATGGTATCATACAAAGTTTCCCCTTTCGAGATGGACGAAAACTGAAACCCCACCGTGGAGATAAGCCTTCCACCTAATCGTTCCATGGCAGCTTCAAAACTCATCCTGGTGCGGGTACTTGCCTCAAAAAACAAGGACGCCAGGAGTTTCCCGTGAAGGATCCCAAACGCCTTTCCCGATTCATGTAGGGCACTCATTCGATTTGTTTTTTCAATTAGGAAATTGAGGTCGTCTTTGGAAAATTGTAAGGTGTCTAAAATGTTTTTGTGGGAGTATTCATACATAGGGCGGAAATCTTTTCTCTAGGGTTTTTGGTATCGAATAAATCGAAAACATATTTTTTGGTATTTATGGTCGAGACAATTCAGAACAAACTGCGGGATATGGAACTAGTCACCCAACACTTGGTCCAACCAGACGATTTAAACTACCACAACAATCTTTTTGGTGGGAAAATGCTCTCCTGGATTGATGAGGGAATGGCAATGTATGTCATGAATAAAATTCGGTACACCAATATCGTCACAATGAGTATGGACAATGTGGTGTTTCGTTCCCCAGCACGGGCAGGAGATATCATCCAAATTTATGGAAAGATTGTGAAATATGGAAAATCCTCCATCACCTCAAGAACGCTTGCCATCACAAACCACCCCCAAACAGGGAAAATGGCCGCCGTAATCGAAAGTGACATCACCTATGTATGCTTAGGTGAAAATGGAAAACCAACTGCGTATTTTAGAAACTTTACCCCTCCCACTTAGGGAAAAGAGTTTGGGGGAGACCGATTAGATTAAAAATCCTCCCCGTGATAAAATCACCAAGGTCATCCAAAGTTTTTGGCATTTGGTAAAAACCAGGGGAAGCAGGTAAGAGGATAGCCCCTGCTTCATCTAAAGCTAACATATTCCGAAGGTGGATGCGGTTGTAGGGAGTTTCTCTTGGGACCACAATGAGACGCCTTCTTTCTTTTAAGGTCACATCGGCAGCTCGTTCAATTAAGTTTTCCGTGAGACCTGCGGACATAGAAGCCACGGTTTTCATACTACAAGGGATCACAACCATCGCATCCCAAACATTGGAACCACTGGCTATATCCGATCCAATATCAAAAAAATTACGAACATGAAATTTGTGTTTGGGCTTTACCTTCCACTTCTCTTCTACAAAAGATAAAATATCTTCAGTGGTTTTCACCGTTGTTTCATATTCTTCTGAAAAGATACGTAAGGAAGCGGGACTTGCTGTGATATAACTTTCCCCTTCTACCTCATACAATGCTTTTAAAAATCTTGCAGCATAAATGCTACCACTGGCTCCTGCAAGGCCCACAACGAGTTTCATCGAAAACTAATTCCAGAGGAAATCTTCAGTAAAAACTCATTCCATTTATCGAATAGGATGGCCAAAAACAAAACCACACTGATCCAAGAATTGATTTGGTAAAATATGAGAGGGAGATCCTTTTGTTTGTATTGGTAGGAGATTTTGTGTTCATACAACACTAAAATCCCAATTACAGAGAGGATTAAAAAATACATAAACCCAAGTTCAGCACTTAACCCTGCGAGGATAAAAAACACAAACGAAAGAGTATGCAAGATAACAGCGATGATACGGGATTTAGTTTCCCCTAATTTGGAAGGGATACTATGGAGTTTTTCTTTGGCATCAAAATCCATATCCTGAATGGCATATAACACATCAAATGCGGAAATATGAAATAAGAGTCCTAGTGAAAATAAAATGGGAACTAAATTCACCGTTTCAGTGATGGCAATCCAAGCACCTAGTGGTGCCAGAGAGATCGCAAAACCGAGAACCAAATGGCAAAACAAGGTAAACCGTTTGGTGAGAGAATACAGAAACAAAATAAAAAGTGCGGGGAAGGAAAGTAAGAAAGCCAGTTTGTTCACAAAAAAACTAGCAAAGATAAAAATGAAGGCAGAAAGCCCGATGAAGAGTAACGCCGACACCTTGGAAATTTTTCCAGCAGGGATTTCTCGATTTTGTGTACGGGGATTTTTTTCATCAATTTCTGAATCCACATACCGATTGAATCCCATAGCTGCACTTCGAGCACTGACCATACAAACAAGGATCAGGGCACCGATTCGAAGTAAATCGCCCGTATCGAGACTCGACTCGAGGTAGGCTAGGACGAAGCTAATCCCTGCAAAAGGCAAAGCAAAAAGTGTATGGGAAAATTTAACCATTTTAGCGTAGAGAAATAGATTTTTGAAGAAGTTCATGGCATCCTTTCTGCCCTATGTTTAGACAGTCGGTAGGTTTTTTGGTTCATTCTGTTTCGAATTCTTCCGTTCTTAGAACCAAGGTCACAAAATATGAATATCCGTCTTTCCTTTCTTGGAAGAAACCTTGGGTCAATTTTGACAATTGGGTACTTTCTTTCTGTTTCTGCTAATTTCGCCCATGAAAGTTTAGAAGACCGACCTTTACGTATGTTTTTCCATTGCGGAAAGGAACTTTTCACCAAAATGGATGAGGAAGGACGTGGAGGTCTCAGTGCTCTCCTTGGTTTTGTGGAACGGGAAAAAATGGATTTGGACCTGAAACGGGGAAAAGGGTACATGTTGTACCCTTTTTCACCCAAAGACAAACCATTAGAATTCCCCTTTGATGGATTTAACCTGACTAAGACCATCGAAATGGACCATGGTCCCGTCAAACTTGGCTTAGGTTCCATAGACGGGCTCTTAAATGCGAAAAATACTGATGACTTTGACGGTTGGATCGTATATGTCAGTCCAGAAGAAGAAATCAAAATCCCTCTCATTCCAGGGCAAAACAATCCTGAACTCCCAATCTTTTTACTCGTCGAAGGGAAACCACAAGCAAGGTTTCGTTACCTTTCTAATGTCCACCAAGTGGAATGCCCAAAAGATTATGGGAGGCTAGGTACTTTGAATTTGTTTTTTCGCAAACGAAACCTGATTCGTTTGGATTACAAAGTAGAATCCATCAATTTAACGGACCGCAATCGTTCTTGGAAACAGAGAAAGGAATCGGAAACGGAAGAAGGTCTTATGAAACCGACTCCGTATAAGAAGGACAAAGAGAAGAAAGAGGACAATCCGAACAAAACGTCCGGCGCGCCTGGCAGTACTTACGACCGAGAAATATTAGGTAAAGAGATAGGTTTCGGCAAATTTCCTTAGGCGTGATTTTCATCATCTCCCGTTCAATTTGTACGGGATCTGTTTTTTTTGTAAATCCAAGTCGTTTGGTTAATCGTTTTACGTGGGTATCTACCACAAACCCTTCCACCACTCCATAAATTTCTGCAAGAACCACATTGGCGGTTTTCCTTCCAAACCCGGGGAGTTTGATTGCCTCCTCCATTGTTTTGGGAATCTCACCTCCAAATTCTTCTAATACCATTTTCGCAAAACCTTGTATACTTTTGGCTTTGTTTTTATAAAACCCAGTGGAAAAGATTTTTTTCTCAATGGCAGATAAAGGTGCTTTCGCAAATGACTCAAGAGTCGGAAAGGTGCGAAAGAGTTCGGGTGTGACTTGGTTTACACGTTCGTCCGTACACTGTGCACTTAAAATGACAGCAATCGCCAACTCATAAGGTTTTGTAAATGTAAGAGGAGTTTCTACGACACCGAATTCCGCCTCTAGGAGACGGTACACTTCGGTGATATTGGGAGTTTTTTTGGATCGTTTCAATCCAGAACAACTAAATCTGAGATTTAAGTTGCTGGTTGTGCTTTAGGAGTGATTCCTACGTATTTTTTTGGAGTGATTGCGGAGATATCACCGCCGTGGTCTTTGATTGCCACTTTCAAACCTTTTTTACGAAGGGTTCTCAAAGCACGTGTAGAAATCTTAACGCGAACCCAACGGTTCTCGTCTTCCAAGAAGATTTTTTTTGTGATCACATTCACCTTCCAGATACGGCGATTCTTTTTATGAGAATGGGATACGTTGTTCCCTGCCGTTGTTCCTTTTCCGGTTACTACACATGTTCTAGCCATAATTATTACCTTGTTTCGCTATGTTTTTGTACCCTCAGAATGGGTCAATTCGAAACGAATCTTTTCCTGAAAGAATCGAAGTGCTTCAACTGGACTGTCAGCAAATCCAAATAAATGGAGGTCTTCTTCCGAAATCAGCTTCATCTCCGCTAATTTTTTGAAATTGATCACTTCCGTCCAAAATTTTGTTCCATAGAGAAGGATGGGAATTCTACTTTTTTTACCTGTTTGGACAAGGGTAAGGGTTTCAAATAATTCATCGAAAGTCCCAAATCCACCAGGAAATGCAATCATCCCTCGGCATGTTTTCATAAACCAAAGTTTACGCATAAAAAAGTAATGAAACTCAAACGTAAGTTCTTTGTTCACATATGGATTCGGGTGTTGTTCGTGAGGAAGGACAATGTTTAACGCAACAGACTTTGCCCCTGCTTCTTTGGCACCACGATTCCCTGCTTCCATGATCCCAGGTCCCCCTCCGGTGCAGATGAGCAAATTTCGATTCGGGGCATCTAATTTTAAAACGTCTGCCCATTCTGAAATCAATCGGGAAAACTCTCTGGCTTCTTCGTAGTAGGGGCTAAGGCCGTCTAAGGGAGAAGGATTTTCGGTTTGGATTTTTTCCTGAGATGGGATCCTCGCAGAACCAAAAACAACAATGGTATCGGTAATACCATGTTCATTGAACTCCGCCTTGGGATGTAGGTATTCCGAAAGGATTCGTATGGGCCCTGCTTCATTCCCCCATAAAAAACTTTGATTCTCAAAGGCTAAATCATTCATCTTGTTATCATAGATCGACCGATTGGTATAAAAGATGTGGAAATTCCCAAAAACATTTGAACTCTCGGTTTCCTTAGAACATCTCCCTATGGTAGAAACCAAATTACAAAAAAGGATTCTCGATTGGGAAGAATTTGGATTTCAAAACTTCCATCCCTACCAAGTTACCTCATGGAAAACCAAACCGGAAGCATTGTCTCATTCGAGTGTTTCCTTCGATTTTCTTTATGAGTTCTCGAATTTTGATTCAATTTCCTTTTTTTTATTTCCCAAGTCCTTTGAAACTAAGAGAAAAACTCAATTAACGGAAGTTTTACGATCAAACATCGAAAATAAAACAAAACCGAAAAACAAACCAAAAGTTTGGGAATCCATAGAACTATGGTGGAAGGAACCATCCCTGTTAGAGTTAGGAAATGTAAGCATTGTGAATGCCAGTTTGGATATGGATGGATTCAAGAATCCCATTGACCATCGCCATTTACAAATGGTTTCAGGGGCATCCAAACTTTTACTGAGGATTGGATATTTAAAGGGAATCCAATACAAATTTCATAAAAAAACGTTTAAGCCACCTTACCCAAAATTTGGTGAGTGTTACATCAAAACGAGAGACACTCATTTGGACAAAAGTTTAGGTAAGGTTTACTTTAGTTTTTTAGGTTATTTTTTCGAAAACCAAACTGACGAATACTTATTACCTTTTTTTGGATTAAAACCACTGGTTCCAACTTCCATTCGATCCCAAATCCCAAATGAAATTTGGAACCAATGGAACGAAGGAGAAACAACAGATTGGATTGAATCCAACTTAAACGGAGAAGAATTTGAATTTAGGCCTGTCTACCAGGTTTCCATTTCTTCGCAGCATCATCTAAAATAATGAAACGCGAATTTTTTCCAATCACTACTTCATTGATTTTTTGGTCTTGTAAAGCTCGGTAAACAGAAGTTCGGCTAGTGTTTTTTTTCTCTGCGAAATATTTGATTTCCAAAAGGTTTTTACTAATTTGTTTACAAGTATTCACTAGGGCATCTGACATTGGGGGACTATCCTCTTTTTTTTTGTTAGACAGTTTGTTCGATAAAGAGAATTTTTTTTTTTAGAATTGATCCAAACGAATCGAAAATTCGATTTTTTTTTCGGAATGTGCTTTGATAAGACTAGGATTTGCACCAGGGAAATGTAAAAAATTGCCAGTGCTTGTCATAGGTTCAATCGCAATCGACCTTCTGTCTTGTGGCGTGTACACTTGGTAAAAATTTCCACCGGAGATGAGTAACTTCTCCTTTTTGTTCATCGAGAAGAGTCCTATATAAGGAATTTCATTTCCAGTGGCTCCATACAAATCATCCAAATTTTTTCCCATCAGTGACAACTCACCATTGAGTAACAACTCACCACCTAATACACGTTCAGGCAAAAGGTAATCTCCTAGTTTGATTTGGTGGAATCCAGACCCAATGAGAAACAAATCATCAATACTTTCTTCTTCGTTCCAACGGAAATAAGGATGGATTCCAAGTGCAAAGGGAAATTCTTCTTCTGATTGGTTCTTTAATTCATAAATGATTTTGAGTTCCGATGAGGTAAGTTGGTACACTTCCGTCACTTGGATTTTGGAAAGTAAGGTCCCTTCCCAAGTTTCAGGAATCACCATGGAAAATTTAACGGTAGATTCCATGTCTCCTTGTGTTTCGGAAAGGATGGTTCTTGGAAGGTTGTGAAATAGCCCATGGAGTGGGATTCCGTTCCCGTCTGTCAGCCAATGGATACTGGGATAAAAGGGTTCTCTTGCCCATGGATTTGGTTCCAATCGATTGACCCATGGGAACATCAAAAACGAACCTGAGGCAAAAAATGGATCCGGGGCTTTGTGGCCTGCAACAACAGAGACTTTGGAGCCATCTACGGGAGAATGGAGATTCAAATGCAACCATTGCCCACCTCCAGTGGGTTCTGTCCCAAAACTAGAGTATTTTGTTTTCAGTAGGTGCAAGATTTATCTCCCAAAAATGATTGAAGTCAGAGTTTGCCATCTTAGAAAGGTTTGTATGCCTTTAAGAAAGTTTGGTCTAATTAGTTCCGTCGTTCTTCTTTCGATTCTTTTTACAGAATCATGTGTCATTGGGAATAGTATGAATTTATTCCCTCCAACAGCTAAGTCTGAATTCGAAGAGAAACTCATTGCTGGAAAGGATCAAGAAAAAATCGTAATTATCTCCATTGAAGGGATGATTTCTGATGAAGGAAGAGAATCTTTTTTTGGACCTTCTTCTGATTCTATGGTCGTCCGAGTGAAAGAATCACTGAAACGTGCCGAGAGAGACCCTGATGTCAAAGGTGTGATCTTAAAAATCAACTCTCCTGGTGGAACTGTTACCGCAAGTGACATCATCTACCAAGAAGTGAAAAAATTCAAAGAACGAAAAGGGATCCCTGTTTTTGCAGGATTTATGGATACTGCAGCAAGTGGTGCTTATTACATTGCAATGGCAACAGATTCCATTGGTGCCCACCCAACAACTGTTACAGGTTCTGTGGGAGTGATCATGTCTGGGATCAATGTGAAAGAAGGTTTAGACAAAATTGGCGTCAAAGACCAATCCTTTACCTCTGGTCCAAACAAAGCACTCGGTTCACCTACAACAGAAATGACTGCGGAACAAAGAAAAATTTTACAGTCCATCATTGATAGTTTGTATGCTCGATTTTTTGATGTCGTGAAAAAAGGAAGGCCTAAAGTTTCTGAATCCAGACTCAAAGAAATTTGTGATGGAAGGATCTTCACAGCGGAACAAGCACAGAAAGAAGGGATGATTGATTTTATCGGTTACTTTGATAATTTTGTGATCGAACTCATGAAACACCCTAAGTATGAAGGGAACCCACAAGGATCACCTCGCATTGTTACTTACCAAAGAGGAAAAGTGCCTGTGGAAAATATTTACCAAGCAACTGACGTGAAAGGAAATCCTATTTCATTTGGTATCGCTGATAAACTTCTTGGAACAAATACAAACTCGAAGTTTTTATACCTCTGGGATATCTAAATTTTAAGGTTACCTAATTCATGTTATTCAATTCGATTCCGTATTTAATTTTATTTGCGCTTACCTATTTAATTTATTGGAACATTCCACAAAAGGGGAGAAAACCCCTTCTTGTGGTTTCATCTCTTATTTTTTATGCCTATTTCAGTTTTCCATTTTTATTTCACTTCCTTTTAGTCATTCTTGTTAACTACGCGTTTAGCGAATGGATGTTTCGGAAAAAAGAAAAAAGCGAAAATCACAACAGTGTTTTATACACAATTGTCGTTTTAAACGTATTGAATTTAGCGTTTTTTAAGTATTTTTACTTTATTACCGATTCATTATATTCTTTAACAGGGTATCCAAGTTTTAAAGAAATTGCTGGTTCATGGAGTATTTTTTTACCACTAGCGATTAGTTTTTATACCTTTCAGATCATTGCTGTACAAGTGGACATCCACCGCGGGATCATAGAAAAAAGAATGTCCACTGTGGACTACTTCTTGTTCATTTTGTTTTTCCCTCAGCTCATAGCAGGTCCGATTATGAGGTCACAGGATTTCCTCCCTCAACTCGACCACCCAACCATAGACCAAGACCGAATGAAAAAGGGAATATTCCTCATCATAGGTGGATTATTTAAAAAGGTTATCATTGCAGAAAACATCGCACCGATCATTTCTCCTTTGTATCTGGACCCAGCGAAATACGATAGTTTTTCGATTTTCTTTAGTGTTCTTGCCTTCGCGATCCAAGTGTATTGTGACTTTTCTGGGTATACGGATATGGCAAGAGGATCTGCTAATTTACTGGGATACGAAATTCCAGAAAACTTCCAAGGTCCATTTTTTTCACAATCCTTCAGAGAACTTTGGAGCAGATGGCACATCACATTGTCATCTTGGTTACGTGATTACATTTACATTCCGTTAGGTGGGAGTAAAGGAAGCATTTTCCGATCCAATTTAAATTCCTTTATCACCATGTGCCTTGGAGGGTTGTGGCATGGAGCCAATTGGGCCTTTGTCCTTTGGGGTGCGTATTTAGGAGCATTGATTTGGATCGAAAGGTCTTTATACCTCCACCGCGGGAAAAAGAAATTCATACCAGATACCTTTCCACTTGCAGGAATCATTCGAACCATTGTGATCTTCATTGTATTTACATTCTCTGGAGTGTTTTTCCGTGCGGCAGCAAGAGGAGCAGAATCCTTAAATGTTGCCTATGAAATTTTTAAAGGTGTTTTAACCCTTCGCAATACTGGTGATACCTTAAGCCGAGTTGATGAACTTCCCACTTTCATTGCCTTAGGACTCATGTTCAACTGGTTCCAATACTCACCGTTTGTGTATGAAAAACTAAAACCCTTTCAAAATATTTTACTCCCCATTTTATCCGTCGTAATCTTACTTTTACTCGGAATTTTTGGAGATGGTGGACAAGATTTTATTTACTTCCAATTCTAAATCAAATTGTAATTCCAATTTGATTTTAGTACTAAGCCAAAAGAAGAAATTCCTTCTTCTTTTGGTGTTTTGCCTCCCACTCTTTTGCACACCAAAACTTGGATGGATTCGGACTTTACCAACAGAATTTCCAAAAGATTCAGACTTACTCCTTGGGTCATACAAGAGGCCTACCGAAAAAAAATCAGCGATGGGATCAAAAGACTTCCAACTCTTTTGGACAGAGTCCATTTACATCGAACCAAATCTCGAATTTAAAAAAATATGGAGAGAATGGAAGGTATACAAAGACCACTTCCAATTTCGCCAAATCGTTGGGAAAGGTTCCATTGAGAAATCAAAGGAATGGGTCCTTTTAACAACAAAAGAATTGAATGTAAAAGAATGTCGTTGGGAACAAACCAATATCCAAATCACAAAACAATTCACAAATCGGATTCCATGCGAGGTATTTGCAGTCGATTCCACAAAAAACTACCAACATAAACTACTCTATTATTATGACGGAAAATCTTTATACCCACTTCAATATGAATCTGGTTATACAGAAGCCAATTTTGGGATTGCTTGGGAATCAGACATCCCTTATGAGAAATCGAGATTATTTGAAATTGCGATACGTAAGTATGGAAAAAAAGAATTCCAACCTCACGTGTATCATCACGTGAAGTTGGATTGATTCGAAGGAAGAATCAAAAAAGGGTAACCATCTCTAGAAAGAATCATAACAACAAGTATTGATTAACGAACTGCCACCACTGCACAAGCCTTTGCAAATTCTTTTGACTCCAATTCAGCTTTGTGTTCGAATTTAGAAATTCCATGTGCACGGAAAGCATCACTTGCTTTTTTTGCATAAGTAGAAGCTTCACAAAAGTTACCAGCTTTTGAATAGGCTTGGCTTGCTAGGTATTGGATTGAAGCAAAACTTTTATGGGATTTCATACCAATAGCTTCACGAATTTTAATCGCACGGTCATAATGAGTAGAGGCTAAATCAAACTCTCCCATTCCTTCTTCTTCGTTCGCCATTTTCACAAGTTCATTGGAAATGGCAGCCAAGGTTTCGTTATCGTATTGGCCAATGAGGGAAGCTACATCATCATTCAAAAAGGAGGACTCTCCAGCTTTCACTGAGAAGTTGATTGCTAAAATGATGATGGTTAAGAGTAGTTTTTTCATATTCCCTCCGAACTGCTGTTCATGAGAATAGATGCAACTATCGTGCCAACATGAGATCCCTCTAAAACCCCATAGATCTGCCTTTTGCGGAGATTCGGAAAGGATTGGGCCCTTCAATGTGCTGAAAATTTACGCAGATTGAGTGGTTTGCAAGAAATTGCCTAGAAAAACAGGGAAAACAAAGCAAATCCCCCTCCTTCCTTGGTTGGGAAGAAGGGATTTGATTCCCATGTGACTGGTCTTGGTAGGTTGATTTTGAGCTGAAACTTACTTCAATTCGTCGTCAGAGATTTCCAATTCACGTTGTAAGAAGTCATTTAGGTCCATCGATCTGTAGTGGTCTCTGTCCCCATCACATTGCCGTCCACCAGGGACAGACAAGGTTCGGCCCGCAATTGTGATTGGTTTTAAGAATAAATTTCCGGTGAGAGGGCAATTTGGTCCTGGTGAAAGTCCGTTAAATGCACAAGTTGCCCCTTTGACCACATCGGCAGGAATTTCATCCGATTTGCCATTGGGGTAAAAACTTGGATAAGGCCCTTCGTTGTAAAAACGAGAATACATTTTCCCCCAAATGGGCGCTGCAACACCAGCCGCTGTGACTCCTTTTCCAAGAGAAAGAGAAGATTTATCAAAACCCATCCAAACAATGGATGTGTATTTTGGATCAAAACCAGCATACCAAACATTGGTATAAGAAGATGTAGAACCTGTTTTTCCACCAGATTCCCCTTTATAATTCCCTTTGTCTGCAGCACGCAGGGCCTGGGTTGGTGTTCCTCCCATGGCCACACCAATTAACATTTGTTTGATAATATAAGCTGTGGCTTCTGGAATGATTTGGATGGTTCCATTTTTGGCTTCTTCTGCCAAAGTTTCTTGGACTTCCTTTTCTTTATTATAAACAACAGTTCCACTTTGATTTAACACATAACGAACACTAAATGGGATTACATCTTTTCCTTTGTTTGCTAGGATAGAATATCCAAGAGCCATTTCATAAGGTGTGAGTTCTGCTACACCCAGTGCAAGAGCAGGTCCTGTTGGGAACCTGGCTTTATTTGTTTTTGTGACTTTTGATGCAAAATCAATGACTGAATCTGTTCCTGTTCGCATGAGAACTTGGACTGAAACGATGTTAAGTGATAAAGATAAAGCACGAGATAATGGAACCATTCCTCGGAAATCACCAGAAATGTCTTGAGGGGAATACCCTTCCCCTTCTTCCGTAATGGTTGTAAGTGGTGCATCCATAATTCCCGTTCCCGATCCAACGGCCCGGTTTTGGATGGCAGCTGCGTATACAAATGGTTTGAATGCAGAACCTGTTTGGCGTCTTGCTTGCATCGCACGGTTAAATTGATTTTTAGGAGAGAACCTTGAACCACCCACCATGGTTTGGATATAACCAGTTTGGTGGTCGATGGTAATGATAGCACCTTCTACGTGTAAGTTGGAAGAAAATACAAGAGAGGATCTTTGGAATTCTTTAACAGCTGCACTTTCGTTTTCGGAAGGGATAAAATCCGTTAACAATTCCAGAGCCGGTGCCATTTCTTTTTCTAAATGCAAACGAAATACTTGTCTATCATCCAAACTTGTTACGTATGGAACACCAACTGGAAAAATAGATCCGAACAAATTGTATAAAGAAACAAGACCTCGATCGGCACGACCCGCATAACGGAAGTTTGCACCAAAAGCGGATTTGTCTTGTTCGATAAGACCCATTCTCAGTTCTTCTTCTGCAATTTCTTGTTTTCTCACATCAAGTGTGGTATAAACGCGAAGCCCACCAGTGTATAAAGCCTCTTCTCCCAATTCCTTCTCCAAAATTTGGCGTACCCACTCTGTAAAATATGGGGCACGGTTCAGTTTGGCACCCCAAGTAGAACGAGATGGTGATTGAGTGATGACAACTGGCCAATACCGTTCCCAAAAATCATCGTGGATCTTTTTTACTTGGTCTTTGGGAATAAAACCATTTTTTGCCATGAGTCCAAGCACAACCATATGAGCTTGTTTGGCTTCTTTCGGGTTTTTGAAAGGGGAATAGGTAACAGGTGCCTTGGGAAGTCTTGCTAAAAGTGCTGCTTCGGCGATACTTAAGTCTCTAACATCTTTTTGGAAATAAACATTGGCTGCAGACGACAAACCAGTTGTTCCATGGCCCAAATAAATTAAGTTAAAATAAATTTCTAAGATTTCTTCTTTGGTGTATTCTTGTTCAATTTGTAAGGTAAGAAGTGCTTCGAGGAATTTACGTCCAAACGTTTTTTTCCTTTGTTGTAAGATGGTTTTTGCTAACTGTTGGGTTAAGGTGGATCCACCTTGTACAATCCGTCCTGCAAAAATATTCTTGATCGCAGCCCTTACAATGGCTAAAAAATCAATACCAAAGTGATTGAAAAAATTATCATCCTCTACTGATAAAAATGCATGGATCACATGAGGTGGAATATCACTGTATTTTAATAATTCTTGTTTGTGGCGGTATAACTCTGCAAACAAAACTCCATTGGTATCATATAATTTAGTAGGAGTAGTTGGTTGGTAAGATGCTAGTTTTTGTAATTCTTTCCCTTTGTTCACTTCGGAAAGAATGTATCCAAAAAAGAGTCCTCCAAGAAGTGCGATACTAAAGAAGGTAGTGATGGTAATTCGAAGTGTTTTTTCTTTGTTCATAGTCATTATAAGTGGAATCTAAGTCCTTCTCTTGCTAAATGAATTTTCAATTTCTTCTCGCCTAACTGCTGCTGGTGGAGTTTTGCGTTTTCATAAATATCATAAATTTTTTCATCAGAGTAACTTGGTTCATGGTGAGTGAGCACTAAGTTTTTCACACGCCAAGAAGAAGCACAATTTACGGACATCGTATAAGCCGTGTGGCCCCAATCAAATTTGGAAAAGGATTCATCCAAGGTGTATTGCGTATCTAAAATGAGTAAGTCTGCATCCGCAAAAAAAGGCAAACAGTCGTGGATGAGGTCCATATCAGCTCCCGTAAATTCTGCATCCGTAGCAAAGATAAAAATTTTACCGGCACGGTTTGTGAATTTATACGCAAACGACCCACCTGGGTGTTTTAGAGGGTAACACTCTACTTTGAGACCTGATGGAAATTCCAAAACATCCCCAGGGAAAAAGAGTTTGAACTCTTTGGCTGAACCAGTTCCGTCCAGTGGGACAGGAAAAAATTCTGGTTCTTGTTGTCTTTGTAATCGTTTTTCTAAATCAGCATAAGGAGAATAAAAATGCAAATGGAAGTCTGGGAAATAAATAGGCTTAAAAAAAGGAAGGCCTTGGATATGATCCCAATGGGTGTGTGTGATAAAAAAGGAGACCGTTTTTTTCAATTGGTTTGTGAAATATTCAGAAACAAGTTCATCACCTAAATTGCGAAGTCCAGTCCCCATATCCAAAACATAGGTTTGCCCATCATCATCAGTCACCGAAACACAGGTTGTGTCAGATCCTGTGACAAATTTTAAGTGGTAGGGAAGATTTTGCCAAAACTCATCCACAGATCCCACAGCCCCTGATTGTTTGTAGAGGTCCAGAATCTCGATTATCTTTTTGCGGTAGTCTTGGTTTCGGAGTGGGCTCGCAATGGAACCGCGGACTCCGTAGAGTTGCACAATCACTTCCTCGATGCTAGGAAATCGACTTTCCTTGTCACTCAAGATTTACGACCTTGAATTTATGGCCTCTCGTACCCCAGGATATGAACTCCGATTTGGACCACCTATGGTTCCCGTTGTCCGAACTCTAATTTTAGTCAATGTCATCTTTTTCATTCTGCAACTTTTGACAAAACTCAGCTTCCATACTCCCCTTGTGGAACTCTATTTGGGTCTCTCACCCGAACTTGTGTTCCGAGGATGGGTTTGGCAACTCGTGAGTTATGCATTTTTACACGGAAGTTTTATGCACATCCTATTCAATATGCTGAGCCTTTGGATGTTTGGCTCAGAACTTGCTGAAATTTGGGGGGAACGTGCTTTTCTCAAATTTTATTTTTTCACTGCTTTTCTCGGTGGGATTGGAACGATCACAGCACAATATTTGGGAATCCCACAAGGTGTCGTAGTCGGAGCAAGTGCCAGTATCTATGGCCTACTTGTTGCGTATGGAATGACATGGCCAAACCGCGAACTTTTGGTATTTCTCATTTTTCCCATGCGAGCCAAATACTTTGTGATGATTGTGATGCTTATGGTACTGTTTGCACAAGGAGAACGAGTCGCACACTTTGCTCATTTGGGTGGGGCGATCGGCGGACTCATCCTTATGAAATTGTACACAGGTTGGAAAGGCACAAAATCCTCCCTTCCCACTTGGTCACTTTCTCGTTACCTACAAAAACGTAGGTTTATGCGGTACCAAGAAGAAATGGCAAAACGAGAAAATGCCAAAACCAAAGTGGATGAACTGCTTGAAAAAATTTCGAAAAACGGAATGGAGTCTTTATCCCGAAAAGAACGTAAGTTTTTAAACGAAGCCTCACAGAAATACTTCAACGAGTGACAAAAAAAGTTTTTTTCTTTCCCCCTACTCCTCCAAGATCGCCTTACTACAATTTGGCGATTGAAGAATCCGTTGCCATCCAAATGGTAAGTTCTGGGATCACAGCAGGGATCAGGTTATGGAAAAATCCGGATTCCATCATCCTTGGGCTTTCTGAAAATCCTTACCGCAATATCAAAGAAAATGTAGTGAAAACCTATGAGAATGAAGTAAGGTCATTTGGATTTGGGAAAAAACCAAAACCAAACTTCTGTTACATCGCTAGGCGTGCCTCGGGGGGAGGGACAGTTTTCCATTCCCTTTCTGGGAATATCAATTATTCGCTTTATTTTAACTTAGAGGAACGAAAGGAATTATTCCCTGTCAAAGAAAGTTACGACCGTATTTTAGGAATCATTTCCAAATCCCTCTCCCACCAAAACATCAACTCTTTTGCCAAAGGCAAATCAGATCTTGTGTTAGAAAAAGATGGAGTTTTTAAAAAAATCTCAGGAAACGCACAGTTTCGAAAACGAAATTGTATTGTCCAACATGGAACTCTCATCTTAGAAGAAAGTCTCATTGAACGTGTCTCCGAAGTATTACACCACCCACCCGAAGAACCAGATTACCGAAAGGAAAGAGGCCATAAGGATTTTTTAACCTCCATTCCTGGTTTTTTTTCCGAAGAAAAGTGGGCCATCGATTTGGTTAGGGAAGTATTTTTGTATTTAGAAGAGCCACTTCCGTCAGATTTTTCAAACATTTCCTTCTTTGGCAGGGACTTTTCTACTTTTCGGAAACAAGTGCTCAGAGAATCTGAATTTATTCGCAAGAAGAAATACCAAAATCCAGAATACACACTCCACAGAGAAATTCCGACATGAGTTATTTACAAAAACAAGATCCTGAAGTTTATGCTGCCCTAAAAAAAGAAGACGAAAGACAAGAACATTCCCTCGAAATGATTGCGAGTGAAAACTTTGTTTCTCGCCCTGTTCTCGAAGCTTACCACTCTACACTGACCAATAAATATGCGGAAGGTTATCCTGGAAAACGATACTACAATGGCTGTGAAAATGCTGATAAAGTAGAAGAACTCGCTATTGAAAGAGCCAAAAAAATGTTTGGTGCCGAATATGCAAATGTACAACCACATAGCGGTGCTCAGGCGAATATGGCGGTATTTCTTGCCACTCTAGAACCGGGTGATAGTTTCCTTGGAATGAATTTGGCACACGGTGGCCACCTAACACATGGTAGCGCAGTCAACATCAGTGGTAAATATTTTAAACCAATCCCTTACGGTGTGGATGAAAAAACAGAAACTATCAACTACGATGAAGTGGCAAAACTAGCAAAAGAACACAAACCAAAACTCATCGTTGTTGGTGCATCTGCTTACCCTCGCATTATCGATTTTAACAAATTCAGAGAAATTGCAAATGACATTGGTGCCAAAATCATGGCAGACATTGCACATATCTCTGGTTTGGTGGTCGCTGGCGAACACCCAAGTCCCATCGGAGTTTGTGATTTTGTAACTACTACAACTCACAAAACATTACGTGGACCTCGTGGTGGACTCATTCTGTCTTCATCTGAAAACGAAAAAGTTCTCAATTCTCGAGTCTTCCCAGGAATCCAAGGTGGACCTCTTATGCATGTGATCGCAGCAAAAGCAGTTGCCTTTGGGGAAGCTCTCCAACCAGAATTCAAAACCTACATCAAACAAGTTGTGAAAAACGCGAAAGTCCTTGCAGAAGTATTCCAAAAACGAGGATTTCGTGTTGTGTCAGGCGGAACAGACAATCATATCGTTTTACTTGATGTGTCTGTAAAAGGTCTCACAGGTAAAGATGCAGCAGATGGACTTGATCATATCGGTGTGACTGTGAACAAAAACGCGATCCCTTTTGATAAAAACCCTCCTGCAGTTGCGTCAGGGATCCGACTCGGAACTCCTGCTCTCACCACAAGAGGCCTCAAAGAAAAAGAAATCGAAGCCGTTGGCAATTTGATTTGTGATTACCTAGATCATTTTGGCGATACAACTTGGGAATCAAAGGTAAAAGCAGCTGTAAAAGAAATCACAGATGCTTTCCCGATGAAACATTTCCGATTGGAAGACTAAAAACCTACCTAACCAAAACATTTCTCCGTTCCGTATATCCATCGGATAACGGATCGGAGAAGGTTCTCTCAACCAACTCTAAAGATTCTCTTCCATAAAATACTAAAGTGGAAGCTCTTGTTCCATACTGAGGAGTTTTGATGCGGACAGAGGAAAGACCCCTTTCCCGTTCAAGCCCAATCCCTGTATCTGGTAAGGACTCGTCCTCTCTGACAAGTTCCGCATCATTTAACGAACGAAAGAGTTCCCATTCGATTTCGGATTTGGAAATATTTTTCTCCTGCCATCTCGCTACCAATGGTTTCATTTGGGACAAAAGTTTTTCCGTTTTTGGCCAATGGGTATCCCAACTGGCATTACTCACTGCATGAAACCCAAACTCCACTTTTTGAGTGGTAAACGGATCTCCACCAAGTACGATAGCCTCCTTTCCATCAAAGAGAAATAAATTGAATCCTTCATACTGGTTCTGGTTGGCCTTCACTTCGTCTGCATAAAGAGATGAGGATACGGAATCACTTGATTCTAAAAAACGAATCACAAGTTCCCCTCTGGATTTTGGGTTGGGATGGTGGGGTTTTCGGAAATTACGAACATTTGTGAGAAAAGCAACTTTCCCATCTTGGTTCGCTCCAAGCCAAGTCCCACCCGCTTTTAGGTCTTTGCCTGCAATGATGGTAGGTTCTGTTTTCCAAATATGTAACACTTCAGTGGGACGTTCAAAAAATTCATCACGGTTGGAGGCAACTACCAAAGGAAAATCTGGATGGATGCCATAGGCAATACCAACTAAACACATCTTTTTTCAAAAGATCTTGTGCTTTGGTAAAAGAAAGCGAAAAACCTAAGAAATATTTGGATTGAACCCCAAAAACCATATGAAAACGTGAATTGCATTACGATATGAAAGCATTGGAAGCCATAAAAGCCGTCGCTATTTTCCAAGAATCTGTTTTGGATTGGCATAAAAAAGAAGCCCCCCATCCCAATCCCTATCCTGAGGGAACTTTAGAATTCACACTATACCAAAAAAACCACATCGATACCATCCAATGGCACATCGAAGATGAAATCCGTAGACCAGACATTGCTTTAGAAGAAGTTGTGGCTCTCAAACGAAAAATCGACAAACTGAACCAAGACAGAACTGATATGGTAGAAAGGTTGGATGATTTTGTCATCGAGATGTTTCAAACAGTGTCTCCAAAACCAGATGCAAGGCTCAATTCTGAATCGCCTGCTTGGTTACTCGATCGAATGAGTATCCTAGAATTAAAAATTTACCATATGGAAGAACAGGTAAATCGGAAAGATTCATCTGCCACCAAAGAACACATTGAAAAATGCCAAGCTAAGTTAACGGTATTACTCGACCAAAGAGAAGACCTAAAACAATGTTTAGAGGAATTGTTTGATGATTATGCCAAAGGAATCAAACGAGTCAAAGTATACCGACAAATGAAGATGTACAATGACCAAAATCTAAACCCATCTCTTTATAAGAATCAAAAATGACAAACCTTCTTGTACTTCGGTTTTCAGCGATGGGGGATGTTGCCTTAATGACACCAGCACTCATTGCAATCGCCGCAAAATACTCCAATACTCAATTAACGGTTGTTACAAGAGGAAACTTCGCACCATTTTTTTACAATATCCCCAACTTAAATGTTTTAGGTATCAATCTAAAAAAATACAAAGGAATCCTCGGTTTATGGAGGATGTACAGAGACATTGATAAACTCGGTCCTTTTGGTTATGTAATCGACCTTCATGGTTCTTTACGTTCCAGACTCATTGCCTTTTTTTTCCGATTAAAAGGTGTACCTTATTCTAAAATCATCAAAGGTCGTAGAGAAAAATTAGCACAAACTAGACGTTATAATAAAAAATTAAACCAACTCCCCCATACTGTGGAACGTTACTTAAATGTATTTCGGAAATCAGGATTTGATGCACCCATTCGAAAAGGTCCATGGTTAAATGTAGATGGTGAATCCAAAATGTTCGCCAAAGATTATTTTAAATCCATTGGCATCGATAAAAAAGATGGGCAGTGGTTTGGATTTGCACCTTTTGCTGGACACGCACTAAAAGAGTGGAGTTTTGAAAAATGCAAACGCCTTGTAGAAGTTTTGGTTTCTGAATTTCCAGATTGCCATGTATTCTTATTCGGTGGTCGCGATGAAGCCAAGGAATTGGAAATCTTAAAAAACAACCTAACGCAAGTTCATATCGTTCAAGGTGGTCATTTAGGGATTCGCGGGGAACTTGGGATTATGGACCGTTTGGATGTAATGATTGGAATGGATAGTTCAAACGTTCACATTGCTGCCTTATTAAAAAAACCAGTCATTGGTATTTATGGAACCACTCATCCGGTTTCTGGATTTGGACCATTTGCACAAGAAGATTCAGGAGTCTTACAAGTTGACTTACCATGTAGACCATGTTCCATATATGGGAATACGAAATGTTGGAGGGGTGATCACGCATGTATGGAACTCATCGATCCATTGGATGTTGTGAGAAGGATTCGCCTCATCCAAAATGTAAACACACTCTGGTAATTGGGTTTCCTTAAGTCAAAACGAACGAATTGGTAGGAAAAAAACTGTGAATCAAAAGTTATTCCATTTGAGTTTGGCAACTATCCTTCCTTTTCTCATTATCTCCATTTTGTTTACCCCGCTTTTTTCCCAAGAATTCGATTCCCAATTCCAAGAAGTCGAACTTCCATCACCTAACAAAAAAGACTTCGAAGAACAAATCAAATGCCAAGAAGGAATCTGTAAACAAATCAAGTTCACAGAAGATGGGAAATACTTAGATGAAGTTTGGACGGAACTTGGGAAAGGTGGAGGGAAAGTTGTTGTAGATTTTTTAGATTTCCCCATGTCATTCAGTGAATCACGTATGGAACCCATTGCAGAATACCTTCGTGAAATAACCAAACGAGATGGCCATGTTAGTTTTGAACCGTTTTACATCGCCACAAGAGGGATCGGTTTTACAGACATCCCCATTGTAAAAGATTTATTCGGATTATCATATAACATATTCAAACGGATTCGATCTTTTGTCAAATTTGGAAGGATGGAATCTTATAATGCGAAAGTATTGTACCATCCATCTAACGGAAAAGTTTTACAAGTTTTCTTTTTCCATAAAAATTATGGCAACCTTTGTGAAACCGTTTATTCCACATGTGATCGCATCGAATACATAGATGATGAATTATTCGACAAACAACTTTCTTTACGTTTAAAAGAAACAAGGCAGAGGAATATTGAAATTCGATTTGGCCAAACACCTGCTGTTTTACCAACAGCAAAACTTGATATTGGGAATTTATTAGATTCAAATCGATCTGCAAGGCTTTATAAATGGCTCATCATTTCCAAAAAAACAGAAACCAAAACAGTTAAAAAAGATAGGTTTCTGACACTTGAGCTCGCAATCAAAACTATCGACTATACACTTAGTGCTTATGAACTCGTAGAAACAATCCAAATGTATATCCCTGCTAGGTCCAAACAAGCAGAGATCATTTACGAAGATACAGAAGAAGGCAAACAAGTACGGTCCGTCGTTTTTTACCCACTACCAACTAGCGATTAGTCTCCATTTTGATTTTTAAATATTAAAATTGGATTTTTGATTTGTCGGTATTTAACAAGTAATACAAAGAAAAGGCATGCAAGCCCTGCAGAACCAGGAAATAATATAGTAGTTAAATTCCATTCCGCCAATGCAAAAATCGCAAGTGTATTCCGAAATAGGAATACCAAATAAAAACCAATAGGTTCGGAATTTGGCAATACATACCCTTTTCGAATTGTTGGAATAAATCCAAGGGTATCAGCAAAGGATAATACAATCACAGCCGCGAGAGGACTCGAAAAATGAAACCAAAAGGGTATACTGGATAAAGCCAAAATAAAAAAAAACCAATCTACTTTTGTAATTTTAATTTCACCACGTTTTCGATAGGCAAACAGTGCAACTAACAATGTTGTGATCCCGGATATTGCGATAGGAATTGCTCCAATCCCACCTTTCCCAGCGATCTGTGCAAAAAACACAATGCAAGTGGTGACTCCCCAAATGATCCAAGAAAACACATGAGGTTGAATTTTCCCGTTCGCTATCCCTTTTAAGTACGGAATGTATGCTAATATTGTGAGAACAATTGCAATTACGCTTAAGATCGAACGAATTTCAATTCCAATTGGATTTGTCATTGCATAAAATCAAAAAACAAATCGAAGATCGTAGTCTTTTTCACTTTGCCTTTCATTGCTTCAATGACTTTTCCATACACTTCTTCCATTGCATCCACACATTTTTCCATTTCATGCCCAGAAGCAACGTGAATGGAATGTTTGGAAAACTTAGAATACAAACTTGGATTGCGAATGATCTCAAGTGCACCTTGTGCGATTCCTTTTGCATCAAAAGATTTTGCGATGAAACCATTTTCACCATGGCGAATGAGTTCCGGAAGAGCAAATGCATCAACACCAACTGCAGGAAGTCCACAAGCAATTGCCTCCAATACAACCAATCCTTGTGTTTCCATTGTAGAAGCAGTTAAAAACACATCATACTGAGGGTATACTTCGTGTAAAACTGCATTCGGAATAAATCCTTTGAATTCAACAGAATGATCAATGCCAAGATGTTCGGCTTGTCTTTGTAAGGATGGGATGGCTGGTCCTTCTCCAATGATGGTTAATGTGGCCTTTGGAAATTGTTCATGAATGAGTTTGAATGCATTGATGACAATATCACAATTTTTTTCATACGAAATTCGCCCTACATGCAAAAACTTTGGTGCCTCACCACTCAAATACTCCTTTGGTTTTCCTTGGAATCGTTTTAGATCCATGCCATTGGAGACCACAGTGATCGGACGAGTGATCCCATATTCAATCAACTGTTCTTTGATCAAATGACTAGGGGAAATGACCACATCACATCGATTATAGATATCATTACAAATTTTCAGAATGATTTTTTTACGTATGTTGAAGTTATCAAACTTAACAATTTTGTCCAACTCTTCAATGTTTAACTTTTTTTTGAATTTGTTTGCTTTAAAAAATAATTTGTCTAGTTTAAAGAGACGGTAAAAGGAAACATACATCTCCTGTTCTGCCATCAGTGTGTGATAAGTTCCAATCGTAGGAACCCCAAATCGTTCCGCAGCATTCACTGCATAAAGACCGAGTAGTCCCGGTGTATGGATGTGGATTAGATCAGGTTTAAAATCTTCGATGATCCTTTTGATTTTTCCAGGGGAGGGTAAAACCACCTTAATATCAGGGTAACTTGGTAAATAACCCGATCGAAATCGAATCACCTGGATATTGTCAGTCATTCGATCAAAGTCCCCGTCCCCATACTTGGGGGCACAAATGCAAAATTGGTGGCCTCGTAGAGCCAAAAGCTCTGAAAAATTCTTAATGGAAACAGCAACCCCATCGGTTTTTGGCAAAAAAGTATCGGAAAAATATAAAACTCGCAACTGTTACCTCTTTACAAATGAGAGAAAAAGATTACTCTCATCCAAAGTTATGATTTACCGACTCTATCGTTCGTTTCTTGCCTTGTCCATCATTTCCTGTGCCCTTTCTGTTTCTCTTAGCCAACTTTTCTTATTGTTATCTTTTGTTTTTTTCCTTTTCCTCGACGGAAAACCCAAACTCTCAAGCCAAATTGTCAAAATTCTTTTTATTTTTTACCTCTGGCAAATTGTAACTGTTTTGTATCATTTCGCTGGTGAAGGTTTTGATGTTACATCCATCAAACATGCATTCCGCGATGAAATGAAAGATATCTTTTTAGTAACTGCTTTTGTATCCGTGCAAGGAATCAAAAAAGAAGATAGGACTTATTTGTATAAATCGTTCTTTATATTTTCAATACTAATTGTTATCTCTGGATTTATTTCTATCTTTTCGATGACTCGTTTGTCTAGGCTTATCTCTGATTTGTACAAAACATCTAGTTCTTGGCCGTACCAACACCATTACGGTAACATTGGAAAACTAAATATTTATCTTCCTATTGGACTCATGAATACCCATTTGACTTTTGGTGGACTGCTCGCATTTATTTTCCCAGGTTTTGTCTTTCGTTTATACGATTCTTGGTATAATAAATCATCAAAAACCAAAATCACAATCGATGCGGTATTACTTCTTCTTGTCTCCATTGTATTTTTATTTAATAATGCAAGATCTTCTTTATTCGGAACACTCGTAAGTGTTCTGTTTGGAATTTATATTCTCATTTTTATCGACAAAGACATTTCCAAAAAAGTGATCAAACGAACCAGTTTCGCCATTTTTGCTTTTTTGATTCTCCTTTTTATCGGATACCTAAGTACAAATGCTGTCAAACGAGTCGTCGATCCGTTGTTTGGCGGAGAAAAACATACGGATTCAGGTAGAACATTTATTTGGGACTCAACGTTTCCACTGATTGAGGCAAATCCTATTTTTGGGATTGGTTCAGGAAATTACCAAAAGGAAATCGAAGTTTCTAGAAAAACGAAAGAAAAAGAAAACCGAGAACTCGCTTTTTTTTATGAAGTGACACAAAGAGGTCATGCACATAACGATTACTTTCATTTAACAGCCATATTTGGATTCCCGCAAACCGTATTTTATTTGTTTTTGTTTGGTAGCATTTTATACATTCATTTAAACCAAAACATACCAAAACAAATTCGATTTATGACCTATGGACTTGTTGGATTTTTCTTTTCTGGTTTATTACAATGTTACTTCCAAGACGATGAAGTTCTGATTGTATTTTATTTTTTACTAGGATATCTAAACTTATACACAGAAGAAAATTTGAATATATTACAATCTAAAGAAAATGAAGAAAGTAGGACCGATACATGACATTAAAAAAATTATCTCCCCAAGGTGAATGGTTTGTTGATGAGTTTGGAAGAAAAGTAATCCTTCGCGGTGTAAACTTAGGTGGCGATACGAAAGTTCCGTACCCAAATGGCGGAACCCAATTTCCAACCGATTTTTCAGATCACAAGGAAGTGAGTTTTATAGGACGGCCTTTTCCTTTAGAAGAAGCCGATACCCATTTTACTAGATTAAAACTTTGGGGATTTAATGCCTTACGATTGTTAACCACATGGGAAGCAGTGGAACACAAAGGCCCAAACCAATATGATGAGGCTTATTTAGATTATTTTACAGAAATCGTTCGGTTGGCAGGTGAATACGGATTTTACGTTTTTATCGATTTTCACCAAGATGTTTGGTCAAGAATGACTGGCGGAGATGGTGCTCCTGGTTGGATTTTTGAAAAGTTAGGAATCGATTACAAAAAACTATCGGAAGCGGATGCTGCAATTGTAATGCAACGCGCGTATGATTATTCCATTCCAGGCATTCGGCAAGAAGATAATTATCCAACGATGTGTTGGTCACAAAACTATCGTTATGCTGGAAATGGAATTTTGTGGACTTTATTTTTTGGAGGAAAGGACTTTGCTCCCAATTTCCTCATCGATGGGAAAAATGTCCAAGATTACTTGCAAGACCACTACCTTGGTTGTATGATTCAAATTGCAGAAAGAGTCAAACAATTTGATTTTGTTTTGGGTTTTGATTCTTTAAATGAACCTGGCAAGGGATTTATCGGTCGTGCCATGAATGATCGTGGACTTATCAATAAAGAAGAAGACCCATCCAAACCTGGACTTGCTTGGTCCCCTATTGATGCATTATTCTCTTCCCATGGCCATTCCATTGACTTACCTTACCTTACTCTTAAAGTTTGGAAAGGTGGTTTTGTTCCTACAAAAACAGTTACGGTTAACCAAAACCAAATTTCGATTTGGTTACCTGAATCACCAGGGGATCCTTTCCAATTAGAAGGTGCTTATACCATCACTAAAGATGGAACTCCTTTCATCGAAAAAAATGATTTTTTCCAAAAGGTGAATGGTAAAGAAATAGATTTTGATAGAGACTATTTGATTCCATTTATGCGATCTGTTGGGAAAACGATCCAAGCCATTAGAAGTGATTGGATGGTCTTCATTGAACGAGAAGCATCAGACGCATTCACTCATCCACACTTAAATGGAGAAGTTCCCAAACTATCAGTGAACGCTGCGCATTGGTATGATATCCTTACACTTTTATTCAAAACGTTTTTGTATCCGATTGCAATTGATACACTTACCAAACGACCAGTATTCGGGAAGTCAGGGATTGAGGCCATGTATATACGCCAACTAACAAGAATTAAAAATACAGCTGATTCAGTTCCAGGTAAAATTCCAAGTCTTGTAGGAGAATTTGGAATCCCATTTGATTTGCAAGGTGGGAAAGCATACAAGGAATGGAAAAAAGGGAATCATTCTCCTAAAATCTGGAAACGCCATGTCATGGCATTGGATGCAATGTACAATGCCATGGACAAACTTTTTTTATCTAACACACTTTGGAACTATACCGCTTCCAATCAAAATGATTTAATGGTTGGTGATGGTTGGAACCAAGAAGATCTAAGCATCTTCTCCCTTGACCAGATCATCCCAGGCTCAGACCCAGATGTTTATGGTGGCGGAGGAAGGGCCATTGAAGGATTTTGTCGACCTTATGCTGCCAGAATCCAGGGGACTCCAACCAAGATGGAATACAATTTAGATGCAAGAGAATTCATTTTGGAATGGGATTCAGATGTTTCCATAAAAAATCCAACTTTGATCAAATTACCAAGATTCGTTTACCCAAATGGCGTACAAATTGTACTTTCTAATGCAGAAAAAATTTCCGAAACTAATGGAGAATTAACAGTCAAAGGAAATGGAGGGAAATCCTCGGTTACTGTTAAGCCATTATGATTGATTTAAACACCATCCTTCAAAAATACCCTTGGGAAGATTCGTGGAAATCAAAAGGGAAACCAATTGATAACCTCTGGGAATTTGGTTTATCCGTCACGCGCGAAGAAATTTGGCCATATCTCATTGATACGTCCTCCTTTAACAAACGGATCGGTCTCCCAAAATTCCAATATCTAGAAAAGGATGGTAAACTCATAGGGAAAACAAAACAAGCTGGTTTTCAACTTGAATGGGAAGAGGTACCTTGGGAATGGGAATACTTAAAAGAACTAGGAAATGCTAGAATTTATTCACGAGGATTTGCCCATTACATCCGAACCAAAATCATAGTCGAACCGTTAGGTGAATCGCGCTCCAAAGTTTACGTTTATTTAGGTGCCATACCCAGAAATTTTTTCACTCGAAAGATTTTGAACATAGCGCTCCCAAGACTTAAGGATTCCTTCCAAAATGGTTTCCATCAAATTGAAAGTGAAATCAAACGTGGAAAACCGAAATTCAATCTGAATTCACCAAAGGAAACAACATTCATTCCTGATGCCCAATGGATTCACCCAGAAAAATTAGATAAACAAATTCCAGTTTTAATCCAAAAAGGAATCTCTAAAGATACAATCACCAAGGTATTTGAATGGATTAAATTATCATCTGATAATGATCTTGATCGAATTCGGATCAAACATGTAAGCCGAATCCTTGACCTCGATCCAGATGAAGTCCTTTATTTATTTTTGCAAGGTTGCCGACTTAGTATTTTTACCTTAAGTTGGGATATTGTTTGTCCCCACTGCAGAGGTGTTAGAACCTCACTCACTAAATTGGGCGATATGCCAGAAAAAGACCAATGTGATGTTTGTGAAATTGATTTTGACACGACGGGAGTCAACTCAATAGAAGTTACCTTTCATATCCATCCAAGTGTACGTATTGTAGAAAAACAAATTTATTGTGCAGCAGAACCTGCAACCAAACAACATATTTTACTGACGAAAAGAATTGGAGCAAAGAAATCATTTTCATCCAATTTACTCATTGGATCCGGTGTATATCGATTAAGAAAAAAAGGTGAAAAAAAATACAGACTAGTCGATTCCAAACAGTCATACCACCAAACAGATATTCTGTGGCTACCAGAAACAAACGAAGAGGAAATCAAAGTAAGCCCGAAACCAAACTTAGTGTTTGAGAATGAATCCGAACATGATGTTACCATTGTCTTAGAAGAAAGAAGTGAAGACCAATTTAGCTTACGACCTACCGAAATATTTGATTACCAAGAATTTCGCGATTTATTTTCAGAGGAAGCAATCGCCACCAATCTACAGTTAGACATCGGTATCAAAACCATTTTGTTTACCGATATCGTTGGTTCTACTAAGTTTTATGAAACCGAAGGTGATCATGGTGCATTTTTGCAGGTTCGAGAACATTTTATCAAAACAAACCAAATCATTCAAAATTTCAGAGGTGTAGTTGTAAAAACGATTGGTGATGCAGTGATGGCAAGTTTTTCATCACCTCTCCAAGCGTTAAAAGCTGCGAAGGAAATGCAAGAATGGTTCCATCCAGAAAACAAACATACTCCTGTTCGCATTCGGATTTCCATTCATACTGGAAATTGTTTGGCTGTAAATTTAAATAGCAATATTGATTACTTCGGCAATACTGTAAATTACACCGCAAAACTGCAGTCAGTTGCGAATTCAGGCGAAATATCCTTCAGCGAAACCATTTTTAGGGACAAAGATATTCGGGACTACTTACGCCAAGGAGAAATCAAACTGAAGAAAGTGGAATTCCCACTTCCTTGGGCCAATCGTACAGACTTTGTCTATGTCTGGAAAGTGTGATGATTAACGTTTCTCTGGAATTGGTGGTACTTTGGTGGATATAAATCCGTTGAAAATTTGATTTTTAATTGGTTTTTCCTCTATAAATAAAATAGATTTATATTTGTTGTTATTAGAAATTTCAAACTCTACAAGCTTTCGATTTCCGAATTCTATTTTTCTTAATACTTCTTTATCAACTGGATCAGATGTTATTGCACAATATAAATATAATATTGGAATTTTAAAGCTTTCACATTCTTTATTTATACACTTTTGTTCATAATACCAATTATTTTGTACTGGAAATATTTTACCTTGACCAATTAAACTGCGTTGGCTGGGCTCTTTATCAGGCCCTCCTTGAAAAATTCTAAAATCTCCTTTAGAATCAATAATATAAAATAACGTTTGTTGATCTTCCCCAACCCATGTTTTATTAAAAAATATCTCCCCTAGTTTGGATCCTCTAATTTCGTTTAGTGTTTTGTAACAACTTAATTCTTCAATTTTAGTTAAACATGTGTTATTTATTTCAGGATGTAAATAACATCCATTTTCCATTTCATAAAAAAAAGGTTCATCTTTCTCTACAGTATTGGTTTTATTATCTTTGCAATAACTGAAAAAAAATATAATTAAACATAATCCAATATTATACATTTTCATTTTTGACAGTTCCTTGCGGTTTTAAATTATAAAATTCAGAACGGATTAAATAATCAGAATGAATGTCTGGAATTTTCAATTTTGAAATTTTCTCACTAATTTGGGTATCAGACATTTTTTGAGATTTATATTTTGATGTTAAATTTGTTATTATTTGCTTATTCGTCTCTGCTCTGATCCATCGATTTTGAACTCCCTTTCCTCCAGCTGATTCCGAGATCAGGTATTCCATCACTCCTAATGTTGGATTGAATTGTTTTCCGATGACAATATAAATATGATCTGATTTCATAGCATCTCGTTTTGTTCCCTCAATCGTTTCCATTTTCCTTGTGATTCCAATGGTACCAACTTTTAGATCAGGGATGATACCTTTTGCCTTATGAGCTTTCAATTCAGTTTCCGTTGTGAGTCTTTCTGAAACTAATTTCGTAAAACTACCAGCTTGTCGGAAGTATTCCACTCCATTTTTGTGAACATAACCAGAATTAAATTCAGTAGCCATCCGTTCCATTTCTTCAGGAGTTAAGTATACATCTGAATTTAAATTGGCAAAATTTCCTTTCTCCGTTAATCCCGCACCAAATAACACAGCACCTATGTATCGGATACAATCTGTCTCCGAAATTTTGCGAAAACCATTTTCATCTACCGTGTTTACAGCAGATACAACTTCTTTTCCATCAATTATTTGGGATTGTTTGTATTTTATTTTGTTCATCAGGTTATCACCAAGTAGTTTGGCTACATTGGCGCAATGTTGGGATACGAGTTCATTTGTAGAGAGGTCAACATCTTGTGAATATTTACAGATTTCATCTCCCAATCGTTTTACATACGCATCTATTGTTTCCTTCTTTGGATCAAATGTGGCGTTTACCTTGGAAAGAGCATCACTGGAACTCACATATTCCACGAGCTCGGAGCCTATTGGACGAACTGAACGAGATTCGCGTAATCGTTTGTATTCATTAAGGGACTTTTCCACTGCCTTAGACATGGTAACATCTTTTCCACCACGTTTTACTTTGATTTTCGCTTCAATATCAGTGGTATCCACTCCTGCTTGTTTCAATTCGTAGAGTTTTTTTTCGGTATCTAACCTCGAGTCTTTCTTATAATCATCGATGATACTTGTTTTTAATTTGGAAATTCGATCAGTTTCTTTTGCCGATAATGGCAATTTTGTATTTCCAACTTGCTGGTTGGACTGCTCTGGGGTAAACGTATCAGCATACCTGCTAACAGATTCACCAAACCAAAACAATCCTTTTTGAATCGGGTCGGTAAAACGGCTAAGGATAGACCGATCTGAATTGGATTCAAATTTCATTTTACCCATATCCGATCCAACTTGTAGGAAACTACTACCTCCACTCATTCTATTTCGCAGTAAATTGAGAGCGCCAAATCCACCTAACAATAAACTACCGAACAACCCAATCTGAGCAACTGTGTCGGAAAGCGGACTATCACCTTCATTTTCAATCACATTCCCATTTTGATCAGTAACATCGCTTGCGTCTTGCGCCATATTGATGTTCTGATTGGCAAAATTGAATTCCTCAAGTTGGAATCCGTCTTTTGAATTGGTTCCTATATTGACTCCCTGTAAAGTTGAAGTATATGCAATACCACTTGGGTCTATATTGGATGTGACTCCGAGTTTTGAGTTTGGTTCTGTATATCCAACACTACCACTGAGTCCCGATCCTTTTAGATCATACATCAAAGAGAAATTCCAATTTTTCCTTGGACCTTCGCCTGATGGATTATAATTGAGACCAAAATTATAATTTTGATTTGAAGTAAAGTCTGTTGCAAATTGTAGACCCTTTGCGATGGCCTGTGAAAATTGTAAGGAGGAGTTTCCTTTTTCAGATAAAGAATAACTCACATTATTAATTGAATTTCCTACACCAACAGTACCACCCCATCCATTTTGTTCTGAATAAGTGATACCAATTCCTGGCATCATACCTTTGAACATACCGGATTGGAACTTCCCAAACATATCTGTCAGACCTAACAAGGAACCATTGGCAAATCCTGCAACTGCACCCTTTGTTCCCTCATGACTACCTGCTGCTGTTTGTAAGACTGTCGATGCGACCACTTGCCCCGCTCTTGCCGTTGCGGGGATTGCCCCTTTTGTCAAAACATTCGCAAATTTTCCAACTTTAGTCAAAGCTGAATTGGCACTACTCCAAACTCCACTTGCACCCAAAGTGATAGCTAAAGAAGCAGAATTAACAATCGTTTGCCGAATAGCAGTATTTTGTGCTTTATCTTCTGATTTTTTCTTCTGGTATTTTCCATAAACACCATCCAAAGATTGTCTCACAAATGATTCATCAATCCCATATTCCTTTGCTAATTCTTTCGCTAGTAATGTTTTTCCAAATTCTACCATCACAGCATTTTTATCATTTAGGTTGAGATTTGAACTTTGGTGTTTTGTCCAATTAGCTTGTAAACCGAATGTCTGCAAGGTATATCCGTAATTAGCTTTAGAATCAGAGATTTGGTCTAAATTTCTTGCATTGGCAAATGTATGAGCATCTGTCATGATACTGTAAATTTCTTCATCTGGTAAACCAATGGCAACAACTGCTGTTTTCAGAATCCCTCCTATTGCGCCCGTGATTTGTGAACCTATGTCTGAAATGATATCGTTTGACATCGCTTTATCTGCTTTTTTTGCTTTCTGTTGCCCACGGATGTCACCAATGAGTTTAGCAATAGTGTCGGTTGGTAAACCAGTTGCACGTGCAAGAGATAGCGAAACACTTGATTCTATAATTTGTTCTTCGTTCTTTTTGATTTCTTCCAGCCGTGTTTTCGATCCAGAAATTTGTTGGTTTAATTTTTGGTAATTTTTATCTCCTATGAATTGTTTTGTTACAGCCATAACACCAGATAAGGCTAAATTGATTGGCACAGTCGCCAAACCATTTGTCACTGTATCAATCGCTTGTATTGTATGAGAAAGAGTTTTTCCCATGATCGTTTCCAATGATTGTATTGGATTTTTGATGGACACGAATTGATCACGCGCATTGATTTTTTTTGCGTTCAAGCGTCCTCGCATAAAGTCGATTGCCATTGATGCCATTTGGATTTGTTTATCATTCCCTCCTGCTGCTTTGATCCAAACTTTAGCGATTTCAGTATTTATCGATGATTCTAACTTTCCATTTAACGAAGCTTTCACTCCCGCAACACCACCTGATAGATAAGCGAGTGCCATTTCTTGTACAAAAGAATCTATATTCTCTTGTGATTCTTTTTTTGTTACGTATTTTTTATAATTATTTGCATTTAATGATTCAATTGCATTCAAATTTGTAATTAGCTGATTTTGGTCTTTTTTTAATGACTGAGTCGCAAATTTATCAGCGATCTGATTTTTTCTATTTTGCAGGGCTTCCCAATCTTCTTCTGTCCATTCAGTAAAAAAATCTTTTCGATCGATACTTTGGATTTTTCCGATAGAACTTAATGAAATTTGTTTACTTATCACAGACATTGAGGCATCATATTCGCCTTCGTTATTTCTAGAACCTAACATCCCATTGTAGATTTCTTTACTAATATTGATAATTCCATTTTTCCCTGGATCAGAGACTACATACTCTTTTTTTAACAATCCATTACATTTTGTTCCGCTTGGATCTTCATAACATTTTCCAAATTTAGTTTTTTCTTCATCAGTTAAGCTTTTATAGTCTGCACTTCCGACTAAGATCATTTCTTCTTTTGACAATTTTCGATCACCGATCACATCTGTGTTTAAACCATACACATATTGGTTAATGAGTTTGTTTTGTTCCTTCTTTTGGAATTCCTCAAGTTCATGATTCATTTGGACAACACTAGCGTATTGACTGACCCCAAGCACTGTTCTTTGAAATGTTTCAACCAAAGAACTTTGTCCAAACTGAATTTCATTTAAATCATTCCCTAATAGAGATTCATTTCGAAAACTGAATAGTTTCCCTTGGTCTTGGATTGTTTTAAAATTAGATTCAAATTGTATAGGTTCTCCATTAGAAACTTTTGTTGTTACATCCCCTCTTTCATACAACTCACTCCAGGATTTCCATCCTTTCTCATTTTCTTCTTCTAACTTTTGTAACCAATTTTCTTTCGACGATTCTAAGTTCATTCGATTTTTCTGGTATTCGAGTTTTGCTTCTTCAATGAGTCCTTCTCGAACTCCAGCCCATTTTTTAAAACTGTCAGAATATTCTTTCACTCGTGATTCCCAATGAGTGATTGCTGGTAACAATTTGTCCGTAAAACTTTTGTTTTGTTGGTTTAATTGTGAAAAATTAGAATCCCAATATAAAGACGTAGTATAGGAATTATCATCATACATTTCATACAAAACAGAATAACCGATAGCACCCATTTGGTATGAATAAGTTCCAGGAGTGAAAATTGTTAAATTACGTTCTGCTTGCCAAAAACCATACTTACTCTTCCCATCTAAGATCAAATTCCCTTGTGTATGATGTGCATTCTCGAATGGAACTCCTAGTCCCATGATCGTGAAATTGTTAAGAAAATGGTAAGCATCGGTATACAAATTGGCATTGATCAGATTCTGAACCCTTCGACCGTCTCCCAACTTTGCATTAATAATATCTGTTAATTGATGATAATCAGCATTATGGATGGAACGAAAAAATGATTGTAATTCAGAATCTTGAATCCCTGCAAATACTCCAACATCTCCGGGAATGTTACCCCAATTTTCATACTTAACATCACTTGACAATTGATTGTAATTTTGATTTCTCAAAATCCATTCTGCTTCTCCAATATTAAAACTTGTTTTTGAATTATTTAAATTGATTTGTAAGCCAGTTTGGTATGTATAAATCCGATCTTTATAATAGGTTTGTTCAACGAATGCTTTATTTGATTCGTCTGCCAAAAAATCCCGCATCTTCGTTGCAACATTTGTAAACAATAATTCAGGATCTTTTTCATTTGAGGAAAGGACATCGGAAATTTCTGTAATCAATTTTGAGAATATCTTACCTGCTTCGTTATAACTTCCATCATAGTTTCGATACAAACATCCAGTTGTAATTTCACAAGTACCTTCGATTCCATCTTTCATTTGTTGGATCATGGAAGCCAAAGCCGTATAGACCGTTTGTCTGTATTCGTCGATAACATTCAAATTGCTAATGAATTGATTTTCTGTTTCCTGGAGAGTTGATAAGTATTTGAGATAATCCTCATCAAGTGATGCTAATGAAGACGCAAAAGAGTCTAACCCCTCTTGTTTTGATTTTTCCCATTGGTATTCCCATTCCTCAGCTGCCCGCAGGATATTTTCTCGATTCTCAAGTAACAACTTTTCTTCCTGGGTATATGATTCATAAATGGTTTCTTTTCCAATCCTTTGGAAATAAAGGGCATCTACTTTCCCTGTTTCTAATTTTTCTAAAAAACTGGTTCTGTTAAAAAAATAATCATTTACTAAATTACGTTCCCATTCTGCATAAAAGACCGATGCTTCTGAAAGCAAAGAGCGTCTTCTCTCATCCACATAACCTTCATTTGAGATAAATTCATCCTCTCCTGTTTCTTTTTGTAAAATTTCTTCAATCTGACGATTTGCCTCTGTTTGCCAAGAAACAATCGCATTTGTCAATACTGTCTCGACAGCCTCTTCCCAATCTTGCAAAGAAGTTGAAAAATACAGTCTACCATATAAGTCTGCATATTCATTTGTCTGATAACTTGGGACTTCCCAGGTATCTTGCAATGATTGGGAAAATACAACAGTAGAGTTTATTATATAATAACCAATGAAAACAAACGAAATGGCTCTAAACCAATATTGATATGATAACATAAAGACCCTCAGATTAAAGAGGTGAACTTTTCGTTATCTGGTTCTGAAATTTTTTAAACTGTTTTTGCACTTATCATTTAAGATTCCAAAAACATGGAACAAAAACAGTGACTGGAATAAATAAACACCCGATTTCCATGGATAAAAATAAGAACCAAATAACAATCCAACGTAAGGAAGGCTTAGGTAAAAAGAACTGATACCCTTATCAAAAGAATTCATTCGAAAAAAGAGAAATAAGAATGGGATAAAGCATAATTGATCATAATTTCTTGTAAAAAATTGAGTTTGCCATTTACATAGGATTACAAATGCAAACATAAAAGATAAAAATTCGATCCAGTACTTTTTCCGAAATATCAATGGCATTAGACATAAAAGCAAAAAAATAAATTGATATTTGATTGTCCCAGGATTTGTTTTCGTTCGTTCTACCAATTGAGTCTTATCATTGGCGAGTAATCTTCGAATCCCCTCCTCCATTGCAAGCCAATCGATATCCACACCTTTGACAAAGATTTCCAGACTTGTCTCTGAATTCTTATGGTATATTTTCCCCAAATTCTGTTGGGTTGAGTAATGCCTTAGTGATTCAGTATAATGAATTTTCCCATTTCCAACAACAATTGGCTGCTTTCTGAAATTCTCTGTTGAAATCGTATGATTTGCACTTAATTTTACATCAACTAACTTTCCACCGTATAACATTTTACTAACGATATTCGATTGTAATAATAGATTTGTTTCCCGAATCGAAGGATCAAGACCTATTCCCATTTTGGTCAGATGATACGCATTGGAATTAAACTCGATGCCTTCCACTGAAGGTTGAAATCCTAATACCACTTCCGTTACTTTTTTTTGAACCTGAACCCAAGGAATGATCTTTAAAACTGAAGTTTCTAATGATTTTGGATCCGGGTTTGAGAACCTTAAAATGGTTGATTCAAAACCTTCCATTTCTTCTAAAAAATGAAAGTAACCCATTTCCGAAGGTAAGTTCATAAAATGAAGGGAATGAATCCCTTCCTTCCATTTCATATAAAAATCAGACCTAGTATTCTTATGAGTCACAACAAGTAAGTTTGTCAATTTGTTCTGAAGGATTGATTGTTCCACTTGTTTTGTTATACGGTTTCTTTCTGATTCTGCTACATAAGAAGGGAATTCCAATCTTGCCAATTGAATGTTTTCTAAATGGGGAATGGAAGATACTGGATCAAAAAGCACTGGCAGAGAATATAAGAAGAACAGAAAAAAGAATGAGAAAGAAATAATGTCAACAGTATTGAAACGAGGAGGTTCCCTCTTTGAAACCAATTCATTTAGCTTCTGTATTTGCAATTCGAATAAGGAAAAACTTTGTTTTCCTTTGATCTGCCAAAATATAAAAAACAAATGTAGAAGGATTGGATAAAAAACGAGTGCAAATAAAAAGATAAGAACTAAATTTAAAATCGAAATGGGAACCAAATGAAAATAAAGTGCGAGGCACAAAATCGAACTTGCAAAGTACAATTGTTTTTTATGCACAATCATCCTTCGAAAGGAAATAAAAGGTAACTGGACTTTTAAAAGTAACAAAAATACAAAACCAGAGATTCCGATAGTTAGATCCAAACACGTGAGACTAAAAAATAAGCACACAAGAAACAAAATAAATGTTAACGTGTGTATGATGCTCAAGCTCCATTGCTTTTTCAAAATACCAAAATAAATGAAATAAAAAACTTCGATTACTAGATAAAGGTAAAAAATGATCTTTATATTCTCTAGGAAATCCTCTTGGCTTGAAAACACAAATTGCCAATCGGGGAACTCAGATAGAAACGAATCTAAAAGAAACGATAATTGAATGAGTTGGAAAGGATTGTTTGTAACGATCACGATTGATTCAAAACTCGAACCATTGATTCTTGTATGATTTTTTCCATACACATTCGTTATACTCGTCGTTGCAATTTTCCCCAGAGTAAGTAAAGTTTTCCCTTGTATCAAGATTAAAACTTTTTCCCATTCGATCGGATCAATTGGATACTCTTTTACAAAATATTGCTTTTGACTCGGATCATAGGAAACCGAATCTAAATGATGGCGTAAACTATCGTAAATTTCCACCATGGATGGGCTCACGCCATTCAAAAGACGATTATGTTCTACATTGATTTGAATTTCTGTTTCAGATTCCGGTTGGTATGATACTTTTTTAACACCCGTTAAATTCTGAATTTTTCTTAATAACCCAGCAGGTGGTGGCATTGTATTTTTGGAAATTCTACGGAGGAGGATCATATTTGAATCATTTCCAGAATCAAACATAAACCTAGGAAACAATACACCTTTTGGGAATAGAGTTTGATTCAAAATATATAAATTTCGAATTGTTCGAATGAGATCCTCTTTTTGGACTCCTTCACTCAGTTTTAAGTGCATGGAAATACTTCCAAACTCCGAAACAGATTTGAGTTCCAAATACCCACTCACCGATTTTAACACCATCTCCCAAGGTTTCGTAAGTGACTCTTCCATTTGGCTCGTAGTTTTGCCAGGCCAATTTTGTGATATAATCAATGTATGTTGGTCAAATTTCTCCCTACTTTCACTTATTAAAATTTCCCGACATGTCATTAGAGAAATCAAAATGACAGTGCCAAAAAACAAAAACCATTGGTATGGAAACTTTTTGGCAAAGAAGAAACTCATTACATAAAACCAAAAAATTTGGTGAAAATTCTTGGATAAAGGTAAAACACAAACACATAAGAAATGAGAATTCCGATACACATTGTCACAGCAATCGATCGGACAAATTCGGATCCTGGTAATATTATGAAAACAACTGGAATCAAACCAAAAAACGTACTTCCAAAGTTAAGTAAAATTGGTTTTCGTAACCAATCAAAAACCGATTTAATTCTAAGTGAATTATCAAAAATCTCTTTCGTTAACTCCCATCTTTCGCCATAAAGCGAAATACTATCAATAGATAAACCAATCAAAATAACGAGTCCCATATAATGTCCAAAATGAATTTCAGGAATTAATAAAATCAAACACATGCTTACTGACAGAAAATAACATATACTTATTGAAAGATATATAAATGGCCGATAAAAGGATTCGTAAATCCCAACTAACGCCAAGTAGATTAAAACAAAAGAACAAACCAATAATAGGAGTAATATCTTATAAAAATTGAATGTTTCTTCATTTGCTGAAGTGATATAGTATTGTAGTCCCTCTATTTTTTGAGAAAGGATACTTTTTTCGATCCCTAAATTGCCTTCCCATTCCAAATAAAATTTTTCTGATTCCCTTTGGTAAACGGAAAACGTTTTTTGTTCCGTCATTTGGAATAATGATTCTGGAAAAATCCGTTCTTTGCTGACCGATTTAAAAAGTGGCAATGAAGAGGAAGTAGGCAAATTTAAATCGTCAGATCCTTTGCTAATTGATAGATACAATGGGAGTAAATTATTTTTGCCTAAAAGGCCCAAGTATTTTGGCGAAGATCGGTATAGTAGATTTTTTTCCAAATCATCTATGTCTGGTTGGACTTCCGAATTGGGTAAAATTTTCGATTTCCAAACCTTCAATGTGATGTTTGTTGGCAAAAAATGGAAATCACCACCTAACTTCTCTTTTGAATTGGAATGAATAACTTCGTTTGCAAAACGATTCAATTGCTCCCAATCTTCATGCAGTAAAACAATTTTATTTACAGGGAGAAATGGTAAAGAATGCGATAATTCGGAATGAATCTCAGCTGTTTCCACTTGCCAGCGATTCGGGTTTATCAATTGCATCACTTCAGAGAGCCATTTTTCAGATCCATCAAAATCAAACCATTTGATGACAAAAGGAACAGCATTTACATTCGGATCCAATTGGTCCAAGTGAGGGTTTTGAGGTAAGATTACAATATTTTGAAGTAAATGGTTTCCATTGAATCGACTCAGAATTTCTTTAATGAGGAATTTTTCTTCCACAAACTGAATCGTTGATTTTGGAACCACATGGATCATTTTTCCAATCGGTTTTGGTTTTGGAAAGATTTGGAATTGGTCGTTGTTCCAATAAGAAACAGATGTTAAAAATATTAGCAACAAACATGAAAATGCGATCCATTTTTTCCAAGGCCATTTCAGAAATAAATCCCAAGGTAATTGAAATAGATCCTTCTTTTGATGAATTGTCTTTTTGTGCAGCGAAGGATTAAAAGTAAGGAATAATAAAGGAATGATCGTGACCGATGTCACAAAACTGGAAAAAATCAATAAGACAATACTGAGTCCAATATCATAAAAAAAATCCCTCCACTCATGTGCATATAACAATAAAGGGAAGATCACTACCATGGTAGTTAATCCAGAACAAAACAAGGAAATCAAAACATTTTTTACACCTTCCGCGACACTGTTCACATTCACTACTTCCTTTCGGCATTGGGATTGGATGGAGTAATAAATCAAATTATTTGCATCGAATAACATTCCGATTCCAACTGAGATCCCACTGAGACTCAATAAGTTGACTGAAATGGAAAAAAGATTCATGAGATGGAAAAAACAAACAAGAGAAAAGATAACGGAAAATAACAAACACAATACAGGAAATAATTCTTTGTACAAAGAGTAGGAGAACACGAGAGCAAATAGTAAACTTGCCAATAGAAAGAAAATGAATTGGTATAATTGATTAGTTAATTCAGTTGAAGTATCAGAGTAAACAACAGGTTTAATGGATTCATTGTAGTTGTTTAATATCAGATGGATTTGAGATGAAAGTTTTATAGGATCTTGAGATCTTTCTGCATAAATGGCAAAATATACAGATTCATTCCCACCATGTTCCACAAGTTGATTCTGTGAAGAATGATGCATCGATGTTTCTGCAATTGCTTCTAGTGGGATGTATTTTGTATCTCCTAGATGAATTGGAAATTTTCGAATCTCTTCTAATGAGGAAATCTCAGGCCCATATTTAATTTCTGTTTCCCTGCCTAAATCAAAAAGTTTCCCAAGAGATCCTGCCTGGATGGCAGAAGTAATTTGTAACTCTATGTCTTTTATTTTGATTGGATGAAAGTTTAATACTGCTTCTCTTAATCGAATTAATCCAAAAGATTCAGAATCACCAATTTTTTTCACTTCGATCACTCCAGAAATTCTCTCCAGTTTGTATTTCAGTTGATTGATCAAAAATGAGAAATTTTCATTTGTTAAATTGGTTCGTTTGGAAATCGTAAACTCAAAAAATGGATTTTGGTTTTCACTTCCCATTTGAACTTTGGGAGTTCCAACCCCAAGAGGTAATTCATCTTTTATTTCATACAATAACTGAAATAATTCTTCTTTAAATTCCCAGAGAGATACCTCCGATTGTAAATAAATTTCAATCTTTGAATGTCCATGATCCGAATGTGTTCTGATTTGTTTGACCGCATTCAGTGAAGAAATGCGTTTTGACATAGGCAAACTCAATGTCATATCCACTTCTTCAGCTGAATGATTCGGAAATGCTGTTGTAATCTGGTATTTTAGCGGAGTCAGATTTGGCAATAATTGGAACCGAAAACGATCCATTTGAAAATAAATGCCGATGAACATTAAAATGATCCCAACCCAACACAAACGATTGTGTTTTTCGAATAATTGGATCAGGTTTCTAACAAATATCATTTTACATTGATTTGAAAAAAATCTTCTTCGTTTATCCCCACGAGGATTTCCATTTCTGATTGGTTATGAGGTTTACATTCAACATATCTTTTTTCAATTCTTTCACCAGATTTGACCATCAGGTAATAACCAGATGAAGAATCACCAAACACTGAGTTTGATGGAACAAGAAGACTATCCTTCATTCCTTCTGTTTCTACTTGAACAATACCAAACATACCAGGCAAGAGAGAGAGTTGATTTTTCTGCAACTTTGCTCTAACTCCAATTCCATGGGAACGAGCATCCAAATAACTGCTTATCTTATCGATTTTACCAATGGCAAATGGAGAGCCCTCTAAACTCGGTTGAAACGTGATCTCCTTACCGAGTTTCATCAGCCGTAGGTCTGATTCACCAATTTGATACGATACAGAAAGATCTCCATTTTCAATGAGTGTAATCGCTGGGAGATGATTGGTGAGTTCCCCTTCCTTTAAGTGAACTTTAAAAATAGATCCGGATTTAGGTGCATATAATTTAAATTCTGAAATCATTTGTTGATTTGTTTTGATCTGATTTTCGAGAATTTTTGTATTGGTAACACTTAAATCATATTCAGTTTTCTCAATCAGCGAATTTTGACGTTTCCAAATTTTAACCCTTTCACTCACAGAAACTGTATCTTCTGGAAAATCCAAACGAAGTGTTGTGACTAAACTTTCTCTGTCACGGATTAGATTTTTATAATTAGCTTGTTTTGTATCTACATCCAATTTCCAACGATCAAGCTCCGATAAAGAAACAAAACCTTCCTTCCACATTGTTTCTTTTTTTTCTTTTGTGATTTTTGCCGTTTCCCATTCGGCTCTCGCAACATCTACTAATTCCGTTTTTTTATCAATTTCTCGGATCTTAACTTCGATTAAATTTTCCGCATTTTTCCATTTTTCCAATGCGATGATCTGATGTGCTTTTGCGACTTCTAAAGAAATCGATAATTTTTCTCCTTCTAAACGGAGTAATTCATCATCTAACTGTAATAACAATTCTCCTTTTTTAACGGTTTGGCCATCGGCAACATGAAGGAACTTAATCCTACCAATATGTTTGGTCTGCAATTGTATTTCCTTTGTTGCTTCCACTGTTGCAGGGAATTCCAATGTAATTCGCTTTTGGATCACATGTGGTTTTTGAAACAATGGAGTTTCCTTTGGATTCCCGATTGCATATACATTTTGATCAGCTTGGAACCAATCCTTGTGATACAAGATTGTTGTCAACCAAGGGAATCTAGTTCGTATGTTTTCATTTGAAAACCAGGTAAATAGAATGGAAAGAGTTGTGGATATAAAGAAGTAAAGTATAAAGTATTTCAATTTTGATTTAAGTATCTGGAGGATTTTCGCTTTCATATACTTACGATCCAAAACATCAATCCTGACCATAAGAGTGGGATTCCATAACCAATACTTTTTGTAATATTAGGATTCAAATTCGTCACCATTCGAAGGGTAGAGGAAAACGACCTTCCATTCACTCCAATAAAAATGAAAAAGAGTAAAATCCAAAAAACTAACAGATACTTGGAATAAAAATGAGATTCTTGCAATAAACTTATTGATAGATTCCCAACATACAAACAAAGTATAAGGAGAAAAAACAACTGAGTTATTTTTTTAGAAAGTTGGAAGAGTTGGTAATTGATGTTGATTCTCTTCAACTTTAAAAATAGAAAAACCAAAAGAATGGAAAAACAAAAATAAAACAAATACAGAAAGTAAATCGATACAATTTGAAATGGATATAGTTGCCAAAAAGAAACACTTCCATACCGACTCACCATCTCCAGTTCTATCTGGATGTTTCTTAATTTCAGTTTGTCCCAGGAATAGAAACAATGGAGAAAATACAATATGGTATAAAGGAGAAAAAAAGACCAACCTTTTGACCACAAAAGATTCCAAATAAAAGTGCTTACGTTTGCAATATGACGAGTATGTAATTGGAGAAACTGCATTACCTTCATTTTTTTGATATCTCCTGGTTCATTCTATCTAGATAGTTCTGAAATTGTTTGATTTGGGCCAAAAATAATGATTTATGTTTCGTTTTTACTCGTTTTTCATTCCATTGAAGATACAACAAACAAGCCTCAGGTGAGACAGCCATAAGCTCTAATAATCTTTTTTCCTCTTCCTCCCCAATTTGTTTTTTCTCTTTGGAAAGTAAGATCACTTTAAAATAATACAAGATCAGTTCTGGAGTTTTTCTCTCGAACCCTTTCCATTCTTCCAAAAACGCATTCCATTCACTCAAATAAAAAAGAGATTTTAAATATAAACTTTCTTCTTCTATGGAAAGTTTCCTTTCCTTTTTTCGATCAGATAGGATAGCCTGTACTACCGTTAAATGGCCAGTATTGTATGCATCCTTGACGATTTGAAATTCCTTTAGATCCACTTCTGGTTCTTTCTCACAACCTAAGAAGGAAAAAAAAATAACAAAAACCACAAACCAAACTCTTCTAATATTTTCTGCTTTCATGGGTTACCTTCAGGTATTGGGAACAATGGTAAGTCAGACTTGGGATTCCATTCCCAATCAAATTGTTCGATTTGTTTATCCTTTATGTGGAAAAAGGTCATTCTGATTTGATGGTTTGGATTCCCAGTCTGATAAGGGAACCTAACAAAGAGAACCAAAGGAATTCCAAGACCATTTGCTATCTCAGACCAGTATGAAAACCGGGAAATGTTCTCTTCATTCTTAGGCAATATTAGTTTTTGAAATTCACTTAAATGATTGGTACTATTCAGATCGTTTTTGAATTCATGAATTTCATCTCGATGGAAAACTGAATACCCGCTTCGTTCTAATGATTCCGAAATTTGAAGGATCACTTCTTTTTCCAATAAGTAATGATCAGAATAAAAGGAAGAAACTGTGGGTACCAAAAGAATCAATTTCCCATTAGGAAGTGGAAATTTTTGGTACCTCACAGTTTCATGAAAGAGGGAGCAGGAAACAGAAAAAAATAGAACGATTGTGATGAGGATTTTCATTTTGCCTCCATTTGAATGACAAAAGGAGCACTCATTTTTTTTCCATTTGCAGATCGAATGTCTGCATCTAATCGAAATTCATAATAAGGATAAAAATTGGGAGCGTTCGATGAACTTGCCAAATTAAAGTCCCCACCAGTTGTATTATTTCCAAACAAAGCTCCATTGCAACTAGCTTCACTTTCTGCAAAGGAATATGTGATTTCCTTACATCCATATGGATACACAGATTGGCAATGGCTCCATTCCCATGTCGACAAACGAATATTACTTGATGGCGGAGAAATTTTTGTCAACCGACTGGAAGAGATAACCGAAATAGGATCCATATATTCATCAAAAAATAGTTTGAAATTGTCGGTATTCACATCCGCACAAGCAGAAGAACTCGCTATACCACCTGTTTCGTCATCTCCACCTCTAAATTGGTATTGGTGTGGAGAAAGAAATGACAATCCTTTACTCCAAAAACATAGGTTAGAATCCCAACGACTCCCAATTGTACTTCCTAATTCTTGGATTCCAATTCCGCACAATTGCGAAGCAAGTCCAAAGCCTACGACTTCAGGAGCCTTTGCCCCTTCATTAGTGTAAAAATCCATTCGGATTGGTTTTTCTATTTTTGTTCCATCCAATGCAGAAACACCAGAAGCCAAATTGATTTGGTATCTCGTTTGGCTTTGTAAAGGTGTATCCAATTTCACCTTAACTTGGGAGGGGTTTGTCCATTCTAAGTGGTAGGATGAATTTGGTTCCATTCGGAATCCTAGGGATACATCTGTTTGGTTCATGGGTTTTGAAAATACAATGGTTATGGGGGGGATTTGCGTATGACCCGAACAGGCAGTATTCACTTCTTCTAAAATACGATCCGCGAATGTCCCACCTGACAAACATTCATCATACGTTCCAACTGAAATCAATATTGAATCAATAGTAGGTGGAATCAGTGAGTCTTTCACTTGGACACCGAATGGTATTGAATAAACACGATCCAAATCTTTTCCTTTTTTGTTTTCACATTGTTTGGTGAGGCGGATCACATACCCACCAGGCAATAATTCTTGGTTCGGTATGAATTTTAAGGAAATATCAGTTGTTTCGAAATTCCCTTTTGTGTTTGGATCAAGAGAAAAAGCAGTCACACAGGATTGTATTTCCATCGGTTGGTTCCAGAGGATAAAGATATTTGTTTTAGGGGATACCGATTGTTCTCCGGAACTAGGACTAAAGGATACCACCGTTGGAGTATCATCATTTACAAACGTAGCCAACCAATCTTTAGAGGAACCCATCTTTGCATGGCAATGATGGAAAACAAACAATGGTAAAAGATACCAACTCCATTTAACGCATTTCATACGGATCCTCTAAATAAAATGGGGTAAGTTTGCCTTTGGTTGGTTCCCTTTTTTCTAAATTTTGAATTGGTATTTGTTCCCTCCAATCAGACAAAAGTTGATTGAATTCACTTTTATATTTATGGTGATGCAAATGGTAATAACGATTAGAGAAAGGATCTTCTCCAAGTAAAATAACTAATTCTAAAGCTGTTGCGATGTAAGTAAAATAATGATCAACAGTCTGTTCAAATGCGACAAAAACTTCCTCTTCGGTTTTTAAATATTCAATTTCTGTAATCTGATTTAATTTTTTCTCTTCCGCTTTTTGTTTTAATGTTAAAAATGCAGATCTCAAAAAATGTAAATACAATGTATATTTTTGGTATTCTTCCACTAACTTAACTTCAGTGGATTTGGAAACATTCCTTAAATAAAGTTCGGTTTGTTCTCGTTCTGTGTGAGACTGAAGTAAATTGTATCTGGCATCATATCGTTTTTTATCACGATTGACTTCATCGAATAAATTGAATGAACCACTTTGAAATGCATTTTCCCCTGGTCCTACCGCTTGGGGACCATACCCTGGAATTCGTTGGATTCCATTCCCTTCGGACTGCATTCCATTCTGGGTATTGGAAACAAAACTGGAACCTCCCAGATTAGCTTGGAATCCTATGCTCACTCCATAAATTTCGTTCTGGAGTGGGAATCCTTGGTTTCCATTCCTGCCCAAATAACCACCTAACACAAGCTTGGGTTTCCAGTCGTTTTTAAGAGATTCCTCTTCCAAATGGGCAAGTTCCAATTGGTACCGATTTTTTTTTCTCATAGGATGGTTCGCATCTACTTCAATTGGCGAAGAAGTTGGTGGGAAAATTTCAATCCTTTCTGTTATTCCAGGTTCCAATTCCAAGCTTTCATTTTGGTCAAGATACATTGATGATTTTAGTTCTAAATAAGAAGTTTCTCTCAAAGCTTGGGAATGAATTCGTTTGGCATAAAAATCCACCTCCCATTGTTTTAAGGATTTTGCCTCTACAGCTTGTAATAAGTTGGTTTGGATTTCTAGATTTCGTTTCCTATTTTCTAATTGGTAACGTTCTAATCTGTGGTCATACATCGATTGGATGAGAATTCGTTTATTTGCATTGAGATATGCCAGGGAGATGTTTTGGAAAATCTTTTCACGTAAGATTTTTTTATCCTCCAATTGGATGAGTTGTTTGATCTCAATTTTTTGTTTTTCTCGTTCAATTTCACCACCATCATACAATAATTGTTGGATTTGGATCCTTACATCACGATACTCTTGGTCTAGTTGTTCTCTGTTCCTTGAGAAAATTCCAAAATAATGAACTCCTAATTTCGGTAGGTATTGTTTCCATTTTTCGCTGAGTAAAATTGGGAATAGTTCTGATTTTGTTTTTTCTAATCTGAATTGGGCATTCCGTTCGAGACCCACCCAAATACAATCTTCCCATAAAAAGAATCCCTCGGCATGTAAGGATCCAATTCCCAAAGAAAGATATATGATCATAAGGAAGAGAACACGCCACATATCAAAAGATAGGTGGTATTAATTGATTCTGGTTCTAAATGGATTGATTTGTAGGGAATTTTTTGATTTTTTTTTCTGATTTTTGACTTGTAAGGTAGCGCTCGTACCTTATAAAAGTGGCATGATCCGTTTGATTCCCTTATTTTTGTTTTTAATCACGACCACTACCGTATTTGCTGAAGAAGTAGGAGTTGTTAGTTTCATCCAAGGAAACAATTACCTATCAGGTCCCCGGTTTAAAAAAGCAAAAGAACCAGTGAAATTAGGGAGTGTCCTAAAAAAAGGGGATACCATCACAACGGAAGATGGAACTTGCGAAATCCAATTGGCAACACAAGCAACCATTCGATTGGCGAAATTTTCGGCTCTCCGTATTGACGATTTATTGAATCCAAAAACCAAATCCACCACGCTCAATTTGGTAGGTGGCAAATTATTTGTAAAAGCACACAAACCGCCAGGTGGTGGTCCTAGTGATTCCCAATTGAGCGTAGTCAACCCAAGTTTTGTTGCGGGTGTACGTGGGACAGAATTCCTCGTGGCAACACCAAACCAAGGCGGGGAAGACGAAGACTTAAAAGAAGTGGAAACGGGAGTTTATGTGAATGAAGGTACCGTTGCTGTTAGCCCTGACAAAAAAGGCAAACAAACGCTAGTGGGTCAAAACGAAGAAGTGGTAGTTTCAGGCAAAGAATTGAAAAAACAGATTTTGGATGAGTTTGTAAAAGAAAAAATGCGTATCTTTGAACAATTCAAAGCCATCAAAGAAGAAAACTACCAACGCATCAAAGAACAGTACGAAAAAAATGATCAAATCATGAACGACTACAAAGGACAAGGTTAATCATGAAACGTTTTTTGGTACTTTTCGCAGTTGCCGTTTTATCTGTATTCTCTGCAGATCGAATTGGTACAACACCAGTATATAAAATTGCGATAGAGGCCTACCCTTCCACAGAAGAAAGTCGGGCTTTGCGAGATTTTATCAAAGAACAAATCCAATCCACTGGCCGTGGGCAAATCGTGGTATCCTTTCCTTCGAGTGAATCCAAAACCTGGGAATTTGACAAACGAGGAGAAGCGACAACCGAAACAAAGACCAATTTACAATCCTTAACCCAAGTTGATAAATTGGTTCTCGTTTCTTTAGAAGATGGAGAAGCACTTGTTTCCTTTGTAGATGTTTTACACGAAACTTTGGAATACCGAAATGCCCTCCCTGAAACTTTATCTAAAACGTTAGTGGCAGACTTTCTAAGTTACTTAGACAAAAAAAACATCTACCTTGCGCTCTCACACACAGGATCCAGTACAACATCCCAAGTCAAAATCAACTCACTCAAATCCACTTATGTGGCGGGGGAACCGATCCGTTTTGAAATCGAAACTGCCGAAGACAATTATGTGTACGTTGTTCTAGTTCCTGAAAACCAAAAAGGGGAACCAGTGTTACTCTTTCCCAATCCCATCCAAAGTGATAACTTTGTAAAAAAGGGAGAAAGGATCACAATCCCTGACAAACGTATTTCGTTCAAAGCGGCACCAACTCCTTCGAAAGATAGGATCAGAGCATTTGTCACAAGAGAGGAATGGAAAGAATACCAACTCCGTGGGAAAAAAGAAGATTCCTTCTACCGGTTATTACCACCAGCAGTTACTGGCACAAAAACATTAGCACGTTCCCTCACACCTCCACCTACCATCACATCCCCGATCGAACAAAGTTTGGTGAATGAGTGGGAATACCAAATCTTATCTCGCTAAAATTCTTGCAAATTACACTCATACCTTTTGTTATATAAGGTATGAGAAACTTTCGAAAACCACTCCTCACCATCTTACTCTTTAGTTCTCTCGTCTCTTGTTCACTCTTTCAAAAAGAGGACAATCAGGACAAAGATGCCATCAGTGCCCTCTTATTATCTCTTTGGGCTTATAACCAAGCGGCAGGTTGTTCCGGACCAAAGTCTGGATTCACTATTTGTATTCCTAAAGGCATTGCGGATTGAGTGATGAAACAGTTTATCTTCCTCCTACTCTTTTTGGGAATCAGTTTCCAGGTTACAGACTACCAGTACCAAACTCGCAAATCGGAAAAAACCCTCCTCTCTGAATTATTAGGGGATTCCATCCATTTTGGATTTGGTTCCGAAAGACTTTGGTCAGCGACCAGTGCTGACAACTGGGGGTTTGTGAGACAATCTGCCACCTGGGCAAGAGGGAATTCTGGAATCATTGATAACTTAATTTTAGCATTAAAGAATGCTGGTTATTTTAATAACCCAAGTGCCTCCCGTACGGATGTGCTCAGTAATGTCAATTTAAGTGGGTTTGGATCTGCCACTCTTACAATCAAAATCAACACTCCAACAGCAAATATTGCCTCCACTGCATATGCAGGGAATAAAACCTTTAACCATTTTCTAGAAATCAAAAAAACTGGAGCATCAACTCCTTCTTTACAACTATTTTTTGATGACCCAAACACTACTTTGGGCAATGATGGAGCTCTCGTTTATTACCGGTTAGTTGATTTTGGGAATCCTCAGTTTGCCAATGTAGGTGATGTGATCACCGAAAGTTATACGGGAAATGATTCTATTTATGGAACCAAATTCCAAACCTATACATGGCGGAATGGCCCAGAAAACTCCTCGTGGATTAGCAAACACGGTCGAGTGGTGTTAACAGAAGTAGATTCTGGAAGGCAACTTTGTTTTCGTTCTGTTGTGCGACTGAGTTTTACCAAATTAAAGGAAATCAATCCATCGAATACAACGGCACTCGACCAATTAAAATCGGCATGTGGTGGCAGTGATCAAATTTATTATGTTTTAGCATATATGCAAAAATTTGATTCACCTTTCCAAACAACTGCAAAAGCGAGTTTCACAACCAATGCGTCACGTTATGAAACAATTTGTAACCTATCTTTTCCAGGTGCGAAATTATCTTATGGTATCTTTAATATCAATGGGTATGTAACTGACCAATTGAATGCAGACCAAGTTCCTGCCGATTATCCAAGTCCAACTGTTGGTGGTTCCGATTTTATGTCTGTTGATGAAGCATTTAATCGAACGTATGTAGCAGCTGGAGCCAGTATTTCTGGCCAAGCAAGCTTGGGCGTTGTGAAACAATATGAAGAAACATCAAAAACATATCTAGATGCTTTTGATGGATCCGCTCAAAATCTAACTTTTAAATAAGGAAATAAAGAACACTAAAACCAAGGAACGGAATCTTTGATTTTGTAGATTCCAATCCTATGGTAGGATTCTTGAAACAATCAGTGGATTTTTACCAAGGGATAAAGTTCTTAAAACCTAAAATCAGTTTGTTTTAATTCGTTCTAAACATTGCATTCGAAAGGATCGAACCTGTGAGTGCAATGAGTTCCACACGGACATAAGGATCCGATTCCATCATTTGGTAGGTGGCAGAACTCGTATCAGGACTTACTTGTAAAATGTCTCCCTTTTGGCCAATGAAACGAATTTCCAAATACCGTTCCTTCGAAGTCACCTGGATTTGGTTTTTATCATTCACTTGGATTTGTGGGACCATTGGATCAAGTGCACCTTGGAAGAATTTTTTCACACAATAAAAAGATCCTGTTTGTAATGCTTGTATAACAGAGGTTTGGTCTTTAACACCGTCATTTGTGACAATGTAACGTAAAAAACTCTCCCCTTTTCTTCCTCGTTGTCCACCTAATGTTTGGATCCAGTTTTTCCAAAATGGTTGGTCAAATTTTTGTATAACTGATTCTGGAAAATAATGCAAATCGTCACTTGCCATACAATGAACATTTTTACCTGAACTGAGAAGAGTATCTAATATTTTTGCATCATCGCCAAACGGAGAGTATACTTCTACCGCTTGGAATCCATCTAAAGCAGACATCTCTTCCTTGGAATACGAATCAAATAGTTTGGGATGTGGTAAGATTACATACCCACCTAACTTTTTCATACGATCCATTACCCAATTTAAGTTCTCTCTAGATGCATAGATTGGGAAATAATCATAAAATGCTTTTTGAATCCCAATTGCCAAAATATGACGTTTTTTCACATTCTGACCCCATTCCATTCCTCGGATATAAGATGGATCTTCTGCATTCGAAACCTGTCCATAATCAGTGACTGCGATATTGGAAAAACCTTCCTTCGCATATTCAGTTTTGATTTCGTGAATCGTATGCCTTTCAGGAGTGAACCATACTTCATCTGAATGTGTGTGTAGGGAAATTTTTTCACCTTTATTTCCATTCCAATGGGAGTATGGGTTTATGATCTTAGATCCAGAAAATGGTGAATCGGAATGTTCGGAAGATTTTCGAAGGAGTAGTACCACTGCAAGTTGGTAGAATACGAGAATCCCTATCATTGCCATCGCAAATAATGTGTAACGGTACTTCCAAAGGGAAGGCCTTGTGACTTTCGCTTCTATGTCAAGGACAGGACCTGGGATGTGCAGTAACATAAAAAAAGTCTACAAAATCTATTTTCCAATTTGATTCCAGTTATGTTACAAAATGGATACAAAGACTGTATCTGAAATTTGGTTTTGACAAGGGTGAGAGGGTTTTCCTTCTGGGAATGTGCAATTTTTCACACCAAAACGAACATTTTTCCTCTTATTTTTAGCCCTCTCCGTGTATTTGTTCTGGGGGAATTGTTCCCCTCTGATTGACCAAGATGAAGCAGCCTATGCAGGTTTTGCGAGTACCATGGCGGAAACTGGAGATTATCTCAACATGGAGTTCCCCTATTCAGAACCTCACAGAAAACCACCTCTTCATTTTTGGATCACATCCTTTTTCTTCCAAACATTTGGGACGAGTGAGTTTGTTCTAAGGTTGTTTCCCACAATTTGTATTCTAGGAACCGCTGCTCTAACATACCATTTAGCATATGTTATGTTTAATAGTAGAACAGCTTTATATGCATTTAGTATTCTAAGTTTTTCGCTTTATTTTCCACTCAACGGAAAAATCGCACTTGTAGATTCCTTATTGGTTTTGTTTGGAATGTTGGGATTTGTAAACCTTCATCATTTTATTAGGACAACAAAATGGATCTACGCTTTCCTATTCTGGTGTTCTGTGAGTATCGGTGTTCTCATCAAAGGACCACCTATCCTAATCTTTTTAGGGGGGACTTGTTTTCTTTTACTCTTTTTTGCTAAAACAAGACCCATCATTTGGAAACTCCATCCCTGGTTCGGATTACCCATGGCCTTGGTTCCCATTTTACTTTGGGGGTATTTCTCATGGCAAAAAGATGGAGGGGTTCTCATACGATGGATGGTCGATTGGTACATCTTACGTAGGGTCACAAATCCAGTCTTTGGACAATCTGGACCACCTGGCACCTATTTGGTGTTATTTGTGATAACACTTTTCCCATGGACAAGGGTTTATCTTTCTTTTTTAAAAGAAATGTTTTGGCGATTTGTGTCTCATTTGAACGCAAAGGAAATCAAAGATTCTATTTTTTCTTCCTTTCGAAATGGGATCCTTTTACCACTCTCTCCTCGCTCTTTTTTAATGATTGGTCTAGTGTTCTCTTGGATCTTTTATGAGTTTCTATCGAGTAAACTCCCTTCCTATCCTCTGTCTGCTTATCCAATCCTTTCCATCTTACTTGCTGAACAATTATCAAAAAAACACAATCAGATTTATTTATACAGATTGTATTTAACAACTTCGATTCTGATGATCCTTTTTATTGGATTATTTGTGTTACCAAAATTCCATAATATGAGAACAGAAACAAAAGTATTAGCTGAAACAATCAAAAATCGAATCGAAACAAATGAAACCTTATATTCGTATGGTGGACTTGGAATCCCCAGTTTTGCCTTTTATTTTCATAGACCCATAAAGGAAATTGATTGGAATGAACTAACGAATGTAAGTGGAACCATCCTTATGACCGAATCAGATCGAATTCTTTTTGATTCCATGGGATTCAAAATGAAACAAGTGGGAGAACCCATCTCCATTTATGCGTATGATCGGAACAAAACCTTAAAACTAGTACTTGTGAAAAAAGAACCTTAGTCTAAAAACCTTTGTTTCAATTCTGGTTTTGGTACCATACATGTTTCTGCTTTGCCAAACCACTGGTACCGGTGTTTGGCGATCAAACGATACAACAAATTGCGGAGTGATCTTGGCACCATCCAAAAGAAAACTCCCAATCGCCATGGCAAAGTTAATTCTTTTGTGATACCAAGGATGGCATCTGATTCTTGGTACAATGTACCTTCTTTCCAATACAAAATGCTATCAGGGAGAGAATTTCTCACAGGTTCGGGAATGAGTTCTAGAAAAGTTTTGGACCCAATTGCAGAAAAGGAGAGAGATTCTGTTTTGTTGTGTTTTAATAAAAATTGAACCGAACCCATACAAAGATGGCACACTCCATCAAAGAAAACAATTTTCCTTTTTTCCACTAGCAGACTTTCCCCTTAACTCCAAATTGGTTGATAAGCATTCGAAATCGAGTCTAATTCCTAAGAGGTGCAGATGTTTCCAGAATTTCATTCCGACAATTTATTACAAAAAGAATCGACCATTTTAAAGAAAATGGAGTCGAACAAAGAATTCATCCAATCTCTTCTCAAAAAAAGTCCCATCTCGTTTCAAAATTTTTTGAAACCATACCAAAGGATACAAACAGAACTTGGAGATTTGGTTACAGAAGTATCTCACATCAACTCCGTAAAAAATAATGATGAAAGCCAAACAATCTACAGTCGATTGTTGCCTAAACTAAGTGAATATTTTACAGACTTAGGACAAAATGAAGAAATTTATGCGGCTCTACTCAATATCCAGAAGAATGATCAATCTCTCAACGAAGAACAATCAAAAGTTTTAGAAAATGAAATTCGAGATTTCCAATTGTCAGGAGTTGGACTCAATCCAAGTACAAAGGAAGAACTGAAAAATATCCGCATCCAATTATCAGACCTTACCAATCAATTTTCTCAAAATGTACTTAACGCAACGAATGCCTTTGCTCTTTTTTTGAATGAGGAAGATGTAAAAGGAATTCCGGAAAGTGACAAAGTTTCAGCCAAACAAGAAGACGGAACTTACAAATTCACACTTCATTTTCCATCTTACATTGCTTATATGACTTATGGCGAAAACAGAAAAATCAGAAAAGAACTTTATGACGCATATTGCACAAGGGCTCCGGAAAATGGTGCACTCATAGAAAAAATTTTAAACCTTAGAGACAAAGAAGCAAAACTTCTTGGTTTTGAAACCTATGCACATTTGAGTTTGGCAACAAAGGTTGCCAATACTCCAGAAGAAGTGATAACATTTCTCGACCACTTAGCGGAAAAAGCAAAACCCATTGCGGAAAAGGAATATGCCGAGATCAAAACTTTCGCAAAAAAAATGGGAGAAACTCAAATTGAACCTTGGGATCTCACATACTATGCTGAAAAATTGAAAAAAGAATCCTTTTCATACGACGAAGAAATTTATAGACCATTTTTGGAAAAAGAAACCGTCATCCAAGGTACCTTCCAATTTTTGGAACAACTACTTGGAGTTAGGTTCCAAGAAGTAAAAACGAATGTATGGGAACCATCTGTCCTTTGTTATGACTTAGTTGTGGAAGGGGAAACTCGTTCCAGGTTATATTTAGACTTGGAAGTGAGAAGTGAAAAAAAAGGTGGGGCATGGATGCACAACTGGAAACCACATTTCCAAGACGAATCTGGCAAAACAGAACTTCCCATTGCCTTTGTAGTTGCAAGTTTTCCAAAAGCCACAGCTACACAACCTAGTTTACTCAGACCGAGTGATGTTGTTACATTGTTTCATGAATTAGGCCATGCCCTGCATCATCTACTCTCAAAAGTGAATGAAGCATTTGTGAGCGGAGTGAATGGTGTGGAATGGGATGCGGTAGAGTTTCCATCTCAATTTCTTGAAAACTTTGTATATGAGCCAAAGGTTTTACAACTTTTTGCGAAACATTACCAAACAAAAGAACCGATTCCCAACTCTTATATAGAGACAATGGTAAAAGCAAAAAATTTTATGTCGGCTATGGGAGTTGTGAGACAAATCGAATTTGCAAAATTTGATATGTTGGTACATAAAGAAAAACCAACTGAGGCCAAAGTACAAGAAATTTTAAACCAAGTTAGAAAGGAAATTGCTGTTCTAGTTCCTCCTTCCTATAATAAATTCCAAAACTCGTTCACTCATATCTTTGCTGGTGGTTATGCTGCTGGTTATTATTCCTATAAATGGGCGGAACTTTTGTCAGCCAATGCATTTTATTCATTTGTAGATAAAGGTGTGTTTGATTTGGAACACGCTTCCCATTTCAGAAAAACTGTTTTGGAAAAAGGTGGTTCAGCAAATGCCATGAATCTTTTCCGTGATTTTTATGGAAAAGATCCAGACATCCAAGCATTACTTCGATTGAACGGAATTGCTGCTTAAAGCCAAAATAGTTTTGGATATTACCTCTTTCCCATCGGTTGACTTGATGAGTTTTCGAGTTTTCCTTTGGGAATCTAAAACATAAAGATACGTCGAATGATCAAAAGCCAATCCATCTTTTGTTTTTTCCACATAAGCCGCATATTGTTTTAACAATCGATTGGTTGTGCTCTGATCAAAACTATACCCAATTGAATTTGGAATATAAAACTGAACATACTTAGTGGCGGTTTCTGTAGAATCTCTTTCTGGATCAATTGAAACAAATACAACACGGAAATTTTTCTTTTCCAGTTCAGAAAAATGATCAGTCGCAGATTTGATTTTTGCCAGAGTATTCGGACAAAAATCAGGACAGTATGTATAACCAAAAAAAACTAATAAAACAGGTTCTTGGAAATTTTTAAAATTCACTTTTGTTCCCGTTTTGTCCATGGCCTCTATGTTTCCACCTATGGGAAGTTCTGTGAGCTCAATTGCCGACCCACAATAGAGAATATTAAAAAAAAGGAATATAGTAAAACTAAGAGTTAAAATATTTTTCATAACGATTTTTTCTCCACAATGTGTTTTTTAACCAAACCATTTGAAAAATGAATTTGAATCAAAAGCTCCCCACTTGAATTTTCTTTCTCATATAACATAAGATGTGTGCCATTTCGTGTAAGTTCAATTGATTCATTTGGTTTCATGAAGATCGGATAGTCTAGTTTTCTCATCCTCATGATCCCTTCATTCTCCATTGACATCGTATGGAATTCAACAGTTTTGTATTGGTTACTAGAAACAGAAAGGATTGAAATTTCAGAATCAGTTGGATTTTGGATGGTACCATAAACAGCCGTTGTTTTTGCTACATCAGGCACAATGGGAGTCCAGAAAGAATGTTCTCCATTCGTTTTGTGACAGAAAATGAACAAATTGACTTGAATTAGAAACAGAATTCCTAAATTTGTAGTATTTACCTTTCGTAACAAGAGAACCTCGATGAGATTAATAATCAAATGGGTGACCGCAATCACTCTCATTCTTTCTTCCTTTCTAGTATCCACTTACAATTGGTCTACTGGTGAATACAATTATGATTCCACTCGAAAATTCGAAAATTTCGAAAGCTTTTACCAAAACGAACTCGAGATCAGTAAAAAAGAAAATACAAAACCCAATAATGAAGAATATCTAATCCGAGTTTCAGAAGAACCTACACCCATAACAATTTTATACCTACATGGATTTGGTGCAAGCCGAGGTGAAGGGGAAGAAGTCACAAACAAACTCAGTGAATACTTTGGTGCCAATACTTATTACGTACGCCTGCCTGGTCATGGAACCAATATTGAAGACCACCTCCATACTCCATTCCAAAAATACTTACAAGACGCAGAAGATAGTTTGATTTATTCAAAAGAATTAGGTCACAAAACGGTCGTTATTGGAACAAGTATGGGTGGAAATATTGCAACTTACTTGGCTGCAAAACACCCAGACTTAGTAGATAGTTTGATCCTTGCGTCTCCTTTTTATGATTTTGATGATCCCACTGCTCACATCTTTCGATTTTATTGGGGAAAATCTTTCATCGATGCTATCAAAGGAGAAATTCGAATTTCAAAAACTGATCCAAAAGATGAATCCGCTAAGTATTGGTATTTGGACCAATATTATGGTGCCATCCAAAACATTCTGGATCTAAAACGATTTATGGATAAAGAAAATCCTTACCCGAAGGTTAGCACACCTACTCTTTTAATGTATTATTATAAATCCGAAAGGGAACATGATTTTGTTGCTTCCATAAAAGCAATGTTAGATGTATTCGACAAAATCCAAAAAGGACCTAATGCCAATCCTAAAAACCGATTATTAAAAATCGAGGATGGGGCTCATGTCTTACTTTCTAAATATGTAAAATCCGATAAAACACTGATTGAAAAGGAAATGATCCAATTCATCAAAGACACAACAGGAGCCGAAGAAGTTAAAAAATCAAAGAAATCCAAAAGATAACAAAATCGATTCGTATAATTCATCAACGGATATTGGTTTGGACCGAACCAATATCCCTTCTTTAGAAAGTTCCTCTGCATCCAATCCATCCATATTTCCTGTATATAAAACTGCAGAAACACCAGGTGATACTTGTTTGATTTTACGAATCATTACTAGGCCACTCATTTCTCGTAATCGGTAATCAGATAAAACAAAATCAGGAATTTCCTCATTCAAATATTGGATCGCTGAGGTAGAAGTGGAAAAAACTTTTGGATTGATTTGTTTTTGAGATAAAACAAAGGAAATGGTTTCACTGGCAGCTTCGTCATCTTCCACGATCCAAATTTTTTTCTTCGAGATTTCAGACCAAACATCTTTAGGTTTTGTTTCAGAATTCATCTTGTATGGATTGTGGAGTGGAATTGACTCTTCTAATGGTAAGTAAATAAATACTTTTAAAGTCATGGGATCCGGTTTGTCTAAATAAAACTCACCTCCCCAATTCTTCACATAACGATTGATTAAATGGATTCCCGTCCATTGGAAATCCTCATCACGAAAATTTACCAAATCCAAGGTGGTTAATTCCGATAAACTGGGTAAGGACAATCCTGTAAATTCCAAGGAGATCAGTAACCTTACTTCATCCATGGGTTGTGTTTGGATTTGGACGAGTCCACGTTTCCTGTCATCCCATACAAAAATACCACCAGAAGTTAATTCACATAGAATTTTAGAAAACTGAACAACATCGACTTTCGTAATCAATGGTGATTTGTAAAAATCGAACTGTGCCTCTACGTTTTTAGGTAATCCGGCAACAAGTAATGGAATGGTGGACTCTATAACTGATGATATATCAATTTTGGAAACAGAATGTTCGTTTTTTGTTTTAGAATAATGAATGATCCGATGGATCATTGAACGAGCATTATCCGCTCCCATTCGAATTTTTTCCAAATAATCTAAAATTTGGTTTTGGTCAAATTTTCCTAAAGTAATTTGTTCTTTTCCGAGTTGGGAAAAGACATGGATTGGTTGTAAGTAATTATTGAGGTCATGTGCTATATTGGTAGCAAGGCTTCCGATGGTTTCCATTTTTTGAGAGTGTAACTGATATGATTCTAATTGTTTTTTTTCTGTAACATCATCCAAAAATACATAATAAAAGTCTGGTTTTCCTTGTGAATTTCGGAAGGCACTAATTCGTCGGTAAACATTGATTCGTCGGCCATCCTTTCGTGTGAGCCGAGATTCTTCTACACCTTCCTTGAAAAAACTAAAGTATTCCATTTCTTCATCCGAAATGGGTTCCCCTTTGATCCTTCGAATATTAAGATCTGTTAGGTTTTGAAAACTATACCCTGTGATTTCTGTGAACCTTGGATTGATGCGGAAATAACCTCCTTCCCAGTCTTGTAAGGCCATACCCACGGATGCGTTTTCAAAAAGGCCTAGGAAAAATTGGATTTGTTCTACGATATTGATTTCATTTGTTTTTTCATTTGTGACATCTCTCACAAACACAAGATCTAGAACTGAATCCATTCCGGGAATGTTCACTTTTCTTTTTTCAAACTGGAACCAGCGAACAAGCGTTTCATTCGGCATCTGAAACCGGTAATCTCCTACAATTTGTTCGCGATCATTTCGTTTGTTTGGAGATAGGATCTGTTCTAAAAATGCTTCTTTGTCATCCTTAAATACCCAAGCAAGTAAATCAGATTCCAAACAATCTTTGCCGGGTTTTTTACATCCTAAATTGTCCTTAAAAAAATCATTGGAAAATAAAATTTGGCCCGATTTGGGATCAGTGAGATACACTCCCCCAGAAAATAGGTTTGGCAAGACCTTAAAGAATTCTATCATTCCGCTTGCTTCCAGATTCGTTTGCATAACTCTTGCCTTAAGAGGGAAATATGCCATCCAATCCGTTTTCTTTTCAAGCACCTATTGCTTTTTTTAATTTAGGACCATGGGAGATTGCACTCATCGTTTTTTTAGCCTTACTTTTTTTTGGTGGAAAACGATTGCCAAGCCTTGCCAAGGACTTGGGTTCTGGGATCAAGGAATTTAGAAAATCACTCACTGGCCAAGACGAGGAACCTACCCAAACGAGTTTTCCTGTGGAAGAACCAAAACAGACGTCACAGCCCAACACAAAAGCCACTAAAAAGAAAAAAGCTTAATCCCACCATTGGCTGACAAAAAAAGAACCGCACTGCCACTGCCGGAAGATTCGGAAACCAGGGAAAAATATATGTCCCTGGGTGACCACTTAGAAGAACTCCGGCAAAGACTCATTTATTCAATCTTAGTTGTTTCTGTTTTTATGATAGGAACTTTGTACTTTGGAAGTGAGATCCATAGTATTCTCATCCAACCTTACAAATCGGTGCTTGGGCCTGATGCCCATTTTTTCCAGATCCAACTCATGGCTCCGTTTCTTATTTATTTGAAAACGTCCTTTATTTTGTCGGTTCTAGTCTCCCTTCCTTTTTTACTCTACATCCTATGGGGGTTCATTGCTCCCGCGGTAAACCCCAAGACAGAAAAATGGGGAAAGTTCATCATCCTCTTTTCTACCTTACTCTTCTGGTCTGGTCTTGCTCTTTGTTGGTTTACTGTCTTCGAAAATTTTTTGCGAGTTTTCCTTGTGGTCTTAAGGCCAGATGGAGTGGATCCCTACCTTCCCATCGATGAGTATTATGATTTGTTTTTTAACTTACACCTAGTCTTTGGAGCATCATTCCAATTACCAATCGTTCTGATTTTACTCGGTCGTATCGGAATCCTATCTTCAAGGTTTCTGATTTCCCGATGGAGGGAAGCGGTGCTTATCATTGCAGTTGTTTCTGCGGTATTATCACCAGGTCCCGATGTTTTTTCGATGCTCATGTTACTCTTACCACTTAGTTTTTTATTCTTTTTATCTGCTATTTTAATGAGAGTATTGGAAGCCACTGATTCAAAATGAGTTACCGCGTTAAACTTCCCATTTTACTTGGCATCATAAGTTTTTTATTTTTTTTCATTCATTTTTTATTTGCTGAATTCACATTCACACATTGGCAAAATCCAAAAGGTGAAAATGCTCTTAACTTCAATTTAGTTGGGATTTATAGTTCTTTTCTTTTGGCGTTGTGCATTAGTTTTATCGTATATTATTTTCTTGGATTTTTATACCAATACATCCTCCATATCATTTTCCATATCCAAGATAGTGAAAACAAAATACCTAAAGACATACGTAACTTAAATCGAAACTCTGATGAGTATAAAATTTATAAATCGGTCATGTTCACCCTATTACAAGGAGAAGAAGGACTTGGAGAGGAACAATTTGAAAACAAATTTGATTGGAAGACAATCCAAGCAACTTCCTTAAACAAACAAATTCCTGATATCAAAATCCCAAATTCACCTGGTTTTGATGTAGCAGTATTCCCATCAGTGATGCGTTATGCGGGAGCTGATTACATTCGTATCGTACGCGCCAAAGATGGACTTTTTGGAATCATTGCGGGCCACATGGAACCTGGGATTTTAGAATCCTCTGAAAAAATATTCATCCATGGGATCGTATCCTCTTTTGGGGATGGGCTTTTCTCAACGGAAGAATTACTGGAAAAACTAAAATTTGCCCTCCACCAATTTGCTTTCCTAAAATTAAAACTCTCTGCCTTTGTGATCCAAAACAAAGATGATAAAATGTCTTTTTTACACTACATGGATATGCCGATCTTCCAATTTTCTGATCATGGCATCCAAGTGATTGAAGGAAGTGGAGATGACCATTGGTATCCCAATCATAAACATCCCGTCTCGATGGCAGATGGGATCGAAGTTGGAGATTATTTGGTTTGGGCCAGTGATAGAACTCTCACTCAGTTTGGTCTCACATCATTTGAAATCATGGAAGAATTTGTGGACTACTTACTAGACCTGAGGCCCAGTTCTTCGAGACAAATGTTACTCGCCATTGCGAAAAAAATGAGTGCCCTTGGACGGGAACGAAACCTCACAAACCCGATGGAAAAACTTTCGATTTTAGTGGTTCGGCGAAATAAGTAACCGGATTGTATGACGGAGTAAGTCTAGTTTCCCCCAATTCCCGTGTCCAGACACAACCACTTCTGTCGTGCTAAAGACAGGGATGTTTCGTTTTAAAAAATTGGGAACACCCGCCATACGGTCGTCATGTGCTTGGGTCACAATAAGGAATACAATTTGTTTTTGAAACTTTGTCTGGATACTTTGGATGAGTTCTTCTGTTTGTGGTTCGGTCCAAGGAGTGTCGATCACAACCACACCCTTGTTTGTTAATACCACAAGTCCATTGGATGGATAGAGTTTCCCTTGGAAACTGCCAAAACTTTTGTGGATCCAAACGACAAATATAGAACCAAAAGGGAAACTTTTGATTGCATCAAAAAACAGAGATTATGCGATCTTTTCAATATCACCTTTTAAAATCGTAATCGGTTCTTCTTTTTTGAGAACGGTATCGTCAGTGACAACCACTTCCAAAACATCCTTTCTAGAAGGAATTTGGAACATGAGTTCCATCATGATCTCTTCTACGATGGCACGTAATCCGCGAGCTCCACTTTCCCGTTTGATTGCAGTTTGGGCAATGGCTTCAATTGCAGATTCTGTGAACTTGAGTTTTACATTCTCGATATCAAACATCTTTTGGTATTGTTTGAGAAGGGAATTTTTTGGTTCTGTAAAAATAGATTTCAAACTATCGATTGTTAACTCATCTAGAGTTGCAATGATAGGAAGTCGTCCTATGAATTCTGGGATCAGACCAAATTTCATCAAATCATCAGGGATTACATGGTGCACAACCGATTCCCCTTCTTCGATTTTCCTTCCTTTGTCGTTTACCACTTCGTTGGAATGGAAACCAATGGATTTGACACCTACTCGTTGTTTAATGATGTCAGTGAGACCCACAAAAGCTCCCCCACAGATGAAGAGGATGTTTTTGGTTTCGACTGGGATGTATTCCTGGTGAGGGTGTTTACGTCCGCCTTGCGGTGGCACATTTGCAACAGTTCCTTCAATGATTTTGAGAAGAGCTTGTTGTACCCCTTCACCACTCACATCACGAGTGATGGAAGCAGAGTCAGATTTACGAGAAATTTTATCAATTTCGTCAATGTAGATGATTCCCATCTCAGCACGTTTCACATCATTGTCAGCATTTTGGATGAGTTTGAGGATGATGTTTTCCACATCTTCTCCCACATACCCTGCCTCTGTTAGGGCAGTTGCATCCACAATCGCAAAAGGAACTTTTAGAATCCGAGCGAGTGTTTGTGCAAGTAAGGTTTTTCCAGAACCCGTTGGTCCAATGAGCATGATATTGGATTTTTCCAATTCCACGTCTCCCGCCTTACGTTCGTTATGGAAGATTCGTTTGTAGTGATTGTAAACGGCAACAGACAAAGCTTTTTTTGCCTGTTCTTGCCCAATCACATACTGGTCTAAGATTTTTTTGATTTCGGTTGGTTTTGGGATGTCACCCACAATTGCGGTTTTTTCACCTGATTGTGGTTCTTCGGCGATGATTTCGTTACATAAGGAAATACATTCATCGCAGATATAAACACCAGGACCTGCGACAAGCCTTCTTACTTCGTCTTGGGCCTTTCCGCAGAAAGAACAATGTAATTTTTCTCTGGAATTACCCGTTTGGCTTGCACGTTTGGTCATGGAGACGCCCCCTTAGGCTTGTGGCATTTGTTTGCGTTCTTGGATCACGTTGTCGATGATGCCGTATTCTTTGGCTTCATCTGCACTCATAAAGAAATTTCTTTCGGTGTCTTTGCGGATTTGGTCAGCAGACTTTCCTGTGTGTTTACCATAAAGATCGATGAGTTTGTCTTTGATCTTGATGATTTCTTTCGCTGAAATTTCAATATCAGAAGCTTGTCCACCTGCTCCACCATAAGGTTGGTGTAACATAATACGTGAATTCGGAAGGGCAGAACGTTTTCCTTTGGCTCCACCAGCGAGTAAAAGTGCAGCCATAGATGAAGCCTGTCCAATGCACAGTGTTCTCACTTCTGGTTTGATGAGCTGCATAGTGTCATAAATCGCAAGACCAGAACTCACATACCCACCAGGGCTATTGATGTAGAGATAAATATCTCTGTCTGGGTTTTCCGCTTCTAAAAACAAAAGTTGAGCAGAAATCACATTCGCATAGGTTTCGTCGATGGCAGAACCTAAAAATATGATCCGATCTTTTAATAACCGTGAAAAAATGTCGTATTGGCGTTCGCCACGGCTTGTTTGTTCAATGACATAAGGCATCAGTGTGGACATAGTTTACTCTTCTTTCCCGCTAAGAATTTTCTCAGCTTCTTCCGTTGAAATTGCTTTTGGCGATTTTTTCTCTACCTCAGCGTAAACAAACTCGTCGATTTTATCAAACAGGAATTTGTCACGGTAGTAGGTTTCCGCCTTCTGTTTTTGGACTTCTTTTTTGAGAGTTTCGGCAGGAATTCCTTGGGCAGACGCCTCTTTTTCGTAACCGGCCTCTACTTCCTCGTCAGAAATGACAATTTTGTAGTCATCAGCGATTTTTTGCTTCAAAATGTAAGTTTGGATCCGTTTTTCAGCAGCTTTCGAGAAAGATTCCCTTACTTCTTTTTCTTCTTTTCCAAGGCGTTTTGCATAGTCGGAAAGAGAAGAGACAGGAAGGCCAAATTCACGCATGAAGTTTTTGAAAACAGTTTCTGTTTCTTCATAAATGAGGGATTCTGGGATGATGAATTTCGATTCTTTGATGATTTCGTTGTAAGCATCATCTGTGGCACGTTTTGTGAGTGCATTTCCAAAAATCTCAACGAGTTGTTTTTTTGTTTTTTCTTTTAACTCTTGTAAGTTGGCAGAACCATCTACTTCAGAAGCAAAATCATCATTGATTTCAGGGTAAGTTACTTTGTAAATCGCAGTCACTGTTACTGTGTAGATAATGGATTTTCCAGCAGACTCAGGAGATGCAGGGTATACATCTGGGTATGTGAATGTGAACTCTTTTGTTTCATTGAGCTTCATTCCAAGGAGATTGGTCTCAAAACCTGGTGGGTTTTGAGGAGCACCCATTTGGAATTTTCCAGTTTGGTTGGCATCTGGGTATTCTTTTCCCGTTTCTTTAAACTTATAATTGATTTCGAGTAAGTCAGAAGCCTCAACCGGTTCGCCTTCTTCTTTCAAAGAATTACGAGCCATGTTTTTTTGGATTCCTTCCAATTCTTTTTGGATGTCAGCATCCGAAATTTTAATTTCTTTTGGTTGGATTTTGATTTTCTTTAACTTTGGTAAGGTGACTTCCGGCTTTGTATCGTAAGTGGCTTTTGCCTTTGCACCAGTATTTTTATCAAACGTTTCCATTTGGAATTGTGGCAAACGGATTGGTTTGTGTTCCAATTTGTCAAAGAGGTCTGCCATTGCTTGGTTTAACATGATGTTGGCGGCATCGTCCATCACGGTGTCACCAAGGACCTTTTCCACCATATTCAGGGGAGCTTTTCCTGGTCGGAAACCAGGGATTTTTACTTTTTCAGCTGCATTTTTGTAAGCCTGTGAGTAGGCGGTGCGGACTTCTTCAGCGCTAAATTGAATGCTGAGGTCACAAGTTGCGTTGTTATTTTTTTTAGCCGTAAATTCCATCGTATTATATCCAGTGTAAAAAAAGAGAGTGTAGTGGAAAGAAAAAGAAGAAGACCTTCATTAGCGGGAAACGGGACTTGAACCCGCGACCCTCTCCTTGGCAAGGAGATGCTCTACCGCTGAGCTATTCCCGCAGAAGGTTTGTGAAACCATCATTTGGAACCTAATCAAATCGGCAAGGAAAAAAGTCGAAAAAGCATGAATGGAAATCCATCCCAATTGGGTATGGAAATGAAATTGATTTTAGTGGTAGGGTTCCAGGTGGTAATACCACCTAACAAATTCTTATCGAGATGGCCAGTTTTGGTTTGTCCACGCCTGCTCCCAAAACATCCATTCATAATTGCAACTTTGTTGGAATGCTACTTTTGCACGGTTTTTAGACTCTGAATCAGATAGGTCAGCGTATTTCTGTAGCCTTGTCAGTAAATTGGACATGTATTCATTAAAACCAGGATCGGAATACATCGTAAGCCAAGATGCATAGGGATGGTCATCCGGGATCGAACCTTTTTCTCGCAATATGTGTTGCCCAAGTTCCACATACAACCAAGGGCATGGGGCGATAGCACATAACCCTTCGAGGATTGTGCCTTGTAAAGCCGTTGCCACCATATGGTTCTGGTATGCTAAATTGTTTGGGGTTGGTTCTGTATTCGCGATGGTCTTTGCATCGTAACCTAAGGATTTACCATACCCTAGATGGAGTTGCCCCTCCACTACAAGTGCCATCCTTGCAGCATCGATAAACCATAGTTTATCATCAGGGTCTTTTACCTTTGTAGAAAGTATGGCGCAAGCATCAGAGAATGCTTCTAAATATTTTGCGTCTTGGATTTGATAAAAACGAAAGAGTTTGGGATCGAGTGATCCGTCTGCCAAAGACAAGACAAAAGGATGATTAAAAGAAGCACCAAACGATGTTTTTGCGAATGTTTTACATTCTAAGGCAAAGGGTGGTATCAAAAAGGGACTTTGCATATAATGAGATCCTATTTTTCTAAAAGGGGTTTGATATAAGGATACACTGTATCGGCAACGAGTTTGTGACCGGCTTCTGTAGGATGGATACCATCCTTTTGGTTGAGTTTGCGAATGGTTGCTACTTTTTCTAAGATAAAAGGGACAAGTGGAATGTTTTCTTCTTTTGCCAGTTCAGGATAAATTGTATTAAAAGCAGAAGCATATTTTTTCCCCATATTCGGCGTTGCCATCATGCCAACTAACAGTATTTTGGTGTTTGGGTATTGTGATTTAATTTGTTTCACCATGGTTCGTAAGTTTTCCTTTGTGACAGTTGGGCTTATGCCACGTAACATATCGTTTGCACCTAATTCTAGAACAAAGATGGATGGTTTTTCTGCGAGCACCCATTCCAATCTCCCGAGGCCACCACTCGTTGTATCACCTGACACACCCGCATTGGTCATTTGGTACGAATACCCTTCGGCATTGATTCGATTTGTGAGAACATGAGGCCAAGCATCTTCATAATTCAGAAGGCCATAACCAGCCGTTAAGGAATCTCCAAAATAAAGAATCCGCTTGGTTTGGTTTTCAGTGGGAACTCCCGTTTTCTTTTCTTTCTCTGGATCGGAAGGATTCCCACATTGGAATAGTAGGAGAAGGGATACAATTGTTATGAAATAAGGCATCTCTGATTAGATTGGTCTCAATCAAAGAAAATGCAAACATTTTTAACAAACGAATTTGGAATCTAAAACCAATTGGAAAGGAGAAACAAACTCCTAGTAAATTTTATCTTCGTCATAATAGAAGGAAACACCAGGCATGATATAAAATTCTGTGACCGTATGTTTGATGGATGTTGACATTTCCGAAAATCCAATATAAACACTTCTGGCAGAATAATCACTTCTTGGCACGGAACCAACCGTGTCTCCCAAATAGGTTTCATAGGTTCGTTTGATATCTTGGCGGATCATACCTATGTCCAAGGAAAAACGACAATATTGGAAAGAAGTTTCCAAATTGAGAATGGTCCCTTTGTCTCTGACCCTTCCCCCATACGCAGGAATCACTGCGGAAAGAGTAGAAGAATTATCATTGAATACTTCTTGGATGATTTGAGAACCTAACACAGAAAAATTCCCTTTCCTGTCCAGAAGTTCTAATCGTCCTCGAATCTCCCACCAATCTCTTAATTTTAATTTTGAATAGATACCTGGCAATATTCCTTTCATTGAATATTCGGCATTGGCATCACCACCAATCGACCAAGTGGTTTTATTGGGTACGTTTGCTTCAGGACGACTTGTCGAATAAGAACCATAGGAAATATTGTTTCGTTCCGTATAACGATGGAAATTGATCGATGGTCCAACCATCAATATTTTGGTGATAGGATGTGTGTAGGAAAAACGTAAATTTTGGCTTACTCCTTCAAAACGGAGCAATCGGTTCCCTTCAAAACTACTTGCCCAATAAGCATCTGTCCTCGGGGAGATAAAATTATTAGAAGCAGGAAGGTTACGGCTGTAGACACCTAACGAAGTATCTTCGGCATATTGGATTTCGTATTTATTTTTATAACCATACCGAATGTCAAAAAACTGCGAGTTAACACCTAAATCTTTTGCAGGTTTATAGGGAATGGCAAGTGGAGCACCTGGTTCTGTGATTTGGCGAAATAAAGAATTTTGGAACCAAGCAGGTCCCGTTTCATTCAGGATCGCTGGAGATAATTTTCCAAAACCAAATCCACTTCGAATCATCAATCGGTGTTCGTATACTTTGTTAAAAATCTCCATGGGAGTTTGGTTGTCTTCTCTCCGTTCCAAACTCACGAGTGGATTTGTACCGGGTGGTTCGGATACCGAAGTTGTTTCGGTTTTTGGAGCCACAATTGGATTTGTTTTTTCTGGTGTTGTAATCGAATCCTTTTTTGCTTCAACAATTGGGTTTGTCTTACTTGTTTCTTCAGCTGTTAGTTGATTCTCAAAAAATACTAAACGGATAACCAATACAAGAGTGAGAACCAATTGCCATTTTTTTCGATTTAGATTTTTAGTAAACAATGCGAACTGTCCCTACGTAAATTTCAGTTCTACGATTTTTCTTTTCAGCTAACATTGTATCTACGATCTTATGTAAATCAGCATAACCATCCACTTCTTTAAATCGTTCTTCTGCGATTTTATGAACAAGTTTGAGTTCTTTTTTTACAGATTGAGATCTTTCTTTACTGAGTTTTAAATTCATGGAAAATGCCCCAACACTATCTGTGTGACCACCAATCCGGCAATTGGTTTCTGGATAAGCTTCCATGGCGTCTCCTACTTTTGCGATGAGTTCCTTTGCTTTGGGTGTTAACGTAGATTTTCCTGATGGGAAAGCAACGTCCCCGTCAATGATGATGAGAAGTTCACGAAGTCTTTTTTCATCGTCTTCGATTCGTTTGAGTTCGACACCTTTGGCAACCAAACTTCCACCCACTTCTTCAAAAGGTGTACCTGTATGTTCAAAATCACTTCGTAGTCCCTTGTATAATTTCTCTAAATAATCAGAAGTTCCAAATTTATCGAGGGAACCAACAGGTAAACTTCCCAAATGTTCACTGGGTTTTGATTCATCAATATGAACACAGCCACAAAATCTTTGGAAGGTCTCTGATTCCATCCATTCTGGTTTGGTGGTCGTCTGGCAATAGGTAAAGGATAACGAAAGAACTGTGAACAATAATTTTCTAAACATAGAACGAACTGTCCCTATCTTTTGCACCAAGAATAGAAATCAATTGATAATTCTTTTAAGAGATGATTGGAAATTAATTTCAAACTCTTTCCTTCGATTTAACCTACCTTTGACACATATGACTAGTAAAAATACGGAACAAATGAATTACCCTTACAAATCTCTGCTTCTATAATAAACATTGTTTAACGTACGTTATTTGTACATTCTTTCTACACTAAGATGAGATTGTCGTTGCCATGAATGGAAAGGCATCGATATATTGTTTTATAAAAAAGATTGGTATACGGGAAATTTAGCATGAACTCCACCAAACATCGACTGGCATCTTCCTTGTCATTATTCTTAGTATCACTCCTAGTGAGTTGTAGTGGAGCCGCAACTGCTGGAGATAATCTCTTATTTGGTATTAGCGAACGTTTTGAACGAACATTCGGGAATCCGACGACTACTTGTTCCTCTGATGTTACCATTTCAACAAAACTTGTTTCCCTTTCAGAAGATGGAGATGTGAACTCGACCTTTAGCACAGTGAATGAAAATGGTTTAGACGATGTGGATACAGATGGTGGGACATCATGGGGATATCGTTCCTTCCAAACCTGTATTTATCCCAATGCTCCGTTTAGTGGGAGTTTGGAAATCCCTGTATCAGTCACTTCGAATTATGGAACTAGGATCACATCACTGAGAACCTATCCTGCTCCCGATGTTGCCATCCCCACCAAACTCACGTTTACTGGAAATGGCGTGGCAGAGAGGCAATGTTTTAAGTTTACTGCGGTACAAGACACAGATAGAAGTGCTAAGGTAGATCCGATGACAGTTGCACTTGGAACCATGGTGCAAAAAAACGGAAGTGGTGAAGAAGTTTCGGGAACCTACACTGGAAAAGATGCCTGTGATATTTCAGTTGCCGTTGATGACGATGAAGGCCCTGGCGTTCGTGTCTCCAATATCTCTCGAGTGATGGAAGAACCAGGCCCATCAGCAACTGCAACAAACGGAACCTTCCAAGTAAAACTCCGTACAGCACCGACTGCGAATGTAACCATTCCCATCAATGAAGTGTTTGATTCCGTCAACGCTAGTAACCGCGAAGGAACAGCCAATCCAAAGACACTCACATTCACAACTGGTGCATGCCCAGGAACCGGAAATTGGTGCACACCCCAAGATGTTACGATCACATCCGTTGATGATTTGGAAATTGACGGCATCAAAGTGTATACTGTGGAAGTATCGAATACAAGTAGTTCTGACGCCGATTATAATGGAATCAAACCAAGAAACGTTGTGGTTTACAACCGTGACCAAAGTGTTCCCGGTTACGCCTATGTCAAATTTGACTCTACTTCTGGAACCACAGGAGCATCTGGTGGAGCGATCAATCGGTTTGCCACAGACGAAAGTAATCGATTTGGAACTAAATACTCACAATTCCAAATCAAACTCCGCACCAAACCGACAAATACGGTCACACTTAATTTTTCTTCCAATTGTGGGAATAAATGTAATATCCTCACACCGACTCTCAGTTTTACGACATCTGATTGGAATGTATACCAAACCTTCCAAGTCGAAGGGAAATCAGACTCAGCAAACACAGGAAATGCGGACTATACCGTTTCCTTTGTCGCATCCTCTGCCGATGCCACTTACAATACAACGGTCGCAGAACCTACGTTTAGTGTTCGTTCCTGCGACAATGATGGGACACACCTCCTGCAACCTTGTAATTTTTCAGGTTCTTCCTATGGAACTTCTGGTAACCGATTGTCTGCCGTGGAAGGAGGGTCTACGAATATTTGGATGATCTCCCAAGCCGCACCAAGTTCCGACATCAACATTGGCCTCACAAGTTCCGACACAACAGAAGGGACTGTACCGGGAAGTGTGACTGTATCCTCATCTAACTATAATTTCATGGAAGCTGGCGGGACAAACCAAATTGTCCTCACACATGTGGATGATGTCCTTGTGGATCTCACCCAAAACTGGACTGTCACAACGGCCTTATCCACGGGTGGTCTTTCCTATGATCCCATAGATGTCTATGCAGCCACAACTGATGATGAAAAATCTTTTTATATCTCTCACGTGGGAAACACTCGGGAAGGAACCACCAATACAGCAACGGTATCGGTTTGTTTAGGAGGGAATAACCCAACACAACCGGTGGTTCTCAATATCAGTTGCAAATCCTACTCTGCTGGAACCGCATCTGCTGGTGAATGTGGGACCATCACTTCCTCTCCCATCACCTTCCCTGTGAATAGCGAAGTAGAACCTGGCAATGCTTCCGATAGTGGTTGTGCAAGCTCTGCCAAAAAACAAACCTTCACCGTTGCGGGACTTGATGATACCTATTCGGATGGGAATCAAAATTTTGACATCCAACTCTCCATGGTCGCAAACACCGACACAAACTACCAAAATGCAACTAGTCCAAGTGACCATTCCATCACAAACGAGGACGATGAACCTGCTGGGAAAGCAATCTTTGTGACCACATCGAGTTATAATGGGGAAATGACCGCACAAGGTGTGTTTGGTGCTGATGATACATGTAATAATAACAAACCAGGTGGAGTTCCAGCAGGTACTTATAAAGCACTGATTGTCAGTGATAGCGCGGGAGGAGTAACAAATGACAGAGTTCCCAATGGAACCAACTGGGTGTTAACTGCTGGTTATCATTATTACCGTTGTAATAACTCAGGGTATACCAATTGTAGTGATGAACACTCTAGGTTATTCATCGCCAATGGCTCAGCAGGATTTGATCCAACAAGTATCTCTCGGTCTTTTTCAACCGTGGGTGATCAGTACTGGACGGGGATGACAACGAGCCTAACAGCGGCAACACAGGTTGGATTTACACCGGCGTGTACGGGTGATGGATTAACTTACCGTCACAACTGTAATGGTTTTACGTATCAAAACTGTCCATCTACTCCAAGTTCTTTTCTTTATGGACAAACTTGGACCATGGCATCCAACACAAGTGTCACAAGCCAAGAAGCCATTTGTTCTGCTACGAAAAAGTTGATCTGTGTGCAACAGTAATCATTATGAGCACTATAGGATCAAACGAGTAAAGTTACACGAGAACAATCACATCAGAAAAAAAAATAAGGGGCTCAATGCCCTTTTAGTTTTTCCTTCAGGGATTTGGCGGCCATCGCAAAACCGCCATCTGCCCCATCTACAAAATGAACTTCATCTGAGGATGCTACTTTTAAGACACAGGTCATGAGTGACCGATTCGAAACAAAAAGTCCGTATTGTAATAAACCTTCCGCTTCTAATTGTGACAAAAAAGTTTCTAATGCTAACCGATGTTTTTTGGTCCCATCAATCACCATTTTGAGAGTGCCATCATATTTGCGAAAATCAGCACTCATCACCTGGTATTCCTTTAATCGATCTAAGGAATAATGCCCTGACTTGAATGGTAATTTCCATTTTATGGCAATAGCCATCACCGTCCTTTCGATCCAAATTTTGAATAAGGTAAGGGTAAATTTAAATCCAGAGTGTTTGCCAGTCCTTGCGATTGCCTCTTTCCTGAGTTCTCCACCAGTTCCCAATTTGATTTGACCAAGGCTTAGAGGATGGTATTCCTTTTCTTCTCCATATTCCGACTTGATAAAGTTTAACACTCGTATTACGATCTTCTTACAAACTTCTAAATCGGAATGGTTTGGTTTGACAATGAGAGACACAATTTCCCCTCTTTCACTTGGGACATCCTTCCAACGACAAGTAAAACCTGTAAAGTCGGCTGGTAGGATTTTTTCATTTTCACGGACCAAATAGGATTCGTCTTTGCCTTCTTTGATCCATTGTTCCGCAAGTGGAAGTGCCGTTCCAAAGAGGGAACATTGTACGTAATGATCAGAAGCTTTGAATTTAGTTAAAAATAATTCGGTTCCCGCTCGGTACAATTCTTGTACAGGAACAATACCAGCTCTCATCGTAAGTCCAAAAGCAGACTTCACTTGTAAAATCGTATCTGCAATGGCAGAACGAATGGGGAATAATAAATTGATGGGTAATAGAAATGTGACACCATCACCTCCAAACACAAATGGAAAGTCCATATGCCCATACACATTGGCGACCGCAATGGCCGTAAGACCACCAGCTGTGTTCACATCTTTATATCTCCCCTCCTCAATTGCCTTTGTGGAGCCAACAATGTCTGTGATGAGGACAAACCAGTCATCAGGAACTTTGGCGATGGTAGCCTCTTCAAAGATACTTTGGAACTGAGAACTGGGTTTAATGTTTTTATAAAAATCATCCACTATATACTCAGACGACCCAAACCAAAGACATATGAGAGATTTTTCGTAGTTGTCTTAGAAAAGCGGATCGTAAAACGTACCATCATACTCTATGAACCAAGTTCTTCTACGTACCACCTTTTCTCTTTTCCTTTTGTTTGGATTTTTTGGCTCTTCTTATTGTTTTGGTTTTTACCTCACGGAACTGGCAGCAAACGAACGGAAACGATGGTTGGATGAAAAAGCATGGTCGATCACAAACAACATGTCGGAAGAAGAGTTGGTAGGCCAAACCATCCACATTGCCATCCCTTCCAAAACTGTTGACCAAATTGCATTAGATGAAATCAAACAAACAAAACCAGGTGGAATCATCCTCTTTGGAAAAAACTTAGGCAAAAAAGAAGAGATCCTTTCTCTCACTGAAAATCTTCAAATCGTGGGCAAACAAAATGGCTTACAACCATTTCTCATCTCAACAGACCAAGAAGGAGGCCGTGTATTCCGTGTTCAAGATGGAATCACACATTACCCAGGTGCAATGGCTGTGGGACAAACTGGGAAAAAGGAATGGGGAGAAATTGTAGGTTTTGTCACTTCCTATGAACTTAGAAGTTTAGGTTTGAATTTTTTATTTGCACCTGTTTTAGATATTAATAACAATCCACTAAATCCAGTTATTAACACTCGTTCGTTTGGATCGGATGTAAACCGAGTTTCGGAAGTTGCCGTTGCGTATGAAAAAGGTGCAAGGGCCGGTGGTTGTTTACCTGTGATCAAACATTTTCCAGGCCATGGGGATACTACTGTTGATAGCCATCTGGGACTTCCAATCATCAATAAAAGCCTAGAGGACTTGGAAAAACTGGAACTCGTTCCATTCAAACAATCCATCCAAGGTGGGGCAGAAGCGGTGATGTCTGCTCATATTGTGTATCCCAAAATTGATCCTAATTTTCCCGCCACACTTTCCAAGACAATTCTAACAGATGTTTTACGAAAATCACTTCAATTTGATGGGATCATCATCACTGACGCAATGGAGATGCATGCCATTTCAAAAAACTATGAAAAAGATAGACCAGGTGTTTTAACAATCCTTGCCGGTGCCAATATCGTTTTACTCACTAGTTGGGGAGAAACAGCCAAAAAATTCAAAGCACAATTGATGGATGCATACAAAAAGGGAGAATTCCGCTTTGTAGACAAAGAAGGAAAAGAACGTGACATCTTAAAAGAAGCTGTCCAAAAACAAATTCGCAAAAAATTGGAACTAGGTATCTACGATGCTAATTCCATCTTACCAACAGTATACGAAGAAAACCAAAAACAAAAAGAATTCCTAACGGCTTGGGAAAAAGAAAGGAACGATCGTTACACAACACTCAGTAAGTCACTTTTTTTTGCAAAAGAAATCAATGAAGATTCGATCCGTGCTTACCCAAAAGTCGTAAAAACTTCTCAAATTTTACCAGAACAAACTCTTTCCTTTGTTAAAAACCCAAAACTCAAAGAAGTTTTGAAATCTAAAAAAATCCAATCTGTTCCTGCAAAATCATTTGGGAGTTATGTAAAACAAAAAACATATACTACCTATATATTTGATTCCACATCAGAACCTGAGATTCTATATTTTGTCAATCTTGCCAAAAAATTCCCAAACAAACGTTTCCTTATACTGCACGGAGGAACACCCTTCATCCAATTACCGGAAATTCAAAACGTAGAGTATCTATTATCTTTTTCGTTAACGGTTGGTTCTTGGGAAGCACTTGGAGTGAAACTCACTTCTGGAAAAGAGATTCCAAAAGTGGATTTGATTTTATTAACAAAGGAATCGAAGACACCTTCCAAAGGTGCCTTTCCTGAAAGTTTATAATCTTAGATTAAGTTAAAACCTCTCTCACTCCCCCACGTTTGCGGATTTCTTCATACAAAGACTTCCGCATGGTTTCATCCGCATCTACATATCGCAATAAGTATATATCTGACTTTTGTTTGGTGGGCATCATCTTTGCACGGATATTGAAGGTTGGTCCTTTATCAAAACTAAAACTGACTTCCCATAAATCTTGGTGTTTCCAAATTTCAGAAGAAATTCCTGTAGGGAAGGTAAACAATATCCCTCGGTCAGACAATCGTTCCGAAAGTGTGATAAAAGGTTTTGCGGTTTCTTTGATCTCGAATTTTTTTTCGTTATTTTCTTTTTGGTCTTTGGCAATGCGTTTTAAGACTTCCAATTGTTTATCGATGTTTTCTTCGCTGAGTAATAATTTATGTTTATCTAACTCTAAATCTTTTTTTTCTTCAGGAGGTGGCCAAGGAGACACGGTAATCGACATTTTGTCCATTAACATCAAATGGGATTCCCCTTTTCTTTCGATTTTACCATTAAAGTGAAAAACCACCCCACTTTCATTTGTTTTGATCACCTTGCCATCTAACAAATAACCACCGCTACTAGGACGGAATACATATAATTTTGCTTCTTTTCCTGGAACAAGTAAGTCTTTCGACAATCCCTTGGTGGATAAAAGTAATTCGTCGGAAGTTTTTTGCATCACATAGGTAAGTTCTTCTCGTCCGTCTGCTTCCAGGGCAGCAACCTCGCCAACGGTTAAATCGTTTAAGGATAAAATTTCTTTTTTGAATTCAACACCAGAACGAAAAAGTTTATCAAAAAGATTCACTTCCTTCTCTGTTGTATTTGCATTGGATTTTAGAAAATAACGATACAATGCATTTTTGAGTTTGTTCCTGTTTTCAGGGAGAAGGTAAATCTCACGTTCCTCTTCACTCAAATGGTCATAAAAACTATGTAGGATATTGAGTTCTACTTGGTTACATTTTCTTGCAATGGCATACCTTTGGAATTCGACCCAGTGGTTTACCACACTTGTTTGTTTGTTTTGTAAGTAGTTCATGACCTTTACGTAAATAAAGGCTGCAACGCCCATGAGAAAAATGTAAAAGATGTAGATTGTATCAAATTTTGGAAAAATCCAAACGACTTGTGCCATAAAATTCATAAATTACTTTTCCTCATATCTCTGTTGTGTCGAATGGAAGCAAGGTGAGCTCTTCCTACTTTAAAATTATCGGCAAAAATCCACTCCACGGGACAATTGTTCCCCAAGGGAATAAAAACGAAGCACTTCCCCTCCTAGGAGCTTTACTCTTATGGGAAGGAGATGTGATTCTAGAAAACCTACCCGAAATTGCCGATGTCCAGAAACTCATGGATGTACTCCGCCACATTGGCGTGGAAATTACTTCCCTCGATACCAAAGGATCTTACCTCTTTCAGAAAAAAAATCCAGTGAAATCGGATTTACCATATGAACTTTGTTCCCAACTGAGGGGAGCTGTGACTCTAGCAGGACCCATCCTCGCAAGAACCGGGCGTGTATTTTTACCAAAACCAGGCGGAGACAAAATTGGTCGCCGTCGTATGGACACCCACCTCCTAGCTTTAGAAGCCCTCGGTGCAAAAATTGAAGTGTTCCCAGATGGTTATATGATCACTGCTGATCGTTTGTTCGGAAAAGACATCCTCCTAGACGAGGCATCTGTGACCGCTACAGAAAATGCAGTGATGGCAGCAGTTTTTGCAGAGGGAACCACTATCATTCGCAATGCTGCTTCCGAACCACATGTACAGGGACTTTGCCGATTTTTACAAGCGGCAGGCGCCAAAATCGAAGGGATTGGGACAAACCACCTAACAATTACAGGTGTGAGTTCTCTATCCTCTCCGAGTGGTGGTTTAAAACACCGCATTGGGTCAGATTATTTAGAAGTTGGATCCTTTATCAGTTTAGCTGCCGTAACAGGTGGAGAAATCCATATTACCGATGTTAATTTAGAAGACATTCGAATGATCCGAATGGTCTATTCCCGGCTTGGGATTGAAGTGCGACCAACAGAAACTGGTATCCTCGTCCCTTCCGACCAAAAAATGGAAATCATCCCTGATTACCACGGTGCCACTCCCAAAATTGATGATGCACCTTGGCCTGGATTCCCAGCCGATATGACGTCAGTTGCTTTAGTGACTGCCACACAGTGTAAGGGAACCGTTCTCATCCATGAAAAACTCTTTGAATCCAGGCTCTTTTTTGTGGATAATATCATCGCAATGGGTGCCCAAATCATCCTCTGTGACCCACACAGAGCCATTGTGATTGGAGCCAACAGATTATATGGACAACGAGTGGCAAGCCCAGACATTCGAGCGGGAATGGCCATGATCATTGCTGCTCTTTGTGCGGAAGGCCAAAGTGAGATCCATAACATCGTACAAATTGACAGAGGATTTGAGTCAATTGATACAAGGTTAAGGTCACTCGGGGCACAAATCGAAAGAATTCCAAGTTAAATGAAACGTAAGGATCTTTTCCGAGAAGGATTTAAATCCGTTTTCCAGTTTACCTTTACGAAAGCGGATGAAATTTCCGAAGCCATCAAAGAAGTTTGGCAGGAAGAAACAGACCAAATCCCTAAAAAAACTTCTAAATCCAATCCAAAACCAATCAAAAAGAAAACAAAACAAAAGAGTGAGTCGACTCTTGTTCGGAAACGTAAGACAAAGATGTTCCAAACTCTTTCTTTACCTCCGGGAGCGACAAAAGATTTTTTTTCTCTCTGTACGGGTTGTAACGAATGTATTTTTGCCTGTCCTTACGCCGTCTTATTCCCTGTTACAGCAACAGATTCTGAAAAAACTTATCCACATTTTGATCCAAATGCAAAAGCCTGCCACCTTTGTTCTGATTGGCCATGTATCGCAGCCTGTCCTGAAAACGCATTATTACCGTACGAAGTGTCCGAAACGACACCAAAGTTTGGTAAGGCGAAACTTTTAAAAGAATTTTGTATCAATGAAAAAACAGGGGAATCAACCTGTAATGCTTGTTTTGTTACCTGCCCCATCGCAAAAACCGTTAAATTTAAAGGGAATTTGCCAGTTTTTGCACAATCTAGTTGCACAGGATGTGGTTTATGTGTAGAAACTTGTCCAAGTTTTCCAAAAGCAATTCAGATTAAGTTATTTAAAAGCGAATGATCACCTATCAATCGTTTTAGAAAAAAAACTTCGCAAAACATCAAAAAATTGTTATTCGGTAAAAAAAATATCTTGAATTTTTATGAAAGTGGAGAGATACTCTTGTTAGGGCAAAGGGTTTCCCTTCGTCAAAAAAAATATAAATTTAATTTAAAGGAAAAAGAAAGCTATGGAACCACAAAAAGTAGGCCCAGGACAAATCGACAAAATCGCGGATGATCTTAAAAAAGACCCAGAGAAGTCGATTGGGAATTACCTTTTCAAAGGATTCAGAATTCAAATCTCCAAGTACAAAGCGTCTGGAGCGGAGAGAGTTCAACAACTTTACAAAAGAAGAAGAGCACAAGGTCTATGCATCGTTTGTGGTACTAAAGTAACTCGTAAAAACCCGGTAACAGGAATTCTTTACAGACTTTGTGACACTCATAGAGCAGAAATCGACCAAAAGAATAAAGAAAAAGCAAAAGCGAAAAAAGGAAAATAATTTCCTTTCCATTCACTTTTCTAACTGAAAGGGGACACTAGGTCCCCTTTTTTGTTTACAGAGACAAATCTTACCGTAACTTCATTTCCTATGAAAACTCTCCTTCCTCTTCTCCTGCTTTCTGTTTTTGGATGTTCACAACTCATTTGGCGTGATGCACAATTGCCAGAAGAAATCTCACCTAGTAATGATCCGAATGTGAACCTGGTCTTAACAGTCGCCTACCAAGAGAAAGATTCTTGGAACCCTCTCAATGGAACCACTGACAAACGTGATTACAAAAGTCATATCAAATTAGTAACGAATGGCGTTACGGGTGGAAAAGTGATAAGGGAATGGGATTTGCCATCTTGGGCGCTCGGGGATGGAATTTTTTACCATACAAAATCGAACACTTTATTTGTGTTATACGGTAAAAATGACGAGTATGGAACCCTTAACCAAACCCTTTCCATCTACCCAGAAGTAGGTGGTGCATTCTCGTATCCGGCAACTCCAGAGAGGAAAATTATTTTCCAAATGGCTCCCTCCCCCAACGGAAATTTAGTAGCTCTCATCACAGCAAGTCCAACCAAAGAAGATGAATTCACTGAATTCGAATTGTCCATCCTGCAAACTGCGGACAAATCAGTGCAGTCTTTCCCTCTCAGTTTCTGGACCGCATTACCTTTGTATGGGATTCGCTGGGCAGAAGATGGAAACAAATTGTACGTTCGAACACCAGATCGTATCCTCGTTTGGACAGGTAAAGAACTGTCGGAAACCAAAACCTTCCCAGATTGTTTTACAATCCCAACCAATTTTGGCAAATGGGCGTACGAAACGGCAAGCCTTGCGGAAGGTGGGAATGTCAAACTCGGGAAAAAACTGCCCTCCCCCAAATTGATCTCCAATATCGACCAAATCAAACTCTGTAGATAAAGTTCAGAAGGGAATCTCGGGGTCTCAATTCGCTTGATTTAATTATGTCTCATGATTCGATGAGTGAAAAGACCCCATGATCGAAAAAAAATTCACAGAACAAATCGATGCCATTTCGAAGTACCTGAATGTCGTCGAAAAAATCGAACCCATTCGCAAAAGTGGGGTCGTTGTTTCTGTTGTGGGGAACGTGATCTATTCCCAAGGTCCACCTGATTCCAAAGTAGGTGAAATTTTGGAAGTCGAACGTGGCTCAGACAAAGGGTATTTGGCATGTGTCCTTGTTGGATTTAAAGACCATCTTTACACCTTAATGCCGTTGGGTGACACTCAAGAAATATTCCCTCATGCCTTTGTATTTTCTTCTGGAAGACAAATTACTTTAAATGCAGGTCCAGAACTTTTAGGACGAGTTTTAAATGGTCTTGGGAAACCAATTGATAACAAAGGGATTCTCATCACAAAAGAAGAAAGAGCATCCGAACCAAGGTTTTTAAACCCACTGGATCGTCCTCCAATTACGGATATTTTAGAAACAGGCGTTCGTGCCATTGATGGCATGTTAACTGTTGGGCGTGGACAACGGATTGGAATTTTTTCAGGTTCTGGAGTTGGTAAATCCAGCTTACTGGGAATGATCGCCCGTTATACGAACGCAGATGTAAACGTGGTTGCTCTCATTGGAGAAAGGGGCCGCGAGGTAAATGAATTTTTACACGTAGAACTAGGGAAAGAAGCATTGGCAAGATCAGTTGTTTTTGTTGCAACTTCTGATTCTTCCAAAATGGAACAGGTAAGTTGTGCAAACCTCGCTTGTTCGGCAGCAGAATATTTCCGTGAAAAGGGAATGTCAGTCAATTTGTATATGGACTCCCTTACTAGGTATGCAGAAGCCCTAAGAGAATTATCGATCGGCGAACCTGTCGTCACAAAAGGATATGCGTCCAGCGTATTTACCAAAATGGCAAAACTTGTCGAACGAGCCGGAACATCACATAACGGTGGCTCCATTACTGGATTTTATACAGTATTAACTGATGCCGAAGACGATATGGATGATATTGTGGCTGACAAGGTTCGAGGTTTTATTGACGGGCATATAGTCTTAACAAGGAAACTTGCCGAACAAAGCCATTATCCTGCCATTGACGTTCCCTCTTCCCTTTCTCGATTGATGCAAAAAATTGTGAATGAAGATCACTATATGCGTGCCTCCATTGTAAGAGAGTTAATCTCCAAATATAAAAATTCAGAAGATATTATTTTGCTCAATGCCTATGTGCGCGGTGCTGATGAAAAAATTGACATGGCAATTGATAAAAAATCGCAAATTGATGACTATTTAAGACAACGAATTGAAGAAAAATCCTCTTACAACGAAGCGATCAAAAAACTGGAACTTATCTTACAATCTTCATCAAGAACTGATGATGAATTTTAATTTATTCAATTTCTAAGATGACGAGTGTAACGTCATCATCTGGGGTTCTATTTCCAGTAAACTCTTTGATTTTTTCGAGTAACAATCGTTTTGATTCTGTGAGTGGATAACCACTATAACGGTGAGTCATCGTTTCCCAATTTTCTTGGCCAATCATTTCTTTTTGTGCATTGGTTGCTTCTGTAATTCCATCTGTATACAATACAATACGATCACCAGATTGGATTGGGATGTGGTCTTCCTGAATATCAAGTTCCGGAATCCAACCGATTAGTTTTCCTTGTGGCATACTGAGTTTGGCTTTATTTTCACCTTTTCGGTTGAGGATAAGAGGGGGATGTCCACAACGAGCATGGGTCATTTGTTTGGTTTCCAAATTGATATAAATATAAGATGCTGTCACAAATGCACCTTTCATCTTTCCTAGAAGTGTTGCATTGATTTGGTTCAAAAGTTGGGAAGGTTCTTTCGCAAGTCGCACTTGTGTGGAAAATGCAATTTTTAACATCGCTGACACTAGGGCAGCTGGGATTCCATGCCCTGATACGTCCGCGATGAGAACTCCTAGTTCTATTTCAGAGATCGCATGGAAATCAAAAAAATCTCCTCCTATGCTATCCATTGGTTCATAATAAAATTCTGTTTTGATTCCGACTACATTTGGTGCTTCTTCAGGTAGAATGGAATACTGAAGTTTTCGTGCTAAACCCAATTCGTTTTGGATGGCGATGAATTTGTTTTGTTCTTCTACTGCTTTTTTTAAGGTAATCAGGTTTTTAGCACGAGAGATCAATTCACGTTTGTCAAATGGTTTTGCCAGGTAATCATTTCCACCTGCCTCCAAAGCAGCGATAATGTCAGCAATTTGGTTTTTTGCGGTTAAAAACAATATGGGTAATTGGTATAAAGAATAAGATTCTCGTAAAACAGCACAAACATCATATCCACTCATCCCCGGCATCATAATATCTAGGATCATAAGTTCGAATGGTCCTTCGTCTCTCACGAGACGAATCGCATCCACACCATTTGCAGCTTCACTTACATCACACCCAATCAGAGTTAAATGATTTTTTAGCACCTGACGGTTGATAGGTTCATCATCCACAACAATGACTTTTAGTTTTTCACCTTCAAATTCTTCCTCTGTGTCTTCTATTGGCTCAAAATCAAAATTGTCTCCTCCAAACCACATCTCCGTTTTTTTCATTGGTGGTTTTTCGATTGGGATCTCACCTTCTCTTGCTAATGGCAGTGAAAAAGAAAATACAGAACCTTCTGATGGAATGGATTCTACCCAAATATTTCCTCCATGGAGTTCAACCAAACGTTTTGAAATGGCGAGTCCAAGCCCAGTCCCACCAAACTTACGTGTTGTGGAAGAATCGACCTGTTCAAAGGAACGAAAGATGTCAGAAAACTTATCTTTAGGAATTCCGATCCCGGTGTCTCGGATGGAAATCACTGCCATTTTATCGACAATTTCACAAGAAACTTCTATCCTACCTTTTTCTGTGAACTTAATTGCATTCCCAATGATATTGAATAAAATTTGTTGGAGTCGTGCTTCATCACCAAGAATCGGTGGAAAATCGATAGGAACATTATTCCTAACGGTAAGATTTTTTGTTACATATAAGGGTCTTGAGATCACAAGGACAAAATCACAAATTTGGTGTAGGTCAATTGCCTTTAGGTCCAAATCCAAATCACGATTTTTCATTTTGGAAAAATCTAAAATGTCATCAACTAAAGAAGAAAGTCTTTTCCCAGAACTGACGATCATTCCTAAGTTTTGTCTTTGTTCTTGGTTTAGTTTTCCACCGATTCCATCAAACATAGATTCGGCGATGCCGATAATTCCATTTAAAGGTGTTTTTAATTCATGAGAAGTATTTGCCAAAAACTCATCTTTCAATTTATCCAAAGCCATTAAACGTTTCGATAAAGTTTCCACTTCTGAAAATGCAAGGCTAAATCGTCTAGAAAGTGTAAGAGATTGAACTAGGATAAAAACAAAAATTCCAATTGGAATTGCTTCCACCGAATAAAAAATTTGGTTTGCGTTTAACAAATCGACAAGAGCTGCAATCGCTACTGTACAGATTCCTACTAAAAACAAAAATCCACTTTCTTTTTTGTGGATGGCTGCTCGGAACACTCCTTGTAAAATCATAAGGATCCCAAACAAAAATACAATTTGGTAATAACTATTTAGTTCTGTATAAATTTGTGTTGGTAATACTACTAAAAATGAAATAAACAATAGTGTAGGAAAAAGAAGTAACCTGTGCATCCATTTTGGATAAAAATCAGGATAAAACTCGCGAAAAAATGCAAAGAACAAATAAGGTGAGATATAAAACGTAAAGTATTCAATTCGTAAACAAACATTCCAACTTAAAATTGGTGCTAGTTCATTGAAGACAAATCTTTCACCTGTGAATAAAGTTCGAAGTGCTAAGAGTAAAGCAGCAAATCCAAATAATAAATTTCCTTTGTCTGTGCGCCGAAAGTAAAACAATCCAAAATGATACAATGCAATGATAAAGACAGACCCAGCCAAAAACAAGGAAGAGGCAAGGTCAGTTTCACATTCTCTATACAATTGGTTCCACTCACCAATGTAAGGTGGTTCCCACATTCCACCTTTTGCATGATGGAAATTTGAAATTTCAATGAGTAACTCGTTTGGTCCATCTTTCCAAGGTAAAGGATACAACTGGAATTGATAAGAAGGGTCAGACTTTTCTCGTGTTTTTGCCACAACTCCAGAAGAACCAAGTTGTTTGCCATTCCAAAACACACGCGAGGCAGTTGCCACATCCATGATTTTGATTCCAAACACTTCCTCATTTGCCAAATAACTTGGTTTCTGCAAAACAAGACGGTAAGTTCCATACCCTTCCCCTGAGCCGAGGACAGAGTTCCAAATCCCAGGAACCGATAACATTTGGAAAGGAAGATCCCGAGTTTCCACTTCCGACAAAAACACTCGGGGGAAAAATTCCCAATCCCCTTCTAAATGGATCGGGTTTCCACCACTGGATTCCACTGAATCACTTAGTGAAGTAGCAAAAGCGGGAGAAAAGGAACCTAAAAACTGGCTCCAAATAAACAATAGGAGATGTAAGTATTTATGGGACAATACTGCAAGTTTTACGTATTTTTTTAAAAATACGAGTAAAAAAGAGTACAAAAATTATTTAGAACCGAAGAAATAGACAGCTGTGAAACGATTTCGCTTCAGTTTGGAGACAGTTTTAAAACTTCGGGGCTTAAAAGAAGAGGAAGAAATCCGCCGTTTGTCAGTGGTTGTATCCAAACTCAATTCCCTGATTTCCGAAAAGGAAAACAATGAAAAAGAAATCGAATCGTCCTACGAAGCCATTGTATCTTCTGCAAAAGTAGGGACAAGTTTATCAGACTATTTATCCATTGAACAATACATCAAAGGTCTCATCCGTCGGAACGAAGAATTAGATCATAGGATCTCAAACCAAACCGAAGAAGTTAACTTGGTACGTAAAGATGTGATGGTAGCCAGAATGAATAAAAAAGTCATCGAGGTTTTAAAAGACAAACGATTCCTCGAATGGAAAAAAAAGCGAAATCGAATGGAACGTAGAGAAGTGGAAGAATTCAATTTCCACCTGAACAAACAGTCGTTATTTGATTCCTTTGAAAGTTTTGGACCGAAGGCCTCCAAAAAAATTCCAAGAACTTTCAAAATTTTAAACAGGGAAGATGGTGGAGACGAACTCGCATCTGACTTTAAAACTCTCCGCGATTTTTATGAAAAATATTACTTAGGACAAGGCAAATCATAATGGCAAGTGTAACTGACAGCACAAGATCCTTCTTTTTAATTGTATTGATTTTTTTTCTAGTGGCGATTGGTTTTTTTGTTTTTGACTACTTCCAAGTCATTAATGCAGAGGACTACCTTCCTTTCTTAAAAAAACAAGCGGGACTTGTGAACCAAGACCTTCTCTCTCCCACTGAGTTAGAGAAGTTGGAAATGGAAAAAGCAAAAGAAAGACTCATTGCTGACCGTGAAGAACTCGAACAAATGAAAAGTGAGTTAGAAGAAAAATCTTCCTCACTCAGTGCCGACAAAGAACGATTGGAAGAACTCAAAGAAGGGATCCAACGGAAAGAAAAAGAAATGGCAGAAAAAGCGAGAAAGGACAATGCTCGTGCCGAAAAAGTAAAAGTTCTTGCAAACAAAGTTGCGAACATGCCTCCAGAATCAGCAAGAGATATGCTCATCAATTGGCCAGACTACGATATCATTGAAGTATTCGAACAAATGGATCGGGATGCTGAAGAAGAGGGAAGGCAAACCATCACAACCTATCTACTCACTTTATTCCCTGCGGAAAGACGATCTGTCATTTCGAATAAATGGCTCGATGCGGGTGCCAAAAATGTTCCAAACTACGGCAAAAGTATTGATGAGGAAAACGACGAACCTTAAACCAGGATTAAGATAACTTTTTAGTTGGCTTTTTTTACTTAGGGTTTCGGTTTTGTTCCGCAAAGAATGGCCTTCACTTCTGTGATGGCATCTTCTAATTTATCGTTGACAACCACATAATCAAAGCTAGGTGCTTCATCTAGTTCATGAATTCCATTTTCAATCCGTTTTTCGATACTTGTTTTAGAATCAGTTCCTCGTCGGATGAGGCGTTCAATCCAAATCTCACGGCTTGGAGGTTCGATGAAAATGGTTACAGATTCTGGCCTTAGTTCCTTTACCGATTTGGCACCTTGGACATCCAAATCGAGAAGTGCCACGCGGTGTTCTTTGATAGCCTCTAAGATGGGAGCTTTTGGAGTTCCATAATAATTGCCATGGACTTCCGCCCATTCATAAAACTCACCAGCAGCGATTCTTTTTTGGAACTCAGGAATGGTTAGAAAATAATATGTTTTCCCCTCTTCATCCCCAGGCCGTGGGTCCCGTGTTGTACAGGAAATGGAAAAATAAAACTCTGGGTTCTCTTTGAGAAGCGCTTGGATGATGGTCGATTTTCCTCCACCAGCAACAGAAGAGATGATATAAAGATTCGGAATTGCTTTCAATCTTCTGACTCCTCTTCCCCTTCTCCAATGTGGTTGTCACCTGTTTCCAAACGTTTGGATAAACTTTCAGGGCGAATGGCTGATAATAGTATATGGCCTGAGTCAAGGACTAACACAGACCTAGTTTTCCGTCCACAAGTAGCATCAATGAGACGATTCTCGGATTTTGCTTCGGTTCGGAGTCGTTTTGCTCCAGCTGAATCTGCCAACAAAATGGTCAGAATCTTGGAAACAAAAACAACGTTAGAGAATCCTACATTGAGAACCGGAAACGAAGACATGGAAACATATTTTTAGATTCTTCTAGATCGATCAAGTCGAATCGTTTCAATCAAATGAATTTCATGGATACCTATGTTCATTGCTTCCGAGATTTCGTCGTGTTTGTATCCCTTTTTGATGAGATGAACTACTTTATCTATCTTTGTTGCAGATGTTGGTAACTCTTCCAAAGCAGACTCAATGGAAAATTCCACTTTGTCTAAATTCATCCTTTGGTAAGAAGAAAATGCTGGATCATTCGCTTTGGAAACTTCATTTAAGAATTCTCTTTTTTTCTGACCTTCAATGGTTTCATTGCGAATGGCTTCCGTTGGTTTTTCTTCTGTGAAAGGATTACCACCTACCGTATAATTCATCTTAGGCTGAAACGTAGGAACTTCCAAATTTTCGATTGCTTCTTTGGATGGTTCACTCAAAGGTTCCATCCCAAACATTCCTTTTACGGCCTTTCCCAATTTTCCAAAGGCTTGGTTCACTGCCCCTTCTGTTGTTTCTGCCTCATCGATTGAAACGGGGATTTGGTTTGCTTGGTAAATTTTACCAATGCCAGTCCTTTGTTCTTTTGTATCAAGGATCGGTTCTTCAGATTCAACTGGAGTTGACACTAACTCTTGTTTCATTGAGAGTCCTTGGTTTTGGTAGTGTTTGAATTCTTTTACCAAAGCTTCGCCCTTCTCCATCATGGATCGAAGTGCTACCATCTTTGATTCAATGATACTCACAGTGGCATCTAACTCGCGTATGGTTTCCGCAGTGGCCATATCGATGGCCCGGTTTAGTTTTTTATCGTAGTATTCACTGACAGCTTTTTGGACTTTTGCTGAGATGAAAACATACATCATCCCACAGAATAATAAATTAACAAGTACGAGAGAAAAAAGCTCCATATGTTTCTCCTAAAGAACATTTCCAACAACATTCCGTAGAAAAAATTTAAGCTTTTGAATCAAAACGAGATCCACGTTCCAAGTTGGGACGATCATAAATAATCCCTTCTTTGGAATAAGCAAATACCGAATTTTCTTTGTCTTGTTTCGGTTTTGCTGCCGAACCTTGGTATCCTGATTTCGCATCAGGGACCGTTTGGGCTCGGTTTTGTGTTTGGATCACCACCTTTTGCAATTCCACCACTTGGTTTTGGTGGGTGAAGGGATTTTCAGCCTGAGCCCTACGTGCAAAATCGTAGTGGTGGGCGATACTGGCAAAATTTTCGTTGAGTATCATCTGGAGTCCCTCCTAATTCTTAGACTTACCACGCCCTCTTTTTTTTCTCCAGTCATTTTTCGTTTCGTCTGGATCTTCGTATGGCTGACTTCGGACTTGGGACTCTTCCTCGTAGAAGGTTTTGGCCTTGGTCTCGTGGCGGAGTTTGTATTCTGCATTGCGGATACGGATGGTAACACCAGGGAAAATGGTCTTTTCTACGGAAACACGACCATTTGCTGCCTGTTCGTCCATGTACTCGGTGAGAGTTTGGATGTCCTTACTGGCCTCAGCGATTCGTTTTTCGAGTTTTTTGGTACCAGCTTCTAATTTTTGTAAATGGGCATCTTGTTCCGCGGTAAAACTCGCGGGGTCAGCGTCTTTTCTCGCTTTGAGGGTACGCATGGTTTTTGTGAGTTGGTCTAGTTTGTCTTGGTTTTCTTTTTTCTTCTCTTCGAACTCATTGATTTGTTTTAAGATCTTAGGATTGTTTCCGACGATGAGATCGGTTTGTGGGTTTGCTTGGGAGCCAATGATTTTGGCCGAAATGAGTTGGGCCGCTTGGATGGTCCCCCCCACAATTTGCCCCCGTTTCCCCTTACAGGAAATTTTTCCCCCAGCCATGAGATGGGAATGTAAAATCCCTTCTTGGACGATGATATCTTTTTCTGTGATGCAAGTGGCGTTCTGGATGAACTTGGCGACGATATTCCCACCGGTGGACTCAATCCTTGCCTCTTCACGCCCTGTGACCCCTTGGCGGACGATGATGTCCCCATCAGCTTCCACAATGGCCTTTTGGACCGTTCCATAAATTTCGATATTCCCTGCTGCCTTCACCGAATAATTGTCTTCGACATTTCCTGTGATGATGATGGAACCAAGGAAGGTCACATTTCCTGTTCGAACTCCCACATCCCCATTGATACGGTAAACGGTTTCCACAGACAGACGACCCGCTGCGTATAACACTTGTCCATTGACTTCGGCGGTAAGACGCATTTTGTCTTCTGAAAGAATGGTTCCTTTCCCTTGTTTGAGTTCTGTGTCTAAACCATCCTTGGCTGGTAACACCATTCCAAATAAATTACGACCAAACTTTCCTTTTTCGGCAGGGAGCTTTTCAGCTAACAATTGTCCAACGACAACGTTTTCGATCATATCCAAATCTTTGTAGTCCACACGACCGGATTGGTCTTCTTTGAAATTGATTTTCTTTTCTGTGCGAACATAGTATTTGACTTCGGCATTTTTCCCGTTCACAGGGAAATCACCTTCGGCGCCAATGAATGGTTTGTTATGGACTTCTTCATCCAAATGTTTGCGGATTTCGTCTTCTTTTAATCCATGAGCAACACCCATCCCTTTTAAGGCGGCAACGATATCGGCTACTTCTAAATCACGCCCACCAGGCCTTGCAGGGAATACGGTGACAAAGGCCCGCATATTCTCTTGGGCAATCTCCACATTACAACTGGAGTCGTTTCCAGGTTTTGGTTTTTGGTTGGAGATAAGAACTGGTTCCCCTTTTTTCTCTTTGAGGATTTTATTGATGAGGTTTTGGTCAACACCTGCCACACCACGAAACGACAGTTTTTTGGAAACATCCGCCATCGTCATTTCAAGTCCTTCCCCGGAAGGAGGGTAAACAGTTAAAAACACACCTGTTCTGTATATTTTGACAACCACTCGACCGTCTTTGTTTTTTGGTGTGACGAGTTCTTTTAATTCTTTAGAGACTAATTTTCCACTACCACCCGTTAGGTGTTCATCTAATAAGCTCAGTTCATCAAGGAGCATATCATCAGGAATGATGGAAGCACGGATATGATAAGGTTCGGAAAAAAACAGGGATTTTTTTCCCCGTTTTAAAACAGTATAATCAATTTCGTGGACTTTACGACCAAGGTGACTGGACGCAATTGCCAGACACTCTTCGATGGTATCGGCAATGACTTCCACTTGTTCTTTTTCCTTACGATCGAACTCTTTCAGTTCCTCTGTAAGAAATTCCGTGAGAGACATCTTCTATTACCTTTTTTGGATCGCTGATTTGACTTTGGAAAGTTTGCTACGTAGTCTTGCGACTGCTTTGGTGTGAAGTTGAGAAATTCTAGACTCAGTGACTTCTAACACTTCTCCAATCTCTTTTAAGGTTAAGTCTTCGTAATAATAAAGTACGATGACTTTTTTCTCTTTTTCAGGAAGGGATTGGATGGCTTCGACAATTACGTTTTTGATTTCTTCTTTTTCGATGATATTGTCTGGGTTCATATTCATCGGAGACTCTAAGGTTTCCATAAAGGAAACTTCATCATTCTCATCACCGAGAAACCAAATGTCATTTAAAGAAACAAGTGAGGTACCAGATAATTTGGCAAGGAGAGAGTTGTACTCTTCCATTGAGACACCAAGTTCTTTGGCGATCTCTTCATCATCGACTTTTTTGCCCTCTTTGTTTTCGAGCATGGCAATGATGTTTTCGAGTTGTTTTGCTTTTTGGCGGATGGAACGAGGGATCCAGTCCACACTTCTGAGTTCGTCAAAAATGGACCCACGGATACGGGTCATCGCATATGTTTTGAATTTAATTTCGCGAGAAGGGTCAAACTTCTCTATCGCATCTAACAGACCAAAGACGCCATAACTGACAAGGTCTTCGAATTCCACATTTTGTGGCATTCCGATCGCAATCCGCCCAGCCACGTGTTTGACGAGAGGTGAATATTTTTCAACAAGGTAACTTCGGATCTCCGCGTCTTTTTTGACACGGTATTGTTTCCAAAGATCTGTCTCATCAAACTGATTGTATTTGTCTAGCAATCTTGACATTGGGAACCAGGGTACGGGATCTCTTTACTTTATAAATCGTAAAGAAATGAAAATTACAAGAGGATTTTTTCTTATGTCCTCTAAAAACAGTAATTTTTCAACCCTCTTGCGGGTCATCCTTAGCCATCATGGTTCGAATTGCCTCTGCCATGAGTTTTGGCTCGTTTTTGATCGCAATTTTGTCTACGATGATATGGTCTCCAAACTTTCCTGATTTTGCCATCGCAAGTTTGGCATCCATTGCGGCGTCACCCACAGGTTGCACACCAAAGTCATCGGAAGACCCACCAGAAGCAGAAGTTGGTTCCATTCCCCCATGTTCATGGTCGAAGTCATCTGCATGGTCTCCGCCCCCAAACCCACCAATGGAAAAAGTAGATAAAAACTCTAAAAATTCAGGGACTTTCTTTTGTAAGACACTAAAAATGCCAAACCCAAGCCCACCAAACGCAAACGTAGAAATCAGAGAAACAAAGAAGATATAACCGATTCGATTTCCGACTAAAAACCCACAAACGGAACTAATGATGGCTCCAAGGATTGCAAATCCCAGTACAAATCCGACGAGCATTTAGTTGTCTTCCTCCATTCTCGATTCCATTTCTTTTTCTTTGAAGTCGACAAAACTAAAGAACTTCTTAAAAAATCCAGTGAGGCCTTCTTCATCATCATAACCACCTTCTGTTTGTAAGAGGGTGTGAGTGATCCGTGTGAGGCAAGCAGCTGCTTTGGAACGAGGAGCTCCAATGATGAATGGTTTTTGTTCCCGGATGGATTTTTCAACTTCTTCATCTTGGAAAATAAAACCTAAGTTTTCCACTTGGACTTCTAAAAATTGACCCGAGATATCAATCACTCGGTCGGCTACCTTTTTCCCTTCAATGGCAGAACGCACACGGTTCACGATGATTTTGAGATTTTTGTCTTTGGATTGGGAAACAATGGACTTAATCAGACCATAGGAGTCTGTAATGGAAGTTGGTTCTGGAGTTGTGACAACAACCACTTCATCCGCAGGCATCACAAGGCCAATGACGTTTGCAGAGATCCCGGCACCTGTATCAATGATCATCACATCATAACGATCGAGTTCCGCAAATCCCTTGATGAGGTTGTTTCTTTGGGTTTCATTGAGGTTTGCAAGTTGGGAATACCCTGAGGCACCGGCAATGATGTCCACACCTTCTGGGGTGGAAATCACGATGTCTTTTAGGGACTTATGGCCTTTTACCACATGGTATAAATTGTATTTCGGAATGATGCCGAGTAGGACGTTCACATTGGCAAGGCCCAAGTCACCATCGAAGATGAGAACCTTAAGACCAGTTTTTGCGATGGAGATGGCTAAGTTGACCGAGACTGTACTTTTACCTACTCCTCCCTTTCCAGAGGCAACCGCGATGATTTTGGTCTTTTTAGCGGCATCCTGGGGTTGAACGAGTTTTAATCCAGTACCAGTTTCTGTTAACTTTCGAAGATTTGCTGCTTGGTCCATCGTTACCCCTAGGTATCAGGATAACGATGCGCACCTTACACAGTCTTCTCGAAGACTTCGCCCGCTATCCCTTTCAATTTTTCAGGAAAAATTACACATTCGGCAAGGATTTTTTTGGTGGCATTTAGGATATCAAATGGAACATCCTGGCCAACACTTAAGAATGCGAATTCCCTGTGAATAGTATCGGCTAATTCTACTACAGAACCTAAAAATTCTGCTTCATCGAGCTTGGTTAATAAAATTCTTTTATAACCAACCGACTCATACGCGTTTGTTACCGCAAGGGCATTGTCTTTGGAAACCGTAGAAGAAAGTACCAAGATGGTTTCAATCTGATCCTTTTCCCCAAAAACTTGGTAGAATTCCTGAAGTTTTTCCAGGTTTTCCGATTTACGGTGGGAGTATCCAGCTGTATCCACTAAGATGAGTTCGGATCCATCTCGAAGGATGGCTTCTTTCCATTTGCGTAAGTCTTTAGCCGCATAAAACGGAAGGCCCATGGCATCAGCATAAAACTTCAATTGGTCAATGGCCGCTATGCGGTAATTATCTGTTGTATACAGAGAAACTTTTTTCCCCATGTGCAAACTGTACTTAGCAGCTAACTTTGCTATGGAAGTCGTTTTTCCTGAACCAGTAGGACCTACAAAGAAGACAACCTTCCGTTTGCCACGAGTGGTTCCGCTAAAAAGATCCGAATCCACTTGGATCCTTTCTTCTAAATAAGTCACTGCTTTGTCTGTGACATTCGCATAACGACTTAGGTCCACTGCCGAAAGACGAGAAGTCAAAGTGACAGCCATTTCATCTAAATAAGATTCAGAAAATCCTTCACGTAACAGACGATCGACGAGCTTTTGGATATGGGGATGTCTTTCCTTTGTTTGGGGAACTGTTTCCGTTTTTGGTTCGAGTAAGGATTCCTTAGCTTCTGCTAAAGACAAACCAACAGGTCTTTCTTCATACGATTCGATTTCATAAACGGGTTGTTCTTGTCTTCGTTTGCGTTCTGAAAAAGGCCGAACGGATTCTATATTTTTTTTACGATTGTTGTAAGATAGGTTTGTGTTTTGCGAAGAAGAACCGACACCAACTCCCACAAGTCCAGATACAGGGAGGGATTCTGTTCTCTGTTTTTGTTTGATGAGTTCTTTGAGGTCTTTGAGTTTACGTTCGATTCGTTCTTTCGAATTTTGTTTTTCAGGGACACCCACATCAATTTCATACATCCGTTGTGCCATAAGACCCGTTCCAAAGAGTCCACCTTCTGTAATCACTCGTTGGTCATACAAATGGGCCTCAGGACCATATTTCATTTTCATCTGCATGATGCAGTCTTGTAAGTCTTTGCCTCGGATTTTCACAAAATCCATAGAATCTCCCCCAAACCTGGGAAAAATATGAATTGTACCCTCAATTTGGAAAGTCTTTTTTATGAGACATAATAAAATTGACTAATTCAGATCCGTTTTTGCCCATTTCCAAGTTACCATTTCAGATTCCGTTTCCCTTCCCGTTTTGTTCCCTCATTCTGGCAATAAATAGAAACCTAAGATGGACCCAAACAATGAAAAAGTCGGAATTGAAATGAAGGATGGAGTTCCCGTATCTCTTTCGTTCGATGATGTTTACTTTTCTAAAGAAGGTGGATGGGATGAATCCCGTTACGTGTTTGTGGAAGGGAACCAAATCCCAAATGTATTATCCGAAATCGAAGTTGTATCCATTGGAGAATTAGGGTTTGGCACGGGACTCAATTTATTTGTGACCTTAGATCTATGGTTAGGTGCAGAGAACCCACCTTCACTAGAGTATTTCAGTTTAGAAGGATTCCCTTTACCGAAAGAAACCTTACTCACACTCAATCATTCCTTTCCCGACAAACCTTTATGGACAGAAACATTACTCAATTCCTATGAGGAACAATTCCAAAAATGGGAAATGAACCCAAATGAGAGGGAATGGAAAACACAATTCTTTCACCCAAAGGGAAAAGCAAAGTTTCACGTCCATTTGTTCTTTGGTGATGTGGGTGTATGTTTAGATGAGTTTCCAATCATCGATTTTTGGTATTTGGATGGATTTTCACCAAGTAAAAATCCAAAGATGTGGTCCGAGGGTACATTATCAAAATTGCGTAACCATTCTAAAACGGGAACTCGATTTGCTACTTTCACAGCAGCTGGGTTCATCCGCAGGAATTTGGAAGGATTGGGGTTTCATATCCAAAAACAAAAAGGATTTGGGAAAAAAAGAGAAATGTTAACAGGAGTTTTACGCTAATCCTCATGAACCCATCTCAATCCAAAACAGCATTGGTGGTGGGTGCAGGAATTGCTGGTGCGAGCGTATGTTATGCGCTTTCCAAACAAAACATCAAAACAATTTTATTAGAACAAGAATCCAGTGCTGCCGAAAAAGCAAGTGGCAATCCAATCGGAGTTGTGTATCCTTTTCTCACCAAACACAAAACGCTTGAGTCTGAATTCTCTCTACTCGCATATCAGTATTTTTTAGAACTTTGGGAATCTTTGGATTTAGGGAAACGAGTACCACATGTGGATGGAATCCATTTTTTACTCGATTCCACTTCAGCATATGACCGTTATTCGCACTCGCTACATTCCCATCACATTCCAGAAACGTTGGCATGTCTTTCGAAAGAACCAAATTCAAATCTTGATGCACTACTATTTCCAAAAGGGAAAGCGGTTTCTCCTGTTTTTCTCACAAAAGAACTCATTCGAATTGCAAATCCTATGGAACACTATAATTCAAAACTCATTTCTTGGGAAGTGAATGAGGAAAATGGAAATCTAATTTGTCATACAGAAAAGGAAATCTTATATGTTGATTATTTATTCTTAGCACAAGGATACCAATTTGTAATGGATCCAAAACTCCAATGGATTCCCATGAAACAAGTACGTGGGCAAATTGTACGAATCCCATCCTCCATTTTCCAAAACCAATTTTCCATTTTGTATGGTGATTATTTAACTGCCGAAATTGGCGGCGAACGAGTACTTGGTGCCAGTTTTGATGAATTTCATTTGGAAGAAGAGACGAGGCAAAAAGAAACATTCGATTTATGGAATGGCTTACAAACAAAACTTCCAAACCTACTTCCCAATTGGAAAGAAATCGAAATCCAAAATTTTGGCACTCGGGTGAGTTTTAGAACTCAGTCCCAGGACAGACACCCAGTTGTCGGCAAACTGCCCAATCATTCACTTTTAGATACATCCGTAAAATACCAAAATTTATTCCGAAAAAATGCGAAAACCTTTCAAATTCCCTATTATGAAACAGTTGGGATTCTGAATGGGCTCGGATCTCGTGGGTTAACACATGCACTACTCGCAGCAGAAATTTTAGTGTGTGATCTTCTCTCTCAGAAGTTAGAGATTTCTGACACGATTAAGAAGGCTTTGAAACCAGACCGTTTTTTACTTCGTAAGTGGAAACGAGATGAGCTAACATAGACTCAAAAACAGATTGTTCATGTAACACCACATCAACTCGGATGACAAAAAGTTGTATTTTGTGACGTTTTAATTCTTCGATAAATTTATTTTGTGTTCTTACCTTTACCCAATCTTTTTCCGTTGTCACAAAAATCGTTTTTTCATCTTTAGCATCCAGTAAAGCAAGTAATACCGTTTCTTCAAATTCATAATGGTCAGGGAAAAATCGAGATTGGATTTGATTTGTATTTAAGGTAGAGATCGTTGTTTCCAAAACATGAATTGGATTCCCAACACCAGTAAACAAAAAATAACTATAGTTAGGCCTGACTTCTTGCTCTCGTGAATTTTTAGGAACCAATGTTTGTTCGAATGTATCTAAATTAATTTGATAGGCATCTGCTCGGAAGGAAGAACCAAAGGTAGGCAATTGAATTCCTAATCGGCCGAGTGTTACTTTTCCTTTCTCGAATTCTTTTTGATTTGTTTCCGTAATTTTTGTAAATACAATGACGTTTGCACGTTTTAAATGCGAAATTGGTTCTCGTAAATACCCAAGTGGGATCGTAAAACCATTTCCAAATGGAGCATTATTGTCGAGTAGTACAATGTCAAAATCTCTATGAATTTGGTTGTGTTGGAATCCATCATCCAAAATCACAATATGTTGTTTGGACTGAATTTGATTGTATTTGAGAAAACTATCAATTCGATTCTGCCCAATCATAACTTGAACACTAGGAAATCGTTCTTTGTGTTCGCTAGGTTCATCTCCAAATAGATTTGGAAAATTGCCATCAGTAAGGATTGCACCTTCTTTTGACAATTTTGCTTTGTATCCACGAGATAGGATCGTAATCGCATACTCTTTGTTAGTTTTCTGGAAGTATTGGACTAAATATTGAACAAAAGGAGTTTTCCCAGTACCACCTACCGTGATGTTTCCAACACTGATCACTAAGGCATTTGGCAAAACGGTAGTTTTTTTTCTCCCTTGTGACAACCAAAAGAGAAACTGATACAACCAAGTAAGAGGTAAAAATAAAGTGAAAAAAACTTTCATTTCGTTTCGCGAGAGGAAACTACTACTGTTAACTGTGTCTTTTTTCTAATTCTTTTGCGATAGTCGATAAGCTAATCCCTTTTTCCACCATCAATACTTCTAAATGGAAAACCAAATCTGCAATTTCGTGAATGAGTTCTTTTTCGTTTGGATTTTTAGCGGCAATGATGACTTCACCCGCTTCCTCACCTATTTTTTTAAGGATACGATCAACACCGTCTCGAAATAATTCAGCTGTGTAAGATTTTTCAGGTAATTCTTCTTTTCGTTTGCGGAGTAAATCTTCCAATTTTAATAAAAATTCCATTTCGTTTGCCTTCTAACTACCATGGAAACTGCCCATTCTATTTCGAAAAAGCGAAAATTGGTTGTTGGTAATCTCCGAAATCAGCTAGAATGAGAAAGGATGTTACGTTTTACCACTCTCGTTTTTTCCTTCATTTTTTGCTCGAGTTTATCTGCTGAGTCAAGTTGGGGCAATTCCATTCAAAAGGGATTTGAAACCGCCAAACAGGAAAATAAATTCATTATCGTTGATGTATTTGCAGATTGGTGTACGTATTGTATGGTTTTGGAAAAAGAAATTTTCCCAGACCCAGAAGTGAGTCGCATCTTAGACCAGTTTGTTCGAGTACGACTCGACGGGGAAGAATTCCCCAACCTCCGTAAAAAATACAATGTAGAAGGTTATCCTACGATTTTGTTCTTAGATGGGGATGGAAATTTTGTCACAAAGATCGTAGGCCTTGCAACCAAGGAAGATATTGTATCCCTTTCCAAAAGGATTTTACAAGAACCAAACTTAGAATCTTTTTTAAAAACTGAAATTAGAAAAGAAAAAGAGAACCCTCATTTAAACTTTCGTTTAGGTTTGTTGTACTTTCAAAACAAGGAATATGAAAAAGCAGAAGAACAATTTCTAGCTTCCATTCAAAAATCAAAAAACATTCCCATTGTAAAAGAGAACTCTCACTTTAATTTAAATTTGATTCGATCTGTCAATGGACCAAAAGATGGTGCTGTATCTTCTTGGAAAGAATTCATCAAAAACTATCCAAATTCCAAACGAATCACAACCGCAAAATTGTATTATGGGATTAGTTTAAAAGAAACGGGAGACTTAAAACTTGCAAAATCCATTCTTACCGAGATCCAACCGAAGTTAGTCTCGGAGTCAGACAAAACAATTTGTAAAGAAACTCTCCTGCAAATAGAAAAGGGTTTTTAATTTAGAAATCACTTAGGCAAACAATGGTTTGCCTAAAATCTAATTAACGATTCCCAATGGAATAATATGTAAAACCTAATTCTTGCATAAGTGTAGGTTTATATTGATTTCTTCCATCAAAGATAAGGGGAGCCTTTAACAAGGATTTAATCTTTGCAAAATCTGGTTCCCTGAATTCTCGCCACTCTGTTAATAATAACATAGCATCTGCACCTTCTAAAGTAGAATATGCATCTTCTTTATATTCTACTTTGCCATCAAAATAATACTTTGAAGTCTCCATAGCAGCTGGATCAAATACTTGGATTTTGGCACCGTTTTTATGGAGTTCATAGATTAGTGGAATTGATGGAGCTTCTCGCATATCATCGGTTCCTGGTTTAAACGATAGGCCCCAAATACCAAATGTTTTCCCCTTCATATCAGTTGCTTTGAAGTGTTGGAAAATTTTATCAGTAAGTCTTGTTTTTTGTTTTTCATTCACATCTTCTACGGATTGGATGATGTGCATTGGTGCATTGACTTCTTCTGCTGTCCTAAGAAGTGCTCTCACATCTTTTGGGAAACAAGATCCACCATAACCAATACCCGCATATAAGAATTGTCGTCCAATTCTTGAATCTGTTCCCATACCTTTCCGAACATCATCATAATTGGCACCTAACGCATCACACAAATTGGCGATCTCATTTACAAAGGAAATTTTTGTCGCAAGGAAAGCGTTACAAGCATACTTTGTGAGTTCCGCAGAGCGTATGCTCATGGTGATAATTGGGTTTCCATTCAATACAAATGGAGAGTATAACTCACTCATTTTTTTAGCAGCGTGGTCTGATTCAGCACCAATCACCACTCGCTCAGGACGCATAAAATCTTCAATTGCAGCCCCTTCTTTTAAAAATTCAGGATTTGAAACGACATCAAACGAGTGTTTTGTGTTTTTGGCAACAATTTCTTTTACTTTGTCTGCAGTTCCAACGGGAACAGTTGATTTATCAACAATGATTTTGTGTCCATTCATTGTTTTACCAACTTCTTCTGCTACAGCGAAAACAAATCGTAAATCGGCAGAACCGTTATTGGATGTTGGAGTTCCAACGGCAATGAATACGAATTCAGAAGACTCAACTCCATCCTTTAACGATGTGGAAAATTTAAGTCTGCCTTCTTTATAATTACGTTCTACCAGTTCTGACAAACCTGGTTCATAAATCGGTATGATCCCTGTTTTTAAATCACTGATCTTTTTTTCATCTTTATCAATACAAATCACATCATTGCCATATTCAGCAAAACAGGTACCTGCAACGAGACCCACATATCCGGTTCCGACTACGCAAACTTTCATAGGATTTCCAGAATTTCTATTTGGACCAAAAAGGAAACTGTTTTTCTAAATAGAAGAACCTACTCTTCTCGGATGTGAAATTGTGTTGGGATATGACAAATTCCTACGAATTTTTCAATTTTCCCTGATTCTACTTCAAAATCTAAGATGGATTCCCGCCAGAAATAACTCCCTTCAATATGGGATTCACCCTTATGGATTGAAACCCCAATCGTATACTTTCCTTGGGAAAACTGAATTGGGAATTCAAACTCTACCAGGTATTCTTTGCCCTTTTTGAAACTCCGATTGCCATCACCTAAGTGATGCGTATTTGTTCCAAAGATACGAATCCCTTTTTCATTATCGATATGAAAACCAACGGTGACATCCTCTATGAATGTATCGGATTGGAATACTAGTTTTAAGCGAACCTGTGCTCCTATAAAAAATACATTTGAAGAAACATCATTCTGATTTTGAATGCTGACATTTAAATTTTGAATGGACTTGGAGGAATAGGAATCCGGTGGACTTGTCTCACCAGCTAACACATGCATATATTGTTCAATTGTTTCTTTAGGATTTCCTTCATAAAGAAGTTTGCCTTTATCTAATAAAAGGGCACGTGTACAAAAATAAGAAACCAATCCTAAATCATGACTCACCACAAGTATAGAGGTTCCTAATTCAGAAAATTCACGAATTCGTTTCAGACATTTTTGTTGGAAACTTGCATCTCCCACAGCCAAGGCTTCATCGACGATGAGGATGTCTGGTCTTTTTGCCGTGGCCAAACTAAAACCAAGTCTCATTGCCATACCAGAGCTATAGTTTTTTAAAGGAGTGTAACGAAACTCTTCCAGTTCCGCAAATGCGAATATATCATCAGATAATGATCTGATTTCTTTTGGTTTGTATCCCCACACAAGACCATTGAAAAATACATTTTCTTCACCTGACAATTCAGGGTTAAATCCAACACTTAATTCAAGTAAGGCACGAACAGAACCATTCACTTGTAAATTGCCTTTATCTTTTTGGATCACACCAGTGATTAACTTTAAAAGAGTCGATTTACCGGCTCCATTCCTTCCAATGATGCCAAGTATTTCTCCTGGACTTACTTTTAAGTTCAATGAATCAATTGCCGTAAATTTTGAGTCAATCCCTAAGTAACCAAAACTAAGTCCAGCAAGGATCCGTTTCCAAGGTTTGGAAAACCCATGATAATCCTTGGAAAGATTTTCAATCAAAACTGAATTCATTTGAACTTAAAGATGATCCAAAATCACGGATTGGAATTTCCGTTTGGCGAGTAAATAAACAAGAAAAAAGAAAAGTAAAAATGGCATTATGTGTAACCACTCAAACTGAGACTGGAACCCACTAATCACAGTTGTGCGAAATACATCCAATGGGATAGTGAATGGATTCCATTCATTCCATTGTTTAAGATACCCTGTTGGGTAATACAAAACAGGAATCCCCCAAAATACCAATTGGCTCACCAAACGAATTAAAGGTGAGATATCCCTTAAGAGAATATTGAGTCGAGAAAGATAATGTAAAAGTAACATCAAATACAGTCCAGACAGAACAAGGACTGTATAACCAAAAAAGATTCCCGTTAGATTTAATGTTCCAGAATACCCTAAGTAAAGGAACACCGGAATGGAAGTGATAAAACTATGAATGAGAAACTGAACAAAAGGAATCCATAAAAAAAGATCAATGCCAAGACTTGAACGTTTGAGTAAGGAACGATTGTCAGTGAGGATACCTGTGCCTCGGACGAGTAATTCTTGGATGGGAATCCAATACAATAGTCCAGTGAGTAAATAAGCAGTGAAATCTTCTTGGGTGGATGGGTTTCTAAGATTCAGGACTAAAAAGACAAGAGCGTACAAACTGATCAGTACTAAATTCTGCAAAAACATCCAGGAAATTCCCAAAAAGGAACCTGCATATTGCAGAGCATAGTCACGCCGAACGAGTGCCCAAAGTATGGATAGTTTCTCCATACTTTGATTGTCGGCCCCCAGTCACTGATTCTAGACCAGAAACCAGGGCATTGGTCCTTACATCTTCCTTAAGTTCTTTTGCCCTAAGTCAGAAAGATTGGGGGATACCCAATTCCCTTTTTGGACCACCTCTCCTTGGAACGCTTCCATGAGGTACTCTTCGAAGGTTTTTCCGGATTGGTTTTGGGCAAATCCCTTTTTAGGACCTTGGCCAGCGAGCCCAGAATCCTTATGGCGGTTGTAAGCGGGTTGTTGGATGGATCGAACGATCATAGGTTTTTCCTCCCCGTCATCATGTTAGACGACATAAAACTAAAAAATAATACCAATAATATACTAAACGCTTGTTTACACTACTTAACATATGAGAAGTTAAGTCAATATTTTTTTCACGTTTTTATCGGTTTGTATTAACAATTTAGCATTCCTCTGGGACAAAACCCGCCCTAGATGGATTTTTTTTTCATCGTTCTCTAGAATATGTCCCTTTTTCAGAAAAAAGCAAACGGAATGAGGGAAAAAAAGAACAAAATTGAACCCCAATCCTGGTGGATTGGCAGAAAATCGCGCTTTTTTTGTGGTTTATCTTCGTACAGTCATTGTTTGCTGGCGAGAAATCACCAAAAGACGTATCTGTAGCCAGTTTACTGCGTGTTGGATTCTCTCCAAAATTAGTGGCCCTCTGGCAACAGAAGGTAAAGGCCCCACGGACAGAGTTTTTCCAATGGAAACGTTCCCTGCAAGGTAAGGATGCGGCACTTGTCTCCAAATTATGGAAAGTCGAGAACTTGAGTTACCCCCCTCCAAACCGGGAAACAAAACCAAACATCCCCCATGACAAAAAGAAAATCGGGAATCATGGCATTACCGAAAACAAACCCCAAACAGACATTCCTACCAAGGATCCATTTTTAGAAGACCATTTGTTTTTAGGACTTGGGTACCAAAACTTGGATGTCCAATACCTTCCGAGAGAAGAAAAAAACCATTCCGCCTTTGCCTTTGGGGGAACCCAAAAAGGCCAACGATTTTCCTTTGAAAAACGTGATGAAAATTTTTTATACGGCATTCATTTAAAATACAATTCTTTCCACATAACATCTGGTAATCGGTATAAACCAATCCCTCAGTTTTACTTTGCCAAAGATCCCAATTTTTATTCTCAAATGGATAGACCCAATTCACCACTGCCCCAACCTATTCAAAGTTCTCATTTTTTCGGAACCCAAAATTCCCTATTTGGGAAGATTGCTGATTACGGGGTATATTATGCACCAGGGTTTTCGGTCTTCCCTGGCATATACTTTTCATCACCAAACAAATCCTATTCGGGAGTTTGGTCACCAGGTGAAAATAAATCCAGTTTTTTTATCAATGATACCTTACAATTACAACAATTTGGGAAACATAGAATCCAATCAGAATCAATTTTAAACCACAAAGAGTCTGTTGGTTTTTACTATTCAAAATCAGAATTTCTAGACTCAAAATTTTTAGTTGATGTTACCGTTTACAGAGACTCACCACTTCTGTATGGCAATGTCGCCACTGGAGACATTCGCCCAGAAATCCCACAAACTTTAGGTTATATGAGAGGTAGTTATCAAAACATTTTAGGGGGAGAGATTTTATCCTCGCAGGAAGGTCATCGTTATGAAAGTGGTGGTTCTGGTTTTTTACCCATCATCGCTACGCAGTTTGGGAATGTCCTCTATCGTTATAGACAATATAATGAAGTTGGCAACTACCAATACCAAGAAACGGGAAGAGCCATATTCTATGAATGGAGAAAAGATCGTACCGTTTATTCCTTTGGGATGGAACGACGAGAATTAGGAAGCCAATGGGAAGGAAAAATTGCAATCCCAATTCAATTTGGACATTTATTGGAACTAAGTGCGATTTTTAGAGAAGGGAATTTAAAAACAAGATCTTGGTTTGAAAACTGGACGTATGCATCCGATTTTAATATCAATTTAACAGATAGAGAAGAAATCATCAAAATTAAATATGTAAGTCAATTTGTTTCATTAAACGTCAGTTATTCTGAGAAAAAAACATCTCCCACACCTATTTTATTCATCAATTTTCAATTTTTACATTTATTTGATCTCTAATACAACAAATCGTCGGTTCTGATTTCTTGGTAAGTTTGTAATTGGAAAATAGGGATCGATTGTTTGTCGATGAATTCATTTTTTTCGCCAGGAAGTTTTTTGGGAGTGGGTAATGATGACCTCTTTCCTCTTTCATCTACTGCATAATGATAGTATCCGATCCATTCCCCTTTGACTAAATAAGGATTGCCAATAAACAAATCTTTGACAAAAAATTCAGCGTCCAAATCAAACTTATTCCTACGGTACCGAAAGTGAATTTCATCTCCATTTAAATCATAAAATACAACAAAATCCCCTTGTTTCCCTTTAAAATACAACTTCCATTCTAAAGGAAAAACTCCCGTTTTTTGGAATTCCAATTTACCATCTAAGATTCGTTTTTCGGAACGAGAGATTGGTCCTGTGTATTTGGATTCTGTTTCCGCAAAAAGACCAATGGATAGAAATAAAAAACCAATGAATCCAAAGATATGCATCTGAGAAAAAAACATCTTAGTTTGAATTGAAATATTTTGATATCGTATTTGATTCCATCGTAAGAGAACCTTATAGATAAAATTTGTAGACCAAAAGAATTTCATTTCGGTTCTTCTTCTGGTTTATCCTCAGTGGTTTTGTCGTCGTCAGAGGAATTGTCTTTTCCATTGATCATATCAATGGCTTTTTTTGCTGCTTTTTGTACCTTGGGACTTGGGTCGCGGTCTCGTTTGTATTCCAATAATTCCAAAGCTTTGGGATCACGTAAATTTCCCATAAATTCAATGGCTCGTAATCTTACCATACTATCATCATCACGAGCAAATTCATTCAGTTCTTGGAAAACTTCTTTATCACCCATAGTTACTAAGGCACCAATAGCATAAATTTTGAGTGATTGTGCTTTTTTAGCATCCAACTTTCCAGAGGTTTTTTTAAGAGAATCTAGCAGTTCATATAACTTAGGTTTTGCTGCTTCTGATTTAAGTTTTCCCAAAGTATTCATCGAATAACAACGGAGAGTTGTTGGTTGGATATCGTCAAAAGCTACTTCGAGAAGTGCAGACTCCGCATCTTGGTATAAAACGGTTCCAAAATACAATGCAATTTGCCCGCGGATATCGGCATTATTAAACTTCTCTCTAAATTTTGTTTCCAAATATGGTGCCGCAATTTTTCCCTCAGGTAATTCGGCGAGAGAACTGATGTATAAACTAAGAGAATTTGAATTTTTAGTGAAATCTTCTTTTTTTACTTTTTCTAAGAGTGGGTTTGTTGCTTCTGCAAGTTTCATTTTTTTTGCAGAAGTTACCGCTTGTTTGTTCACATCTTCATTTGGATCTTCAAAGAGTAAAATAATGGTTTCATGGTTTTCTTTTAGATTCAAATCGCCTACTGTTTTGAGTAAGACAATCTTCATTCCCATATCCTTTTCTGTTTTGAGTTGTTCTCCAACTAAAACATAAAGTTCAGCTGCATTTTCCTTCGGAAAACGTACAAGTTCACCTAATGCTTGTTTTCGTTCTTGGCTCGTACCATAACGAATCATTTTAGAAAGCACTTCTTTTTTTTTGGAAATTTGTTCAGAAGAAAGTTCTTTCTCTTTTCCAAATAAAGGGGAAAGAGAGAGAACTCCAATGAATAAAAAACTGAGGAATTTATTTCGGTTGGTTTGTTTCCAACTCCAATATCCTTCGGTTGAGGGCTTGGATGAGGTGTTGGTTTTCCAAATTTTGACGGAACTTATCCAGTAAGTCTTTGATGTCTTTGGATAACTCTTCAATGTTCCAAGGTTTTTCGACATACCGACTGAGTCCCCCATTATTGATGGCATAAATTGCGGAATCAAGTCCCGCTTGCCCTGTGAGAAGGATTTTGATCGCATCAGGGAGGCGTTGGTGCACCTGTTCCAAAAATCGATCCCCTTTCATTCCTGGCATCACCTGATCAGAAACGATGAGTTCTACAATATCGTTACTACCAATGATTTCATCAATGAGAGAAAGAGCTTCTTCTGCACTACTTGCTGTCTCGATGATATGGGATTCTCCAAACCGAGCCAGTAGTTGCTCCGCAAGCGTCTCCAACACTGATACTTCATCATCGACACATATAATATAACCTTTACTCATTTGAAACCCTTCCCTTGGAACGATAATCCTTTTGTTCTATATTGTCGATTCAGTTTTGTGGCAATTTATAGATAGTTTGGGGTGGAATTGTGTCAAGAAGCGGGACTTTCCAAATGTCCTTGGCATACTCCCGGATAGTCCGATCGGAAGAAAATTTGCCAGACCTAGCCACATTGAGAATGGACTTTTTGGTCCAAGTGGTACCATCTAAAAAGTCATGGGCCACTCGGTTTTGTGTTTCATCGTAGGACCGAAAATCAGCCATCAGTAGATAATTGTCTGTATAAAACAAACTATCGTAAATGGGACCAAAAACACCTGGTTCCCCCAAAGAGAAAAAATTCTCACGGATCATAAGCAAAATTCGGTGTAAGTCTTCATTCTGGTGGATAAAGTCGGATGGTTTGTAACCTGCTTCTTTCATTCGAAACACTTCTTCTGTATGGAGACCGAAGATATAAATGTTTTCCTGTCCCACTTCTTCCAAAATTTCAACATTGGCACCATCTAATGTTCCGATGGTCAATGCACCATTTAACATGAATTTCATGTTACTTGTTCCTGATGCTTCTGTTCCTGCAGTTGAAATTTGTTCTGACAAATTACTTCCAGGTATAATTTTTTCTGCAAGGCTCACGCGGTAATTTGGAATAAAGACTACCTTCAATCGTTCTGCCACGTCCTTATCGCGGTTCACAACCCAAGCTACATTATTGATGAGTTTTATGATCAGTTTTGCCATATAATACCCTGGAGCGGCTTTGCCCCCAAAGATGACAGTTCTTGGTGTGATTTCTGAATTGGGATTTTCTTTGATCCTACGGTAAAGTGCAATCACTCGTAAAACATTTAACAGTTGGCGTTTGTATTCATGGAAACGTTTGATTTGTACATCAATGAGTGAATGTGGATCGATTGTGATTCCTGTTTCACTTTTGATGATCCTTGCGAGTTCATTTTTGGCAGTAAACTTTACTTGTTTCCAATCGTTTTGGAAATCGGCATCATCCACAAATGCTTCTAAATCCTTTAACTTATATAAGTTGGTTGTGAATTCATTCCCTATTTTTTTAGATATTAAATTCGCAAGACTTGGGTTCGACTGTAACAACCATCGTCTTGGTGTGATTCCATTCGTTTTGTTATTAAATTTTTCTGGAAATACCTTTGTGAATGGTTGGAAAATGGTTTTTTGGATGAGATCAGAATGTAAGGCGGCAACTCCGTTCACACGGTAAGAACCGATGACCGCTAAGTTTGCCATTCGCACTCGTTTTTCACTACCTTCCTCAATGATACTTACTTGTTGTATTTCAGATTCTGATAAAACACCTTTGTTTCGAACATCAGTTAGAAATCGATGGTTGATTTCATAAATAATTTCTAAGTGTCTTGGTAATAATTTTTCAAATAACTCTACACGCCAAGACTCAAGGGCTTCTGGTAACACAGTGTGATTTGTATAAGAAAATACTTTTGTCACATTCTCCCATGCAGGTTCCCAATCCATTTCCTCATTGTCTAAGAAAATGCGCATGAGTTCTGCAATTCCAATGCTTGGATGTGTATCATTTAATTGGATGGCTATGAAATCTGGAAGTTCCTTCAAATTGTATTTGAATTCACGAAATTGAATTAGGATGTCCTGTAAGGAAGCACACACCATAAAGTATTGTTGTTTGAGACGTAACACCTTCCCTTGTTCGGTGGTGTCATTTGGATATAATACTTTAGAGATATTTTCAGAGATTGATTTGTCTTGTACGGCTTTCATATAATCGCCGTGGTTAAAATAATCTAAGTTGAATTCCTCTGATGATTTTGCTGCCCAAAGCCTAAGATAGTTCACCGTACTCGTGTTAAATCCAGGAATAGGATAATCATGAGCGGAAGCAAGAACGGTTTCATCTGGTACCCAATCATGTTGGATTTTTCCCTTCCCTGAAACCCGTGTTTCTGTGTGACCAAAAAATCCAACTGAAAACGAAATATCAGAACGAACGACTTCATAAGGAACACCATCTGCATCCCAGTGGTCGGGCATTTCTAATTGGCTACCATTGGCAATGATTTGGTTAAAAATCCCATAATCATATCGAATTCCATAACCAAATCCAGGTACGTTTAAGGTTGCCATAGAATCTAAAAAACAAGCTGCGAGTCGACCTAGTCCCCCATTTCCTAAACCAGCATCCGTTTCAAATTCTAAAACATCTGTTAGTTCAAAACCAATCCCCCGTAACATTTCTTGAATTGTTTCGTATAACCCAAGATTGATGAGAGCATTCATGAGAGTTCGTCCCATTAAAAACTCTAGAGAAAAATAAAAAACTTTTTTTGGGTTTTGTTCTCGGTAACGTTCGTGAGTAAAATTAAGTCGATCAATAAGGAAGTCACGAATGGTATGACCTAACGCCTTATAAATATCTTCATTCTTTAAATTATAACGATTTTTACCAATGGTATATTCTAAGTGGTGAGCAAATTGTTTTTCCATCGAAGCCAGGTCGGCTTTTTGTTCTTCGGATAATAAATTGATGAGACGAGGGTTGTTGACTACCATGATTCGAAATGGTATACGTCTCGAAATGAAGATTCAAGTAAAAAGAGAAAATTTAATCTTTTGCGGAAACTTTCCTTTCTAGGGTGAGCACTGCATCTTTCCCAATTTTATGCTTCGCAAACCAACCTTGGTTTACTTCAAGTGCATACATAGCAGGTTTTGTTCCGTTGTACACCTCATCAGTTTGGTTCGGTTTCATGTCGAATGATTCTAAAAGTCGCATATCTTCTGAAAAATAACCAATGGATAATGGGATCAGGGTATTTTTCATCCAAAAGTTTAGGTAATCAGGTTTGGGGAAAACAAAAAGCATCCCCTCATCTTCTCCCAGTTTCGTGCGGTACATAAGTCCCGTAGCACGAGTGGATGGAGTATTTGCAATTTCCAATTTTAGTACACGGTCAGCAACACTTCCAAACATTACTTCTGGCGTGTTGGTTTGTGAAGGGAATGACTCCGCTTGTTTACAAACCAATCCAAGAAGTAAAAAAAGAAGGAAAATGAACCGTGTCATCATAAATGGATTCCTTAAAAATTTGGTTTTCGTTTTTCGAGGAAGGCGGAAAGACCTTCTTTTGTTTCTTTGTCTGCGAATCGACCACCAAACAACTGCTTTTCCCACTCAAGTCCACGATCCATATTTGTTTCTAAACCTTGGCGAATCGCAGTTTTAGCCGCCTTGATCGCGTTAGGTCCTCGAGATAATATTGTGGATAGTGTTTTTTCTGATTCGTTTAGGAGTTCGGCTGGATCACAAACTTTATTGACTAAGCCTAATCTGAATCCTTCCTCTGATGAGATCATATCACCAGATAAAATGAGTTCCGTTGCTCGACCTACACCAATGAGTCTAGGTAATCTTTGGGAACCACCAAATCCAGGCAACAATCCTAAGGTAACCTCGGGAAGACCCAATTTCGCAACTGTTGACGCATAACGAATGTCACATGCCATTGCTAATTCCATTCCACCACCGAGACAAAATCCATTGATGGCAGCAATCGAAATGAGTCCTGACAATTCCATTTTACGGAATACAGTTTGTCCGAGTTCCGAAAACAATTGTCCTTCCTTGACATTGAATTCTTTCATTTTGGCAATGTCAGCACCTGCGACAAATGCTTTCCCTTCACCAGTAAGAATAAAACCTCTCACTTGAGAGTTAGCTTCTAATGTATCGACCATAGCACCGATTTCAGTGATGACAACATCATTTAGGGCATTGAGGGCTTCTGGTCTTTTGATGGTGACGATTGCAAAATTGGATTTGATTTGGATATCTAAAAAAGACAAATGATTTCTCCTTATTCTTCTACTTCCAATATGAGGAACATGGTGTCATCTGAAAAAGTATCTAAACCGAACTTGGTTTTAAGTTCATATAATAGATTGTTCTCTAATTCTTTTACGTTTTCGCTATTCCTGTGGCGATTGAGGAGAGCAAGTAACCCTTCAGTACCCAAACAATTTCCATTATGGTCCATGGATTCAATGAGTCCATCTGTATAGATAAAAAACCTGTCCCCTTTTGTGATCGGAAGTATTTTCTCAGAAATGGGTGGGACTTTTATATTAAAACCAAGGATTGCGCCTTGAGTTTCCAATTCCTGGAAATCCTCTCCTTTTTTTGCCAAAATCAAATAAGGATGGCCTGCATTTCCAATGGTGAGTTTTTTTTCGATAAAATCAAAAAACAAATAAATTGCAGATGCATGGTATTTATTCAGATCATTTGCAAGACGGTCATCTAAATAATCCATCAAACGTGCCGGTGCCGTTTTAAAACGATATGGGATCGTAGACACAAGAACCTTCATGATGGAAGCAACCATTGCAGAAGAAATTCCATGCCCAGCTACATCGGTAAGAAACACACCTACGTTTCCTTCCCTGAGTTGAACAAAATCAAAAAAGTCACCACCGATCACATTTGGGCTTTTTCGATAAAACGTAAACGTTAAGTTTGGGATTTTGATATTCCCTGGGAATAGTGCATCTTGTACACGTTTTGCAAGTTCTAACTCTTGTAACATAAATCGTTTTTCTTCGGACAAACTGTACATATCAGTTGTGTCTTTGCGTTTATTATAAACAAAAATGACTCCAAGAAGAGCACTGCCCCAATAAACTAAGAGTAAGAAGTATTGACTGAAATAAGAAGATCTTTCAGCAATCTCAATCGGGAGAAGGAAAATATACGAAAGATGGAATCCTGTAAAATAAATTGCACTTAAGATACACCCCCAAGGATTCAAACGTGTACTATACAACAAAATGGGAATGATGAAGGACATGAGGTAGGAATTTAAAAGATAAAAATGACTGAGTGTGGGAAAAGTTTCAATTCCTTTTAAAAATACCAAATAGATAAGTCCATCGGAAACAAACCCGCTAAAATAGATTACCTTTTCAATCGATATGGATTTTGTATAAAATTGTAATAACAAAACAAATCGAAGGATAGTAACCCCAAGTAAATAAGGAAGAATTTCCATTCGAATTTCGGCAAAAGGAGGAACGAAGAGTAAACTATAAACGATGAAATGAGTTAAAAAAACGGAATATGTATATTCTTTATCAAAACGAGGTTCCGCTAATTTTAAAATGTCCCATTCTTGTTTGGTTGGTTTATGAAAAATTTCTTTAAAATAAATATAAAACGAACGAGTCAATCGGGTTCTCCCCACACCAAAGTTTGGATTTCGGATCCATTCAAGGTGATGGTGAAACTTTTTCCTGTGTCCAGAAACTTGTCCATTTGATTCGCAAGTTCCATGGCTTTTTTCTCATCTTCCATCCGAAAAAAAAAGGGATGGGACATTGCTTTATAATTGTAAGGGAATCGTTCCGAAACAAGTAAAGTCACTCGGAAATGATCGGGGCGTTTTTCCAAAACAATATGCGAAACTTCTTTTCTAGTTAAGATACGCACATTGGGTCTTAGGTTCCATGGATTTATTTCTGCGAAAAGGATTCCTGGCAAAAAAAAGCATAGACCAACAAATCCTTTCATATAGAAATACCATCGGCAAATGAAATCAATTCCTTCTCTCTTAACCTTCGTATCATTTCTTTTTTTGGGATGTTCCCCAAAAGATTTCAATTTACCCGAGAACACATATGCCACTTGGGCAAAAACAAGCCCTGGACTTCAATTCGATACAATCCCTAACCAAAAATCTGAATGGAAGGATCGTATATATCCACTGGATGCAAAACGATTCAATACTCTTGTTGAAATCAATCAAATTGATGGTATCGAAGATATTCCCACTGGAACCAAAGATTTGAGCTTATGGAAAAAACGTATCGCGGAAATCCATTCTTCCTTTCCTAGTCCCTTAAACAAATTGGCAAATGAGTTGTTAGTTGGCATTTATTTTGTATCAAATCTTGGTTCAACTGGACTAACAGGGATTTTGCGAGATAAAAATGGGAACCCAGTTGCAGGGATCATTTACTTAGATGCAGACTTGTTGAATGTGGGAGGAAATGACTGGGCAACCAATCGAGAAAATACTACTTTTAAAAAAGATCCGATTTACTCCATTAAAATCCAATTGGATCCAACTAATTCCTTAAATTCAGCTCTCTCATTTATCATATTACACGAATTAGGTCATATTGTTGCCATTGTCAAAGGTTACGCACCTGATTACTCAGAACCAAAACGTGACTTTCGAAAATATCCATATTTTGAAGGAGTATGGTTATCTGAAACATACTCTCCATATGAAGGTAGTTTTTTCCCAGAACGATCCAATATCAAATTTTATCAAAAAAATCCAACGACTCCCATTTTCCCTGACGGAAAATTTTTATACAAGAAATTGACAAACACACAGTTTGTGTCCTTATATGCTGCCACCAATGCAGATGATACATTTGCAGAAGCCTTCGCGCAATATGTTCATGTGCTTATTTTGAAAAAAGAATATAAAGTAATTTTCCAATCGAAAGGAGAAGAGGAAGTAATTCTACTCAACCCTATTCAGAAAGAAGGAGGTAGAAAATTTCGTGAGTTATTCCAAGATCTGTTTGCGAAAACTTTATGAATTTATTTTTATCACCTTTTTCTTTTTGATTCTACCAGTCCAAGTCAGATCTGAAACAAAATCAGATGATTCAAAATCTATCACAATTGATACTCATACCGAAATTGTGTCGGATTTTATTTGGAGAGGGAATTCATTTGCAGGGGAAGGCCAAAACCGTAGGAATGGATCGTCCTACCAAAGTTTTACGTATGCACCAGCATTACAACCGACAATTACAGTTTTATCACCAGACAAAAAAATGGAATGGATGTTATTTGGAAGTTTCCAATTGACAAACCGAAGTGATAAAGATTCAGACAAACGACTTTTCCAATCAAGTCCTGGTGGTGTAGGCCCTTCTTATTTAGGGGAAGAATCAAAGTCTTTTGATCCTTATAACCAAGACCTTTGCGTACAATCAGTACAAAGCCAATTGATTTCTGGGACTCCTTCCAACTTAAATTGCCAATCGTTCCTACCAAACCAAGGTTATGGTCCCAAAAAAGAACCCAATGGTAACAAACGTGTGGACGGGATGTTTTTTTCCATGATGTATCATTTTGACCCAAGTGTTTTAGGTGACTTCAGTGTGGGAATATGGTTTTATAATACGTTCCAAAAAACTCCAAATTCACTCCTTCCCCCAGCCACACAAAAACAAAACGGCGTGGTTTCTGGTGGTCCAAGTAATACTTTCAATGCCAACAATCCCGATGCACAAACAAGGCTCACTTGGCATGAATATTTTTTCCAATGGAAATTACCTTGGGTGCGAATTGTAAAACCTACCATTTCTTATTACACTCAGTATTCTAATGAGAATGGTGGTTTATTTGCAGGGAAAAATTACCTTTCTTTATCTGCACAATATACGTTTTTTGAAGGGGATTTTTTCCGCATCCAACCTCATTGGAACCTCGGTTATGCCATGAGTAATAATGCCATTGACAACCGAAATGGGATTCAAGACATAACCTCATCCATCTCCTTCTTTTTTGGAGATTTTTTTCTAAAAGGAGCCCATATTTTACGACCCAATCCTTATCTCTTCGATACCAATAATTACTTTGGATACCCAAATGGGGATCCAGACAAAGCGAATTGGAATCGGAGTTCGGAAGATGGAAAAGTGGTCAACCCATCACGGATCAATGGTGCGTACAACACCTCAATCCTAAATGCGATCGACCAAATTTCTACAGGGAATTCTCTAAACGATTCGATCATCAAAACTTTTTTACGAGAATCGTATACGTTACAAAAGATACCAATCCATTTATTTTATGTTAGCTTCGGGTATTCAAAATCATTCTAACTGATTCGGGTATTATAATTTTAATCAAGAATATTAGGAAAGGCTTGACTATCTAATATTTCGATTCATACTTTGCCCCACCTCTTGGGGACTAATTATGAAATGGATTCAAAATTTAAAAATTCGCGCAAAACTCCTTCTGGCATTTATGATCACGATTCTCTTAATGATCGTGGTTGCTTCCGCTAGTTTTTATTCAGCCAATCAAATTTTAGCATCCTTACACACAGTTTTTGAAGACAGGGTTGTGCCCATAAGCCAAATCAAAGAAGTTTCAGATGCTTATCTCATTGGAATTGTTGATGCTGCGAACAAAGTTCGTGCGAAAAAAATGTCAGTGGAGGAAGCTCTCGAATCCATCCGAGAATCAGAAGCTAAAGCGGATGAAGTATGGAAAGTTTATTTAGGAACTTATCTTGTCCCGGAAGAAAAAGCAATCATCGATGAAATGGAAAAAGAGTTCCCACCACTAAAAGCTGGGGTCAAACGATTGCGCATCCTTTTGGAAACTAGGAATGAAGCAGAAATAGAAAAATTTGTTTCTGTTGATATGTATCCAATTTTTGAACCTCTCACCCACCATTTAGATGATTTGATCCGAGTGCAACTAAAGGTCGCAAAGGAAGAATACCAAAAATCAGAAGCACATTTCCAACAATCTTTGGTGATTGTAACAGTAGTGGTCATTGTTTCCTTTGTATTGGTATTTTTAATCGCTTTTCTTTTTTCCGATGCAATTGCAAGGCCCATGAAAAAAATAGTATCGATTGCCCAATTAATCTCAATTGGCGATTTAAATGTAAATCTAGAATCAAACAAAGAAACGATCCAATCAAAACACTTAGAAGGAAATGAAATCCAACAACTTTCACAAGCCTTTATGGAATTAGTCGACTTCATTAAGGAAAGAGCAGAACACTTGGAACGAATTGCAAATTCTGATTTAAGTTCCGATGTAACCTTAAAATCGGAACGGGACCAATTGGGCCTGAGTTTAAAAAGAATGTTAATCAATTTATCTGAGGTTGTAGAGAAACTTTATTTCACATCGCAAGAAGTTGATTTAGGGGCACAACAATTAGCAGATGCAAGTACTTCCCTTTCAGAAGCCGCAAGTGAACAAGCAAGTGCCGTGGAAGAAATCTCTGCAACTCTAACAGAAATCAGTAATAGTTTTTTATCCAATGCTGATAATGCAGAACAAATGACAGAATTCTCAGAATCCACAGCAAAACAAGCGATAGAAGGGAACAATCGGATGAAAGACCTTGTTTCAGCGATGGGCGAAATCAGCAATTCATTTGAACAAATATCAAAGATCAATAAAGTGATCAATGACATTGCATTCCAAACAAACATACTTGCTTTAAATGCAGCAGTGGAAGCTGCACGTGCTGGCCAACATGGAAAAGGATTTGCTGTTGTTGCAGAAGAAGTGAGAAACCTCGCTCAAAAAAGTGCCAATGCTGCAGACGAAACAACCCTCCTCATCGAAGCTTCGCTAAAAAAAGTAAAACTTGGAAATGAAGCAACGGAAAAAACTGCTGAAGTGCTTGGAAAAATTTCAGAAAGTGCAGATAATGTCAGCAATCTAACTAAAGACTTAGCACTCTCCATCAACGAACAAAAATCAGCTGTTTTACAAATCACACAAGGGATTGACCAAGTAACTACCGTTACATCAACCACTGCCGCCTCAGCAGAGGAAGTTGCAGCTTCTAGTGAAACACTCAAAAGACAAGTGGAGATTATGCGAAACGTAATTATGGGTTTTAAATTAAAAGAGGAAGGATCCAAATCGACTGCTTTAACTCGTATCGAAAGGCCTAGAATTATTTTATAGGATACTACCATGAACAATACATCAAAATCATGGGAGATAATAGAAGATGAAGATACAATGCGAGACTTGTATCTTTGTTTTAGCTTAGAGAATCGTTTTTATGCATTCGAAGTTCGGTATTTAACGGAAATAATGGCCCTCCCAGCCATCACAACGATTCCCGGCACTGCTCCTTTTTTGAAAGGTGTGATCAATATTAGAGGGAAAATAATCCCTGTAATGGATGTTAGATTACGTTTTGATATGGAATTCCAACCATACCATGAACGAACTTGTGTTTTACTCGTTGAACTGGATGGTCATCCTTTGGGACTGATCGTAGACAAGGTAAATGATGTAGTCAAAATTCCTGCTGAGAATGTTGATTTAGCTCCAAAAATCGGAGAATCAAAATCATCTCGTTTTATTTATGGAACAGGTCGTGTTGGTGATACTGTTAAAATATTAATCAACCTTCAACGACTACTCACCCAAGAAGAAAGTTATATGATCCAAGACATTCCTGGAAATTGAGAAATGGAAAGAGAAGATGTTTTAGAATACCTAGTCGAAGCCAAAGAAAGTTTAGAGAATATTGAATCTGGATTATTAAACTTTGAAAAAACTACCTTAGATGGTAGTTTGGTTGACCGAGAAATTTTAGATACACTATTTCGACATTTTCATACAATCAAAGGTAGTTCTGGTTTTTTTGGATTGTCTGGTATCGTCAAAATCGCTCATGCTGCAGAAAACTTACTTGATTATTTACGCAATAGACCCTCCTCACAAGACGAGGAAACATTAGAAATTTTACTTACCGCCTTAGACCTATTAAACGAACTTGTGATCCATGAAGAAGATACACCTTCTGGTGGAGATTTGTATACAGAGGAACAATATCAGTTTTTACAAAGGTCGAATGACAAATTATTAGAATTAAAAAATTCGGGATTGGATTTAAGTCCAAACTTTGAAACTGAACCAACCAAAGAAGAATTCGGACTTTTTCAAAACGATGACGTCAATCAATCACCGAAAGAAGAATTTGGGATTTTTACGAATGAAGTAACACAAAAACTCCCAGAAGAATTCAGCTTGTTTCAAAATGATACAAACGATTCCAATAATGAAGAATTCGGATTGTTTGAACCAAAAAAATCTGAATCAAATGCAGAATATGGATTGTTTATTACAAATCAAATCAATGTAGAATCACAACCTACTATACCACCAACTAACAATTCAAAATCGAAACTCGAAGAAAAAAAATCCAACCAAAAAAAAGACATCCGAATCGATACTGATAAACTTGACTCACTCTTAGACATCGTAGGTGAAATTGTAATCAATGAGCCGATGGTCACAGAACACCCTGATTTAAAAAAATTAAAATTAGAGAACTTTCAAAAGTCTGCCCTTCAATTAAAAAAATTAATCAGAAGTTTACAAGAAATCACACTTAGTTTGCGTATGGTTCCTATTTCAGGTGTTTTTTCACGAATGGAACGATTGGTTCGTGATACTGCGAAAAAAACCGGCAAACAAGTTGAACTCATCATTTCAGGAGAAGATACAGAAATCGATAAATCAATTATCGAAGAAATGTATGATCCACTTGTTCATATCATTCGGAATGCAATCGACCATGGTTTAGAAACTCCAGAGGAAAGAAAAGAAGCAGGTAAACAAACAAAAGGAAAAATTCATCTAACCGCCGTTCAATCAGGAAAAGAAGTTTGGATTGAGGTGAAGGATGATGGGAAGGGCCTACAGAGGGATAAAATTATCCGAAAAGCAATTTCCTTGGGCCTAATCAATCATCTGGAAGCTGAGAATTTAAAAGACGAAGAGGTTTGGGATTTTTTATTCCACCCTGGTTTTTCAACTGCAAAGGAAGTAACCGATTTATCGGGTAGAGGTGTAGGTCTCGATGTAGTACGAAAAAATGTAAGCACACTCAAAGGATTTGTAGATGTAAGTTCCAATTTTGGACAAGGAACCGTGTTTTTAATCAGAGTGCCTTTAACTCTTGCCATCATCGAAGGACTTGTTGTTAGAAAATCAGAAACTTACTTTATACTCCCCTCCATCGATGTAAAAGAAACTTTATACATCAAGGAGGAACCAATCCACGAATTGTATCGTAACAACCATAGTATTTTATATCGAGAAAATCAAATTTCTATTGTTGATATCGACTTATTATTTGGAAAAGAATCAGAACTAAACGATCATCATTCAATCCAAGAAAAGTATATGATCGTAGCCGAATCTCATGAAAATCAGATGGGTATCGTTTTCGATGAAATATTAGGGAACCAATCCATCGTCATCAAACCAATATCCCCATTATTTAAAAACATCAATGGCTTAGCCGGTTGCACCATTCTTGGAAATGGGCATGCAGGATTGATTTTAGATGTAAGAAAATTAATCAACCAACACATGGCGATTCAATCCACATGAGAAAACACAAAGCAATTATTGTAGATGACCAACGTACAGTTAGAAGTATGATCAAACGTTGGATAGAATCGGATAAAAACTGGGAAGTGGTAGGAGAAGCTTCCAATCCATTTGAAGCTAGAGATCTCATCATTGAGAAACAACCAGATGTAATGACACTTGATGTACATATGCCTGAGATGGATGGAATCGAATTCCTAAAAAAATTACTCCCTCAACATCCCATGCCTGTCATCATGTTTAGCTCTTCCACTACAGAAGGCACGTCTATTACTTTAGAAGCACTTGATGCAGGTGCATTTGATTACGTTACAAAACCGACAGGAACACAAGAAAGTTTAATAGAAGCCAAAGAAGATCTATTAGAAAAACTAAATGCAGCATTAAATTACAATGTTTCTCTGTTCGAACAATCCAAAAGAATTATTTCAGTCACACCAACAGAATCAAAAAAATCAATAAACTTCAGAACAAAGTTAATATTAATCGGATCGAGTACAGGAGGAACAACTGCCTTAAGAAAGTTATTGGACGAAGTAGATCATACTTTCCCCCCCATTCTCATCGCCCAACATATGCCAGAAAACTTTACTGCACTATTCGCAAGTCGACTCAATTCAGAATTAAAAACAAAGGTTGTTGAAGCAAAAGACAAACAAATTCTAGAAAAAGGAACAATATACATTGCTCCTGGAAATTATCATTTAGAAGTTCAAAAATGGAATGGGGACTTATATACAAAAATCCTCCAAACGGAAAAGGTAAATGGTCATAGACCATCTGTAGATGTTCTATTCGAATCAGCAGTACAGAATGGTTTAGCAAAAGACTCAATTGGCATCTTACTAACAGGTATGGGTAGTGATGGAGCCAAAGGTTTACTCAAGTTAAAAAATAATGGATGCTTCACACTTGGACAAAACAAAGAGACCTGTGTTGTTTATGGTATGCCAAAAGTTGCCTTCGAATTAGGGGCAGTGATGTACCAACTCCCTCTAGATAAAATGCTAGATAAAGTAAAAGAAATAGGTGCCAGATGATTCCCCATAGTTTAATATTAGAATCTTCAATTTCCAGTAATCTTTTGAAGATTTTGGATGAAATCCATTATACTTATGAACGATTGACAAAATTAGGCGATGTTTTGAATTCCTTAAAAAAAGAAAAATTCCATTTTTTAATCGTTCCTATTGAATCTTTAGATAAAGTTAGTTCCCAAGAAATTTTAGAGAGTATCACAAACTCATTTCCAAATACATTGATCCTTCTCATTACAAATTCTGATAACTGGGCACAAACAGCTTATTTACTCAAAAGGCATAGCGCTTATGATTTTTTACAAACACCACTGGAGGTCGATCATGTGAAGTTTACCATGGATCGTTCCTTCCAATATCTTAACACAAAAGTAAAAACACAATTTATCCACGAAGCAGAAAATCATTTGTACCGAAGAGTGATTGAAATCTTCGATTGGAAAAAATCGCTTACCCATAAAGAAAACCAAAATATATCTGCTGATATCATCCACCAAATGAATATTAATTTATTCCAAGGAAGTGGGATTGGCACTTTAATGAGTGTTGTAAGCATCTTACTTTCAAAAAGCAAATGGGACCAAGACAATAATCATTATACCATTCAAAAACCAATCTTAGATTTATTATCAGAGAACTATGATGCCGCAAAAAGTATGTTTGATAGTATGTCTATATCTCAGAATGTAATTGATGATAATGAATTGATCCAAACAATGGAATCACCATTAAAACTATTACCAATCATTCACTCAGAAATCCAAACATTAGAAGAAGCATTAAAAATCAAATCGCAGAAAATCAATGTAAGCCAGATTCCCAATTCGGTAAACCATCATGAAATCCGTTTTGATCAGGTTAAAATATCTTATGCAATTCGAGAAGTTTTACTGAATGCAATCAAATACTCAAAAGATGGTGATGAGATTTATATAATCTTCTTTCAAAAAGAAAATTTTCTGGAAGTGAAATTTATAAATCCTGCTTATCAGAATGAAGATGGGACAGTCGGTATTCCAGAAAAATTTGAATCAATTATATTTGAACCTTTTTTCCGAATCTCTTCAATCGTTGATGATAGTTATGCTAAATTTGAACAATTCCGATTTGGGTTAGGTTTAACATTGGTTAAAAAGATTTTAGACCAACACCAAGCCAATGTTCAAATCTACAACATAGAAGATAATTTAAAAGATGATAACAAAGTAGATGTATGTTTAACAATTCGATTTCCATTAATCAAAAAGGAGAATTAAAATGGCTAGAATATTAACTGTAGATGATGCACCAGCGGTATTAAAAATTTTAAATTTAGTACTCACCACTGATGGTCATGAGGTAGAATCAGCATCCAATGGAATGGAAGCACTGGAAAAAATTCAAAATTCAAAGTTTGATATAGGAATCTTTGATGTAAACATGCCAGGAATGACAGGGATTGAACTGACTGAAAAAACTTTAAAAACGGAAAATGGAAAATCCATGAAAATAGTTATGTTAACTACAGAATCTAGTGAAGAGATGAAAAACAAAGGCAAAGCGGCTGGTGCAGTGGGGTGGCTTGTAAAACCTTTTGCAAATGAATCACTAACAAAACTGATATCACAACTGACTTAAAATGAGTCATATTTTGGTTGTCGATGATTCTCCTGCCGTATTAAAAATTGTGCGCCTTGCTTTGAGTAGCCAAGGTCACAATATCATTATCTGTGATTCAGGAGAAATTGCCCTAGAAACTTTAAAGACAAATCCAAAAATTGGATTAGGGATTTTTGATTTTAATATGCCAGGGATCAGTGGGATTGAGTTGATTCAAAAATCAAAAAAAATAATGACACATGTAAATTTTAAAATCCTAATTCTATCGGTCGAAAACAAACCTGAAATCATTTCAAAAGCTCTTTTGGAAGGTGCAGATGCTTGGATAGTAAAACCATTTAAAAATGAAGATCTAATAATAAAAGTCAATGAGTTAGTTGAAGTGTATGATTCCTTTTGAAATTGATGTTATTTTTGCCGTTACTGCATTATCGGTAGTTGTCAATTCAGTCATTTCGATCATTATTTATTTTTTATCAAAAAACTCTAAATCAGAAATCAAACTTTCGTATATATCATTATTTTTGGCCATTTTAGTCATTCGGAACTATTCCTTATTCATTTATGGGAGCACACAAAACAAACTATATTTCTTTTTTTCAGAGTCATTAACACTTCTAAGTTCCTTTCTATTAGTATTATCTATTCTTCCCATCATAACCAAAACCATTTCCAAACATTGGGTATACCTTTCTTTCATTATTACTTATATTACTTTCGTATCCCTACTCCTAGGTAATTATAGTTTTTTTTGGTTTGCAATACCATCTGCTATTTTTAATGGATCCGCACTTTTGTTATTTGGATGCATCATATTGGGTTTAGATGAATACCCAAAAAACATCCGCCTTTATTTTTTTACAGTTTGTGTTTTATTATCACTCCAAAGATTATTTTTCCCTTATCTATTTACAATCGATTGGTATAAACCTTTAGGTTATACAATTAATACCTTGTTTATGTTTTTGTTTGGTGTTGCATGTATTCTTTTTAGTTTCCAAGTGCAAACAAAAATTTTAAACTTATCGCTATTTGAATTGGAAACACTCCAAAAGGCAATCAAGGATGTGAATGTACGTTTGCTTATCATGTACAATCAACTTCCAGCAATCATCTATAATATAGAATTTTTACCTGAACCAAGAACATCTTACATCAGTTCCAAAATGGAAGAAATCACAGGTTATGGAATCAATTATTTTTACGAGAATTCAGATTTTTTTCGAGACATTGTCATCCCGGAAGACCAACACAAAATCGAAGATCTATTCTCAGGAGTTTCACCTATTGTTCTTAGGATGATCCATGCAAATGGATCCATCATATGGACAGAACACTATGTAAACATTTCAAATGATATCTTAGGAATTAAAAAACGAATCGATGTTGTTGCCCTCGATATTACCAATTCTAAAAAAACTGAATTTTCTTTATTGCAGGAAAAAAATCTTAACTCAACCGTCTTTGACAATGCAGCCAATTTAATTCTCCTAACAAATGCAGATGGTTTATTGGAGAATATCAATCCAGCAGCATTAAAAGTCCTGGAATTGGACAAAAACGATGTAATTGGAAAATACATCCAAGATATCATTCTTGCTGAAGAGGACAGGGAATACTTAAAAGAAGTATTAGCAGATATAAGCGAAATCCAAAACATTGCAGAAAGTTTAATTCTACGATACATTACGACAAACAGACAAATTCTATATTTAGAATGGCGCCTTGGAATCATACGTGATTCCAAAAATGAACCATCAAAAATTATTTGGATTGGAATTGACCAAACCTCCAAAAGGACAGCGGAACTAGAACTAAAAGAACTCAATAAATCTCTAGAGGAAAAAGTAAAAGAGAGAACGAAGGAACTACAATCCAGTAATACAGAACTCAATTCTGCATTATTTGCATTGAGAGAAGCACAAGAAAAATTAATCCAAAATGAAAAGTTGGCTTCTTTAGGACAACTTGTTTCTGGTTTATCACATGAAATCAATAATCCGATTGGAATGATCAAATCTTCAGTTGAAACGCTAATTGCAGAGTGGGAAGAAGAATCGCATGATTTAAAAAATCAATCACTCATCGACATCTTAAATTTGATAAACGATTCCAATGATTCAGGATTAAGAATCTTAACTGGACTCACAAATCGACAAGCTCGCAAATCACTAGCCGAACTATTGAAAGAGAATTCTATTTTATACGCAGAAGAACTAGCAGAATTATTTGTAGATTCAGGGATTCGGAATCTATCTCTACCGATCTTAAAAAAAATCGAATCTTCAATTACCAATCAAAGTGATTTTAATCAATTGAGAAAGTTTCTATTGATGAAACAATCATCAGAACATATCCTCTACTCTATCAAAAGATTATCAAAAATTACATTTACTTTAAAAAACTTTGCAGGGCTCCAATCCAATTTGGAGTTAGTCGATTTTTCACTAAAAGATACAATTCACTCCGCGATTTCTTTGTATAAGGAATATTTTTTACGAGATATTAACTTAATCTTAAATTTAGATTTTGAAGGCAAAATTCGGTGTATCCAAGGAGATTTAGTCCAATTATGGAGTCAGATGATATGGAATGCAATTCAAGCTGTCTCTTCCAAAGGTACTATCTCTATTAGAAGTTTTAAAACGACAGACGCAGTCATCGTAGAAATTGAAGATTCTGGGATAGGGATCCCAGCCGAACATCAATCCAAGATCTTTATGCCATTTTATTCAACAAAAACATCAGGTGATGGATTAGGACTTGGACTCTATCTGGTGAAAGAAATTGTGAACCGACACAACGCAAATATTAGTTTTGAATCAGTACCTGGAAAAACACTATTTCGAGTGATCTTTCCCTTTAAGTCGTAATTGAGATTTTTCCACTATCATTCGTTTTACCAATGATGAATGCTTTTTCTCCTAACTCATCCAACGCATTCATGGCTGTATCAACCAAACCATTTTCTACAACGAGTATGTAACCTATTCCCATATTAAAAGTACCATACATATCATTAAAATCTAAAGAATGGTCTTTTTTTAATTTCGAAAAAACATAAGACTCTGGTAAAGAATTTATCTCAGCTCCAATACCATTTGGCAATACTCGTGGAATGTTTTCGTAAAAACCTCCACCTGTAATATGAACCATACCTTTTACAGAAACTTTTTCAATTAAAGAGAGTATAGATTTTACATAAATATTGGTTGGCACAAATACATGATCTTTAATAAAATTTAAATCGCTTTCGGATGAAGGTAATCTACCATCTTTTAACAATAAACGACGTAATAGAGAAAAACCGTTACTATGTGGCCCAGAGGAAGAAAGTCCAATGATTGTATCACCTGGTTTTATCGATTTCCCATCGATCATTTTATTCTTTTCCACAACACCAACGACAAAACCCGCTAGGTCATATTCTTCATCAGGCATTACTCCAGGGTGTTCCGCCGTTTCTCCACCAACTAATGCACATTCTGCTAACTTACAACCTTTCACAATCCCAGAGACAATGCCTTCCATGGTTGGTAAATGTAATTTCCCACAAGCAATATAATCCTGAAAAAACAGCGGTTTTCCACCATTGACCAATATATCGTTTACGCACATTGCAACCAAATCAATACCAACAGTGTCATGAATTCCTAACAATCTGGCTAATTGTAACTTTGTTCCAACTCCATCCGTTCCAGATAATAAAATAGGTTCTTGGTAAGATTTTAAAAAACTAACATCATAACAAGCGGCAAATCCTCCAAGTCCACCTAACACATTTTTGTTATGAGTTGTTGCAACATTGGATTTGATTCGTTTTACGAATTCTTGTCCTTTTTCGGTATCAACTCCGGCATCTTTATAAGTTACTTTATTTTGGTCAGACATGGAGTTTTCCTATAGTTGAATTAATTAATGACAAAGTATGATTTGGAGTGATTGTTTTTGCAATTCTTCCCGCTAAATGAACATAGTCGGACTCAGAAGTATTCAATAGAATATCAAGTTGGTTTCTATTTTCTTTTGATCCATTTGGTAATTGTAACATTTTTTTCATATGTAAAGATGTTCCCAAATTACCGTCATAAACTTTTAAATTTGGATAATGATAATGAATTCTTTCTCTCAAGAAAACGTAGTGTGTACAACCTAATACAATGATATCAGTTTCTGACATTACCAATTTAATTTTGGAATCTAAAAAATCCCAAGCGTCTTCCCAACGATCAGAGTCGATCAGTTTGGCCAAACCTTCACATGGAACTGGCAATATTTCTGATCCTTTCGTAAGTCCGGAAACCAAATTCTTAAACTTTTCTTCTTTTAATGTGAGTTCGGTAGCAAAAACGGCTATTTTTACACCTGGATTTTCGACTAACGCAGGTTTAATGGCAGGTTCCATCCCAAAAATAGGAATCGAATGTTGTTTTCTCAAAAAATCTGCTGCTGCTGATGTTGCCGTGTTACAAGCAAACAAAACTGCTTCACAATCTTTTTCAATCAAATATTCAAATGCATTTTTTGAAAGTTCAATTACCTTTTGTTTTGATTTTTGACCATACGGTGAATGAATCAAATCACCAAAATAAATATAATCGATATTTGACGTTTCTTTCCACAAAGTACGTAAAACGGAAAGACCACCTAAACCTGAATCAAAAATTCCAATCTTGTATCTGCCGCGAGAATTCATTTAAGATGCTAGATATTTTTTTATGTTCTCAGCTAATGTTTGGTAAATCCATTCAAACTTTGTGTCATCTTCTTCGAGAAGGGTAACTCTAAATCCATTTCGATTACAACAAAATGAACTAAGTGGAACAACACAAATCCCTGCAGAAGCTAGCAGATGTAAAACAAAACGACGATCAAGAGCAGCTTTTTCCATAAGTGGAGAAACAAAATCCTTCACCTTTTGGTTTGTAATTGGTAAAGTCATATGAGATTTCAAAACATCATCTTCAAATAGAACCGTTAAGTAAAAAGCACCTTTGGGTTGGATGACTTTGACACCAGGAATTCCTGACAACATCTGTGTTGCTTTTTCAGCTCTTTTTTTAAACTTTAAATTTCTAAATTTTAAATGATTTAAAAATTCTGGATGAGAATATACAAGTGGTATCGAAAGTTGAGGTAATGTCGTTGAACATACTTCCAACATCTTGGCATCTAACAATGATTTGATGTATCGTTCGAATGTTGGATCATTTTTTCGATTGAATACTTCTAACCATCCACACCTTGCTCCAGGCCATGGGTATTCTTTTGAAATCGATCGAAGTGCAAATCCACAAACCTTATCTCCAATGACTTCCGATAAGTGTATACTTCCCCATTCTGAATAATTTACATGAGCATATGTTTCGTCACAAATTAGAATGATGTCATACTTCTCACAAATTTTTACAATTTCCCGCATAACCTCTTTTGGATACACGGCACCAGTTGGGTTATCTGGATTAATGAGTAAAATCCCTGCGATCGAATCATTGTATTTTACTTTGTTCTCAATGTCTTCTAAATCAGGCATCCAATCATTATTCGGATTTAATTCATAAGTTAAATGTTCATAACCAGAGTGAGCAGCTTCTGCAGAAGATAACGTTGAATAGGCGGGAGATGGTCCGAGAATCCGAGCTTCCCTTCTCATAAATCCAAATATTTTTGCGACAGCATCACCTAGACCATTAAAGAATAAAATGTCTTCGGAGGTGATTTGAGCCCCACCCCTTTCATTCACTTTTTCTGCTAAAAACTTACGAGTGTTTTCGTCACCTTGTGTTGCAGTATAAGCCCAAGATTTATTTTGGTTCACAAGTCCGCTGACGATGTCTTTCATCCAATTGGGAACACTTTCCCCTTTTTGGATTGGGTCCCCGATGTTTTCCCAGGTAATGGAAACACCCATGGCTTCGATTTGTTTGGCAAGTGCCACAATCTGGCGAATTTCGTAAATGAGGGCGTCTGCACCCGAATGGACTATATTTCTTCTCATAAAATTATTTGCCCTTTTGGTAGGCTGCTTCCACCAAAGGGATCGATAATTCCATCTCTTGGGTATCCCGTAATATCTTCAACCGTAAGACGCCCCCAAGACCAACAAGTCCCACTTGTTCTCGTAAATCGTTAATATGGCGTACAGAGAGTCCATTTGCGCCTTCAATGAAGTCATATCGACGTAAACCACCCTTCTCAGCTGCCGAATTGGGTTCTATGTCATACACAAGAACACCCACAGCATCGTTTGGAATTCCTAAGGATTTTCTGTGGTCTGGCAGAGGGGTTGTTGCCATCACACCGAGGGTAGCAGGACGAATGTTTTGGCCTACGTTTTGTTCAATTTGACGGAGCACTCTTTTTGCATAATTGATAGGAATGGCAAATCCAATCCCAGCACTGGCCCCACTTGAGGAACGAATCATACGATTGATCCCAACAACCTCACCGTAAATATTAAGCAGCGGTCCTCCGCTGGAACCAGGATTGATTGCGGTATCGGTTTGGATATGGGTTTGGCCTGTTTCATCTAAGTCTTCCCTAGATTTTGCAGACACAACACCAACAGTGAAAGTTTTTTCTAAACCATAAGGCGAACCAACGGCAATGGCCCAATCTCCCACTTCGATTTCATCAGAATTCCCTAAGAAGGCGGGAATGAATTTATCTTCGCTCGGTATTTTGAGAAGGGCTATGTCTGCCCGTTCATGGCTACCCACATAACGTGCCGGGAAGATCCTTCCATCGGACATGATGATTTCGATGATCTCGGCATTTTTGATAACGTGGTAATTGGTAACAACAAACCCACGTTCATCAATGATGAACCCACTGCCAATGGATGAAATTCGATCTTCCCGACTTTCGCCAAAAGCGTAAGGATGGAAAATCATTTCTGTTTTTTTGGTTCGGATTGAGACAACAAATTGTTGGGCCTCTCGGTATACATTTCGAAAACTCGATTGGATTTGGATGGCTTGGCTCTGTTTGCTTGCAGAGATCGGTTTGGGAGAAGAAAAGAGTTTTGTGACAGCTGAACGAATCTCAGGGAAAAAAATTGCGAACAAAAGTACAAAGACTAAGGCAAAGTTAATGTAGACGACTGGTGGAATCGAATTTTTTCTTTCCATAGAATGCCAAAACCCCTTCCACTTTTGCCGATTCCACTCCCGTGTCGAACTAAAAAGAAGAAATTGATCATGACAATCTCGGTCTTTCCTTTTTTTCTCACTAGTTGTTTGCCCTATTTATACCACTTGGGGAAGGAACAATCTGCAATCATTTTAGGCAGAGAAAAAATCGAAATGGTATTAAACAAACCAAACATCGATTCTAAAACAAAAGAAAAATTAAACTTAATCCGTGAAGTAAGGAAGTATGCCATCGAGGAACTTGCGCTAAACGAAAACGGTGGATTTGAATACTTCACCAAACTTGAACGTGACGAGATCGGATGGAATGTCAGCGCTTCGGAATCCCTAGCTCTCAAATCCTATACTTGGTGGTTTCCCATTGCAGGAACAGTTCCTTACAAAGGGTTCTTCAATAAAGAGATGGCGATTGAGTTAGAAAATGAACTCAAAAATAAAGGGTATGATACAAGGATTCGTGCCATTGGTGGATACTCCACATTAGGTTGGTTTTCAGACCCTGTATTATCTCCACAACTAAGTTGGCCTGACCATCGTTTGGTGGGACTTGTCATCCACGAAATGGCACATGCAACTGCTTATTTGCCAGGTGATACCACACTAAATGAATCCTATGCAAGTTTCGTAGAAGAAATAGGAACTGAACGTTTTTATCTAAAAAAAGAAGGAGAAAAAAGTCCTCACTTAGAAAAATTCAAAAAAGAAAAAGCAAGAAGAGAAACTACCATCCAATTACTTAAATTTTATGCAGATCGCCTAAAAGAGATTTACGAAAGTGACAAAAATTCGGAATCCAAATTACTCTTAAAACAAAGTACAATCTCTCAATTCAAAAACAAAGTGATTGAAGATAAATTAATCCCAGAAGAAAAATCAAAAGAATTTTTAGTGCGAGATTGGAACAATGAAGACTTTCTGGGAGCCCTTCGTTACCATTCTGGTGAAGTAAGTTTTAATCATCTATATGCAAAGGCAAATTATGATTTAAAATTATTCCACAAAGAAGTAAAAAATCTTTTTGATCTTCCTGAAGACTTACGGAAAGATTTTCTAAATCAATCCAATTAGTCTTCAATCATTGCAGAAGTATAAAGTCGATACCCAATCCAATTTCGATCATCCATAGAATATGATTTTGCTGCATTTTTACCTTCAATTAAACGGATGTGTAAAGGTTTTTCCAACTCTTCTTTGGCCAGAAATTGACGGATAAAATATAAATTATGAACTCCATTTTGATTACCAGAGTGTAAGACAAATAAACCTTTGTTTTGTTGTCCCAAATAGTAGGCTATGCCACTAAAATCATTGGTAAATTGCAAAGAAGGTCCAATTTTCTGATTTGCATACACAATTGCGGTTTGTGAAGATTTGGATTTTGTATCCATTAATGGATGTGAATCTAAACATAAATAATTGAAAGAACACCAACCCAATTCCGAAAAATCTACTTTGAATGAAGATTCAATATCTTTTACACCATTTGTTTCCCACTGCACCAAACCTGCACTGATCTCATTTTCCAATGAATTACGAAATCCTAATGTTGTTACCTTGGGATTTTTTGGAGAAATGTCTTTAAATTTAAGACTAGGGTTTGTTAAAAAATCGGAAACGGCAGAAACAGAATAATACTCTGTATCGGGAATTGCAAATGGAACCACTGAATGGATTCCTGAGGCAAATAGATAATGACGATTTTTCTGGTTTAATCGTAAATTAGTTCTATATTTATCGGCCAAAGATTCTCTTAAGATAACTTCTTGGTTACCTGATTCCGAGGAACGAAAGTATCTCACCAATTCTCTATAGAGTAATTTATTATCAGGGAACAATTCCCTACCCAAAGACTTACCTTGTGCAAAACTTAATAGATACGTTTTACGTCCCAAATCAAAAATACCATGGAACTCTTGATTGGTTACCATTTTCTTTTTTAAACGTTCTGCAAATAAATCAAAGTTTGGGAGATGTTTGAGGTAAAGGTCTTGGTTTGAAAATCTTTCTGAAGTATAACGAAAAATTTCTCTTGCGATCGCAATATCAAAAAAACTTTCCGAGTTATTTTTCTCTAAACATTTTTGCAACAGGTAGTAGAATAAGAATTCGTATTCTGACTTTAACTCAGGGCTTATGAATTCATTGCGATTTCTTCTATTGAAATCATTAAGTAAGGAAATGTATTCTTCTGGTTTCTTAGATAAAGCAGATTCATAAACTTTGCTAAATAGATTCCCTGATCGAACTTCTTTTTTGGATTGGTTTCTTAAATAATCTCGCTTCCATAAAAAATCTGTCCACTTTGTGACCCAAAAAACATTCCCTTCCCCCAATTCAGAATGAGTATGCTGGATTTTAGAAACCAATTGTTCTGCCAATTCCCAATCACCACGTAAGTACAGCGCTTTTGCCAATTCCAACTGAAAAAATAACGATCTATAAGTTCGTCCTTCGTTTTGTTCCATCTGTAAAAGTAATTCAAACAATGAATTCACTTCTTGGTTCTTTTGGAACGGTATAGATCGTAAAATCATATGAAAGAACAAAGTTCGATTTAAATGGGAGAGTTTTGATAGAACAGATTGTCCGTTTGTCAAATATTCAGGTGTTAAAGCTAAAACTTCTGAATACCCAGTTTGTAACTGTTCTTTCCAAGTTGTATATAACCTTAAACGATAAGTATCATATATGGAATCAGAATATCCAAATTTTGTAAAATCTCTGGATAGGATTTTTTCATCAAACATGTTCCAATCTTTTTTGAATCCATAATTATATGCAGATGTGGAAGTAAGATTCGTAAGATATATCTCTTTATCACCGAATACAAATGCTTTGTGAAAGAAAATTTCCAAAATTCGATTCTTTAAGACATTTTTTTCTTTGGATGTCTTTACCAGTTTAGCCAATTTTTTAGTTTGTTCGTCAGCTTCCACAAACATATAATTTTGGATATATAAACTTCCCAATCGATATGCTTGCAAAAACGGATCTTCTTCTCTTTCAACTTTTATTCGCAATTCATCCTTTGAATTAAAATCTCTTAGTTTTCCAGTTCTTAATTGTGAATAAAATTCAAGAGCACCTAAGTAAGTATCTCTTTCTTCACCAATGAAATCGGATGGTTTATAACCACAATCTTCCTTCTCCTTAGTAGAAAAACAGGATACTAAAAATTCATAACGAACTTGGTTTTGGAATGGTAAATCTTTGTACTTTCTCCAAAGAGGGCGAAATATCGAACGTTTGGGAATGTTTGGGAATATTTCTGCACGTATCCTTGCCAATCTCAACTCCAAGGAAGGTAATAAGGGACTACCATCATCTAACAAAGTAGATGCGGTATAATAATTTTCATATGCCTCATTCAATTCTTTTGATTTTTCATTTTGGTATCCAAGATCGATAAATGATTTTGCTGTTTCTATCAAACTTTCAGATGATATAGAAAACGGTTTCCAATTTCCTATAAAAATCTGATTGTCTTTTTTTAAGTACTGTTCCAGTTTCGAAGGAGTAAAATCTGAATTTTTATCTTCTTTAAATGAAACTATATTCTGAATTCTTTTGGTTCTTAAGATTTCATAAATGAGTCCAATTTGATTCCACTGTGATTCTGTTTTAAAGTTACTCAGATCAAAACCGACAATGGATATCTCAGAACCACTTCCTTGGAACAATTCTCTGAGTGGTAAAACTTGTGAAAGTTCATCACCAAACAAGCTTGTTTGACGGCTTAAATTTTCCTTAGATACCAAATAATCTGTATCGGAAAGTAAAATTCCTAAATTGCCTTTTGGCACCGCACGGATATGGGTGTCCTTCTTAAGTTCCTGTTTCTCTCCGTAAACAGTTACCCATTTAAATCGACGCTCATTCCGTTCACTGAATAATTGGATATGATTACGATCAAATATAACAGTTGGATACCGCTCTTTTTGTTTGCTTAATTCAATTAGTTTCTGAAGAGTTTCTCCTTTGTTTTGTTTTCCCAATAATTGGATTTTTGGCGACGTGGGATTCATATTGGGTAAACACAAACCCAACTCTTGTTTTTCATCACATTTTGTATGAACAATTTTCCCATCTTGCCAGTAGAAAGTATGGATTGTGTTTCCGAATTGGTAATATCCATTCCAATCTGGGAAATAGGATTCACTAACAGCTCGTCTAGGCTCAAAAAAAGCAGTCCGTTCGGGAGATACAGATTTTAGTTTACCTATGATTTTACCTAATTTAGCCGATTCTTCATTTTCTTGTTTTAAGAGTGGCCTAATATCTTCGCGTTTGATTGTTTTTTCAATGATTTGATTTGATACTTTTTTATAACCTTTATACCATCTCAAAAGATCTTGGTAATTTAAATTGAGTTTTGAATCTTCAAACTCAAATTGTGCGGATATTAGATCTCTAAAAATTTCCAAACTTCTGTAATTTTCCCAAAGATTTACTATTGGATTTATTTCTGAATTCTTCAAATGAATCTCTGAAAAAGTTTGAATGAAATTTTCCAACCTAACCTTAGGAGTGAACATTCTGACTGATAAGTTTGATTGGTAAGACTGTAATGCTTCTTTTAAATATGGATCTGAGTTAGAGGGATTTTGTGAAACTTTGGTTTGCCATTTTGTTCGCATTACGTTCGACCAAAACTTTTCTTCATCCAATCGAAATTCAAATGCCAATTCAGCGGTTTCTTTCCATTTTTTCTCTGCCATGATATTGTCACCTAACATCATATAAATAGAATATAGGTTTAATAAAACACGCACTCTAGTTTGTCTTGAAATGGGATCACTCACCAGACCGATTAATTTTGGATCAACTAGTCCTGGATTTTCTAATAATGGAATTGCTTCTGCTAATTGCGGTAAATATTCTTTTCCTTCTCTTTCATTTTGGAGAGCTAAATAATACAATCCAAGTCCATAGTATAAATCAAAATTTGGATTTGTTATCCTGAAGTTAATTTCACAGGTTTCATTCGCAAGTTTACAATTTTTTAACTCTCTGTTTTTCCAGGAATTTAAGTCTTCGAAATATGATTTCAAAGTAATTTTTTTATATGGTTCCGATAGGTTATCAGTTTCTTGTACAACAAAAGCAGAATGACTATAATTATGAAAGACTCGGTCTAAATCCTTGTTAGATGCAGATTCAAGTAAATAATCAACTAACTCTCGGTAACGATCATTTGCTTCACTTGGCAAATTACTTCTTTGGTATATCTGCGCTTCTACCTGTCTTGATTTTGCTAGTATATTTTTTCCAATGATCGTTCCATCTAAACCTTCCGAGGTTATTAATTTATTCCTAATTTGGATTTCGTTGAGAGCGGAAACATATTCCTCTTGTTCAATATGATTTTCTATCCGAACACCAAGAGTTAACAAATATTTAAAGTCATTTGGGAATTCGCCAGGAAAACGACCATCACCAATCACACGTACGTTATCACCTAAAAATAGATTCCAAGGACTCCATTTTTTCCATCGCGAATAAAGGGATACATTCGTTGATTTATATTCTGATTCTGCCAAATGTAACATCTGATAAGAGTCCCGAAATCTTCCACTTTTCTGAAAGGCAATCGCGAGATAATTGGATAAGTTTATTGGACTTATGAATTTTACATCCTTGTTATAAGCAATGGCTGTTTGAAATGAGACAATCGAATCTTCATAAAGACCAAACTCCAATTCAGATAAACCACGTAACGCAAAGAGTAATGCTAATTTGGATCGTATTGCATTCAATTGCGCTTGTGTAATTGAATTTGGATCTTGGGCATACTGGTTTACAAATTGATAGTATTCATTTTTAAAATATATATCGATTGATTTTGAAAATTGTTCAGATGCCTTTTTGTATTGTCCCTGGTAGATCAGGGATTTACCATAATTAAAACGATAGATTGCTTCTTGTTTATAACCTTCGAATTGGTTTTTGGAAGACAAAGTTGAAGAATTATCTTCCACTTTACGATAACTTTCATTGGCTTTTGGATAATTGTTTAATAAAAAATAATTATTCCCTAAATTAAGATTTAAATCAGATATTACTTTCTTATTAGGATACTCATCTCCAAGAAACACCAAGATTTGATTATATAACTCAATATTTGCTTCTAAATTTTTATCTGGAAAATATTTCTTATATAAACTTTCGTAAACTTCAAAATCAACATTCCCTGAATTGGGGTCCTTTTGTAGTTTCATCAAATCTACATATTGGTATAACCAACCTAGCAATTGGTAAGCATCATAATGAGTGGGATCTGCATAAATGATCCATCGTAATTCTAATTCTGCACGTTTGAAATTTTCTAATATTTCGGCTTTTCGCACATCAGTCATCGTACCAGTAGAATAATAATACGATTCATAGGTAACATACTTATTGATTAGGTAATATGAATAACCATATAGCGTAGCTAAATCTAAATATGGCCGAGCCCTAGGTACCGCTTGTTTATAATATAACTCTGTCCAATTGAGAGCTTTTCCAGATAGGACTTCAATTTTTTCAAAATCTTTGATATTTACAATGTTTCGGACTAGTTCCCTATCTGTAACGATGGAAGTGATATTGGCTAAATTCCCAATGACATTGAGTTTATCTTTACTTAAAATATTGATTTGATTGAGTAACGCACGTTCTTCTTCTTCTCGAATTTTTTTTCCGTAACTAAAAATGGTATCTACCATTTTCCGTTGGTAATAAATTGCATATTCTTTGTATAAGGAATCCAAATATAAATTCCTAGTTTTGACTAGAAACATGTTTTGGTTATTAAAGAAATAGTGAAACGAAGATTGTAGCAAATCTCCAATTCTTTCAAATTCCACTGCCTTGTTTTCAAAATAAAAAAAGGCACTTTTGATGTCTTCAGCGCCCAAATCAACACCGAGTAATGGATCATAAAACTCTAAATAAATTTTTAAGTTTCTCAAAGCATCAGAAGTATTACCGGCAGCTTTTTGATTATAATATTTTAGCAAGTTGGCACGTAACAAAATTGGGTTTTTGTATTCTGCCATATAACTTCTAGTTTCAAAAACAGATGGTTTCCCTGGTGGTTCCAAATCAATTTGAAGAGGGATAGGAATGATTGAGTCGAGTGTAAGATTCGATTCATTATAACGTCTTAAATCAGAAAGTGCCTTTGCCTTAATGTATAAAAGTGTATGCCTGAATACATTTTGTTTCTCACTTTCCTTCGAATCCAAAATGGAATTTACATAAGAAAGTATAACTTCACTATTTTTGTTATCTGAAATTTTGGAGATAACATCCTCTAAAAGGTAACGAAGGTCCCTTTTTCGATCATTTGAAAAACTATGATTCAGATCGCTCAAATAAAGGGACTTTTCTTTTTCCCAGGTATCGATCATTTCCTCATAAAGCTTGGAAAGTTGGTAGGTGTTCGGATTAAAATCGTAACCACCTAACCTTCTTTTAATTTCATCAATCTGATGGTAACTTGGATAAGTTTGGTAAATTTTGAATAATACTTCTTTTGCGTTCGTTATTTGTTTTTCATTTTCTAAATAATCAGCATACAGATGATAAAGCATTGCTTCACCATCTGTAGGAAATTTTAATTCTGAGGATTGTCGTATTTCATTTAAAAGGTTAAAAGTCGAGCGAGTTTGTTTTGCTTCATTCCATTTGATAAGGATGATTGCAAATATATTCTTATCTAATTCTACTTTTCTTTTGTATTCGCGAATCAACTGTAGTGCTTCTTCATTTTTACCGATGCGTTTTAAGGTTGCATATTTTAATAAAGAAACCTGCGCTTCATAGATTGGATACAATGGATCTTCTGAATAAAATAATTCTACTGAGTCTAATGCCAAGAAGTAAGATTCAATACTTTGACCTGGAGCCAAAAATTTAGAATATTGGTATTGTTCTTTTATATTGGGTTGTTTCGGAATGGATCCGTTCTCAGGTATAAAATAGATATTGATGGCATTAAAATAAGATGCCGAAAATAATATTGACCCACCATTAAAATTTGAGTACCGAACATCAAAATTTGATGTTTCTCCAGAAGATAAAACTCTTTCTTCGCCTGTAGATAAATTTTTCTTAACAAGCAAACTATGGTCTCTTTCATCTAACCGACCATTTCCATTTGTATCTTTTCGGATAGATGAGAAGTATAAGTTTTTTGATCGGTTATCAATTGTAGGCGAAAAGTCGAGGTATTGATCGTTTGTGATTCGTTTGGTGTTTCCATCCGCTAATTGAATTTGATAAATCTCACCAAATTTGTTCTCGTTATAAGAAACAACTAATACCGATTGTCCGTCAGAAGAAACATAAGGTGAAGTTACTCCCATCGAAGTGATTTGTTTGATTTGAGTTGGTTTATCAAGTTGGATGGAACATAAATTTGGTAAGCCTGGAGTGAATCTATCTGAAATGAAATAAATTGTTTTACCATCAGGGGACCAAACAGGATCAGTATCGATAATACCTTTATGGTATTCTCCTTTTTGATTAGGTAAATTTGTTAAATTGATAAACTCATCATTGATAAATCGATGACCTTTCAAATATTCTTGGATCCACTCTTCTGGTTCGATTTGTAATAATATCAAATCACCTTCGGAATCAAATTCCTCTGAAACAAAAACTAAATATTTTCCATCTGGTGAAATTGCTGGTTTTGATTCGGAAAAAGGATTATCTGTGATTGGAACAACAATTGAACTTTGTAAATCACGAAACCAAACATCAAAATTTCCCTTTTGGTCTGTTGCGTAAAAAAGATACCTTCCATCTTTAGTCGTTGAGCTATATAGATTATTCCCCCTTTGCACTGTTAAAGGGAATGGTTTTGATTGTGTTGGTGAAAAATAATTTTTTGAAATAGCAGAATAGTCAAAATTAACATTCGCATACTTCACTTTACTTTGGAATAAAGCACAATTAATTGTGACTAAAATGAGTAAAAGTAAGGATAACGGGAAAACCTTTTGAATTGGCTTCATTGGTATTTTTCCCACCTTCCTGAAACTGTTTCATAATATTCACCAATCGAGACTGATTTATAATATTCCTCTGCTAACGATTGTTTAATTTTAGACAACTCGTCTTCTTTTTTTCCTTTTTTCTTTTGAATTGTTAGTTCTTTCTCCATAATGAACTTACGAGATTCATTTAAAAAAAGAATCACGTCTTCTACTCTCTTTTTTTTAGCTGGAAGTTCATAATTGGCATATGTTGGAAGAGAAGTTGCGAGTGGATTTAATTTTACATAACCTTGTGGTGTTTCTCCCAAAATACCATGAGTTTTATAAATTTTAATTTCAGGCGAAAGGTAGTTCAATCGAATTCGATGGGCTCGTATTTCTGGGTCAGAATCTTCTTTTGCTAATTTTTCTTGGTTATTCTGGCCATTTGTAGAGGATTGAATCGAACCAATCATCCAACCTTCTTTCTCTAATTCTCTATCCTCACCTACCATTTGTTTTTCGGCAGCTGTTTGCGCATTGGTGATTGTAATCGGAGGTACTTTTAAGCTACAACCTATGAGTAAAAAAGATAATAGAATTCGTTTCATACAAACCTCACTCTTGGTATGTTTGGATCTCGTTTTGTGCTCGTTTCAAAAAATTCGCAAGAGGCATTCTCTGTTGAGAGATTTTGCCATCTTCTAGTTTCATGATCAATGATAAGAGAGAACGATCAAAATACACATCTGCATATACTAACCCTCTCGATAATGATATATCGATTTTGCTAATCGGGTAACTGTCAGTGATACGATCGATAAAGAAGTTTTGAGCTGAAATTACGTTTAAAGCACTTTTTCCAAAGTCACGACCAATTTGGAAAATTGAAAAAAACAAATCTAAATTTGCAATCGGTTCACTTAAATCTCTAACCTTTATGTTTAAGTCAGCCTTTAATTTTCCATCATCAATTTTATCTCGCACTTTAGGTGCCATGAGTTGCTTTAAATCGATATCCCTAATGAGTAAATTCCCTCTAAACTCCATTGTTTTAGGATCTAAATTCCCTAAATTAAAAACTAAATTTTTGCCGAGAATGATTCCATCCATAGAAAAGGATTTTAAGGATTCTATATTGGCAAAATTCTCTTTGTATTCGATAAATGCACTAAACCCTGGTGAATCTTTTTGTTTTTTCACATATTCAAAAGGTAAGTTAGGTATATTTGGGTGTGTCCCAATCACTTTACCGATTGTTACGTTGGGAGTATTAAATCTTCCATAATTTTTGATGAAGATTGACTTATCTCCAATGATTAAACTTTCATCTGGTTTGAAGGCAAGATTATGTTGGATAGGAATCTTAGCATTAATCTCTTCGACTAAGTATGCCTTACAGGATTCTCCTGGGCATTTTTGATTGTTGTAAGATAAAGATGGTAATTTTGAAAAAAACTCTCCATTAATATCATAATCATTTATTTTTAAATTTAACCCTAAATCACCCTGAACTGAAATTCCTTTTGCCAGATATTGTTTGGATGGAGAAACCACAGAGAGAATCAAATCTAAATTGCCAAAATAAGGACCTAATGGTGGTTTTGGTTTATCTAGTTTAACCAACTTTCCACTCAATGAAGTTTTTAAAACTCCAGAAAATGCATTTACCTTCATTTGTTTGATTAGGATTTCATTTGAATTTGTACCATTGATAGTGAGATCTGTTGTTAGTTTCAGATCTTTCATTTCTAAACCAGGTAAATCGGCATAAAGGTTGGCATTTATGTGTTTCGAACCTGGGCTTTGCACATAATTCGCGTTAAGTTTAATTTTTGGTTGTAGGCCAAGTAAATTCTGGAGCGGAGATATTTTTTCCTTTAAGACAAGAGGCAAAACCAATAATAAGTTGGGAGTATTTAATTTTAAATCGAGAGGTGAAACCTGAGCGTTCAGAGTTTCTCCCGGTTTGACATTTCCTTTTAATTGAAGTTCAATGGCTTTGTTTCCAGTGAGTGTCCTTTGGTCTAATGTAAAGTTTTGGATTTGAATTTCTTTGATTCCAAATGGCTTATCAAAAAGCAAATTAGTGTTAATGTCTAAGTTTAAATGGGATGCAGGTGACCTAGAACGATCAATTTGGTAACGAAATCCATCTACAGTAACATTCGAATTTATATGAATGTTGGCAAAAGAATCTCCCGAAGATTGTAATGCTAATTTGACTTTGCCGGCAATCCCCTGTGAATATTCTGCAATTTGTAATTTCTCGAGTGATGCCAATACATGAAATCCAGAAGATTGTGAATACTCACCAGACAAACGAATCTCTGATTGGTTATAATTGATCTGTGATGGTAAAATCGTGAGCGATTTTAATTTTGGAAACGGAATTTCTATCGTTGGTTCCTTCATCGAACCAAAGTCTAAGTTAGCTGTTAAGTCTAAATTGGCTGTTTCAAGTGCATGAGGTTTTTTATTCCCTATCTTTAGATACACTTTGTTCGCGAGTAATTTTAGATTTGCTTTTGTTTGGTTCCAATTTCCATGAACTCCAGTCCCTGCCAAAGAAAGATCTCCCGAAACCTTCATTACAGGAATCATACCTTCCAATTGGTTTAAAGAAAATTGTAGATCACTTAACTTTAATTCAGAAGATTCTACATCCAGATTTACCTCTGGTGTATCTGTGGAAAGTTTTGAGATGACACCTCCCAGTTTGAGCCACGTTTGTCCGATCACACGTAAATCAAATTGTTGGATTTTTAAAACGTCTTCTTTAGGATCAAAATGTATGTCCGACAGTAATCTGATTCCAGTTTGAACTTGTTTCCCTCTGACATCTAAATTTAAGTTGTCCTTCCCAATATCTGTTGCGAACAAAAACAATTCAGGTGATTCCGTACGATCCCATTCAAATCGAAGTGACATTGGTAAGGTCTCTTTCCAATTCAATTGATTCGATTTAAATTCGATTGATAATGGTCGTTCTGAATTCAAATGAACCATTACTTCATCTAACTGATTTAAGGCGTCTATATTCAATGGGATCGATGTGAATCGATTAGTGATGAGTTTTGTCTGGAAGTCAAAATTTTGAATGGAGGCATATTGGATATTGCCCGTTTCCCGGATGTATTGGAGAGAGACACCCTTCATATTCAAATGAGCAGTTAACTGCAAGGGAAGATAGGTATTAATTTCTGTAAGCGGAGGACCAATTTCTTTTTTTGGTTTTTCTTCCTGTTTTGGATTTGGTTTGAATAGATGAGATACATTCCATTGTCCATTTCTCTCTTCTATCCGAATATTCGAATCAATGAAACTGATATCAGAGATTCGAATTTTTCCTAAAAACAATAATGGCAGGTTATAACGAACTCGGATTTCTTTTGCGCGAAAGAAGGCATCTCCGGCGAAGGGTCCACCTGGATACAATTTTAGATCTTGGATTTCAATTCCGTAAAGTAAGGAAAAAGAAGTGAACTTACCTTCCATTTTGACCAAGGTATACTTGGAAACAAAATGGGGTACAAGCCAGTTCGCTGTAAATTGGTTAAAAACGAGTTTGTAGAGTAGGAAGAGGACAAAAAGCCCTCGAAAGGTTTTGGTTTTGGCGATTCCTAAACTACCCTTCAGGATTGGATTCATCACAAGAATCGCCTCTAAGATTTAATATTCGAAGGAGTCTTCAGCCTCTTCCAGAGTTTTGTATATCTCAAACACACTGGAAAGTTTGGTAATTTCCATGAGGTTTTCGATATCGGAATTTAAGTTCGCAAAAACTAGACGTCCATTCAGACCATCTATGTGTTTGTAGATGTTCAGAAACGTTCCCAGTCCAGCAGAATTGATAAAGGGAACCTTTTTCAAATCGATGATGAATTTTGGGACTTGGCCTTTTTTGATGTACTGTTCAATCTTTTCAGACAACTCGAACTCATTGCCGGCTTTGATGGCACCTTCAATTTTAATGATGTGCACGTCGTTTTTACTAGTAACTTTGATTTTCATAACCCTTCGGAAGGTGGTGTTGCCATAAGCATCAATCGAATTTGCCGAATGTAAAGCAAATTTTTATGCATAGTGCAATAAATCTTTGCCGACTTTCCTGAGTTCATGTTTTCCTTGTGACAAATGATTGCGAACTGCCTTTCTTGTGATGCCGAGCCATTTGGCAATCTCCCTTTCTGAAAAAAAACTACGATCAAAGGCTCTTGTCCTACGCAACATCCAAATTTTTTTCTGTTTCCCATACCAATCCCGTCGCTTCGGGTCCGTAGTTTCATATAATTTTCTTGTGTAACGTGTGATCATAGAAGTGAGTCGTAAGACTAATTGCCGATGCAGATTTCGTCTTTCTTCCCATTCTGAAAAAAATAAATTCTCATCCAATTGGTTCTCCTTCAATTTCCATAAGAGGAATTGTTTTAGATTTTGTTTCATGGGTAAATCGAATTGTAAGGAAAGCACTAAAGCAGTGAAGATGGGGAGTTTTTCTAGATTTGATTTTAGAATCTCAACTTTTTCTTCCATAGGGTCCTCCTCATTGGCTGGGGTGGAATAATTCCAAAGCTGTAAATACAATTCCCCTGATTCGGGAATTTCTGAATTACGAAATCGATTTCGGTATTGGTTGAAGATATAAGTGACAAAAAAACCCAAAACATGAGTGAGTTGGTATTTTAAACTCAAAATCCACATTTTAGAAAATACTTCTAAAATGGTAACAATCATTTCAGAACTTTCATCTTCTGATATGTTTCTTTTTTTGGCCAATCGATCAACCATCCAAATTGGCAAATATTCTCTTACAAGTCCAAGATCGTTTGTGATCCTTGCTTGGCTGATCAATGGTAAAATTTTTTCATCTAATATCTTTGGTAACATAGCCAAAGTTTTTACCAAAACGCAAAACCAATGAATACTACAATTTTATAGTTAACATTCGTTACAATAGATTAGAATGAAAATTAGATGTTAAATTATGAACTTTTTAATTTAATTTTTTTGTACATTAAAATCGAAACGGAGAGGAAAACATGGATTAAGTTAAAAAATACAAATGGTAAATAACTCAAGACGGAAACTCCGAGCGAAGATGCCATAAACGCCCCACAACTATTCCATGGGATTAAGGGAGAAGTAATCGTTCCTGAGTCTTCTAATGCCCTTGAGATGTCTTTTTCAGGTATTTGTTTTTCAACCGCAAGCGTTCGGAATGCACGGGCGGGGATCACAAGGGAAAGATACTGGTCTGCAGTCATCAAATTGAGTAAAAAAGAAACACCCATCGTTGATAATAGAATATCATATTGGTTTTTTACCCATCGTTTGATTTGCATTAGAATTTCATTTAAATATCCATAACCTTCTACCACCGCCCCAAACCAAACCGCACTTAAGATCAAAATTTCTGTGGGCAATATCGAAACGATTCCTCCACCACTCAAGAATTGATCCCAAGTCAGATTTCCTGTTTGAGACTTGTATCCCAAAACAAGAGAACGAAACATTTCAAACGAAACTCCAGATTCTATGATGGGAAATAAAAAAGCAGATCCGATGCCGAGTAAAAAAGAGACACGCACGGGTAAGTGGAACAAGGAAGAACCAAATACAAGTAAAACAGGGATCAATTTCCAATAAACGATTCTATTTTGCAGTAACTGCGACAATCCAATCTCGGAAGGGAACACTGTATCTCGGGATGGATCCCAAACAAATAAATTCAAAAGATAAAAACATAAAACAGCCAATAAAAAACTCATACATGTGGTTTTTAACATATGCCGTATATGTGTCCATATAGGAACGTGTGTTAAACTAGAGGCCAAATTCGTTGTATCAGACAATGGAGACAGTTTATCACCAAAATAACAGCCACTGACAATGGCTCCTGCTGACATCACATCAGAGAATCCCCAAATTTTGGAAACACCCATAAGGGCAACACCTAACGTACCTGCCGTTGTCCAAGAGGAACCAGAAACCATAGAAGCAATGGCAGAAACAATGGCAACCGATGGTAAAAATAATTTTGGTTCAATGAGAATTGTACCAATTTGCATCATCGTGAGTAATACACCAGAGTATGCCCATGAAGCGATGAGTAACCCTACTAAAAATAAAATCTCCATTGCAGGGAATACTGAGTGTAAATTTTTGCGAAAGGCAGAATGTAAAAAAACAAATTTATGATGGAACCTTTGTAAATACGAAAGGCTACCAGCAAGGCACAAAGCCAAAGGATGAGGGTACGGTACAGTCCATATATACCTAAAAAACAAAATTGATATAACTAAATAGAGTATGGGAGTGAGAGAAAAAAATAAATGGTATTTTTTTTCTCTCTCCATAAAACTTTAATTAGAAAAAAGTAATATTGATATAATAAATGGAAAACCCAAACAAAAACAAAATCCCAAACCAAGACAATAAATTCATCCAAGGTTTTGGCCTTTCTTCTTTCGGAATTTCTTTTCCAAACAATATTAAATGATGGATCAATGCAAGTATTGGGGCATTTAAAAACGATACTGTTGTCGCAAAGTCGACTAAACTTTTCATATTGGTACGAAAGAAAAGTAAAATTAAAATAGAACCAATCCCAACGAGTAAAATCCAATACCAATATAACTTTTCCGTCGAAAACTTTTGTAATGTTGGGAACAATCGTCTGCTTGCATTGGAAACAACTCGCGGATATGCATCAAAACATGTTAATGTTGTTGAGAACATGGTGAAAAAAGCAGCGACCAAGATAATGGGATAAGACCAAGACCCAATGGCAGAGGTATAAAGTTTAACCAATTCGGATGCAAATCCAACTGCTTGTGAAGAAAATTCCATACCTGTATTGTACATCATATTGGAACCAAGTGCCAAAAAACAAACAGCAAGAAGTGTCGTCCCAATATAACCAATGTTAAAATCAATCATGGCGTATTTCATCGGAGGTAATTTCCCATCTGGAGTCTTTTTCGCAAGTGTCCAATCGGATTGCCATACTGCAGCCTCTATCGGAATGGGCATCCAACCCATTAGAGCAATCAAGAAGGCAACATCAGCTAAGTTTCCTAAGGAAAACGTTTTCCCTTCTGTAGTTAGTTTTGGGATGCCCGCATAAAACGATAAAACCATAGCAACGATTGTTGCTACTGTGAGGAGCACAACAATCCACTTCATCAGTCCATCCAATGCCTGGAATTTACCGATTGCCAATAGTAAAAAACAAAATGTAAGGATGATTGCGCATAACATCCATGGTTCCATAGTTAAACCAAGTAAGTTAGAAAATAAACCAGATGTAACCAATGTTACTGTTGCTACGATGATACACATCGTTCCGACGGATATACCGAAGAATATCCATATCGGCAATCTTCCCAAAGATTCATAACCATCTAATAATGATTTACCGGTAACTATTGTATACTTTGTTCCCACAACAAAAAAGGGATACTTGATAAAATTGGCAAAAATCACGACTGCGAGCAATCCATACCCATATACAGCTCCAGCTCGAGTGGATTGGACCAAATGGGAAACACCCACAGCGGCACCAGCATACAATAAACCAGGACCAAGATACGCTAAAAAAGGAAATCGTCTCATTTTGGACAAAATGACGAAGTAAGAAAGATTTTGCTACTCTATTCGAGTTTGGCAGGATTCAAATAGTGGTATAGGACTTGGTTGAGTGCCAAAATATCAATCGGTTTGGTCAAAAAATGGTCCATACCTACATCAAAACATTTTTTACGTTCTTCGTAGAGTGCACCAGCAGTCAAAGCGATGATAGGGATTTGTTGGTTTGATTTGTCATTTCGAATGATTGTCGCAGCTTCCAAGCCATCCATTTCTGGCATTTGAACATCCATAAAAATCATTTCTGGTTTTTTTGCACTGACCATTCGAACAGCAACAATCCCATTTTCAGCTTCCCACAAAATTGCATTTGGAATGTATTTTAATATCATTCGTTTTAGTAGGTCCCGGTTCATCAAATTGTCTTCAGCAATGAGGATACTTGGAGTTACTTCTAACAATTTGGATTGGTTTATATTTTCCCAAACTTCTCCCTGAAAGTTTTCGTTTTTCTCATCGGTGACGTTTGCATTTTTCAGAATGAAAGTTTCGATCGAAAAACGAAACTCAGTTCCCTTTCCTTCCACAGAAGAAAATTCAATCTCACCACCCATGAGATCGAGTAGAGATTTTGTGATGCGAAGTCCAAGACCAGTCCCTCCAAAACGACGTGTGGAATTGGATTCTCCTTGCCAAAACGATTGGAAAATTTTTGTTTTGTGCGATTCTGGAATTCCGATTCCTGTATCTTGAATGGAAAACTTAAGTTTCATTTTCTCATTCCCAACTAACTCTGACTCAATCTTTAGTGTTACACTTCCCTTTTCAGTAAACTTGACAGCATTTCCAAGAAGGTTAATTAATATTTGCCTAAGCCTAGTTGCATCAACAACAATCCATTCTGGTAGTTGATTCGATTCTATAAATTCCATTAGGATGTTTTTTTCTTTAGCTTTCCATTGGAGAACACCCAGTGAATCTTTTATGATGTGCTTTAAATTTGAAACTGTTTCATTTAGCACTAGTTTCCCAGCTTCAATTTTGGAGATATCTAATATATCATTGATAATGCCTAACAGACCATGTGCGCTACTGATTGCATTTTTTACGTATTCTTTTTGGTCTGCATCTAATTTCGTTGTCATGAGTAATTCATTAAAACCAATCACTCCATTTAAAGGAGTTCGAATTTCATGACTCATATTGGCTACAAAATCTGACTTCGCTTGGTTTGCACGATCGGCATCTTTTTTAGCCTGTAACAAATGTAATTCGGCATTTTTGCGATCTGTAATATCATTGAAGTGAACTACAAAATAAAGTGGTGAACCATTCCGATCTCTAACAAGCGAATTTGAAATTTCTATCCATAAAACTTGATTGGATTTTGAGATGTACCGTTTTTCGTAAACGACATCCACATCTTTTCCTTTGAGTGCTGATTCTCGGTATTGATGAAAAATATTCTGGTCTTCTTTATAGGCAAAATCTTTGGAAGCTCGACCTAAAAGTTCAGCTTCATCGTAACCCAACATGAGTTGGAGTTTTTTATTCACACGTAAAAACTTACCATCTAAGTCGAGAAGACAAACTCCCACTCCCGCATTTTCAAAACTCATGCGGAATCTTTCTTCACTTTCTGCTAGTTCTTCTTGGATTTTATTTTGTTCGGTAATATCTCTGTTGATGGCAATGACACCGATGGTAGTACCATCTTTGTCTTTCAAAAAACTAACAGCAGAACGTATTTTTAATTTGGAACCATCTTTTGCTAATTGAAACACTTCCCCTTGCCAGATCCCTGTCGATTTGAGTTGTAAGATACTCGCTTCGCGATCACTTTCCAACATAATGGTTTGCAAGATATCATTTGTCGATTTACCAAGGACTTCGTCTGCTTTGTAGCCATAAATCCTTTCTGCGGCTAGGTTCCAACTGGTGATATGGAACTGTAAATCGGTTACGATAACGGCATCATAAAGGTATTGAAGGATGAGTGAAGAGTAAGCTTCCTTCGGAATGTTATGATCCATGGTACATCAATATCGGGGAGTTTTATATAAAAGTGCAAGCGATTCCTTAAAAAACTCTTCATTCACGAAAAAACAATTTATTTCTCATGCAAAATTAGTAGGAATCCCTACCGAAAATGGAAAGGATCTTGAGACTCGCATTCGCACCGACCCATCCAAAACTTGTCTTCTTATGAAACATTCACTTTAAGATGAACCATTTCGTTCTTTCTACAATTGGGATATCACAATGGATTTTGATTGGTACACAAAAAAAGCCAACCTTGTAAGTCAGCCTTTCCTCTATCTACAATCCAATCAGAATCCACCCGGCAACAATGCCGGAAAAAATAGAGCAAGGACACCCTTGCTCTATTTTTGAGGCAGCGACCGCTACAGCGAGTCGCGGACGGTAGCCGGCTAAAACTACGCTCTAAAAATAAAAAAAGCGCTCACTTTCGTGAACGCTTTATCATACGTTATGAGTGCTAACCCGGCAACGTCCTACTCTCCCATTGAGCGAACCCAATAGTACCATCGGCGATGAGAAGCTTGACTTCCGTGTTCGGAATGGGAACGGGTATGGCCTTCTCTCCATAATCACCAGGAGTAATTACCATGTGTACAGAAGAGAGTGGGAAGTCAAACCATTATAGAAGAAAAGTTACAAATTTAAATCGTAAGTGGCTCCAAATTTTAGGCCTGAAACTTCAATTCTGTGTTCGGCAGTGGCGGAAACAAATTCCATTAACGTGCCAAGTGTAGAGAATTGATTCCCATCAAAACTAAGAGCAATTGGACTTTGTGCTTTGGCATTCATATACTCTCTTTCAAAACTTAAGAATAAACGTAATTTAGGAACTACAACAATGCTTGCCCCAAAACTTAATTTTTCAGAGTTAAACGTATAACCACCATTAGCGTAATTGAATGAGGCACCCGCATTGGAAACTCGGAATTGTTCCGAACTATACGAACCTGTGGAGTTCAATAGAAATGGTCCAAAGAGTAAAAAATCTGCAAATAATGTTGCTCGGTCATTTAAATCAAATTCGAATCCAACTCCCAAAAGACCAGAAGTGCCTGTTGTATTTTTTGTATCTTGCCCAAGGTATGCGGGAGCACCAAGTCCCAAATAGGATCCTTCCATTGTTTGGCTGATACTGCGTAAAACATACTTTGGTAAAATGCGAAAATTGGAAGTGGGAGACAAGGTTACTCCAAAATTGATATCAGAGTAAAGTAACCGGTAGTCAGCCTCTTTGATGCCAAGTCCCGTAGGATAAAAAGAATTCCATTCATACCCTCTGCCAAATCGATTCAAATGTAGGCCCACAAAGAGATTCGAGAGAATACCGGCATTGATCGATTGGAAATAATCAAAACCCCAATCGTTGATGAGACTCAGCCCTTGGTTGTTTTGCCATTCCTGGTTATATTCGGTCCTAACAATGTCATTATAGAAATTTCTTTTTTCTAAATCGGTACGAAGGCTACCTAAAAACAAACCACCTTTGACTCGTAATGTATTACCTTCTACTTTTCCTTGTGCATCAACGGAAGTGGTCAATAGAGAAAACAGGACCAAAAGAAAAACGAATGTTCGTTTCATGAATAGAATTACCTCTCTCATCCAATAACAAATGAAAAGGCAACCACTCAAGGAAATTTTAGAAAGTGTCTATCCCGACAGATGTTTGTTTCTCAGTCTCTTGATCCTCCTCTTCACCTACCTTTCCAAAAATTTAAAACGGACGATCCAAACAAAGGAGGTAACTGACGTAAAAAAAAGTAGATTCCGATGCTTTGGAAAAAAGAATGGTTCCATGCTAAATGAAATTGAGAACAAAACTCAAACCAGGAAGGGGAAAAACCTACTCCTCTTATGTTTCACTTTAATGGTTCCAACCCTCCTATTTTCCCAGGATGAAAAATCACAGCCGGACCAAGAACCAAAAGTAGAAGTGCAAGCGAAGGAAGAAACTCCTACCATCCGCGTGAAAGGGAAAAAAGATACAGATCGTGAATTTCTCGGAGATGTAGAAGGCACAAATATCTATGCAGGTAAAAAAAACGAAGTCATTCGATTAGATAAAGTAAATGCGAATTTAGCGATGGGAAACACTCGTCAGGTGTATGCAAAAGTTCCTGGCATTACCATTTGGGAAAATGATGGGAGTGGGATCCAACCAGGAATTGGTGCCAGAGGTTTGTCCCCCAATCGAAATTGGGAATTTAACACTCGTATGAATGGGCATGACATCGCATCCGATTCCTTCGGGTACCCCGAAGCATATTTTAACCCACCTTTGGAAGCTCTTGAAAAAGTAGAGATCATTAGAGGAGCTGGTGCCTTACAGTACGGACCTCAATTTGGTGGAATGGTCAATTATGTGGTGAAAAAAGCTGACCCGACTAAACCCGTCAAAGTAGAAACTAAAACGACAGGTGGTTCATTCAACACCCTTAACCAATATAGTTCTGTTAGTGGGACAGTTGGAGATTGGAGTTATTTTGTTTTTTACCAAGGCCGTAGTTCTGATGGATGGAGGGAAAATTCACAGTACAATGTTCAAAATGGATTTGTGAATTTGGCATATAAAGTTTCCGAAAAATTGAAGATCTCAATGGAAATGGCAAAGTCAACTTACTTAAGCCAACAAGCTGGTGGACTCACTGATGAACAATTTCGGATCGACCCAAGACAGTCAGGAAGGACAAGAAACTGGTTCAGTGCCCCTTGGAATGTACCTGCGATGAACATTGATTATGAACAAAGTCCGACTGCCAGGACCAATGTTAAAATCTTCGGACTTTATGGAGAAAGAAATTCTGTTGGTGTAGTATCAGCCGCAAATGTTACGGACCCAATCCAACCTCGGACTTTAGAATATAGTCCAAGGCAAATTGATAGAGATACATATCGTAATTATGGGATGGAAGCAAGACAGATCTTTAATTACGATTTATTAGAAAGAACTCATACTCTATCATTCGGAGGTAGGTATTTTAATGGGAATACAGATCGATTCCGAAATCCAAATGGAACAACAGGAACTAAATTTGATCTAAGGGAAACCAATTTTACTGGTGTGTGTTATGATGGCACACGAAATTGTCGAATCGCTGATTTGGAATTTTCGACATTAAATTACGCTGGTTTCGTTGAAAATTTATTTCGGATCACTGACTCTCTTTCTCTTACTCCTGGTGTACGATATGAATGGATTCGATCCACTGCTTCTGGCCGAGTCAATGAATCGGTCCCTAGCGCTTCAAAACCGTTTGGTGGGATGATCCAACCATTGGAACGTGTACAAAGGCAGGTTCTTTATGGACTTGGTGCCCAATACCAAACGACAAAAACTACCAATTTATATGCAAACTATTCACGAGCATTTCGGCCTGTCGTCTATTCGGAGTTATTTGCACCAACATCTACATTAAATGAAGTTGATCCCAACTTAAAAGACCAATCCGGTTATAATGCAGATGCAGGATACCGTGGGAAATTTGGACAATGGATCCAGTTTGACATGAGTGTTTTTGAGCTTCGGTATAACAATCGGGTTGGCCAACTTCCAGGCCTTCTCCCTGGCCAAGCAAACTTCCAAACGAATGTGGGAGATTCTTTACACAGAGGGGTGGAAGCATATTTAGAAGTTGATCCAGTGGTGTTACTGACCGAATCGCAACCATACGGATCCTTTAGTTTATTCACATCGAGCGCAAATGTGAATGCTCGTTATATCCGTTGGGAAGATCCACGTGTACTCACAAACCCAACCAATGCACAAAACTTTTATCGTGTTGGAAAACTTGTAGAAAACGCCCCTTCACAAATCCATCGTTATGGAGTCACTTACCATTACAAAAATGTCCTGAGTTTCACGTATTTGATCAGTTATACGGGAGCAACTTATGCTGATGCAGCCAATACTGGACCTGCTACAGCAAATGGACAAATTGGTCTCATCCCTTCTTATACAGTGAGAGACTTTACGTTTGTTTGGAATTTTCACGAAAACTTTTCTCTTCGTGGAGGAGTTAACAACATGACAAACCAAATGTATTTTACACGTCGTGCGGGAGGATACCCTGGTCCTGGAATTTTACCTTCCGATGGGATGTTTTATTTTATTGGCTTAAGTGCTGTATTTTAGCGAAGTAATGTGAATCCTATCCTCAGTCAATAATCAATTGAGGGTAGGAACTATTTGATTTGTAATGAATCACTTTTATCCAATCCACTTAAAAAAACTACTTATCTCTCTGAATCAAAACTCAATTGGCATATACAACGCAAGGTGAAAGGTTCTAAGTTCATACGTATATCCATTTTCTTTTACAATGGGACCACCGAATGATACTCTTGCTCTAAGTCCTAAGAATGGGGGCGATTCTAAATACATCATAAATGCAAATTTTGCTACCGCATTCACTCTGACTTGGTTACGCATAAGACTACTGATGGCAAGCGATTCAACAGCATTAAAACGTCCACTAAAGTATGCTGCCAACGCTGTGGAATCCGGTCGTAATAAACCTTGGCTTCCAAGATAATAACCAACTAACTCAAGATTGTTTCCAGTGGAAAGATTTGCGACTAAATAACTCAGTGTTGGATCTGAATTTGGATTTAAATTTCCTGATACAAATTGGTAAGCGCCTAAATTGTTTAAAAAAGAATTTCGGCCTGGTCCAGAAAAGGCAATGAGTAAATTCGAAGCAGTGTCCTTAAAATCGACATTCCCTCGTAACCGAACATGAGCAGGACCCAAACCAAATCCCAATCGAAAGGTATCAGGATTCCCGATATAAAAAATGGGAACTAACATTGAATAACTTCCTTCCACATTGGTACCAACATCTTCGGTTACCTTATTACTTTTTGAAGCGATAGAATCTCCATTTGAACTTGATGATTCCGATTCCTCTGAGGAAGATTCAATAGAAGCTGATTTAGAAAATATTTTTGGGATCGATTGACGATTGAGAAAAAAATTGGAATTATGTAAAAGTAAATTCACTCCAAAGTATTTTGAAATTTGGTATTCAGGAGATTTTACATCCAATAACCAAGAGACCCTACCTGGATCATCTTGGACCATCAATGCATCTCGATTTCTACCTTGGATGGATAAGGAAACACTTTCCAATGTTACACCTGGATTGATGGAAACAAATCGGTACTTTGGTTTATCCGGTATGGGGCTGTCCGGTGATTGCGAATTATCTTGCCCATATAAAAAAGTAGAAAGAAAAAATACCAAAATGAAACAACGAAGATAAGTATTTAGAATCATGGTTTTAACGGAATTGGATCAAAGTAAAACTAGCGTTATGTTTTGAAAGTGATTTTTAAAGCGAAATTTTACTAAAAAGTTCCGATTATGGATTTATATTCGTAAATAAAAAAAGCCAACTTCACAAGTCAGCCTCTCCTCTGTTTACAATCCATTCAAAATCCACCCGGCAACAATGCCGGAAAAAATAGAGCAAGGACACCCTTGCTCTATTTTTGAGGCAGCGACTACTACTGCGAGTCGCGGACGGCGGCCGGCGGCCGGCTCACACAGGGCCCTAAAAACAAAAAAAGCGCTCACTTTCGTGAACGCTTTATCATATGTTATGAGTGCTAACCCGGCAACGTCCTACTCTCCCATTGAGCGAACCCAATAGTACCATCGGCGATGAGAAGCTTGACTTCCGTGTTCGGAATGGGAACGGGTATGGCCTTCTCTCCATAATCACCAGGAGTAATTACCATGTGTACAGAAGAGAGTGGGAAGTCAAACCATTATAGAAGAAAAGATTGCGTTTTTTTGGAAAACAAAAAGCATTTCCTTATGGCTAATTTGTCAGAACCACTTGTTCAAACAGAAAAATTTACGGTTATGGGACTTCGTATCAGAACATCCAATGCACCGGGAGATGCAGAAGTCAACATTCCAGCCATTTATTCAAAATTTTATAAAGAAGACATTCCAAAAAAAATGGAGATGTTACGAAAGATTGATCCTCTTTTTGCCGTATATTCATCCTATGAATCAGATGAAAATGGTGCGTATGATTTTTTGTTAGGTTATGCTGTAGATCCGAATGCAAAACCGCTCCCAGGAATGGAACTGATTCAGATAGCACCACAAAACGGCCGTTATTTTGCAATCCAACCTGGCCCACCTGAAGAAGTTGTTCCTAAATTTTGGGCTGAAATTTGGAACCATCCAGAGATTCCTAAAATTAGAAGTTTTCAAACAGATTGGGAAGAATATTCAGAAGCAGGGATTCGAGTTTTTTTATCTACTAATTAGATATTTGATCCAAGTTCTGCAATTTTAGTTTCTATACACGAGGATGTTTTGCCAGAACTTCCTTCTTCTAAGGTTTGGTATTTAATTTTCTCTACTTTAACCATTTTCACTTTGATCGAACCACCAATAAAATCCGATATTTCTGGATCATTCGTTTCCATTAAGGTAAGTGTAAAAGAACAAGGACCATTCCAAACTATTTTTTCTTTGAGATACATTGAATTATATTCTTGCACTTGGTATGATGAAAATCGTTTAAAACGGGAGTTATGCCCCGACTGACATTTGTTATCAAAAATTCCTGTTAGGAATTTGGAACATTTATTGATGACAGGTTGATTCTGCTTTGGGTGAGCAGCGTCAATTACTTGTAAAAAAGATAGGAAAATGAAAAAGGCAATCCAATTCTTCATATAACAGGTACTTCGCTTGGTTGGTTTGTGTTCGATTGTCTTTTTTTTTCGATAACGTAAATTCGCCAATCGGTAACCACCCAAACCCATATCCCAACAAACATAGCAGTTGAAATCCAAAGTCCAATGGTGGCACCTGGGATGAGCAAAAAATCTACCACACCATGTTGCAAAACAGCCAATACAAATCCAAAAATGACAATCAATCGTTTAGCACTCACATCTTGTTTCAAGTTACTCTTTAATAAAAACATGGAAAAACACAAATTGATCAAAAGATGGATATTGGAAGAATGAATGGTTCTTGCGATAAAAAGATTTAATTTTTTTTCTTCAGGTTCACGGAAGATATAATGTGTATTTTCGACGAAGGAAAATCCCATTGCCACAAATCCGCCGAATAAAACAACACTCGGTGAAAATTCTTTTGTTTTACGATCATATCCCAAAACGAAAGACAATACCATGATAAAGAAAATTTTGAACGTTTCTTCGGTGATTCCAGCTTGGATAAATGCTAAATGAGCAGTTTGAGTGAGTAAACTTACCTTTTTTTTCGGAGAAAAATCTGTCTCTGGCCAAAGGATGGGGTGTAATCTTAAAATTAAATCGGTGGATAGCCAACCAAATACCAATGCAAAGAGAATTCCAATGACCTCTTGCCATCCTTTTTTCGGTTTATAAGCTTTCCAAATGACAACTGCCCATGGAAACACTGTGGCCGCACCAATCAAATAATCAAAGGCTCCCATTTCTTTCATTCAGGTATCTCTTCCATATAACGGCCGTCAAACAAGTTGATCATTTCTTTTTGTAAAGGTGTAGGAACAAACTCAGGGTCAATGGGTCCATTCCAAAATAGTTCGGTGACACGAATGTCACTTTTCGTTCCTGGTGGCGGCATGAGAGGTCCCAAACTTTCCACAAGTTGTAAGGTTCTTAAGTCTTGGTCTGGGTAATCGGATGCTTCCACTAGTTCTACATCAATGACATCACCATCTTGTGTGATTGTATATGCAACAACACTCGAATAAGGATGAGGAGCTTTGGCCCAGTAGTCCATATAACTTTCAGGAATCCGCATTTTTGCAGAGATATAATTGGAATAAGTGGGAGGGACTTTTTTTCCACGGATTTTTTTGATATAACCTTTCACCGGTCCGTTATCCGCTACCTTTTCATTGGAAATTTTTTCACCCTTTTCCTTGTTTTCGGTTTCGTTACCGGTGATGACTCCCCCATTCAATCCTTGGGTATCATCTGGGACATTCGGATCGATGAAATAAAACTCCATCTTTTCAGGTCGGAAGTGGTCATTTTTTTGCGCAGAATGTTCCTTTTTTTTACCACGTTGGATACTGATTGGAATGAGGAAGACTAAACAAAGTAAAACCAAGTGGAAGAGTAATGAAAGTGGTAACACATTTCGAAATCCTTTTCGTAATCCTGGTTTAAAAAATGGTTCCGATTCGCCATCTTTGTCTTTTTTAATTCCTAAATTTTCTAAACTGAATGACTTCTCTAAAATCATTGCAGAGTAAAAATACAATCCAACTAATGCAGCGAGTGAAAAAGCCGCATAAGCAATGTTTTGTGAAGAAATAAAAAAATCTTTGTCTGGGATTCCTGGTTTTAATCCAAAACCTGCGAGGAACTGAATCCCAAAAATTGGACTGATATAAGAAAAAACCCAAACCGCAGAAAATAAGTATAATAATAGTGTTAGGAATAAAATGGGAAATCCACGCCAATATTCATAAACATAAATATGCCCAAACCCAGGTAATATTTGATCACGGAATTTTGCTTTTTGTTTGATGATGAGTTCTAATCGAAGTGGGAACTTTCCTTCTGTTTTAACAGCCTGTTTCCAACTTTCACGAATGCGAATTCCTTCCATATAACTAAGATATGGTTTCGCAAGCAGTGAAGGGATTTTGTTTCGATTAAAACTAAACAATAAAATACAAACTGAAATCGAATAATTAAATACAAACTGATGAACATCGTAAAGAGGCGCGAGTGGTGATAGATTTTTTTGTGGGTTTAGAGATTCGGTAATGTATAAAAATAAATATTGGAATACGAGTGCAAGGACAAGTACAAGCAAAATGGTATCAAATTTAGAATCTCGAATTCGCATTTCAGTTCGGATTTGAGAACTTGGAAAGTCTCGACTGGTGCGAATCTGTCTTACCGATTCTCGTTTCCGATTTCTAAAATAGCTGTGAAAGTAATTGGATAGGAGGAGAAAAAAACAAAAAATAAAAAACCCAAACTTCAAACGGAAGGTTGTTCCATCCTGCGCTAAAAATGCATTGATCATTCCCTCCCATTCCATACTGGAACGATGTAATAACTCAACAGGGTAAAACAAAATCCAATTGAGAATGTAAACCGCAATGACCGCGATTGCTTTTAAGCGGAGGCGAAATTCCTTAGGGAAAGCAAAGAGGATACCAAAGGCCAAAAAAGGTCCCAAACTGAAAAGTGGAGAGAGCCAAAGGAAAAACGTTAAGGATTTTTTTGCCCAGGGTGAGAGGTATTGAGAGTTTGCCGAATCCATTCTTTAGTCTTATCTCAAGGAAAATACTTTGAATTTTCATGGAAAACAAAAAATTTGGCGGATATGGCACAGCCGAAAGAGAAAGAAGAACAGTCGCTTAAACCCATAGTCGCAGTCTCCAAGAGAAGAGGCTTTGTTTTCCCAGGATCCGAAATTTACGGAGGCCTCTCCAATACCTTTGACTATGGTCCAAATGGGATTGAAGTCCTTAATAATTTAAAACGCCTTTGGTGGGAATTTTTTGTCCACCGTCGGGATGATGTATTAGGACTCGACTCTTCTATCCTCCTCCACCCTCGTGTTTGGGAGGCTTCTGGCCATATTTCCAATTTTAATGACCCACTGATGGATTGCAAAAAATGCAAAACCCGAGTGCGTGTGGACAAATTTTTAGAGGATAAAGAAGGAGAAGGTGCAGCAACTGGGAAAAGTTTAGAAGAATTAACAAACACTATCCGCGAAAAAGCCTATGCCTGCCCTACTTGTGGAACTGTCGGTAGTTTCACCGATGCAAGACAATTCAATTTGATGTTTAAAACTTCTCATGGTGCTTCGGAAGAAGGTGCGACTGACATTTACCTTCGTCCGGAAACTGCCCAAGGGATTTTTATCAATTTTAAAAATGTAACTCAAATTGCGCGGAAAAAAGTTCCCTTTGGAATTGCTCAAATTGGGAAATCGTTCCGTAATGAAATCATGGCACGCCAATTTATCTTTCGCACTCGTGAGTTCGAACAGATGGAAATGGAATTTTTCTGTGAACCTGGAACCCAAAAAGAATGGTTCAAGTATTGGGTAGACTACTGTATGGACTGGCTTGTGAATGTAGTCGGTTTAAAAAAAGAAAACCTACGAGTGAGAGAACATGAGAAGGAAGAACTTTCCTTTTATAGTGATTCCACAAGTGACATCGAGTATAAATATCCATTTGGTTGGGGAGAACTCTGGGGCATTGCTTCGAGAACCGATTATGACCTAACCCAACATGAGAAATTTTCTTCTGAAGATTTAAAGTATCACGACTTAGACCAAAAGAAAAAATACCTTCCCTATGTTGTCGAACCAGCACTTGGACTTAACCGCCTCTTCCTCGCAGTGTTATGCGATGCCTACGAAGAAGAAAAATTAGAAAAAGATGACATTCGAACTGTTTTGCGTTTTGGAAAACGAGTGAGCCCAATGAAGGTTGCGATTTTCCCATTGATGAAAAAAGACGGACTTGATGCCAAAGCAAAAGAAATTTATGCAGACTTAAGAAACCATTGGTATGTTGACTATGATGAAAGTGGTGCGATTGGAAAACGTTACCGCCGCCATGATGAAATCGGAACTCCATTCTGTATCACAGTCGATTATGATACCATGAGTGATGGAACAGTTACCATTCGCGAAAGAGATTCGATGAAACAAGAAAGAATTCCAGTTTCTGAACTCAAATCATACCTCATCCAAAGAATGGTATAGGTGATCCGAAATCTTATAGAATCCGATAGAAACCAAACCATCGAACTCGTGAATCAGTTTTTCCGAAAGGTAAACGAACTCGAGTTAGATGGGCTTTTCCGCATTCGTCCCCGCGCTGCCACCAAATTCACTGATATCTATTTTAAATTGATTGGTACTGGAAAAGTGTACATGCGTGGGTATTTTGAGGAAGAGGAACTTGTTTCTCTTGTCATAGGAAGGATTGAAGAAAAACCCCATCTCGAAGAAGAAAGAAGTCTTTTCATTGACCTTGCTGTCACCAAATTAGGAAAAAAGAAAAAAGGGTATATGACAGAACTCTTAAAAGATGTAGACCTTTGGTGTTTGGAAAAAAACATTCCCGCCATTGAACTTCGAGCCATTTTAAAAAACGAAGAAGCTGTCAAATTTTGGAATCGATCAAGTTTTGAGCCGTTTTACATCCGTTACCGAAAACGACTCGTCAATTGAGGAATTGACACTCAAGTAATAAACTCAATCATTTCGTTCAGATGGATTTTCCAAATGGTTTTACCAACTTCCAGAACTCCCTCCTCCTCCAAAACTTCCTCCGCCACCACCACTTGAACTAGAACTCGAACTGGATCGATAAGAACTCGATGAACTTGTATAACTCGAAGAAGAACTTGAACTTGTTGAGTACGAAGAATAGGAACTACCGTCACTTTCTTCCCAAATTGTATAAAAGAAATGTAAGATAAGTAAGGTAAAATAAGAAAAGAAAAAGATCGCTATCGAAAAGTGATCACTGAATCCGAGGATACGTTCAATGGAAAACCCAAAAGTCCAAACTAGAGAAATGAGTCCATATTTCAAAGACCTTGTCTTCCAAGATTTTACATGAATTGATTTTGCTAATACAAACCCCAATACCAAACAACAAAACCATTGGAAACTTTGGAATAAGGTATTGTAATCAATTAGTTGAGGAGTGTTTTCTATTGATGGCCTATAGAAGTAAAATCCGAAAATGACAGACAACCATAAAAGGAAACTAACTCCATAGCGAATGGCATGGTTTTGGAAGACTGAAATTGAAAATCCATACAAGGTAAAAAGAATAAGCCCTTGGTAATACACTATGTAAAAAATGGATTCTTGGTTCAGGAAGGAAACAACACTAAACCAAAGGCTAAGGGTGGCAAGGGTATGGAAAAAAAGTCCACTGCCAGTAAAACCTAATTTTTTGGCAAACTCCTTGTAGGAAGTTAACAATTCATCATCTAACGCAAGTTTAATGACTAAAAGGATGGATCCAATGACACCAATGATCCAAAAGAGGACAATCCATTCGGTATGAAAACTGAATTGTAAAAATGGGATCCAAAAAAGAAGCGAAAGGATCGAAAGAGGATACGAAAACCATTCCCAACGCCCATACAATAGATATAAATTGAATGCGATCATCCCAAAGCAAAAAAAATAAAAAACAGCATCTGGTAAGAAGTAAATAAGTCCAGATACGACAATACCACCATAGAATACATCCAACCAAATTTTACGTTTGAATTTTTTCCCATCAGTCAAGAGGAAATATACAATACCAGCAACAACGATCACAACGATTGATATCCCAATATTTGTTACCGTATTGTCATTGGAAAAAGCTGCACCAATGCCATCTGGATAATTCGTTTGTAAATTGGGGTTGGAATCAGCATCACCAAAGAGTATCAATGCAATTGCATCATAACCATGTAGAATTCCATTGGGAATATCTCCTTTTTTGAATTCGGGAATCATGATGTTTTTGATGATTCGACTGCACAATACGTCTGTTAATGTTTCTTCTAAACCATACCCTACTTCAATCCTTACTTTACGATCACCAACTGAAAGGAATACGAGTACACCATTGTCTTTTCCTTTTTGCCCAATTTTTGATTGTTCTGCAACCTGAAGGGAATAGGTTTCTAAATTTTCTCCTTCTAAACTTTCAATGATGTATAAAAATACTTGAGCGCCAGTTTTTGATTCGATTTCGGATATCACCGATTGTAAGTGAGTGATCTGTGTGGAACTTAAGATTCCAACTTCATCCGTGATGGGCGATGTAAGGAGTTTTGGTTCTTTTGCAAACACTGGAGTCAAACAAATGAGATGAACCAAACAAATTGTAAAAAGGAATTGGAAGCTAAATTTCGGATTCCATAACATAGGGTTTAGACTCTACCAAATTTTCCAGATTTGGCAAGTAGTGTTTTCGAAAGTATTTATGATTTAAATTTTGCAAGTCTGACCATCCGAAAGATAGGTCCCATTACACTTTTGAACAATGGGAAATTAGAAAGTTTGATGAGTTTAAAAGTAAGATCCAAAGAATCATGGATCATCAATTTTGTGTTTTGAAATGATTTGGTAGGATCACTTAACCAAAAAAACAAAATCCCCATTTGTTGCATCCATAGAAGATCAGGCAAAACTTTACTCAAGTCCTCTCGTAATTTTGTATTAGAAGTCATCATCGCAAGTCGTATGATTCCTACAGCTTCTTCACGTAAACTTTCACTCTCAGAACTAAATGGTGATAAAGGGTAGGTTGGATCTCCTGCTTGCCTTGCAAGGACCTGTAAGAATTTTTTATGATGGGAAAAAAGCTCTAATTGTGTTGTGACGATAAACTTGTAACGCGCCTTAAAATCTTTTGTTGTTTTGAAAAACAATTCCGATTGTCTGATCAATTCCTTCTGAGAACTTTTATAGAATTCTAGTACCAAATCTTCTTTGGATTGGAAATGATAATAGGTAAGTCCCAATGAAACTTTGGCTTCCTTTGCGATCATTCGCATTGTTGTTGTCTCATACCCTTCTTTTTGGAAGAGAAGAATCGCCGTTCGAAAAATCTTTTGTTTGGTTTGTTCCCTTTTGGTGAATGATTTCGTTGGATCTAGTTTCAGTTGTACGTTCATTGAGTTTGGCATTGTTTCATTGAGTCCAAATAAATTGAGAACAGAATGTCCTATATCCATACAACTGAACACGTTCAATTGCGTGTGAGGACATGTTTCCCTTTTTGAACATGTTCAATTATGACATATTTTTGCCATTTTTTTATTTGTCATAAAAAAATTTTCTTGCCCCACATAAGTCAAATTGCCACAATTTTATCTTAGAAAATTCAGAGGTGAAATATTTATGATTCGAAAAAGTCTTTTGGCCTTTTTTGTGACTGCCATGATGGCAACCCCAGTTCTTGCGAGTTCTGGTTCTTCTTCTAAACCGCTTGCGGGAACCTACCCGATCATTTTATCACATGGTCTTTTTGGATGGGGCGAAAATTCTGGTGGGATCATTAGTATTGTCAACTATTGGGGTGGAACAGATGACTACCTCAGAAGCCAAGGAGCTACTGTATACGCTCCATCAAAAACAGCAGCTAACTCAAATGAAGTGAGAGCAGCTGAATTAAAAGCTGCCATCTTAACTTATGCAGCAGCCACTAACTACTCTGGAAAATTCCATATCCTTGGCCACTCCCAAGGTGGACTCGATAGTCGTTATATGGTTTCCAACTTAGGACTTTCCAGTCGAGTGGCAACACTTACAACACTCAATACTCCTCATTATGGATCACCAATTGCTGATATCATCAAAACAGTCCTTCCGGGTTGGATCCAACCATTTGTGGCAAGTATTGTAGAAACACTTGTGAAAGTAGTGTATGGTGGAACCAACCAACAAAATGCACTCGCTGCTTTATCCTCTCTTACCAAAGAGGGTTTATCTACATTTAACTCTTACACTCCTAACCAATCAGGTGTGAAATATTTCTCGTACGGTTCTTATATCACCATTCCTGATTTAATCCAACACCCACTGATGGGAATTTTACACCCAGCATGTGCTGCTGGTGGACTTTTCCAAGGACAAGGGGCAACAAATGATGGTCTTGTTCCACTTTCTTCTCAGAAATGGGGAACGTGGAAAGGAGGTCCTTCATACGGAATCTTTACCACTGGAGTTGACCATTTACAAGTATCCAATACACTTCGATCTGGAAGTTTATGGTATGATGTAGAAGGATTTTATATGAATATGGCTTCCAATATGAAGGCGAACCAATAATCTACTTTTGTTAATTTTTTAGAAAACCTAAGGCTTTGCCTTGGGTTTTTTTGTTTTCAGATCACATTTTCTAACCTTTACTTTACTTCACCAATATCTCTATGCATACAAAATACCTTCGTTTCGTAAGTTTCGGCGCCATCGCTATTATTTTTGTCATTGTGATATACCAATTCACAAAACCGAATGATTTTGGACCTTCCAATGAAGAGAATCCAAATGACAAAGCTGAGTCTTTTTTTCGCACCCAAAGTGATGGTTTTTCTGTGGATCCTTTTTATTTAGAATCAGCGAAATCAATTTTTTCACCCGATGGTCAGTTCTTACACTTTGACGAGATTATCGCCAAAGCAAAATCAGGTGATCTAAATTTAATTTCTGAATTATGGAACTTACGCCGGCAATGCCCAGAAGGTAGCACGAGGGAACAATGCCACGAATACATCAAAGCTTTCATCCAAAATGAGTATTCTGGTGAAGATGCAAAAAAACTCTTAAACTTACTTACCAATTATTTGAAATACGAAGAAGCCATGGTACAATTAGATCCTAGTTCCAAGTCTTTCACGAATGCAGAACGATACGAACAAATCAAACAACTGAGAAGGAAGTATTTTTCCAAAGAAGATGCAGATCTGATATTTGGATTGGAAGAAGCCACTGCTGATTTTAGTTTTAATCGAAAGAATTTTTTAGAGGAAACAAAAAACCTAAAAGCGGACGAACGAATTCGATTGTATGAAGATTATCGCAAAAAATCCTTTGGAAATTATTACAACGCCGTAGTGAGTCGTGAACCACAATATGATAAATTTGAAACGGAAATGGACCTCAGACAAAACGAATTGGTCAAACTCTCTGGCACAGAACGCGAATCAAAGGAACGTGAAGTACGAATTCGTTATTTTGGAAAAGATGGTAATGACCGAATGGAAAAAGTTTTGAGAGAAATGAAAGAAGAAGAAGAAAGAATTTCAAAACTAGAAATTGAAGAAAAAAACTTACTCAAGAACTATCCAAATTTATCAAATGCGGAAAAAGAGAAAAAATTGATGGAACTTCGCATTAAAACCTTAGGCAACAAAGAACTCGCAGAAGAATACACTCGTCGATTGGAATATGAGAATACACTCAAAAATTCCGGGAATTAATTCCCACTTCACATACCTTGTATTAGCTGCAGTGTGTTTTGCACTCTCTCTTGAGCCCTACGGTTTTGTCACCGCAGGGTTTTTGAGTGTGTTATTCATTCTCCTCGTCACAAAGGAAATCATTCGAGTGGGAACATTCCGATTTGCGATTCATTGTACAATTCTCTTTTCCTTTTTGGTAACTTGTACTTCTTTTTTCTGGATGTGGAATGCGATCAAAAATATTTCTGCACAAGGAAACTTTGTTACATGCATTCTCTTTTTATTGTACGCGATCCTTTCGTTTTATAAAATTGGAGTGATATTTGTTTTCGCTTATTTGATTCACAAATATCGTTTGGTAGGTGAAACAAAATTTTATCTCTTGATTTTCCCTTCTCTGTTTCTGATTTCAGATTGGATCTGCCCAATGATTTTTCCTGTGTATTGGGGTGATCTGTTCCGAAACCAAATCCTTTGGCGACAGATGGCACGTTTTGGTACCGAGGTGCTTGGTGTAGTTTCCGTTCTATCCGTATCTTTACTTTACCTGATGGTGAGCCATAAAATTTCAAATTGGAAAAAATCTGTTTTATACTTGGCTCCGATTCTTTTCATTTTCTCTACCAATTTATATTTTTTGGCAGAAACGATCCCCTCAGGAAAAAACCTTCATATTGTTTTAGTCCAACCAAACACACCATATGCGAAAAATGAAATCAGAGAAAACTTTGATTTTATGACAAAAACCTTACAAGATGTGTATAATCTTTCAGATGAAGCCATACGCAATGCTCCGAAACCAATCGATGTGATTGTTTTACCTGAATCTTCCATTCCTTTTTTAGGCACCTTGGCATCCGATCATGCAAACTCAACGTATAGCCAAAGTTTTGTCGATATCACAACAAATCTTGTCAAGAAGGCAAATGCACCATTACTTTTCAATGAACTCGTCTGGGATCAAGGCTCCAGAAATTCATTTAGCACATTGCATCCGATCACCTTACAAACAGATAGGCGATACAAACACATTCTTTTGCCATTTGGAGAATACCTTCCTTTTGAAGAAAAACTGCCTTTCTTAATTGGCCTATTCCCAGAGGTAAGCCACCATATCCCAAACATCGAATTTACTTCTCAAACCATTCAAACCAAATCCAACGAATCTGTACTTTTGACTCCTCTTATTTGTTATGAAGTTTTGTATCCAGAATTTGTCAGAAGTATGGTAAAACGTTCCCCTTCAGAACTGATCATCAACCTCACAAATGACTCATGGTTTGAGAGCCACACAGAAACGAAACAACATGCTGGCGCGGGAAGGTTACGAGCGATTGAATCAGGAAGGCCGTATGTTCGAGCCGCTGTATCTGGAATGACAACAGCCTATGATCCTTGGGGAAGAGAGATGATGGGGGAATTACCAGTCTTTCAAAAAGCAATTGCCTACTTAGATTTGATGACCGTTTCCACTGAGAGAGAGACACCTTATTTACGAATTGGCCCCTATCCTTGGAGGTTCATGGCTCTTTTTAGCTTATTTTTTGCATTTTTCACGAGTCCTAGAGCATTCCACTCGTATAAAAAGAAAAATGAAATTGAAATTTAGCATAGGATAGAAAGGCTATTCGAATATGGAATGGGAAAAAATACTTCGCGATGCAGTCAAAGAAAACTCAATCAAGGAGTTGTATCTTAGAAAGGTACCATCGTTAAAGACTTGCGAAGATTGGAATAAGGTAGTTGAAGTAGGAACAGTTGACCACAAAACGAAATATGCATACTACAAGGGTGGGCTTGTGAAATATGGAGAACGTTTGTTCTTTGTCACACAAGAAAGATTGGATGCTGTATCCCCCTTTCGTAAATGGGATTTTAAAAGCAAAATCAAAGTCACTGATCCAGAAATGACAGTGGGTGAAAAAAAGTAATCGATTCCCCGAATTGATTCTCCTTCCATCATAGAGAAGGCAAAAAAAAGACCAACAATCGTTGGTCTTTTTTTTTGAATGGTTCTAATAAGAACCCATACTCAATTGAGGAAGGAAAGGTTTTAACGATTCAAACGAATGATCATATTGAGTTTTTCAGCAATGGCAATCACTTCCATTACTTTTGATTTTTCAATGATGATCCCTGTTGGACTCACTTCTTCTAATACAAATTTTTTCCCTTTGATCTGACCAAGTAGAAGTTCCATCACTTGAGAATCTTTTGTTCGGAGGAGAACTGAGTCTTCGGTAATCGTTACAATTGGTAAATTGTTTCCCCAATCATCGAGTAAGAAGAGTAAATTTTGTGCAAGATCAGCTTTTGAAGACTCACGTAGGAAATGGATAAAGGTTTCTTTATCGTAACCGAGTAAAATTCCTAATTGGAAACTGTCTTTTGTGAGTAAGAACGTATAAACACGATCATAATCTTTGAGCTCACAAAACGCTTTCAACAAATGAATTCCATGTAAGGAAACTCGGTCAGGGAACGCAATGATCGAAAAGTCTGGGTTGATAGTAATCCCACCCTTTTCTGTTACCGTTACGAGTGGCTCATGGTTGAAGTAATGGAGTCCAAGTTCTGATAAACTTAGATTCCTTTGTGGGTATTCAACTTCGATGAGACCAAAAAGTTGTAAGTAAAAAATAGCAGAGATGATCTCTTTTCGGAGATCTGCTAAATCTTCTTCATATGTTTTGATTTGGAAAGTAGGTGAAAATACTAAATGGTCACGAATGATATGGGAAAATATCACTGAAGTATTGATTTTTCCGTGTGCCATAATGAGTTTTACAGTTTTATCCAAAATTCCTTTTTCATAAAAAGGAACTTCAGTAGCAGTAAACACTTCTGCTGGGTTTAATCTACGAGTCCTTGCTTCATTCACTTCATGAATGACAAGTTTCATGATTTCAAAAATGTCTTTTTTTAGAAACTCATCTGTTTCTTGGATTAAGATAACATTTTCGCCCTTGATATCGACATAACCTAACAGCTTTAAGATGGGGAGAATGAGTTCGATTTGGTAAACCTGGCTTTTTTCAGGGAAAATTTCAATGTCAGGTGATAAAAGTTCTGTTTCTGTTCTTTTATGATCTGCTTGTTTAATTTTTCCTGATTTTGCTAGGTTCAAACCTTTTCTAGAAATATAAGAAATGAGTTTTTTTACGTTTAAGAAAAAATCGAGTCCGTTTGCAGAAATTTTTTCCTGACGAACACGAGTTCCCTTTTTTACAGGAGGTAAAATAGGCGAAAACTGTAAATGGTCGAGAATTTCTTTTGGTATGACAATCACACGAATGAATTTGTCTTCTACATAATACAAATCTCGGACTAGATAAAGTGCTGTTAGGTGAGGAATGGTTTGTTCAAATTTCCCACGATTGACTGTGATATAATTGCGGATGGTTTCAGCTTCGATCACACCACCGTGGATATAAATTTGGTGTAATACATCTTTATCAAAATCAGAAAGTTCATCGATGAGTTTTTGTAAAAATTCAGTACTGAGTGCATTCTTTAAAAAGGTTTCAATGTGTTCGCCTTTTTTTGCACCTACTGCTTCCTTCCATTCCTCTGGAAGTTCACTAATGGTTGCTTTGTGAAGAGTTTTCTCAATGGAAAACTTAAACTTCTCACCCTTAGGATTTGTTTCTACTTTGATGAGTTTTTGGTATTCATCATAGGTATGGTATTTATCTAAATTATTAGTAAGGCGTTCGCGGTTTTTTCTTTGGTATAATAAGTAATACTTGCGAAGAACGTTTAGTTCCATCTCCACATTGATGGGAGGGATGTTGACTTTTCTCGAGATTTCTCCGAGGGTCATCACTCCTTTGTTTTTCAAAATAGAGGTGAGGATGTTCACTTGGAGGGGCGTGAACTTTTCCAAAACACCTTTTAGGTAAAATTCGTTTTGGAAAATCTCCATGAGACCCAAAATGGTCGATTTTTTGTCCTTTCCTGGGATCTTTTGGATGTTCCAAAGGCTTGCGATTTTTTTGATCTCGTTGAGATCGAGTTTCTCTAACTCTTGGTACAGGACAGTTTCTTGGCTCATGGGTGCGATTTGATAAGTTTTTGGTTGGGACCTAATCCTGCAACTCTATTTCAATTGTAGGTTCGAAGTCCATTTTGTCGTTTCCAATCCCCATTTAGGTCGCAAATTAGGGCTTATGGACTCTTTTTCCGAAATTGTTTCTTTCGGTCTCCACTCAAGCCTTCGCGTGGCCCATTCCAGTTTTGTGTTTTCTACGAGACTCCTGGGTATCCTTACCAAACTGGCAAAAGGAAACCCCAACCATAGAGAAATTGCCATCTCCCTTAGGGAAGCCTTCTCCCAATTAGGTGCCACCTATATCAAACTGGGACAATTCATAGCTAGTGCCCCATCTCTTTTTCCCATCGAGTATGTCGAAGAAATGCAAGCATGTCTTGATTCGGTAAGACCCGTACAATTCCGAGAAATCCGCTCCTCTGTCGAACGGGAGCTAGGTGGAAAATTAGAAAACCTCTTTCATAGTTTTGATGAAACACCTCTTGCCTCTGCTTCCATCGCCCAAGTCCATGCGGCAGTGACAAAAGAAGGTCTTGATGTCGTTGTCAAAGTACAAAGGCCGGATGTCCACCTAACGTTAAAAACCGACATGCAGATTTTGGGAATTCTCACTAAAGTTTTAGAAGTCATTGCTCCTGAATTTAAAAAATCGGGACTCACTGCGATGTTCCAAGAATTCCAAACTTCCATCTTACAAGAGATAGATTTTATCCAAGAAGCTAAAAACATAGAAGAGTTTGAAACGTATCTATTAAAAGCAAAAGAAACAAGGGCAAGAGTGCCTCGTGTGTATCATACTCTCTCCACAAAAAAAGTTTTAACGATGGAACGTTTTTATGGAGTTCCTATCACCGATGAAAAAGGGTTAAAACAATTCACAGACAACCCAAGAAAGGTTTTAAGTGATGCTTTGGAAATTTGGTTTTCTTCTTTATCCAACCAAGGTTTTTTCCATGCAGATGTCCACGCTGGGAATTTAATGATCCTTAAGGATGGAAGTATTGGTTTTATTGATTTTGGGATTGTAGGCAGGATCTCTCCTAAAATTTGGAGAGGCCTTATGTTATTCACACAAGGCATTGGAATTGGCGAACCCACACTTGTCGCTAAAGGACTTGTGGAAATGGATTCAACCGATAGTGGTGTGAATCCAACTCTTCTTGCCAAAGAATTAGATTCTGTATTCAATGAATTAGAATCAGTCTATGTACATTTAACTGAAAACGAAATGTTTGATGAATCGAAGGTGAATCGTATCATGTTCGAAATGAAGGAAATTGCGGAAAAAAATGGATTAAAAATTCCGAGAGAATTTGCACTCCTCATGAAACAAATGTTATACTTTGATCGTTATGTAAAATCCATGGCACCTGAGATCAATTTATTTCGAGACTCTCAAAACTTTGTAATCGGGAAATCATGACATTACTCGATTTACACGAAGGTGATTCTGCTGTCATCCAATCCATTAATATGGACCAATTGCCAAAACAAATGCTCACAGAACTTTTGGAACTGGGCTTTTTTCCTGGTGCTGAAATTCGATTGAAGACCAAATCGAAGTACCTTGGTAAACTAATATGCTCAATTGGTGGAACCACAATTGGGCTTCGAATGAAAGACGGAGAAGCGATTTTACTAAAAACCAAATAAACGATGAAACAAAAAAACATTTACCTAGTCGGGAATCCAAATTGTGGGAAAACCACATTATTCAATCAACTTACTGGCCTAAACCAAAAAACAGGAAACTTTAGCGGAGTCACCGTTGAAAAAAAAGAAGGTTTCGTTTCTTTTCCAAATTTAGAACTTAAAATCACCGACTTACCAGGAACATACGGTCTTGGTGGGATTGCAGAAGATAAAAAAATTGCCTACGAAATTTTACTCAAACGTAACGAAGATGAAGTAGTCATTTACGTACTTGATGCTCTCAATTTAGAACGAGGGTTACAATTTTTATTACAAATCATCGATATGGGTGTACCTACTTTAGTTGTTCTCACCATGAAAGATGTATTGGAAAAAAAAAGAATCCAATTTGATCTGAATTCGCTAAAACAATCTCTAGGATTAGAAATTGTCCTCGTAAATGCAAAATCGGGAGAAGGAATTCCAGAACTAAAAAATCTACTCTCAAATGAAAATTCTTTTCGAAAACAAAAACGACTTTGGAAGTGGGAACCAAAAGAAGAATCCTTATTTACCAAACTTAAGAAACAACTCAAGATTAATACAAACGAAGCAGAATTCTTTTTATCACAAGCCTTAAAATATTTGAACGGGGACACTCATTTACAAGACAATCGATATCTAAACCAATTCCCCGACTCCACCAAACAAATCTTATCTGAAGAATTGCAATCAAACCAATACCTGTTCGGTTACCAAGAAGAGATGATTCATAGATCTATATTGATTAAAAAAATCATATCAGAAACGATTTTATCTCCTATTTCAAAAAATGGTGGTTGGGGAGAAAGATTGGATTCTATTTTTTTACACCCTATTCTTGGATTTTTTTGTTTTTTCCTACTGATGGGAATTTTATTTCAAAGCCTATTTACATTTGCAGAAATCCCAATGGATTTGATTGAAGTCGGAATTACACAATTGCAAGAATTCACGGCAATGTATTTACCAGATGGACCGCTTCGTTCTCTTTTCGTTGAAGGGATATTAGGTGGAGTTGGGAGTGTGGTTGTATTTGTACCTCAAATTGCCCTACTCTTTTTATTTATTGGAATCTTAGAAGAATCTGGTTATTTGGCTCGTGCCAGTTTCCTCATGGATAGACTCATGGGAAAATTTGGTTTATCGGGAAAATCATTTATCCCCCTTCTCTCTTCGGCTGCTTGTGCTGTACCTGCCATCCTTGGAACAAGAACCATCGAAAACAAATCAGATCGTTTTACAACGATCATGGTGTCCCCACTCATCATGTGTTCAGCAAGATATCCGGTTTATATTCTAATTGTAGGAACTGTTTTTAGTTATCCGCCAATCTTTGGTATTTTCAATGTCCAAGGGTTTGTTTTATTTTCCATGTTCTTCCTAGGAATGACGGTTAGTTTTGCTTTTGCACTTCTCTTTAGAAAAACAGTTTTTAAAGAAAATGCATCTTACTTTGTGATGGAACTACCGAGGTATAACATTCCCTCACTCAAAAGTTTATTCTTCACTGTATATGGTAAGGTAAAATCGTTTTTAGCAACAGCGGGCCAAATCATTCTTTATATCTCTGTATTATTATGGTTCTTAAGCCACTTCCCAGCGGAATACAAAGACAATGTTTGGAAAACTAGCCCCATTGAGACATCCTATATCGGTCGTGTTGGTAAGATAATGGAACCTGCAATTGCACCTATGGGATTTGATTGGAAAATTGGAATTTCGATTCTCACTTCTTTTGCTGCAAGAGAGGTGATGGTATCCACCTTAGCCGTATTATACGGATCGGAAGAGGAAGGAGAAGAATCAGAATCCTTGCGAGAAACCCTCAGGTCCGATCGAAAGTCCGATGGTACCTTGGTATGGACACCCCTCACCGGAGTTTCTCTACTTCTCTTTTTTGCCTTTGCAAGCCAATGTATGTCGACACTAGCTGTCACCAAAAAGGAAACAGGTAGTTTGTTATGGCCGACTGTGCAGTTTTTGTATATGACGACTCTTGCGATCACAAGTTCACTTCTGGTCTACCAATTGGGAAAAATTTTAGGATTTGTTTAATCTGCCGACAATGAAATCTAGAGGCACACTTTGGATTTTCATATCGGGAATAAAATCATAACTAGAAACTCAAGTCCATATTTGGTAGCAGAAATTGGACTCAATCATAATGCCAATTTAGAAATTGGGAAACGTACGATCGAAAAGGCAAAAGAATCAGGTGCTCATGCGGTTAAGTTCCAAACCTATCGAACAGAAGAATTCATAGATGCCAAAAACCCTGATGTAAAGTTTTTATTTGATATCTTCAAACAGTATGAGTTGGATGAAACATTTCATCGCGAATTCCAGAAAACAGCTTTGGATTTGGGACTCGATTTTTTTTCTACTCCCCTTTGCGATTCTGCTGTGGATTTATTATCAAGTCTCAATGTTCCTGTTTATAAAATTGCATCTGGTGATATTGTCAATTTATCTCTGTTAAACAAAGTAATCAATACTGGAAAACCAATCATTGTCTCCACTGGTGCTGCCTTACCAGAAGAAGTGATTCGTGCCATTTCTAAATTCCAAGATGAAAAGGTAGAAGTTTGTCTCTTACATTGTGTATCTATGTATCCAACACCACTAGACAAAGTGAATTTACAATCCATTCCCTATTATTTGGACACAACAGATTTTGTTGTTGGATTTAGTGACCATTCTGATGGAACACTCGCTTCCTCTCTCGCCATTGGTTTTGGTGCTGTTGTCATCGAAAAACATTTCACACTCGATCGAAACTTGGAAGGGCCAGACCACGCCATTTCGATGGATCCAGTCTCCTTTCGCAAATTGGCAGATGATACCAAACAAAGTTATCAGATGAGAGGTGTGTATGGAAAAAACACCCATCCAGAAGAAACAAGTGGATGGTTTTATGGTCGTAGGTCTTTGTACAAACAAAAGCAATCAGTGATTAGTTTACGACCTGCACTCCACACAAAAGACAATACTGTTTTAAATTCTTGGGATTTGGAAAAGGTGGGAGATCCTTCCCTTTTACCAGAAGGACCCATCCGATTGGCACCTAAGAGAGATTAGGTGCCAAGAGTGTTACATCTTTTGTATGATTTGTTCTAGTAACGTTTTTAAGAATACAGGATTTGGTGTTCCACTTTCAATCTTACGATCGTTGATAAAAAGGGAAGGAGTTGATTGGATATTTAATTTTTCTGCTTCGTCAATTTCTGCATTCAATTGGTTTTGAGCTTCTTTGGAAGCCATACAAGCCTTTAATGAGGAAACATTGAGACCAATGAGGTTTGCCAAATTCACAACACTCGCACCTGAATGAGCCACACCCTTCTCCAAGTTATCATACAAACCACGATACATCGGTTCAAATTTTCCTTGTTTGTCTGCACAAATCGCAGCCATTGCAGCTACACAAGAAGTTGCCCCTGGTCTTGGTTGTTGCATGAGTCGGTTACAGGAACCATCCAAAGGAAAATTTTTATACACAACTTTTACCATTCCATCATACTCAGAAAGAACCGTGTGTAAAATATGGCTTGTATGAAGGCAGTGACCACAATTGTAATCAGCATACTTTACGATTGTGATGGGTGCATCTTTTTTTCCAATGAAAGGAGAACCTTGGGTTTTGATCCCAAGTGTTGGCTCTAAGAAGAAAACATCAATTTTTGATTGGATTTCCTTAGAATCCATTCCACGAGATGTAGCAAGTGTATTCGAAGATTCACTTTTCACCCACATTTTACTAGATGCAAATCCAACTGAAAAACTAAAAAAGAAAACGAGTCCAAAAGTAGTCGTTCCTTCTTTTAAAGAAGATACAACATTTAGTTTTGGTTTCCCTTCTGTTTTCCATAACATAAATAAAATAGCTAATAGAGAGATGGTGACTAGGTAAGTAATAAAACACAATTGGCAAATTGTGCCAATAATTCCCACTGAAATTCCAAAAAGAATCAGATCAAAAATAAATCCTAAAGCCAAAACAGGGAAAAGTAAGGATATTAGTTTTGTGACTTCATCAGAACTTGTACTTTTTGAAATGAGATAAAATGCATAAGTGATTAATCCATAAAATCCAAACCCAAGTAAGGCGATAGGAACATTTCCTAAAAATGGAATTCCAGGAATGGCTGAATAGGAACTTTCAGCGACTTTTAAACAAGAATCACCTCCACCTAATGCGGAACAAGCGGCTCTAGCTACATTATCAGTTCCAATTCCAAAATACTCTACTGCCAATAGGAACGAAAAAAGAAGTCCTAAAACTCCTACGACGAGACCACCGATTGCCAAATTCTTACGATTCATTTTTACTTTTCCCTCTTTTGATTTAGAATCCTGATACTTTCTTTTAAATCTAATTTTCCTTCATAAATGGCTTTACCTGTGATGGCACCAAACAATTTTCCATTCGTTTTTTCAAATAAAGTTACTAAATCTTCAGTTTTAGAAACCCCACCAGAAGCAACTAATTGTAAATCAGGAAATTCTGTGAGTAATTCAATGTACACATCTGTATTGGGTCCTTCCATCATTCCATCTTTGGATATGTCAGTGAAAATCACATGGCGGACACCCATTCCGTACATCGTCTTTAAAAAATCTTTGTATAAAATTCCAGAATTGGTCTCCCAACCTTTGGTTCTCACATATCCATTTTTAGCATCAACGCCAATGACAATACGATTTTGCCCAAACATTTCTAAACCTTTTTGGACAACGTTCGGATCTTCCACAGCGACTGTGCCTAAAATAAAACGTGAAACTCCAAGCCCATCATAGAATTTCATATTTTCGATGGAGCGAATTCCTCCACCTAATTCCAGTTCTACGGAACATTCTTCTTTGATTTTTTTGATTGTTTTTCCGTTTTCTGATTTTCCAGTTTTTGCCGCATTCAAATCAACTATATGGATGAGAGTTGCACCCTGTTTTTCAAACACTTGGATCATTTTTTCGGGGGAAGAAGAATAAACCGTTTTTTTAGAATAGTCTCCCTGTAATAGGCGGACTGCTTCATTGTCGAGTAAGTCAATTGCTGGTAATACTAACATTAGAGTTCAATAAAATTTTTTAGGATTCCAAGCCCAATTTTGTCTGATTTTTCTGGATGGAATTGTGTTCCAAAAATTGTCTCCTTTTCTACAACAGCCGGGAACGATTCTCCATAATAATGGCAGTTAGCTGTAATATCCAACCTGTCAACGCCAACAGGCCTGTAGGAATGAATAAAATACATAAAGGATTCGTTTGGGATTCCTTTTAAAAGTTTTGTGTTTTTTGGTTTGATATCAAAGAGTTTGTTCCAACCCATATGAGGAACTTTGAGATTGGGTTTACCCTCAAACTTTCTGATTTTGCCTCTGATAAGTCCAAGCCCAGAAATTGTAGAACCAATTTTATTGGTTTCATCTGAGTCTTCAAATAACACTTGATAACCGATACAAATACCAAATAAATATTTTTTTGCAGCGACATGCTCTTTGATAATAGAAACAAATCCTAGTTCGTTAAGGTTTTCCATCGCTTTGTCAAAATGTCCATCACCTGGTAAGATGATTTTATCCGCCGATTTTACTTTGTTCGGATCACTTGTAAAAATAAAATCATCAGTATGCAAAGAAACTGCTTTTAATAGGGAATGGATATTCCCCATTCCAAAATCTAAAACAGCAATCACTCGAGCATTCCCTTTGTAGAAGGGATCTGGTCTTTGGCACCTGAATCAATCGAAATTGCTTGGCGTAATGCTTTTCCTAAGGCCTTAAATATAGATTCGTGGATGTGATGTCTGTTTTCACCATAATGTACCACAACATGTAGGTTCATTTTTGCATTCAGTGCTAGTTTTTGTAAAAACTCTAACGTAAGTTCGGCGTCGTAAATTCCAAACTTCCCATCCAGTGCAGGTCCAGTATATTTAAAATAAAATCTTCCACCTAAGTCAACTGCCACAGTTGTTAAAACTTCATCCATAGGAAGGGTGAAATTTCCATACCGAAAGATTCCTTTTTTGTCCCCGAGTTGGGTGTGGATCATTTGTCCAAGTAAAATGGCTGTGTCTTCCACGGAATGGTGGCAATCAATACCAATGTCCCCACGAAGTTTTAAGTCCATATCAATGAGACCATGTTTGGCTATATGAGAGAGCATATGCTCGAAAAAAGGGATTTCTGTATCGAATGAATAAACACCACTGCCTCGGAGGTTTAGGTCCAAGCGGATGTCCGTTTCGGATGTTTTTCTGGATTCCACCATATTCCTAAGCATGTTTGGTAGAAAACCCTGATGTCAAGAGAGAATGTAAACGATTTAGGAAGCGAGGCTCAAAACACCTACCAAATTATAACCGATAAATACCCAAAAACAATATACCAATGCGACCAATACAAAAAGCAAAATCCGTATCCAACGTGAGTCCAAATATGTCCCTCTATTGGAACTAACAAACCAGGCAAAAATCCTTCTCAAAATTTTAGGGAAATCCGTCCTTTTTTTCTGAAATTTCCCCTTTATTTTCCAAACCTTTGGTTGAACATTCGGATGAGTTCTGAAATCGAATCTTCCACATATTTGAAATGTTTAGGTTTCATCGGATCGAGTGGCATCATGTCATGGATCTTTTTATAACGATCGAAGGATTCGCGAATGTATTCCATATACTTTTGGCTCGTGATTCCATACCGTTTGAAAATCGCCTCGTTTTCGACAAACATTCGTTTGAATTCATCTGCATAATTGCCATCGTTCAAAAAATAGTACCGCAAATCAGATTTTGCCTGAGAAAAGGCAATGTCGATATTGGTGATGAATTTGGAAGATTTGGAAGTCTCTGTAACAACTTGGCTTTGTGAAGACAATTTAGAAGCTGCTTGTTCAATTGCCTTCTGCTCGGAAACACGCTTTTCCTTCTCGAAGTCTTTTGCTAATTTTTCGCGTTTTAATACCTCATCCACAGAGGACTTTTTTTCTTCAGGCATAGTTTCATTATCCCCATCTCAAATGAGTGTCAAGGATTTAGACGAAAAATTACTCCTGAACCTTTCGTAAGGCACAATTTGGCAACCACTCACACCGTAAACAAATGGGATCTTCGGTATTATACGTAGAGGGAGGGCAAATATTAGCGTTTTCCACTTGTAATGGTTGTAAATAATGAATGACCGAAGTTCGATCTTTTTTGGATTCAATTTGTCGTAAGACAGTTTCATTGAGTTTTTTTTGGTCCAAAAACAAATCTTCCACAGGTACCAGTTTTGGTTTTTGTTGTGGGACTGATTCTGATTGCCTTGTTGATTCCCATTCCATTCCAGGAAGGTATGGCATTGTCGTTGGTAAAAATTGTTTGGGAAACAGTTTCACAAGTAACCAAGCAGTCACGGCACCACCCAAGTGGCAGGTATTCGAAATAGGTGCATTCCCAAATTGGGAAATCAAATACCCAATCACAAGAGATACCCATACAGCATTTTTAGCCTTCACTGGAAAAATGAATAATAATAACTCTGCATTTGGGTAGAATAAACCAAATAACGCAAGTAAGCCGAAAACTGCACCCGAGGCACCGATTGTTTGAGAGGTCATGGACTCTAATAGGGAAATTCCACCACCTAACATAACATTCAAATATGCGGAACTTACTACAAAAATACCCGCACCAATTTGTGATAAAAAATATAAAATGATAAACTTTGTTTTCCCAATGATCGGTATGATGTTACTTCCTAACATATACATTGCATACATATTAAACAAAAGATGGATCGGTAATAATCCAACCTCATGTAAAAATCCATAGGTTAGTATTTGCCAAATTTCGCCACTGAGTACAAAGTCAGGAGTGAGTCCAAATCGAAAGATCAATTGTTGGTTTGCAAAGTATTGTAAAAAAAAGATAATACAATTGAGGATTAAAATTACATTCAAAGGATGAAGGATCGGATTCCCGAACAAACTAGGGCCCTGGCTTCGATTTCTACTCATGGTACTTCCAAAATTTAGAGTCTAGGGAAAGAAACAAGGGAAATAAAAAAAGGGGGAATCCTTTCGGAAGCCCCCCGGGAGTGATTTAAGGTAAAATCAGGCAACAGACCCTACCTTGATTATCAATCACTTCTACCATCGGAAATCCATGGCACTTGCTTAATAGCTGGGAGAAAAATTTAGGCAATTTTTGAAAGAGAATACAACGCATCTCTGTTCAGAATGTCGATGCGGTTTTTGTCGACGGAGATAAATTCTCGGGCTTTGAGATCCGAAAGCGCCCGTACCAAGGTTTCCGTTTTTGTACCAATGAAAGTCGCAAGTACATCCCTTGTGACTTTTAATTCCACATGGTTTTTTCGTCCTTGGGCATTGTCTAAAACAATGAGGATCTCTGCTAATTTTTCATGAACTTGTTTGGTCCCAAGAGAGACCACATGTTCTTCCATCTCACGCCACTCTTTGGCCATTTGTCGGAATACTTCTTTTTGGAAATTACTATCATCTTTGACCAGAGCATCAATGAGTGCTCCTGTGATGTAACAAGCGTGAGTGTCCTCAACTGCGACAACATTATGGTGGGAAATGGAATCAGAAATACAATCACGAAATCCAACCCAATCACCAGGCCCACTCAATCGGAGGGTTTGTTCTTTCCCACTGGCGAGTTGCACATAACTGCGTACGAGTCCTGATTTGATGAAAAAAAATCCTTCGGCCTTTACTCCTGCAGTGACGAGGTGTTTACCACGAGGGAAGATCGTAAAATCTTTCCCTGCATTGATTCGTTCAATTGTTTCATGAGCAGCACAATGGAGCACATTATGATTTTTATAATCACATACAAAACAATCAGGATTGAGTGGAAGGTCAGACATCGAACTTTTATGTAACCCCTTACCAGTCGCTTGTCGAGACAAAATTTTAGAAACTTTCTAAAATTTTATTTACCCTTAAATTTAGGATCTCGTTTTTCTATAATACTCTGGATGGTCTCTTTAAAGTCATCTGAGATAAAGTTTCGCGCTTGTGATTCCGCTTCTTTTTTCAATGCCGAATCCAGCTGTTTCCAGGAATACAAATTTTGTTTGAGTTCTTGTAAGGCAAGTGGAGCGGCTTTTGATAAGGAAAGGGCAAGATCCATAGCACGTTCATACACTGATGTTTTAGGAACGGCATCTAATGCAAGACCCCACTCCTTTGCCATCTCCCCGTTAAAAGTTTCACCCGTGAAGAGTAACCTACCACCTAAACTTTTCCCTAAAAGTTCTGGGGCAAGGAAACTCGAACCCATACCAGGGTGGATCCCCAATCGGACAAAATTAAACGAATACTTTCCATCACTTGCGAAAATACGTAAGTCACATCCAAACGTTAAGGAAAGACCTGCACCAATTGCATGTCCGTTGACTGCAGCAATGACAGGAACTGGAAGTTTTCTCACGGACAAAAAGAAACCATAGAACTTTCTCATATCACGTCTGTTTTGCGAAAAACTTTTCTCTGAAAAAGATCGTAATAAATTCAGATCTCCACCTGCGCAGAATACATCACTGCGACCAGATATTATAACGGCTCTTGGTAATTTTTTTTGTTTGCGAATGGAATGGATGATGTCAGCAAATTCCTCCCCCATTTTCCATGTCATGGAATTACGGGAAGAAGGGTTGTCTAAGAAGATGGAAAGGATGGTTCCATCTTCTGTTTCACGGGATTCTATTTCTAGGAATTCATACTCTTTGGATTCAAATCGCGATTTCATCTATCTGAAAGGATTCGTACCAGGCTTTATCTTGTAAAGATAAAGGTTTTTTCCCGATCTCCATATTTTCAAAGTAATTGAGTAAAATTTCTAAGTGTTGGCTTTCCAAATTTTGATTTGGCAAAGCAGAATCAATGCCTTTGCTAAACAATACATCAGCTCTGATTTTGTCTTTGTAGTGGTCTGGTTTTCCAGAAAAAATCAAATGCGAAGAAATCAAATCGAATCGGATTGTATCGATAATCCTGCGAAGTGAATCTTCTGATTCTAAATAATAACGAGATGCTACTTCCGTTTGGAAGTAATCACCCCAAGTGATGAGATCAGGGAGAGATCCTGTTTTTTCCAAAATTTTCTTTTGGGCCTCTTCATCAGTGTACAAACAGCCTGCAAATCGTTCCACTATGGAATGGAGTTCTGACAGAATGGCTACCTTTTCAGGATTTAAGAGTCCTTGTCGGATCATTGGCATCAGCTCAGGATTTACATGTTTGGGGAGAGTTAGTTCCATATACTTCCCATTTCGGCGGATTCTGTCGTTTTCTGGCATATTTTCTCTGCCAGAAAATCAGTTTTAGACCTCTAAAAATCGATAATTTTAGTATGGCAATCGGCAGAACGGATTCGATGCAGGAACTCATCACGATTTTAGAATCGTTATTCGATGAGACGATTATTGGATCTGATGTCAATATTGTTAAACACCTCTTTTACTATCTAAAAGCTGACAACAGAGAGTTTGAATTTATCTATGAAGAGGATAACTTAGTTGCTGCTGTGGAGGAAATTGAGGCTCATACAGTCACTCTAATGATCCCTGACCTCGTCGAAAAAGGTTCCCGCAGAGCCCGAGTTCGATTTGAGGTGATGAACATCAATTATCAGTTTGAAGTTGTCATCCTTGATATCCAAAAAGACCAAATTGTCATCAAAACTCCAACGGAGTTACAATCTTACCAACTAAGAACGAATAAACGGATCCCAGTTGATGATTTGTTCATGAACTTTATCATTCTCTTTCGAAGTTTGTCTGGAGGTTCAAGGGAAGTTGGAAAGAACCTTTATGCAGAAAGCAGGTTCCCTCACCTAATGAAGGAAGTACGAAAAGATAGGCCAGACAGTAAACTCATCAATATTATGTTAACCGAGGCAATCGAAAGGATTTCTAAAGATTATGAAATTCATTTTTACAAAGAAGATGAAAAATTAAACGAATTTGAGGATTTTATAAAAAAAACGATTCTACGTACTGGGAAAACTATTTATATCCCCGATTGTAATCGTATCACTTCCTATATCAATGAGCCAAAAGATGATGTGTTATTTAATTATTATTCTGAACACAAAGAGATGGCAAAGGAATTAGGTGATGAATTTGCATTGGATTTTTTTGAATCCATGAGAAAACATGAATCTCGAAATTTTTATGTTTCATATATCATTACTCCAATCCGATTGTATGAAGATGTTGTTGGTTATATCAAAGTATATTCCACAGCAATGGAACGTTTTACAATCTCACAAAACCAAGCAATTTATATTTTTGAGTTAGCTGAAATCATCAGTTATGTATTCACAAAAATTGCAATTCAGTATGGAAGTTATGAAACCATGCAATCCACAACCAAAGTTGTTGATATATCTTTAGATGGTTTGCTTTTTGAAATATATGACAAACGACTGTTTCATTATTTAAAACGTCACAATATCATCAAAATGTTTATCCCTTTAAACAAAGAAAGAACCATGATCCTTCGTGGGGAAATCATTCGTTTTTTAGATAAGGGTGATCATTACCACCTAGGTGTGAATTATTTTAGTTCAGCGCCAGATGATATGTTATTCTTAGAATCTTATTTGTTTGAAAAAAGTATGAAAATTCTCTCAGAGTAATCCAGATTGTTTTTCAGCAAGACGAATTGCATTGAGTAAATCTTCCGACAAGGTAGTTTCGCCAGTATAATACAATCGTAAAAGTTTACCGTGTTCTACGAGTTTGGATCGATAAGTGGTTTCCTCATTGGTTCCTCTAGTTTCTTTCCAACGTAAATTGTAAAACTCACAGGCTAATTTATGAAGGTAATAGTCGGCTTTCCTAAGAGAATATGCTTTATTTAAAAATTCTTCTGATCGACTGGCAAGTTCATCCCTTGTTTTGCGAAGATCAACTGTATTCCCAGCTAAATTTGTATGTAATAAACTTAAATAAGTCACTTCAAAACTATACAACCAAACTTCGTATATTTTTGGATATAAAGTGCGTGCTTCTTTTGCCACTTGTGGCATGAGTTCTAATTGTTTTTTGTTTTCTTTCCCTTCCACTTTGAAATAAAAAGTCAAAAATCGTAAGTAGTCCACAAGGAATAACAAACGTTCTTGGGGATTCGAAAATCGTTCTCTATTTTTCCAAGCCATGGAATACTCAAAGGCAGTTGACACGTACCCTTCTCCATCTTTCCAATGGGCTTTTCCTAACGCATAATGTAAATCAGGTGAACTTTGGTCTAAAGATACAGCATGTTTGTATTTGCGAAGGGCTTCATCCATTTGGCCTTTGGCAAAATAATGATCACCTTGTTTTTTTGCGATAAAGGCTTCTTCATACTTTGTGGTATCGAGCATCCTTGCAGCTGTTACTGGCCTGTCTTCGATCAAACGAAGGTAACCTTCTCCACGTACCTGCCATCCAAAAAAAGTAGTGAGGTAGACAGATTTTACAGTAATCATCCCCACAATGTTACCATCACGAAACGTTTTGTGGTCTTGGTTTTTTTCGAGTAAGTATAAGGTTTGGCCGACTCGAATGCCTTTTGGATCTGCCACCTTGATTGTGACTGTGTCCGGTCTTGTATCTACTTCTAATTCTTGGGAGAGTTTATCGACTTCGTAAAAACTTGCTTTTTCAATCCCAACCACTTCCCCCACAACAATCATTCGAAGTGGATCTAAAGAGGATTGGCTACGAAAGGCAAATGCCAAACGATCTGATGGTGACTGCGCAAACAGAAACGATACGAATAAAAATGGGAAAATACAGAGCCGAACCATCTACTCTAAGAATCGACCAAAACAAAAACGGGAAGAGAAGAAAATTGAATCCCTACCCTGATGGGTAGGGAAAAAACTCTTATTTGGGTTGGAATTCTAAACGATACTTGCCATCTCCTACTTGGCTTTTCGAATACAGGATTTTTCTGTGGACCCCATTGATATAGTCATCCACAAGATTTCCATAAAACGGACTTCCTAAATTCCCACTATTTCCAATTGGAAGTTGTGTCACTGACTCCTCAAACCTACCATAATCGATGACCCTTCGTTTGGAAGGTCCCGCTATAGCAGTCCAATCCTCTTTCATCAGTTTGTATTTTAGATTGTTTACCACTTCAGCTCCACCAGCACTCGGTAATGGACCAATATTAAAAACACCACCTATCAATGGTAAAACGCCTAGTGGATGAGGATGTTTGATTTTGTATAAATATTTCCATTTCCACAGACTTGGAGATGCGGAAACATTTTTTTCCAAATATCTTGCGGTAAGTTCAATGGAACGATTTAAGATATCAGTTCTTGTTTCCAAGGTTTCTACTGTTCTAAGGTCATCCCAATAATTCGAATTTGGATTTCGTATGAATCGACGGTAAGCATTCCAATACTCCGCCATTTCCCCATACAATTCAAAATGTTCAGGTCCCATTTCATCAATGAGTAGTTCTTTCATTGTGATATAAAAGAAAACATCATAAACAGCTGCCCCTTGGGACTCTGGGAAGTGTTCAAAATTCCAATTTTTAAGAATTTCTAAAACTTTTTTGCCACCTAACGTCTTTGGTTCTTTCACAGAAGAAAACAAAATCTCTAAGTATTCTGGTGCAAAAGAGGAAACTGAATCATTCTGAATGGCCGCAAGTTCTTCCAAACTCCATTTTTCTTGGGTTTCGAGAATTCCAACTAACCTTTGAAAACGATCTGGTGGTTGCCAATTTCCTTCAGGTTTACCAAGTCCCGGTATTTTTCCACTAGTGACGAGGTTATTGGCAGTGACTATGATTCCATTTTTCGGATTGATGATCTTAGGATTGTCCTTAGACGGAACATAACCAATCACATCATGTTCACCCGTCGAACCTTCTAAAATTTTTCTTGGATTTCCAGATTTTAGGATTGGAAACCTTCCCACTGCATAATAGGCAATGTTCCCATCTTTATCTGCGTAACTAAAATTGAGACCAGGTGCTCCAATCATAGAAGATGCAGAATCCAATTCTTGGAAAGACTTAGATTTACCCATCTTATACAAAACATCTAGTAGTGGATTGTCTAAATGGTGATGTGCCCAGTACAAACTAACTGGTCTCCCTTTATAACCTTTTATGTGTTCGGTGATGATGGGACCATGGTTTGTGATCGCGACTTCAAAAGGAATTTTAGTACCATCTTTTTGTTTGATCTCATCTTTGTAATAGGTTAATTCTTTCCAATTGGAACCAGACTTATATTTGCCGGCTTCAATGGTTTCCATATACAAATTCACATCATCTTGTTCGAGCATGGTTAAACCCCATGCCTTGTCTCTATTATGAGCAATGAGTGGAAAAGGGATAATAGACAAAAAGTAACCATAGTTTTCATAACCAGGGTATTCAATATACGCTTCGTACCAAGCACCTGGATTGGATAAAGCAATATGTGGGTCATTGGCAAGAACTGCACCACCACTGGCAGAACGACTTGGACCCACAAGCCATGAATTACTACCTTCTAATGGTTCAATCGGGAGATTGAGGGAACTCACAAACGTTACCAACTGCTTTAAGTTGGTGATATCTTTGTTTGATTGAGAGAGAGAACTTTTAATGTCACTGCCTTTTAAATCATTCTTTGGATTTACGTTTGGAATTGGAAGATTTGATGTTAATTTTTTAACACCTGGTTGGGATTCCAAAATTGAGGCATTTGTCTCAAAATCATACCTCGGGAATAATTCACTAGCCGATCTACCAACTAACTCAGATTCCATGATCGAATATAAACTATCAGATTTAATCCCTTCCGCAAATGAAAATCCCATATAAAACAAGAATGAAATAGCATCCACTCGGTCAAATGGTCGAGGTTTGATCCCAAGGATTGTGTATTCAATGGGTAATGGTTCGGTTTCTAAGAAATGATTTACGCCTTCCAAAAACCAATCCAATTGTTCCCAGGCTTCTGGATAAATATGTTTTGTTTGATTGGCGTAGTTTTCCGCTGTTTGTTTCAATAATAACGATTTCAAAAATTGATCGGATGGAATGAGTTTTTCACCAAAAATTTCAGTGAGCTCTCCTTTTCCAATCCTTCTCTGTAATTCCATTTGAAAAATCCGATCCTGTGCCATCGTAAAACCTAACGCAAAATATGCGGACTTTGCATCCTCACCGACAATGTGTGGAATTCCAATTTCGTCTCGGATGACTGTAGCTTTAGAAGTTAACTTTTCGGAACGAATCTCACCTTGGTATCTTGGTGCTTTTAGAGAGACAAGCCCCCAAAACAATAAATGTAAGGTAATCGGTAAAGTTAGGATAAAAAGAAACAAGAGACTGAGGAATGGTCTCTTGTGAATGAATTTTTTAATTGAATGTATCATACTTTATTGTAGTGCTTTAATTTGACGAATTCGGTTTTGTTTATCAGCTGAGTCCCAAGCCGCATTGGAAAAAGATTCAACCTTATAAAATTTGGTTTTGTATTCATCTTTATAAGGGAGAACTAATTCACGATCAGGTTCTGTTGTTTTTGCTGCCTGGATTTTACGTAAACCTTCTGCTCCCTGGTTGAACCAATCTGGATCAATCGGTAAATTGACACGATGCCCTCTAAAAGAAGTAGCAAGATAAGGTCCGTCTAAGTCTTTATCACGTAGTATTTTCCCAAAAAAAGTAAATTCTACTTCATTTGATCCAGAAACAAGATCCCCATCATACACTGCATAGGCGATGTATTCTCCATTCTTTTCGTCCTTTAAATTAGCTTCTAAATGGTATTTTCCTTTTTTGTATACGTTGACTACTGCTCTCACAATGAGAGACCCATCTTGGAGTGAGTCCGAAAAAACTCCATTAAACTCTGCGGGGATGGATGGACTCGAAAAAAAACTAGAAGTCAATGTTGTTTTTAAATTTTCAGGGCCATAAGTAATTTCAGCAACAAGAGACATTTGTCCCCAATCAGCTTTTTGTGGTTTCCAGGAGAATGTATAAATGTTATCTCCTCTTGTTTGGTCACCATCTGTTCCACTATCGTTAACAGATGCACTCACCACTCCAAATCGTTGCCCTTCCCATTCTTTAAAAACTTGGTGTGAATCAATGGAAACTTTCACACGATTCCTTGCTTTATCACGGCATTCGAGTGTGACATACATCATATCTTTATTTCCAATCACTGCCCATGTTTTTGGTTGGAATAAACATACATAACCTGTTGGTTCGTTTGTTTTTGCATCGATGGTATAGTCTGGGGATGTTTCAATGATGAATGGGAACGCTAAATCATGATTGAGAATCGACATTGGTCTTGAGAACGGTGGGTATTCTGCCCATTCTAAGTATTTTTCTAATATATATTCTGGAGTGGCTCCATCCTCTGGAATCCCTTCTCCGCCATCACCACCTTCACCACCTGATTCATTTCCTTGCGTTGGATCCGAATTTCTTGCCATTCTTTCTTGTCTAGCTTTCTCTTTTGCTTCTTGGTCAGAACCAAAACCATCATTGACGAAATAAAAGATCAAACCTACTAATACTAGTATAACAACAGTTAGATACACACCGTATCTACGAAATAAATCCATACGCTCCCTTCCTTATCTTTTATAAAACGGTTAAGAGCCTTGTCGGTTTTGAAACTATGTAAAGTAAAATTTAAATGGAAAAGAGACTGGCAATTGATTCAGAAATTGGGATTTCAGTTGGGATAGGCATCTGTTTCCATTCTTCATAGTATTTGTATACTGTTCGTGAATAAGAAGGAACACCACCAAATCGTTTGTATCCACCTAATCCTGCATTATAAGATAACAAAGCAGCTTCGAGGGATTCTGTGCGTTCCATTAGATAATTTAAATAAAGAACACCTAATATCAAATTGGTTTCAGGTTCTAAAAGATCTTTTTCCGAATGGAATGGGATTCCTTCTTTATTCGCAAGCCACTTCGCTGTTTCCGGCATAACTTGCATGAGGCCAATGGCACCTTTATGTGATTTTGCTCGTGTATTGAATTGTGATTCCGTTTGGATGAGGCCAACCAAAAAACCCAATTTGTCCATTGGCTCTTTTGCTATGGTGATTTTCTCTTTTGGGAAGCGTATATGGTAAGAAGCCCTTTCGATGATCGTGACCAAGTCCTTTTGTTCCTTTTTGGAAAGACCAGGTCGGTTTTTTGCAATCAGGGAATGTAATTTTACCTTTGCAGATAGATCACTTGGAGTGTTTCCTGACGGGTTGATTTTCCCGTACGATTCGAACAGAAAGACCATTCCCAAACCAAATACGGCGATTTTATGGAAGAAATTGGATTGTTTTCGCATGGTGACTGGTTGTCTCCTTATTGTGCAATGCACAATAAGGTCAGTTTCTGGCACCACCCTCTGGCGGCAAGGGGAATTTGTGCGATGCACAACGAAAAAAACGGACAAATGGGAAATGCTTGCCGAAAGTTTCTTCACTCGCATTTTTGGAGAGGCTTGGCACCAACTCTCAACCTTTACAGTTTCTTCTATTTCGGACTCAGTTTAGTAAGTGGGATTGCCTATATTTACTTTCGCTCAAGAAAAGAGGAACTGACCCCCAGTTTTCGAGGGTTACTCATCCCACTACTCAGCTTGTTCTATTGGTCCATTGCTTGGTCAATTTGTAATTCGTTCTTAAGCCACCTCACTGCCTATGTATTTGTCTTTCTGAAAAATCCAGCCATTCTCGTTCTGGGTGTTTCTACTTCTGAGTTAGCATTTCGGTTCCAAGAAGACTTGTTCCCACGTTGGCGTAAATGGAGTTTGTGGATCCAAACAGGACTTGCCTTATTTGCAGGTTTATGGAATGGAATTGGTTTCTTTTTTCGTGAAATTCGTTTTGATCCCAAAATGGAATTTTATGTTCCGATCCAATCATCAGAAAACACTTTGATCCAATTTTCCATATTATCCATTGCGATTGTACTTTGTTTGGTTCTTGTGAATACCTTAGTTGTTCTATTTACAAAATACAATCGTTTGGATGGATCCAAAAAAAAAGCAACTGGTGGATTTATCCTAGCAATCATAGGAATCCTTTCTTTAGCATTTGCTGATATTCTTGTTGATCTCAATTATGTGAGTAAACCTACTTATTTATTTGTTCTTACCAATCTTACGATCATCATCATGACCATTCTTGTTTTGGTTTCACTCAACCAAGACACTGTTCCATCGACAGTTGGATTTAAGATCATGACCTTTAATCTAACAATTTTGTATCTTATCCTTTCGATTGTCGCAAATTTTTTATTCAATCGGTTCCGAATCGACATTCAAAACGAAATGAGTAGAGAAAAGCATAATATCAAAACCCAATTGGAACTTGGGAACATTTATCCTTATGTTTATTTATCTGACCTCGTCATTGACATGCAGGAAAATAACTTTCGTATCAATAAAATTGAATTCTCAGAAAACCAAATCGAATCCTTACAAAATAGAATTCCTTCCTATGAATTTTTTAAAGTGGACACATTCAATAATGACCCAACTGGAATTTATTGGACATCCGATTTTTTTGCAAAAAACCATCACTTTTTAGTCGCAATTCCTTACATTGAATATAGAGAAAAGGTTCACCAAACCGTTGTATGGTTAATCATAACGCTACTTTTTTCAATTTTTACTATTTTTATGTTATATCCGGTATTACATAAAACCAGTATCGTTTTCCCTTTAACAAGACTGCTTTCTGGAATCAGAAGGATGCAATCAGGTGATTTATTTGTTTCTGTTGAAGTCTCCAGTAAAGATGAAATCGGAGAACTATCAAAAAGTTTTAATGAAATGATTTCGATCGTTAGAGAGGCTAGATTCCAACTCGAACAAAAAATTGAAGAAAGAACTGTTTCTCTCAATAATACAATTTTAGAATTACGGGATACCCAGGAACAACTGTTACATGCAGAACGAATGTCCACATTGGGTAAAATCGCGGCAAGTGTAGCACATGAAATTAATAACCCACTCGCTGCCATCAAAGGGAGTATCCAATTCATTAAGGATAGTCAATTTTCCGATGATTCAGACCAACGTTCTCCATTAGAGATCCAAGCAGATTCACTCATTGAAAGTTTCAAAAATCAAAAACGTTCGGAAGTCACTTCCAGATTTAAAAGGAAAAGAGAACTCACCAATTTTTTTAGATCAAAACAAGTTTCAGATCCAATCTCCCTTGCAGATACCTGCTTTGATTTTCATATGGAAGAGATACCAACTCCCTTTTTATCTTTATTTGACACGAGAGAAGGGATAGAAGCTTTCCAATCAAGACTCAACGAACATGTGATCCGATTCCATTTGGGAATCATTGAAACGGCAGTCGAACGTGCTTCTAAAATCGTATTCGCCTTAAAACACCACTCGTACCAGGGACCGAAAGAGAACCAAAAAGAATTATCCCTAAAACAAGGCATTGAGTCAGTTTTAAGTATGTATTCCAAAAGTTGGAAACCCCATGTGGAGTTAGAATGGAATTGTGAGGGAGATCCAAATGTATTTGGCCATGCTGACGAACTTGTACAAGTTTGGACCAATTTGGTCTATAATTCCTTCCAAGCTTGTCCCAGTGAAAACGGCAAAATTTCCATCAGCCTCAAAACTACCAATTCTGAAGCCGTGATACAGATCGAAGATAATGGAAAGGGAATTCCCGAAGACATTTTACCTCGTATCTTTGAACCTTTTTTTACAACGAAAGAACTGGGAATGGGTACCGGACTCGGATTGTCCATCGTCCAAAAAATCATCGAAAACCACCAAGGGAAAATCCAAGTCCAAAGCCAACCAGGGAAAACCCTCTTCACCATCCACCTACCCCTAGCAAATTCCTAGGATCTCTCGGGTAGTTTTGTCATGAAACCAGCGACAATGGCAAATTTATGTTAAAATTTTGTCTAAATTGGTCAAAAAAATTCTTGTCAATCTTTTGCCAAACTTATACAACAAGAGAAACATCAAACGGGAATAGGAAATTACCATGCGAACTCTCCTCACAGCCATCACAACTTTGCTCCTAGCAGGGTCACTCAGCGCACAAACTTACACTGTGTTCATACACGGAAAATCAGACAAAAACCATAACGGTGTGGGAACCACTGATGTGAATGGGTATTGGGGTTCTTCTGTGAATTCCGTAGGCGGAACTCGCATTTTCATTGGATACGATGGAACAACTGATCCTAGATCCTACGGTTCTTCTCGTGCCCAAACCAATATTTCCACAGGACTTACAAACTACTGCAAAGGAGCAAACTCCTGCAAAATCGTATGCCACTCGGCTGGATGTTATGCCATTGAATATTGGTTATCAAATTTAGGTTCTACTGCTTCTTCCAAAGGTTTTAATCTCACAAAAGTAACTGCACTTGCTGCTGCCTCTGGCGGATCGGAACTTGCAAACGCACTGAACGGAATCACTTTCGGTTTTGGTGGAAATGCAATGGACAAATCACTCATCGTAACAACTGCTCGTGGTGCGTTTAACCATAATAATACGGCTGGTGTTGCTGTGAACCACGTACCTGGTTACAAAGGTATGTTTGGAGCTTCTGCTATCCTTCCTGGTGAAGATGATTATGCTGTCGCATACCACTCATCTTGCGGTTACAACCGCGCTGGTGGTTTGAACAAGTGCCAATCTTCTCTCACTCAATACGAAGGATTATGGCCATTCGGATCGAACAAAACATATAACCAATACAGCGGTCACTACCGTGCACCTTCTGTTTCTTCCACTGGATTGTATCTAGACCATGGTCAGATCAAAACTGAAGGTTGGAGATAATTTTAGGAATCATTGATAGAAAGGAAAAGGAAAAAAGAGATGCGTAGCTCAATCACAACAATACTAGCGTTCCTCGTTGCAGGATCACTTAGTGCACAAACCTATACCGTGTTCATTCACGGTAAGTCGGACAAAAACCACAATGGTGTGGGAACAACAGATGTAAACGGATACTGGGGTTCATCCACTAGTTCTGTTTCTGGATCTAAAATTTTCATCGGATACGATGGAACTTCTGATCCAAGAACATACGGATCTGCTCGCGCACAAACAAACATTGCGACAGGTTTGACAAACTACTGTAAAGGTGCAAACTCTTGTAAAATTGTATGCCACTCTGCAGGCTGTTATGCGATTGAGTATTGGTTATCCAATTTAGGTTCTACTGCATCCTCTAAAGGTTTTAACCTTACAAAAGTAACTGCACTTGCTGCTGCTTCTGGTGGATCAGAACTTGCTTCCGCTCTTAACGGAATCACTTTTGGTTTCGCAGGAAACGCAATGGACAAATCACTCATCGTTTCCACTGCTCGCGGAGCATTCAACCATAACAATACTGCGGGTGTTGCTGTGAACCACGTACCTGGTTACAAAGGTTTGATTGGAGCTTCTGCCATCCTTCCTGGTGAAGATGATTATGCTGTTGCTTACCACTCTTCTTGTGGATACAACAAAGCAGGTGGACTCAACAAATGCCAATCTACTCTTACTCAAAGTGAAGGCATTTGGCCTTTCAACTCCAATGTAACATACACTCAATACAGTGGACACTACAGAGCACCTTCAGTTTCCTCTACTGGTCTTTACCTCGACCATGGACAACTCAAAGCAGAAGGATACCGATAGGATCGGATTCCACTTCTAACCTTACCAAACTTTGGTAAGACCAAAAGGCCAGCCCATCAGGCTGGTCTTTTTTTTGCCCAAATATAATACAAATTGACACATTTGACTTTTTTGTGGAATTTGTGTCTAAAGAAAGAAAATCAGGAAAGGGAAAAACAATGCGAAGCACAATCACAACAATACTAGCGTTCCTCGTTGCAGGATCACTCAGTGCACAAACCTACACCGTGTTCATCCACGGAAAATCGGACAAAAACCACAATGGTGTGGGAACAACAGACGTAAATTCGTACTGGGGAACCTCTGCGAATACTGTTTCTGGATCCAAAATTTTCATCGGATATGATGGAACTTCTGACCCAAGAACATACGGAACTGCTCGTGCCCAAACAAACATTTCCACAGGACTTACGAATTATTGCAAAGGTGCAAACTCTTGTAAAATTGTATGCCACTCTGCGGGATGTTATGCGATTGAGTTTTGGTTGGCAAATTTGGGATCCACTGCATCTTCGAAGGGTTTCAACCTTACAAAAGTAACTGCTCTTGCAGCTGCTTCAGGTGGATCGGAACTGGCATCCGCTCTTAACGGTGCTACTTTCGGCTTCGGTGGAAACGCAATGGACAAATCACTCATCGTATCCACAGCTCGTGGTGCGTTTAACCATAACAATACGGCTGGAATTCAGATCCACCATGTACCGGGTTACAAAGGTGCGTTTGGACCTTCTGCAATCCTTCCTGGAGAAGATGACTATGCAGTTGCATACCATTCTTCTTGTGGATACAACCGTGCTGGTGGTCTTGACAAATGCCAATCATCTATCGTTAGCGGTAGCACTACTTATACACAATACACAGGACACCTTAGAGCACCGTCTCTAACTGCGACTGGTTTGTATAAGAATCATAGTGAGATCAAAAACGAAGGAACAAGATAATTGTAGGGAAAAAAATACCTAACGATTTTACACGTTAGGTATTAATTCAAAAGCTGAAGGGAAACCTTCAGCTTTTTTTGTTTAGATGAAGTTTCGAATTTGGTTAACCATGTTTGATCACTCCTTGTCTTGACCTACCAATGAACCAATAGTATAACACTGGCACTGCAAATCGGCTAAGAACAGTTGCTGCAATTTCACCAAACATGAGTGAGATGGCTAAACCTTGGAAAATAGGATCAAATAACATCACAAAAGAACCTACCACAACCGCTGAGGCTGTTAGTAACATAGGTCGAAACCGAACTACTCCTGCATGGACTACCGCTTCTTTTAACTCGACCCCTTTTTTAATCTCTCCTTCGATGAAATCAACGAGGATAATTGAGTTTCGAACTATGATCCCAGCTCCTGCGATAAATCCAATCATGGATGTTGCTGTGAAGTAAGCTCTCATCACCCAGTGACCAGGTAAGATCCCAATGAGTGAGATAGGAATCGGGGCCATGATGATGAGAGGCACTGTATAACTTTTAAACCACCCAAGCACAAGCACATAGATGAGTAAAATTACCACGGCAAAGGCACCACCTAAGTCACGAAATACTTCGTATGTAATGAACCATTCTCCGTCCCATTTGATGACAGGTTTTGTTGTGTTCCATGGGACATCTGCAGTTTGTGTATCGTAATGAATTTTTGGTGCTAGTTTTAACATCCCATAAACAGGAGCTTCTTCTTCACCAGAAAGTTCACTCATCACATAATTCACAGGTTTTAGGTTTTTCCGAAAAAGAGCTCGGTCTTCTTCGATGTAAGGATTTCCTAGTACTCTTTCTGAAGAGACAACTCCCGATTCCATTGACATGATGTTCTGGTTTTGGAAAGGAGATTTTGAACTACGTACATTTTGTTTCATGGATAAGTTGATGGAAACTTCTTCTGGTTCTTTTGCCGTTGCCAAACTTACAAGTGGTGATTCAGAAAAGAGTAATGAACCTGTATAGGCAAGTGCGGAAGTTTTGATTCCATATATTCCTGATTTATCAAAATCAATCGGATAAACCATCTTGGGTCTTCCGTTACGTAATGATGTATCCAAATCAACTACACTTGGTTCTTCTTTAAAGATTTTGTAAATCTCCTCAGCTACTTTTTTCCTCTCTGATACACTTGGACCATACACTTCGGCTACCATGGTTGCCATCACAGGAGGCCCAGGAGGGATTTCTAAAACTTTTGTCACGGCGTTGTTTTTTTCACCAAAGGACTTAATCTCCCCTCGTAGTGATTCAATGATCTCATGACTTGAAGCTTTACGATCATTTTTATTCTTTAAGATGATTTGCAGGTCATTCATCGAATCTAAATTTCGAAGAAATGAATGTTTCACCATCCCGGAGAATGAAAATGGAGCTGCTTCTCCACCAAAGATTTGGATCTTTTCTACATTCGGATTTTGTAATAGTGTTTTTGCTAAACCTTCCGATTGGGACATACTTTGTGTTAAAGTTGTTTTCGGTTCATAGTCGATTAATACTTGGAATTCTTCTTTATTATCAAAAGGTAACATTTTGACTTTTACCCATTTGAAAGCTACAAAAGCCATGGAAACTACTAATAATCCAATGGTAATGGCACCAAAGAGACTTGCATTTTTCTTTGTACCTAACAACCAATTAGTGAACTTGATGTAAAGTTGGTCTAATTTGGAAACTTTATGACCCATTTCTTTATCAGAATGAGTATGTGATTCTTTTAATAATCTTACAGATGCCCAAGGAGTGATGACAAAAGCGACTATCAAAGATAATATCATCGCAAGACTTGCACCCACAGGGATCGGTTTCATATAAGGTCCCATGAGTCCTCTTACAAAGGCCATAGGTAAAATAGCAGCAATCACTGTAAAAGTGGCAAGGATGGTAGGGTTTCCCACTTCTGATACGGCAATGAGTGTTGCTCGAATGATTCCTAGTTTAGGATTTTCTTCCAAATGTCGTTCGATGTTTTCCACAACAACGATGGCATCATCAACCAAAATCCCAATGGAAAAAATCAGTGCAAACAGTGTAACTCTGTTTAGTGTATAACCCAGAAAGTAATAAATTGCTAGTGTGAGCGCAAGTGTAACAGGGATCGCAATGGCAACAACAAGTGCCGATCTCCATCCCATCCAAAGTGCAATGAGAATTGTCACTGAAATCGTTGCTATCAACAAATGTTCGATCAGTTCATGGGATTTATCTTCTGCTGTGCTACCGTAATCACGAATGATGCTAAGACTAATTTCTTTTGGTAAATCTTTTTGGAATAATTCTGCCCTTTCAATTAAGTCTTTGGATAAATTGACAACGTTTGTACCTTTCCTTTTGGCAAATACAATCGTTACTGCATTCCGTTTGGATTCACCAAGTGATTTGTCATACAAAACGGAAGACCTTGTTCTTTCTTCAGGCCCTTCCTCAACTTGGGCTAAATCCTGAATACGCACTACTCTTCCACCACGTTGAGCAACCGGTAAGCGTTTCACATCTGCAATATTTCTAAGCACACCCCCAACTTCCATATCGACAACAGATTCCGATGACCAATTTTTCCCGGCTGGGATCAATGCATCATTTTGTTTTAAACTCTCTGCTACTTCAATGGCTGTAACACCAAATCGATTTAATAAACTTGGGTCAACTTTTACTCGAACCGTCTTCTTCAATCCACCTAACATTTGCACACTTGCCAAGTCTGGCGTTGAAGACAATTCTCTTGCTAATGGTCCAACCATTTGTCTTAGTTCATAATCATTTAAAGTTTCTGAACTAAAACTAAGTGCAAGAAAGGGAACGTCATCAATTGAGTAAGATTTTACAATCGGAGACAAAGTATTTTTCGGTAATACAGTTTTTGCTTCCATCAATTTATGATGGATTTTGACTAGAGAAGGTTCAATTGGTTCGCCTACTTTAAATCGCACAGTGATATAACTTCCATGCCACTTACTTGTGGAGTAGAGATATTCAACACCTTCAAGTCCCCAAACTGCACGTTCCACAGGTTCCGTAACTTTCCTTTCTGTTTCTTCTGGTGAAAATCCAGGACTTGGAATTTGGATGTCAATCATTGGGACTGATATCTGTGGTTCTTCTTCTTTTGGAGTTAAGTATACAGCAAATAAACCTAATACTAAACTTGCGATTGCTATAACTGGTGTTAATCTTGAATGCAAAAATGTTTCTGCAAGTTTCCCTGCAAAACCAGCCCTAATTTCTTCCAATGGATTCATTTGTGTCTTCCTTTTTTGAAAATATCGATACTTCCGTTCTCACTTGCAAAAGAGCGATTTCGGTCTCCATTAAAACTCGAGATAATTCTAATGATTTATTTAAAGTCTCTGCAAATTGCATGGCATTGATTGCTCCACTCTGGAATAATCTTTGCATATTGATCACTTGTTCTTCTTGGAATTTCATTGACTCTCTTATGAGTTCCAAAGATTCTTTTAGAGAAATTTCTTTCTGAATTAATGATTTTACGTGTGTCTCTTCTTCTTTTGTTTTTTGTTCTATTTTCTTGAGAGCAGCTTCAGCATTTAACTTAGATTCTTCCACAACTCCCATATCTTTTGGATTGTATAGATTCATTTGAAGATACACACCTGCTTGGTATGCGTTTGATATATTACGACTGCCTTGGTATCCGTATGCTTCAGAATAGGCTCCGATTTTTGGTAAAAACTTGGCCATCTCCATTTCTGCTTTCAGTTTTTCACCTTCTGCATACTTAATTTGTGCATTCATTTGATTGGATCTTTCATATCCAATTGGCCTTTTAAAATACGTATCCAAAAAGACATTAAGGTCTGATTCTACAATCTCCAAATTTGTGGCTGGCAAATCGGATAAAACATATAAAGTATCTTTATAGTCCTTGATTTGTAACTCAGATTGTTTTTCCAATACCGAGATTTGGTTTTTGATCGATTTTAATGCAAGGTATCCTGCATAACCAACTGGGTTTCCTTTATTGCCTAAGGAATAATTAGATTGGAATCGACTCTCGATTTTTTTAATTTGTTCGAGTCTTTTTTGATACTCATATAAACTTTGAATGGCCCGGTAATAAAATCCAGCTTGAGCAAACTCTCTATCTCGAATCGCTAACCATTCAAATTTTAAACCTGTACTTCTTTTTTCATTCATAGCAGCAAAGGTTTTTCCCGATCCACCTTCATACAGTGGCAAATCCATTCCAAGAGTTCCTCTAGAATACTGATGACTGCCTGGATAATTCAATGTATCCTTTGCAAAAAGATTCATTGTATCTGAGTTTAAAGTTGTATAAGGTTGGTTATTCGAATCTAGAAAATTACCTGGCCGATAACGAGTGGATCCAGTTGAAAAATCAGCATCTGTTGCACTCCTTTGGCTTAATTTACCCATAAAGTTAAGAGTGGGATCGTTTGTTTGAAAAGTTCTAAGATCAGCATAAACTCTAGGTAACCAGTGTTTGTCGGACCTATCCTTTGCAATTTCACCAGCTTTCCACTCCAAATATTTGGATTTTCTTGCTGATGAATTTTCTTCGATTCGTTTCCAGAGGTCACTAAACCCGACTCCTTCAGCAGAAAGATAAATCGGCGTGATCAAAAGCAGAAAGCTAGTGAAAAGTTTCATTGGTTTAATCCTTAACCTTTGGTTCTACACCAAGTTTGTTCAAAAGAATTGCCATGGGGCAAAAACCGACGGTTGAAAATACAACCAAATTGATTCCTACAAGTAAGTTCAAAAGGAACCACCAAGGTGAAACATAAGTTCCAAGAGAAACACCTACTAAACTAAAAACTCCAGCGATGAGAAATACCAATCGCTCCAAATACCATGTTTTTGTTGAAGCCAAGAACATTACCATACCCCCTATAGTATATAACCTAAATCCATATATACCCTATGGGGTATATATGGCAAGTATTTTTTGCGGAGTTTTTTAGAAGGAAATGAGAAGATTAAAGGGAAAAGGCAGCTGAAATGGCTTTTTTTACGTCGCTTTCGATGTTTTGAGTGGACTTCTTTTCTTTGAAACAGGTATCCATATATTCATGGATATAAGCTTCTCCGAACTTTTTCATGGCTTGGTGGGCTGCTTTTAGAAGTAGGATCGCTTTTTCACAGTCCTGTTCTTCTGTCACGATGGTGTTTTTGATCGCTTCCAACTGCCCTTGGATACGATTGATGCGATGAATGAGTTTGGTTTGGTTTTCGGAAAGGCTCATACCTACATACCCAGCAGGGTATATCAAAGTTTCAAGTAAAAAAATGACCCCTTTCCCATTTTCAAAATCCCCCATTACAGAACTTCCACAATCACCACCCTACTACGTTTCCAATTTTGGATATTGGTCTGGAGTCACACAATACAACCAAGCAGGCATTCAATTTTTATCAGAGTTTGCAAAACAATGTGGGCTCACAAAAAAAACCTCCATTTTGGAAGTTGGATCGGGCCTCGGAGGGAGTTTACTCTATTGGAAACATTTTTTTAATGCAAAGAAACTTGCTGCTATCAATTTGCCAGGAGAACAGTCAGACTTCGCAAAACAGTTATTTAACGAAAATGGTGCCAAAGTAGATCCTTTTATCGAAGCTGGATGGGAAAAAATGAAAACTCTTCCAGCAAACACATTTGATTTTGTTTTTTCTGTGGATGCAGCCTATCATTTTGAAAATTTAGAAGCGTTTTATCGCCAATCCTACCGTGTTCTAAAACCAGGAGGGAAATTAGTTTTCAATATTTTTCATTCTGACAAGAGTGTAAGAATTTCATTTCCCATCTTACTAAAATTGTTCCTGATTCCACCGAACCAAATCAAAACAGAGAATGAAACAAAAAAAGAATTAGAAACCATTGGCTTTACGATCGAAAAACACTTAGATTGGACAAAACCAGTCATCGAAGGATTTATACAAAATTCCAATCAAATGAAATTGTCACTTCGTTTGTTTGGATTTGTTTTACAAAAAATCACAAAATCATTAGGTCTTACTTACCACTACTATGTAATCAAAAAATAACTATCTCTGAATGATCGTATCTACCGTTTGATTTAAAATTTTAGAAACTACTTGTAGTGCTGATTTAGCTCCAGCTTCCAACAATGGAATTCCATACAAAGAATAAGAACCACATAACCAAAGATTACAATTAGTTTTTGCATGTAAGGCAGATATACGTTCGATCGCTCTTCCCGTTCGATCATCCATGACTGGTCTTTCAAATTTTGCTAATTTTAAAACATCATTTTGATGAGGCATTTTATGTGGGTTCCAGGTTTGGAAAACTTTTTTGCCTTTTAATTCAGGGATGATTCTACCCAAATCCAATGTAACTTCAGGTTTATCATAACCATCTCGGATATTAAATACTAAAGATACTTTAGGGTTCTTAAAATAAGTCGGATCCGTATGTAAAACAACATCACTTGCTTCATAACGAAATTCATTTAGAATCTCTTTTTCTTCATCGTAACCTTTCCCAAGTATACTTTTTGCATGATTGGCTTGGGTGGAAAGGATGACATGATCAAATTCTTTTTCTTCCGTCTCGAATTGAATGATGGTTTTGGAATTCTTTTTATAAATTTGTTTTATATTTGCATTCAAATGGATGTGTTTTAATCCCGAAGTGAGGCGATTGACAACATCTCGAGTGCCGAATTTTGCTGTCTCTTGAGGAGTGTAAGAATAACCTCTGGAATGGTATCCAATAATCGTTTCCGCAGGATAAAGGGCAACTGTTTCCGTTTTACAAGTATTTACTAAAGCAAAGGTAGGCAATAAAAACTCATAAATGAATTCATTTGAATAATGATATTTCTTTAAAAAATCTAAAATGGTAATGTTTTGTTTTTCGTTTTTCCAATCTGTTTTCGAATTAGTATAAAACTTCAATAAATCAGAAAAAATAAGCCGACCTTTTTTGGATAAAAAAACATCTGCGGTTGGAAACCCAAAATGATTCCCAAATATATTTTTGGAAAAAAATCCAAAAACAACTTCATCACTGGAATCAACCCGAAAAGAATAATCAACGACTCTGGTTTGAATTTTTGCTTTATCGTATACTTGGAACAAAGTTGGATAATAATCTCTTTTGATTGTTCGAAATGGAATATCAAACTCAACTTCATTTCCATTGATCATTTGTTTGGCGCCAAATGCTGCCATCCCTACTTCAGGGTGTTTCTCATATAACGAAACATCCAAAAATTTGTTTAAAGCCCAAGATGCAGTTAATCCAGTAATTCCTGATCCAATGACTGCAATCACTTCATACTTCCTGTTTTTAAAAATTGAACATGCCATGATAATGCATTTTCTAAGTCATGGGGTGTGTGTTTGCCTTTTGAAACTTTGAGTGCATTTTCGTAATACGCTCTCAATTTATCTCTGTAGATAGGATGAGCACATTTTTCAATGATGAGTTCCGCACGTTTTTTGGGAGGACATCCTCGTAAGTCTGCTAATCCATTTTCCGTCACAAAAATCATTGTTGAATGTTCGTTATGATCTGTATGAGAGACCATTGGTACAATCGCAGAAATATTCCCATCTTTTGCAAGTGAAGGTGTCATAAAAATACTCAAATGAGAATTTCTAGTAAAGTCCCCTGAACCACCGATTCCATTCATCATCGATGTACCCATCACATGTGTTGAATTTACATTCCCATAAATATCAATTTCGATCGCTGTGTTCATTGCGATGAGTCCCATTCGACGAATGACTTCCGGATGATTTGAAATTTCTTGTGGCCGAATGACAAATTTAGATTTCCAAGCTGAAATATTTTCATGAAATCTTTTTAGACCTAACTCTGAAAAGGTGAGCGCAGAAGTAGATGCTATTTCTAATTTCCCTGCATCAATCAAATCAAATACAGAATCTTGTACCACTTCTGTATACATTTGGATCGCATGGAATTTTGAATCTTTTGCCATACTTGCAAGTACGGCGTTTGCAATATTCCCAACTCCATTTTGGAAAGGTAGATACTCTTTTGGGATCCTACCCATTTTGATTTCGTGTTGGATGAATTCCAAAACATGAGAAGCTATATTTTGACAATCAGCATCAGGTGTTTTGAATACAGTAGCTGCATCAGGTTTACTGGAACGAACGATCCCTTTGATTTTTTCAGGTGGAACTTGGACAAAAGGTTCACCCACTCGATCGCTAGGATTGATAATAGGGATTGGTCCACCTTTCATATGATGACTTGGTAGATAAATATCGTGATATGACTTTAGTTCAAGAGGATGGGTATCTGTGAGTTCGATATAAATTGATTCCGCATTTTTTAAGTATGTTGCACTCATCCCGGAAGAAGTAGATAAATAAATTTTTCCATCAGTTGTTACATCAATCGCTTCCACTAATGCTACATCAATTTTTGGTAAAATCCCATGTTCAATGTATTTCACGACATGAGAAAGGTGCATGTCTATAAAATCTGTTTCCCCTTGGTTGATTAAATTACGTAAATGTGGATTGGATTGGTATGGAATACGTAATTTTAAAGCACCAGTTTTCGCCAATGCTCCATCTAATTCTTCACCAGTGGAAGCACCTGCATACAAATTGATAGAAAATGACATCCCTGATTTTTTTTCTTCTTCGATACGTTTTGCAAAGGCAACAGGGATAAGTTTAGGGTAACCTGCGGGAGTAAAACCGGAACAACCCAAGGTAACATGATTTGGCAATAATAGGGCGATTTCTTCTGCAGTTTTAAGTTTTTCTTCAATTAAGGAATTGGTTACAGTCATAAATGATAAATCTCTTCTTAGACCAAAGATAAAGAGATTGCCTAAAAATAAAAAGTCCAAATTCTGAACGTATGGATTTTCTCTTATATTTCTATTCAGTGTTATTTGGAATCATTCTGATTGCTCCCTTTTTGGTATTCTATTATCGATTCCAGGTTGATGAGTCTCCCTTTGGCAAAGAGATGGATCCACAGTTACGAGCCATTTATGAGAAAAAAAATAACTTATTAGATTCGTTAAAAGACATCCGATCCGATTTTGATTCCGGAAAGCTGACTGAAGAAGAATTTCAAACTCAATCCATCCCTTATATTGAAGAGTTAGAATCGGTTGAGTCTACATTAATGGAAAAGAGTAAAAATTTGGTTATATTAGAACAGCCTAAGATTAACAAAGATTGGACATGTTCCAATTGTGGATCTTTTGTTTCTGTTCCAAATGCAAAATTTTGTCCTAACTGTGGGACAAGTCGATTGGCTTAATTCCACCTAATTTGAGTTAGAGAATTGCATGTCATACAAACGTTTGTATTTTGAATTTGGAATTTGCAAAAGTTCTGTGTGACTACCACTCTCTACAATTTCGCCATTTTCTAAATAATAAATTGTATCAGCAATTTTTACTGTGGATAAACGGTGAGCTATTATGATTACTGTCTTGTTTTCATACAATCGAACAAATGCTTGTTGGATTAATCTTTCTGATTCTGTATCCAATGCGGATGTCGCTTCATCTAAGATCAACACTTCTGGATTGGCGAGTAAGGTTCGTGCAATCGATATCCTTTGCCTTTGACCTCCAGACAACATAACACCCCTTTCACCAACGATTGTATCGTATCCTTCTTCAAAAGATTCTATGAATTCAGAAGCAAATGCATCCTCTGCTGCTCTTCTGATTTCTTCTTCCGTCGCATCAGGTTTTCCATAGGCAATGTTTTCACGGATGGATCCATTAAATAAAAAAATATTTTGGGAAACAACACCGATTCTTTTGCGTAAATTATCCAAACTTATATCTTTGGCATTTACATCATCCCAATAGATACCACCTTCAGTGGGATCAATCAACCTTGGTAATAAATCGACTAATGTAGATTTACCTGCTCCAGAAGAACCAACAATCGCAATCGTTCCTCCTTTTGGTAATGTCAGATTGATATTTTTTAAGGCGTATAAATCTGTATTTGGATAAAGATAAGTAACGTTTTTATAAGTAATGGCATGACTCAAACTCCCCAACGGTTTTGGGGAAGTTGGTTCTTTGATGTCAACCTCACGTCCCAATATTTCAAAAACTCGATCACTTGCAATCACTGATGCTTGAATCAAGTTTACTAAAATACTCATCTGTTTGAGTGGACGCATTAGAAAAATCAAAGTTAGAAAAAATGCTATGAACATACCTTTGGAAAAACTTGCGTCTTCCAATAAATATGCTCCAATACCTAAAAACACCATCGTTACTACAGAACCAGATAACTCGGTTAAGGCGGGACCAATTTGATGATAAAAATGAGTTTTAAATGTTTTGTCTGATAAGTTTTGATTAACTTTAAAAAATCTTTCAGCTTCCTTATCTTCCATTGAAAAAGCACGAATCACACGTATTCCCGAAATCACTTCTTGTAAGTCACCATTCAGTTCCGATAATTGTTCCTGTTGGTTTTTCGTTGTCCTTCGAATTCGGTCTGCAAAAGTACTAACAGGTCCTACAATGAGTGGGATCACAATAAAAAGCAAAAAAAACAATTTCCAACTTAACACAAGTAAAATGATTAAATGTGTGATGATATAAAAAAAATCGTTAATTGCATCTTTTAGATCGTTTGATACAACTTTGCCAACAATGTCAACATCGTTGATCACACGACTCATCAGTACTCCAGTTTTTTCTCTATAAAATTCATTGAGGGGTAACATTTGGAGTTTTTTGTAAAGTGCTTGTCTTAGGTCTTTGACAGCAAGTAATCCTGCTGAGTTAACAAAGTATACAGTGCCGGCAAGGCATAATAATTTCAAAAAGTAGATAGGAAGGATAATCAGACAAAAGAGATAAACCAAATCATCAGGTTTTTTCTCTGCAAGTTCGGAATTTGTTTTTTCCTTTAAATTTGCAAATTGCCATTCCCAATAGGTTAACCCCTGTAAACGATCTGGATTTTTGTATTCACCTAAAAGTGATTGGTCTTTTTTTGTAAGAGCAATTTGGAATTTATAATTTTCTCCAGAACCTAAGGAATCAAAGATGGGAATGAGTGAAGTGAGAGAAGCCCCGTTAAAAATAGAAACAAATATAGACAGAAAAACTCCAAGGCTGAGTCTGTATTTGTATTTTGCCAAATATGGCCAAAGTTTTCGGTAAATCTTCACGTATGAGAACCTTATCCCTCGTTTTCTTTCTCTTGTCCCTCACTTTTTGTGGAAAAGACAAACAGGAGTTTGCCATCCAAATCGCCTTACCTTCGGATCCAGCCCAATTGGATCCTTTGTTTTGTACGGATTTAACATGCCAAAAGTTAGCTAGGTTCCTCCACCAGGGACTTTTTAAGGCAGAACAAAATGCTTATGTTTCCCCTTGGATCCAGAAAACCCAAAAACATGTGAGTCCCACAGAGGGAATCCTGGTGGTTCAGTTACGAACAACGGCCCCTCCCATTGAAGACATCCACTTTAGTTTCACTAGGTTAATCCAAGAATCCTATCCAAGAAAAGAAGATTACCGTTTTCTCAAATCGGTTCATATCGTTTCCCCATCGCAATTAGAGTTTCGATTCCAAAAAGGAACTACCGATTCAGAATGGAAAGAGAAGTTCAGCTTACCATTTGCATCCATCATTGGGAAAAAAGAATGGGAACAAAATCAGTTAAAAACTTATGGAGATTACAAACTCATTGAATGGAAAAAAAATGAATTTATCAGTTTAGTTTTACAAAAAAAGAAAACAAACAACCTTCCTGAGTCCATCCGTTTTCTCATTTTACCACAATCCACTACTTCCTTATTTTTATATCGCAAATCAAAACTAGATGCATTCAAACTATCAGATTTTTTACTCTCTATCCCTGAAGCCACTTCTCAATTCACTCTGACAAAAAAAGGAAGATCCGTACAGTATGTAACCATCAATCAATCAAACCCATGTTTTGACATTCACTTCCGCACCGCATTAAACTTAAGTATTCCCAGAGAAGTGATCATCAAAAAATTGTTGGAAAACCATGCAGACTTAACTTATGGTCCGATCCCAATTCCCTATTTAGAAAAACTAAATCTCCATCTGAAGCAAAACGATATCACTTATAACAAAGAGAAGGCAATTTCTGAACTTAAACAGTCAAAGTGTTATCCTAATATTTTAACGAAAGAAATCGACTTTCGAATGAGAGGAGATGATGAAAACCAAACAAAAGGTAGAGCCATTAGACAAGCATTAGCCGAAATTGGATTAAATATTAAACTAAAGCCAATGGAAAAAGCACCGTTGTATAAGGAAAATGGAGAAGGTAAAGGTGACCTAACGCTACTTACTTGGTATTCAGACTATGACTCTGTTTGGAATTTTTTAGACCCCGTTTTCCATCCATATAAAATTGGGAATGGAGGGAATAGGTCCTTTTATCAAAATCAAATGGTTGGTACGATTTTAAACAAACCAAATCGAAACCTTTCTGATGCCAAACAAGTGATCGAAATTGTCACACAGGAAAAACCTTGGATCTTTTTATGGTCGATCCAAGAAAATTACTTAGTCTCTAAGGATTTTCTTCGTTATAACGAACTCGCCGATTATCTATAAGAGGAGGCTCCAATTCAACTGAATCAACTGCTGCTGGTTGTGTTTTTGATCCATCTGCATTATAAGTTGAAATCTCAAAATCATCCTCTTCCAAATTATTTGGCTGTGAAATAGAATTTGGTTGTGGTTCCGATTTGTTAAATCCGATACGTTTGGGAGGTAAATCGCCTATATAATAATACTGAGCATACAGAGGCACTTTACAAATATACTCGGGATTATTTTCAATGAGTGTGCCATCATCAGCACAAACATCCACCTTCACGAAATCACCAACAAAACTTGGAATGAGTTGGTTTCCCATTCCTAATTTGGTTTTCACATTTTGAATGTATCGATACCAGATTCCACCAGATACTCCAGAACCGGAGCCAGGAAAAGGTGCACCTTCATCATGGCCCACCCAAACAACTGTTACATTTCTTGGAGTAAGACCCGCGAACCAAACGTCTCTAACCCCTTTCATACCTTTCCATTTCGATGATTTGAGTTTAGGAGATTGGACTGTCCCTGTTTTCCCTGCATACAAAAATGGTTCCCCTTCTTTGCGTTTAAGGGTCATCGTTCCTTCTTCTGTGAGTACTGACTGTAACGTGTTGATCGCCATTGCACAAGCAACTGGATCTAATATCTGTTCTGCGGCTTCATTGGGGATCGTATTATAAAACTCGTTCCCATCCATATCTGTGATTTTGATAATTTTTCTAGGAGTGACTCGTCTCCCGCCATTCATGAGCGTAGCATAAATGGTTGATAATTCCATTGGACTCAGTTCCCCGGAACCAAGGGCCAGTGAAAGATTCCGTTGGAATCTTTGTTCTGCTTCCTCTTCTGGAATCGATAAAATCGCACTTAATTTTTGAATGAAATACGAAATCCCAACTTCATGTAATAATTTGACAGAGACAGTATTGACTGATTGTGCTAAAGCTTGGCGAACAGTTATCTCACCTTTATAACCTTTATACCAGTTTTTTGGTGAATAACCTGAAATATCTAATTTCTCATCTTTGATTTTTGAGGATGGATTTACGATTCGTTTTTCAAAGGCCAATGCATATACCAAAGCTTTGATTGTAGATCCAGGTTGACGTTTTGCTTCTTCGGCACGATTAAAACGAAACACATTGGAAATTTTATACCCTCCCACAAGTGCTTCTACATCTCCTGTTTCTGGATCTAAAGAGATCATCGATCCACTGAGTTGTGGTAAAATTCCTCTTGTAACTTCCGCTAAATCAGCCTTACCTTTACTTTGATACTCTAACTCTTGTTTGGAGAGATCTGCTCGAACTGAATCAACTCCAATTCTTAATGCTTCTTCTGCAAACCTTTGTTTTTCTAAATCTAAAGTAGTATAAACAAGAAGTCCTCTTTCTTCCAAATCCTCATTGGAAAACTTTTCGAGAATAAACCTTCTGATCTCAGCATTAAAATCTGGAGCTAAATTAACACGAAAGTCTTTATCCGCTCCGTATTTCCCAATTTCGCTTGAATACTTTGGATTCCCATCTTCATCTTTCGATTCTTTCACTTTATAAATAGTTCGAAATCGTTTTAAATTGACTTCAATAGAGTCAGAAAACTTTACAGGGATATCTTTTTGCGAAGGATGAAGTTCTGGATTTCGCGCCATGTCATATAACACTCGTTTTTGGCGAGAAAGTGCAATTCCTAAATTCCGAACTGGGTTATATACACTTGGTGCAGGAATGATCCCCACTAGAAGTGCCGCCTCTTCAGGACTAAGTTCCGATGCAGGTTTTCGAAAATAATATCTGGCCGCCTCTTCCACGCCAGTATTCCCTTCTCCCAAAAAAATTTGGTTCAGATACATTGCCAATATTTCTTCCTTCGAATATTGGCTTTCGATATAAAATGTACAATATAATTCAGTAAGCTTATTGAATAAATTCCGTTTTCCCAGATTGAGAGTTAATTTTGCTAACTGCTGTGAGATGGTGGATCCACCTTGCGACAACCTAAATTGGACTAAGTTTGTAACAACAGCACGTAATATTGCTGTGTAATTAATACCGGAATGGGAAAAAAATTCTCTATCTTCAGAGGAAAGTACTGCCCAAACGATCACATTATGTTTTCTCAAATTATCAGTTCGAATCGGGCGAAAATTACGACGATAAAATTCACCCATCACTTTTCCACTTCGATCTAGAATTTTTACGGACTTAGGTTGGAAACTATCATAAAAATTGGATACTTCAGATCTGTATTTCTCTAATGATTTATGTACCCTTGTTTCTTCGCCAGACCAAACGACGTATGCACCAGCTAAGAAGAAAAAACTAAGAAAAACTCCAACAAGGAATCCAATTGTCAAAACTTGGTTTTTTTTCTTCCATAACAATCGCAAAATATCGATTAGATGACCATACAATACTTCTAAAATCAAATAAAAGGAATTATTTTTATAGTTCATTTTTTCTTACTCTTTGTTTTAGGAAAAACCAATGATTCCACTTCTTCAAATCGAGTGACAGGATAGAAGGTAACACCCCTTTTCACGTAATCAGGGATTTCTTGGAATGCTTTTTCATTATCTTTTGGAAAGATGATTTTCTTAATTCCAACTCGTTTGGCGGCTACAATTTTTTCGCGTAATCCACCAATTGCCAATACTTCACCAGTTAACGTTAACTCACCTGTCATACCAAAACCTGGGTTTATGATACGATTTGAGACAAGAGATAATATGGCTGTTGCCATTGTGATCCCAGCACTTGGACCATCTTTGGGAGTTGCACCATCTGGTACGTGTAAGTGGATTGCTTTTTTCTCAAACAAGGCATCGTTATTCAAATAATTTTTCACAAATGACAAAGCAATGTTAGCGGACTCTTCCATCATTTTTCCCATTTGTCCAGTGAGAGTCAAACCACCTTTACCAGGAATGAGGACAGCTTCAATGAGTAGTGTTGATCCACCTGCATTCGTCCAAGCAAGGCCAAGAGCCGTTCCTGGAACTTTTGGAATTGTCATACGGTCATCAACAAAAGGAGGAGGTCCTAAATATTCGACCAAATCTTTTTCACGGATTTCTTTGGAATACTTTTCCTTTAACACTTGTTTTAGGGCAAGTTTACGAACCAATTTATCGAAAGTTTTTTCAAGTCCACGTAGGCCCGATTCTCTCGAATAGGAGTTGATGAGATGGCTCACTGTTTCCTTTTTCATAGAAAACAAATCTGGATTTAATCCATTTTTGATAAAGATTTTACTCCACAAATACTTCTGAAAGATTTGTACCTTTTCTTCTGTGATATAACCAGAAAGTTGGATCACTTCCATACGATCGAGTAAAACTCTTGGGATGGGTTCAAAGGTATTGGCAGTGGCAATAAAAAGTACATCCGACAAATCAAACGGAAGATCTAAGTAATGGTCTCTAAAATTAAAATTTTGTTCTGGGTCAAGAACCTCAAGAAGAGCCGCTTGTGGGTCTCCTTGGTAACCTTGTGACATCTTATCAATCTCATCGAGTAAAATGACTGTATCTCTTTCTTTGGTGATCTTCAGTGCATTGATGAGTTTACCCGGCATCGCACCAATATAGGTTCTCCTATGGCCTTTGATCTCTGCCTCATCTCTCACACCACCCACAGAAAAACGGTAAAACTTTCGACCGAGTGCTTCTGCAATGGATTTTGCAATTGAAGTTTTTCCAACGCCAGGAGGTCCTACTAAACAAAGAATAGAACCTTTACTTTTGGGATTTAATTTGTGAACCGCTAAGAATTCTAAAATCCTTTCTTTTACATCTTCTAACTTATGATGGTCACGGTTTAAAACTTTTTTGGCATGGAGTAAGTTGATATCTTTTACCACTGGTTTTTCCCAAGGAAGGCTATCCACCAAATCCAAATAATTCCGAATGACATTGTAATCACTTGAAATAGGATCTGAATTTTTGAATTTATCAATCTCTCTTTCCACTTCGACTATAATCTCTTCCGCAACAGGAATTGATTTCAAACGAGCGAGAAGTTTATCATATTTTTGTTCAGTTTTGTCCTCACCAACACCTAACTCTTGTTGTATAGCCTTCAGTTGTTCTCGTAGGAAAAATTGTCTTTGTTGGTTATCAATTTTATCATTGATTTGTTCTTGGATTTTTTTCTGTAAAACGACTAACTCGATTTCCTTTTTCAAAAAAAGTAATACTTTTTCGAGTCGATCATTGATTGGGATGGCTTCAATGACAGATTGGTATTCCTCTTTTTCTAAATTGAGAATGGAACAAACAAAATCAGCCATCTTGGCTGGTTCATTCACATTCATCATGGTTAACTTCATATCTTCTGTGAATAAAGGATTGTTTTGTGCGAGTTCTTTAGTCAAAATCAGTAATGTTCGCATTAATGCCTTGATGTTATTTTTACTTGTACCCAATTCTTCTTCTGGGTAACTCACATTGGCAATTAACATTGGTTCTTTGGTATGAATCGAATTGATTTTAAAACGTTGGATCGTATTCACCAAAATATTCATCCCACCGTCTGGTAAGTTGATTTTTTTTAAAATCCTAGCAACAACACCGATTTGGAAAATATTATCTTCAGATGGAAGTTCAGATTCATCTTCCTTTAGCAAGATAAGACCTAAGAATCCAGCACCTTTGGAAGACTCTTCAATGGACTGAATGAACCTACCCGGAGGAACGATAAGAGGTGTAATGATACCAGGGAAAACAGGTCGTACTTTGATCGGAAGTAAAAAGATCTGTTTCGGTAAAGTATCTTCTAGTCTTGCCAATTTGGTTGGGTTTTCCCAAAATTCATTTGTTTCCAATCCGTATCCTTCCTTATGATTCGATTTTATCTGGGCCGAGTGCTAACATTTTGTCACGAAACATAGCAGCTTTTTCAAAATCCAAATCTTGAGCATAACGTAACATCTCTCGTTTTAATGCTTCACGTAACTTGTCTTTGGTTTTGTATTTCTTCAATGTAAATTCTTTTTCTAAATCTTTTAAGGCTTCTTCTTTGCTATCTTCTTCCGCCATCTCTCGTGGAAGGATATCATGAATTTCCTTTTGGATGGTTTGTGGAGTGATCCCCATCTTTTGGTTATGCGACTTTTGGATCAATCTACGTCTCTCGGTTTCACTGATTGCTTTTTTAATGGAATCAGTCATTCGATCCGCATACAAAATTGCCTTTCCATTTACGTTCCTTGCAGCACGACCAATGGTCTGAATCAAAGATTTGTAATTTCGCAAAAACCCTTCTTTATCGGCATCAAGGATGGCAACAAGTGACACTTCGGGAATATCCAAACCTTCTCGGAGTAAATTGATCCCGACTATACAATCATAAACACCTTTTCGTAAATCTCGGATGATTTCCGTTCGTTCGATTGTATCAATTTCTGAATGTAAGTAGGCGATCTTTAGACCCACTTCTTTGTAATAGTCAGTTAAATCTTCTGACATTTTTTTTGTCAAAGTGGTGATAAGGATTCTTTCTTTTTGCTCAATTCGCAAACGAATTTCATTGAGTAAATCTTCAATTTGATTGGTGGTTGGCCTTACTTCCACAATTGGGTCAAGAAGACCCGTTGGGCGAATGATCTGTTCAAAAACTGCTTCACTTTTCTCGAGTTCGTTTGTATCGGGAGTGGCAGACACATACAAAGTCCTCGGTGTCATGGATTCAAATTCCACAAAGTTAAGTGGTCGATTGTCAAGGGCACTTGGAAGGCGAAAGCCAAACTCCACTAACGTTTGTTTTCTGGACCTATCACCTGCATACATACCACCAATTTGCGGAAGTGTTACGTGTGACTCGTCAATGATGAGTAAAAAATCTTTTCCAGGAAAATAATCGAGTAAACATGCAGGTCTTTCCCCTTCCGAACGTCCTGTCAAATGCCTCGAATAGTTTTCGATCCCACTACAATAACCAAGTTCAAGTAACATTTCCATATCATAGTTTGTGCGAGATTCGATCCGTTCGGCTTCTAAGTGTTTTCCTTGTTTTAAAAAATACTCTTTTTGGGCCGCCATCTCCTCTTTGATTTTTTCAATGGCATCTTTAATTTTTGGGCCTGAAGTGATGAAGTGTTTTGCAGGGTAAACAACCACTCGGTCTAGTTTGGTTTTGACCTTTCCTGTGAGTGGATCAATTTTGGAAAGTCCATCAATTTCATCACCAAAGAGTTCGATGCGAATTCCCTCTTCTTGATAGGATGGCATAATTTCAATCGTATCTCCGCGAACTCGGAAATTCCCACGACTAAAATCAATATCATTACGTGCATATTGGATGTGTAAAAACTTACGAATGATTTGGTCACGATCGATTTTATCACCCACATGTAACATGACAACCGAGTTCATATAATCTTCAGGAGAACCCAAACCATAAATACAAGAAACGGAACTGACGATGATGACATCATCGCGCTCTAAAAGACTAGACGTCGCACGTAACCTGAGTTTATCGATCTCTTCATTCATCGACATATCTTTTTCGATAAATGTATCCGATGATGGCACGTAAGCTTCAGGTTGGTAATAATCGTAATAAGATACAAAATACTCTACGGCATTTTCAGGAAAAAATTCCTTAAACTCACGAAATAATTGTGCCGCCAAGGTTTTGTTATGAGATAATATCAGTGTAGGTTTTTTGACACGTGTGATGACCTCAGCCATCGTAAAGGTTTTCCCTGAACCAGTGACACCCACAAGGGTGATTTTATTTTTACCTTCACCGAATGACTTCGCAATATTTTCAATTGCTTTCACTTGGTCTCCGGCAGCTTTGAAAGGAGAAACCATTTTGAAATTTGCCATAGGAACCTATGTTAGTTTACGAGTTGCTTTTAGGATAGCTTGTTTTCTGTTATCAGTGATCTCTAAGTCCACTGAATCAAAAAGTTTTTGCATGACCATCATACCACGCATTAGTGTTGCAGTGGAAGAAAATTTACCTCTTTGGATATCATCTTCTAAATTAAAATCTTTTACAGTATTGATCATTTCAATCGTAAACACTTTTTGTTTATCGATTTGGAAGGTAACTTCCACACCACCACCATCACCATACTTGGCGGCATTTTCAACGGCTTCTACGGTGGCGATACAAAGATCCATCCGTAACTCTTCATCAATTCCATTCCGTTTGAGAAAGTAGGCAAGTCTAGCTCGCACATACTGCATGGGGTTATAGTGAAGTGCTCCAAGGATCACAAAAGATTCTGATGTTCCCATCTTTCGGATGATGGGAGACTCGTCTGTAATGTAATACTCTCGCGGGTCAATGGGGTTTGTGGTGATGAGTCCTTCTTTGACAAACTCATTCATCACAGTGGTGACAGTTTCCAAAGTTACGTTTGGTACATCTTTGAATTTTCTCTGGGTTTCCATAAACACCCAAGAGGTAAAATCGTTCACATTCCCCGAAAGTCCATTGGAGAACAAAGTTTTGATTTCTTTCTCTAACTCGGTTCTGGAGAGAGGGAACGGCATATATTCCCATTTCAATGGGAACGGAGGAACTGTAAATTGTTTTATACCTTAGGGATTAGTCCTTGTTTTTTCTTGGCGCAGTGCTTCATAAAGGATGATGGCAACAGCATTGGATAAATTGATCGAACGACTCGTTTCTGCCATAGGAATCGAAATGATTTGGTCAGAAGGGTGACCTTTGTGTATTTCTTCTGGAAGCCCAGAGGTCTCACGACCAAATAAAAACACATCCTGCGAGGAGAATGAAACATCCCAATAAGTTTTTTTCCCAAACTTAGATACTAAGAAAATTCGTTTCCCTTCCCTTTGTTTTGTCCTTTGGAATTCTTCAAAGGAAGGAAACTGAGTCAAATCCAAGTCCTTCCAATAGTCGAGTCCCGCCCTCCTCACTGCCTTTTCAGAAAGATCAAAGGCTGGCTCACCCACAATGGACAGAGGAACCCCCGCATTGACACACAAACGGGCGATGTTGCCAGTGTTAGGTGGAATTTCTGGCCGATACAATGCAACTTCCAAGGAACTACTTCTTCTTTTTTTGGTTTTGGTTTTCCAATGATTTTTTTAAAGCAAGGCCAAAACTGGAAACCGAAGGATTAGACTCATCTTTAGAAAGATACTCTTGGTATTCCATTCTGTCTTTTGCTTCCGAAGCTTTGGAGATTGATAAAGCAATTTGCCTTTTTTCAGGATTGATTTCCAATACAAACACTTCTAGTTTTTGGCCAGGTTGGAAGATTGTGTTCAATGGAGTTCTTTGTGGGATTCCCGTTTCTTTGTTGGGAACAAGACCAGAAAAATCTTCTCCCAAGCGTACAAAAAGTCCGAATGGTTTGATGGATTCTACAGTACCTGAAATGATATCAGATTCTTTAAACGGAAGTTTGCCAGACCAAGGATCTGACAAAAAGTCTTTTACACTGAGGGAGATTTTATTCGTAGACCAATCCAAAGTTAGAATTTTTGCACGGAGTGTTTCTCCTACTCGAAACTCAGTTGTGAGGTCTGGACTTTTTTTGTATGTTGCTTCGGATTGTGGAACTAAGGCGTCAAGTCCATCCATGTCCACAATGAGTCCAAACTTATGAATACTTTTGACAGTGCAGGACACAAACATTCCTATCTTCAATTCATCACGTAACAATTGTTTCTTGGTTTCTCTTTCTTTATCAGCAATTTTCTTTTGAGAAAGTAGGATTTTGGATTGTTTTTTCCCAAGTTCCGAGATAATAAACTTAATCCGTTTACCAGAAATATTTTTACCTTTGAGTGAAACATCCAATTGGCTAAACGGAACAAAAGCAGTGTAACTACCGAGTTTCACATCCCATCCACCATTCCCTTCCAATAATAGTTGGCCAAGAACTGGGATTTCAAATTGATTTGCGAGTTCTAAATTTTCTTCTGTTAGGTTGTCTTGCGAGAGACAAGTCGTGAAATAAAAATCACCAGAATTTTCTTTTAAAAAATATACGAGAAGAGTATCACCAATGTTTGGTAGAACTTCTTCTCTCCATTCTTCTGTAGAGATATTACCAATGACCTTATTGTCAATGGTTCTAATGAATACATAATCATTCTTAACAGCTGTTACTTTCGCTTCATGGCGTGAGCCAGGTTCAATGGATTGTCTTTTTTTAAAACTTTCTTCTAATAAACGGTCAAATTCTGAGGATGGGCCTTTCATTTTGCGGTTCCTTCCTTGGCGGGTTTGGAGGTATATACCAATTTTCCTCCCAATACCATGGATTCAATTGGAAATATTCCTGAGGCACGTTTCAGAGGATTTTCCGTTAGGATCGAAAAATGGGCAGGTCCTCCCACTCGGAGTTTGCCTCCATGGTCAGCACCTAGGTATTGGCAGGTTCTTTCTGTCAGAGTTTGGATGATACGACGCCGTATGATGGGTAGGCTTTCCTCATCTTTTGGGATGGAGAGAATTGAGTACGTTTTCCGTCCAAAAAGTAAGTCCCAAATATTTGAGGTTATTTCGTTTGGCCTTTCTTCTTTTTTTGCATCTGATTGGAGTAAGGATTCCCAAAGCCGAACTTCCACAATGGCAGCTTGGCCAGGGAATAAACCCCAGTGGCCGGCTCCACTCGCAAACAGTAAATTGGAGTGTGTTTCCTTTTCCAATCGGAACTGGGATGCAAACACAGAAAAAGGAACGCTTGGAAACGAATCAGAATTTTCCTCTTCGGGAACAAGTGACTCTTTCCAATACTTCGCATAATGGGAATTGAGTTTAGCCCATTGGGATTGTTCTTCTTTCCAAACCTCTGGGTTCTTTTTTAATTCCTGGAGGTACAAAATGCCAAACATAGGTGCCCATAAAAAGTTTCGTTTCTGAGCTCGGAACAAATTGGTTCCTTCTGGCATCGGATGGAATAAGACAGAAAATCCTGTATCCAAGGCATCTTCCCAACTGGTTTTATCAGCGAAGGTATAAGCTAGAGCCAAGTGTCCATTTTCTTCCAATTCCTTTCGTTTGGAAAAAAGTTCTGTCTGCGAAAACCCGCGGTTGTCCATTTCCTTCAGAAAAATGGGGAAGTGCCTATTTCGTTTTGGGTCAACTGCCCCTCTTAAACCAGATTGGTAAATGGCACCATCACCAGCGTTTAGTTCTGGATACAATATTGGTTTTTGCGATTGGGATAGGATGGGGCCATTCCATTTTGACTTTGCCATTTCCTTTAGTAGTGGTGCCAAATTAGGATCCGCAACGGATTCAATATGGCTAAATCCAGCAGATAAATACCCAAGCAGGACTTTGGAAAGTTCTGACCTGGATGTTTTGCCCCCAACTGCATTTGCCCCGATGGTGACCGAAGCATCACAAAACCCTGGCAGAACAAACTCAGGGTTCGGAATTTCTTTTGCCTGTTGGATGGAAACGATTTTACCCTGCGCCACATCAACATTCACAAATCCAGAAAAATTGGCTTTTTCACTGTCCCAGATCCGAACAGATTTCATTTTCAATGATTGCGACAAAAGAATCGAGGGGGCAATGGCCGATAGGAATAAGGTGAGGGATAGAAGCCTGCGGTTTTTCATGCTAGCGGTCTTAGTACCTTGACAGTAAGGACTAGAATGGAAAAGATTTCGGGTATGGGAAAGGAAACAAGCGAGATTTCTGATCACATCAAATTACATATCGAAAACGGGAAAATTCTCTCGCTAAAGACCCATCGGGTCTCCAAATCCGTCGAGGAACACATCAAGGAGGCCGTAGGCCTCATCTTGGACAGACTCACTTACCCTACCCTTGTTCCCACTCTCTACACCATCATCAAAGAACTCGCCATCAATGCTTGTAAGGCCAACCAAAAACGGGTCTTTTTTGAAGAAAGGGGTTATAGTATGTTAAACCCTTCCGAATATGCAAGAGGGGTTCGGGAATACCGGGAGATGTTTTCGGAAGAAATGTCGAACGAGTTTGGGATCAAAGCCAAAAAAAAAGGATATTACTGCCTCATTAACTTTAAATACAACGATGATGGTATCATCATTGAAGTGATCAATAATACACCCATTGCCAAAGAAGAAGAAAAATCGATACGAGAACGATTGGAAAAAGGTATGATGTATGATGATATCGCTCAGTTTTATATCGACAATGCTGATACATCAGAAGGTGCCGGACTTGGTCTTGCGCTCATTCTCATCATGTTAAAAGGGGAAGGGATTGATCCTAATTTTTTTAGAATCATCATTGGCGAAGATTCCACCATTGCAAGATTGGAAATACCTTTAACGGAAAAGTTTATTTCCCAACGCGATTCTAATTAACCTCTCAATGACATCAATTCCCCTTTCTTGTACCATCATCACCTTAAACGAAGAAGACAATCTCAGTCGTACGCTCCAAGCGATTTCCTTCATCGAAGATATCGTTGTCGTGGATTCAGGTTCCACTGATGATACTGTGAAGATCGCTAAATCATTTGGTGCACGTGTTTACCATCATGAGTTTCAAAACTATGCTGACCAAAAAAACTTTGCGATCACAAAAACAAAACATGATTGGGTCCTTGCCATCGATGCTGACGAAGTTGTTTCCCCTAAACTAAAAGAAGAAATTCTTTTTCTTTTTTCAAAACTTCCTTTAGAAACAAAGGGATATCTCGTCCCCAGGCTTACCTATTATTTAGGCAAATGGATTCGATTTGGCGGTTATTATCCAAATTACCAAATGCGTTTGTTCCAAAAATCAGAAGGACAGTTTAGCGGTGGTTTGGTGCATGAAAGGGTAAAACTCAATGGGAAACCATCAAGGTTAAAAAATCCACTTTTCCATTATTCTTACAAAAACATTTCAGATCATTTAAAGTTTATAGATCGTTATTCAAGTTTGTTTGCAGAAGAAGAATTTAGAAAAGGAAAACGATCTTCAGTTTTTTGGGCTTTCTTAAAAGGATGTTTTAAAGGATTTTATATGTATTGGATTCGACTGGGAATCCTAGATGGAAAACAAGGTTTTGTCCTTGCTCTCCTTGGGTTTTATTATAATTTTTTGAAGTATTTGAAGTTGTATGAGAAATCGAACTCAGTCCCTTCTTTCTTTATTATGGTTGATTCGATTCATGATGTAGAGAGCAAAAAATCCACCAAGAAAAATAGCGACCAAATTCACGTTTGATAATTGTGTTGATCCAATTTTCGGTGACATGAGCCACATGATGATGTCTCTGATGTATGTTTGTAAGGTAGCAAATACAATCAAAGCCCCAATCCCTGCTACAAATGTGGATCCCCAAAACTTTCCTAGTAGGTCTTTTCGTTTGTAATAATAAAAATAATAGGCACAGGCTGCGGATGCGAGAAAAAAGAATAAAATATCAACGAGAATTGTCCATGGTTCTGATGGTGCGGCAAGCGGTAATGAAATCATTGGTCTTGTACCTGTCTATTACCTATTTTCGGTAAGCCATTGTTTAGTCCATAAGATAAAAAAAGAGGTTTTCCTTGTATTCAAAACACACAGAGATCTTTGGCATATTGGGATTTCCCTTAGGCCATACCCTATCCCCTTGGATCCACAATACTCTATTCAAACTCAGTGGTTATGATGGAGTGTATCTTGTTTTTGAAAACGAACACTGGAAACAAATCGGATTAAAACCTCTCCTCGATTTAGGTGTCAAAGGAGTTTCGGTTACGATACCATTCAAAGAATGGGCGTATACGCAAGCAACCGATGTCTGTGAAGCCTCAAAGACAATGGCAGCATCCAATACACTTCTCTTCCGAAATGGAATCAGTGCTGTGAATACAGATGGTACGGGAGCATTGGAGTCGATCAAACAAATGAATTCAGATTTGGTCAATCCGGGAATTGAAAAAAAAATTTTGGTCTTAGGGAGTGGTGGAAGTGCCAAAGGGATTTTATTTGCCATCGCAAAAGAATTAGAAGGGAATCACAAACAACATTCTTTCAAACGAAAAGTGCACATTCTTGCCCGAAACAAAGAAGCCAAAAATGAAATCGAACAATCGTTAGGAAATCCCGCATGGCTCGAACAACCTTCAAAAGAGGAAGTGATACAAAATAGAGAAGAGTATGATCTCATCATCCATACAACACCACTGGGGATGAAAGGAGTTGGTGGTGAACCAATTTTAGACTCTCATTTTTTTACAAAAAAACACACGTTATTCGACATTGTTTACAACCCTTTGGAAACTGAGCTTGTAAAAGAAGCTAAGAAAAAAAAGGCAGAGATTATCCCTGGTTATCATATGTTACTGTACCAAGGGATCAGACAATTTGAACTTTTTACTGGCGAAACTCTAAAGAAAAAGTGGATCCAAAAAGTGGAATCCATTTTACTGAAAGAATTAAAAAATAGAAAATAAATAGTAACTCCCTTATTTGTTTATAATGCAGTTCATAGAGTTTTTAAACCAAAGGCAAAACATTGAAAAAACTAGAAATTTTAATGTCTTCCAAAATTACACCCTCGATGGATTAAAACCTGTATTTGAACATATACAAAGTTCCTTTGATCAAAAAAAACCAAAACCCATTAGGATCAGTGTTGTTGGGACAAATGGAAAAGGTTCCACCTCACACTACTTAGCCTGTTTATTCTCTAAATTAGGACACAATGTTGGACTCTATACTTCACCTCACCTACTCACACCTTTAGAAAGATTACAACTGGTGAGAAAAGGTGAACCATCCCTTCCAAATATAGCGGATATAAATCTTTGTTTCCAAAACTTTTTTTTTGAAGATTTGAAACGTTATGAATCTTTGTCTTACTTCGAATTTCTCACTGTATTTGCGTATCGATTTTTCCATGAACAAACTTTGGATGTGGAAATTTGGGAAGCGGGTCTTGGAGGAAGGTTAGATGCCACAAAACTTGTAGAAGCTGACTATATTGTCCTTACCAAAATTGGACTCGATCATTCTGAAATTTTAGGAAACACGAAAGAAGCCATTTGCCTAGAAAAACTCGGCATTACGAGTGATAAAACTTTGTCTCTATTTGCGTTTCAAGAAGAAGTGGAAACACTACCCGAATCTTTTCACACTCGGCCGAAAAAAGATACAGTTCCCCTCCATGTGATTTCCGTTCCACCTAAAGAAAGTTATTTGGAGACTAATTTTCTTTATGCAAAAAGTATCGTTTCCAATATTCTGAAGGAACAACAAACGTCAGTTTCCGACATTCCTTTTACTTCCATTCGAAAACCGAAAGGAAGGATGGAAGTCCTGTCGAACACCCCAATTGTCGTTTTTGACCCTTCCCATAACCCAGATGCCATCCGCACCACCTCACATGAATTTGCGAAAAACCATAGAAAATTCCATGTTGTACTGGGAAGCCTTCCCGACAAAGACCTGGCTGGGATTCTGAATGCCCTACCTGAACCAAACCTAGAAAGCCTGATCCTTTGGGAAGGAGAGGGTTTTGGTCGTTTCCCTGCCCCTACAGTGCGGCTCCATGAGAGAACCATCAGACAAAGTTCCCATCCCGAGTTAGTTCCCTTATTCCAAGGCGAAATTCCGGTTTTGGTGTTAGGAAGTTTCCGACTTTATGGAATTGTGGCAAATTTAATACAAAATACAATAAAGATGTAAAATTGGACTTTACAAATGAATCCTGAACGAGATTGTTCTTTTAGGAAACATCGTTCAGGACTATGCAAACTCCAAAAGAACATACTAGAAAAGAAATTCTACAAGCAGCTCGTGAAGAGTTCATCCAACTTGGTTTTGAAAAAGCCAGTATGCGAACCATTGCCAAAAAAGCAAAGGTCTCAACGAGTAATATCTACAATTACTTCGAAAACAAAGAACACTTACTGACAGAGATCTTACAGCCAGTGTTATCGGGACTTGAGAAAGCATTCGCCTATGTATCACATCCCGATTATTTTGAAAAAAGGTTTAACGACAGTTATGAGACGTGGAGAGAAAGATTCCACATCGCTCTGGATTATGTGGATACAAACAGGGATGATTTTATCCTGCTCCTCACAAAGTCTCAAGGGTCCCATTTGGAGGAATTTCCAGAAACTGTCCTCACAAGACTTACTAAAATCAATTTTGAGCAATATTCAACTTTCAAACAAAAAAATCCAACGTATAAAGGTGAAGTAGATGAGTTTGTGGTCCGTAACATCTTATCATTTTTCCTGAATATCTTTGTCCAAATGGTAAGACAAGGGATTTCCAAACAAGACATGCTTGTTTACCAAGATAGTTTCCTTAAATTTTTGCATTTTGGATACAAAGGATCGATTGCCTCCGATTTGAACTGAATCAATCTGGTTCTCAATGGGAACCGATACCAAAATTAAAATCTGTGGAATCAAAGATTTTGCCACACTTGAGTTATGCCACGAACTCGGTGTGGACTTTGTTGGTCTCAATTTTTCACCCAAATCACCTCGTGGAATCAATCGAAGAATAGCAGAGGAAATACTTTCCATCCGCCACTTACCAGGATTTCCAAAACTTGTTTTTTTATTTTTTGAAAACTCCACTGAAGAGATCCTTTCTCTCACAAAAGAATTTAAGCCAGACCTAGTCCAACTGATTCGTGGTGATCATTTTCTCACAAAAGAAATTTGGGAAACTTTCACAAATCAAAAACAATTACTCCCTGCAATCCGAATCCAATCACCCATCGATTCAGACGAAGAATTAGAACTTAAGTCTCCTCTTGTTATATTGGATAGTTTTCAAAAAGGACTCGGTGGAGGCAGTGGACATATATTCCCTTGGGAATATGTAACCAAAGTAAAACGACCTTATCTACTTGCTGGAGGTATCACTCCAAACAATGTCCAGTTAGCTCTGAATACATTAAAACCTTATGGAATCGATGTAGCAAGTGGAGTGGAAACAGACGGCAAAAAAGATCCTAATAAAATCAAAGAATTGGTACAAAATGTCCGAAACTTATGAAGCTTTAAATACTCCTGTTATGCGCCAATATCTGGAAGTAAAGGAACAACATCCAGATGGAATCGTATTTTTTCGGATGGGTGATTTTTACGAAATGTTTATGGATGATGCAAAAATTGCCGCACAAATTTTAGACATCACACTTACCAAAAGGCAAAACCAAATCCCAATGGCAGGAATTCCATACCATGCCACAGAGAGTTACATTTCAAGACTGATCTCTGCTGGTAAAAAAGTCGTAGTATGTGAACAAACAAAACCTGACGACCCAAAAGCAAAAATTATGTCAAGGGAAGTTGTGCGCATCATCACACCAGGAACTGTCGTAGAAGACAATTTACTCGGTGGTTATCAGAATAATTATTTATCTTTGTATTATAAGGAAAAATCTTCCGTCTACTTAGCGTTTGCCGATGTATCCACTTCGGAACTTGTTTATTTTTACTTTTCTGAAACGGAAAAAGAAAGGATTTTGGATACGATCAAACGATTTTCTCCTAAGGAGATGATTTATACAGAGGAAATCCCTCCCCTTGCAAAAGAATCCAAAATTATCCTATCCCAAATACCAAAAGAATACCTTCCCAAAAAAAAAGGAGCAGGAATCGATACCGTTGTACATGTATTAGATGCATATTTGCAATACAATTATAGAAATCAAAACTTTGTCTTCCAATCACCAAGACGTATTGATGAAAGCGAATATTTAGTCCTCGACGAACAAACAGTTTCCCATTTGGAACTGGTTGAAAATCCCAACGACAAAAACCACACTCTATTTGGAGTCCTCAATCGTTGTATCACTGCTACAGGAAAACGGTACCTCAAACAAAGGATCTTATTTCCGACTAGGGATGAAAAAAAAATCAAAGACCATTGGGACAAAATTGAAATTTTAACTCAGAACAAAAAAGAACGAATCAAAATCAAAGAATCACTTGGGGATCTCATTGATTTAGAACGTGTGATCACACGTTTCCGTGTGGGGAAAGCTTTGCCTCGCGATTTTCGTGGGATTGAAAGAAGTTTAACAGCTGTCAGCCACATGAAGGAAATTTTAGATGGAATTGGATATGACTTTTCCAAACTTCCAAAAGATTTAGAAGTGCTAGTATTAGAATTTCAAAAAACCCTTTTTGATGGCGAACTGCCTGTTTTTTTAGGAAACTCACCTTTTCTAAAATCTGGTTTTGATAGTGAGTATGATGATGCCATACTAGCCCGAGAAAAAGGGAAAGATTGGATCTTGGAACTTGAAGAAAAAGAGAAAAAAGAATCTGGTTGTTCTAGCTTAAAAATTCGTTACAACAAAATCTTAGGTTACTTTATCGAAGTTTCGAAAGCCCAAGCAAAAGATGTCCCTTCTCATTTTTTAAAAAAACAAACTCTTGTCACAGGGGAAAGGTTTACTTCTCCTAAACTCGAAGAACTGGAACGAGCCATCTTACAAGCGGATGAAATCATTGAACGAATCGAAAAACAAGTGTTTGATCGTTTGGTGGCAACATGTATTTCACTTTATGAAGCATTTTTAACTCTATCCAATGAAGTTGCATCTTTGGATTACCATTTGTCCCTAACTGAAACCAAAGAAGAATACCAGTGGACAAGGCCCGAGATTAGAACTGATGGAATCATTGAATACATTGAATCTCGTCATCCTGTCGTGGAAACATTTTTACCAATTGGTGAACGATTTGTTCCTAATACATTGGAACTCAATCCAAAAGAAAACGCAATCGCAGTGTTAACGGGTCCGAATATGGCGGGTAAATCTACTTTTATGCGCCAAATTGCCATTAACCAAATTCTCTTTCAGATGGGTTCCTATGTTCCTTCTAAAAAAGCATCCTTATCCATCGTGGATCGTATTTTTACAAGGATTGGATCAGGTGACAACTTAACTAAAGGTGAGTCTACTTTTTATGTAGAAATGAAAGAAACAGCTACAATCCTAAACCAATTCACGGAAAATAGTTTGATCCTTTTTGATGAAGTGGGTCGTGGAACATCAACTTATGATGGTTTGTCGATCGCTTGGGCCATCTTAGAATTCTTAAGTAAAAATTTTCCGAAACCAAAAACCATTTTTGCTACACATTACCATGAATTAACGGAACTCGAAAAAGGTGCCGGTATTTTTAATCTTTATTTAGATACTTTTGAAAAAGATGGTGAAATTTTATTCTTAAAAAAAGTAAAAAGAGGAAAATCAAAACAATCCTTTGGAATTTACGTCGCAAAATTGGCAGGCATTCCAGAATCCGTATCGGAACGTGCGAAAGAAATTTTATCAGGAATCGAATCCAAAAAACGCGAAATCAAAATCAAAAACGAAGAACCAAGTTTGTTCGGAAATTTAATTGAAAAAGAAACTAAGGGATTATCGGCTAACAAAGAGAAAGTGCTAAAACGAATTTCAGGGCTCGACCCTAACAAAATTCCACCACTAGAAGCTTTGTCAATATTGGATGAATTAAAAAGAACTCTCAAAGAGGAAAACTAAAGCAGATAAATCTGTAAATTCGATCCAATTGATGATTTGGTCTTTCAATCCTTGTTTGGCATGAATTCCTATCCCAATCCCTGCTGCATTTAACATCAAAGCATCGTTGGCTCCGTCTCCTACAGCAACCACACGTTCGAGGGGAACTGAAAATTCATTCGCATACTTTCTTAAGTACACTTCTTTTTTCTCTCGATTGATGATCTCACCAACGATTTGGCCTGTAAAAAAACCATCCTTTTCTTCAAGTCCATTGGCTCGAAAAAAATCAACAGGGTATTTTTTTGAGAATAATTCTAAAACTGGACTAAAACCACCACTTAAAATTCCAAGCTTACATCCGTTTGACGAAAGAAATTGGAATACAGTTTCCATTCCATCATTTAAATGCAAAAGATCATACACTTCTTTAAAACTTTGAATCGAAAGACCAGCCAAATGTTTCACTCTGAGACGGAGGGCTTCATCAAATCCCATGCCCCCTTCCATCGCTCTTTTTGTAACACTTGCTACTTCTTCGAATACTCCATGTTTACGAGCAAGTTCATCGATCACCTCTTCTCTTATGACTGTGGAATCCATATCAAATATAAAGAGAGATGTTTGTTTTGTCGGTAATAAGAAAGGTAAGTATAATAAATCTATTTTGTATTTTGCAAACCTTTCTCGAATTGTAACAATTTGGTTTCGGTTCCAGGATTCCTCTATAAGGATACGAACAGAGTGAAGGCCGTATCGTTCCGAATGAGAAATAGTTTTAGGATCGATTGTACCAGAGGATGTAAAAGGATCAACCTTACCATCTTGGAAGGAATCGAAAATATGATTGTTAGGAATGGGATTATGCGAAATAAGAAGGATTGAATTCATTCGTTATTTTTGTAAATAGGGTCTCAGTTTTTTACCCCAAAGTTCATATCCTTTTTCATTAAAATGTAAACTATCACCATTCGGACGAATGAATTCTTCACTTAGAGTTGGTGCATCTGGTTTTCGCATAATGTCCCAAACTTCTATGTATTCTACATTTTGTGTAGTACGAGCCACTTGGTTTAAAAATAAATTATAAACAGGAACAATTTGATTCAATTCCTTCACACGAGTTGGCGGAACTGCAATGAGAAAAATCCTAGTTTGGTGGTTATGAGAATGGATTTTTTTGATGATCATAAGTAGATTATTTTGCACAAGACTCAAACATTTGCCTTGGATAAAATCGTTTCCACCAATTTCAATCACAACAGTTTTCGGCTCTAATCGTAACACGTCCTCATCGATACGAGTGAGTAAGGTTTCTGTCATATCACCACCTATCCCACGATTGGTGACGGATTTGCCTGGAAACTCTTTCACCATTAGTTCTGGTAAAAACAAATGTACCAAACTATCACCAGTAAAAACAATTTCCGAATGTTTGATTTTAGTATTGTCTTCTGCGTATAACAAACGTGTTGGGAGCCAGGCCTTTTCGATGTATTTTTTAAAATTAACATCATCGCGCCAACCCGGCTCTGCAAAACACTGGAAGTTAGAGTCAAAGTAATCTCGTTTTGAGGTGGTTTTACAATTTGTAACACTCAAAACTAGGGTGATCGAAACACCCCATCGAAGGAAGAATTTAATCCTGTTCTTGCGGTTCATTCATTCGGAAGCGCTTTTGCCAATCTTTGATTTGGGCCTGCGCATATTCTTCCGTGTCACAAATCCGAAATTCAATCGGGTTATTTGTGGTTGTTTCGATGAGTTTGGCTTCGATATACCCGTTCTTTAACTTGGTTGTCTCAATGCGATATCTCATCTGAATAGCTCCAAAAACCAGGATTTAATTTCCACGTATCTTTGCAATCTCTTCTAAAGTTTCATCCTCTTTGTATTTTCCAAAGAGAAAAATTGCAAGTAAACAGAATGCAGAAGCGAGAGGTCCTGTCAATCGAACTCCCAGTTCCCCACCAGCTTCTACTTCTTCGACTTTACAAATGGTAGATTCCATACTTATTTTTGCCTCAGACTCACTATTTTTTTTCAGTTCTGACTTAGATTCGGACACAGATGGAGCAATGATTCCTGTTACGCTAGGAGAAACTTGTTTTTTAGAATCACGGTCAAGCCCAAGCAAAATCACAGAACTAAAGATTAATACGGCAAGTGTTTGTCCTAGTTTTTGCATAAAAGTCCTTCCTGCATAAAAGAGGCCTTCTCGTTTGGAACCTGTTTTTAAAGAATCAAGTTCAGCAATATCTGCTAATATTGCATTTGGTAATATACCAAGGATTGCAATTGGTATGGCAGCAACTGCTACGATCATATAACCTTGGATATACGGGGACAATGGCAAACTGTTTTTCCCAATAAAATAGATGGATAAAAATAAAGCTAGGAAAGTGTAAAATCCAATGAGAACAGTTCTCTTTTTCCCAATTTTCCGTGCGACAAAATTGACAACAGGGTAAAAGGCAAATGATACGAGTAACATTACAGTGAGAAGTTGTGTGACAAACTCCCTTTCCAATTCCAATAGTACTGTTACGTAGTAAGAAATACCGGTTGTGAGAATGGTGAGTGCGAGGAAATAACACAAATCAGAAAGTGCAAAATACAAAAAGTTTTTGTTTTTGAATGTGAGGACAAGTGCTTCCTTAAATGGAACACTTGATGCCTCAGATTCACAGTATGTTTTTTCGTGGATGGTAAATACGGGGAAATACATACAAATCGCAGCAAAGATACATAGGATACCCAAAGCATATTGCCTTGCGACAAGAGTTTGCACAGAAGCATCTGGATCAAAAACAAAACTCGATTGTAAAACATTAGCAATCATAGGCTCTGTGGAGGCAACAATGATCCCTAATGCATAAGTAACTGAGATGTAAGTGGATAAATTGAGTCGTTCTTCGGGAGTATGTCCAAGCTCAGGGATGAGTGCAAAAAATGGTGTGACATACACTGTTAAAAATAGATAGAAGAGCAACATAAAACTCGTCATCCAAACCAAGTTCGTCGAAGAGACGAAGTTATGTGGTGGAACAAAGATTAACCAACAAAAGACGGCAGAAGGGATTCCACCCAGAAACAAAAAGGGAATTCTCCTTCCAAATCGTGAAGAAAAACGATCGGAAGAGTTCGCAATGAGTGGGTCAGTGAATGCATCCCACAAACGGCCAATGGCAGCTACCACACCGATGGTGGAAAGGCCCCAAAACGCCATTTTTTCAATTAGATCCGGGAAACACTCCTGTCCGGGTTTCGGAGCTGGAGGTAGGTAAAAATAAACTTGGTGTAGGCCAATGATGTTGATGAGTGTAGACCAACCAAGTTGGCCTACCGCATAACTAATTTGTTTTCCAAATGGTAAAGACGGTTTTTGCATGTGTATCACTAGAGGCGGTAAAGTAGGAGCATGATACCGCCAAAAGTGAAAAAGGCAAACTACTTTTTGTGTTTATAGAGTTCTGGAAAGTTTTTCTCGTCGTATAAAAACTTTGACTCGTAGTCTTCCCAACCTTCTGGGATTCCTTCTGTAAATTCTGGGACCATATTACAATCACGAATGAGATTCATTGTTTGTTCCATCTCACTTCCTTTTACATTCAAATAACCTTCAGCAAAAAGGGAATTGGCAACATACAATGCAATTGACTGTAAGGAACCCAAATGCCCTTCGCGACCTGCACCAACTCGGATTTCAGAGTCTGGATTCACCAAACGGAACACAGACAACACTCTGATACAAAACTCAGGAGTGAGTGGTGACTTTTGGATGGCATGACCTTTGATGGGGATAAAAAAGTTCACAGGAATGGAGATCACACCAAGTCGTTTGAGTTCAAACGCAACTTGTACGATGTCTTCCAATGCTTCACCCATACCCACAATGATCCCTGAACAAAGTCCAATCTCTGCTTCTTTAGCTGCCTTAAGTGTAGTTAGTCGGTCTTGGAAGGTATGAGTGGAACAAATTTCATTGTATTTGGATTCAGATGTATTGAGATTATGATTGTAACGATCAAGACCAGCGTCTTTTAACGTTTTTGCTTTTTTGGCATCAAGGATTCCCGCAGAAAGACAAACCTTCATTCCCAATTCACCATTGATTTTGGAAATGGTTTCCGCTAGTTTGTCGACAGCTTTGTCGGTTGGTCCTCTGCCTGATGTGACCATACAAAAACGATACGCACCGTTTTCTTTTGCCTTTTTGGCATCTTCCCAAATTTCTTCAGGTAATTTTAAGGAATACTCTTGGATCCCTGATTCTCCACCCTTTCTTTGCGCGCAGTAACCACAATCTTCTGGGCAATATCCGTTTTTGATGTTATCTAAAATATGAATGCGAACTTTATTGCTGAAATGACGGAATCGTTCTTCCGAAGCTTTTGCGACGATAGGCAAAAAGGGAACCTCTCCTTTTAAAATTTGGAGGGCTTCTTCCTCGGATATGATGGAGGGAGAGGAAGAGGTCGTTTTTTCTTGGATAGTTGCGATCATGAAAACAAAATCTTTTCTGAGCGTGACTCTGTAAACGAAGAAAATGGAGGTAAGGAGTTAGTCTTTTTCTGGTTCTAAAAATCCAAGAAGTGTCGTTTCCAGTGCCAAAAATATTTTTTCAAGAGAAGGGTCTGAAATGGTATAGGGAGGAGTGATGTAAATGGTTCGTCCCAAAGGTCTGAGTAAAATATGAAAATTCCGAAGGGAGTTTTTGATTTGTTTTCCGATGGGATTTAAGTACTCGTCATGGGCAACAGGTTCCTTCCATTCAAATGCAAAAATTCCACCCATCACTCGGACATTTTCAACTGACGTACCCATTTTTTTTTGGAAGGAAATTGCATATAGATTTAGTTTTTTTTCCAATTCCCTTACTTTTGTTAGACCAAATTCTTGTAACATAGAAACGGACGTATAACCAACGCTACATGCAAGTGCATTCCCTGTCATGGTATGTGCATGAAAAAATGACTTGTATGGATCTTTTGAAAGAAATTGTTTATAAATAAAATCAGAGACAAGGGTTGTTGCAAGAGGCAACATTCCACCTGTAAGTCCTTTGGCTAAAATCAGTAAATCTGGAACCACTTCCGCCTTCTGGTAAGCAAACGGTTCTCCCAATTTTCCCATGCCTGTAAACACTTCGTCAAAGATCAGCAAAGTGTCTGTACTCGTTGCTAAGTCTCTCAGTTTGGTTAAAACCTTTTTGTCATAAAACAACATTCCATTGGCACCAAATACCAAAGGTTCAATCACGATTCCTGCATATTCATTTTGTTTGATCGAAAGTTCTAAATCTGCCAAACATTCTGTATCACAATTCGTAGGTTGTTTCCCCCATGGACAGTTCATACAGTTGGGCGCTGGGAACTCCTTTGTTGGGAATCTTAACTCTGAAAAAATACGATTGAAGTAATTTTTTCCAGATACATTCATTGCCCCAATGCTATCTCCATGATAAGAATTGGAAAAAACGATAAACTCAGATCGAGCTTTAAAATCAGGATGATTTTGGTAATATTGGATTGATAATTTTAAAGCAATTTCAATCGCATTTGATCCGTTATCCGAATAAAACACTTTTTTAAAATCAAAATTTGTAAGTTCTAATAATGATTTCGCTAAATTTTCAGCACTTTCATGTATGTTGCCAGCAAGCATCACATGATCCAATGTTTGTAATTGGTTTTGTAAAGCAGAGATGAGCCGAGGATGTCTATGACCATAAATCATCGTCCACCAACTGGAGATGGCATCAATCCAAACATTTCCATCTTCATCCGTTACAAATTCGTTCTCAGCGGAAACAATGTTTAATAGGGGTTCTGATTCATCTTGGATTGTAAGTGGAACCCAAGTATTGGTAGTAACTGGATTAAATTTCATCTTCAGCATTTAATACAACATCAATCACATTTCGGTCTAAATCAAAATGGGTAGAGGCAAAGGTGTTAAATTCATCAGAAGATAATTTTTGATCAGGAAAGTTTGTGATACCTAAAAGAGAAACTCCACCTAATTTTTGTATCATGGTCGCATTATCTTCTTGTAGTTCATTCTTTGGACCCACTAAATAAAATCCATACACAGGAATAAACCTAGATGTTAATACTTCCAATGTTAAGAGTGTATGGTTGATGGTTCCAAGTTCTGTGGAACCAACCACAACCACTCCTAAATTGGATTCCTGAATGGCACGTATGGTTAGATAATTTTCAGTTATGGGGACGAACACTCCCCCTGCACCTTCAATCAGTGTATTGTTATTTCTTTCTTTGGAAATCAAAGACAAAAGCGTTTTTGGGTCGATGGATTGGCCTTCCAACCGTGCCGCGTAATGAGGGCTTGCTGGTGTTTTAAACTCAAAACCGGGCTTTAGAAAATGCATATCAGGCAAATGGGTTGTGTTTTGGACAAAACTTGTATCGTCTGCACTGATGGTCCCTGTTTGGATGGGTTTCCAATACCGAAAACCATACTTTTTAGCATATTTTGCCATAAAGAGAGAGGAAAAAAATGTTTTGCCTACGTCCGTTCCGGTCCCCGTTACATAAAAAGCTTGTCCCATAAGAGCAAGTTTTATCAATTCCAGGCCTCGTCTATCCGATTTATATAGAAGAGGCAATATGCAACTTCCCCTTTGGAAATCCATTCTCAAACGCGATGATAACCCCATCACAGAGATTTCACATTTTTTACGTGAAACTGCAATCTTTGAAGGTATGTCACGGAGGACACTTCGTGAAGTAGCAAGGCTCATCCATAAACGAAAGTATTATGCAGGTGAAACCATCTTTTTTCAGGGACAAGCTGGAACGGGAGTTTATCTGATTTTACAGGGAAAAGTTGAAATTTTTTCTGAACGAGAAGGAGTGACTTTAAAGCTCGCCGAACTCGAAAAAGGTGCTTTTTTTGGTGAACTTGCTCTTTTCCAAGATTTTCCACGGTCAGCTACTGCTGTTGCACTTGTTGATTCCATTTTACTTGGCTTTTTCCAACCAGAGTTAAAAACGTTATTAGAAACAAAACCGAGAGTTGGAAACGATTTACTGCTTAGTTTTGCATCGATCATTGCTGATAGACTTCGCAAAACGAATGATACATTAGAATCAGCTTACTTTAAAAGTAAAAAGAATAAACCTAAATGATCTTTAAAGAAAATAGTATATCATCACTAGTTTTACGATCTGCCTTTTTTGGGCTAATTGCATTAACTGTTTTAATTGGTATTGTGGGTGTAAAATTTTTAGCAATTCCACTTCTCATTTCAGGAATTCATTTTTATATTTTCCATGGAGTTGTAGATTACTTTGAATCGAGAGGGATCCATAGGGCATTCACGATCATCATAATCTTTTCTATTTTGATTGCTGGAGCATATTGGTTTTTAGCATTTTATTTGCCTAACTTGTTTGAAAAAGCACAACCAATAGTTTCGGAATGGTCCACAAAAATGGATGATCCAAACTTCCAATTGCTCGATTTTACAAAACTTCCTGTTGTTTCTAAAAATCCGGAATTATGGAAAAAAATAATCAATCCAGAAGAGATTGCGAAACTTACTACCAATAACTTAGAAGAATTTTTACGAGGAATTGTTGTAATGATCCCAACATTTATCAGTTGGATGATCATCATTCCTATCATTAGTTTCTTTTTGTTACTTGATGCAAACCTAATCTACAAAACAATGATTAGTTTTATCCCCAATCGTTTTTTTGAAATGTTTCTTATGGTTTTTTATCGTATGAACCAACAGATCACAAGTTATTTAAAGAGTTTAGTGATCCAATGTGGAATCATGGCAGTCGTTGCTTCTCTTGGATTTTATATTGTGGGTGTGAAATTCTTTGTTCTGTTTGGAATATTTTTAGGAGTTGCCAATTCGATACCTTACTTAGGTCCGTTAGTTGGTGCCATCCCTCCCATCTTATTTGCCATTTTGTTTCCAGAAATGTCACCTTCCATAGGTTCCATTGCATTCGTTGTCATTGTAGCTCAATTGGTCGACAATGCGATAGTCCAACCTGTTGTGATTGCAAATGCTGTATCGTTACACCCACTTGCGATCCTCATTGGAATTGCAGTTGGTGGAAACTTTTTTGGTATTTTTGGAATGTTATTAGCCATTCCCGTTTTATCGATTTTAAAAGTGACCATTGGCATTTTGTACCATGCGCTAAAGGAACACCAAATCATTTAAAATTCTATCTTAGGATACGAGAGAGGAAGGAATTTTGGCTTCGTCCAAAATTCACTCTTCTCGTTTGTTCCACTTACCCATTTCTGAGAACAAAATCCCAAATAATGTGAGAAAGGAACCAATGGCGCCGATCGTACCGAGTCTTTCACCTAACACAAGATAAGCCAAGAAAAACGAAAACACTGGTTCCAAACTATAGAGTAACCCTGCCCTCGCAGGAGAAACTGCCTTTTGGTACCTTGTTTGGATTTGTGTTGTGAAGATTGTTGCAAACACAGATGTATATATGATACCTATCCAGAATTTTAAATCAAATTGAACATTGATGGTTTGTTTTAAAAATATGGATTCAACAGGAAAAAGAAAACTAGAGACAATCGCTATCAGTAAAATTTCAAACGATACTAAAATCTGAGATGGAATTTTTTTCGTGAAAATATCGATGAGAATGATATAGACAGCAAAAAAAAACGCTCCTATTAAAGTGAGACCATCACCAAGCCCAAATCCCAAGTCACCTCGGAACTCATCAAAGGTTTTACCATTTTGTGAAATACAAAACAATCCGATCACTACAATCACAACCGCTATCCATGTTCGTAGAGATGGTAATTTTCGTTCGATGGCAATTTGTAGTAATGGCACAAAAATCACGTATGCACCTGTCATAAATCCTGATTGGGTTGCTGAAGTGTAAACAAGCCCAATGGTTTGAAATGCATACCCAAGTAAGGCTGAACAGGCGACAAAAAAAGCAGGGAGAATGTAATCCAATCGTCGATTTGCTTTGGAAAATAAGGTTTTCCGATAGAGTAATAATGTGATGAAACCAGCAACGGAAAATCGAACTGCTAAAAATAAAAAAGGAGGAACCGAATCAAGCGCAAGTTTGATGACCACAAACGTTCCACCCCAAAGAATGGCGGCAATCACCAAAAACAGTTCTGGAGTGAAGATCCTAGACATGTAAGGTCAATCTTTCTAGGGAAATACGGATAGCAAGGAAAAGATGAATTGGAAATTTAAAATCAGAAAACCTCAGTTGGGAACTCCATTAACTTGGGAATTATACTTCCCTCCGGGGACTTCGACTTGGGTGGGAGAAAAGGTAAAAGAAATTTTAGACCATGTCCCTCTCCCCAACCAACCAGAAGCCAATGTCCGTGTATTTTCGGAAAAAATCAAAATTGAAAATGTAAACCCTCACCAAATCACGTATCTTTTATTCAATGGTTATTTCATTCGAGACCTTCGTCTTGTGATAGCCAGGACCAATGATTGGGACATGTCAGCAGACAGACGAGACGAAGAATGGGACCGCATCCTAACAGAAGCAGTAAATATCGCAAAACCGCTGTTTACTGATCTAGAAACTAAGTTTTATGAAATCAAACAAAACTTACACATCAGTTTTTTTGAGGAAGAAGTCACTGTCACTCTATCCGTGTTAGGGGAACCTGGTTACAAAAGAGGAATCAAAGCAAATTTTCCCACAAGTGCACCCATCCCAGAGGACTTAGCTCACATTTTAACTGAGCAATGTTTTCAAATTTTTTCCATCCCAAAAGAAAGTGTTCAACTTGTTTACATTCCGTTTGCAGGAACAATGACATTTGCCACCGAATGGCGATTAGCCGAAGAAAAAATTCCTTATTTAATTCTCCCTAGAGATTTGGTATGGAAAAAGTTGAATTTATTCCCTACAAAATCATGGGAACATTTCCTCAAAAAACGAGATTCTTTAAATACAAATTTAAAACTCACGCCAATGGTCATCCAGGATACAGATCCAGCCCTTGAACCCTATTGGCAAAAGGAAATGGACCATTGGAGAAAATGGATCCATGTTGATACCATTGACCATACTATTTCCGACTTTTTAAAAACATTTCCCGTTTTTCCAGAAGGGAAAGAATCCTCTACTCATTATTTTTTACCTTTGAATCCACCATATGGGTATCGAAAAAATGAAAGGATTGGTCCTGATGAAAAGTTATATTCAAAAATTGGAAAACGACTTGGAGAACTTTCCCAAGTCTTACAAAATGAAATTCCTCTCATTGGTTATATCCTATGCCCAACAGAAGAAAAGTGGAGTGAATGTATGAAGGACTTGCGGGCATTTACGAAAAAAACTATTCATGTAACTCATGGAGGCATCGATTTACGCGTGTTATTCTTTCATTCGGAGGGAAAACCTGAAAGACGTTCAAATAGAATCTAGTTGGAAAGAGGTTTTACAAGCAGAATTTGCAAAACCTTATTTTACAAAATTACGGGAATGGGTAAGAGACGAATACAAAACCAAAATTGTCTACCCTCCTGCCAAGTATATATTCAATGCATTTGATTTATGCCCTTTTGATCAGGTAAAAGTGGTAATCATTGGCCAAGACCCTTACCATGGACCAGGACAAGCTCATGGACTTTGTTTTTCTGTATTGGATGGTGTTCCGTTTCCTCCTTCTCTCCAAAACATTTTCAAAGAAATCCAAGATGATACGAAAAAACCAATCCCAAAGTCTGGCAATTTAACTTACCTTGCCAAACAAGGAGTGTTTTTACTGAATGCAACACTCACGGTTGAAAAAGACAAAGCAGGTTCCCACCAAAACAAAGGTTGGGAAGAATTTACAGATGCAGTGATCCATATCTTAGCAAATCAAAAATCAAATTTAGTTTTTTTACTATGGGGATCCTTTGCACAAAAAAAGGAAATTTTAATCCCACCAAACAAACACTTGGTGCTAAAATCAGCACACCCTTCTCCACTTTCTGCTTACCGTGGTTTTTTGGGGAACCGTCATTTTTCGAAAACGAATGAATACTTAAAATCAATAGGAAAAGAAACCATTGACTGGTAATGAAAAAAAGGGCTATTTTTTTGTATTTTTAACCGGAGTTTTCTTCGCATTTGAAGTCATCGGTTTTAAAGAAGTATTTCGAAGATATAGTTTATCTCCTGAAATGGCTGCCTTATTCGGTGTTGGATTTGCCTTTTTGGTGGTGAGTCCTTATTTTCTGACTTCAACACATCGCCGAAAAAAAGTAATGTTAACGTTTAAACGAGATGGGAAAATTTTACTCATTGGGACTTTATCCAATGCCATGGGAATTATCTTATACTATTATGCTTTAAAACAAACTGACTTAGGACCCGCGGCAATTCTCATCAAAACAACCGTATTGTACAATGTTTTACTAGGAGTTGTTTTCCTTGGTGAGAACTTAAAATATAGAGAAACCTTTGGGATCATCATTTCCATGTTTGGAATATATTTCATCTCAACCTTAGAGGGTCAAATCCATTGGCTCGCAGCAATTTGTATACTGGTCAGTGCTTTTTTGTTTGCGATTCAAAGTTATTTAATTAAAAAATTCATCCCTGAAATTTTCGGTTTAGAATATGCCTACTTACGTTTATTGTTGTTATGTGTGTTTTTCTTTTTTTATTCACTTAGTATCGGGTCTTTTTTAGTACCTAAATTTTCAGTCGTATTTATCCTTGGGGTCTGTTCATTACTTGGTTATTTTTTAGGAAGAGCTTTTTACTTTGAAGCACATAATTATTTACCTATCAGTAAACTAAATGCCACTCTTCTCATTGAACCAATTTTTTTGATGTTTGTTGGTATATTTTTTATGAATGAACCGATCGACATACAAAAACTAGGTGGTGGTACTCTCATTTTACTTGGTTTGTATTTAATTGTATTCCATAAAAGGAAGTCTAAACAGAATGAAACAACCGAATCAAATATTGAATGAAGAAACAATTGAAACTTTCTTAAAGGATTTTCCTCAATGGAAGTATACAAAGGAACAAACACTCTCTTATCTTAGTTTTGAGCATTCATTTGTTTCCTTTACGAGTGCATTTTTGTTTTTAACAAAACTTGCATTCGTATCGGAATCGTTAGACCACCATGCAGAAATTTGGAATGTTTATAACAAAGTCCGACTTAAATTATTTACACATGAGACAAATGCGATCACTTCCAAAGATTTGGAATTGATTCGAATTTTAATGGAGAATACAAACGAGTTTTTGTAAAAAGCGGATGGGTTTGTGGACAAAAAAAACCGGAGTTGGAATCCAACACCGGCTTTTTCCTTAAACAGTGATTAACTGATTAAATTTCGATTTTGTAACCTACGCGGTAAGTTTGTCCACCGATTACCACTGGGTAAGCTACCCAAGGTGCAAGAGCGGAAGCTCCTCCAACCGATGCAACTCCACCAACGCCCATTCCTGCAGAAAGGATCGTTTCTAATTCGAAGAAAAGGTGACCTTTGTCAGTTACTTTTGTTTGCGCACCCACAAGCCAGTTTAAACCAAAACCGTGTGCACCAAAACGTACGTTTTCTTTGTTGATTCCAGGGTTTGGAGCATCGCTAAGAAGTGATCCACCAGGTCCTAAAACTCCAGGCGCGAAAGTTTGGAGTCCTGGGTTATTGATGGTTCCAGAAACTCCCCACCATCCGTGGAAGTAGTTTACCCCTGCTCCGACGTAAACAGCAGTGTCATTTGCAGCATTGTATAATTTAATCCCTAAATAAGTAGGAACTGTCCAAGCAGTGTATTGCCACTCTTGGTCTAACCATTTGTATCCCATAACCGTGGAAGATGTTTCACCACCAGAGATTTTCGTAGTATAGTTCACGTTGATTCTCCAAAAAAGACTTGGAACTCCGAAGACTCCTTCTTTTTCGTAACCGACGTTTACGTTACCACCAACCATAGCTCCGCTTGTTTTTGCACCAACAGCACCACCAGTTGTTCGTTTCAAACTGATTAGAGTGTTTTCAGCATAAATAGCTTTTTGAAGTGAACCAGTTGGAGCACCAGTTCCGCTCAATTGTGGGTTTCTAGAATCTAGACCATCTTTCGTAATTGTTCCGCCGAGTTGTGCAAGGTCAAATTGCATACCAAGACCGATCATAAAATAAGAACGAGGACCAGATTGTGCGCTAAGGCTGCCAGCCAAGCACATAAGTAAGAACCCCATCATTCCAAAGCGTAGAGATTTCAGCATTTGATGATTACTCCTTAGTGAGTGTTTCCTGAATTTTTTTCATTCCTGCGGACAAACGAATACTGTGAGCAGTCGTTCATACCGACAATTGCAATGAAACTAGTGCTTCTCATAAGATTTGTCAAATAAAATTGTTAAATCTTCTCGAAAATTGTGTTAAATGTGGAATTTCGAATGAGTCTAACCCGGTCTAAACAACTTTTTCTTATTTGCAGATTCCTTTGGCTTTTTGTTCTTTTTTCTACCACTCTATTTGCGAAAGAGAGAAAGGTGATTCGTTTTTCAGGCGAATTGTTGAGTTGGGAATCAGAAGGTGAGAACTCACATTTTGTCTTTTTAGATTCTACTAACTTACGGGAACGAACCATCCATTGTGATCCTGATACCATGTCCCTTAGTTTTGGGAATAAACAAAAAGGAAACCTTCACGTAGAAGGGAAAGCGACACAAAGTACACCCACTTCCGATACTTGGCTCTGCGTGGGCAAACCACATGTGTTCCAAAAGTACCAAGTGAATTCTCCCAGTCGTTCCTCCCAAACCAAAACCCTCCAGGGCCAGGTGGTAGAGGCAGATCCAACAACAGGGCAAATTGTATATCTCGTCAGAGGAAGGAGGTTTTACCTCACAATTAGTCCTATGGAAGCAAAGGAAATGGCAGATGCCCTTTCTCAATTGAAAACCGTCTCCATCGATGGGGAATACAGGTATGACAGGATCAAACGTTATTATGTAAAAGATTGATGAATTTTTGTTCGCAAGCCTGGCATGATTCTTTGGAATGGATTTGATGCAGGCTTTTTTGGTTTTAGCAAACGGAACGGTCATGAAAGGCCGATCCTTCGGTGCAAATAAGAATTCGATCGGCGAGGTAGTGTTTAATACCTCCATGGCGGGCTATCAGGAAATTCTAACTGACCCTTCCTACAAAGGTCAACTTGTCACACTTACCTACCCTATGATTGGGAACTACGGAATTAACCCAGACGACATGGAATCAGATCGAATCCAAGCTTCTGGTCTCATTGTCAAAGAGTATGTCAAACGACCTTCCAATTTCCAATCCAAAGAAACACTCAGTGATTTTTTAATCCGATTTGGAGTGCCTGCCATCGAAGGGATTGACACCCGCAAACTAACGCGCATTATTCGCAATTCAGGTGCCATGAACTGTGGTATTTTTATCAGTGAAACGTATGAAGATTCCTTTTTAGAAGCTGTCAAAAATGCTCCGAGTATGGAAGGCCAAGACCTTGCTCAAGTGGTAACATGTGAAAAACCGTATGTATTTGGTGCACATTCTCCAAGCAAATTCAAACTAGCAGTTTATGATTTCGGAATCAAACGTAACATCTTACGTTTACTTGATTCCGCTGGGTTTAATGTTCATGTATTCCCTGCCAAAACAAAAGCTGAGGATTTATTGAAAGATGGTTTTGATGCTTTTTTCTTATCCAATGGCCCGGGTGATCCTGCCCCATTAGATTATGCAATCCAATCAGCAAAAACGATCATGGATGCAAAAAAACCATTGTTTGGGATTTGTCTTGGCCACCAAATCATTGGCCTTGCACTGGGAAAAAAGACTTCCAAACTCAAATTTGGTCATAGAGGTGGGAACCACCCTGTGCGAAATGAAGAAACAGGAAAAATTGAAATCACTTCACAAAACCATGGCTTCCATGTGTTAGGTGAATCTTCTCCGGATATGCCCATCACTCGGATCAATCTTTTTGACAATACAGTTGCTGGCCTAAAAACCAAAGGTTTACCTGTTATGGCGGTGCAGTACCACCCAGAAGCTTGCCCTGGTCCCCATGATTCAACTTACCATTTCCAAGAATTTTATACTATGGTAGAATCCTCAAAATCCTAAACTTTGTTAAATTGAGGGGGCACTATGTCATACAAAGAAGATAAAAATTTCTGGGGAATTCCTTACGGAACTGAAATCTCTGCGGAAGCGTTCGTGAAAGATATTTGGGATCCAAGCACAGAAGAAATTCTTACACCAAAACAATTCCTTGGCATTGGTTGGGGGATCAACTTACATGCCCTCGGCAGACGAGTTGGTGTGATTAAGTAAGCTTTTTTTTAACAAGTTTCCAAAAGCATCTCTACCTTTCTGGTTGAGGTGCGTTAAATCTGCAAAGTATCCATAGTCTTTTAAAAATACAGATCTAAAATCAAAAACGACCCTACGATTTTTGAAGTGAGTTCTTTCCACCCAATCAAATAATGAATCCGTAACTCCATTTGCATTCTTATTTACCAAATCCATTTCCATTTGGGGCGAAAAAGGAATTCTAAGAATGACAACATCTAACTTCTGTTTTTCCCATTCTTTCAATGTTTGGACCCACAATTGAATTGATAACTCTCTTTTCCCAGCAAGGATTGTTGTATTCAAATTTGGGAACTCGTCACCTTCCATTAAAGTTGGATCATCACTGATTGATTTCCATATCCAAGCACCACTTTTGAGTCGCATACTTTTTTGAATCGCATCAAACTCAAACCTTCTTCTTGTTAAATCCTCCCTCACAATTGGATCATAAAAAATTCGATTCATATTGGAACTGAGTCCAAAATAAGGAAACATTTGGATGACAAACTTCCAACTTAGATCTGCTAGGTTGCTAAAATAAGCCTTCCTTAACAAAGGTTCTGTTATATGATGAAATTCAAAATTGCCAAAAGAATAATACAATTGTTTGTGCGCATCTGTTATGGAATTTTTACTTGTATTGAGAGGAGAGATGTTAACATACACTTTTCTTAGATTGGGAAGTTTATCGGCTATGCTAAGAGTATCAGACAAAATACCTTCTGGTTGTTGGCTTGGTTTTGGTAAGAATAAAACTTCGTCTAATTGCACAGATTCAATCTCTGCAATTGTTTCTGGTAAAATTCCACTTACAATCTGACTATCACCTAAAACTAATATTTTTGTTTTTGGATTCCAGTTTCGGTCCTTTGCAAAGTACCAGTAGATGGATGTTGTATCACAATAAGGAACTAAAAACTTCCATGTAAAATGCATCAGTAAGGAAATACCAAATAAGAGAAGGATTAAAAATCGAAGTTTCATTGGATAATTTTCTAAAGAGTGTGATATAGTCCGTTTAAAATTGAAAATAGAAAAAATCTTCTTTTGCAAAAGGTGAAACTATCGAAAACCAACAGAATCCAATCACAAACAAAAAACCAAATACATATGGTTTTTCATTCACAAAAAAACTAGGTCTTTCCGTTCCCTTCCACTCTTGCCAAACATCAAATAAAACTAAAGGTAAGATGATAAAAATGAGTGAATACGGAACGAAGGAAGGATGTGGTATGTGTTGTAAGTTTTTAATAATGATTAATGATTCGGAAGGCGAATTGATACGAAATAAAAGAAGGCCCAATGAAAAACTATAAAAAGTAAAAAGAATACCCAAGACTTTTAAGAATGGATTTTGGAATTGAGTGAAACCAAGATGTTTCAGAATTCGATATAGGATCAGACAAATTCCTAAATACAATCCCCAAATGATAAAACCGTATCCGGCCCCATGCCAGATCCCAGTAAGAAACCAAACCAATAATAAATTGGAATTCTCTCTGAAAAATCCATGCCGATTTCCACCTAACTTAATATAAACGTAATCACGTAACCATGTTGAGAGAGAAATATGCCACTTTGACCAAAATTCAGATGGGTTGGATGAAAAGAATGGTCTCTTAAAATTATTCATGAGCTCAAAACCTAACATTTCAGCAAGGCCCATGGCACATAACGAATAACCAAAAAAATCTGCATACACTTGGAATGCTATGCTTGGTGCGACAATCCATAAGATACCAGGCTCTAAAGAATCAAAGGAATTTGCCATAGTTCCCACATAACGAGACAAAGGATCAGCAATGCTTGATTTGATAAAAACTCCGAAACAAAATAGAGAAAGACCATTCCAAATTTTTTCTTTTGAAATAAATCTTTCAGATTCAAATTGTGGGATTAAATTGCCCGGTCTCTCAATAGGTCCAAGTAATAATAATGGGAAAAATAAATCATACAAAACAAAAGTAAAAAAGTTTTTACATACTTTGATTCTATTATCATACACTTCGATCAAATAACTGATGTTATGGAAAGTATAAAAAGAGATCCCAATTGGCAATAATAGATTTGGTTTCCAAAGAGGAGATTGTCCTCCAAATTCAACTTGCAGATCAGAAAAGATTCCCCATACAAACAAAAAATACTTAAAAACTCCCAAATACAGGACATTGGCGACAATTCCAAATACAAAGATTCGCTTACGAAGTTTCGATACATTTGAATCAATGAGAATACCAATTAAAAAATTGAAAATGATAGAAAGTATAAGTAAGAGTGTTCCTTCTATCCCCCACTGTGAATAAAAGTACAATCCAAAAATGATTAATATCGTTTTGCGAATAGTGAAGGTAGAATAAAAATAAATGATGTAAAAAAGAGAAAAGTGTAAAACAAAAGTGAGTGAGTTAAATAACACAAAGGTAAATTATGCTTCCTCTACCATTTCTAAAAATTGGTTTTTGTCTTTGGTATCATGAGGGTATGCTAAAGTCAAAACTCTGTAACTTGCTCGGAAATTTCCGATGATTGTTTCTTCTTTTTTAGCAAAGGAAGACTTGATTTTTTTAATCACAACATCGGTTTCTTCTTTGTCTTTCCCATGAAGAACTAAAACAAATTTTCCTTGTCCTACCCTTGTGAAAAAATCCAATTCACTGATATGATCCATCATCGTTTTTCGTAGAGTATCTGCGTATCTTGCAAAAGTACCTGTTCCAACCAAATGGATCATTCGAGATACGTTTTGAATTTTAAATAAAGAAACAGTAAAAGATGCCTTTAGACTGGATGCTTTTTCCATTTCAGCAAGGATACGAGTTTCCAATGGATTAAATGGATTACGGAATAGTGCTTCTTTTTCTTGCAAAATGAGTAGGTTAGCAAAAACAGGAGCTGATGTTTCAAGCATCGAAACTGCCACATCACGTGTTGTATCAATCCAAGCAGTTCCAGTAGAATGGATGATAACCATGCCAACTAACCAATTCAGGTTGATAATCGGTAGAATTGTAAATTCACTCATGATTCCCAATTCGTCATTTGTAAAAATCGATTTGAGTTCCGCATCTTCTCGGAAATTTTCAAGTTTGTATACTCCCGATACATTGGAAACCATACCAACAATATCAGAATCCTTACTGAGTCGGAAATCTTTTGTCCTTTCAGGTAAAATAAAATTGGATCCAAAAACAATATAATCGGATCTAGTCTCAGAATCTAATACCAAGAAAGAGAACTGCTTAACACCCAATTTGTTTTTGATATTATCGATTAAAAAATCGTAAGCTTCATCCATTTTGCGTACTTTCGAAAAATCCCTCGCAAACTGGAGAACCGATTCATTGATTTCTATCACTTCTTTTGCATGTACTAATTCTTCATTAATCGATTCAAATTCGGATACTCTCTCAAATACTGATCCCGCAATATCACCAACAATTTTTGCAAATTCTAAATCATCTGTGATATACTCTTCACCATTGATGAGTTTCCCAAGTGATAATACTCCGAAACATTTTTCACCATGTCGAATCGGGACAAGAATCTCTGAACCCATTTCATTTAATAAGTTTAATTCTCGATTTGGCAATCTTGAAGATTTAAATTCTCCGGCATAAATGACAGTTTCCGAGTCAGAAATCCTAGCATAAATTTCATCTCCTGGAGAGAGATACCAAGCATCTTTTGAAGTGATCCCTTGCGCAGCGACCGCTTCCCATTTTGTATTTTTAGGATTTGTTGAAGTTAAGATGACTACGGAGTGACAACCTACTTGTCCAATTAAACTGTAGACTAAATTATCAAAAAAATCTGAAAATTCTTTTGAAGAAGCAATTTCTTTTGTGATCTCAAAGATTGCTTGGTAATTCTCAATTCTTTTTTTGGAAGCCAAATGATATGCCATTGGTGCCGTTCCAAAATCAGATTCATCATCGAATAATACTTCTTCACCGATTGGAGCTGGATCTTCTTTAGCTGGTCGTAATGGTTGTTTTGAGGCTTCTTTTTTTGCCTCATTTTCCCATTCATCAAAAAGATTCACTTCGGGTAGAGGTGCATCAGGCACATTTAAATCATCATGATAATCACGATCAATCAAATCGTCACCTAACCCAGGTTCTTCCTCGCTGTTTGGTCGTGCTGATGGTTCTTGCAATTCTTCAGTTTCTGGAATTTCGGTTTCATGATTCGAATCATGATCTGGTTCTAATTCAGAATCTAAATCTGGATCTGATGCAACTGGTTCATATGGATTTGATTCTTCATGTAAAGAATCCAAATCATCTTCTAAATTTGAAATTGGATTTTCTCTCCAATCCTCGTGGCTTTCACTTAAATCACCAAAATCTGAATCTGTAAGTTCAGGAATATCACTTAAGTCAAATTCTTCTTCCCCATCTGGACTTGGTAAATCACCAATTTCAGTCGCAAGTGAATCTGAGATTGCCTCATCTAACCAATCTGAGTCGGTGTCAGAAACAGGAATGGATTCGGAAACATTTTGACTTAGAGAAGGATCTTCTTCTCGAAAATGTTCCGCTTTTTTTAGTAAGGATGGAGTGTCTTTTTTTGAAGAAGGAGTTTGGGTTACTTTTGTTTCCGAAGTTTTTTTAATCTCTTCGGCACGATCAAGAAGTCCCACTTTATAACTCCAGTTCTTTCATCATTTTTTTGTATAACTCAAAGTATTGTGACTTAGAGAATTCTCGAATGACTTCATCAGGTAAATTCCCAAGTAAGTTATCTAGGTAACCGAGAACTTTTTTACGATCACCAACTGATAAATGATCACCTCCCGCTTCTGCAAATGCATCTTCCGATTCTTTGTTGGCTGCAGGTGCAGATACGTCAGATTTACGTAATTCTTCCAAAGGAGAGAGTTTTCCCTCCATAGCATACTCATCTAAATCAACCTCAAATTCTTCCGAATCATCTGAAGCAAGAGTTGGAGTTCTTACTTCTTGGGAGAGATCATGAGTTAGGTCAAAACTATCATCGATGGTAACGTCAGAAGAAAGATCACCAAAATCAGATTCTCCTTCATGTTCCACTAAGTCGATGTCTTCTATCGGTTCTAAGTCAAATTCTGAAGTAGAAGTTTCTTCTGTTGGTTCTAAATTGAAATCAGCTATCGGTTCTTCATCAATTTGTTCAGAAAGAGTAAACTCCTCCTCTTCAGGTAAATTGGCAATGTCTTCCAATCCTTCCCCTGGAAGTTCCTCACCGAGGATTGCATCTAAACTTTCTGGAGAAAGTGTGACGTCTTCTTGTTCGATTTCTGCTTCGAGATCAGGTGCACCACCATGGGTAGAAGAATCATCTTCTTCTTCAGTCGCTGTAATGTTCTCTAACTCTTCCATTGAAAGTGCAATGGATTCGTCTTCTTCCACTTCTGCCAATAGGTCAGATTTAGGTGTTAGGTCTTCTTCGTATGGAAGTGGAGCGCGGTCTAAACTATCTACTAATTCTTCGTCTGAAACTTCTTCAGCCTCAGCTGCAATGGAATCAAGTTCTTCTAAAGAAAGTGCAATTGGTCCTTCCTCTTCTTCTTCCGAAGAAGATTCAAATCCTTCCATTTCCCCTTCCAATCCTTCAACAGATGGTTCGGAAATATCAGATTCAGGTTCGCCAAAATCAAATCCAAAATCATCACCTAAATCAGTATCCAATTCATGATGCTCTTCATCAGATTCATCTTCATCAATTGGATCATTGGCGATGATACTTCCAAGTTCGTCTGCACTTAATGTGATGGATTCATCTTCTATTTCTTCACTGAGCAGATCAGAACTTGTATCTTCCATATCTTCTGCAATTGCTTCACCTGAGATATTTTCCAATTCCTCTAAAGAAAGAGTAAGTGGACCGTCTTCTTCTTCTGATGTGGTTTCATCATTTTCAGCAGGCTCAAACTCACCACCTAACAGATCAAAACCACTCTCCTCGTCTGTAAAACTTGGTAAATCTTCGTGATCATCAGTAGCTAAAAACTCTTCTTCGGAAGCTAATGTTTCTTCTAAACTTGCTTCGCCGCCAGCACCGAGTATGCTACCTAGTTCTTCATCTGATAGAGTAAGATTTTCATCTTCTTTGTTATGCCCGAATAATTCTTCTTCTTCTGGGTCAACGAGTGATGTGAAACTAGTTTCTTCGTCTCCGCCAGGTCCCAAATCGTCTTGAGGGACAAATGTTTCTTCATTGTCGTAGTCTGTTAAATCAAATTGAGGTTTGCCTTCTTCGTCAAAGGCAAGTGTTGTATCAATCTCTGAATCATCTAAATCAAGATCTAAATCTGAGTGTTCATCGATGAGTGTATTTTCTGCGTCAAAATTGTCTTGGAAGTTTTGATCACGATTTGGTAATCCAGAATGTTCTTCTTCTGGAAGAGAACCTGTGATGTTTTCCAATTCTTCTAATGAAAGAGATATTGGACCATCTTCTTCTTCGTCATGTGAAGTAGGTTGTTTTTTGGAAGTTAAAATTCCATCTTCACCATTTAAAATAGATTCAATCTCTTTATCGAGATCTATTAAATCATCATCAAATTCTAATTCTAAATCTTCATCATCCAAATCAATGGATTGCTTTTTTTGTGAATTTGTTGGTTGTTTAGGATGATTGTCTTTTTCGGATTCTTCTTCGTAATCTGAAAAATCTGCATGTATGTCTTCATCATGCAAAATGGGATCTTCTTCCCCGAGTAAATTTAAGTCAGAGTCTAAATCAATATCAAGTATATCATCATAATCATCAGATGAAGCAACTAAATCAGAAATTGATTCATCTTCATCGTCAAAAGCGGAAATATCATCTAAGTTTGGTGCTTCAATTCCTGGTGATACATCTAAATCATCTTCACCAATATCAAAATCATCCAAATCTAATGAAAACGAGTCTTCATCGAGTATAGGTTCGATGTTTTCTAGATCTTCGTTTTGATTCTGTTCTTGATCCGCCATTCGCCTCGATTACCGTTTTCCCAATTTTAGTATCTGGCCATCCTCTAACGGTTGTTCCAAGATACTGTCCTCCAGTTTGATTTGCGCCCCTGGTAATGTTCCACCAGCGATCCCTATTAAATCGTTTCCATTAGAACCTGCATCTAGTGTATAAATTCCGGGATTCACTACGGGTCCCTCAATTTTAACACGGATTGGTGCTTCCGAATAGATTCTTTTTCGCAAATCAGGGTTTTCCTTTAAGATTACCAATCCAGACAATATTACAATAAAGAATACCATTCGTCTGAGCCAGATTGGATTCAAAGGAAATCCCCCTCTGGTTTATTTTCGGCAAGAAGGGGGGAAAAAAATTAACGTTCGTGCAGTAAAATGCGAACTTTTGCTTTCTTTAGGAGATTTTCTTTCTCTTTCGAGGTTGGGAGAGATTCTGCTTCTTGTAAGAGCTCGATGGCGTGGTCATGAGACAAATCGTCTTCAGAATCCCCACCTTCCGTGAGCACTCGGATTTGGTCATTTCTCACTTCACAAAATCCACCATCAATGGCGATTCGGAATTCTTTTCCTGCTGTATGCAACTTAATGAGGCCAAAATCGAGTTGTGACACAAGGGTTGCATGCCCAGGTAAAATTCCAAAATAACCCACAGAACCTGGCAGAATCACTGATTCTGCCTTGCCCTGGTAAAGGATTTTGTCCGGCGAGATGACTGTTAAAGTCAGTTCTTTACTCATCCGAATTAACCTTTGAGTTGTTTCGCCGCTTCGATCACTTCGTCAATCGATCCGACCATGTAGAATGCTTGTTCTGGAAGAGTGTCATACTTACCTTCAATGATTCCTTTGAAGGAACGAATGGTATCTTCTAACTTCACATACTTACCAGGTCGACCCGTGAACTGTTCTGCCACGTGGAATGGTTGAGAAAGGAATTTTTCCAAACGACGAGCACGAGCCACAAGGATTTTGTCATCCTCAGAAAGTTCGTCCATACCAAGGATTGCAATGATATCTTGAAGGTCTTTATAACGTTGTAAAATTCTTTGTACTTCACGCGCCGTGTTGTAATGTTCTTCCCCAACGATTTGAGGGTTCATGATCCGTGATGTGGAATCGAGTGGATCCACAGCAGGGTAAATCCCTTTTTCAGAAATCGCACGAGAAAGAACTGTAGTTGCATCTAAGTGTGTAAACGCAGTTGCAGGAGCCGGGTCAGTTAAGTCGTCGGCAGGAACGTAGATCGCTTGCACAGAAGTAATGGAACCTCTTGTTGTGGAAGTGATTCGTTCTTGTAATCCCCCCATCTCTGTGGAAAGAGTTGGTTGGTATCCTACCGCAGATGGCATACGACCAAGAAGGGCCGATACTTCAGAACCTGCTTGTGAGAAACGGAAGATGTTATCAACGAATAGAAGGATATCAGATCCTGACTCATCACGGAAGTTTTCTGCCATTGTTAATGCAGAAAGAGCCACACGAAGACGTGCACCTGGAGGTTCGTTCATTTGACCAAAACAAAGTACTGTTTTGTCGATTACCCCAGATTCTTTCATTTCATTCCAAAGGTCGTTTCCTTCACGAGTTCTTTCACCCACACCAGCGAACACAGAGTAACCACCATGTTGTTTCGCAATGTTATTGATGAGCTCTTGGATAAGAACGGTTTTACCAACCCCAGCACCACCGAAGAGTCCAGTTTTTCCCCCTTTGATGTAAGGAGCAAGAAGGTCGATTACCTTGATCCCTGTTTCAAAGATCTCAGTTTTAGGTTTAATTTCTTCGTAAGAAGGAGCATTTCTATGGATTGGCATCTTCTTTACGTCTTTTGGAAGGTCACCGAGTTCATCGATTGCCTCACCGAGGACGTTAAAAATTCTACCAAGTGTTTTTGTTCCTACTGGAACAGAGATTGGAATCCCAGTATCAACCACTTCCAAACCACGTTTTAAACCGTCTGTGGATTGAAGGGAGATCGCACGAACTGTGTTGTCTCCGATGTGTTGTTGCACTTCTGCAGTGATGGTAACGTCTTTGCCGTTTACTTTCGATTGAATCTCTACGGCATTGTAGATCTCAGGCATATTCCCGGAATCAAAACTGATGTCCAATACCGAACCGATGATTTGTTTAATTTTACCTTTATTCATATATACTCCGAAAGACCTTTGTTAGGAGATGGCTTCCGCTCCCCCTACGATTTCTGAAATTTCCTGCGTAATTTTTGCCTGACGAACTCGGTTGTAACCGCGAGTCAGAAGTTTAATCATCTCACCAGCGGCATCTGTAGCTGCTTTCATCGCCACTCTACGTGCAATGTGTTCGGAAGCAACTGACTCCAAAATGATTTTAACAAAAGTTGTTTTAATCACCATTGGAAGTAAGTTTTCTAAGATGGTTTTTGGATCTGGTTCGTATAACACTTCTGGACCAGAAGAACCCTTGGAACCCGATTCTTCCATTTGAAGCGGAAGAACAGACGTGATCTCAGGTTTTTGATTGGCTGCTGAATAATAATGAGTGGAAATGATTTCAACAGAATCCACCGATTCGTTGGCAAAACGTTCCATAAAATAAGAAGCAAGATCGTTTGCTTCTTTACTTCCGGCTTTGTCATCGATGTTGGTGTATGATGTTACCAATTCAACTTTAGCAAATTTAAAGAAAGAGATCGCTTTTTTCCCTGCAGCATGGACTTCTACTTCCACACCTTTTGACTTCAACTCTTCGATACGGTTTTTCACCATACGAAGAAGGTTGGAGTTAAAACCACCACATAACCCACGGTTTGCGGCGATTGCAAGGATAGCTACCTTACGGATTTTGTCCGGCTTCCTTAAGTAAGGGCTGTGAATGATCCCTGCAAGGCTAGACAAAGAAGATACTAACTCACGTGTTAAGTCGGCATATGGTTTTGCCGCATTCACTTTGTTAGTGGCTTTTTTTGCCTTAGCCGTGGAGACCATCTCCATGGTTCGAGTGATTTTTCTCGTGTTTTTAACCGAGTTAATCCTCTTTTTTATCTCACGCGGTGTCGCCAAGATCTTTCCCCTTAGTTATTCTTTGCTAAAAAATGTTCTACAATCGATTTGATTGTTTTTTGCAGAGCTGCTTCTTGTTTCACTTCTTTTGCAGTTCTGATTTCTTCCAAAATTTCTGCGTGTTGCTCTCTCATTGTTTTCAAGAGGAAGGCTTCGAATTCTCTTACTTTTGCAGTAGGAATTGTATCCATAAAACCTTTTGTCACAGCGAAGATCGAAATCACTTGTTCTTCAACTGGAGTTGGAGAGTTATTTGGTTGTTTGAGAATTTCAAGAACTCGGTAACCACGATCAAGCTGAGCTTGTGTCACTGGGTCTAGTTCTGTTCCTAACTGCGCAAACGCTTCTAAGTCACGGAACTGTGCCAAATCTGACTTAAGTGTTCCTGCAACTTTTTTCATCGCTTTGATTTGCGCTGCAGATCCAACCCGTGATACAGAAATTCCCACATCCACCGCAGGGCGAAGACCCGATGCAAAAAGGTTGGATTGGAGGTAAATCTGACCATCAGTGATGGAAATTACGTTTGTTGGAATGTAGGCAGAAACTTCCCCTTCTTGTGTCTCAATGATTGGAAGTGCTGTCATAGACCCACCACCGAATTTATCATCTAGTTTCGCTGCTCTTTCAAGGAGGCGAGAGTGAAGGTAGAATACGTCCCCAGGATATGCTTCACGACCTGGTGGGCGGCGAAGAAGGAGTGACATTTGTCGGTAAGCAACGGCTTGTTTAGAAAGGTCATCATAAACAACGAGAGTTGCTTTCCCTTCTTCATACATGAAGTATTCAGCCATTGTCGCACCAGAATAAGGTGCAATGTATAACATAGGAGCAGGTTCAGATGCGTTAGCCGATACAATGATCGTATACTCAAGCGCACCTTTTTCGCGTAACATTTCGATGGTGGAAGCAACAGTAGATGCTTTTTGTCCAATCGCTACATAAACGCAGATCACACCTTTTCCTTTTTGGTTAATGATGGTGTCGATTGCGATGGAAGTTTTTCCTGTTCCGCGGTCACCAATGATGAGCTCTCTTTGTCCACGTCCAATTGGGATCATTGCGTCAATCGCTTTGATACCTGTTTGCATTGGTTCATGAACTGATTTTCTCATCGCAATACCAGGAGCTGGAGACTCAACAGGTCTTGTTTTTTTCGCGTTGAGTGGTCCTTTTCCGTCGATCACTTCCCCTAGAGGGTTAAGCACTCGACCAAGAAGTTCTGGTCCCACTGGAACTTCGAAGATTTTTCCCACACGTTTAACGGTGAAACCTTCTTCGATTTTAATATAATCACCAAAGATAACAACCCCAACTGAATTTTCTTCTAAGTTGAAGGCTTGGCCTCGAACTCCGTTTTGGAATTCAACGAGCTCTCCTGACATTACGTTTGTGAGACCGTAAACTCTCGCAATCCCGTCCCCGACTTCGAGAACTGTTCCGACTTCTTCAACTTGAAGGTCTTTCTTGAAGTTTTTAATTTCTTGTTTTAGTACCGACGTTACTTCGTCTGTTTTAATTTTCATTCAAATGCTCCGACTGGGATTTTCTTTTGGAGGAGAGCCTCTCTAGTTCCTGCAAGTTTTGCGCGGATTGAGGCATCGATTAAAAAGTCGTCTATATAGATTTTGAATCCACCGATGAGTGCTGGATCCATATGCTCTGTGACACGAACATCGCGTCCGAACTTGGAAGAGATGGACTTCGTGATTCGATCCACTGCTTCTTTGCCCAAAGATTCTTTGGAAACGATACGAAGGGAACTACGATTTCTAAGTCGGTCTACACCCGTACGATAATCTTCCAGAATATCCTTTAAGTAAAGGAAACGATTTTTACGAACCACAAGTGTAATGAAGTTGGCAACAATTTCTGATGCCTTCCCTTGAACTGACTTTGCGGCAGTTTGTTCTTTCTCGGAAGGATCAACTAACGGAGAAAGAAAATAATGGCGGATTGTGTCATCGGAAAAGAAAATATCAACTAAACTTGATAATTCCTCTTCCGTTGACTCAAGTGAGTTAGTTTCTTGAGCTAACTCTAAAAGTGCCGTTGCGTAAACCTTTGAAATTTGGTTCAGACTCATTTTATTTTAAGTTTATCGAGTTTTGCGATCTCTTTTTCGACAAAGGAAGCATAGTCTTCCTTCTTCAATTGTTTCTCCAAGATCTCACTCGCGATGAGAACGGACATTTCCACAATTTGGTTTTGTAACTCAGACAAGGCTCTGCCTTTAGCAAGTTCGATCTCTCGAACAGCATTGTCTTTAATACTTTTTACTTCATTGTGTGCTTCTTCCGTCAATTTTGTGCGGAGAGCAACTGCATCTTTCTTAGCTTCATCGACAATTCTGTGTGCTTCTTCGGTTGCTTTGAAGAGTTGGTCTTTGTATTCTTTTAAAGACTTTTCTGCTTCAACACGAAGAGATTCCGCTTTGTTGATATCACCTTGGATGCCGGAAGCACGTTCTTCGAGAGCATGAAGGATCTTGTCCCATGCAAATTTTTTAAGAACGAAGACAACAACTGAGAAAGTGACCAGGGTCCAGATGACCAGACCCGGATTGACTTTCAGCAAATTGAAGCCGGAAGCCGCGAGGAGTACCAAGACTATTGTCCTTGTTCTACTTTAGTGGCACCAGCACCAATTGTTTTGTCAATTGAGCCATTGAGTTTGAGCGCGATAAGAAGAGCGATTACCACTGCGAAAAGTGCTGCCCCTTCAATCATACCTGCTGCTACGTAAAGAACGAGTTGGATCTTTCCCGCTGCTTCTGGTTGGCGGCTAATGCTTTCTGCCACTGATCCACCAATTCTACCAATACCGATTCCTGCACCAAGTAATGCAAGTCCTGCTGCGAGTCCTACTGCGATGTATCCTAAACCGAATTCCATTGTTTTCGTTTCACTCCTGTGTGTTTTATAATATAAATAAAACCAATCTTAATGTCTATGCATCACAGTTCCGATAAAAACGGCTGTGAGCAGAGAGAAAATGAACGCTTGTAAAAAGGCTACAAGAAGTTCTAAAAAGTAGATGAGCACTGAACTGAGAACAGATACAGGTGCAATGAGCCAACTTTCGCTCATAAAGATAAAACCAAGTAACGCAAGGATCATAACGTGTCCTGCTGTCATGTTGGCAAGTAACCTCATTGTTAACGCAAAAGAGCGAGCAACGTGAGTTACAATGAATTCCAAAGCCCACATTAATGGCCAAAGTAGAAGTGGAACTCCCTTAGGAACTGCGTGTGCGACGAACGAAATTCCTTGGTAGGAAAATGCAGTTCCGTAGATTGTGAGTAAGGTGATGGATGCAAGAGAAAGGGTAACACTAATGTCCCCAGTTGGTGTGATGCCAGACCAAATTTCTCCGAATGTATGAAGAGAATGTGGAGTGTGTTCGAAAACACCAAGAGCCACAAGTCCATCAGAAGCTGCAACTGTTAGCTCTCCGATCGAAGGAATAAGACCAAACAAGTTACAGAAAAGAATAAAGAAAAACAAAGAGAAGATGTAGTGATAATAAGAATGTCCATGGTGATCCAGAGAGGAATCCACAACATTTTCTTTCAAGTAACTCACAAACGCTTCTACACCCGAAGTGAATTTATTATGAACCTTCTTAGGGTTCTTAGAGATCAAATTGGCTGCTGGGATAAAAACAAGGAACATAAAAAAACAAGCAATCCACATCATGGTCACTCGTTTGGTGATGTGAAGGTCAAGACCACCAAGGTAGTGGTACTTCACACCGTCATGGTTTACGAAGACATCGTGATTTTCAGCATCAAATCCAGGTTGGCCTTCTGTAACAATTGTGCCACCAAAGTTCAATGGGAAGATAGGAGCGTCACCTAAATGGTGTGCCATCACTTCGCTGAAATCGAAGCCCTCATCAGAGCTGTGCCCTTCCGAATCGTTTGCAAAAACATTCGTAAAACTAAGGGAAAAAACTAATAAAAATGATAAAAAAAACCGATATTTAGACTTATTTTCCACTGAAATAGCTCGCAAATACAAGGAAAAGAAGGTGGACGAAATAGGCAATTAAAAATCCAGAAGTTGCCTCAAAAGGGTACTCTAAGACCTGGAATGCAGTTAAAATGCCTAAATTCAGAAAAAACGAGAGAAATACTGTGAAAAGCGGGAAGCCACTTTCTGACAAAGCAGGGATTTTACGTGGTAAAAATCTTAATTGTAAGATGGCCATTTGCACAGAAAAGGAAATGGCACCTCCCATATAAAATAAAATTCGATATCCATCTTCCACCAAACGAATTGTTAGCGGGAGACTTAGAATGAATAAAAGAATCAAATACGTAAAATAATGAAAATGGAACCGTCTGAGATTGATTGAGTTTAGATCCATTGTTTCAGATTGTATTGGGATGGTTTTGGGGGCAAGTCGGTTTGGAGGGGCTTGGAAGGTATAGTTCCCCGCCCGTATTGAACTGGGTGGGGTTATCCACCCGCCACCCAATGGCTTCCATATATCATAAGTTCGCTGGTTTGTAACGCAGGATACGATGATTCCATTTTTTAATTCCAAAAAGTTCGCGTTTCGAACGAGGTAAAAATGAGTTCTGCGATTAGATATGGTTCTATTACGTTTCCAATTTGGAATTGGAGAAAATTTCAATTGAAATGTGACTAATTACAAAACTTCAAGTGCGAATGTGGAGAGAATGGATAAGTGACTTCACTGCCTTCGTTTACATCCAATTGTAAGTTTAAACTTTCGATTTTTGTTATTTATAATCTTTTCCAAACTCATCTAGAATCGTTTTTAATTGCATCGCTTGGCTTTCTTCGATTCCAGATAAACAAAAGATTTGTTCTGGAATGGATTTTGCCTTTTCGCGGAGAAGTTTTCCGTTTTTTGTAAGCGTCAAAACAACAACCCGTTCATCTTCTAAACTTCTTGTCCTTTGTATTTGACCACTTTTTTCTAATCTTTTCAGAAGTGGAGTCAATGTTCCTGAATCCAGTTGTAACCTATCCCCAAGTTTAGTGACCGTAATTTCTTTTTCTTCCCACATAACAAGCATAACTATATATTGTGGATAAGTTAACCCTATGTCCGCTAGAAGCGGACGATAGAGTTTCATCAATCGATGCATAGATGAATACATCGAAAAACAAATTTGATTCTTTAATAAAAGAACCTCTTCTTTGTATGCCTTAGCCTTGGACAAGTTTTTCAATATCCTTTTCAATTGCTTCTGGTTTCGTGATTGGAGCGTATCGCTTAACAACGTTTCCATTTTTATCAACTAAAAATTTCGTGAAGTTCCATTTAATATCTAATGATCCAAAGATACCAGGCGCATTCTTCTTTAAATGGGAATAAAGAGGATCGGTATTCGGTCCATTCACTTCAAGTTTGGAAAAGATTGGAAATGTAGTTGAGAATGTTTTCTCACAAAAAAGTTTGATCTCTGCATCAGAACCTGGCTCTTGTTCTCCAAATTGGTTACATGGGAATGCCAAAATCTCCAACCCTTTGCCTTTCCAACGATCATACGTTTCTTGTAAGCCTTTGTATTGAGGAGTAAAACCACACTGGCTTGCTGTATTCACAATTAACAATACTTTATCTTTAAATTGTTCCATCGGGATCTCTTCGGATCCTCGTTTCACCTTAATTTTGTAAAATTCTTCTGCCATTTTTTGCCCTCGCTCAAATATTAGATTGTGCACAATTTAATTTTGTTCACTCTTTTTATGGAAACTTTTCAATAAATTTATGGATTTTTTATACCAATACCGCGCGAATTTAGTATCCCCGCCCTTATTTGGGTGGGGAACTAGACCCGCCTCCCAATACCATCCACTTATCACAAACCAAACCAAGCGGCAAACCTGTTCGCAACTTGTTCGATTTTTCTTAAAAAAAGTTCATCTTAATGCGATTTTTACTCGCTTTCATACTCTAGCCATTCCAAATAATACGAATTTTATTTCGGAAATTGAATCTAGTAACTTTGGAGTTATTTATGAATTTACAACTGGTCTTAAGGCCTGTATTCCTTTGTTTTCTCTTTTTTCTGCCCTCTCTCCTTATGGCAGATGCAGAAATAACAACACCAAACCCAATCGATAAAGCTGATACCACTTGGATGTTGATTTCTTCTGCATTGGTTTTTTTTATGATCCCTGGACTTTCTTTATTCTATGGAGGAATTGTCAGATCCAAAAACGTTTTATCCACAATGATGCATAGTTTTGTTGCGATGATTGTAATGACATTACAGTGGACAATTTTTGGTTATAGTTTTGCATTTTCAGGTGAGAATCCATTTGTTGGAAATTTTGATTTAGCTTTTTTGGATGGAATTAACATTGATTCCACGAAAGGTACAATCCCTACTTACGTACATTTTTTGTTCCAAGGTATGTTTGCTTTGATTACACCAGCCTTAATTTCTGGTGCGATCGCAGAAAGAATTAAACTCTCAGCATATATTCTATTTATACTCGTTTGGTCAACGTTAGTTTATGATCCAGTCGCACATTGGGTATGGGCAGATTCAGGTTGGTTATTTAAAATGAATGCCTTAGATTTTGCAGGTGGGACTGTTGTACATTTAATTTCGGGTATTGCTGGTTTATCAGCTGCAATTGTGATAGGAAAACGAAAAGGTGATGCAGGTCTCCTCACCCATCCCAATAACATGACGTACACATTGCTTGGCTCCGGATTGTTATGGTTTGGTTGGTTTGGTTTTAATGCTGGATCTGGCCTTGCTGTGAATGGACTTGCTGCACGTGCTTTTTTAGTCACTTTAATTGCTCCTGCAGCGGCCGGTGCAAGTTGGTTACTCATTGAATGGTATCATACAAAAAAAGCGACAGCACTTGGTGCAGCGTCTGGAATTGTTGCAGGTCTAGTTGTCATCACACCGGCTTCTGGTTTTGTAGGAGTCAAAGGAGCCCTTATTATGGGTTTACTCGTTTCACCTATTTGCTATTTAGCGATTCTATTAAAAGGTAAACTAAAGTATGATGATACATTAGATGCATTTGGTATCCACGGTGCAGGTGGAGCATTTGGTGCCATATTAACTGGTATATTCGCATTGGAATTAGCAGAAGGAATGACATTCGAAAGCCAAATGATGGCTCAGATTATCAGCGTGATTGCCACTGGTTTTTATTCTTTTGTCGTCTCATATCTCATAGCATTTGTAATTGAGAAAACAGTTGGCTTTAGAATCGAAGAAGATAAAGAAATCACTGGTCTCGACCAAGAGATTCATGGTGAAAAAGGATATGATATAAGGTAATCAATATGAAATTAGTAATAGCAATTATACAACCACACAAATTAGAAGAAGTTAAAAACGAACTAACTAAAAATGAAATTTATCGTTTAACAGTGAGTGATGTGCAAGGTTATGGCCAACAAAAAGGGAAAACAGAAGTATTTCGTGGACACGAATACCAAGTGAACCTACTCAGAAAAGTTCGTTTGGAAATTGCAGTGAATGATGAATTTGTAAAACCAACAGTCGATGCGATATTAAAAGCAGCAAAAACTGGACCGGAAGGTAAAATTGGAGATGGTAAAATTTTTGTGATGCCATTAGAAGAAGTGATCCGCATCCGCAGTGGCGAACGAGGGAATAAAGCCATCTAATTTCAACTGAAACTCCCATAGAAAAGAATCCAATTCTATGGGAGTTCTGGTTTATGTTTTTACTAATTCCAAAATGTATTCTTGGTTTGACTTTCCACCTGGAACAAATGGATACACTCCCCAATCGGATGGAATTTTGATTTCCACAAAAGCGGGTCCATCATGCCCTAATAAAGTTTCTAATTCAGAATCATTTTGATCTTTTTCCCAAATCATGTAAGGAATTCCAAACGACTCACTTAACATAGAGAAGTCGGGGTGATAATGAAATTTAGAACCAGAATAAACATTTCCATAAAACAAATCTTGTTGTTGTTTTACCAAACCTAAATGTCCATTATTCATCAAAATGATTTTTACATTTAGACTTTCTTCTTTGAGTGTCGCCAACTCTTGTAAATTCATCATAATCGATCCATCACCAGTGAAACAATAAACAGTTCTATTTGGGTTCGCCAATGATACACCGATCGATGAAGGTAGTCCAAAACCCATTGTTCCTTGCCCACCAGATGTGATCCATGTATTGGGATTTGGAAATGGATAATACTGTGCAACCCACATTTGGTGTTGCCCAACATCTGTTACGACAAAATGTTCTTCGTTTGGAATGATTGAGGCAAGTGAGTTGATCAATTCTTTTGCCGGATGGATTTCTGGAATTTCGTTCCAAACTTCTATTTGTTTATGACTGGTGTCACCGATGTTTTTTATTTTTGATCCATTAGAATTTTCCAATATATCGATGAATAAAGAAGAGATTACTTCCGAAATATCTGCTTTGAAACTCAAATTCGGTTTTCTTATTTTTCCTATTTCATTTGCATCAATGTCGATATGTATGATTTTCGCATTTGAACAAAACAATTCCTTGTTTCCAATCGCACGGTCATCAAAACGAACACCGATGGCGATGAGTAAATCACAAATTCCTAATGCTTCATTAGCCGCAATGGTTCCATGCATTCCCATCATTCCCAAATTTAATGGATCATTTTTTTCGAAAATTCCAAGTCCCATAAGAGTTGTTACTACTGGGATTTGGTAGAACTTGATCAATTCTCGTAATCGTTTGTATTCTTTTTTGGCTCCTCCGCCAATGTAAAACAACGGGAATTTTGCTTTCGATACATACTCTTTCCATTCCTCTAAAAATGAATCTAAAGATTTCGTATGATCGTTTCCCAATGGAATATGGTTTTCTGTGTATAAACAATTGGAAGGATCAACCTCATCCAAATGATTCTCGCTCAATTGATCCTCGTTCCTTGTGATCAATTTTGTTTGGACATCCTTAGGTAAATCAATCCAAACAGGACCTTTTTTCCCGGCAGATGCAATTAGGTAAGCCTCTTGTAATACAATTGGGATTAAATTTGGATCTTCAACGGAATATACTTTTTTTACGATTGAGGAAACGATTCGTTCTGTATCCAATTCTTGAAATGCATCACTTCCTTTTAAGTGAGTGGGTACTTGGCCCGAAAACACTAACATAGGTACAGAATCTCTATGAGCATCGGCAACCGCCGTGATGAGATTGGCAACACCTGGGCCAGAGGAAACAAATACGGCACTCACCTTACCTGTGCTTCTAGCAATGCCTTGCGCGATAAACCCTGCTCCCTGTTCATGCCTTGCTAGGACATGTTTGATGTTTGATTCCGCCAAACTTTCGTATAATGGCAAGATTGTGCCACCAGGGACACCCGAAATCCATTGGATGCCCTTTGATTCTAAAAATTGTATAATGTATTGACTTACGGTGATTTTTTCCCACATAACAGGTCTCCTCTTGTAGTTTCCCCGTCGACTTTTGCTTTCTGTCGACCGAGGAAACAAAGGGAGATTATGACAGAAAGCTAGGTATGTATGGGGAGAGGACGACGACTAGAACGAAGGTTGTAAGTACATAAGAAGGCATTCCCATTTCTAAACTGGAACTGATTCCAATTGAGTTTGATAATGCCAAAGTTTCCATGTTCTAGTTCTTTTATTGATTCACTGATTGTTTAGTCAAGAATTTAATTGGTAGTGGATTCACTCATTTTCTTTTGCTCGTTTGATGAGAGAATAAAAGGCAAAAACAAAACCAAAAAAAAATCCAACGAGTAACCAAAGTGGCTCTGATTGTAAATACCTATCTAAGTAATACCCCCCGATCACAAAAAATACGATCGAGGATACAAATTCAATACCTGCCCCTGCCATGGCCAAGGGAGATTTATCTCCTTTACCTGGGGGAGTTTTTTGGGATTCGTATGTCACTGTAGAATACGACCAATACGATCAAACCTTACATTTAGTCTCCATAGTCGATAACGAAGTGTCCTTTCGATCCAACCAAAACGAGATTCATCACCTAAATAACGAGAATTATGTGAAGAAAACACTTCGGAATAATGGCAACGTCTCTCAAGTGCATCTCCATCAAATCGTTCTGCAACCTCAGGACCTTTTTCTGCTAATTCTTGACCATCTTTGTATTCACAAGTGGCATCTTTCCAATCAATGGAAAAATAAATGATGAGAGCTTTACCTAAAATATCTTCTCGTTTCACAAACCCCCAGGCACGAGAGTCATGAGAATCATCTCGGTTATCACCCATCACCATGTATTGGCCTTCTGGGATTTCACAACCATGTAAAAAATCACAATACTCAAAGATATGAGCTCTTCGATCGTCTTCAAATCCCTCTAAGATGTAATGTTCAAATCCTGGTTTGACTTCTTTAAAGAGTGCTCTTTGTGTTGCTTCTAAATTATCTAAATCGGAGAGTTCCTTTCCGATTGGAACTTCTTTTGGTTCATAAGATTTAAATTCAGTAGCTCCTTTTTCCTTGTACTCAATCAGTGCAAAGTGTACTCTACCTCTGTCTTTTGTTTCGATAAATTTTCTTGTGATACGGATGGTATCACCAGGTAAGCCGACAACACGTTTGACAAATCGTTTGGCAAAAATTCCAGAACGCGACTCTTCTTGTCCAAGAGCGGTTGCTGGTGGGATAAAAGTGACAATGTCTCCTCGTTTAGGGTCATCAATGCGAAATAGTTCTTTTTCCGTAAACGGCATGCGGAAAGAATAACGCATTTTATTCACAAATAAAAAGTCCCCTATTTTTAAGGTAGGGATCATCGATCCTGATGGGATATTATTTGCATCTAATATGGACGATTTAAATGCGAAAACGAGGACAACAATGATTCCAAAGGAAATTCCAGAGGCGGCAGCCCCTTCCTTTTCTGGTTCTTTGGATTCTGGTTTTGGCGAGGACTTGAAGATAGAAGAGAATAATCCCATAGTTCGAAGCTATGGAATTGGAATTTTCTGTCAAGAAAGGGGGAAAAAAAGCGCAAAAGACTTGTACTATTTTCGGGAATCGACGATACCATACATGGAGATCTTCTGCTTATGGAAACATCAATCCGTGGATTACGAAATACCCTACTTGAGATGAAAGAAAACTATTCTTTTGTCTGTGTAAAAACGGGAACCGAAACAGAAGATATGGGAGAGGAAGAAATTGCGCTTCTCAAAACAATCACTTCAGGGATTTTACCTCTCTATGTTAAAATTGGTGGCCCAGAAGCAAGAAATGATATCCGCATTTGCCAAAGGATTGGGGTTTCAGGAATTTCTGCGCCTATGGTGGAATCTGAATATGCTTTAAAAAATTTCATCCAAACGATGAAAAACCTCCTCACTCCTTCTGAATTTGAATCTTACAACAAATCTATCAATATGGAAACCATCACAGGTTACCGCAATCTTATGGATATCTTTGATTCTCCTTCTTTTCAGGAACTAGAGCAAGTAACAGCCGCTAGATCTGACTTAAGTGCGTCCATGGACAAAAAACCAGATGATAAAGAAGTGACCCGTGTTGCAAAAAAAATCATCTCAGAAGCAAAGAGCCGTGGAAAAAAAACGTCGGTGGGTGGGACAATCACCAAAACCAATTTTGAACTGATTGCAAATGAAATCCAACCTGATTACATCAATTCTAGACACATCATGGTCGATACAAAAGAAGCGATGAAAATTGGTGCAACAGATATCGCAGAATGTATGTTAGTATTTGAAATGGACTTATTTGAATTTTTTTCGAAAACCTTTCCTGAAAAAGGATACTATTACAGAAACCGAGTTGAGATCAACAGAGAACGAATCGGTGAAAGAAAGGTATTGTATTTCATTCGATAAGTGGTTTATTTATTTTTTCTTTCTAGTTTAGTTACCTCCTTTCTTTTTGTTTCTCCTAAACACTTACATGCCCCCTTGCAAAAGGGGGTATCTCTTTTTTTAATCCTTCTGTTCCTATTCCATTATTGGAAAAGGAAGAAAGAGTTTCAGCTAGATAGTTCTTGTAAAAATGGAATGGCTTGGTTAAACCAAACCAAAGTCCTTCCTTATCTGGTTGGGGTGAGCGTATTCTGTTTTCTCATTACAAGTTCCTTTCATGCTTACCAACTCACACAATTTTTTGCGAATTCTTTTTTATTCCATGATGCTGACTACATAGGAATCTCCGATGTATTACTCTCGTTCGCGAAAGGATACGGATTCCAAAGCCATTATTATAGTGAAAACGTGAATGGTAGTTACTTAAACCATCACTTTGCCCCTGGAATGGGTTTCCTTTCTCCTTTTGTGAAATGGATTCCCAATCGTTATGGGCTTGCCGTTGGAGTTTTTTTATCTTACCAACTGACAACGATTTTATGGTTAACTTGGGCTTATTTTGTATCTCAAAAGAGCAAACAATCAATCGATTTGAAATTTTTAGTGATTTGGGTGGTTCTTACCAACCAATTGTACTTATATCGGATTGGTTCCAGTTACCATTTTGAAATCCTAGTAGTCCTCTTAGGTTGTTTCTTTTTTTACCAATGGGAAAAATGCAAAACTCTAATTGTAGAAGGCGAAAACAAATTCACCAAACAATTGTTTTTGTTAGGATTATTTCTTATCTTATTCCTCATGCAAAAGGAAGACATTGGTTTTTACCTCTGTTTGTTTTTCCTTCCGGTTTTTCTAACTTCCCTTTACCAGGTTTACCGTAGGAATAGAGAAAATAGATATGTGACAGGTTCGATTCAACTGAAGGTCTTTTCCCTCTTTGGAATTTTACTCGTAACCGTTTTGTATTTAGGTTTTGTTTTTTTCCTTTTCCCGATCCTAAATGGTTCCCATTCAATTTTTGGTTGGTCTCATGTTTTGAGACAAGAGTATCACTCCTCATTCAAACAAGTAACAGGTATATCGCAATCCATCCAAATTTATTTGGAACTTCTGATGAGTATGGGACTTGGTATTGTACAACTTGTCCCCGAACTCCTTGGCATCAGTTTGATTTACCTAACCCATGTAATCTCCACAAGGCCTTGGCACCATGAAGTGTATTCGTATTATAGTTATTCACTCCTTCCCTTTTTACTCTACAGTGGGATTTTGTGGCTTAAGTCAAAAAAACAAATTTCCCTTCCCATTGTATATCTCATCTTAGCTTGTTTGTTTTGGAAAAACTCGATGGACCAAAATTTCCCACTCGAGGCCAAAACAAATACTAATTGGTATGACCCTAAAGTGCAATCAGAAGTCATCGAAGACTTACCACATGCCAATGGAATTTTACTAACTGAGGCGGGCAAAGTTTCAAGTAACATAACCAATCAATCAAAAGAACAAATTGTGTTTTCCCAATACAATCTTTCCTTTTCTATCAATGACAAGGTGATACTCTATCCGCTCGAACAGCTTCAGAATGGAAATCAAATATGCAATGAATCAAATATTTGTTATGTGGTTTTGGCACCTGAGTTTACAGACACAATTCTTTGGCCGAAAAAACGCATTCTCGATACCATTGACGTGTCAAAAACTTGGAATCAGCAGAAAATTTGGCAAGGAAAACAAATAGAGGTCTGGGCACTCTCGAAGTAAAATCGAAAGTCCATCTTCCATCCGAAACTTGAGTTACTTGGAACACACAATCTATGAAAACAAAAGAATCTAAAGAGGAAGAATATAACCCATTTTATTTGTGTATGCCATCAATTGGATATTTTTACGAAACAATATGAAACACTTCGTAACCATTTTCTCTTTTTTCGATACGGATTTGTCCTTCTAACACGAGTTTTTGGATAATACTATACACAAGACCAAGGGCCGTTGGCAAGTGGCCACCATTATGCACTTTTTTTCCAATTGCAGCTTCCATTAAGACTTTTAAATCGGATTCCCCTTCCCGTAACCTACGTAACACTCCCTTCTCTAAGATACTGAGTGTTTTTTTCACAAGAGTGATCGTTTTTTTGGGATCTTCAATTTCGCTACCATGAGCAGGTAACATGCGTTTGATGGGTTCTTCTAATAACTTAGAAAGGGTAAAATAATAATCCCCTAAATTCCCATCCATCTCCGAATAAATCGCAGTGAGATTGGCGATAATGAGGTCTCCCGAAAAGTATACCCCTGTCGATGGATCAACTGGTGTGATATGGTATAAATTATGACCTGGTGTGTGTAAAAACCGAAAGAGCCTTCCACCTAACTCTAAACTATCATTATGATCAATTGCCACATCTATGCGTAGGACTGGATCACCTTTTTTAGTTTCTCCAAACTTACTAAAAAACTGACGCCAACCTTTTCTCGATTCAGCTAGAATGCGATCGAGTTCTTCTTTATCCCCAAAGGCTTTGTGGAATAAATCTTCTGTGGCTTCTTCAAAGAGTAACATCGATTCCAAATAATTCCCGACTCCATCTGCCATAGCACGGTATCCATAATAAGTTACATTTTTGGCATAGGATTTGAGAACCAAGGCTGAAGAAATATGATCCAGGTGGTTGTGAGTGTAAATGATATGACGGATGTCTTTGAAAGAAAATCCCTTGGTTTTTAGGGATGCTTGTAACATGGGAATGGATTCAATGTAACCTGAATCAATCAGGGTGAGTCCATCGTTTCCTTCATACAAATAGATGTTATTTGGTGCGTAAAAGGGTTGGGGTAGAACAATTTTGAAGATTCCATCCCCAATGTCCTCCATTTCAGGAATTCGTTTAGGGATGGTTACTTTCAAAGTTTCACCTTATGGTTGTTTTTTGATGATCAATCTTCTTTCAATTTCGAAGATTTTTTCTGGGATTTTTTCTTTCCCCAATTTCTTTTTGTCATTCTCTTTGAGGAAAAGATCTGCTCCAAATTTATCTAAGGCATCATTTGCTTTGATATTTTTCAGACCGATAAATTGGATTTGGACTTCTCCTGCAGGGATTCCGTATTCAGTTCCTTTGTCTTCTGTTGTGAGGATACGAGAAATACAAGTCACTGTATCACCAGAAAAAGCTGGTTGAGTATGGTATCCTTCTGTGAAACCAAGTTCCCAAATCGCATTTTCAGAAATATCACGAGATGCCATACCAGCTAACCAACCAAATACGAGTCCACCATACACCACTGGTTCTCCACCCATTGGACCTGAGATTCCTGCAGAATACAATTTATCATAATGGAGTGGGTGTGTGTTTCCTACTCGGTACGTCCATTGGTAGTGTTCGTCTGTGATCGTTCTACCATTTTGGTGCACATAAATTTGACCTGGTTTGAAGTTTTCAAAATAGGTATGCCCCCAAGTGACATCTTTCATCTCTGTAGGAAATTTAAGATTAGGAAGTTTGAGTGCTGGAGTTTTGGACTCAGGAAAAAAAGCAGAAGCATCACCAGGTTTAGGATTTCCTTTTGGTTTTCCATTGGATTGGTAAATCATGATCTTACGTTCGTACTGTAACACCACTTCGTTTTTTTGGTTGAGGCAAAGGGTTCTTACACTTACGATTCCTGGTTTATCAGGTCCTTTGTCATCCACTGCCAAAATTTTTGTGCGAGAAGATAAAGTATCACCAGGATAGACTGGCATTAAAAATTGTGCATTGTAGTAACCAAGGTTTGCAAGCGCCTTTTCACTGTTATTCTGAACACCGATAGAAAGTGCTAAGTTAAACACCATGAGTGGGTGAACCAGTAGGTCTTGAAAACCATGAGCTTTTGCATATTCACTGGAAAGATACAATGGATTGGCATCCATAAACACAGTGGCAAATTCTTGGGCAAAACTTCTGTCGACTGTGAATTGGCGAGGGTGAACGTAGATATCACCGACATTGAATTCTTCGAGGTATCGTCCGTAGATGTTCTTCTTGATGTCTGAGAGAGAGGCAGGGGTTTTGGGAGCTAACTCACCAAAAGGGGACACTGATTTTTCGACCATGGGAATTCCTTTTTCGAATGGGATAGGACTAATTTTCCAAGAGAGGTCCTACAGAAAACGATTTTTCCAGCTCATCCGGTCGCTCGTTTGGAGTATTCCTCCTTCCACGCGCTGTGCCATAGATACCATTCTTCACGAACTGCACGATACCTTGTCAAATCACTGCGTACTTCTTGCATCAGTAATTCCAATTCTTCCACTCGGCGAAAGAGTCGTAAAGTCAAAGCCTCCCACTCCTCCTGGTTCTCTGCCATCCATGGTTCCATAATTTATCTATCGGCGGATCTTTTCCGTAAAATGTTGCTTTTTTAGTCCTGTGCGCATTCGATTCATGGATCATGAGCTTTGTTTTCCCAACAGAAGATTCCATTCCTACCGCTTACCGCATCTCTCCCATCCACCAAACCAAATGCCTTCTCGGTGGCGAGATTCTGGAGTGGAAGGGAGAAACACAAACCGTTAAGTCTCCCATCTTTCTCAATCGGAATGGGAAATTGGAACAAGTGGTCCTCGGTTCCTACCCTAGTTTTGATGAGTCTCAAAGTCTTAAAGCCCTAGAAGCCGCCGTAACCGCATACAACCACGGAACAGGCGTTTGGCCCACTTCTACGCCTGAGGATCGGATTCGGGCAGTGAACCATTTTATTTCTCTCATGAAAGAAAAACGAAACCAAATCATTTTACTTCTGATGTGGGAAATTGGAAAAACGGAAAAGGATGCCACAAAAGAATTTGATCGCACCATCGAATACTTAGAAGACACAGTGGACGCACTCCTTGAACTTGAATCCAATTCTTCCAAATACATAAAGGAAAGTGGGCTGATTGCCCAGATCAAACGTTCCCCTTATGGAGTGGTTTTGTGTATGGGGCCATTTAACTACCCGTTAAACGAAACTTTTTGTACGCTCATCCCTGCGATTCTTATGGGAAATACAGTTGTTTTCAAACCAGCAAAATACGGTGTTTTACTTTTAGAACCACTCCTCGAATGTTTCCAAAAAGCCTTTCCACCTGGTGTCATTAACACTGTTTATGGTGATGGAGCCAAAGTCATTTCCCCCATTATGGAATCCGGGAAAATTGATGTGTTTGCTTTTATAGGTTCGAGCCAAACCGCAAATCTCATCACAAAAAAACACCCCAAACTCAACCGCCTAAGGTCTGTTCTCGGACTCAATGCGAAAAATCCTGCCATCATACTTCCCGATACCGATTTAAAAACAATGGTTCCTGAAATTGTTTCGGGATCCTTGTCATACAATGGGCAAAGGTGTACGGCACTCAAAATCCTTTTTGTCCACAAAGACATTTTGGATGAGTTTACCAAATTGTATTTAGAAGAATTTTCCAAATGGAAAGCGGGAATGCCTTGGGAAAAAGATGTTAACTTTACCCCACTCCCCGAAGAAGGGAAAACCAAATGGTTAAAAGAACTTTTGGATGATGCAATCCAACATGGGGCAAAAATTTTAAACCAAGGTGGTGGGGAAATTACGGAATCCTTTATGACACCTGCGATCCTTTCGCCCGTCTCACCTAACGCACGTCTGTATCACGAAGAACAATTTGGACCACTTGTTCCTATTGTCCCATTTACTCATATTGATGAACCAATGGAATACATCATCAACTCCAATATGGGCCAACAAGCGAGTGTGTTTGGAGAAGACCCAAAGACTGTTGGCAAACTCATCGATACCCTTGTGAACCAAGTGGCTCGTGTGAATTGGAATGCGCAGTGCCAACGGGGACCAGATGTGTTTCCGTTTTCAGGAAGGAAGGATTCAGCAGATGGAACCCTTTCTGTTTCTGATGCCCTTCGTGTGTTTTCCTTACGCACAGTGGTGAGCTTAAAGGACACAGAAAGGGGACGTAATCTTCTGGGAGAAGTACTGAAGACCAAGAGTTCTCGTTACCTTTCCGAAGAATTTCACTTGTAAGTCCTCATCTTTTCTCCGATCATTGAGAAAGGGGAATCCCTAATTTGTTGGAGTAGGTAGAGGGGGAGGAAAATGTACAAACGTATGGTTCGAATGATTTCCTTCCTTTTGGCATTGGGTTTCCTTTCTTGCAATCCGGTCAAAGGTCGTGATGAGTATCTCTTAACTCTCATCAATGGATTGAATACAAACACTGTAACAAATTCAATTTCGATCGGTCCTTCTTCCAAAATCAATGTAACAAGTGCCAGTGTAATTCTCTATTACGGAACCCCACAATTATTTGGTTTTTCACTTGTCACCCAACCAACAGCAAATGTAACTCTTGCTTTCACAAATTCCAAACTCAATGCGATTGGGAACTTAACCTTCACTCCAGCCAATTATAGCACAATCCAAACCATCACACTTACATCTAACACACAACTCATGGAATCTTCCTCACTGAGTGTAACGGCAACAAGTGCAGATACAAATTATTCAGGTGTCTCTGGGTCCATTACCATCAACCATAGAAATGTAAATATTGTGTATACTGGTAGTTCTTTTATTTTTAAGGAAGATGATTCTGCACCTACACTGAATCCAGTCCTTGGATTCCCCATCACAAATTGTTCTGTTGCTCCTGCCCTTCCCAATGGACTATCATTGAACACAAGTACATGTGTGATTTCAGGAACTCCCACAGACTCACAAGCAGGAACAACATACACAGTCACTGCAACCGATGGAACTAATACGGATACGGAAAATATAACCATTCGCATCACACCAACCGTTTATCGCATTTTTATAACAGCATCCACTTATGATGGTAACCTCCAAGGTGCCGCAGCTAACGGACCAGCAGGTGCTGATCTCAAATGTAATTCTGATGCGAACACTCCCGGTACGGGAACATACAAAGCTATGCTTACAGATGGAACGAATCGTAATGCATGTTCCACTGATAATTGTGGGGGTGGTGCTGGTGAGAACATAGATTGGGTATTTCAATCAGGAAGGATTTATATTCGAGCAAGTGATGCAGCATCTCTCTTTACCGCGAATGCATCGGGAATCATCAATGCACCCGCTGCCAATATGCTGAGCCAAAGTTTTGCTTCAGGAACAACCAAGTACTTTTGGACTGGTTTTGCACAAACCAACTACTGGCAGGAAGCAACAGCTCAAACCACCAATAGTTGTAATAACTGGACAAGTAATGCTAACACAGCCACGGCCAGTGAAGGCGGAAGGGTGGGAGCATCCAATACAACCGATTATACTGCTTTTCGATCGGGTAGCGGAAGGAGTTGTGATACGTTTTACTACTTACTCTGCGTCGAACAATAATCACCAGAGTTTCATCCAAATCCTCTACATGAGTCTTTGGATCCACTTAAAACAATTCGAAAACAAGTTTTAAAAACAAATTCCTTTCGGTATTTTTTTCTCGCTTTCTTCGAAAATTCCATTACACTTTCCCACCGTGATCCAAATCCTTATCAATTCTCTTGCTGGCAAAACCGTATCCCTCACCCAAAAAACAACAGACTCGCTACTCAAAGGAGTTCAATTTTTAGTCCATGGCAGTTTGTCCAAAACGGGAGATGGTTTGGATCTTTTATCCAATGCCTTTTTTTATAAACCTGAATGGAGGGAAGCACTCCAAAAACTCGGTGTTCAAGTGAAGGACAAAGGTATCCGATCCAATGAAGAATTCCAAAAAACGATCGAACTCACAAACCAAGCCTTTGACAAAGCACTCTTCAAAGTAGAACTCACAGCCAAAAAAAGTGATGATATGGTGTTCGATAACCGGATGGTCTCAAGTATATTAGGAAGTTCTCATAACCAAAAATTCAAACTCACAAAAATTGACATGAGTTTTCGAACCTTTGGAAAGGACATCACTGCAAAAGAAACCATCTCAGAATACCTAAACTCGGGAAAATCAAAATCGGTCTTATTTTTACCGGGACTTTTTACGGACGAAACGGTTTGGCAAGAACAAACTGTCGAATACAAGGACAGGAAAATTACATCTCCAGGCCTTGCTACGGAACTTGCGGAATGCGGATACTTCTCTTTTTATCTCAGATACAACCATGGTCTGCCCATCCATGAAAATGGAAAAAAACTCATGCACTTACTTGACGTATTCTTCGAAGAAAACAAAGAGATCCATCCAGATATCATCTGTTATAGTTTGGGTTGTTTGATTTTTCGATCCTGTATGTATCATGCAAAATTAGAAAACAAAACTTGGATTACAAGGCTTGGAAAAATCACACTGGTTGCATCACCAAATAAAGGTTCGTATTTGGAAAAAATTGGCTTTTGGTTAGGATTTTTATTTGAAAAAAGTCCTAACGTTGCCTTAAAGATCATTGGAATGATTGGTAATTTACGAAGTGATGCCATCAAAGACTTATCGTTTGGTCTCATCCGAAAAGAAGAAAAAGGTTGGAAGGAAACAATCTCAGGATACTTTGCAGAGACTTATTTTGGTGAATTGGATGATTTGGATGTGTACCAAGCATATGCGCTCATGGAAGGCCCTGAGAATCCATTACAGAATTTTTTAGGTGATGGAATTGTTGAGAAAAAAAGCCTAACCTACTTAACGGACAAAGTGTTCGATAAAAAACCAAATCCTGCACTTCGTACATTAGAATTAAAAAAACAAAACCATTTTTCCATCATTAGCTCGCGACCCCTCATCCATTGGGTGAAAGAAGTATTTGGTGTGGCACCAAAAGTTTAAATTGCCAAAGCCTCCAAATGCACTTTCACAGATTCTGAAAGTGCTTGGAAATCGTACCCACCTTCCAAAAACGATAAAAGTTTACCTGCAGAGTAGGTGTTTGCAATTTTTTTCACTTCTTCGGTCAGTTTTTCATAAGAAGATGTATGTAAGTTCATGCCAGCTAACGGGTCTTTTACGTGGGCATCAAACCCAGCTGAAACCAACACAAATTCAGGTTGGAAAGTTTCCATCTCTTTATGGACCTTTAGAAATTGGTCTAAATATTCCTTTTCTTCGGCACCTCGTGCCATAGGCAAATTTAAGGTGGTTCCAAAACCTTTCCCACTTCCCTTCTCCTCCGAAGAACCAGTTCCTGGGTAAAAAGGGTATTGGTGGAGAGATACAAAATAAACTGAGTCATCTTCGTAAAACTGATGTTGGGTGCCATTTCCGTGATGCACGTCCCAATCCAAAATCAAAATCCGTTTGATCCCTTGTGTCTGAAGGTATTTTGCTGTGATTGCGATATTATTGAATAAACAAAATCCCATCGCATGATCTGCTTCCGCATGATGTCCTGGAGGCCGAACAAGAGCCATACCGTTTTTCAATTTACCATTTAAAATGTCTTGCGCAAGTGTTACACCTGCCCCAACTGCAAAACTTGCCGCCTGAAACGAATTTGGTGAAAAAACAGTATCTCCATCCAAATACCCAGATCCTTTTTCTTCACAAACCTTTCCCACCAAATGTACGTAATTTGGATCGTGAATCATCGAAATTAATGACAAAGGAGCTTCCTTAAACGTTTTTATCCATTCAAAAGATTGGAAAGGTAAGTCAGAAATTTTTTCTAAAATTGATTCTAAACGTACATGGGTTTCCGGATGACCTGTTCCAGTTTTGTGATCCAAAAAAGAGGAATGGAATGAGATGCCTGTTTTCATTGGAATAACATAAACCTTTCGATATAAACAATCATCTCAATGATCTCAGCGATAATCCGATCTATTTGTTTTGTGATTTGAATTTTTTCGTTAGGAGAAATTGTTTTGTCCAATCCTGCATTTCCATATACAGCATAAAATGTTTTGATATCATTTGAGAAGTTTGAGTTAAACCAATCCTTAAACACTCGTTGTTTCATTTTGTATTCAGGTCGGATTCCACCTGTGATTTCCCAAATCCCACCTTCACCAAAACGTAATCGTAATTCAAACAAACCACTATCCTTTCTGATGTAAACTTCCTCATCAGTTTGTGCAAAATCAAGTTTCCGCAACATCACAAGGACGATCAGAATGTTTTCTAAATATTCGATTAGATCTTTTTTTTCAGTACCGCTGATTTTTGCATCATCACCCAAATGTTGGAGATAGGACTCACCCATTGATTTATAAAGTTTTGAGACTTCCACCATTCGGTCTTTAAATTGGGCTTGTTCTGATAAAACTTCTGGGAACCGACCATAGGATTTGATCTGGAAGTCATTTGTGATTTCAATCATGCCTAAATTTTGGGAGAGTCAGGGAATTTCGTCAATCGATTCGATTTGAATTTTCTTTCATGTGTGAAAAACTTGTCATAACGACTATGAAACCATTATTCACATTCCTACTCTTATTTGTTTTTGTCTCCTGCCAGTCGGTCTCCTCCACCAAAAGCCAACAAAAATCGGGTTCTATCCAGGAACCACCAGAATTTATAGAAGGGCTCTACATCAATACCAAAACCATACGAGATAAAAAACGATGGAGTTTACTTTTCCAAGTCATGAAAGATGCAGGAATGAATACTGCTGTAGTCGATATGCAACCTTACCCACCCACCCCAGAACAAGTCGCAGAAGCAAAAGCACTCGGTATTTATATGGTAGCACGAGTTGTCAACTTCGAAGGTGGTTTACTAGAAAAAACACCTAATGCAAACCTTGTATCTTCCATCCAAAAATCAATTCGTAAGGCTTGTGAATTAGGATTCCCTGAAATTCAATTGGATTACATTCGATATGCTGACGGTGGCACTAACTTTAGTATGAGTTATGAAAAACGATATGAATCGATTTTAGGAATCATCAAAGACCACAAAGAAAAAACAAAGGACAGTTGCCCGAGTGATACAAAGTGGTCTGCTGATATTTTTGGAAGGGTTCCTTTCATTGAAAATGATATCATTGGGCAAAAAGTAGAACCGTTTAGTGAGGAATTGAATGGTCTGTATCCCATGTTGTATCCTTCTCATTTTTACGGTTTGACGAAACGTGTTGCTGACCCATATGGAACGATTAAAGATGGACTCGATTTGACTGTAAAACGTGCCAAACAAGGCACCAAAGCTATAGCCTGGGTACAAGGTTTTAATATGATGGTAGGTCCAAGTAAGTTGAGTTATACAGACTATATCAAAGTGCAGATGCAAGGGGCAAAAGATTCTGCAGGCCATGGTTTTATTGTTTGGAATGCAGGGAATGAATACCTAGAAACCATGAATGCATATGAAAAATATAAAAAGGAACCAACACCTAACAGCACAAAAGTATCCAAAAACGAAGAATAACTTCATTTTTGGAAATTGATTTCTCTAGGAATTCTGAAGCAAACTTACAAAGGTACAATAAAAGGAAGTGGGGTTATTTCCCTGCTTCCTCTATATTTTTTCTCCTTAAATAGGCATCTGCTTCTTCTTCTGATCCTAACATTTGGATTCTCAGTTCTTTCAATTTTTTCTCTTTCTCCGCTTGGGAAAGATTGGCATTTTCTTTTAAAAATTCCTTCTCTTTTGTTTCGTAGGAAGAAATTGATTCAGAAAGTTTTGTTTCTTTTTTACGTTCACTCGCTAAATTCTCTGCTTTTTCTTTCCCAAAATATTTGGATTCAATCTTAAACAGGTATTTTTCTTTTTCTTTTGGGTCCGAAATTGTAGCAAACTCTTTATCACGAAGAGACATTTCCATTTGGTAATGATCAAATTTATCTTCTCTGGAAACCAATGAATCATAGTAGTTCCCATAGGTTCTTTTCTTAAACTCTTCGAACTGTTTTACACGAAGATCAGCAGGAAGGTTTGCTGATTGTTTGATAAAATTATTTGTACCTTCCATAAAGCTAACTTGTGATTCTTCCATTCCAAAAATAAGGTCTGCTTTATCAGAAAGAACCTCTCTACGTTTGGATTTAATTTTTTCATACAACTCCAAAAATGGAAGGTCCGTTGGTTGTTCCCACTTTCGGTATTCTTCTTCATATCGAAAATAGGAAACAAATAGATCTTTTACTTTTTCTTTGTCTGGGGATTCATATTCAGCATCAATATAGGCAAGGATAGTCGCATTACACTGGTCAGGTGTAAAATCAGGTTTACATTTACGTCTTAAGGCCCACACTTCCCAAACAAAATTGATCTTACCCGATTTAAGGTCATCAAGTAACTCTAAATAAGGTTTGGTTCTGTCTTCTCGAAAGGGAGAGATTGCCTCATCCCAAAACCCTTCTCCATTACCCATTGGGGAAATTCGGTCATTTGCCATTTGTTCTTCTGGTGATAGAGAATTTTTGGAAACCCCACCGTCGTCTGATTGTTTTAGAAAAAAAAGTAAACTGGTGAAAAGAATGAGAAAGAGGATAACAACGAGTAATATTTTTTTAAAATCCATTTGTAGTAACGAAAAAACCTTTGGGGAATATTTAAAATTTTAAGAAGGATGGAAGATTGGGATTTTGCGTACAATAAAAAAGCCGACAGTAGTACTATCGGCTTTTTCTCTTTGTGGAAAATTATAATCCAGCTTTTGCGTTTTTAGCGATGTTTAAGTAATGTCCTTGCACATCATAAAAGTTTTGTCCACTCCATGCCAAGTTCGTTGCTTGTAGGTGGTCAATTCCTGTTGCAAACCAATAAGAAGAAGGAGTTCCTTTCCAAGTTCCCCATTTTTGAGAATTCAATGGAACCACGCCATCATTTCCTCCACCTAACCCGTAGAACAATCCACCTGCCCAAGTGATCGGGTGAGTGAGTGCCATAACAGGGTGTTGGATGAGGTCTGCCCATGCCATTTGGCTTCCGTAAGAATAGTATTTGATACCAGATTTGTTTGGTGAATTTGCATTAAATGTTTTTACATAACTCACAGTAAGAGATTTTCCCATTGCGATGGCATCTTGAGGACGACCGTCACGGTACACTAGTTTTGCAAGTAAACCGAGGGCTGAGTTTGCAAAAGGTTGTAACCAACTAGGAATCGCTGCTAGAACGATGTCAGCCATTGGTGCCCCTTGGTGAAGGGAGTTGATCGTGGTAACCGTTTGTGTTTTTCCAGCAAATCCAAGATTGGACACCATATAACGGATCACAAGACCACCTTGGCTGTGTCCCATCAAATGTACCTTAGAACAACCGTTTGCTGTCATCCAAGTGGATACTGCAGATTGGATTTGGCTTGCACGAACAGGAATGGAATTTGTCGCAGAACTTCCAGGTGTTGTGACTTTCGCGCCTTGGCTACGGAGGTAACCATCAAGGCCTCCCCAATACTTAACGAGACCACCAGCGAGTCCTTGAGTGTCGTCAAATCCTAAAATCCCGTGAACAAGAGCGATGCATTGGCCATCCAAAGGACCAGCAAACAGACCTGATGTGGGGAAGGAGAGAAGGGTCGCTAAAAACCCGATTACGATTTTCTTTTTCATATTTCACCTGAACTTTCTATGTTTTTGGCTAAATTAACCCATACCAATGCCATAAGTCAACGCTTTATGGCACAATTATGGCAATTGTTTCGGAACAGTGTTCCTGGAAGGTCCTAATTTACACCGTAGGTGCGTTCGTCAGAGGCACGGTAATAGCCACTCGCTTCCTCATTTTTGATGATATCAGCTTCTTCCCCAAAGAGTTGTTTCCTCAGTGCATCCAATTGTTTTTCATCTTCTGCCGTCATTCCCCCTTTTTTGGTCGAAAGTTGGCTTCGTTTCTCAGAATACTTCTGTTGGTTTTGCCAGTTTTTTTCTCTTTCTTCTTCGAGGGCATCCCAACGGTTGAGAGCCGCTTGGTCCATTCCCATGGTTTGGCGGATTTCTCGGAGGGCCGATTTCCTCTCTCCATACGACATCACCTTCAGGTCTTTTTGGACAGAAACCATAAACCCTTCCGTGAGTTGTTGGCGTTTGTTTTCCATAAGACGTGGGTATTCTTTTCCAAACTGTTCCTTGAGGGTTTGTGCATAATTGCTAAGTTTGGCATCCAAATTCCCTGCAGGGCTTTCTTTGATGCGTTTGAGTGTGTCTCCAATCACAGTCATCTTTTTTTCCATGGCCCAGATCTGGTCGGCTTTTTCTCCAAAGAGGCGATACCTTTCCTTCCACATCATAGCCCGACGAGCGTCATCGGACATGAGCCCCACCTTACTCATGTTTGATTCTCTGAAACGATTGTAATTATAAAGACTCTCCGACATACGAAGTAATTCCAATGCTTTGTCTGGGAAGGCGTAACCCAAAATTTGATTGAGAACTTTCACCCAATCATTTGGATACAATTTAGGAAGGTCTTTCATTAACTCTTCTATCATGGCAATTTGGGCGGCAGGGTTATCGATATTTTTGCCATACTTCTCTTGGAGGATCCTTGCGATTTCTTCAATCGAGTACTCCATGAGTTTATGATCAGCATAGTCTTCGGGTAAATTAGGAAGTTCGATGGATTCGGCGACTTTTCCTTCATTGAGAAGTGACTCAAAGTCCTTTTGGTTTTTATCTTTTCCTGGACGTAAAACTAAAATACCAACGAAAAGAACGATAAGAGAAGTGAGGATTGTGTATAAAATTTTTTTATTTTGGAACATACTCTAAATGAATGAATGGAATTTGAAATTTGATATGTTGGGACAAAAAGGAAATTGGCAGTAAGATTGGTTCTTACTGCCAAAGAGGTTGTTAACCGCCTTTAGAGACGATGAAATCTAAAATCGAAGCATAAAATTCTTCTTCATCAAATGTATCTGGTGGAACACCAACCACATCTAAATGGTCTTGGCTCACCACAGAAGACTTTGAAGTCATTTGTGCAGATGTTGGAGCATTTAAGTTACTTACATAACCAAGGCTTGTATTCACGGTAATCCAGTCGAAACAAAGTGCACATTCGTTGTATTGCAAACGATCACCCATTTGTTGTGAATTGATCCCAACAAGTCCGTCATCGTCATTGTTACCACGAGTGCCATCACCTTTTCCAGCGGCACCATCATTATCACAATCATCTACACAATATCCATCACCATCAATGTTGTAAAATCCTTCTTTCAGAAGGTACAATGCTGGGTTTGTGTTGATGCTATCTTGTGCTGTGATGATAGAACCCCAATATGCGGCATTACTTGAGTTCACATTATAATTTGTGTTAAATGCCTTCATTCCAGTGGTGATCCCATCTGTAGATGAATAGTCGTTATAAACCAATTGTTTTGCCGCTGCAATTCCATCATTTCCGGAACCATAAATTGCGTTTCCGAAAAGTTTTGCCAGTGCATTGACAACGGAAGTAACACCAGGGCCTAAATCAAGGATGTACTTCGCAGTAGGAGATCCTCTATGCGGACTTGATACGGAGATAAGAGCATGGACAACTTGTCTACCATAACGTGCTCTTAAAACAGCAGCTGCTTTTCTTGCATCAATTCCACCTTGTGAGTGACCAATGATATTGACTTTGGTTGCTCCCGTGGAGGTCATATAGTTTTGAATGCGATCTGCTAGTTGTGTTCCTCTGACTTCCGAAGATTGGAAGGGAGTTACACTTGCTGCTAACGCTTTTTGACTGGAGCTAATGCTACCGTTACACGCTGTTTCCAAAAACTCGTCACATGGATCACCCACGAAGGTACCGTAGTCGTTACCAAAGTAGTAGTATCCAAGTAAGTTGTCGAATCCAGACAATCCATGTGCAAACACAACTGGATATACTGTTTTTCTTGCGCCTGCATGTACCCCTGTTGTGAACAACAAAAGGGCGAGGAGGCAAACAAGATTTTTCTTTTTAGAGTTCATAAATCACCTCTGAACAATCTACAGATGTATTCCAGTTGTAGGAAAAAAGTCAAGTTAATTGTGTTAATTTTGGGTCATTTTGATATTTCATGACATATTTAGTACTTATGCTATCCTTTTTGACAGATTTGGGACACATTCTCGGGAAATGCCTGAAGGGAATCCCCAATTCTGTTGGAATGGATGGATTCGATCCGTCCATGAGAGTGGGAGAAGTCGCGTGAAACCCTTTCGATACCCAAATCGTTTCCAACAATGTGTGGGACTCACCTGTATTTTTTGTCTCAGTTTTTTCCAATGCCAAAAAGAAAAGGATAACGAAACCTTAAATCTGTTAGCCGGGACAGCTCTAGCCTACCAAGCAGCAACTTCAATCATTTGTACAAGCGAACAATTGAATAAAACGCAAAACGGACGGATTTTCCAAACCAGTTTTGAATCCACAAGTGAGTTCTCAAACTTTTATAGTGTTCCATCCCCCTACCAGTCAGTTGCTACCCATGGACAAAGTACGGAACAAAAAAGAACTGGAACTTATTCACACAAAGCAAACATTTCAGGACTTGGTCCTACTTGTTTTTATCCACAAAATTGTAACCATAGAGGTTATCCCACGATTCAACTAAACAAACTACCGTCAGGTGGATTCAAAACACCCGTTTTAATTGAATTGTATGTGTATTTAGACATGGATTTAACAAGTAACCAAGATTGGTTTAGTTTTGCCACGTATTCAGCAGATCCCACTGATTTATGGCGGAGGGTGGTTCTTGTGAATATTGATGCGAGTGATTATGTATACCTCATGCATGTCCCAGTTCACAATCAAAATGTCCATACATACCAAGTCACAAACTTAAGTTTTCCTCGAAGGCAATGGAAAAAACTAACAACTTGTTTGGATTTTTCTCCGCAAGGTGGGATGGCAAAGCTTTGGGTGGATACAACATTAGTATCAACAGCAAATGTTGCGGGTGGGTGTGGAGTATTGGAACAAGCACATTTTGGATTGTATGCCTCTCCTACTTTGAGTTCTGGTTCCATTTATAATGATGATTTACGGATCCAAGAAGTAAGTGTTTGCCCATAGAATCAATTCTTCTTTAGATTAGGACGCAGTTTCATCTCAGAAAATGTTGGTATGGCTTTATAAACCTAATTCTTGTAAATGTTTGATGGGAGAAAGTTGGATGGAAGGAAACATTCCTTCCACTTCTTTCCAATTGCCATGAGGGATATATATATGACTGATCCCAATTCCCGCGAGTTCTTTGATGCGCAAACTGATTTGGCCAACACTTCTAACTTCACCAGAGAGTCCCACTTCTCCCAAATAACCTGTTTCACGTGAGATGGGTTTGTCTCGAAACGAAGAAACAATCGAAGCTGTGATCGCAAGGTCTAAACTTGGTTCGTCAACACTCAGTCCACCTGCTAAATTACTAAAGATATCTGACTCTGAAAGAGGAAGACCCAAATACTTTTCAATCACTGCAGAAAGTAAAATCACTCGGCGGTTATCAAGCCCTTCGGCCATACGTCTCGCTTGGCCAAACGCTGATTTGGTGACAAGCGCTTGTACTTCAACACTGATGGCCCGAGATCCTTCCATCACAGAAGATAAAACACTTCCTGACCTTTCCTCAGTTTCGGGTGAGATGAATAATCGGTGGCGATCGAGGACCTGTTTGAGTCCACCTAGTACCATTTCGAATATCGCAGTGTCTCCCACTGCTCCAAATCGATTTTTGACAGCTCGTAAAATTCGATAATAATTAAATCTGTCCCCTTCAAAGTACAATACAGTATCCACCAAATGTTCCAAAACTTTTGGACCTGCAATTTGGCCTTCTTTTGTAATATGACCAATGAGAAAAATGGGAACTGACGTACGTTTGGCGGTTTCTAAAAAAACTTGGGAAGACTCACGGAGTTGTGTGATGGTTCCTGCTTGGTTCACAAGACTTTCTTTTAAAATGGTTTGGATGGAATCGATAAAAACAACTTTTGGTTGTAAATCCGTAATCATTTGTGAGATGTTTTCTGCATACACTTCCGATGAAAGAAGGATATTTTTAGAATCTACTCCCATCCGTTTGGCACGAAGTCCAATTTGAGATGCTGACTCTTCTCCCGAGATGTACAAAACTGTGCCTTGGTTTGCGATGTTTTTCGCAATTTCTAATACCAGAGTAGACTTTCCAACACCTGGTTCACCACCAACTAACACCAAACTGCCAGGAACAATCCCGCCCCCGAGTACCAAATCAAGTTCACTAAAACCAGTGAGAGTCCTTGTGTGGGCATCACTTACAATTGAACCAATGGACTTTGGTTCTGTGTACTTTCTGTCCCTTGGTTTTGTGATGATGGGAGAATCGAACCTTCCTTGGGAAGTGTTAGATGTTTCTTCTATTTGGTTCCATTCACCACAAGATGGGCATTTTCCTGCCCACCTGCTAAAGATATCTCCGCAGGCCTTACATTGGTATTGTGGGAGTTGTTTTTTTGCCATCAGTGTTCGAAGAGATTGTACACTTCTAGTAAATCAAGTTCCACTTGTGTTTCTAAAAAACCGAAACATTTTTCTGCAATAGCAAACCTGTTTTCACGGATCATCATTTCGGTCAAAATAGATTCGAGGGAGATCAAAAAACGTACATCAGTGGAAGCATAGTCCACTTGGTCTTTGGTGAGGATTTTTTTCCCCCAATCGGAACTTTGGTTTTTTTTGTCAATGTTCTCTTCAAAAAACTCTCTAATCAGTTCCTTTAACCCGTGTTTATCGGTATAAGTGCGTGCCAATTTACTTGCGATTTTGGTACAAAATACATTTTGTACTTTGATACCAAGCCGTGCGCGAAGGAACGTCATGTCCATACGAGCAAAATGGAAAATTTTGGTAATGTCTTTTGATTCGAATAATTTTTGGATATGAGGGGCTTCTTTTTGGCCAGGGAGGATTTGAACTAAAGCGACTTTATTTTTAGAATCGGAAATTTGAACGACACAAAGCCTGTCCCTTCTGGGATTGAGCCCCATCATCTCACAATCGACTGCTAACCGGTCATCTTTTTTAAAGGCTTCAAAAAAATCTTCGTTCAGATCTCCTTGTAAAACGACTGGTTTTATAGTTGAACGTTTTTGGGTCATAATGGCTTACTATGGAAACCACCCTAACAAAATCATCAAATAGATTTTTCCAAGATGAAAATTCAATATAGAGTTCATAATTCCGTCACCATATCCAATTTCCTCCCTGTGAAAGCAGGTGTTTTCCAATCCGAATGTAAAAAATTCGAACTTTTACTCACAACAACAAAAGACTCAAAATTGGGAACTGTCCTAAGTCCCAAATTGATTTGGCGGGAGAGTACGAGGCCTGAGGTTGGATTTTCTGTCGACCATCTCGAGTTAGAACTCACTGACCTCCCCTCTGGGAATGGATTCAAAATGTTCCAACATGGATACCAGTCGTGGTCCATTTCCAGAAAAGTGGAAAGTACTGATACAGATAGACCACCTTTATTATCTTTCCTACATTACTCCCAAGAGAATGTTTATTCCAAAAATGAATCGAAAGTGGGAAAATTTATCTCAGAATACCTCACTCTTCTTTATAACCAAGAGAACCAAAATGGTGTTTTATATGCACCATTAGAAGCAGGTGAATTTGGAACGAAATTCGAAGTGGTCTTTGGTAACGAAGGGAATGTAACTTCCGTTAAAGTAGTCTATGATATCCATTGCCTACCGGATTTGCGTCCAAACGCAAAACTCAATATTTCAAAAATCAAAGTTCTGTTTTTTAAAGGATCACCTGAAACTAAGTTATTAAAATACTTCGAGGAACTTGGTAAAAAAGAAGGCCCCACCAATTTACCGAAAAAAGTACCTACGGGATGGTGTTCTTGGTATTACTATTATACCAATATTGACCAAAAAACTATTTTGGATAACTTAACGAAAGTTAGGGAACTCAATTTACCATTTGAGTTTTTCCAAATAGATGATGGTTACCAAAAAGAAATTGGAGATTGGCTCATTCCCAATGAAAAATTTCCAGGTGGTATGAGGATCCTTGCAGACGAAATCAAACGAGTTGGACTCAAACCTGGGATATGGCTTGCTCCATTCCTTGTCAGAAAAAAATCAGAATTTTTTCGTAAGTATCCGGAAGCCATCCTCAAAGACCAAAATGGAAAACCTGTTCCTGCTTTGTACAATCCACTTTGGGGACGCGGGTATACGTACGCACTCGACATCACTCATCCCACTGCCCTTGCCTATATAGAAAAAGTATTCACAACAATTGTGAAAGAATGGGGTTATCCTTACTTGAAACTTGATTTTTTGTATGCTGGGCTCCTTCCAGGTGATGTGTACAACAAAACACTTTCCCCTCAAGCACGTTACCAAAATGCATTAGAACTCATTCGTAAAATTGTTGGGAAAAACACATTCCTATTGGGATGTGGAGCACCGATGTTACCATCTATTGGATTTTTTGAAGGTATGCGAATTTCTTGTGATGTGGCTCCATTTTGGAATCCAGAGAAGATTCGAATCTTTTTAAAAGATCGAAATGCCCTTTGTACGAAAAAAGCTCTTATCAATGATATCACAAGGTCATCCATGCATAGGCATTTGTGGCTCAATGATCCAGATTGTTTACTTGTCCGAAAGAAAAAGAACAAGATGAACGAGGCTCAGACAAAACTGATGGCTTCCGTCATGGCAGTGTCAGGTGGTATGTTACTTGTTTCGGATGATTTGACAAAATTGGAAACCGATCGATTGGACCTCTTAAAAAAAGCCTTCCAATTGAACAGAGAATGCCAAGCATACACTCCCATCCCCATTGGGATCTTTGAAAATGAATTCCCTTTAGCACTTTATAACCCTGGTGGTTATTTAGGCATTTGGAATCCAACAGAAGAAGAAAAAACAGTCAGGTTCACTCTCCCTCCAGGAGTCAAAACGAAAGCTCCATTCCTAGACTTTTGGACAGGCACTCGTGTGGACTTACAACCTGTGGATGGTGGTTTTGAAACAACTTTACCGGCTTTTGGTTCTGTTGTGGTTTCTGTTTAGGAAAGAAAATTCATTGACGTGTTTTGAAAAAAACTTATAATCTTTGCAATCCGACGTAAGAGGTTTTTTATGCGTTCCATGAAAATTTTCACGTTGTTATCTGCAATGGCATTGTTCATTTCAGTTAACAATTGTTCAATTTTAGATTCCGCTTCAGGAAGTGTTAGCCGTTTAGGAGTTTCAGTTTCTGATTCTACTTCTGCACTTGTAAAATCGATTTCAAAAAGTATTTCTTCTATTTCTGAAAGTGAAAAAGAAAAAGCAATGAACGAATACAAAGAAGATATCATTGCAAGTGTTGCCTTACAAATTCGCTACGAAAACCAAAAACAAGAATTAGAAAACCAACTCTCTTTGATTGCTAAAAAACATGGTGTAGTTGCATGGAGATCCAATCCATCTACTTACATTGCCATTGGACAAGGTTTAAAACAAGCAAACCTTTCTCCATCCGAAATGAAATTGGTAACAGAAGACATTTCAAAGCAAAATGTAACCGTTGCTAAACTTGTTTCAAAAGGATACAACCTATAATTCACTTCTCTTTAGGGCGGAAGTCTTCCGCCCTTTCAAAAACTCTTTTCCTTTTCTGCCTTTTTTTCACTCTTTCATTCCCCGTAAGTTCAAAACCAACACCCAATCAACCAAATGAATTTGGCTTTTTGTACATTGATTCCAATTCTGGGCAATCCAGTGGAGGCCATTCTGCCCTCCTTTTAGGAGACCGAGTTTACCACTTACAATACTCATTTGAAGACCAAATCTTTCATATTGTGAGAGAAAATTGGAATGATTTTCGGTTCCAATATGGAGTCATCGAAAATCGAAATATTGAATTTTACAAATGGAACTTATCACCTTCCGCCAAACAAACCTTACGCCAAAAATGGAATGAACTTTATTTAGTCCAAGAAACACATATCCAAAACCAAAAAATATTAGAAGAGGACTCGGAATCAAACGAAAGCTATAAAAAAGAAGACTACTTCCAAAATACTAGGGTTGGATTTGGATACTTTACGAGTATCCTAGACCCAAACTCTCCCATTCCAAAACAATTCCACTTCCAAAAGGAAGAATTCAAAAATATCAATGAACAACTGGCTCAATTGAAATTAAATATACTAGAAAAAATCTCTAGTCAAACAAGTGAATCAATCATCTTACCAGATACATCCTCTCCCCTTCGTCTTGTATCCACCATTCAAACAAGTACAAATCAAATGATCCAATGGGAACGTAAATTCTTTGTACGAAAGTTTTTACAAAATCCAGTTCTATTGTATGAACAAGCATTTGTTACACTCGAAGGAAAAGAGTTTAATCTCACAAATGAAGAAATCCTTATATGGAAAAGATACCAATCCAAACTCATCAAAGAGTTAAAATCCTGCATCCTTTCAAACGAATGCCAAGATTGGGAAGAATTAACCTTATTACTTCGTGTTTTGTATCTACAAAAATCGATTGATGACAAACAAATTGTATTCCCGAAAAAGAATTTTACCGGATTTTCATATTTAGAATTCACCGAACTTCCGAGTGCCGTCATTAGCACCAAACAGAAAGAATACGCATCCCTATTCTTGGAAAAAAGGAAGGATTTTCTCGGTGGGTACCATCCTATTCAATTTTATAATTGGGAAACTTTTTTATCACATTACCAAAGTTTTATGGATGGTAAAACATATACAGAAGGCATCGAGTTTAATTGGGTAGGAAAAAATCCATACCTAATTGAAACGAATAAGTCGCCAAATACAAAGCCAGAGTCAATCATTACACACACAAAAAACCAGGCAAAAATTTATACAAAAAAGATCCGACAGTTGTATTCATACAATTTGGTTTTCCAGAACTGTACGAATGAATTATTTTATTATTTGAATTTAATGTTTCCAGAAGGAAACATTGGAGGAGAACAATTTTGGGATCCTTTATCAAACTCAATTTTTGGTCTCAATTTTATTCCATCAGTGGCTGCAAAAAAATTGAGTTCTAACAATTACACAAAGGAAATAAAATTATATCCATCTTACCGCAATTTAAAACGAAACAATATAAAAGATTGGGAAGAGAAATACATTGTAGAACGTTTTGTCCCTACTTCAAAGATATACCGATCCAATCCTATGGACCATTCGTTTTTATTTTTTACTGAAGAATCCATTTGGAGTCGGCCTGTTTTGGGTTTTGCCAATGTGGTTTATGGTTTGGGTTATACGGGAATTGGTTTTATCAAGTCACCAATTGATAAAGGACGAAAATTTTCTGAAGGAACTGAAACTATCTTTTATAGTATACCTGAACTTTTTTTCTTTAATATCCGTAAGGGTCATTTTCCATTGATAGCAGCAGAAGAAATTCCAGAAGAATATTACCAAAACGAGTCACAATGAAATATTTATTCCTCTACTTACCTTATTTATTCCTTTTCATCACTTTGTTTTTTCCCACCAAACCATGGTTTTTACCAAGTGATCAAATCACTTACCTATACATATCTTCATTTTTTATTTCCTTACAAACGATTGTGCTAATTATCAGCAAAAAAGACATTTTTAAGGAAAAGAGTTTTGTAAAGTACCTTCCACCAAACTGGAGTATTGCTGGTTTTTATTTTTTATTGATGTTATGGTTTCCAATTCGCAATCGGAATTGGGGGGATGGATTATTACTTCTCGAAACCAATCTTTTAGAAACAAAACTTTTTGGATTCCAATTCACCTTGGATGAAATTCTAGAAAGTATCCTACATAGCAAACTCACCAGTATACTTTCGTATTTTCAATTTGATGAAGACCCGATCCTGTCTTACACAATCCTTTCCTATCTAGCAGGGATTTTGATCCTCTCTGGATTTTTATGGTTAGGAAAAAAGAAACAGAAAAATCTTTCTATCTTTGTTTTACTTTCTTCAGGTGGAATTTTACTTACCTTCGGGTATGCTGAAAACTATACATTAGTCACAGTGGCACACTTAGTTCTTTATCTATTTTTAAATCAATATGCAAAAGATCCCAAAGATAGTGATACATTACTATATGGCAGCACGATTATTGTCGCCTTATCAATGTTATTTCATCTGGTTTCGGGATACTTGGTGATTTGCCTTGTTTATTTATGGATTTTCCATTCACCGAAAGAGAAAAAACTCAAACACCTAGTGATTTGTACCTTCCTTGGATCCATCATTCTATTCCCTTGGTTTGTCTATTTTAGTATATTCCACGATCCGACGGTTGATCGAAATAGCACACATCTCATCCATCCTCCTTTTTATCCCATCAGACGTTGGGTTTCAACTACTCATATCAAAGAGATTTTCTCTGTACTCTATTGGAATGTTTCTTTTTCTTCTTATTTTCTCATCTACCAATGGCGTTTTCAAAAAGAAAAATGGAATCAGTTTATCCAAAAACCAAACCACAAACTATTACTCGTTACGACTTTTGCCTTTATACTCCATGGATTTTTACACAACCCACAATTAGGATTCCCAGCGGATTGGGATTTAATGGGATTTTACTGGTTGCCAATTACAGTTTTGGCATTTTTATATTGGAACTTTGAAAAAGAATTACCAGTGGAATGGGTTCCTCTGCTTCTATTTAGTGTAACCTTAGTTATGGTATCTGCCTTCGAACTTTCAAAAACGAATCCAAAAGATGAATTGGTTTGGCAAATCACAAAAAAAGCGATCACAAAGTATTCGATTGAAAATCAATCATTCATCCAAAGTTTACCCAAGGAAGAAAAAAAGTTTTTTGCAAAGGGTGATTTTTTATTTTTTAAGGGAGAATACATTACCGATCAGTTATGTGATTTTAAGGAAAAAGAATCCCTCATTCAATCAATGAAAGTTCATCGAAAATATTGGAGAGAAGGTTTTTTGAATGGGACATTTCAATCGAAAGAGAAATTGAATATTTTCCTAACAGAAGCTACCAAAACAAATGTACTGTATCTCAAATCTCTAGAAGCAAATAAGATATGTCATCCGAAGCTTTAGAAGATGTTTCCAAATATTGGATGTAATTCGAAATTTCTGATTTCATTGCATCAATTCGATTTTCACCACCTGGCAATTGCACAAGTGTTTGTATCAGAGGGTGAGTGCTCGATGCAAGGAGTCCATCCGAATACAAAAATAAAATGTCTCCAACTTCAACCTGGATTTTACTTTCTGCAAATTCCATTTCCTTCAAGATCCCAAGTATCTGTCCTGATTGGTCTTGTAAGATTAAGGGAGCTCGACTGTCTTTTTGGAAAACAATGGGAAAAGGATGTCCACCTCTTGCATAAGTAATACATTTTTCAATATGATCGACTACGATACTAATCGCTGTCATACTATGAGTGCCGATTTCATTACACAACTCTCGATTCAAACGAGACAATAATTGTGATGGAGCAATTGTTGTCGTTCGAGCTAGTTCTTTATGAATGGTAGTCATAAGGATTGCAATCAGTCCAGATGTCACACCATGACCTTCAATATCTCCCATAAGAATTAAGGTTCTGTTTTCATCGAGTGGAATGACTTGAAAAAAATCTCCCGATACAAAACTAACAGGTTTGATTTCAGAATAAATTTTACGTTTTAAAAGGGGTAAATTCATTGTTTTGGACTGAATTTTGGCAGCAAGCCTGAGATCACGTTTGATCGATTCATCCATTGATTCTTTATCTTTTAAAAAATTATAATACTCGAATGCCCTTGAAATGGCCGCTTCAATAGATTTTGTATGAAATGGTTTTAATATAAAATCCGATGCTCGGTGATACAAAGAGGAAACAACAGTTTGAATGTCATGTTCCCCCGTCATCATTAACACTTGGGTTTTGGAATCGATTGCCTTGATTTTAGGTAATACCTCCAAACCAGAAGTTTGTGGCATGTTGACATCTAAGAATACGATTGGATTTTTTTCCCTTTCAAAGTATTCCAATCCTTGTAAGGGATTTGTGAAGTAACGAACAAAGTAACCTAAACCATTGACAATCAATTCCAAAGTTTCACAGATTTCGGTATCATCATCTATGATGAGAATTTCAGGTTTGAAAGAATACTCGGACATCTACCATGATTATCGGTTTTTGATCTGCCTATTTTGAGACCAATCGGAATTTTAGTTTTTCTTTTACCTCATCTACACGTCGGAAATAAGATTCATGGAAAACTTTTTTTTCAAGATATGGGTCCGTACATGAAATCATTTCCCCATATTTCCATTCATAATGTTCACCATTTTCATATTGAACTCTGTTTTGATGGATTTGAGACGATAAACTGCGAAGATTTGTGCCACGAAAATTTTTAACCAGCGCACGAAATGTACCCTCTTTTTCAGGATCAATGAAACGAAATTTTCGGGAAAACAAGACAGCGTCATGGAAGTATTCAGGAACGTTAAATGCGCCAGAAGTTCCTAGGCGTTTTGAAAGGACACGAATAAAATCCGTAAACTCATTTAGAACATTTAGTCCTGGGTATTCCTGTCCAAAGTACAATTCCTTTTTAATATCACCAGGTTCAAAATTTAAGTTTTGAGTGAGTAACCAATCGATATAGATCATTGGGAACTGTTCGTCATCACCTTTTAATTGGAACTGTGAAACTTTCAGACGTGTGTGAACTAAAATCTTTTTTGATTCAGTTTTGATATAAATACGATTGTCAAAATCATTGAGAATTTCGAGCTCAATGATGGGATTGAGAAAACCACGTTTTTCTACAGCAGAAATCATCCCCGAACTTACTAACAACTGTTCCACTTCATAATGAGTGAAACGATTAAAAAGTTTGGGTTCCATGTTTAAGGAAGTATTTAACTCTTTTGATACATCTACTAATGACAAATCATCTAAATTTAACCAATCAGATTGGTTTTTCTTTTTGTCTGTAGAAGAAAAAACTCCCATTATTTTTCACCAAATGCAGCGATTGTATTAAAATGAATTTCAACAGTATCACGAAAGTCTCTTGCATAACCACCAGCTAAAGTCACAACGCAAGGGATGTTAAGTGATTCAGCAAATTTTTTAACCATCACGTCTCTTTCTTTTAACCCTTTCATGGATACTTTTAGTTCTCCAAGAGAATCATCCTCATAAGGATCAGCCCCTGCAACATAATAAATGATATTTGCATCAAAATCCTTTCGGATTTGATTTAATGAAGTATTGAGAATGGAAAGGTATTCATCGTCTTTTATATTTGCTTCCAAATTCACATCTAAGTTAGATATTTCTTTCTTAGGGTAAAGATTGCCTTGGTGCATCGAAAATGTGAAAACTTTGTCATCATACTGAAAAATATACGAATTACCATTCCCTTGGTGTAAATCTAAGTCAATAATCAACGCATTTAAATTTGGTTTGGATTCCTTTTGTTTCCGAATGGCAATCGCAACATCATTCAAGTAACAAAATCCCTCAGCTCTGTCAGGAAAACTATGATGGTATCCGCCTCCCATATTGAAAGCAAACTGATGTTTGTCGGAGAGAACACTTGCATACATTGTTCCTCCCACTCCATACATAAAACTTTCCACAATACTTCGATTTAACGGTAATTCAGAATTCATCGTACGTGTAGTATGTTCATAACTGAAAAGATCGTCGAGGTATTCTTTGGTGTGAACTAACTCTAAATCAGCATCATCTGCTTTTTTTGGTAAGAGGATATCCCATGATGCAAAAACAGGATCCCTTTTGACGCGGTTATAAAGATGTGAGTATTTATGTGCAGGGAAAACATGACCAGGTAATTCGAGGTTGTACGAAGAATGGTAAATGAGAGCAAGTGCATTTGATGCCATTAAATTGATATTTCTGCGAAAAATGACACAAGTCAATTCAATCCATACAATTTACTTGCAGGAAATATCAAAAAAGCCAAGCTTTGGGTCTATGCTGGTAGACGATAAAATCCCTCAAAAACGCACAAAAATTATATGTACCATTGGACCTGCCTCAGCGAATCGGGAAACTATTCTCAATTTAATTTATGCAGGTATGGACCTTGCTCGGATGAACTTTTCCCATTCCACTCATGATTACCACAAAGAGATTTTCGAATTGATCCGTGAATGTGAACAAGAATCGGGAAAATCAATTGGGATTTTAGCAGATTTACAGGGTCCAAAAATACGCACAGGGAAATTGGGCACAGGCCCTATCGAGTTAAAATCGGGTGACCAAATCGCCATCAACAACAAAGCAGATTTTTCAGGAACCAAAGAGGAAATCGGATGTACCTACCAGTACATTCTGAACGATATCGATGTTGGACATAAAATCCTCATCGATGATGGAAAACTTGCGTTTGTTGTAAAATCCAAAACAAAAGAACGAGCCATTTTGGAAACGGTAATTGGTGGAGTCTTAAAAGACAATAAAGGAATCAATTTACCAGGGACTCCCATTTCAGCACCTGCCCTTTCTGAAAAAGACATTGAAGACCTCCAATTTGCACTTTCACTGGGAGTTGATTACATTGCCCTATCATTTGTTAGACGAGCAAGTGATTTAGAAATGGCACGCCAATTTATGAAAGACAGTTACGCAGGATTGATCGCAAAAATTGAAAGACCGGAAGCCATTCAAAACATCGAAGAAATCATCGACCATTGTGACGGTATCATGATAGCAAGAGGTGATTTAGGGGTAGAACTTGACACACAATATGTCCCCATTATCCAAAAGGAAATGATCACAAAACTCAATCAAAGAGGAAAACCAGTGATCACCGCCACACAGATGTTAGAGACTATGATCGACAATCCAAGACCAACGAGAGCCGAAGCAAGTGATGTGGCAAACGCTGTTATGGATGGAACCGATGCAGTTATGTTATCTGGCGAAACTGCTTCTGGAAAATATCCCGTTGAAACTGTTAAAACTATGACTAGCATTATCCAAGCTGCAGAAGAATCAGAAATTTATTTGTCACACTTAAGGAGTATGGATCGTTCCGAATTTGAAGTGGAACGTACGGCTCTTGGAAGTGCTGCAGAATCAATTTCCAGATCCATACATGCAAAAGCCATTATCAACTTCACAAGGTCTGGTTATTCTTCTTTGTTATCATCTGAGTTTCGTCCACTCAATCCAATTTATTCTTTCACTCCCTTCTTAGGTACAGCAAGAAAGATGCAATTGTTTTGGGGTGTTGAATCCTATGTGATGCCAATGATGGATAAGTTCCCTGATATGATATCCTTTATGAGTAAAACATTAAAATCAGAAGGGAAACTAAAGTCGGGAGATACGGTTGTGATTTTGTCAGGTGCTCCAGGTTCAGTGGCACAAACAGTTGATTTTATCCAGATTCACAAAATCAAATAACAAATGTTTTCCGAAGTCCTTGGGCGGCAATGACACTTGTCGTCCAAGCATTTTGAAAATTAAATCCGCCGGTGATACCATCTACATCGATCACTTCACCCACAAAATACAATCCTTTACAAACCTTACTTTCCATAGTTTGGAATTGGATTTCTTTTCGGTTCACTCCACCTGCAGTCACAAACTCTTCTTTAAAAACACCTTTTGCAACCATTTGTAATTTTTTTTGTGTTAAGTTTAAGGATATATTTCTAATTTCTGGTTTACTCAAATCCGAATAACGTTTGTTTGCTTGAATTTCTGATTCCTTTAATATCCATTCAAAAAATCGAGAAGGTAATTTCCAATTTGGATCTTGCGTAATTTTTTCACTAGGCGAAGTTTCTTTTTTTTTCAAAAACTGATCTTCAACAAATTGAGTGGATTCACCACCAACCCAATTTACAGACAATTCCACTCGGTAGTTGGCATCAAATAAAGTCCTTGCTTCCCAAGCCGAAAGGCGAAGTGCACATGGACCACTGAGACCCCAATGGGTAATGAGGATTGGACCTTTTTGAGGTCTTCCCTTTGGTAAAATTTTAAGTTCTGCATTAGGAACAACCAATCCTGTTAATTCCATCAAATCAGTATTTTCTAACGTTAGCGTAAATAAAGAAGGCACTGGGTTTACAATGGAATGTCCCAGTTTTTCCACCATACTCCAAACTTTTCGGTTTGAACCTGTTGCAAGGACAATGGCATCAAAAAATTCCTCTTTACCACCTTCCCATAATAATCGAAATGATTCGGAATCTTTTTCCGTTTTATAAATTCCAACTAATCCTTGTTCGAAGTGGATTGGGATTTTGTTTTTTTTTAGTTCATTCAAAAAACAATCGATGATGGTTTCTGACTTATCTGTAGTTGGGAACATCCTGCCATCGGCTTCTGCTTTCAGAGTTACACCTCTTTTGGCAAACCAATCGATTGTGTCTTTTGGTTGGAAGGTTTCAAATGCCCAACGTAATTCTTTTTGGCCTCGCGGATAACGGAGTGACAGTTGTTCGGGATCAAACAACTGGTGCGTTACATTACATCTGCCACCACCAGATACACGAAGTTTAGCGAGAGGTTCTTTACTCCTCTCAAAAATTTCAATGGAAACATTTCCAGAGAAAGCATCAAACAATTGTATGGCGACAAAACATCCAGAAGCACCCGCGCCAATGATTGCTATTTTGGGTTTTTTACCCAAACCTCACCACTCTCCCGTATTTGGCATAGAAACCCATGGTTCTTTTGGTGGTAAGGGATTTCCTTTTTGTAATAACTCAATGGAAATCAGATCCGGTGACCTAACAAATGCCATACGGCCATCCCGAGGTGGTCTGTTTATAACAACTCCCATCGATTGGATTTTTTCGCAAGTTTCATAAATGTTATCAACTTCGTATGCCAAGTGACCAAAATTCCTTCCTACCGAATATGGTTCAGCTTGTTCCCAATTATAAGTGAGTTCGATTTCAGAACTATCCTTCTCTCCAGTGGATAAGAATACGAGAGTGAATTTACCTTCTGGGTATTCCTTCTGGCGAGAAACTTTCAGGCCCAATATACCGACAAAAAAATGGAGAGCTTTCTCCAAATTTTGGACACGAATCATCGTATGTAAATACTTCATAGTTTTGTGCTTCTACGATTTAAAAAAATATAAGAGCAGAAATAGCCAAGAGAAATACTTAGGAAATTCAACCGAAAGCCACTCTTTTTTCCCTTCCAATAATTTTCCTAGGGAATAGAACGAAAAAACTAACAAAACAAATACAGAAGATACTTCCAAAAGACTATATAAGTGCATACGTTTTAAGAAATACAAAGTGAGTGTTGTGGGGAATACGAATTGGATCAACAAAAACACTCGATACAAAATATTTCCTGATGCCTTGTGATATACTGGGTTATGCACCTTGTTTGTTAATTCTAAATAATGGTGTGACAACCACAGTTTAGGATCTCTAACACCTCGGTCCATCACCGCTTGTAAATCATCGGGGCGTACAGATGGATAGGAAAAAAAGGAAACAATCCCTTGCCATTTATTTTTCGTATGAATCAAATCCGAGAATAAATCTTTTAATACATGTACATTGGCATTAATGGGATCATAACTATGTAGTTGCGTTGTAAGTCCATATCTCGGTTCAAATGTTTCTTCACAATAAGTTCCAAAAATTTTATCCCAGAAAATAAATACGCCACCGTAATTTTTATCAATGTATTCAGGATTCATCGCATGGTGTACCCTATGGTGGGATGGGGTGACAAATATCGCTTCAAACCAATTGGGTAATTTATGAATCGCACGAGTATGCACCCAAAATTGATAAGTACGATTGAGGGCATCGATGATCAAATAAGATTCAACAGGAAAACCCAAAAGAGCAAGAGGTAAATAAAAGATACCTATCCCGATATTTCTGATAAAAGACTGCCTAAGTGCAACGGACAAATTGAACTCTTCACTGGAATGGTGAACTACGTGAGATGCCCACAAAATTTTAATTTCATGGCTATATCGGTGGGCAAGATAAAACAAAAAATCCAATATTACAAATAAAACCAACCAATGCAAAATGGAAGATGGAGCTAAGTAGAATTTGGAGAGTGTTTCTACACCAAAAGATAAATGATAGAGTTTATCATAAACGAACACAAGACCGAGTAATACCAAACCATCGAAGATTCGGCTTAAAACACCTAAACTCAAATCTGCGAGTGAGTCTTCAAAAAAATAGAATTCTTTTTTTTTGATTCGAGTGTAAACAATCTCGATGATCATGAGTAGAAAATAAAAAGGAACAATGGATTCAATCAGTCTCATAAACTTACCTTAACGATGTACCTATCGATAAGAAAGAAGAAATGGAAGCAAGTACCTTTCCTAGGATTTTCTATTTTGTTTTAAATTTAATTTTGCGTTTATCCCCAAAGGTTGCGTTCATTATTGATTGCGATATAAATGCAATAACGAACATGAAAATCATTTTAATTGTTTACTGATGTCTATATTCAATTCTGTGAATGCATTATTGAGTGCGGAATTCCAACCAATGACAAGTGCTTCTGCATCTTTTTTTTCAATTGTGATATTTTGTTTGTATGTTTTTCGAAACACTGGTGAAGAAATACTGTTCATATCTTCATAAACAACAACTTCAAATTCCACAACAGCCTTTGGTTCTTTGGATCGAAAATCTCCGTACAATTGTGATAAATTTAGTTCGATGTAATGAGTTACATTCACTCTTGTGTGTAAATTTGCATCCCATTCAAAATTCCCTGATTGTATCAGTGATTTCGAAAATTCTTCTTTGAAATTATGCGATGGAGGAATAAAAAATCCGTTATAAAAATCAGATTCATAAACGGCATTATCCCTTCGGTAAACAAACTCCTTTCCTTCAAATCTTTGTGAGATAAATACTTTTCGCACAAAAAAGGTTCTTGGTTTCGGAGGAGAAAACAACTGTTTTGCATTATTTGTCTCAATTAAAAAAAATCTTTTTTCGGGGAACGTTTTACTTACACCAAAACATTGGGTGAAAAAAATACTAAATAAACTAACTATAAATATGCGGATTACAAATTTCATGAAAATCATTTCCAAAGTTTAGACTTGTTTGGTGCATCTCCAAATAGAAATTGGGAAGGATATTTTTTCGCATTTGATGTCACTTCTTTTAAGTCTTCTGAAGCAATTCGTAAGTTTTCAATGGAAGTAGAAATATCACCTTGGTTTGCTGCAAGCAATGTATCCAATCGTTTGAGTGTTGTTTGTAATTGTGAAACAGATTGGTCTAATTTTTTAGGAAGATTTTGGGTTTCTGGGCTTGCGATGAGCGCTTTTACTTCTCCATTCGTTTTCCGTAGGTCCACAAGTAAAGAAGTTGCTTCCCGGGAAAGGTCACCAAGCCTTGCATCTAAAATCGTTTGGTTTAAATTTTTGATCAAATCACCAACACCCATTAGAATTTTGTCTACGTCAGCTTTTTCTACCTTATCAAAGAACTTATCAACAGATGCTGTAAATCTTGAGATGGTACTTGGAGCTGATGGAATATAAACTGTTTTTGGTTCCCACTCAATGGATAAAGGAGGATTTTTTTCAGGATTCAAATAATCCACTTCTAAATATGCAGTACCAGTTAATCCTTGTGAGGCGAGTCGTACACGAAGACCACTTTGGATCATCCTTTCTACCGTCTTTTTTAAATCGTTTCCATATACACCTTTCACAAAATCGGGAACGGACATTTTAATGAGAACATACCTTCCATACCGAAGAGCCGTATCTTCGTTTAGTTTGTCTGCATATTCATTTTGTACAAATGTAATTTCTTGGACGGTTCCAACCTTTACACCTCTGTGTTTCACAGGAGATCCTATATCTAAACCTTGGACCGACTCATCAAAGTAAGTTTCCAAACTAACTGACCTTTGGAAAATATTACCAGCCGTGAATACGATGAGGAAAAGGATTAGAGTAAAAAAACTAACTAAAACAAAAATTCCAACTTTGAAATAGATTTTATTGGATTGGTTCATAAGGGAGCACTCTCCTGTGGGATTCGATTGAAAAATTGTCTAACAAAAGGATCTTTTGATTTTTCTTTTAAGTCTTTAGGTTTTCCTTCGGCTATGATTCCTTTTTTTGATTTATCTAACACAATCACACGATCAGCCATTGTAAATACTGATGGTAATTCATGTGTAACGATCACAAATGTAACTCCTAAGGTTCTCGACAAACGTATGATTAAATAATCAAGTTCTACACTGGTAATGGGGTCAAGACCAGCACTTGGTTCATCTAAAAAAATAATTTCAGGATCCATTGCCATTGCTCTGGCGATGGCAGCTCGTTTTTTCATTCCCCCTGATAATTCGGAGGGACTCAAATGCGCAAATGGAAACAAACCTACCATTTTTAGTTTGGTCATGACAATCTCATTCATGATGGGTAATGGTAAGTTTGTGAATTCTTCTAATGGCAGTCGCACATTTTCTAAAAGAGACATGGAACCAAACAATGCACTTTGTTGGTACATAACACCGATTCGGTTCCAGATTGCGACTTTTTGTTTGCCTTCTGCAAGAACGATGTCATCCTCATCAATCCAAATCCTTCCACTGAATGGTTTTGTTAAGCCAATCATGTTCTTAAGCACAGTTGATTTTCCACAACCAGAACCACCAAGTATGCCGAAGATTTCTCCTTTATAAACATCAAAAGATATATCTTCCATGATCACAGAGTGACCATATCCAGTTGTTAGGTGTTCGACACGAATGATTGGTTTCTCTTTCATATGCGTAAGTAAAAATATAGGACGGAAAAAATTCCATCTAAGATGGAAACTAATATGATCGAACCTACCACTGCTGATGTGGTGGATTCACCGACCGCACCTGCTCCCGATGCTGTTTTTAACCCTCGGTAACATCCGATAGAAGCTATGATCATTCCAAAAAAATAAGATTTTAAGAGTCCCCCTAGAATATCGGAAAGCCCAACGGCAATGTTCACTTGGTTTACAAACGTAATGAGAGGGAATCCAAAACTCACAAGCACAACAGCTCCACCAATGAGACCAAATAAATTAAACACAATGGTAAGAAGAGGTGTGACGATGAGAGAGGCAACAAGCCTAGGGATGATGAGAAATTGTACGGGGGGAAGACCCATTGTTGTCAAAGCATCAATTTCTTCTGATACTTTCATCGTTCCAAGTTCTGCAGCAAACGCGGAACCAGACCTTCCCGATAAAATAAAGGCTGTCATAAGGGGGCCCAGTTCTCGGAATAAAGACAATCCGACTAGGTTTGCAACAAAAATCTCAGCTCCAAATTTTCTCATCGGAATGGCAGATTGGAAAGACATGATGAGTCCCAGTAAAAATCCAATCATGGCGATGATGGGAAACGCATTCACACCCATGGATTCCGCTACACGGAAACTATCTTTCCATCGGATCTTGGATGGATGTAGAAAAGAACGCCAAAAGGAAACAGTAAGTTCACCCGTAAAAGTGATTAGATATTTGAATTCCAATAAGGAATCGATGGTTAGTTTTCCAATTTGTTCTGATTTGCGAAGGGCAACTGCATATTGTTCTTGGTATTTTTTGCTATCATCATTAGTGATGTTGAGTCGGTATTGGAATTTTTCATCTAATCCATGCAAGGCGAACTGAATTTTTTTAGATTCACATTCTGTCTTTACTAATTTTAGAAATGAAATTCCAGATGAGTCAGACTCCTTTAATTTTTGAGCAAATATTGAGATATTTCTGGGAGTGTTTTTGGTTATACTCTCTAAAAAAGTAACCCAATCTTTTGAAACTTCTTTTGTATTAAAAATTTCAGGTAAGTGAATTTCTAAGGTATTTCCTTCCCACAAAAATGAAGATTGTCTTTGGTTAGATTCCACGTTTCAAACGTAAAACTAATTCGGAACGAACACTAGGCAAGTGATTTTATTTTACATTCTAAAGCATTCTTTAGATCATTCTATATTTATGGGCAATTTTATGATCCAACTGATTGCATTTTCAGCAGGTTTATCCTTCCTATTTGCCATTGGCGAATTCCTTAGGACAAATGCGAGCCGGCAGGCCAAAGTGCAAGGATTGTTATTTTTATTTGTCGCCTTTTTCCAAACTCACACCTATTTAGCAAGCACCAAACTGTATCAAATTTATCCACATTTTTATTTGGTACATTTACCATTCACTGCAAGTATAGGTTCTTTATTAAAACAATATTTTTCAGAACTTTGGAATGAAAACCCAGATAAAAATCGATTTTCCATTTGGGAATTGGCTCCTGCCGTTTTCGTATTAATCCTGATGTTTCCTTTTTATCTTTCTTCTGCTGAAACTAAAATAACAATTCACAATTCTTATTTGCAAAACGGAGTTCCTCTTAAATTCCAACTGATCATCTTACTTGCTGTTTTACCTATTTTTTATTCTGCATACTATGTTTTTTCCCATATGGTTCATTACGTTCGTTGGGAATCATTCAAAAAGTCAGCTCACCTCCGTTTGGTGGGACTCGTTGTTGGTTTTGGTGCATTGGTGAGTGCAATTGGAGTATATACTTTATTTTTCCATGCAAAACATGGTTTGGAAATAGTGTCCTTTTTCTTATCTTGTCTGATTATCAGTATTTACCTATTACGACAAAAAAGTCCTGAACTTTGGGGTGAAGTACAAAGGATTGTCATTGAAGAAAAAAAATACCAAACATCCCAATTGGGATCTTTTAACTTAGAAGACCTTCACAATCGTTTGAATTTTCTCATGGAAACAAAAAAAGTATATTTAGATGAAACGATTAATTTGGAAAAATTGGCAAAACATATGAGTTTGTCAGAACACCAACTTTCTGAATTTCTAAATTCTTATGTGAAAAAAAGTTTTTTCCACTTAGTCAATCATTACCGGATCAACGAAGCAAAATCATTGTTTGCAAACCATCCAGAAAAAAACATTCTCACAATTGCATATGAAGTTGGATTCCCTTCCAAATCAACATTCTATGATGCTTTCAAACGTGAGATAGGGCAAAGTCCGAGTGAATACCGTAAGAATCTAAAAAAATAAAAACGAACGGACCGATTCGGAAACTTTTTTCATTCCGAATTGACCGATTCGGTCGATTCCATGGACAAAACAGTGTATGCTGGTCTTTAGTCTAAAGTAGGTCAGGAGAGAAGTATGTTTGGTGGTCCCGTTCAGTGTGAATTGGTTCTTGATTGTGTAACCAAAATTGGGTTTGCCCAAGGCATTTTAAATTTTATTCGTTATTATCCCATTGCAGGATTGGCTTTCCTCCTATTCTATGTTTGGCGAAAGGATTTTTTTGAAACCTATCGAATCCAAAAACTCTACCCAAAAGCAGAAAAAGTTTGGAAAGAATTTCGCCAATCTGCTGTCACTCTCATTGTCTTCACCATGGTGGCTGTGACAAACATCACATTGATGAAAGCAAAAATAGTTCCGAGTGGAGTGTACTTTGGATCTGTTTCGGGTGTCTGGGAAATCAGTTATCTTTTTATCAGTTTTTTCTTTATCACGGTATGGCACGAGACATGGTTCTATTGGATGCATAGATTTGCTCATTTGAAAAAAGTATACCCACATGTGCATTCGGAACACCACCAATCAGTGAATCCATCTCCTTTGGCTGCTTACAGGTTCCAGGCGACAGAAGCATTTTTAGAAGCAATTTATATTGTCCCTTTTGTGATGTTTGTGCCTGTTCATTTTTATGTAGTTCTTTTCCACACCTTTTATGCGATGATCCTCAATATTTGGTGGCATCTTGGGTATGAATTTTTTCCCAAAGGTTGGGCCTCACACCCGATCACAAAATGGATCAATAGTTCCACTCATCACAACCTCCACCACCAAAAGTTCCATGGAAATTACTCATTGTATTTCAATGTTTGGGACCGAGTGATGGGGACCAACTTTCCTTATTACGAAGAGTATTACGAACAAGTGGTCGGTGAGAGGGAAAAAAAACGGAGTGAAAGAGAAAGGAAAGGGAAAATCAAAGCAGAATCAGGGTTAGTAACCTCCTAACTTCGATTCCAGTAACATGTCCTTCCCCATTCTGCGGCAAGGATCGAGCGGAAATCCCTCCCGGGTACCAATGTAAGGATTTAATTTTACAAGGGTAACTTTCGGGAGGATTGCAGGGAGAGCCCGACCCGTCAAACGATTCGATTCGGTTCTAAGAAATCATCGGGGCCGCCCCAAAAAAATCATCGAAAAGCGACATAAAAGTCTTTAGGAGGAAGGAAAACCGTCCGAAAGGGAAAGTAGAGAGGAAGAGAAATATGTTTGAAGCAACACATTTCATGAAAACTCAAGACCTTTTGGAACGAGGGCTTGGCGCGGCGACACAAAGACGTAAGGTGATCTCCGATAACATTGCCAATGCGGATGTTCCTAATTTCAAACGATCAGAAGTAGTGTTTGAATCCATGTTAAAACGTGCGATTGAATCGGAAAAAATTGAAAAAGACAAAGCAGTTCCAACGAAAATCACAAACGACCGTCATATAGAATTTTTTAAGCCCCTTGACTACCGCGATGCCAAACCGAAAACTAATTTGGATTACCTTACGACTATGAGACCAGATGGAAACAATGTGGACATCGAAAAGGAAGTGGTTGAGTCCAACCAAAACCAAATGAGTTATAATATCATGATTGATCGGTTAAACCAAAACAACCGTTTGCTTAACATTGTGATGAGAACCAATTAAGGAGTAAACGATGGGTATGTTTGATTCGATTAATATTTCTGCCACGGGTCTTTCCGCACAAAGACTCCGAATGGATGTGATCTCCAATAACATTGCTAACTCTACAACAACGAGAAATACCAATGGAGATGGCCCTTTTAGACGTGACCGTGTCATCCTAACACCGATTAACCTCCGCACCCAATGGAAAAGCCCTGTGTATCCATTTGGAGTGGCTCCTGGCGAAGGAAAAGGGGTAAAGGTGATGAAAATTGAGAAGGACATGAGCCCTCTTCGTTTGACCTACGACCCCACTCACCCTGATGCCATCCAAACTGGACCTAAAAAAGGGTATGTGGAACTTCCGAATATCAACATCGTCACCGAGATGACGGATATGATTTCTGCTTCCCGTTCCTATGAAGCAAATGTCCAACTCATCAATGGTTCCAAAGCCATGATGAACAAAGCCATGGAAATCGGCCGAGCGTAAGTTTCGGTCGTTTTTTTAAGTCCTTTTTTATATGAGACATAATTTTTTACTTCAGATTTTGGAGCAGAAACCGATGATGGGAAGGAGAAACCACCATGTCCATTGACCGCATCACATCACTTTCCTCTCAATCATACAAACCACATTCCCTTCTCCCCCAAGGAGACAAAGTCGGAATCCTTCGTTCGGATGATCGCCATTATGGAAAAACCAATGAAGCCAAATCCCCTGACGAAGTGGCCGGCACATTTGCAGATGCTTTGAAAAAAGCCTTTGAACAAGTGAATGACCAACAAGTGGAAGCGGACGAACTCACTCAAAAAATCGTGTTTGATCCAAACTCAGTGGAACTCCATGACGTGATGATCGCGGCAGAAAAAGCAAGGATCTCACTCACCTTCGCCAAAACCATGTCAGATGGATTTGTGAGAGCTTACAGAGAACTTACAACTTTAAGATAATCAAAATTTAAGGGATTGGGCGGCCAAACACTCGTTCGACGGTTTCGAATCGAATTTGGATTTGGTCGTTTGGTCCAACCTTTACCCCTTTTTTCATCTGAACGGAATCAATTCGTTCCCCATTTACATACACTACCCAACCTGCATCCCAAGAGTTTCGGATTCCATTTACTTCCATAATTTCTTCCGTACGGTTAGTAGAAATAAACCTCATAGAAGGATCTTCGTTTTTGGACAATTCTGCAAGAAGGAAAAGTAAATCCTTTCGATCAAATAAAGACGAAGGTATGGACTTAGTTTCTTCATAGTCTTTTGACAAAAACTGAATTTGGATTTCGGGTTCTTTTGGTTTATGGGAGGAACGTGTGAGTTTACAATTTCCAATTGTGATCAGAAACAATCCTAGTAATACACTGAGATGAATGGGATACGTGAATTGTTTTGTCATTTTTTTAGATCGGTTCACTTCTTTTCGTTTCTCTCAAAGGCATACACCAATCCTTGTGCATTTAAGTTCACATCCAAACGCAAAAGAGACCAGTCTTTCTCAGTGAGTGTGACCGAATTTCGATTGGCCAAAATCTTTATCATCAACTCCACTTGTTTTTCCATAAAGGAAAGTCGATTTTCTTTTGGGACTTGTTTGAGTTCGAGGATGGCATTCTGGCTGTGACGTAATCCAATTTTTAAGTCTTCAGCACTTTGTTTTAGATTTTGGATCTCTCCAAAATGAGTCAAATAACAAACATTAGCCCCTGTTCCTAAAATTAAATCAATGGAATGGATGGCTTCTTTGGCATCAAAGTCTGTTGGGGTTGTGGTAGGAAAAATAAATGATTTTCCGTTTTCCAAATGGGGGTAAGAGATTCCAAACGAATCTCCTGTGAAAACACCATTTAGTTTTTTGTCATAGATACAAAAGTGGTGGTTTGCATGACCCTTGGTATAAATGAACTCGAAACTATGGCCTTTCCAATCCAAAAATTCTCCATCCTCCATCACACGCACTCTTTCTTTGGGAATGGGTTTGATCTCGCCATATAATTTTTGGAAATTCTCTTTTCCATACACGGCGGTTGCACTTTTGATGAGAAGGCTTGGGTCGATCAAATGTTTGGCAGTTTTAGGATGTGCAAGTAACACTGCATTGGGACAAGATTCAAGTAATGCCCAAGCCCCACCCGCATGGTCTAAATGGACATGAGTCACAATAATATAATCTAAGTTTGACGGACTGACATTTTGTTTGTCCATCACAGAAAGGATTTTTGGAATCGCATGGGTTGTATTGGTTTCAACAACGATCCCATACCCCTCTTCTTCGATGAGATAAGCAGAAGCAACTTGTTTTAAATCAGCGTATTCTGTATCAATGGTGATAAAAGTGCCCATAGTCATACAGTATGGTCAAAAGAACTACTTTGTCAGCTTAAATTCTATGCATTAACCACTCAAACGGGCAATCGTAATCTGTCTTCGATCCATTTTGTTTCTTCTTCGATTTGTGAGTTTGACCAACCCCATTCCTTGGCAACCACTTGTATCATTTTCTCTATAGATTCCTTGGGAAGGAGACCAAGAGTTCCAAGCCCCGTACGTCGCAAAAAAATGTCAGATAAGGTTTTTGCCATTTCAAATCGAATCGCATACACAACTTCTGCGAGGATCTCTCCATCTTCATTTAAAACTGTACCTAAATATGGATCCACTTTCACAATGGATAAAATTGTTTCGTAAGCTAAACCATAATGGCGAATCAGGTAATCAATCGTTTTTGGTAAAAAACCTTTGTGTTTTTCTTTTGCTTCTGCAATAAAAGATTCTATATCGAGGATATGACTTCCATATAAATGTTGTTTGGCGGATATACTTTTAATTGCTCGTTTTTTTATTTTTTTCTGGATCGACCGAAAGATCGTTTCGGCAAACTGACGGCTTGTTGTGTATTTGCCTCCTGCTGCTGTAATGAGTCCATCAATTCCATCTCTAACATGGTCATACAATTCTGATTTCCTTGAGGCAGAATAAGTATCATCACCTGCCTCAGCAAGTGGCCGTAACCCACCATACGCAAATAAAACATCTTCAAGTGTTAGTTTTTCTTTTAAATGAGATGTTTCATTGATATAATCAAGAAATTCCAATATACTTTCCCTAGTGAGTTTCCAATCTTCCACCTTACCAAAGTAAGACTTTTCTGTTGGCCCAATCATAGAATGGCCTCGCCATGGAGCAAAACTAAAATGACCTCTATCACCCACAAACAAAGTCATAATGGGTGTAACTTGTTTTGTGATGAGGTAAATCCCTTCGGAACGTTGTTTTGGAAAACTTGTTTCTGTTTTTTTTGATTTTGCCAAAACATCTTGTGTCCATGGACCTGAAGCATTGACCGTAACTTGGGAACGAATCGTAACTTCCTTTTTAGAAATCATATCCATGGCAGTCACACCAACTACACGACTTCCATCCCATAACAAATCTTTCACTTCTGTATAATTGGATATTTTTCCACCATACAATACAGCAGACTTCAGAAAACTAAGAGTCAAACGTTCTGGGCTTAGGCAAATGGCATCGTAGAAATAAGCGGCGTCTTCATAATCTCCTAAATTTTGTTTGAGTAGTTCGTTTCGTTTGAGGTATTGATGATTTGGTATTTTTTTAGATTTATCCCAAGTCCAAGTTTTGTCAAAAGACAACAAGTCGTATACAAACAAACCAAGTCTTGCAACGAATCCTGGTTTTGGAAGGATCATGGGATACGGATACACCAAGTTAGGTGCAATATTTGATAAATTCCTTCGTTCCTTTAATGCTTCTCTGACGAGTCCAATTTCAAATTGTTTTAAATAACGAAGACCACCATGGATGAGTTTTCCAGTTGCAGCGGAAGTGGCGCCGCCAAAATCTTTTTTTTCTAACAAACAAACACTATACCCACGGCTTGCCACTTCATAAGCGAGTGTCGCTCCCGTAATGCCACCACCGATAATGGTAACATCAAAGGACTCTCCATCATAGGTTTCAATGAATCGATTTAATTTCAGAGTCAAACTTTCCCTCCTTTCGCAAGCCAAACTTTGATTTGTTGTTTTAAATTCTCCCTTTCACTTGCAATATCCCAAAGTCCAAGTCGCAAAATAAGAGAGGACAATCTCCAACGATTCAGATCCGAATCAGTAATGCCACTTAGGTGTTTGGATGTCTTAAGATACCCACCTAAGATGAACTTTCGGATGAGGGTATAAAATAGTATTTTGAGTTTGGGAGTTCCTGGCCATAACTCAGCATCTGTAAATAAAAGCTTCGTGAAGGAAACATCCGCACAAGGATTCCCTTTAGCAGCAGTCATCCAATCAATGACAATCCGATCTTTATCTTGTACGATGACATTTTCTGGGTGAAAATCCAAATGCAGGACAGAGTTTCCTTCAGGTAAGTTTTTGATGTATTCACGAATGATTTTTTTCTCTTCTTCACTGAGAAACTCCAAAGGTTTTGCATCCAAACAATCGTTTAAAATCTCTTTGATATCTCTTAGTTTTTCACTTTTAGTTTGGTGGATTTGGAAGTGTAAGTTCGCTAATGTGTTAGCAATGCGAAAAAGTTCGATTGGATTTTTGTCAGGCAATTTGGTCAAAGAAATTCCTTCCAAACGATCAAAGATCATTCCCAATCGTTCTCCCATTTTCACCTTTCCATAACATTGCATTTTTGTGACCTGCAAACGACTCACTTCTATTGTGTTTTCATATTCTGCTTCTATTTCTTTTGGATTTGCCGTAGGGAAAAAAAGCTTTAAGACTTGGTTGTTCGGTAATGCGTATAAATCCGCTGACCTACCGATCGCAAAGGGAACACCTAAATTTTCTTTGTTGAGTTCTATAAAGGAATTCATTTCAAATCCTGCTTTGACTTAAGAATTGAGAATCGCAAAATGTTTTTGATTCGTTTTGTATAATTTTTTAAAAACAGAAAAGTTTTTATCATACACAGGTTTCAATGTTGGATTGGGGAACCAAGTTTTATCGACGGGGATCATTCGTTTAATGTCCTCGTATGTTTTGATTTTTCCAAGTCCTAAAGCAACAATCGCTGCTGCTCCAATTGCTCCTACGTTTTCCGGATGGACAACACGTTCGATGGTTTTCCCTGTAATGTCAGCTAACATTTGACAGATGAAATCAGAACGAGCCACTCCTCCCACAAATCGAATGGTTTTCGAAGTAGGAACTTTTGTATTGGATAACTCTAAAATCCATCGTTTGTGGAACAAAATCCCTTCAATCACAGCTCGGATTAAAATTCGTTTTCCCGTATGCAAACTGATATTAAAGAAGATCCCTCTTGCCTTTGGATCTTCAAAAGGACATCTATTTCCATGTAACCAAGGTGTAAAGATCACACCTTGGGAGCCAGGTTCTGTATCTCTTATGGAATCAAACATAAACTCAAATAAACTCGCGTAAACAGCATCAGGGCCATCTGTGATTTTCTTTTTTTCTAAGTACAAATCAATTTCATCCAATGCCAAATGGTCTTTCACCCATTGTAAACATTTGCCTGATGTTTCTTGTTCTCCGAAATAATTATAATACCCTTCACGGCTTCCCACAATGGAAGCAATCCTAGCATTGATATCCACTGTCCTTCTTTTTGTAACAGTACCGATCCAACCAGATGTCCCTGCGTAAATATGAGTGTCTCCCTCTGAAACTGCACCTGCACCCACTCCAATGAGAGAAGCATCCCCACCACCACCAAACACGGGTGTACCGGTCTTTAGTCCTAAATACTCTGCCGCTTCGTTTGTGAGCCCTCCGACTTTTTCTTCGGCATTGATGAGTTTTGGTAAATGTTCCCTGCGAATACCAAATAACTTACAAAGGAATTTACTCCAGTTTCCTTTGCCTTTTCTCGAATTATATAAAAATGTAGCAAAAGCAGAATCCCTTGTCATCACTGCTTGGTTTGTACACCTAGCGATCAAATATTCTTTGACATCAAACCACCATCTCACCTTATTAAAGTTATCTGGTTCATTTTTTTCCACCCATTTGTATTTCCAAATTGGATCTTTTACACTTGCGGCAACTGCACCTGTAATCCAGAGAGACACCAAAAGTTTAAACGCGTTGATACCTTCAATTTTAAATCCATGTTCAATCCCGGCTTTCATTTCTTTTGTGGCCCTTTGGTCCATATAACTCATCACATTTCGGACAGGGCGAAATGTTTCGTCCACAAGCACAAGTCCTTGCATCTGAGAACAAAAGGAAATGCCTTGGATGTTTTGATTGGATACTTTCGCTTCGCTTAATACAAGTTTTGTGGTAAAACGCATTGCCTCCCAAAAGTCCTCTGGATTTTGTTCAGCTCCCCCATTCGCGAGAAGTTGGATGGGGTATTCTTTTGAGGCAGATGCCAAAAGAGTGAGGGACGAGGTCATCTGAAATAGGCAGGTTTTCACCCCTGTGGTGCCAATGTCATAGGCTAAGATACAGTCTGAATCCATGGAATCTCCGTCGCTCGAGGGAAACATTGTCCCGGTTTTCACCAATTTCAGGCCATGTTTGCCATTTTTTGGAGTTTTTCTGGCAAGAAAGCAAAAAAGTGAGTGATCACTCACAAGCATTGAGTAGGATCAGCTCCGTTGGCAATCGATTTTTGATCCCTCGGGTTCTTTTCCGAATGGTGAAACCAGATCAGGGTCGCTTGGGTTTTTGGAACTTCGTGTTGCCATCGGGACAAAGGGAGAGAGTTGTATGAGCCAATTGCCAGTAAAAGTGTATGGATACCGTTGGGTGGTTTTATTTGCCTACATCGTGATCACAGCGACCATTTGTTTGCAATGGTTGTCTTTTGCTCCGATTGCCAGGGAAGCCAAAGAGTTTTATATGGTTTCCCCACTGCAAATTGATCTTTTGTCTTTAGTGTTTTTGGCTGTTTTTGTTTTCATCGCCATCCCCGCTTCGTATGTGATTGATACCTATGGAATCAAAATTGGTGTTGGGTTTGGTGCGATCCTAACTGGTGTTTGTGGGTTACTCAAAGGGATGTATGCATCGGAGTATGCAGTGGTCCTCATTTGCCAATTGGGTCTTGCCATTGCCCAACCTTTCCTCCTCAATGCAGTGACAAAAATTAGTGTATTGTGGTTTCCCATCCACGAACGAGCCACATCCGTTGCTTTAGGAACACTCGCACAGTTTCTCGGAATCATCCTTGTGATGATCCTAACCCCCATTCTTTTACACAGTGGAAACACGATTCCAGAAGTGATGATGGTGTATGGATTTGTCTCGATGGCGAGTGCGATTCTTTTTTTACTCCTCGTAAGAGAAAAACCTCCCACCTCACCGAGTACACACGGCGAAGACCATGAACTCTCCTTTTTTGATGGGATTCGTTTTTTATGGAAACAAGCCGACATGAAAAAAATCCTATTTTTGTTTCTCATTGGGCTTGGTGTGTTTAATGCCGTGAGTACTTGTATCGATCAGATTTGTGAAATCAAAGGATTGAACACAGAAGAGTCGGGACTTGTGGGTGGGGTGATGCTCATTGCCGGGATCCTAGGAGGTATTTTCATCCCTCCCCTCTCTGACAAATTCCAAAAACGAAAACTATTTTTAGTCATCGCTATGATCGGATTTTTACTTGGGCTTACTGTTTTTGTTTTGTTCCAAGGTTTTATCCCTTTACTCATTGGGTCGGTAGTGATTGGATTTTTTTTACTGGGGATTGGGGCACCCATTGGATTCCAATACTGTGCTGAGATCACATCCCCTGCCCCCGAGTCCACCTCACAAGGGTTATTACTCCTTGTGGGCCAAGTCTCAGGAATTGTATTTATCTTAGGGCTAAATTTTTTTGGAATGGTATCGTTTTTGTATGTGTTACTTGCGTTAACAGTACTAACACTGGCACTTGTCTTCCAATTGAAAGAAAGTCCGTTTATGGAAAGTTAGGGGAAGATCAATACAGGTTACTGCTTACCTAAGATAGTATCTAATGCTCGGGCACTTTTTTCACTGAAGTCAAATTCTGTAAGTGGAGGCGCATTTTTTTCTAATTTGTAGAGCTCATATGCTTCTTTTGCATTCTCAAGGAATTCTTTCGATTCAATATGCCCATACCCAAAGAACATTGGTCTAGCAATGTCTGGATGCATTAAGTAAAATAATTTATCATTTCTAGAACGGAGATAGATAATTTCAGGTGTAATATATGGTTTTTTTGAAAACACAAAACTAAGGCGACAATCACGGAACTCCTTAGTAAACTTTATGCAATATACTTCTTTTAGAGTATCGATTCCCACAAAAAAATCAACTTTTAAATAAGGGACATATCTCCGTGCTCCTTTGTCAAACTCAATACCGAAGTAAGTTCTACCTGCTTGTCTTTCTAAAACCTCATAAAAGTCATACACATAAATATTACCCTCTTGATCGCCGATCTCTTTTCTAAAACGCTCTGGATCGATTTTTTGATAATTTTCATAAGGAATTTCAAAAACTCGCTCATCTTCCCTTCTATTGAATAATGAATTTTCTTTAGTTAGCATTATTTTTTGTTCTACGGGTTTCGTATGTTCTACCTGGGTGTGTTCTTTGCATACAGTAACGAGAACAAAAACTAAAAATAAAATCTTAATATTAAAATTTTCTCGCAAAGCTAAATTCCTCTTTTTTTCTAGAGTAATCGCCGACTATTTCAACGACATCTTAACTGCCATGTTGATACAGGAACTCATCGTTGGGAAAAGATAACTGTCACTGCTAGCGGCATAGGCACCTTTCGGGTAAAATGCATCTCCTCCTGTCAATCCATCAGCAAACCGTAGGCGGTAATCGGACCTGTCTTTTCGCTCTGGGCTGCTTTTGTACAGTTTGATCTTCGCCCTATCCCCTTGGTACTGGAGCTCAAAAACATTGGATGAGATTTTTTTTACATCTAACATATAGAAGGTGCGGTCAAATAAGAACTTTAATACCGCTTCACCTTTTTTGGTGTCTAGAGCGAGACAAGCATATCTTGTAATTTGAGCGTTATTGCTATGAGTTCCTACTAAATTCGCAAACGTCTCCGTTTGGATGATAAAATAATAGGCATCCATCTGGTATGGCGGGAATGGTCCTGGTATGGGTGTGATATCATCAATTTGACCAAACGGTGCATTGAATTGAAATTCCCAACCTTCTGGCAGGTCAGGGTCAGGTGTCATTGTTTCTGCAACCGATTCTGTTATGTATGTGAAAAAACAAATTACCAGTAACATAACACCGAAAATGAGATGATTAAATTTTATCAATTTGTTTTAAAACCTCAGTGTATTCCCCACGTTCTTTATACCCTAGATAAAAATCTTCGGTACATAATGGTTTTCCTTCTTCTCCCGGGTATACCTCCAACACGTTTAACTGCAACACGATGATTGTCCCAGGCACATTTTCTGTAGATCCTACTGGTTTGTAGGCAGGCATGGGGTATACAATTTCTGCTTGGTTGGGAAATGAGACTTCAAAACTTTTTGTTTTTCTAAATTCATCATAAACATGATAACTCATTCCATTATTAATTTCATAGTATTGAGTCTCAAAAAAAGTAATCTTCATTTTTTTAATTCTTGCAAACTCATCCTGTATTTTCCCATCTAATTCACAATAGTTTTTAAATGCAAAATTATGAGAGTCCTGCATGTTCATTACCTTATGTTTTGGGGAATATTTCGCACTCGAATCGACTTCTTGAATGGCATGAAACAGATATAAGGATTCTCCAACACCTTGGTTTCTGGAAACAAGCCACTTTCGTTTGTTTCCAAATTTTTGAATGTATTCGTCTCTGTTCTTACTTTTTAACATGGATTTAAAATTACCATCTATTACGTAGTAATTTACTGTAAAAAAATGTTGGTCTTTTGAAGATGCGATCGGGAAACCACAGGAGCAATTCTGGTTGTAATGATTTATATAATTTACAATCGAATTTAAATCTGCTTTTTCATCAGCGGATAACACTGACATTGAGGTGAGAAGAAAACAAAGGATCAATATTTTTTTCATAAACGGATAGTACCTATACTGCAAACAAACCAGCTCGTAAAACGATTTCCTAATGGAAAGAAACAGAATCGTTTTTGTAGAGTGTCCGTTTACAACTCCTATCGGCAGTGATAGGGCAAAATCAAACCGGAGTCAAATGGAAAATGGAACCTTATCCACCTAAGGCACGTCTGATGAATTTCATCACATTTGAATTATTTTTTAGAAGAGGATAAATCACCCGTTCCGAAGAGAAGACCTGCAACACTGATATCTTCATCTAATTCTTCCCAATGGATTCCAATCCCTCCTCCACTAAGTTCATATCGATTCAGCTGTTCTTTATTTGCTTTTCTCAATCGCGGGAAGTAGGCAAGTGGTACGGATAATGATCGACCATCATATAACGAGATCCAAAGGTTATCTTCATCAAACCAAACTTTTTGTGCTTTTGCTTCAGAGATTAAAGAAGTCATTCCATTTACCTTCGATTAGATTTGAATTGTTTTCTATTTCTTCTTCGATCCAATTTAATTCTTTAGAAGAAAACCCGTAATTATCAACTAAAATTGCATTCGGTTTCAGCCAAAATTTTGCAATTTTCTCACCCTTTCTTACGTGAATATGTATTGGCTCACGAGGGTTACCCTCATTTGAAAAGAAGAAAAATTTAAATCCATTCTTTTCAAGTACCTTTGGCATTGCCTAATTATGTCAAAAGTCAACCATCTCTGCAACAATTAAACTCTATCAATACTTTACTAATCTATATGCTTTTTAGTAAAAATAGGGGTCGATTTCTGAATGGGAATCCATTCCAAAATGATACTATCCCTAACCGCCTAAGGCACGTCTGATGAATTTCATGACAGCTTTGACAACCGCTTCATCATCTTCAAATACGCCTTCCCCCAAATAAATTTTCATGCGTTCTTTGTAATACACGGTGGCATAAGAAAACTGTAAGGTCATAAAAAGATTATCGAGTAAAAAAGCAGAGAGGTTACTATCCACATCACTGGCAATCGTTCCCTCTTGTTTGGCTGTTTGGATCATATCGATATAACATTTTGCTGATAAGGATTCAAGTTCACCTGACAGGCGTGTGATGAGTTCGTAATTACTTTCCGTTGTCATTTCATTGTAGAGACGAATGATGTCTTGGTTCATCCGAGAATGGTTTTGGATGATCCTGACAATCTTTTCCACCTTCCCAAAAAAATCCAAATCCATAGACAGAACGGTTTCTAAGGTTTTTTCCAATTGGGTGATCCCATAATCGACCACGGTTAAGAAAAAATCCTCTTTGGTTTCGAAGTATTTGTAGAGGGAACCAACACTGATCCCCGCTTTTTGGGCGATGGTATTGGTATTGGCGCTTGTGAAACCACGGTTGGCAAATTCAGAGATGGCGATCGATAAAATCCGATTCCGTTTTTCTTCCGAAATCCTTTCGAAACTTTCGTTAAAGTGTTTTGTATCAGCCATATGCATCTTCCTACCTATGAATGAAAAAAGGCTGGATTTCTCAAGGAAATTGAGCGCAATTCCAAAAGAATCCGAGAAACTTTCTAAATTTTCGATTTCCTTCTTGACAATGAGTGATGACTCACTCATTGTCAAGTAAAAGAACACGGACGAGGAAACATCGTATGGCCACAGGCTTTTCCATCAATGAATACCCTAATGTAGACCAAGTTTACAAAGACTTGCGGAAATTAATTTCCCTACCGATCCGTTCCATTCGCAAAAACGAAATGGAAAACATCATCCAAAACTACTTTGAAAAAAAATGCAGTAAGTCCAAAGCCATGATCACAAAGGCTTCGGAATACATCCCAGGTGGTGTCCAACACAACTTGTCTTTTAATTTTCCTTTCCCACTTGTGTTCACCAAAGCTTCTGGCGCCTATTTATATGATTTAGATGGAAACAAATACATCGACTTTTTACAAGCAGGTGGACCTACAGTCCTCGGCAGTAACCCCACAAGTGTTCGTAAAAAAGTAATCGAACTCTTAGATTCCACAGGACCAGTCACAGGGCTTTTCCATGAATACGAATACAAACTTGCCGAAAAAATTGTCGAACTTGTTCCTTCTGTGGAAATGTTTCGCATGTTAGGTTCTGGAACAGAAGCATGTATGGCTTCCATCCGAGTGGCAAGACTTGCGACAAAGAAGAAAAACATTGTGAAGATGGGTGGAGCTTACCATGGATGGAGTGACCAACTTGCGTATGGGTTACGAATTCCTGGTACAAGGCATTTTGAAGCCAATGGTGTACCAAGATCTATTTTCAAATACACACAAGAATTCTATCCGAATGATCTAAACTCACTCGAATCCGTCCTCAAACGAAATCGTTTTTTTGGTGGAACCGCTGCTGTTCTCATTGAACCCGTTGGGCCTGAAAGTGGAACACGACCACTTGATAAAGATTTTAACAAAGGTGTTCGAGAACTTTGCAACAAATACGGTGCCCTTCTTATCTTTGATGAAGTGGTAACAGCATTTCGAATCGGCCTTAGTGGTGCACAAGGGTATTTTGGTGTGGAACCTGATCTCACTGTCTTTGGAAAAGTTGTCGCTGGTGGTTATCCATCTGCTGGTGGGCTTGGTGGTAAAAAAGAATACATGAAGTATGTATCTGCTGGATTACAAACGGGCACCAAAAAGGCGTTAATCGGTGGAACGATGGCAGCAAATCCACTCAGTTCCCTTGCAGGTTACTTCACACTTTGTGAAATGGAAAAAACCAACGCGTGTGAAAAATCAGGGAGAGCTGGTGACCGCCTCACAAAGGGATTACAAAAACTCATCCAAAAATACAACCTACCCTTTGTTGCCTTCAACCAAGGTTCTATCTGCCATTTGGAAACCGTTGGTACGATGTTACTCGATATCGATATCAAGAAATTTTGGACGATTAAAAAAACCATTGCAGAAGCCCACAAACGCAAACATGCAATGGAAGAAATGGGAGCAGCTTACATGTCAGAAGGTCTTGTGACACTTGCTGGAAGTCGTTTGTATACAAGTGCCGCTGATACGGATGCAGTGATTGATGATGCACTCAAACGGTTTGACCGAGTCTTCCAAAAAGTGGAAGGGGTGTAAGTAGCTAAAAACGCGAAATTCTTTCCCTCCCCGAAAAGTACTTGTACATTTTGGGGAATTCATGGCATTATGTCTCAAATCTCTACGAGGCCCGAACTATGCCTGAACCACTGCAAAAGATCATTGATAATCTAAAAGAGTTATTCAACAAACTCGACAAAACCAAAAAAATGATTTTGGCCGGAGTACTTGCAGTTGTTGTGGTGGCCATCATCATCCTCTCCAATGTTTCCTCCCAAAGGAATCGAGTGGTTCTTTTCAAAGACTTGGATTCCAAAGACTTCTCAGAAGTCACAAAAAAATTAGATGCCCTTGGGTATTCGTATGGTTCGAGTGAAACCAGTGTCATCACAGTGGATCCAGAACAAAGGCAAGAAATTGTAACCAAACTTGCACAAGAGAATTTAATCCCAGCGGGTGTCACTGGTTGGGAACTCTTTGATATTGAAAAATTCACCGAAACACAATTTGATAAAGACATTAAAAAATACAGAGCGTTAAAGGGTGCGATTGAAAAGTCATTAAACACCTTACGCCCAATTGAAAAAGCAGATGTCAACATTGCCATCCCAGAAGGGGATTTGTTTGAATCCAACTCCTATCCAGTCAAAGCCAGTGTGATTTTACACTTCCGACCAGGGGTAGAAGGAATTAGTAAAAAAGAAATCAAAGGGATTGTGAACTTAGTGGCAAGAGCTGTTCCCAAACTCAAACCAGAAAACGTAAGTGTTGCCGATCCAGATGGTAAAATCATATCTGATTTTGAAGAAGACTTAGAAAAAGAAAGATTAGAATTAAGGATTGTCCAAGAGAAACTCCGAATCGAAGAAGAAGAACGAGTCAAACGTCTCATCGACATCCGTAACACTTTACGTTGGTACTTAGGTGGGGAAGACCGAGTGGACATCACTCGATTTGAATATTCTTTTAACTGGGACCAAGAATCCTTAACGGAAAACGAAGTATTACCAGTAGTTGCGGAAGAAGATAACCCTGATACACCATATAACGAACGTAAGCTTGTTGATGGTTATTCCTTAAAAGTATCATCCAAAGAGACAAAGGAATCGTTCAAAGGAAGAGGTTTTACTCCTGATGGGCCTGCTGGTACAGAACCAAACCTTCCTCCAGGATACAAAGATACAGACTACCAAAAAGCTGAGTATTCCAAAGACGAAAACATCAATAACTACGAATTTAACAAACGGGTCAAAGACATCAAACGCCAACCTTGGAAAATTGAAAAAATCGGATTGTCTGTGGTTGTGGATGGAGTTTGGGAACGGAAAGAACGAGAAGACGGGATGGGATATGATCGAAAGTACATTCCTGTCGCCGAACAAGACTTAAAGCTCATTCGTAAAAACTTAGAAGCAGCCATTGGGTACACAAGATCACGTGGGGATCAAATCAGTGTTATCACAATTCCAAAAGATAGAACGGAACAATTCCGCGCTGAAGATGAAGAATTCCAAAGACAACGTGCCATCCGCAATATGGTGATCGCATCCCTTGTCATCCTCATCTTACTCATCCTTGCTATCTTAGTGTATCGTGCGATCAAAAAAGAAATCGCAAGAAGAAGAAGACTCAGAGAAGAAGAACTTGCTGCTCAACAACAAATGATGAGGGAAGCAGCTCTTCGTGTGATGGACGAAGGGGGAGCGGAAGTCGAACTCTCCCTCGACGAAAAACTCAGACGAGAACTTCTCGAAAACGCGATCAACCTGGCAAAAGAAAAACCAGAAGACGTGGCACAGTTACTTCGCACTTGGCTTGCCGAAGAGGAACAAACGTAAGTTAACTGATACGTCATTCAGTAACTATTAGGATTCTTTTTTCCAACGGATATTGGCACCGCGAGAAATCCGAGAATACACTTCTCGGAAGTATTGGTTAGGTGCCTTTCCATCAGGGTCTTGCGAATAACGAGGCCTTAGGCGGTGGACAAAGTACATATCCAAATCACCCTTATTTTTCCCATGGACTTTTCCACGATACTCAGTGACAAAAAAGTATTTCACAAGTTCATAGGTTTCCTTAGAGACATTGATTTTTCCAGTTTCACCACCTGATTCCATTCGAGAGGCTGTGTTTACAGTATCACCCCAGATGTCATAGGCAAACTTAAACCGACCCACAACCCCTGCAACAACGGGACCCGTGTGGATTCCCAACCGTAATTCCCAAAAAGGAAGGTTTAAAGCAGTTTTGATTTCCTTCAATTGGTTCATAAAACTTTGGATCTCAAGTGCCGCCAAACAAGCGTCAATGGCACTGGTTCGATTTTCGACAGGCAAACCACCGGCACACATATAACTGTCCCCTATGGTTTTTAATTTTTCCAAATTATTCCTGAGTATAATTTCATCAAACTGGGTGAAACAAGCATCGAGTTCTTCGATTAGACTTTGTTCATCCATTCCTTCTGCTACTTTGGTAAAACCTTTGAAGTCAGTGAATAATACGGTAGCGTTTTCAAAACGAACAGGATTCACACTCCCTTTTGCTTTTAATTCTTGGGCCACTTTGTATGGTAAGATGTTTAATAAAAGTTTTTCGGATTCTTCGCGTGCTTCTTCTGCCTTATCTTGTGCAATGAGAGCTTTTTCCCTTTCTTCATCTGCTTTTTGTTTTTCTAAATCTAACAGAAAATAACTGATATCTAGTTCTTCAGCAAGTGGCCTTGACATGATGTATACCACAAGATAATTAAAGAGAACCAGTGGCAAAACAATCATAGTGAGATGGAAAGCAGACTCCCCAACTCCATATTGTTCTCGTATCAATGGAAAATACAAAATAGCAGCAATTGCCATTGTAATGAGTCCAAGGTTTGCTAGTCGTTGGCTTAATTGGATGGTCCTTCCTTCCAACGACAATGCTCCATGTCTTAGAACCGCATAACCGAGTAAAAATGCAGGAATGAATTGAAAATCTGCAATGGGATAAATTGGAATTCCATGGCTTGGAAGTAAAGCAGCCAAAAGTAACAATGCCGATAACAAAAAGGATCCAATGATCCACTTAGAGGCAAAGTTAATATACCCTTTGTTCCGAAGAAAGGTAATTAAAACTAATACTAACGCAATGGCTCCATTAGCTCCGACAAGAAGTTCCGCAGGGCCACCATGATGCACTCGAGACCAAGGGTAATCATAATACCCTACAAACAAATAAGGAGAGGGGGATAAGATCGCAGCTGTGATACAAAGTAAATCGATTCCTTTTAACCAAACAGGTGACTTCTGACCTATGGCTTCAAAAACAAGTCGCACCATGATACTCGGTGCAAACGCAAAAGCGACAAATGTCATCTGCGAAATCCGAAGTTGTACAACATAGGATATGTTTAATTTTAAAGGAACTGATTGGATCACATAAAAACCAGTGAGAATGAGAGCAAACGCACAAAGTTGGTTGATCCTTGCTGATGGATTAGCTCCTGCAACGATGATTGATAAAAAAACAGCACCAAACACAGAAACGACGGGAGGTATACCCCAAGGGTACCATTTTGCTGATTCATATGCATTTGGTGAAAGCCCAAAGGAAACTCCAAAGGAAATAAAAATCAGAACAAAAGAAAGTAAGGCAAATAGAAAATAAAACATTCCATTCTTTTGGAATAATAGTTCATTCACATCAAAAAAATCTGAACGAAATACACCATAGGCAACAAGCAACATCGGAATGAATAAAAAGAATCCACCAGGATACACTTTGAATCCCAAAATGCTGGGAGCATTTAAGGTAGTGAGTAAAAACAATAAATTAACACCGTGAAAGAGAGTGAGATGGTAATGTTTACGAATGTAGTGATAATGTTTGATAAAAGAAGGAAGAATCAGTAAAAAGTATCCTAACGGTGCAAGAATTCCCCAAGGCCTTACAAACGCACTTCCCCGAGGGTATTTTCCGAATGGAAATTCAAACACGTTTGTTTCAAATCCTTTTCCTAAAATTACCCCCAAATACAATACAAAACTTGCAAACCAACAAACATAAGAATAGTATAACAGAAGTTTACTTTGTTTACCTGTCATGTGAAAGGCTAGGTAAAAGGCAGTAGGTGCGAGTGGGGCAACAAAAAAATACAATAAATCGTTCCACAAAACAAGTGTTTCTACATCTTGGATCCATGCTCTAGTAGTTAACACAAGGCCTACACATCCAAAACTGATAAACGAGATGGTCAGATTGAGATGAAAGTAACGATTGTCCTCTTTTGACTTACGAAACTTTTGAAACGCAAAAAAACTAAGAAATAAACCCACAACAAATGTCAAAATTCCAGGCGCACCATATGGAATTTGGTACCAAAAATATTCCCAATTGGAGATTATTCCCTCCGGTTTTACAAAATAAATTAGAGAGTATGAATCCATCCTTTATAAGATCGGCTATAAAATATTGAGAAAAGAGTCATTTCTTCTATTTGACTCACTTCTCGAATTGTTGTGCTATGTCGGATATGTTAGATCTTAATTTTCCAAAAAAGAACGCTACAGAATGGTTGGCCTCAGGTAAATTTTTTGAATATAAAAAATTCCAAATCTTCTATATCCAAGAAGGAAGAGGTCAAAACTTAATCTTGTTACATGGTTTCCCAACTTCTTCATGGGATTATTCCAAAATCTTTAATGGTTTAACTCGGTATTTTAATACATTCGCCATCGATTTTTTAGGCTTTGGGTATTCTTCAAAACCAATCAAACACGAATATACATTAGTCGAACAAACTGATATCATCGAATCCTTTATAGAGAAAAATGCCCTCAAACGGGTCAAATTTGTATTCCATGACTATGCTGTGAGTGTTGGCCAAGAAATCCTTGCTCGTCACTTAGAATCAAAAGAACGTAAGTATGAAATAGATGGTGCGGTGTTTTTTAACGGTGGTTTATTCCCACATTTGCATAGACCTACGTTCAAACAAAAACTACTCGCAACACCTATATTAGGTGCAATCCTCGCAAGATTTTATGATGAAAAAAAATTCGGCGTAGCATTTAGCGATGTTTTTGGTAAAAATACAAAACCCACAGAAAAAGAAATCTCTGTCCTTTGGAAACTCATCACCTATCCAAATAAAGTTTTGATCCCACACAAACTTTTAAAGTACATCAAAGAAAGACGATACCATGGTGAACGTTGGAAAAATGCCCTCTTACAAACAGAAGTTCCTTTGTTGTTTATCAATGGAGGAGAAGATCCTGTCAGTGGAAGTCATTTAGCAGATGAAATTGAAAAACTTCCCATAAAACATAAAAAACTGATTCGTTGGCCAAACATTGGACATTACCCAATGTGGGAGAACCCAGACGAAAGTTTTAAAGAAATTTATGAATTTCTAAAATAACAAATACAACGGAAGAGTTGTTAGTTTAACTTCCTATCGATTTCTAAAAATCGCTTATTAAAATAAGATGAGTGGTCTTTAGGATCGATCGGAAGGATGTGGGGTGATTCCTTCCATTCCTGTTCCTTCATCAATATTATCTGGATCGATATTTTGTTCTTTGACTTTGTACCGAATTTCGATTTTTTCAGGGCTGATCTGTAATATTTCGATCCCTTTTAGATCTTTGTTTTTGATGATCCTAACTTTTGCTACCTGAGGTTGTAATTCTGGAACAATTTTATTTTTAATTGGATCAAAGATATAATTACAAGGAACTTGAGCTGTAATGCCTGTTAGGATTTGCGCAGAACGTATTGGTTTTAGGGAAAAATAACGAATTGCAACTTGTTCTTCTGAAAGTTCTGCATCAAGTTTTGGATCTAACCCAGAACAAACGATGGGAATCCCGGCGGCAGTTTGTTCTCCTGTTTTATACGAAAGTGGGATGATATTTACATTCACCGTTACATCACGAGAGCCAAGTACATTCACACCTTTCGGCAATTCTGGAATTTTTACTGTTTTTGCAAATGGTTCCTTACGATCCACAAGTGAAATTTCTGGCAAAACCACTTTATTAATTTTTTCAAGGTCTTGTGGTTTACCACTGAGTGTGATTTTTTGAGGACTTAAAATCTGAGTCAACTTTTCAAAGTTAGCAGGTGGATTCCCTTCAAAAACAACTTCAATTGGAACCACTTTGAGTCCCCTCGATTCTATTTCCACTGGAACTGTTTTTTTAAGTTTTGTTACCTTAACTCCACTCGGAACACCAACAATTTTTTTGATAGGAACTTCTGTGACACCTAACTGGACATCTTCGGGATCAATCACGGCCTTCATGAATTGAGAATAATAGTTTACTACATCTTTTAAACCTTCCACTCGAACTGGAATGGTTTTTTCTGGGTTTTTTGAATAACTCAAATTACCAGATAACTTTGGATAGTCGATAGGAACATTCACTGTTTTGATCAAAACTTTAGAGTTTTGCAAATTTACATAAAAGATACTAGCAATGATCAGCGAAATGAGTTTTGCTTTCCAATTCCGAACCATTTTTCCAAATAATTTCAAAATCATATGATCACACCGGAATCTTTATCTTTGGATTTTCTTTGTGATTCGTCTTTTACCTTTTTACTCCCTGACATCAGACCACTTACAAGAGCTTTTAACTCCAAGGGTTTCACTGGATGGATCATTTCCCCTTCGTAACAAATTGTAATGTCTCCTGTTTCTTCAGAAGTAACGATGATGATTGAATCTGTTTCTTCCGAAAGTCCAAGGGCAGATCTATGCCTTGCACCTAAAGTTGAGATTTCTACGGAACTACTCATAGGCAAATAAGAAGCAGCACAAACAATTCTGTTTTGTTCAACGATGACTGCACCATCATGGAGTGGTGAATTCTTAAAGAAGATAGTTTGTAAAATTTCAGAAGTCACAATGGAATCCATTGGGACTGCGTTTTCCGATATATCCTTAAGACTAATGTCTTTCACGAGCACAATGATTGATCCAATTTTTTCTTGGGACATAGCCCTCACTGCTTCGACAATTGGATCCAAATCAAAAGTAGGTTTTAAAAAGAACAAACGTAGGAGTCGAATCCTTGCCAAATCACCTGTTAAACGGCGTAACTCAGGTTGTAAGAGAACAATGATGGCAAAAACAAGTGCTGGCCGAATATTGGTTAAGATCCATTCAAGTAACTCAAAACCTAAGTATTCTGCTAAACTTCCAGAGATCCAAATGATCCCTACGCCAAATAAGAGTTGAATCCCTCGTGTTCTACGTAAGGTTGTATATGATTTATAAATTAAAAATGCGACGATGAGTACATCTAAACTAATGGAGATATAATTTTTACTCCATGGAATGATGTATAATCCTCGAAAAAAATCCAATTTATATTCCTAAAACATCAAACATATTGTACAAACCTTTCGATTTGCCATGTAAAAATTCAGCGGCCTTCACTGCTCCACTAGCGAATGTTTTGCGATCTTGAGCACGATGTGTGATCTCAATCCTCTCTTCTGGACTAAAAAAATAAACTGTATGTTCGCCAACTACTTCGCCTGCACGCATAGTATGCATTGCAATTTCTTTTTGGTCACGTTCTGGGTACATACCATGACGACCATAAATTACATTTTCTTCACTTCGTTTACTAGCTTCCAGTAACACTTCTTTTAAATACATCGCGGTACCAGAAGGAGCGTCTTTTTTATGTCTATGGTGGATGTCTAAAACTTCGATATCAAAATCTTCGTGTAAAACTTTCGCTGCAATTTCAGTAAGTTTAAAAAGTAAATTCACACCAACAGACATATTTGGAGAAAATACAATTGGGATGGTTTCAGAAGCCGATTTGATTAGAGTTTTATCAGAATCGGTAAGACCGGTTGTACCTATCACCAATGGTTTACGATTTTTTAATGCCGTATTGAGAATGGATTCAAATCCAGTGTGGGTACTAAAATCGATTAACACATCAGAATCTTCATTTGCTTTTTGTAAGTCGGAAGATAATAGAATTCCAGTTTCTTTGATACCTGCATGGTTTCCAGAATCAAAACCGGCATAAATCGCACCCTCTCTCACTACAGCAGCGCTTAACACCGATTTTTTGGAAAGAGAAAGCACTTGGATGATGGATTTCCCCATCCTACCTCCAGCTCCAATCACACCGACTTTGATTTTAGACAATGCCTTCCTCTTTTAATTGGAATACGATTTTTTTAAATGACTCAGCTGGTTGCCCTTCTGACAACGAAGTCATTGGCAATCTGAGTTCATTACTGCAATAACCAAACCAACTCATAGCTGCTTTGATTGGGATTGGATTTGTTTCAATAAAGGCATTCACAAATACTGGGAGTAGTTTGTAGTAGATTTTTTTGGAAGCTTCCAGGTCACCACGAAGGTATAAAGAAACCATATCCACACATGCTCGTGGGAATAAATTTGAAACAACTGACACGACTCCTTTACCACCAATGGAAAGAACAGGAAGAGTTAAGTTGTCGTCACCAGATAACAAATCAAAGTCGGGTGGACAGAGCGAAATCACTTTTGCCATTTGTCCGAGATCCCCTGTTGCTTCTTTGATTGCTGCAATTTTAGGGTGAGCAGCCAAACGACTTACCGTTTCTGGTAAAAGATTTACATTGGTTCTACCAGGGATGTTGTACAACATTACAGGTTTCGATGATACATTTGCAATTGCTGTAAAGTGTTGGAACATCCCTTCTTGTGTTGGTTTGTTATAATACGGATTTACAGACAAAATTCCATCCACTCCATCTGCACAGGCAGACTCTGTGAGTTCAATTGCTTCTTTTGTGGAGTTAGAACCAGTACCCGCGATCACTTGGATTTTGCCCGCTACGATCTGCACCGTTTTTTGGATGAGTTCCTTATGTTCTTCGTAGGATAAAGTAGGAGATTCTCCCGTTGTCCCACAAGGAACCACACCAGCGACTCCGGATCGGATCTGGTTTTCTAGGATTTTAAAGTATTGATCGTAATCGATTTTCCCCTGGCGGAAAGGGGTGATGACCGCAGTATAAACGCCCTGAAACATAAATTAAACATCGAAGAGGGACTGATTTTTGCAATAAAAAACTGCCAAAAGACCCCGATCTGAGAAACTTTGCGAAAATGGTTCCTTTTTTTCCCATTTCCTTCCTCATTCTGGGCATCTTTAGCCTAATTTTGCACACATTTTATGTGTATTCCCGTTTTGGGGTGAAAGATGTGCCAAATGAACGGAGTTTGCATGACACGGTCACAAAAAAATCGGGTGGAATGTTTTTTATCCCTGTTTTTCTCCTCTCGACCCTTCTCTGTTTACTACCCCCTTTGCAATCGATAGGAAGTGATCTTTTTCCCATTCGTAACGAACCATGGAACCTTTATCTTTTGTTAGTTGGTATTTTAGTATTTTCCGTTTTAGGATTTGTAGACGATTTATACCATTTAACACCGAAACTCCGACTCATATTAGAATTAGGAATTGTTTTTTTCTGTTTATGGGGTATACAACCAAATATAAGTTTTTTGGGATTTGGTTCCATTCCCAGTTTTGTTCAAATTCTTTTTCTCACAATCTTCTTGGTATTTGGAATCAACTTAGTTAATTTTATGGATGGAATGGATTGGTATTTGATAACCACATTCACCATTTGTTTTGTTTCTCTAAGTTTTATTTTACCTGATTTTTACACCAAACCAAACTTAGGATACAGTTTGTACGCATTGCTCTTTGTCTCCATGTTTGGATTTATCTTTTACAATTTCCCAAAAGCAAAATTGTTTATGGGAGATAGTGGATCATTGGCACTTGGATTTTTTGGATTGGTTCTCCCTTTACTTTATCAAAACAAATCGAATGGCATCTATTGGGATGTAACCGATTACTTTTATCTTTTTCCTTTTTTTTGGATTGATGGTGTCACAATCCTCATCAAACGATTCTTTCAAAAAAAACACTTATTCCAAGCACATAGAGAACATTTATACCAAAAACTCACCGAAACCAAACTGGGTAAAATTGGTTCTCTCGTTGTATTTTCCCTTTTGAATGTAATGGTGGTTTGTTTCCATTTTCTATTAAAAGAATTTGGTTTTGGGAAAATTGCCATTTTCCTGATTTTGTTTGCAGTTTCGCTTTTATGTTATGGTATCGTATGGTTATCAGTGACTAGAAAAAACCTTGCCTAAAGTTTGTAAAAATCCATCCTTTCCGATATGCCTCTTACAAAAAAAGAAATTCTCTTTTGTATTCTCAATGGATTTCTCATTGGAATTGCCAATTTAATCCCTGGTGTATCTGGTGGAACCTTTGCACTTATCTTGGGTTTGTATGACAGACTCATCACTGCCATCACTTCCTTAAATTTGGAAACCATCAAAGTTTCCCTTTCCCTACTTGTAGGTTTTTGGAAAGAAGGTGTGAGAGATCGTTTTGCATTGGAAATGAAACGAATCGATTTTTGGTTTTTAGTATTCCTTGGTTTTGGACTTTTACTTTCCGTAATCTCTGGAGCAAAACTGATCCAATTCTTATTACAAAACTACCCACAAGCAACTCTTGCTCTTTTCATAGGCCTTATCATTCCATCACTAGTTGTACCATACAAACTCATTGAAAAACATAGTTTTGTCGTTTGGCTATTTTTAGTCCCAGGAATTCTATTAACCATCGTTCCCAGTTTTTTTATGGGAGAAAACACCGGATCCGAAAATCCAATTTTTGCATTTGCCACTGGGATGATTGCCATTTCAGCGATGATCCTTCCTGGAATTTCCGGATCATACATAATGCTCGTGTTAGGTGAATATCAAATTGTCATTGGTAAACTTTCTACCATCTTAGAACCAGGTTCGATTCTATTTTTAGGTGCGTTTGGGGTTGGATGTTTACTTGGACTATTGATTTTCACACATATTGTAAAATGGTTATTTGTGAAATACAAATCACATACAATGACATTTTTACTTGGTCTGATTCTCGGATCCTTTTTTATCCTTTGGCCATTTAAGGATTATGCAAATGGACAGGCAATTGTTGGTAGATCAGGTGAAGTCAAACGTGATATCCAAATCGCAACTGCCAAAAACATACTCCCAAAAGATTTTGAAGAAGCACAAATCCCACTCGCCTCACTTGTATTTGGTTTGGTATTGGGTTTGGGACTCAATCGATTGGAGTCGTTACAAGAGAAGAAGTAGTATTTCGGATTCGTTCCACCAAAGTCTGGATTTCAAAATCCAGACTTCTGTCTTTTTCCATCGTCTGCATTCCAGAAAACAATTCAAAATTTGGCACGAGATCTTTACGTTTTGCAAACAAAGACGTTTGGTACACTGCATAACCAAAAATCGCTAAAAGTTTCGTTGCACTTAACACAGTCCTACGATTTCGTAAAACAGAGATCGCTCCCATGGGAACGATGTCTTGGTTATTACCATTGGTTGGGATTGATTGTACTGACCCCGGCATACTATCTCTTCGTACTTCTGCTGTTAGATGAGCTGACATCAAACCTAGTCCAGACAATCCAGCGTAGGTCCCAGGTTTTGCAGACAACATCAAAGGAAATTCATCGTTTTCTTTTGGTTCCATCAAATAATTCAAAAAACGATCCATCCATGTAAACCAAACTGCCATGGCATTTTGCAAACGATCTGCTGCAAAACTAACTTGAGAGGCATAAAACCCTCCTCCTTCTGCAAATCGAAACTCTGTTTGATCATTTTCAGAAGTGGGTATTAAAACAGGATTATCAGACAAAGAATTTAACTCTTGTTCAACGATTCTTATAATCGATTCCAATTCATCCCAAATGGAACCTAAAATTTGAGGGATACATCGAACTGAATAAATGTCTTGGATTCGTTTTCCTTCCACTTTCCGTTTTGGATTTTGGGAAACAATGGGATGGAGTAAACTAGATAGGAACTTCGGTCCAAAGAATTGTTTGTGTTTGTGGTATTCTGGATGGAAGGCATCAGGGAAAACAGAATGGTAATGGAAGAGGTATTGTAAAATCTCAATGGTTAACAAAAACAAATTCCGAAATTCCATCACTTGGGTACCAAGTAAGGCTGTGGTAAAACTTGTCCCATTGGTAAGTGAGATTGCTTCTTTGGGATGTGGGGTCCAGGGAAGGCCTATGATTTCTGATCGTTTTCCATTTAACTTTGTGGGACCTAACTCTTTTCCTTTGCCAGTGAATCCTGATTCGCCGAGAAGTGCCAATGGAATATAACTGAGAGGAATTAAATCTCCCGAAGCAGAGAGAGAACCTCTTTCCGGTATGATGGGAATACAATCCAAGTCGAGAAGTTGGTTTAAAATTTCTAAAGTTTCATACCGAATCCCGGAACCTCCGAGAGACAAACTATATAACCTTGCTGCCAGTACGACCCTTGCTTCTTTGTGGTTTAAATGAGAATGAGGAGTTCCATCACCAGTTAACACTGGCTCTACTGTCAAATGATAGATCAGTGATTTTTGAATGAGTTCCAATTCATCATTGGAAGTGAATGCATGTGGACCAAATCCTGTGTGAATGCCATAAATGAGTTTCTCTTTGGAAGAGGACAGAATGGATTCGAGTGTTTTGCGTTCTGTTTCTAATCTTTCCTTCTTTTCTGAAAGATGTGAAAACGAACCAGAGTGTGCTAATGAATATAAATCAGATAATTGGAGAAACATGAAATGATGGAACACCAGGGAGATAATCCCTGGTGTTGTTACAACTTAGACGAAGAAAATAAAAGTGAGGAGGATAAAAACAGGAACTAAAATTCCCATCGAATATGCTAAATACCCACCAAAGGAAGGCATCTTCACTTTGTTTTCTTCTGCAACTGACTTCACCATAAAGTTAGGAGCATTACCAATGTACGTATTGGCACCCATAAACACAGCACCGACAGAGATTGCTTTTAAGATCTCTTCTGCTTGGACGTTTCCAATGAATTGGCCAAGGGTGAGAGGAGCAGATCCTGCTGGTGTGAGAAGACCCGATGCAAGTGATCCAAACGTTAGGTATGTAGGAGCATTGTCTAACACAGAAGAAAATGCACCAGTTGCCCAGAAAAATTGCCAATTTTCAGTGATCCCAAGTTCTTTTCCATGTGCTTCGAGTAAGACAAGAGCAGGGATCATGGTGATAAAAATTCCAATGAAAAGATAGGCAACTTCTTGGATGGGGTGAAGCGTAAAGTTATTAAACTTTCGATTCTCTTCTTTTGAAGTGAGTTTGGATAAACCAATCAAAATGATGAGGACTGCTTCACGAATGAATCCAAGTGTTGGAGTTTCGTTGATTTGCGGAATGTAGTTACTGTTTAAAAAAGCAACTGCTAAGATCACACCGAGTAACCAAATGAAGTTGACTTGCCCACCGATGGAAAATGGAGTTGCGAGTTTATCATCACGTTTGATATCTTTTTTGGTTTCTTTTTTGTATGCCATTGTATCCCAAACAAAATAAACAGTGAGTAAGATTGCAACTGCAACTAACATCTCGGGCAACAACTTAAATGTCCAAGTGAATGGAACACCTTTGAGGTAACCTAAAAACAATGGAGGATCTCCAAGTGGAGTTAAGGAACCACCAATATTGGAAACAAGGAAAATAAAAAACACAACAGTATGGACAACATGTTTTCTTTCGCTATTTGTTTTTAACAAAGGGCGGATAAGTAACATCGATGCTCCCGTTGTTCCAATAAAAGATGCAAGTGTAGCACCAATTAAGAGATACAAAGTGTTATTCAATGGCGTGGCATGGATATCACCTTTAATCACAATCCCACCGGAGATATAAAACAAGGAACCGAGTAAAATGATAAAGGGGATATAATCAAAGAATACAGTGTGCACTATGTTATGGCTATACCCATAAACAAGTAATACAACAAAAGAGATTGCTCCAAGCCCAACAGCTAAAATGAGTTTGTTATTATTATCTTCCCACCAATGCGCTGTTTTGTGAGAGGCAACAGGCAATATCGCAATGGAAAGGAGAATTGCCACAAAAGGAAGTACTGTCCAATACGGGAGTTCTTCGTGAACGGATTCACCATGGGAGGAATGCCCAGTTTCCTCTTGTGTTGTTGTCTCGGTTGGAACCGGAGTTGGTTCTTCGGCAAATATCCCGAAAGTTGTCACAGACAAACATACCAGGAAAACCATCAATGTGAGAAGCTTCTTCAACGTGCTCACCATCCTATTTTTTTTAGGACAGCATACCCGAAAGAGAAATCACTTGGAACTAAAAAAAGCGTGATTCTCCAATTTTTAAAGGAACCAATGCCGATTCGGAGATTCCCGATTGTTTCAGTGCTTCTTTTGTGCGGGGCACAGGAGAATCAAGAGGTTCGTCAGATAAAACAAAGGTCATATAATGCATGGGAACTAGGTATTTTGCCTTTAGGTCTAGAAAACTGAGAACTGCCTGGTTTGGATCAATGTGGACAGGTTCCATAAGCCATCGTGGTTCTGTGGCACCGATGGGTAAAATGGCAATGTCAATGGGGCCAAAATGGTTCGCAATATCTTTAAAATGAGTGTAATAGCCAGTATCACCTGCAAAATAAACTTTTTCTTTTACACCAACGAGCATAAAACTCCCCCATAAAGTTTCATCACGGTCAAAAAGACTTCTTCCACTGAAATGTTGTGTCGGAGTGAAAGTGAGTTTTAGCGAACGAAATGTTACTTCTTCCCACCAATCCATTTCTTTTACATGTTTCAGTCCAGCAGCTAACAATAATTTCCGATTCCCAAGTCCAGTGAGAACCATAGGATGGAAAGTTTCTTCTAAGATTTTTAAAGTGGGGATGTCAGTATGATCATAATGATTGTGAGATAAAATGATGATATCGATTTTAGGTAAATTTGTGATCGAGATTCCAGGTGGAGTGTATCGTTTTGGACCAGCAAAACTGAGTGGAGAACATCTTTCACTCCAGATAGGATCTGTGAGGATATTCACTCCATCAATTTGGACAAGAGTTGTTGCATGTCCAACCCAAGTCACAGATAGTTTGGATTGATTCTTTTGTAAGAGACTACCATCATTTTTTAGAATGGGAAACTCTGGATAAGTTTTTGCGTCCAAACTGTACGGTAAAAAAAAACGATCCCATTGCCATGCAAAAACATCCCAAAAACCTTTTCGTTTGAATTCTGGATTTGGGTTTTGGAATCCAGATTCGGCATGGTGTGTTTTTAGGATTTTGGAATCAGCAAGGATGTTTGTCGACAATCCAAATGACAAAAGAAGGGAGATTACGGTTTTCCATTTCACGAATTTTAGACTGTAAGAAAGCAAAAAAGGAAAGTCTCATTTTTCGATTGCCTTTTTCTGAATCCAAAACAAAATCTCATACTACAATGTATCGATTTGACGAAACAAAAAATTTGTTCATCGCCTATGCAAAATGGAGAGATGCAGTCGATCGTACGGAAGGAAACGAAACTGTTTTTGGTTCCAATGCCGAAATTTCGGAAATTGCTAGGGACCTCAGGGAAGATGCTGAGTTCGAATTACGAATTCTCATACAAGATTTAAAAAAACAAAATCCAGCAGCAATCAAAGAATGGGTTGAGCTCACCAAACAGTTCTTAAATGAACCAGGATTAGGAGTTTCAGAAGAACAGATGCAATTGCGAAAACAAATCGCAAGGGATTGGAAATATTCTCGTTCACCACTAGGTATCTCTGTTCGTTACCCCCACCCATCTCAGTATTGGGGCAGTGGGATAGGAGTTCTTGGTCCAGATTTGGACTGGTAAAACTGCTGGTGTTTCCAATTCTTAGATTATGGATTCCTTATTTTTCTTTTTCTCAAAAGTACTTACCATATTTCTTTACCCCTTACCCGTATTTTTCCTCCTTTGTTTGTATCTATTGTTTCGCATCAAACCAAAGAAAACGAAGTTTCTTTTTTTCCTCATTTGTTTGTTTTTATATCTCACTTCCAGTTCTTATGTTGCCAATTCACTTGTATCCAGTTTAGAAAAAGAATACCCCCCTATTTCCATCCAGGATACTCCCAATGCGGATGTAGCCATTGTTCTTGGCGGAATGATCCAAACCATTTCTTCTGTGAAGGCAAGGCCTGAACTCACAGATTCTGCAGACCGGATCACAGATGCTGTTCGTCTTTACAAAGCTGGCAAAATCAAAAAAATCCTTTTTACTGGTGGGTCTGGCTTGTTATTGTCTGACGAATTTCGAGAGGCAAACTTAGCCAAATCATTGTTAATCGATTTAGGTGTAAAAGAATCCGATATCTTATTAGAAAACAATTCCAGAAATACATATGAAAATGCAGTTGAAACGAAAAAAATCGTGGAGAAATTAAATTTTAAAACCTATATCCTTGTCACATCAGCCTTTCATATGAAACGAGCATCTGGTTGTTTCCAAAAACAAAATTTAAATGTGTTCCTCTTCCCAACTGATTATAGATCCTTTCAAATGGATTCTGGTGCATTTGAATTGTTTGTGCCATCAGCTGGTTATCTTGATACTACCACATTTGCGATCAAGGAATGGGTTGGGTATTTTGTTTACCGTGCCAAATCCTACCTTTAAATCAGGTTTTTCAGAATGATTCATCACAACCTTTTTGTTTGACCGAAACTACCAATCAGAGAGCTTAGAGGAAAGACGTGATTTCGTCTAAAGAATGGACTATGAATCGTAAGTTTTTAACCCTTTTATTCCTCATTGCAATCTCTCTTGGAGGCATTGCTTATTTTTCCTCACAAGAAACATCGTACCTTCTCCTCGATGCTTCTGAACTTGCTGCCAATCCCACAAAATACTCGGAACAAAACTTACGAGTGCGGGGATTTGTTCGTGTAGGGAGTTTGGTCCGTGAAGGGAAAAAAGCAAAATTTGATTTGGAACTCAACGACCAAATCATCCCTGTTTTTTTTACAGGAGAAACCCTTTTACCAGATGCATTTAAAGAAGGAGCAAGGGCCCGTGTAGATGGAAAATTAGAAAAGGGAGTCCTTGTTGCAAGTCACGTCGAAGCGAAATGTGCTTCCAAATATGAAGCAGGGTATGCCGAGGAAAAATGAATAATTTAGGAACCATCTTACTTTCTGCATCTCTCGCCATTTTAATTTTTTCTGCCATCCAAACCATCTACGGAATCATTTCAAAAGAACGAAAAGCTGTGGAACTGGGCCGTTTGGCCCTCATGACAAATCCATTTGTCATTGTTTTGACCTTTGTTGTTTTACTCACTCAGCTTGTACGTTCTGATTATAGTAACTATTATGTGGTGATGCATTCCAGCGAACACCTTCCCTTATTTTATAAAATGACATCGATTTGGTCTGGGTCATCGGGAAGTTTACTGTTTTGGAATTTGATTTTAAATGTTTTCACCTTCATCGTGTTATGGCAAACTCGTAAGTCCATTGAAGACCGAATCCCAATGATGAATCTTATCCTTGCGGTGTTATCTGGTTTTTTTAGTTTCCTCGCTGTGTTCTATGGAGACGCCCAACCATTCCGCGAATTTGTTCCAGAAGCAGCTGCAGGAAGAGGACTCAATCCCCTGCTCCAACACTGGGCAATGATCATCCACCCTCCCATTCTTTACATTGGTTATGTGAGTATCTCCATACCATTTGCAATAGCAATGTCAGCACTTGTATCGGGACAACTTTCAGAAGACTGGATGAAGTTCATTCGCAAATGGACTTTGTTTTCTTGGTTTTTTCTAGGAACAGGAATTTTACTCGGATCCAAATGGGCCTATGAAGAGTTAGGTTGGGGTGGGTATTGGGCATGGGATCCAGTCGAAAACGCATCGTTAATGCCATGGTTACTCACAAGTGCCTTTGTCCATTCTGTTGTTATCCAAGAACGCCGTGGAATGTTAAAGTTTTGGAATATGTTACTTGTGATCCTTGCCTTCCACTTTAGTTTACTTGGCACATGGATCACTCGTTCAGGTGTTCTCGAAGGTCCTCATAGTTTTTCCAAATCGACAATCGGAACTCCGTTTATCGTTTATATCATCGCAAGTTTTTTGTTTTTTACAGGGTTTGTCATCTACCGAAGGAAAAACCTCACACCAGAACGAAACTTAGAAGCCATCACCTCCAAAGAAGGAAGTTTTTTATTAAACAACTTTCTTTTGGTACTATCTACCGCAGCTATTTTGTTAGGTGTCTTTTCGCCACTTCTTTATGGAAAAGAATTTAAGGCTCCTTGGTTTAATTCTTGGGGTGTTCCTGCAGGGATATTCTTATTATTACTCATGGGTTCGGCTCCACTGCTTGCTTGGCGAAAAGGTGCTGGAGCAGTATTTTTTTCTACCTTACTCAAACCATTCCTATTTGGAATTTTGGGTGGTGGACTCTACATCCTGTTTTATTCGCAAAACTTTACAAAACCTGATTCTAAGTACGGAGATGTTTTAGCAGAAGTGTATTCTGTTCTCACAGTTGGGATTGGTGTATTTACCATTGCCGGGATCATCCAAGAATATTACCGAGGAATCAAAGCTAGGCGTGATGAACACAAAGAAGAATCTTTGTTACGAGCTGGAGTAAACTTACTTCTTAAAAACAAAAGGAGATATGGTGGGTATTTAGTCCACTTCTCCCTTGTTCTTATTTTTATTGGTTATGCAGGGAATGCCTTTAAAATCAATACATCGGTTCGTTTCTTTTATGAACTCCAACCGCCAACTTCAGAAGAAATCATCTACCAATCCATCGACAAAGCAATGATTGGTGGTTATCAAATTGAAGCAAACACACTCAAAATCAAACCTGTTCTTATTTCTGGACTTGGTGGGGAACCTAACATCCAGAATGTGATTGTTTCCCAAGAAGCTAGTTATGGAATTTATCGTGGATTGGAAAAAATTGCAACACTTGATACAGAACGTAGGTTTTATCCACAGATTTCCCACCTAACGGGAGATTTCGAAACTCATATTCCAACAAGTGAACCAGCCATTCATTCCATGGCAAAAGAAGATTTTTACATCCAACTTGGTGCAATCGAAACTTCGGATCTAAAATCAGAAAACCCTGACTTACCACTGATGTTCATGCAGTATTACTTCACACCAGGAAGTGAAACAGACAAACTCAAACTTTTCCTCAATTTCCCACGGCAAATTGTTGCAAACTTAGAAGTTTGGATCAACCCACTCGTCAAATTGATTTGGATAGGCTCCTTACTCTATTTTATGTCTGGGATCTTTTTGTTACTGCCCATTGGCGAAAGGAAAAAACAAACCAGAGGGAATCAAACATGAAACAAATAGGATATGAAAGCTCGTATCGATTGACGATTTTCCAAATGAACAATCGGTATGTTTCGCCGGGTCTTTTATTACGATGGTTACTTTCTAGTGTATTCTTCATGGGAATCACAAGTAGTGTGTTCTCTCAAAAAACAACCACTAATCTAAAAGAAGAAACTCAGATCCAAACCTTCCTGAAGGTTACCGAAAAAATCAGATGTATCTGTTTACCGAGCCTTCCCATCCAATCTTGTTCCTTTAACATGTGTGCTGCGTCCAGTTATCTCAAAAGTTTTATTGAAAACCGAATCAAAGAAGGAATGGGAGAAGGAGAAATCATTTCCAAAATGGAAAATGGATTTGGTACTTCAGTTTTACAAGACCCCATTGTACTCATGTTCCAAGAAAATGGAAACCAAGGTATGGTTGATTCGATAGTCTATGGTTTTGGACCTAAAATATTAGCAAAACCTGATGATACTTGGATCAATGCCACATTACTTGGATTAGGTGTTATTGGGTTATTTGGGATCTATCGTTATGGAACGAAAAAATCGCGAGAAAAATCTGTACTTTCCCAAGTAAACTCCAAATCAACTTCAACTTCCACTACGGAAGCCATCAAAGATAAAATTCGCAAATTTGAAGAGTCTTAAGAGATTTCAAGCTTGGGATTTTCGTTTGGACAAAGAATTGATACGACAGACTGCTAGAGTCAATTAAGGAAAAGAAACCGTTTCACAATCCTTTCGAATTTGAACCAGGGCGGAAACCAAGGAATTTGTATCCTCCCTTGTTAACTTTGCATTCAAACTGATCCGCAATCTGGGAGTAGGAACTGTTGGTGGGCGGATGGCGCGGACATCGAGACCCATCTCTTGTAATCGTTTGGCATAGGTTAAAGTTTCTGTTTCGGATGAAAGTAATAGTGGTATGATATGGGATTCTGTATTAGTAATCATAAAACCATTTGTAAGTAAAGATTGTTTTAATTCTCTGGTGAGTTCGAATAATTGAAACCTCTCAGACTCCATAGATCGTAATAAGTTTAAGGCAAATATTGCCAATTTAGAAATGATGGGAAGTGGTGCAGTAGAAAATATAAAGGGTCGCATGACATTGACTAAATGGTCTCTTCCCAGTTGTTTTGTTACAATGATCCCTCCTTCCAATCCAAATGATTTACCCAATGTATACACTCGGTAATCTATCGATTGAATGCCTTCGGGAGGTAAATCGCGAAACAAAATCCCCTTGCCTTCTTTGCCATACACACCTAGTGCGTGTGCTTCATCCACAATCAAGACAAAACCATAGTGTTTTTTTAATTCGAGAAGTTTGTGAAAATCGGGGCTATCTCCATCCATACTAAACAATGATTCTGTAACAACGATTCGTTTGTGTTTTTGGTTTGGGTCTTCGTCATTTGCCTTCTCCAATAAGGTTTGTAAATGTTGTAAATCCAAGTGGTTGTAGTATTTTTTTTTGGCACCAGAAATTCGTATCCCATCCAAAATCGAGGCATGGTTCAAACGGTCTGTGAATACATAACAATTTGGCGCAGCAATGGAATCAATGAGGCCAAAGTTTGCGACAAAACCATTAGATACAAGTAACGCGGCCTCTCCATCCACAAAGTTTGCAAATTCCGTTTCGAAAAAATCCATGGAATCATAGTTACCACGAACAAGCCTTGAAGCTGTCGAACCAAAGGGATACAAGTCTGTTAAAGACCGATAGTATTCCAACATACAAGAGTTAGTGGCAAGACCCATATAATCATTGGAACAAAAATCAATTCCATGGTAGATTTTGGTTTCCCTGAATAATTGTTTTTCCTTGATGGACTCCAGTTTCTTTTGAATTTCTTCCCAATGATGGCTCACAATCACCAGATTTCCTGGCCTAAAATTTTTTCCGATTTAAATTTTCTAAGAATTTGTTAGAATGAGCCAAAGAAATGGACGTGTTACCGCAAGAATCTTTGGAAACAATTCGCAGAGCGAAGAGTATCATCTTTCTGACAGGGGCTGGTATCTCAAACGAAAGTGGAATCCCAACGTTTCGTGGAGAGGGTGGACTTTGGAAAAACTTTCGAGCAGAGGATTTAGCCACTCCTGGTGCTTTCCAAAAAAATCCGGAACTAGTTTGGGAATGGTACGATTGGCGGAGGAATATTTGTAAAAACGCAAAACCCAATCCAGGCCATTTAACAATTGCCAATTGGCAAAAAAAATCAAATTCTGTTTCGCTCATCACTCAAAATGTAGACGGTCTTCACCCGCGTGCAGGTAGTGAATCCATCATAGAACTTCATGGGAATATTTTTCGTGTCAGATGTACAAATTGTTCTGCAAAATTCCATTTGGAACAAGTTGGTTTGGACCACCCTGGACTTAAATTTTGTAAACACTGTGAATCATTACTTCGGCCCGACATTGTTTGGTTTGGAGAAGAGTATGACCAAACACTTCTCACAAAAAGTTGGGAACTTTGTAAACAATCACAAATCGTTTTTGTGATTGGAACGAGTGCCAACGTATCTGTCCCCGCCCAATTGGCACTCACCGCCATTCGTAATGGAGCCTTAGGGATTGAAATCAATCCGGCTGAAACAAATCTTACAACTTCCATGAAACACCACTTTGGTGGAAAATCTGGTGAAGTATTACCCAAAATCTGGAACGAAGTGTTTCCAAATGAACCATTAGACTAAAGGATCTTAAATCATGCTAACAGTTGTTTTACTTTTATTATCCAATATCTTTATGACTTTTGCCTGGTATGGCCATTTAAAATATGCAAAGTCAAACCAAATGTTTTATGTGATTTTATTTTCATGGGGCATTGCATTTTTTGAATATGTGCTTATGGTGCCTGCCAATCGTATTGGGTATACGGTTTATAAATATGAAGGATTCCAATTAAAGATCATCCAAGAGATCATCACAATCTTTGTTTTTATCCTTTTTGCCACTTTGATTTTAGGTGAAAAAATCAAGTGGAACTATATTGTGAGTTTTGGATTGATCTTACTTGCAGGTTTTTTTGCGTTTGGTTTTGGAAATAATTCAAACAGTCACTAAAAATTGAACGAGGGACTTTGCCAATTCCTCTTTTGGTAAAGGTCCGATCTCTTTCACAAGTCCATTCGGACCAAAGATACGTAAAATCGATTCCACTTCTCCAAAACCTTTTCCGTGACCTACAACATTTCCTACGATGTAATGTAAACCTTTGCGAACGAGTTTTTCTCTGGCATGTTTTTCCAAATCATTTGTTTCTGCTGCAAATCCAACACGGATCGAATTTTTGATTTGGTTTTCTTTGATGTACTCATCCACTTGTTTTAAAACATCTGGATTTTCTTCTAATTCGAGTAATAATCCCTTACTTCCTTCAGAAGTTCTTTCTTTTTTGATTTTATGTTCTGCTGTCATGATGGGACGAAAATCTGCGGGAGCCGCTGCCATCACGAGTAAAGTATCATCCAACATTTGAGATAAAACAGTATCTCGAAGTTGCATTGTTGTTTCGACTTCTAAGTTTTGTTTAGCGCCTGGCACATTGGCATATCGTTCTAAGGTATTCCCATGGATATAAATCACATCCACAGGGTATTGCAAAAAAAACTTTGCAATTTCATATCCCATTTTCCCTGAAGAAGCATTAGAGATATAACGAACTGGATCAATCCACTCCCTTGTGGGACCTGACGTAATGACAACACGTTTGAATTTTAAATTCATGAATTTTTTTTATGAAGTTCGATGATTTGTTCCATGATGGTTTCGACTGTTGCCAGTTTGCCATACCCTTCATCACCACAAACCACAATGCCTTTGTCTGGAGATACAATGTGTACACCATCAGCTTCTAATGTTTTTAAATTCCTTTGTACAGCAGGATGGAGATACATCCCAGGATTCATGGAAGGTGCCACAAGCACCGGCGAGGTACATGCAAGATAAGTAGAAGTCACTAAATCATCAGCGATTCCATTTGCCATTTTTCCTATGATGTTAGCGGAAGCTGGAACAACTGCAAAAACGGATGCAATGTTTTTGATCTCAATATGAGCCATCCCTGTATCAAATTCATCAATTCGAACAGGTTTACTAGTAAGGGCTTCAAAGGTAATTTTCCCAACAAACTTAGTGGCGTTAGCCGTCATAATCACTCGCACAGGGTATCCGTTTTTGGTAAGTCCCCTCACCAAATCACAAGCTTTATAAGAAGCGATAGAACCTGAGACTGCGATGATGATTTCTTTCATTTACCGATCCTCGTAAGATAATTCCCGTTCCATTTCGGAATCGTGGTCTTCTTCTAATTTGGGTGTGAATAGGATGGAAATGATTTTGTTTCCTTCCATTTTTTTCACTTTGAGGCTACCTTTTTTAATTTGAACGATACTACCTTCTTTTGGCATATCTTCATTTTTTTCCATAAAGTAACCAGCAATGGTTCGAACCTCTTCCATATCGGATGGTTCTTCCCCTTCTAATATATCAGTTAGGCTAGAGAGTTCAGTTTCGCCATCTAATGTGATGGTTTTGGTTTTTTTATTTTTGGAAGTTACATCCACTTCATCGGTGTCTGTTTCATCTCGGATTTCACCAAAAAATTCTTCGATAATATCTTCTAACGTAAGTAAGCCGGAAACGCCACCGTATTCATCAATGACAATCGCCATATGTTGTTTTTTCTCACGGAGTTTTGTCATCACTCGTTCGATGGACATCGATTCAGGAACTTTTACAAAATCCTTTTCCATGATAACGGTAATTTTTTCTTTTTTGCCTTTGGCCGAGAGATGGGCCGCTTGCCATTTTAGAAATTTTTGAACGTGGACAATCCCAACAATTTTATCGAGTGTTTGGTTGTAAACTGGGTATCTTGAAAAACTATGTTCGGCAATGAGGGGAAGTAGTTTGTCTATTGTTGATTCTTGTGGAATTCCTATGATAGAAAGACGATGTGTCATTACGTCCTTGGCAGTATGTTCCGAAAAATCAAAGGTCTTTTGGATGAGTTGCATTTCTGCATTGTCAATACGACCTTGTTTTCTTTGTTCCTCGATGATGATCATGAGTTCTTCAGCAGAATGGACATATTTATCACCTGTTCGTTGTAAACGGAACAGAGTGAGAATCCCACCTGCCAATCGGTTCATGACAAAAGTTACAGGAAAAAACAAATAATAAAAAAGCCACATAGGAGCCGAAACACCGAGTGCAATTGCTTCGGTATTTTGGATTGCCAATGTTTTAGGAACTAACTCTCCTAAGATGACATGCAGTAAAGTGATCAGTGTGAAGGATACACCAATCGAGATACTGTGGATGGTAACCAGATCCAATTCAATTTGGAACATGTGAAGGAATCCAGAGACAACACTCGCAAATAAAGCCTCACCAATCCAACCAAGGAGTAAACTGGCGATGGTGATCCCTACTTGGCAAACCGATAACATATCATCGATTTTGGAGACCGCTTTTTTGGTGAGATGGGACATGGCCCGGTTTTCTTTGACAAGCTCCTCCAAACGAGAGGGGCGGATTGATACCATCGCAAACTCTGCAGCGACGAAGAAACCATTGACAAAGACAAGGAGGAAGATGAGAAAGATGCCGATTATTTCCATAGAAACTCGAACACCACTAAAGTTTTAAGATCAGGGTCCATTGTATAATGAGGAACAGAATTAAGTATTTTGGACCGATCTTATAGTGTCGCCTACAATTTGCGGAGATTTTCCAGGAAATCACATCGGAAGTCAAAATCCAATCCTTCCATTGCCCAAAACCCCGATCAAAATTTTAATTTTGATTAGTACCTTTATGTCACATTTATTGGGCCGTGGAATAAATCCAAACCCCGTCTTCTTTGTACGCTGCCTGTTCGGTTAGGCTTTGTAATGAAATCTGGTCAAGGACAGGAAGTGTCGGAAGGTATCCAATTTTTTTTGTGCCAGACCGAAACCAGAAATGCAACCACTCTTGGTGGAGATTCGGGTCGCTCCATGATTTCCCTAACACTCGTTCGGTGTAGACGATCATTTTTGGAACCGTTCGGTAATCGATCCTGCGATACAATTTGAGTAACGAAATCTCCTCTGTGACCCCAGTTTCCGATCGGCAGGACCAACTGTGGACTGGACCTAAATTGGAAACACTTGCATTTGTGGGAAAATCCCATAGGTGCAAACGTTCTTTGTCTTTTAATATCCTCGATCCTTCAAAATAAGCAGTGTCGACAAGTGTGATTCCTTTGCCATCCAGTGAATGCATGTTTGTCGGACATTTCCAAGAATACAAATTGAGAGGTTTTTGAGTGTCTGTATTGGGATACAAACTAAAGAAAAAAACAAAGGACTGTTCTTTCATTTCTTTTTTGAGAGAACGAAACAATCCCATCCCAGAATCATTTAGATAAATTTGAATTTTATCATGGTCTTTATTGGCAGAAACTAGTTCTCTCACTACATCTAAAATATCAGAAGCATCGGGTCTTTGTGTTCTTACCATTTTCCAATTCAATTGGTTTCGTTTGGAATCCTTTGGATTGAATGTGAAAACATAAAACTCATCTTTATAAGGGAGGAGGAATACAGTAGGTAGTTTTACTGATTCTAGTGAACGTGTGTTTTCTTCTTCATTTTTCCTCTGGATCAAATTTTCCGTTTCCCTACTCTCCGCATAAGTCGAATCAAAAAACTTAGATTCTCTTGCAGTGGAAAATCCAGATAAAAATTTAAACTGTTGGTGCACATACGGAATTTGGAATAAAGAATGGGGACTCCCCTTTGTATTCCGTTGTGTTTTGACTGAATTGTATTTAAACAATGTATCAAAGAGTCCCCATACATCATTATCATCACGTAAATGGCTGAGAGCATATTCAAAAAACAAATCCGTCGAAAAAGCAAGTGGCCTATAGTTACGAATGTAATACAAATCTTCGTATGGATGGTTTAACAAATAATCGCTGAGTCCATCTTTGATATTTCCATTCACAGGACCTTTTTTTCCAGAAGCGGTATGAGCAAAAATAAATCCAAAATTACGTAGGAACTCAGCCGCATAAAATGCATTTTCTTCATCTAAAATCCCACGGCTTTTTGTGAGTTCAATGGTTGATTTACGATATTCCTTTCGATAGATTTGATTATAACCTTGTAAAATGGTAGCCGCATACTCTAAACGTCTCCATTTTTTTTCCTGAGCCATATAAATGATCTCATCTGTCATCCGAGATGACAACTCAGGATTTTGGTCCATTAACATTTGGGAAATACGAAGTTTTGGCCAAATGTCTGCCTCTGTTAACTTTTCTGGATCTTTGATTTTTTGTAATGCTTTTAGAGCTGATTCTGAACCGTTCACTTTGTATAAAGAAACTGAAATCAAATCTTTTACTTCTGCCAAAGTCATTGGTTCGTTTAAAAAAGGATGATGAATGTCTGAAGACCAATTGTTTAGATCTAATTTTATATAATAATCTAAGGATTTTTTATACTCTTTTTGGAAATAGGCAAGTGCGCCTAACTTTACATAAATACGATTGAGGATGGATGTTTTTTTACCACGCGCTGATTTTAAAAAATTCTGAAATGAATCTTCAGCTCCGTTATAATCACCTAATAAAATTTGGAAAAATGCCAATCTTTCGATCGAGTTTTCGTTATAGGTACCATCAGTGATTCGCTCCAAATCCATGATCATTCTCTGGAAATGAATCCCTTCTCTCACAAAACCTAAAAAGGACAATTTAGCCGGTAGGTCTTCATCAATCCGATCCAGAAGTGGAATCCATTCTAAATTGGTATCTTCAAAAAATGGTGAACTCACCCGCATGATGTTCACAAAATGTTTGTGCATATCTTTGTCTTTTCCCGTAGGAAGATCGATATAATATTGCAAACGAAAAACTCGGCAAAGAGAATAGTATGGTTTTGTTTTTTGACAATCCATCCGAACCATTGTTTTTTTCTCATCTTCTCCTGTCTGAAAAAGATTCGTTCGCATATTCTTTGCTAAATTACGAAAGTAGGTATTTGGTTCTTTTTGAATATATGTATCCAAAGTTTTGATGGCTTGGACCTCGTCACCTTGTGAATGTTTCCACAAAGATGTGAGTAAAAAATCAGCAAACGAATACTCTCCTTTTTTTGTCCTTAAATCATATAATATATTCGCAATTCCAACCTTGTCTTTTTTCCTCAGGTAATATTCACCAAGCATAAGATAAAAATCAATTTCCTGATTGGTGGTGAGAGATTCTGGAGTCTTAAATCGAAAATCATCGCGAATGGTAAGTTGTTCTTTTCCTTGGATGATTAATTTTCCTTGGGTACCAGACACAATCCAGCCATGATTTCTCTGATTTTGTGCGTATATAGTAGTATGGGAAATCAAAATGATGAAACTGAAAAAAATAGAAAGTGACAGTCGACTCTTCATCGTATCTTTGATTCTCTAGGACCAAGGGATTTGGTCAAGTGACATAAAGGGAAATGGCAGAAAGTTTCGATTACCAAACGATTGTGGAAAGTTTTGAAGAATTCATCCTCATCATGGATGGAAATTTAGAAATCCAATTCTCCCAAACATCTCCCAATCTTTACCTCCCAAAAGATTCCATTGCCGTTGGAAAACACCTAAAGGAACTCCCCATTATCCCAAGGGATGGGCTTATTTTATCCAATTTGTGCCAAGAAACTTTGAGCCGAAGGATTCCTTTCCAGTTTTTTACCTCACTGCTAGGCAACCAATACCGGATCTTAGGAAGGTTTCTCGAAACCAAATCTGGGCCTTGTGTCATTTTGCGTGGAGAACCAAATTTTAATATCGAAGGTGTAATTTTAGATAGTGGACCCTATGTCATTTTTCGATATAAATTTGATTCTGAATTTTTGATCACCTATGTATCACCCAATGTTTCACTTAACTTAGGTTACCAAACGGGAGATTTTAAAAAAGGAAATTTAAAAATCCAAGATTTGGTACATCCTGATGACTTAAAACAAATCGAAATCGAAGAAAAGGAATACATCAAAAGTAAACAAAGAACTTACCAAAGGGAATTTCGTTTCAAAAAACCTGATGGAACCTATATCTATTTATCCGAATATAGTGTTGTTAGTTATTACGACTCTTACCCTACAGAGAAAATTTCTTATGTTTCTGACATCAGCGAACGAAAAGAAAAAGAATTAGAAATCAAAAACCAGAGAGACGAATTAAATCGTATACGTTTATTATTCGAAGAAACAAATGCAGCAGCCAGCGTAGGTGCTTGGGAAGTTGATTTAATTCATAATACCATTTTTTGGGCAAAAGAAACAAAACGGATACACGAAGTATCTGAGGACTTTTTGCCTAGTTTAGAAAATGCATTCCAATTTTACCCTATCGAGTCAGAACAAATTATCTTAAGGAATGCCTTTGCAGATGCCATGCAAAATGGAACATCTTATGAACTTATCTTACAAATCAGAACCAACACGGGAAAACTCAAATGGGTAAGAACCATTGGCCATGGAGTTTTTGAAAATGGGAAATGCATTCGTGTGTATGGAAGTTTCCAAGACATCACAAATAGTGTAAACTTAGACAAACAAAAAGAAGAAGCATTGTCTAAATTGGAAACAATTTTGGATGCAACCACACATGTGACAATTATTGGTACCGATGTGAATGGAACCATAACCCATTTCAACAAAGGTGCCGAATACCATTTGCAATATTCCGCTGAAGAAATGATCGGAAAAAATACTCCTTCCATCTTACACAAAGAAGAGGAGGTATTATTTCGTGCAGAATCCCTTTCGCGAGAGTTTGGTGTTCCCATTTCTGGTTTTGAAACATTTGTCCACAAAGCACGATTAGGTGCCTTTGATTCACTTGAATGGACCTATATACGTAAAGATGGCACCGAATTCCCTGTCCAATTGGTGATCACTGCAAGTAAAAACCCAAAAGGAGAAATCACGGGTTTTTTAGGAATTGGATTCGATATTTCAGCACAAAAAGCCACCGAAGAAGCGTTACGCGAAAGTGAAAGGAGATGGCAGTTTGCTCTAGAAGGTTCTGGAGATGGAATTTGGGATTGGAATGCTGAAACTGACCAAGTTTATTTTTCTAACCAATGGAAAGCCATGTTAGGTTTTTCAGAATCAGAAATTGGAACTGATATTACGGAATGGGAAAAACGAGTTCACCCAGAAGACCTAAACCATTGTTTGGAAGCACTGGAGAAACACTACCGAGGTGAAACCAGTGTGTATATGAGTGAACATCGAATGTTATGCAAGGATGGAACTTATAAATGGATCCTTGACAGAGGGAAAGTCATTGAACGTACAGAAGATGGTAAACCCTTACGTGTGATTGGAACCCATACAGACATCACCCATAGAAAGATATTAGAACAAGATTTGATCATTGCACGAGAAAAAGCAGAAAAAGCTTCTATTGCCAAATCCAATTTTTTGGCAAACATGAGCCATGAAATTCGTACACCACTCAATGGAGTCATTGGTTTTGCAGACTTACTGATGCGAACCGACTTAAACCAAGTCCAAAGAAAGTATATGGAAACAGTGCATTTATCTGCACTTTCACTTCTTGATTTGATCAACGACATCCTTGATTTTTCCAAAATAGAATCAGGTAAAATGGAACTCTATAAAGAAAGAGTGAATATTTTTGATCTACTACACCAAATTGCTGAAATCGTTAAACACAAAGCATACGAAAAAGGTTTAGAACTCATTTTAAATATATCTCCAAAAGTTCCAAGGAATGTGTTTGTTGATTCACTACGACTACGGCAAATCCTTTTGAATTTGATTGGCAATGCCCTTAAGTTCACTCTCAAAGGGGAAATCCAAATCAAATTAACAGCAAACCCAGTGAATCAAAACGAGTATGAATTTTTATTTGAAGTCATTGATACAGGAATTGGGATTAGTAAAGAGAATCAAAACAAAATTTTTGAAGTATTTGCACAGGCTGATAGTTCCACTACTCGGCAGTTTGGTGGAACAGGACTTGGCCTCTCTATCTCTTCCAAATTATTGCAATTATTCGGAAGTAAAATCGAATTAGAATCCGAAGTGAACAAAGGTTCTCGATTTTATTTTAAATTCATAACAATTGCTGATAACGAAAGGAATATTGAACCAAACCTGGAATCAATCAAAAGAGTTATGGTTGTTGATGATAACGAAACCAATCTTTCTGTGATCAGGGAAATGTTGGCTTATAAAAATATTGAAACAATCACATTCAATTCTCCCAAATTAGCACTCAAACATTTCCAAGAAGGGAATGATTACGACATTGTCATTTCTGATTACAATATGCCAGAGATGAATGGATTGGATTTCATTTCTTTACTCAAATCACATGCACTCACATCAAAGTCAAAATTGCCCAATTTTACAATTCATTCCTCTTCCAATGAAGAATCCTTGTATGAAAAGGGTAAAGAAATTGGAGTTGGTGTCATTTTATTAAAACCGATCCAAACCAATATATTATATGAAAGTTTATACGACTTAATTTCAGGAAGGCATTCTAAAAAAGACCCGAATCAAAAAGAAACATTCAAACCAATTATTACCAATGAAAAAACAAAGGTGATGATCGTAGAAGACAATCCAGTGAATATGATGTTAACAAAAACAATCGTATTAAAAATTTTACAATCTGCCATTATCATAGAAGCAACAAATGGTTTGGAAGCGGTGGAACATTTTAAAAAAACAGAACCTGATCTTATCCTCATGGACATCCAAATGCCGGAAATGAATGGTTATGACGCCACAAGGGAAATTAGAAAACTACAGGTTGGCCAAAATGTTCCCATTATTGCACTGACCGCAGGCACTCTGTCAGATGAAGAAAACCGATGTTTGGAAAGCGGAATGAATGATTATATATCCAAACCTGTTGTTTTGAATACCATTGCAGAAAAAATGAAACGCTGGCTTTTGAAATGAAATAATTTGTAGAAGATAGTATACATTTTAAACATAATAAAGAGCATTTCATCACTTTATTTTCTAAATTTTCCCCAATATTCATTTTCAAACTCATACTTTTTACTAGCCTTTGATGATTCAATTCAAGAGGTCATTTATGGCAGAACAAACCCAACATGCTTTGGGAGACTTAGCCGCTCGCCAATTGGCAAATACGGTAAAAACCAATGCACAATATGGTGCGATCACTCCGCGTTATTTGGTTAGATTACTTGACTGGAAACCACTAGAAGCAGGTGTTCTCCGTGTCAACCGAGTGAAATCCAATACGCAAGTAGATGTATTATGCGGGCAAAAAGGGGAACAAGAACTTCCAGAAACATTTGTTAACTACGAAGAAAAACCAAGAGAATATACTCTTAGTTTAATCTCCACAATACTCGATGTCCAAACAAGAGTCTCAGATTTATACAGTTCACCTCACGAACAAATCAATGAACAACTCCGTTTGGCAATTGAGAGTGTAAAAGAAAAACAAGAACTAGAATTAATTAATAACGATGATTACGGGTTATTAAAAAATGTACCAAGCCACCAAAGATTGAATACAAGAAAAGGCCCTCCTACTCCAGATGATCTAGATGATTTAATCACAAAGGTCTGGAAAGAACCTTCTTTCTTTTTGGCGCATCCACTCGCCATCGCTGCTTTCGGTCGTGAATGTACAAGACGGGGAGTTCCACCGGCTACAGTCACTCTGTTTGGTGCACAATTTCTCACTTGGAGAGGACTGCCACTCATTCCTACGGATAAACTTCTTGTGAATGGCGAAACCAATCCAAAATCCGCGGGAGGAACTTCCAATATCTTACTTCTGAGAGTGGGTGAAAAAAAACAAGGAGTTGTGGGCTTATACCAATCCAACTTACCAGGAGAACAAACTCCAGGACTTTCTGTTCGATTTATGGGGATCAACCGATCTGCCATTGGTTCTTATTTGATTTCTCTGTATTGTTCTGCTGCTATACTCACTGACGATGCCATTGCTGCCCTCGACAATGTCGATGTGGGAAATTATTATGAATACAAATGATCCGAGTTTTCTAAAACTAAAACCGGACTCAATTCCAAATGTTTCTTCGTCTTTGTTTCCCGATGAAAAAACTTTAGAAAAAATGGCAAAGGAAATGTTTGGAGTATTGCAATCATTTGGTGGAGTTAATTTTCCATCAAACGACTTACCATCGCAAAATTTACCAAAAGAGTCCTTACCTTATTTAGAAGACTTAAAATTGACGGATACAGGTTTTTCTTATTCTGATTTTCAGTCTTTTCGAAATATAAACATACAGCAGTCAGGTGGTGGGAATCTCGCATCGGCAAGACGAGATTTTCCTATTTTGACAGAAACGGTCAATGGGAAACCTTTGGTATGGCTTGACAATGCTGCTACCACGCAAAAACCAACTTCGGTGATAGAAAGGTTATCTCATTTTTATCTGCATGAGAATTCCAATATCCATCGCGCGGCCCATACTTTGGCAGCAAGATCCACAGATGCTTTTGAAAAAGCTAGGTCACTTGTCCAAGGATTTATTGGAGCTGGGAGTGCTGAAGAAATAATATTTGTCAGAGGAACGACGGAAGGAATCAATCTCCTTTCCAATATCATCTCCGACAAACACATCCAAGCTGGTGATGAAATTCTCATCACTCATTTAGAACACCACGCAAACATTGTTCCCTGGCAGATGGTCTGTGCTAAAAAAGGCGCAAAGTTAAGGGTGGCACCAGTCGATGATTCTGGACAAATTATCTTAAGTGAATACGAACGTCTATTAAACTCGAAAACGAAAATTGTCTCCATCACTCAAGTTTCAAATGCTCTTGGAACTATAGTTCCCGTAGAGGAGATGACAAAGTCCGCTCATAAAGTTGGTGCTCTAGTGATTGTGGATGGAGCTCAGTCTGTTTCTCATATGCCTGTAAACGTTCAGGAAATTGATTGTGACTTTTTTGTGTTTAGCGGTCACAAACTTTTTGCACCAACGGGAATCGGTGTTGTGTATGGAAAAAAATCTATTCTTGATAGTTTGCCGCCTTGGCAAGGTGGAGGGAATATGATTCAAGATGTCCGTTTTGATCATACAACATTCCAGGAGGCCCCCTTCCGATTTGAAGCTGGAACCGGTAACATTGCTGATGCGATTGGACTTGGAGCTGCCATCGAATATTTGAATCAATTTGGAATGAATCAAATATCAGCATTTGAGCATGACTTATTGGAGTATGGCACTAAGGAATTATTGAAGGTTCCAGGATTACATTTGATCGGAACAGCAAATGACAAAGCTGGTGTTTTATCATTTATTGTAGATGGCTTTAAAACAGAAACAATTGGTAAAAAACTAGCTGAAGAAGGAATCGCTGTAAGAGCAGGGCATCATTGTGCTCAGCCAATTTTAAGAAGATTCGGATTGGAATCAACAGTGAGACCTTCACTTGCGTTTTACAATTCTTGTGAAGATATCGATACACTAGTAAGAGTATTATACCAATTGGGAAGTACGAATCGAATAGGTCTTTAGTTCAAATGGTAAAATCGAGACCTTGAATTTCATTGGAACTTCTAACCCTTACTTCCGATTTTTGATACACAATTGAGTAAGGTGGAATGCTTTGGGTAATCCAAGCATTTCCACCAATCACTGACTTTTTACCGATAATAGTATCTCCACCAAGAATCGTTGCTCCAGCATAAATCACAACTCCCTCTTCGATAGTGGGATGGCGTTTTTGTTTCGCCAAAGACTTGTTTACCGATAATGCTCCAAGCGTAACACCTTGGTAGATTTTTACATTGTCTGCTATATGGGTCGTCTCTCCGATCACAATCCCTGTTCCATGATCCATAAAAAAAGATCTACCAATTTCAGCACCAGGATGGATGTCAATTCCGGTGGCTTCATGAGCAACACCAGATAGTAATTTCGGAAAAATAGGCAAAGATGATTTGAAAAAATAATTTGCCACACGATGTACAGCACCAGCATAAAACCCTGAATAGGCGAGAATCACTTCATGAATACTTTCAGCAGCAGGATCTCCTAAAAAAGCAGCTTCGGCATCCTCCCACATCCATTGATAGATGCTAGGAAGTTTAGAAATAAAATTATGCAAAATATCATCCAAAACAACTGAGCGCCCAAATTCTCTCTCAGCATACGTTGCATAAGGTTCCAGTAAATTTTTCCATCGGATTCGAAAGAGTTCTAACTGATCTATGATTTGCTCTTTAGAAGTAAAATTTCTCTCGGAATGGTACCCTGAAAATAAAATGGAAAACAATTCTTCTAAAAACCGATTGGCGACTTGTTTGCCACCAACAACTGTTTCGGGTATTGATTGTTTTCTTAAAATTGAATTGTAAAATTCATCTAACCCGTTTGATAACATATAATCAGAGAATTTACAATTCGGAAATATAGAGAATGCGAAAAATTAAGCAGACTAAAAATCTGCGGCATTGTTGATAAATCATATGTACATTCTTATCAAAATCTTGAATACGATTGTCCAATTGGCCCTTGTTCCATCTCATGGACATTGTGCTAGTTTCTGTATCTAAACTTTCCAAAACCATCGGCGAAAAAAAACTTTTTTCAAACCTTGACTTCTCCATTAGCGAAGGCGAAAAACTTGCCATTGTCGGAATCAATGGATCTGGTAAGTCCACTCTACTCCGTGCCATCCTAGGAAAGGAAGAAACTGATTCAGGCCAGATCATCAAAAACAATAATCTTAAAATTTCGATTTTAGACCAAAACCCCGTTTTTGATTCCAATGAAACCATCCTTGACCATATCTACAAAGGGGAAAACAAACTCGTAAAAACCATTCGTAAGTATGAAGACATTTGTGAACGAATGGGTGAAGGGGAAGAAGGACTTGATGATGAATTTACAAATGTTTCCCAAGAGATGGACAGGTTATCAGCTTGGGATTACGAACAACAAATCAAATCCATATTACGTGAATTAGGTGTTGAGAAACTAGAGCGTAAGATGTCTGAGTTGTCAGGTGGAATGCTCAAAAAAGTAGAACTTGCCAAGGCTCTCATTGATGAAAGTAATTTACTCATCTTAGATGAACCAACAAACCATTTGGACGTTAAATCCATTTTATGGTTAGAAGATTACCTTGCAAATTTAGACAAAGCCATCTTACTCATCACCCACGATCGTTATTTTTTAGATCGAATTGTGAACAAAATTTTGGAACTCGATCGCGGAAATTATTTTCTATATGAAGGGAATTATTCGATTTACTTAGAAAGAAAAGTAGAACGAGAAGAAACCCTTCAAAAACAAGAAGACAAAATCAAACAATTTTTAAAACAAGAAGTGAAATGGTTAAAACGCCAGCCAAAAGCCCGCAGTACCAAACAAAAGGCAAGGATTGACCGAGCAAACGAATTACAAGGCAGAGAAAAACGGGAAATCCAAAAGGATTTAGAACTGAGTGTCGCTGCTAAACGCCAAGGGAAAACCATATTAGAAATCCATAATCTAAAAAAATCAATTGGTGAAAAAGTTTTAATCAATGATTTTACTTATACTTTCAAAGCAAAAGAAAGACTTGGTATCATTGGACCGAATGGAATCGGAAAATCTACCCTCTTAAATCTTATCGCTGGCCGACTGACACCCGATAGTGGATACTTAAAACCAGGCCTCAATACAAAAGTTGGTTATTTTGACCAAACGAGTTCTGAACTACCTTTGGAACGAAATGTATTGGAATACATCAAAGATGTTGCAGGTGAGATGATCGAAACAGAATCAGGGGAAAAAATTTCTGCAGCAAAGATGTTAGAACGATTCCTCTTTGATGGAAAATTACAATACACTCCGATCGCCAAACTCTCTGGAGGTGAAAGGCGTCGACTTTTTCTTGTTCAAATTTTGATGACGGGTCCAAACTTTCTCATCTTAGATGAACCTACCAATGATCTCGACATCCAAACACTTTCTGTTTTGGAATCATTTTTAGATGAATTTCCAGGCACAGTTGTCATCGTTTCGCATGATCGTTACTTTCTAGATCGCACAGCGGAAAGTTTACTCATCTTTCGCAAAGAAGGAAAACTAGACCATTACATTGGGACCTTCTCTTCCTTTTTGGAAGAAGATACTTTAGAAATTGAAAACGAACCAAGTTCTCCTAAAGAAAGTACAATCCCGAAGACCGTGGTTACAAGCGAAGAAAAACCAAAAAAGTCAAAACAAGACCAAAAGAAAATTCAGACATTAGAGAAAGAAATTGCATCCTTAGAAGAGAAAAAAACCAAATTGGAATCAAATTTGAGTACATTCGCAAATGATCATATGGAATTGAGTAAAATAACCAAAGAAATCCAATCAATCGAAGCGGAAATTCTTTACAAAATGGAGGAATGGGAAAAGTTTCATACCGAATGAAAACGGTCCATACGACAAGAATTCTGCTTTGGACTCCCATCATCCTGATTGGATATTTCATTTCAGCACAAATTGGATTTAATATTGCCTTTCTCAATAGCCAAGTTTCTCCCGTTTGGCCACCAGAAGGAGTTGGACTCGCTTCCCTTTTACTCTTAGGTCCTGCTGCTCTGCCTGGAATATACTTAGGTGCCACCCTTGCTAACTTCTATAATAACCCGCATTTCCAAACGGCGTTTATTATAGGAATTGGAAACACACTCAGTAGTTATGTCAATTACCGTATCATCAAACGAGTGACGGAAAAAACAGATCCACTTTATTCCACAAAAGACTTAATTTATTTCCTAAGCATTGGAACATTTCCTGGATCCTTTCTGAGTGCTGTAATGGGTGTTACCAGTTTATGGTATTGGGATTTTTTATCTTCTGAATTGTACTTCAATGTTTTCTTCACTTGGTTTTCTGGTGAGATGTTGGGATTTCTCATTGTTGCTCCATTACTCTATGTTTGGTTTTATCCCAAATCAAAATTAAACTTAGACCTTTCCAAACAATTAGAACTTTTTTTATGGCTCATCATTGTATATATCTCTGGTTCGATTGCTTTCAGTGATGAATGGCCCCTTTTGTTTGTACCAATACCATTTGTGATTGTGACAAGCATTCGGTTTCGCCAATTTGGTGCGACACTTTCAACCGTAGTTCTTTCTTATATAGCTGTCACACTCACCATAGAAGGGAAAGGAGTATTCGCAAGAAGAGATGCCAGTGGACTTTCCATCAATGATTCACTGATTTTTCTTGATGCATTTTTATTTTGTATCAGTGGGATAGCCTACTTTCTTGTGACAGCCACAAGAGAAAGGGAACGTGCCCAAGAAACTTCATTAAAATCCTTACAAGTATTAAATGAACTGAAAGAAAAAGCCAATGAAGAATTGGAACTTAAGGTGTTGGAACGGACTGCTGTCATTGAAGAACAAAGAATCGAAATTGAAAAACAATTAGATATGGCAAAAAGGATCCAGGAATCTCTTTTCCCTCAAAAAGAAATTTTACCGAATGGAGTCGAAATTGAATTCAAAAATATTCCCATGATGAAAGTGGGGGGAGATTTGTATGACATCGTATGGAGACCCGACAAACAAGAACTAGGTGTTTTTATCTGTGATGTATCTGGTCATGGAATCCCTGCTGCTCTACTCAGTGCACTCGTGAAAACATCACTAGAAAAATGGAAGGAAGACCCAAGTGACTTAAAAGAAAACCTGGAATCCATCCGAAACCAAATCATACCAAATTTACGTGAACATTTTGTCACAGCTAGTTTACTTCATTTGCATACAGACACAGGTGTTTTGACCTTTGCCCGAGCTGGTCATTTTCCTCTTTTTATCATCCGGAAATCGGGAGCCCTTGTTAGTTTAAAACCAATGGGAAGGATCATCACACCTATATTTGACATCCTTGCGGAAGAAGAAAAATTTCAATTAGAAAGAGGTGATTTGATTGTGATGTTAACAGATGGACTCACAGAAGCAAGAGAACCAGACACATTGCAGATGTTTGGTGAGGATAAACTTCTCCGACTCGTTACAGACCTGAGAAGTAAACCATTACTTACGATTCGTGACGAAGTATTCCAGTCCGTCATTCAACTCTCTGGTGGAATACGTGCCATCCAAGATGATTTAACCCTCGGACTCATTCGTTATACAGGAATTAACGAAGAGATGACCAAATTTTAATTAAAATTTATTATATCGACTGACTGATTTGTTTCCTTATTTTCAATTGATACAGTTTAGAATCCGTTACCTTTATGATCTCCTCTGCTAGCATCGTATCGATAGTTTAACTTCATTCAGGCATACCTTTCTTCTCATTTGCCAGTTCGTTTGGTAGATTCAAATAAAACTCGTCAATGGCTTCTTGGAATCCTTGTAAATACATGGAAGATACAACGTTCGGTTCATTAAAAGCATTCCCATTATCACGCATTTGAAATCGATTGGGTACAAAAATGTACCAAGGGCTTATATAGCGAGTTGCCATTTGGGTATTTTTTTTCTCAGAGATCAAACGGTTCTGGTGGTATAATTTAACAGTTACTTCTAAACTTAAATTCTCTTGGCAAGGATACAAACAAAAAGTTAACATTTGTAATACTTGACCAAGATCCCCTTCTTCCCAATCACTCTTTGGACGATTTGCCACAACAAAAAGCACATAGGCTGTTTTCACATTTGTGAGTTCAAAATTTTTATCTTCTATATTGTGAACATAAACTGATTTCCATTCGTAACGAGAAGATCCTATTTGTTTTTGTTGTTTACTAAAGTATTCACTCCAAGGAATTCCAAACATAGGATTGATTTCAACAGAACGTTTGTGACCTTTCTGAAAAAAAACTCGGTTTTGATTTAATATGGTAATGGACTCACCTATTTTGTTTTTCTCCAATCCTTTTGGAAATGGTTTCATTTGGTGTTCTAAATTGGCAAAAGCGCATTGAGATAAACATAAGATACAACTGATTAATAGATATTTCACAGACAGATCATTCCTTGGTTTGGGGAGGGGTTAAAAATTCTTCGATGCAAGGTAAAAGGATTTCAGTCCTTTCTTTTTCATTCATGGGTCCAAGTTCGCCCCCTTTTGGAATCTGGCTGATCGAATAGTCTGCATAATTGACATTCGAGACCATTTCTATCAGTTCCACAGCATTTTTGCCTGTTTGGCGAACATATGCCCCACAAGAGATGTAGGATCCGAATTTCGTGAATTGTTTTCGATAGAACATCATCTTATAAGAATTTGCATATGGAGAATAGTTACGGAGTCGGTCCGGGAATTGTTTCTTCTTTGTTTCCATCCAATCATGTATGTCCATTCCGTCTGGTAACTTGACTGGATTTTTCGGATACACTCGCCTTTCAGGTGGGAGTAGACTCGCACAACTGATCGAGATAAATACAAATATGGGAAGTATATAGATGCAGCGAATTTCCATTCTGGAAAAAATTGTGATTCGGTGAAGAGACCTTGATCTTTTCAGACAAATTGTACGGTAAGTCAAAATGAAATCCGAAACTGGTCTAGACGTGATTGTTTTGACCAAGATTATCCCCTCCCATTGTGAGGACGGCCTAAGTTATGGTTGCGATCAGAGGGACCATGTTGGGTATTATGACCGCCACTATGGTGAGGAGAGTGAAAACTAGGACCTCCTCCTGGTTGAGAATAACCATTCCTTGGGTGGTGGTTCCCTGCTCCATTGTGATTAGGAGAGTGGTGAAAATCTCGACCTCGTCCTTCATGACCACCCCGTGCTAAAAACTCACTGGAATCACTTGTCTCAATACAACCACCTGCAAAAATGGTGAGCCCATTCACCAAAAACAGAGAACAGATAAACCTAACCAGTCTTTGCTGGCTAAGCCTTTCAATCGATTCAAAATTGATTTGATTCATCATGTATCGATTATAAGAGCGAGGTACTCATTCTCCAATGGAGGGTTTCCGCATTTGCGGGTTTCACCTACGCAAACTATATTGGATAGAGATCGAAACGGAAATGACTGATCCGAACGAAGTCTTTTCATTTCCTTTTGTGATGGAACTGGATGATAGAATCGATCGTGGGTATGGAGCTCAACCTGGTAGAAATCGTAAGCAACCGATCCAAGTGCAAAACAAGGCATTTGAATATTATGTCACCTTGCGCCCTTGATGCGGAGGAGGCTTTAGCCGTCCGAAGGACCGAAGCGTATGCGGAAGTCCGTAGCGAGCAAGGAAAGGCGCCCTAATTCGTTCTTGTTTCCCTCGTTATAGTTCAAAATGATGGAAAAATCAGTTAAATTTTCCGCAGGAAGTGTGCCCCATCCATGGCAAATATCTATTACGACGACAGTTGCGATCTCAATCTCCTTAAAGGTAAAACCATTGCAGTGATTGGCTACGGAAGCCAAGGTCACGCCCAAGCTCAAAACATGAAAGATTCTGGTTTGAAAGTCATTATTGGACTTCGCGATGGATCTAAATCAGTGAAAGAAGCAAAAGAAGCTGGTTTTGAAGTTTATAATGTTGCGGAAGCTGCAAAAAAAGCAGACATCATCCAAATCCTTGCTCCCGATACCATCCAAGCTGACATGTATAAGGCGGACATTGAACCAAACCTGAGTGAAGGAAAGGCTCTTGTTTTTTCTCACGGCTTTAACATTCACTACGATCTCATCACTCCTCCAAAAAACGTAGACGTGTATATGGTGGCTCCGAAAGGACCAGGACACCTCGTTCGCCGTGTTTACACAGAAGGTGGTGGAGTTCCATGCCTGATTGCGATCCACCAAGATGCAACTGGACAAGCAAAAGCTCGTGCACTCGCTCACGCAAGTGGCGTAGGCGGGGGAAGAGCTGGAATTTTAGAAACATCTTTCCGTGAAGAAACAGAAACAGACCTTTTTGGTGAACAAGCTGTTCTTTGTGGTGGTGTAGCAAACCTCATTATGAGTGGTTTTGAAACATTAACAGAAGCAGGATATGATCCAGAAATCGCTTACTTCGAATGTTTACACGAAGTAAAACTCATCACTGACCTCATTTATGAAGGTGGACTTGCTCGTATGCGTTTTTCCATTTCTGATACAGCAGAGTATGGTGATTACATCAGTGGCCCACGTGTGATTGATGCTGGTGTAAAAGCTCGTATGAAAGATGTTCTCACAGACATCCAAAAAGACAAGGGAGCCGCGTTTGCAAAACGTTGGATGGCTGATACAAAAGCTGGATACCCTGAATACAAAAAACTCAAAGAAAAAAATGCAGCTCATCCTATTGAAGCAGTAGGATCAAAACTACGCTCGATGATGAAGTGGCTTGCAAAGTAATTGTTTAGGTAACGAAAGTTAGAAGAAAGAAAGGAAGAAGGATTTTATATGAAAGTAACACAAAAGATTGTACTCGCAGCACCTGCACGAACTCCTTTTGCACAAATTGGCAAGGCGCTCGCACAGTATCCAGGCCACCACTTAGGTAAACTAGTGGGTGAAGAAGTGATGAAACGCAGTGGTTTAAAACCAACTGACATTGATGGTGTAATCGTTGGTGAAGGTTTTTCTAACGCACCAAACTCTGCTCGTGTGATAGCAAACCTCATGAACCTGCCTTTAGAAATTCCTTGTTTAACAGTTGCGAACAACTGTGTATCAGGACTCGAAGCAGTTGCAGAAGCATCTCGCCGAATTATGTTAGGTGAAGGGGAAGTATTCCTCGTAATCGGTGAAGAATCCCAAACTTCTATGCCGTTCGTTGTAAAAAATGCTCGCCTTAACAAAAAAACAAACAGCTTAGATTCACTTGTAAAACTCCTTCCAAACGACCTTCCTGAAGGTGTGGAACTACGTGACACATTAGAAGATGGTCTTGGTGATGGGGAAACTTCTTACGGAATGCAAGTAACAGCAGAAATCCTCGCACAAAACTATGCACTCCCACGTGAAACACAAGACAAAGTAGCTTACGAATCTTTCAAAAGAGCTTTCGAAGCAACACAAGAAGGTCGTTACAAACCATATATCATGGAAGTAAAAGACGATGAAGGAAACCCACTCCAAGCAGATGAAGCGGTTCTCCTTCGTGAAGGTCTTGTGAAAAACCCTACTCGTATGGGTCGCGCAATGCTTATGTTTGATAACCCAGCAATGAAATTTGATGCATGGAAAGAAAAATACGGCAAAGATTTGAAAAAATCTCATGGCCCTACTGTTTCCATCTTCAATGCAAGCCCACGTTCTGATGGAGCAGCTGGAATCATTGTCGCTTCTGAAGCGGCAGCAAAAAGACTCGGACTTAAAGCCGAAGCAGTAGTCACTGGTTTCAAAATGAAAGGTGTTGCTCCTAACCTTATGGGACTTGGACAAGCAGAAGCAACTCTTGGTCTTCTGGAAGAAGTGGGCGAAAAAGTGGAAAACATCGATGTGATCGAAATCCATGAAGCATTCGCGGCAACTGCAGTTGCAGCTCTTGAAGAAATCAAAATCAGAACTGGTTTTGATTGGGAAAAGAACTTTGATGCAAAGAAAATCAATCCTAACGGTGGATCGATTGCCATTGGACACCCGTTTGGTGCGACTGGAGTGAGATTACTTCACAACGCCATTATGGACTTCCATGAAAACAAAGATGCAAAGAAAGTTCTTGTGACCGCTTGTGCACACGGTGGAATCGCAGGATCGATGATCGTAGAAAGACCGTAATTCGAATCTAAGATTCAATTACGTTCGTTCGAAAGATCGATGGAAAAGCCAAGGGAAACCTTGGCTTTTTTTGTTTAGGAAGGAAGTTGAAAGATTTTGGGTATATATCTTGCAAAAGAATGAACTTTTCTCAAAAGAATTCTCGGTTTTCAAGAAGGGATTTGCAAAATGGAAAGAGTTGTAGTAGAGAGGACGTATTGGGTGGCGGGTGGTCAACCCCACCCAATACAGGGCGGGGATACTAAATTCACACTTTCCCCCCAAACCGCTCAAGCATAGGAACAACCCCATCTCGCGACTGCCTCGCCGTATCGTAACCCGGAAAAATCTTATATAATTTTAAATAAAATTGTTTTTCGACGCGTTTGGTACCAGCACTTGTGCGTTCCAGAATATCCTTTGTGTAAAAATGAAATTCAAAAAAACCAATTTTAAATTTTCCATCTACGCTCAGTCTACCACCTAACCGTAATCTTAATGGTGTTTCTATGTTGATACTCGGATACATAGGAAATCCATCTTCAAAATCTGATTTTGTGATCTGAATGGTTTCTTTCATATCCATTTCCAGAAAATCTTTTTGATTTGGCAGTTGGCACAAAACTTTTCCTTCACGGCGAAATTCTATCTGGTAGGACAAATACTCTGAATTTTCAACATCAATGGGAAAAACATCAATTCTGAGGTGGTGATCTAAAATTTCAGTCGAATGGGTGATGATATTTCCTTCTCTTTGTCCAATCACTATGATTCGATTTCCTTCATTTGGGATTGAATACTTGTAGATCGTTCCCGGTTCCGGTAAATCTCTTCCAGTTACCGTTCGTTCATTGTGAACGGGAGTTTGTGTGATCGTATGGACATCGATGATATTTGGATCTTCCATCTGACTCTCCATGGAACCTTTATCAGTGGATTTTAAACTTTGTTTTAATTTAAAAAGTTCAGAGGATTTAAGTTTTGCCAATGCAAGTTTTTGCATGACAACGATTAGTAGAAGTACGGCAACAAACAAAACCAAAGCAAACACCCATATCTCATAAGTGATCATTTTCTCTTCTAAGATTCGAATTTGTTCTAATGAATATGGTTTCATATCGGTTCTTGTTATGTTTTGATTTTTCTAAAAATCAATCTTACATTGAATATCGACTTCTTTGATTCAGAAAAATACCCTTTGTTAGGAAAAGAGATCGACTCTAGTTATGCACTTCCCTATTTTTTACACTATGTCAGGTATTGTATTCTTCTTATCTCTCCTTTTAACGAGCCTCATTTCGCCAATACTCTCACAAAATCATTGGGATGATTATATCGCTGAAAAAAACATTAAATCCACCTATTACATATTTGGTGACAATGTAAACTTGAGAGAAGCAGATCATCTCAATGCTAAAGTAATCCGAAAACTGCCTCTAGGAACTGTGATTAAGATTCTGACAAAAACGAACCAAATCTTAGAACAGAATTCATTGAAAGAATTTTGGTATAAAGTGCAAGTTGGTGAGGAGACTGGTTATCTTTGGGGAGGCCTTATCTCAGATTATTCATTTCCCCTGAACGACACGATTATCCTTTGTAAAAATCTTGGAACAAAAACTAAAAAATTGGAATTAAAGATCCTCCAAGGATCGAAAATTCTAAGCCAAGGAAGTTTTGAAGTTGGACCATTGAGTAATGAATCATGGGACCATACGATATACAATCCGAGTCTTTTTTCACCTAGCCCGCATACAATATTTGCTATCAAATTTTTAATCTTTTCAGAAATTGAGTATGGTTATTCAAATGAACAAGTATTCACTTTGAACCGAGAATTGAAAATTACACCGCAGTTTTCGTGGAATCCGGGTTCTTGTGATCCACCAGCATGTGCGGAAACATGGTTAGTTTTCCCAAAAGATACCTTACCGGAAGATAAAAAAATGAGTCGAAAAACCCTAAAGGGAAAAGAGAACACAATCATTGAACTTATGCATAGTTTCGATTTAGATGAGACAAACCAACATGATTTTTACCAATCTGAATATGTGTGGAATGGATCTCAGTTTCAGAAAAAGGAAAAATAAACACCAATGAAAAAACAAATCATCTACAGTATTCTTATATTATTTTCTATTCCATGTTTTGCTTGGAATAATCATGCAGGTATTACCTATCTTATATTAAAAGACCATTGGAAAAACCAAAACACTCCAAATGTCAAAGTGGAATCATTAAAATCATTTTTAACAAAAGAAAAAGATTCAATTCAGGAAACACTATCGCTTTCAGAAGATTGGGCTCTCAATCGTTTGCCTCATTTATCTAAAACAAAGGATGAATTGAAATTTTCGCCTAACACAAAAGATGTGGATATCGTAACCAAATTTTACCTTGCACTTCGCGTGAATCCCAAACATAAAGCTGCATTGTACATCCAATCGGTTCCAAGAAAAAATGGAAAAAACTTACCACTGGACGAACTCACAACATTGAATGAAAAGGGAAAACTCGTAAACGAAACGTTTCTCTCACTCAAAGAAGGGCAGATGATTGGTGCCGATGAAGTCATTGTTTCTGCAACAGATGAACCTGATTATGATTTGGACTTATACCTTTTCGAAGATAATGTAAGTGATGTGGGTAAGTTATATGGTTTTGGTTACCAACCATTCGGAAATCCTGCAGTTGAGTTTTCATCCCAAGCACCATTCCACATGGGTTTCTTTTATGAACCAAAAATCATTTTTACTCTAGCTGGATTTTTAAAACGTACATACCCAGAACTTAGAATCCATCAATTTACAGAATTATCAAAATTAGCCTTTAGAAAAGGACATCCCTATTGGGGTTATCGATTTGCAGGTTGGGCATTACATTACATACAAGACCTAACACAACCTTATCACTCATCTGTATTGCCAAGAGTGAGCGCTTCCAAACAAATTGGAGTTCAACTAGTTTCAATCGTTGGTTACCAAACTCCCAAAGACAATATGATTCAATTTGTGTCTGGCCGACATACTTTGATTGAAGAATATCAATACTATCTCATTAAAAATGTAATCTCTTCCAAAAACTGGAAACACCCAGTTGTAACTTCGATTATGAATTTTGGACCGAATGATTTAACAGAATGGAAAAGTTTGGATGATCTCCGTGTGAATGTTTGTAAAGAAGCTTATGATGCAGGTGAACCAACCGACGAACAATTGGAAAACCTAAACATTCCAAAGTATGAAACTTTATATGACGAAAATCATCCCATTCATACGATCTTAGCAACTCTTTTGAGAAATACATCCAAACACACGAGAGCCTATTTGGATTCACTCAATGTGAAACGTTAATCGATAGGTTCGACAGCAAATCTTTCCAGAAGTTCCAAGGGAATGATTTCTAACGCTCGTTTGTGAGTTGACTCTAAAAAAACCTTAGGAGCTACTCCGTTTCGATATGCCTCGAGCCACCTTGAGGCACATAAACACCATCGTTCCCCTGGTTTCACACCAGGGAATTCATATTCAGGCCATGGAGTGATGAGATCATTTCCTGATTCTTTTTGAGAAAGCAAAAAGTCTTCAGTTGCCAATACACAAACGGTATGAGAACCAAAATCCTCATCTGAAGTATTACAACACCCGTCCCTAAAAAATCCAGTCAAAGGATCTGTAGAACAAGGTAAAAGAGGTCCGCCGAGTACATTGAGAGATTCATCCATATTGATACAAAATGTATAGGAATCTATAAGAGACAAGTGAGGAAAGTTGTTTCTCTACACAAGATATGAAAAAAGAAGGGGGTTTGCACCCCCAAAGTACGACCAAAAGGTCTTGGAAAGCCCAAAGCCATACTACTATACATATATTTACTTGTCAAACGATTACGCGCTAACTTGAAAGAAAAATACTTTTTTTTCGACACCATTCACTTTCACAACCATCTTCCATTTTCCTATAAAATTTGGGTGTTTTGGGATTTCGAAATAACGAAATTCGACCGCTCCTTCATTTTGTGAGAACCAATTCATATAATATGGCTCAACTTTATCACCATCAGTTGTTAGTAAAAGTTCGATTTGATTTTTAGTAGGTTTTAAAAATTCCAATTGTAACGCATAACGATCACCCAACCGGAAATTTGTATCATTACATTGAGTTAACAATTCTTTTCCATTGGACTTACATAACAAGATATCTTCTTCCAATAAATCCGTTTTTGGTGGGTCAATCCCTTGCCTAGGTTTCCAATATAAATAAAAAGGAGATAATGTTTCGTGATCGTTATATTGGGTTCTAAACGATGTGGGGAGTGTTATAATTTGAGAATCTTTTGTTGGTTTATGAACTTCAAAATGCAGATGTGGCCCTTGCGAATAACCAGTGTTACCCGAATAACCAATCAATTGTCCTTCTTCCACTTGGTCTCCAATATTTACAGTAACTCCGTCCTTTTTTAAATGAGCATAGTTACCGATAGTCCCATCATCATGTTGGATCATTACATAATTTGCTTTTGACAATAAATCTTTTCTAACTCCTCCTTCTGAATATTTTTTTACAAGAGAAACAACGATTCCTTTTCTTGCTGCATGAATTGGAGTGCCGATCGGCAAAGAAAAATCTAAGGAATACTTTAAATAACCCGAATGAGTGAATCCTCCATTGTATCCTTGTCCGATTCTTGCGCGAATACCACTTGGGAATGGTAAGGAATAAGAATACGCATCATCATGTTTGGCATCCCAATCTCCCATATTGACTGTGATAGAATAGGAATAAAAAAAAGATTTTGTAACATCTACAATCTTTAAGTTTGTTACAAAAACTGGATCGGCACCTCGAAGGACAAAAAATTTGGGGGACACTTGATCCGAACTCATATTTTTGAGTGAAATATTGATTGTGACTGACTTTATTGCTGCAAGGTTCGGATCTTTATTTTTTAAATACAGTTCATAGCCATTTTCAGTTGGAACAAGGATTGTACATGTGCTCTCAACGATACAGGATTCTTCTCCAATCATTTCAGGCGCAGAAACAATCGGTAAGGTAATCAAACAGAATAATAATATTAATTTTTTCACTTTAAACTCGTTATTTGGAATTCCATTTTCTTTTGGGTAATATGGTTCACTGTCACAGTGAGGTTCCATTCACCATCTAAAGGTTCCTGAAATTCTTGGATGGGTATCATAAATGAAGTCCACCAATCTTCTTTTTTAGAATCCCAAGTATATTCGTAAAGTATGTTACTATCTTTTTTACGCAAAAACAATTGAAAAGTATAAAGATCAGGTCTTAAAATTGGAAGCGTTATGAATATTGGTTTCAGTTTCGAAAATATGTTTTGGTTACAAAGGCTAACTTCGTTTGCCTCTGAATTTTCACATAAATAAATTCCATCGGAGTCAACTAACTTCTTTTCAGGAGGGGTTCCAAATTCTCGTCGCCAAACAAGAACTCCTTCAGACAGGATTTCGCCATCCGACATCTGGGTTCTAAATTTTGTTGGAATTGTCTTTTTTCTCAAAGTGTTAGTTGGTTGGTATACTTCAAAATGAAGGTGTGGTCCCTCACTATATCCTGTACTCCCCGCATAACCAAGGAATGTTCCTACATCCACATGTTGTCCTCGTTTCACAACCACACCCATATATCGTAAATGAGCATATTCTGCAATGGTTCCATCATCATGAAGAATCTTTACAAAATTGGCGGATTGTTTGTATTTTGGATCAAATCCTCCTTCATTATTTTTTTCTTCGGTATCAATTACGATTCCTGGTCTTGCAGCCATAATCATATCATCTTCTTTCAGTCCAAAATCAATAGAATACCGATTATCTCCCGAATGGCTTTTTTTCCCATGATAGGCTTGGAAAATTCTAACCTTCAGTTTCGAGTCAAAGGGAAGTTCATAAATATAACCTGAATTATGTGATACATGATAATTCCCCAAAATCCACTTATAGTGTATCTTATAAGAAATCTTCTTTCGTCGGTTAATGGTCTTTAAATGGAATAATTTAATCCTCCTTTTCCCTTTCAAAATTGTGACAAGTGGCAAAGGAACCGAACTTTTCATATTTTTGTATAAAGCATTAACAGAAATTGATGTTTCCGTCACGTTTGTTGCAATCTTATTTTGAAAAAAAACATCAACACCATTTCGATTCGGCTCAAAGTCTACGCATACACGATTCATAGAACAATAAGAAAGTGGTTCATTGGCAAATAACAATCCTAAGGGTAACAAAACCACTATTGAAAATAAACCGAATCTCATAATGATGGAATCAGATTATAGAAAAGAACAGTTTCGACAATCTATTTTTCCGAGATAAAAACATAGTTGCATAAAGAATTATTTTTTATGAAAGTCGACAGATGAGTGCAAAGCTTTATACGTTTCCGATCTCTCACTTCTCCGAAAAAGCAAGATGGGGTCTCGACTTAGCAAACTATCCTTATTTGTTAAACCCATTAATTCCTGGCCAACACATCCAAACACTAAAACCGCTTGTGAGTGATTTGTATGTTCCCGTTTTGGAAACTGATTCCGGAATTGTCCAAGGTTCTGGGCATATTTTAGATCTAGTGGAAGAAAAAGCCTTTGGTTCCAAATCTTCTGAAGAAGAAAAACAGATGGAAGAAACGATTGATTCAAAAATTGGGAAAAGCCTACAGACACTCTTATACCATTTTATCCTAGATTATCCGGAAATTGTAGGAAAACTTTTTTTACTCAATCCAGCAAAACTTTCTGATACTGTCTCACCACCCGAACATTTTGAATTGATAGCTTTATCACTAAAACGCAGGTATAAAATTACTCCTAAAAACATTGATGTCGTAAAACTGGCATTAGATGAATGTGCGAAAGAACTAATTGAAATTTATAAAACAAAAAAGTACTTCAATGGAAAATCTTTCGGCAGAGTTGACTTAACAATTGCTAGTTTGATGGGAATGCTCGTGGAACCAAAAGAGTCCCCTGCTTACCCATGGTTTACTTCTATCACAATGCCAGAATCATTCCTCCAATGGAAAAAAGATCTTGGATACGATCTCTTGTTTGATAAAATCAAAGAATTTTACAAAGACTTTCGGATCCAGTCCAAATAACTTGGATTCCCTTTCAGAATAGGCCAACCAACGATGCAGGGTATATCATAAGAATGCAAATCTCTTATCCTCTGTATCAGTGGTTCTGATTTTTCCATGGTAGTTTTCAATAAACAAACTACTTCCGTTGTTTCCTCTAATTGTTCGTTCCAGACATAAATCGATTCCATCTGATCAATGAGATTTGCGCAAGCTGCTAGTTTTTCTGTTACAAGAATCTTTGCCGTCTCTTTTGCTTCCGCTTTTGAGGGAAAAGTGGTATAAACTGTTACATATTCAATTTCAAATTCCATAAATAATATTTCCTACTTGCCCATTCTATCCAATGCTTATGATTTTGCTTTATGAATCTTCGTAATTTCAAATCCACATTACTCATCCTGAGCATTTGTCTCCCACTATTTTCCGAATCATTAAATCCACCTGTCATCACATCAACAAGCCAACTCCAACCCAAAACCAAAAAGTACATCCCAGTATTCGCCATGGATGGAAAACTAAAAACAAGTTGGGTAGAAGGAGCGGAGGGGGAAGGATTAGGCGAATCTCTCCAATTCAAATACAAAACTCCAATCAATTTTAGATCACTTTCCATTTATAATGGGTTTGGTGATCCTAAACTATGGGCTGCCAACAACAGGATCAAAAAATTAAAAGTTACCACGGAAAGTGGCATCGAAGAAGTGGTCACTCTAAAAGACTCACTCTCAAGGCAAGTGGTAGAATTCAAAAACGAAATCCGAGCTAAAGAAATTTCCCTAACAATCCAAGAAGTATACAAAGGAACCAACTCAGAAAACACAGCCATTGCAGAAGTGATGTTTGATTCGGAACAAGCTGGTTCAGCATTAGTTCCACCTAAGAATACTTGGGCAATTGGAAAATGGAAAACGAAATCAAATATTGCAAGGATCCAACTTCATAATGATGGAACTTGTGAAATGGGATATGAAACTGCAAAAATGTTATGTACTTGGACAGAAAAAGGGGACAAAGTCATTGTTAGCCTAGAAGCAACATTACCTCTAACCAATACTGATATTTTGGAAATCAAACGTAGAGGGAATGCCACTGACCCAGTAATTGAAATCAATGGTAAACACGAATTTGTTCTCAACAGAGATGAAGTTTAAACAGATTCTCCCAAACTTCCTTCGGTCCATGTAGACCAAATGGATTCAACCACAGTAGATTCATTTTCTACTGTGGTTTCAAAATACAATACTGCATTTTGGTAGGCTTTTCCAGTTAAATCCCGAACAGGTGTGAGTAGAACCAAATCACAATTTAGATCAGTTTCTAATTTCCTTAGTAGTTCCCATTCCTTAAGTTTTCCTTGTTTCGGATAAGGTAAGACTAGTAGTCCACTAATCATTTCCGATTTCACGTTTCTTTTTTTGCGAACTTCCCATAAAATGCGCCCTATCGAATAACGAAAATTAAATTCTGAAACAGGTTGCACAACAGTAATACCAGCGCCTCTATACAGAAAACCATCAATTGCACAAGGCCCTGTGTATTCACTTGGGATGAGATTCTTCAAGTCTTTTACTAGATCATATACTTTCGGAAGGAACAAGGCTTCATATCCACTATGATTGCCACCAATGTGAATTCCTCTAAATCCACCATCATGATCAATCCACATGTTTGTGGCTGTGAGATAAAAAAACTCACTCTCTTTCACATCCCAAAGTGTGGAAAAATCAAAAAAACGAGAATCTCCCACCCACTCTTCACAAACAATTGGATAACCAAATAAACGTTTGTTTACTTGAGAGAGTTTCCATGAATCAGAAGGTGTTTTGAAGATGATATGATTTCGGCCTGCAAGTCCAAATTCACTTTTTAAAACCACAGGTAATTTTGCCTCTTCTAAATCGGCAAACAAATGTTCTTCGGATGAAATCAATTTGGCAGGAAGTGGGGAGTGGTTTTTGCGAAAGTCAAGTTGGGTGACCTTAGAATTAAGATACCTAACCATTTCCAATTGAATCGGATCAATTACAAGTTCACCATCTTCCCAAAAATGACGCCTACCCCATTCGACAAGTGTTACATCTTGTAACAAAGAGCCAACTAACGTTGGGATACCTGGAGTGAAACCTTTTTCTTTCCAATGTGAATACAATTCATCAGACGGAAGTTCTTCGACAAGGACATAGTCCTCTTCATTTGTGATGGGGAAAAATAGTTTCTCCAAACAACGATTCCTCCTCTTAAGTGAGGAATCTAAATTGAGAGGAGGTGAATGGAGTTTATACTCAAATAATGAGTCTAAGTAGTATAACTTTGGCACCAATCAATAGATACGTCGGATAGCGGTTGCAATCCTTTGCACATTATCTTTTGTTAGGTTAGGATAGATCGGGATACAATGCCCTCTTTGGAATAACCTTTCTGCATTTGGGTATTCTAAATGGTTTTCTTCCAAAACTCGGTGAAGTGGTTCTTCTACTGTCCTTTGAGTTCCAATATGAATTGATTTAAAGTATCTTTGGATTTCTTCATAATTTTGACCAGAGACAACAATCGGAAACCTTTGGAATGTATCTTCGTTTGGATTTTGGAAAAAAGTTTCGAGCCTTGAGTTTTGAACAGCTTGCAAATATGCAGAGGCAATTTTTTTCTTACGTTCTAAAATCACACCAAGTTTTGACAATTGTTCGATTCCAAGAGCAGCTTGGTAATCCACCAAATTATAATCATATTTTGGTTCACCAAAGTTGCGTTTTGCGGTAGTACCAGATTTATAAGATTTCACAACATTCGCCAATTGACTTTCAGCAGTGATGATCATGGCACCATTACCTGTGGTGATAATGTTTTCAGCGCTAAGTCCACAGATGGCAATTTTGGATTGTTTCCCAACTGTGATGGTTTCGGAAGTGGCACCAATGGCTTCGGTGAAGTCTTCAATCACTTCCAATCCATCGATGGAATAATCAGTGATTCGTATAAGGGAACCAAAACTGTGATCAAACAAGGCAAACTTTGCACCAGATTCATTTTTTTTACGTAAAAATTCTTCAGGGCATGGGTGGAAAGAATTACGTTTTAAATCCACTATCACCGGTTTTGCTTGGATTAAAAAAAGCGCATCCAACGCAGAAATAGGTGCATAACTTGATAACAAAACAGAATCACCAGCTTTCACACCTAACCCAAGCAAGGCGAGGTGATAAGCAGAAGTTAAGGAATTAGAGGAAATGGCATATTTGATTTTAAATGTATGGCAAAATGTTTTTTCAAAACGTTCTACAATTTCACCAGTGGAAAGATGTTCTTCCACGAGACATTCTAAAACACCCTTCAGATCTTCTCTTGAAAGGGTAGGTTTGAAGAATTCGATGTTTTTTTCTTTTCGAATCGGTCTTTGTATTGTTTCGGTGCTCATCCAACAGCACTCCTCTTTATTATGTCACTTAAATACTCGATTTACGAATTATGTCACTTCATTTTTCGAAATGCGAACATAATTTTAGAAAATCCAAGGAAAATTGGTTCTGAGTAGAGAAAGTTCCCAAAATATGACCGAAACCATGGACCAAATTTACTCTTTGTGGGCCGACCGACTCCGAAAGAACCAAGGGATCCGATCACTAATGGAAGACTTAGGCAAGACCACTGGCCACCCCAATGAAATCCTCCTAGGTGGGGGTAACCCAGCTCATATCCCAGAAGCTGAAGCGATATTCGAAGAAACGTTTGGCAAATTGGCAAAAGACCCCATCCTTCGTTCCCTTCTCGGAGATTACCAAGCACCGATTGGAAACGACTCCTTTCGCGAATTGGCTGCAGAGTATTTGTCTCCACTCCTCCAATCAAAATTCAAAAAAGAGAACATTGCATTTTTCAATGGAAGCCAAAATACCTATTCCTTCCTTCTAAACCTCCATTCAGGACTTATGGCAGATGGGAGTTTTAAAAAAATACTATTGCCAGTGGTTCCAGAATACATTGGTTATGCGGACCAATCAATTGCGGAGAATGTGTTTTTAGCAAATCCACCAAATGTAGTTTCGACTGGGGAAAACCGTTTCCGATATGAGTTAAACCAATCCACTTTCGATCTAGCGGATGTAGGTGTTTTGGCAATTTCCAGACCAACCAATCCAACAGGGAATGTCCTTTCACTAGAACAATTGGAGTGGATGGAAAAAAGTACCACAAAACAAAACATACCGATTCTCATCGACCTTGCCTACGGAAATCCATTCCCAAATTTAATTGGGAAGGAATCACCCATCCAATACAAAGAAGGACGAACTTTATCCCTAAGTTTTTCCAAAATCGGATTACCTGGAGTCAGGTTTGGAATTGTAGTCTCAAATGAAGAAACAATTGATACCCTCTCCTCTTTTGCTGCTGTGTCAAACCTTGCGGTTGGAAATTTGGGAGTGTATATGATGCAAATCCTTTTCCAAGAAAATTTGTTACCCAAGTTATCAGAAAACATATTACGTCCGTTTTATGAAGCAAAAGCAAAACTCGCGCTCCACTTGTTCACAGAAACATTTAAAAAGATGGGAGTTGAGTATGAAATCCATGATCCAATGGGTGGTTTTTTCCTCTGGATTCGATTTCCATCACTATCCATATCCAATCATGAATTGTATCACCTTTGCAAAGATAAACGGCTCTTCATTGTTTCAGGACATTATTTCTTTCCTGGATTAAACACTGATTTTTCGCATACGAAAGAATGCATACGTTTGACATATTGCCGTAAGGAAGAAGAATTAGCCAGGGGAGCCCAAATCCTTGCAGAAATTGTGGCCTCTCACCAGGCGAATTCCAAATGAGTGAAGATAGTATCGATTTATCAGACACAGTCTTAGAGAATCCCTCATCTAAAGAGGAGAATACTTCTGAGAGACCATCTGCTCAATCTTATATATTTTTGTCTGATTCTGTTGGTAGCCTAACTCCCACAGCACGTTGTATCTTAGATGAATTGAAAGACTGGCACAAACGTGTAGAAAAACATGGGAGTAAAGAGAAACACGCATCGTACCTCATGACAGTGGACAAACTTCCAGAGGCCCTTGGGAAGTACACGAACCTAGGTGCACAAGGTAGATCGGAAAATTCCATCCACCATGCTCTCCGCCAAATTTTAGACATAGACCACCGTGGACAAAATAGAGCCGCTTATGCATACCCATATCTGATTCGTACGGGAAGTAAAATTTCTTCAAAAATTGCCCTCATTGCACCACAAAACGAGAACAAGACGGACACCCAACCATACAGGCAAGCTTGTTTTCGATTCTCACAAGAACTCATCAAAGTTCTATTAGAAAACAGAGCCAAAAAAGGAAGGAACTGGGACGAAGACAATCCAGGTTCACTTCTTTTACAAAAAAACAAAGATGGGAATACTTGGCTTTATCCCAAGTTAGGTTCTCTGGAAGCAGAGATTTCCTCACTTGTTCGTAAAGGATTTGGGAACTTACCATATATCCCGATGCCAGATTTTCTACAAGACTTCACACTGTTTGCGAGAGAACAAAATTTGGCACTTCCTATCTTAACCGATTATCATATTGTGATTGATGAACTGAATATTTTACCTGATGGAAGTTTCAAACGATTACCAGAAGTAGTTAACCAAATCCTTGCACACTTAAATGGATTGGAACATTTTGCAAAGGAACAACTCACAAAACTTGCAAAAGATGCAAAATACGAATCGTTCTTAGCTCAATTTAATGAATACATATCTGTTCCGAAATTTTCTTCTCTAGAAGCAAAGATGAATCCGGAAGAAGAAGTGAAAAAGTTTTTATCCATCATCGAAAACTTTCCTGTCCCTGCAGAAAAAAACAACCGTGCACTTTCCATCAAAGAAACCATAGATCTCAGCATTAAAATTTTAAAACGACTTACGGAAGAAAAAGGATCAGTTTTAACGAGAAAAGATGATAGTATTTATGGCACTGTCAAAAATGCAGTCATCAGTAAAATTCCGGAACATACAAAAAATCATAATACACTATTACGCATCAACTTTGAAGAAGAAGTTGCCAATGCCGGGATCACAGATCCAGATAAAGTGTCTGAATACATCAAACGATTAAAGGACGATGTATTCTCAGAACATTCTTACTATGAAGAAAAAACTCCGGACGGTCGAGTTGTCTATTATGTTGTTGACCATGGTTATATGGCAGCTGTTATCCACAAACTTGCGTTTGAAGGGAGAACCAACCCAGAATACAAAAAACAATTGGGTTATGCCAAAATTATCAATCATAAACTTTCTAATCCCAAACACCCAGGACTCAATAGCAAACTCAAACCCGAGTTAATTGCCAAACTCAATGCGGATGTCAAAAATATGGAAGTGGAGGAATTGGAAAAGGAAAGGTCCAATGAAATTCGTTCACGTTTTAATGTCATTCCAGGGATTTTAACATTCGTTGTGAGTACGATGATTTTTATCACAGGGGCGTATTACTTACGTTCTGCGATGCCAATCTTTTTTGGTGTTCCTTTTTCTGTGGTTCTTGGATTTTTAGCTGCGATTTATTTTAGAGAAAAAACTACAGAAGAAATCCGAGAAGACATTAAAAATTCAGGGAAATTTTCTGGTGTGGGTGACTGGGGAAAACCAAGTTACTCTTCCAGTTCCTCACCAAGTTATGAAGAAGAACAAGAGACTAGCAAAAAAGAAGAAAAACTTTCTCACATTTACAAAGCTGCTGACAATTTTGTTTTTCCAAAACGATTTAATAAAATCACAGACAAAGTGTTAGATCCAAAATCCTTACGATCCCGTATCTACGAAAATTTGGACAATATCAAACGGAACAACATGACCCTCGCCAAAGAAAAAGATGAGGATAAAGTTGCTTCCACTGTTGAATATGCGGTTTTACAATCTGTGTCGACAATCGTTATACCCGATGATGTAGCCGTACGTGACCTTCCAAGCACAATTCTCATCAACCGAAATGATATGAAATCTGCGCTTTTCCGAACCCAATTGGCAGATTTTTACCGCGAAGAGATGAACAAAAAGAAGTTCGATAAAAAATTAGTCAAATACTACACCTATCTCATCAATACAGTTGAGATGGAGTATTACAAATACCTTCCGAAAAAACGAGTTTAGAAACTAAAATCATTTGATTCTCTGTGGGACATACCTCCTATGGAGTTGATGTATCAAAACGGTATCGTACAATTTCCTATCATCATCATTGATGAAGATTTTCGTTCCGAAAATGCCAGTGGTCTAGGCATTCGAGCTATTGCAAAGGCCTTAGAAGGCGAAGGAATCGAAGTTTTGGGTGTGACCAGTTATGGAGATCTCACGAGTTTTGTACAACAACAAAGCCGGGCTTGTGGATTCATCCTCTCCATTGATGATGAAGAGTTCACTCCGGAGACAGAAGGTGAAGTACCGGACGCTCTTCGACAACTGAAAGATTTTGTGACCCAAGTGCGTCATAGAAACGCAGACATCCCTCTTTTTTTATATGGAGAAACGAGAACAAGTCGTCACATTCCCAATAGCATTTTAAAAGAACTCCATGGTTTCATTCATATGTTTGAAGACACACCTGAGTTTATGGCGAGGGCCATCCACAGAGAAGTAAAATCGTATTTGGATAGTTTACCTCCACCGTTTTTCCGAGCACTCACTCAATATGCACATGATGGAAGTTATAGTTGGCACTGCCCTGGTCACTCAGGTGGTGTTGCCTTTTTAAAAAGCCCTGTGGGTCAAATGTTCCATCAGTTTTTTGGTGAGAATATGTTACGAGCTGACGTGTGTAATGCGGTGGATGAACTCGGTCAACTTCTCGATCACACGGGTCCCATTTCTGCAAGTGAACGAAATGCTGCCCGAATTTTTCAATGTGATAGTTTGTACTTTGTGACGAACGGAACCTCCACTTCCAATAAAATTGTTTGGCATAGTACCGTTGCTCCTGGCGACGTAGTGATTGTAGACCGTAACTGCCACAAAAGTATTTTACATGCTATTACCATGACAGGAGCCATTCCTGTATTCCTCATGCCAACACGAAACCATTTTGGTATCATTGGCCCTATTCCCAAATCCGAATTCACTTGGGAAAACATCAAAAAGAAAATCGCAGAACATCCGTTTGCAAAACATGTAAAAGGGAACCCAAGAATCTTAACCATCACACAAAGTACTTATGATGGAATTCTGTATAATGTGGAAGACATAAAATCTGAGTTAGATGGTAAAATTTCCACCCTTCATTTTGATGAAGCATGGTTACCTCATGCTGCGTTCCATCGTTTTTATACAGGTATGCACGCGATAGGATCTGACAGACCACGTCCGAAAGAAAGTATGATCTTTGCAACGCAGTCCACTCATAAATTACTCGCGGGACTTTCACAAGCAAGCCAGATCCTTGTCCAAAACAGTGAAAAGGAAACTTTAGACCGAAATTTATTCAATGAAGCATTTTTGATGCACACAAGTACAAGTCCACAGTATGCCATCATTGCCTCTTGTGATGTGGCTGCGGCGATGATGGAATCTCCTGGTGGGAATGCACTTGTGGAAGAATCCATTGAAGAAGCTTTAGATTTCAGACGAGCGATGCGCAAAGTGGATTTGGAACTAGAAGAAGATTGGTGGTTTAGTGTTTGGGGTCCAGAAGCCCTCGCCGAAGAAGGTGCTGGCGAACGAGATGAATGGATCCTCAAAGCAAATGATCGTTGGCACGGGTTTGGTGACATTGCAGAAGGCTTTAATATGCTCGATCCGATCAAAGCAACAGTCATCACACCTGGTATGAGTGTGGAGGGTGAATTTGCTGATTGGGGAATCCCTGCCCTTATTCTCACCAAGTACCTTGCCGAACACGGGATCATCGTCGAAAAAACAGGGCTTTATAGTTTTTTCATCATGTTTACCATCGGTATCACAAAAGGCCGTTGGAATACAATGGTCACCGAATTACAACAGTTCAAAGATGATTATGATTCCAACCAACCATTGTGGAGAGTGATGCCAAAGTTTACGGCAGCACATCCAAAATACGATCGTATTGGTTTACGTGACCTTTGCCAATCCATGCACGAAGTCTACAGAGCCAATAATATTTCTCACCTAACAACTGAGATGTATTTGAGTCCGATGATCCCAGCAATGAAACCATCAGAAGCGTTTGCAAAAATGGCCCACCGGGACATTGAACGAGTTCCAATTGATGAATTGGAAGGAAGGATCACTTCCGTGTTACTCACTCCGTATCCACCAGGGATCCCACTCCTCATCCCAGGAGAAAAATTTAACTCAACGATCATTCGCTACTTACAGTTTGCTCGTGAGTTTAATACAAAATTCCCTGGGTTTGAAACAGACATCCACGGTCTTGTAGAAGAAAAATCAGAAACAGGAATTTTGACATACTTCGTTGACTGTGTGATAGAGTCTTAAGTCGATAAAACCAAGGAAACAAAATCTCTAAAAAAATCTCTCGTGCAGTGTATGCTGCACGAAAGATCAAACTTCTAAAGTTTTATATTGGATTCACAATATTTCATTCGAAATGATTCGATCGGATTTTTCTGATGGATTATTCCCATTCAATCATTCGTACAACATCTTTCAAACAATCTTCCCTAGTGGATTGGTCTCCTTTTGCTGTTGGAAGTCCTGAATACCATTTGCCGTCAGGGAATTTTAAATCCACCCAATAGGTAAAGAGTGTCGTTTCTCCATTATTGTTTTTGATTTCGATGTTCAAAAGTTTTAAATCCGAAAGTCCTGTTTCTTTATAAAATGTTTCTCCATTTTTGGTTCGGATGCGGATCTTTTTGGGAAGGACTTCATAAGTAGTTCCTTTTTTTTCTTCCCGTTTTGATTTGAGTTCCCAAGAATCAATTTTAATCGAATCAAGTTCTGCGATTGTTAATTTCTTTTTGTATAAAATCCCATCTTTTGTATGTTCAAAGAATATCGACTGACTACCGCTAGTTGATTCTCCTCGAACCGTTCGTCCATCACAAAGGGTTAAGTTCAAAACCTTTGTTTCCCCCGATTCTTTTTCACCACGGGCATTTCTTGGTTCTTTCGTTTCTTCATTTGGTAACGAAGGCAAACTAGGTTCTTTTGGCATTCGTGGTTCTCCGAAGGCCGGAGAAAAAAAACCGAGGGTTCCGAGCCAAAGAAAGAGTCGCAGTCGAAGTAAGTAGTCCATATTCTGACCTTTATCCATGGATGCATTTCTGACTGCAACTTTTCAAACCCTACCCTTACCATTCCTCATACTTGTCATCATTGGCTCTATCCTTGTCCTTGGGAAAGCTGCTGATGTTTTGGTAGACGAAGCCGTTTCCCTCTCCACAAGATGGGGTGTCCCAAAGATGATCATTGGTGCAACGATTGTCAGCTTAGGAACCACTCTTCCAGAAGTTTCTGTTTCTGTCCTCGCTGCCCTCGAAGGAAATCCAGGAATTGCCCTGGGAAATGCTGTGGGATCGATTATCTGTGATACTGGACTCATCCTCGGGATTGCCATTCTCATCTCACCACCTGACATCGACAAACGCCTTGTCAACCGCCAGGGTTGGATCCAAGTTCTCAGTGGATTTTTACTTGTGTTTGCTGCTCTACCATGGTCAAACCTGGCATCCGTATTCACAACTGGTGGACGAATTGACCAAGGGACAGGGATTGTCTTTTTAATTTTATTAGGTGTTTATGTTTACCTAAGCATTCGTTGGTCAAGGTCCAAACCGGGGGAACTCGAAGCAGGTCTCGATGACACAACAGAATATGACGAGTCTCCTTTTTGGATTGTCTTCATCAAACTGGTGACTGCCATCACTCTTGTCATTTTATCATCAAAAGTGCTTATCCCTTCTGTCCAAGAAACAGCAATTCGATTATCAATTCCTGAATCCATCATTGGGGCAACTCTTGTCGCCTTTGGAACGAGTTTGCCTGAACTTGTCACTGCCATCCAGGCTTCAAGGCGTGGGCACTCAGAACTTGCTGTGGGTAATATCATTGGTGCCGATATTTTAAATGTCCTCTTTGTATCAGGTGCTGCGGCAGCCGTAACCAGGAATGGCCTCGAAGCTCCCGTGAGTTTTTTCAGTTTTTATTTTCCTTCGATGCTCATAGTTCTCGTTTTATTCCGTTTGGGAATTGTATTCTCCAAAGATAAAATCAAACGTCCGTTTGGTGTATTTTTGCTAGTGATCTATGTAATCGCAACAATCGCTGGGTTTATCTTTAAAGGTTAAATTGAAAATCCAACACCTCTTCTTCCTTTTTCTTAAGGAAGGAGGTGTTTTTAAGTTTTTGCCACTCTTCGTAAGAAAAAATGATTCGTTCGATCGTTTCCGTTTTTACGATTTGACTCCCACCACACAAATGACTTGCACCTTGCCGTAACAACATCTTCCCTCCTTCGTTATCAAATTGTTTTGGGTGATCAAAGACAAAAATTTCCCTGTTTTGTTCCATGGCACTCATCGCTGTGGAAATAGTGCCCGATTTTTTACCTGATTCCATGATAAAAACCTTTTGGCAAAGTCCAGAAATCACACGATTTCGTTTCGGAAAAGTCCATTTGGCAGGTTCTGTATGCAGGAGGAATTCAGAGATTAACAATTGTTTGGGGTCATTTTTAATTCGTTTGTAAAGATCACGATTCCCCGGTGGGTATTCGATTCCAAGTGTGGTACCGAGGACTCCCACAACAGGGATTCCGAATTCGAGTGCAGTGACGAAAGCCTGTCTGTCAATCCCGAGGGCCATTCCAGAAACAATGGCGATGTTTTCTTTTTCAGAGAAAGAACCCACAAGTGCTTTTGTTGCTTGTAAGGAAACAGGCGAAGATTTACGGGTTCCCACTATGGCAACAAGGTCTTTCTGCAATAGAGTTAAGTCACCCATTCCCACAATCACTAGTGGGGGATCATAAATTTCTTTTAGAAGTTTTGGATAATTGGAATCATAATAGGAAATTAAGTTCCAACGAGGGTCTTTGTTTTGTTCCCATACTTTACATTCGGATAACCAAAATTTCCAATCTTCTTCTTTAAAAAACATGGGTAAAGTTTGGAATAATGGTAAAAATTCATGATAATTACGCCAAATCTTTGTTTTGCGTAAAAAAGAAAGGACTTTCGGATGACCCAAAATGGAAAGTACCACATGGGATTAGGTCAGTTAGATTTGTTTTGGGCCCCGAGTACACTTAAATTCTTTAAGACATTTTGATAAGAAGAGTTTTCTTCCAAAGGTTCGCGGATACTTCCTTTCCCCTTCATTTCTTCTAAAATGGATTTGATTCGAATATATTCATCATGGGCGAGAGAAGTCTTTCCAATTTGGTATAAAAAATTAGCCTTCGCAAATCGAGTGGGAACATTATAAGGTTCTTTTCGCAATATTTGGTCTAACAAAGAAAATGCGGAATCCAATTCATCATAACCACTTGCCAGTTTTCCATTCCAACTTTCATCCTTCAAAGAAGAATCAAAATAGATCAGAGCTAATTGGAATGGGAAACGAGTATCGTCTTTGTCTAATTTTGCCAATTGTTTGAATAAACTAATAGCACGACTCCTTCGTGTAGGTTCCCATCCCATATCTTTAGATGCATTTGCATAAGCAACAGCTGTTTCATATAACAATTGTTTGTCTAGTTTCCCCGACTGGATAGCCTTTTCAAAAAAAGGGATTGCAGATTCGTAAGAATGGATTTCATATCCACCTTGTTTTGCATTGGGAATGGATTCTGTGACGGCTTCCTCGTAATAACGAACACCCACATCTGCAGAACCTGCACGCATATAAGCGCGGGCAATTTTCCAAGAGAGGGCTGCCGATTGGTTGGACTTTTGGACCAATTTTCGGATCCGTTTGTCCATTTCTTCAATTTCGGCTTCTTCCAAAGCTAGTTTCTCTTTCCAATTGACGATGTCTTTTTCTGTGGGTTCTCCACCGATTCGTTTGCGGTACCGGGATTCTGTTAGGGATTTTAAGTAATCACAATGGGTAAAAAAGAGGAGCATACCCAAAACAACTCCCCACTTGAGTGCGAAAACCATTGAAAACCAGTTGTTTTTTGTGCCCATCGGTTCGATTTTAGTTTCTTTCTTTTGGATGAAAAGAAAAAAATGTGATTATGTCTCTTAGTTTTCAAAGGTTGGGTGAAGTCCATTTGCCAGTGATCCTTACTTGGGAAAAACTATGTTTTCCAGGTGAGGAATGGACAGATAAGATGATCCAAACTCATTTGGAATTCCATGCCGCATTTGGCATAGGTGACCAAAAAATACAATGTTATGCGTTAGTTTGTGAGACACCTTGGGAAATTGAAATTTTCCGAATCGCTACACTACCCAACTTCAGAAAGTTAGGCCTAGCAAAACAATTGTTAGAAAAATTATTTAAGGAATTTCCAAAAAAGGAATTTTTCTTAGAAGTGAAAGAATCAAACGAACCAGCAATCAATCTCTATTTGTCTGCTGGTTTTAATGAACTTGAGAGACGTAAAAAATACTACCTAGACGGATCAACTGCCGTTCTAATGAAGAGGAATCCCATCGAATGAAAAATGCATATGTTACAGGCGCATCGCAAGGTATCGGAAAAGAATTTGTTAGAGCACTCGGCAAAGATTATAATGTTTTTTTAATTTCTCGGACGGAAGCGGACTTAAAAAAAGTCATTCTAGAATTGGAACCAAAGTCAAGAGGAATGTTGAAGTATTTCGTCTTAGACCTGACCAAAAAGAAAGATGTGGAAGAACTATCAAGTATCATTGAAAAAGATAAAGATGCAGAACTTTTAGTGAATAATGCAGGATTTGGAACTGTTGGTGAGTTTGCGACCCTTCCTCTTGATAAAGAATTAGATGAAGTGAGTTTGAACGTAAAAACACTTGTTCACCTTTCACACACGGCACTGAACCGTTTCAAAAAAAACAAAAAAGGTTACCTAATCAATGTGGCATCTATCGCTGGTTATCTGCCAGCACCTGGTAGTGCGATTTATGCGGCAACAAAAGCGTTTGTTAAGTCTTTTACTGAATCCATTCACGAAGAAGCCAAAAACTACGGCATTCATGTACAAGCACTTTGCCCAGGCCTCACTCATTCAGACTTCCACCAACGTGCAGGAATTAGTAAGTCTAAATACCCTTCGTTTATGTGGCAAAATGCAGATGAAGTCGTCGAAGAGTCGTTAAGCGCACTCAAATACAACCAAGCAGTTTGTATCACTGGAAGTTTTAACCAAGGTGCAATCACTGTTTCAGAACTCATCCCTCGAGGTTTTTTACGAAAACTCAGTGGTAGATATTTAAAATTAGAAGAGGAATAAGATGGATGTTGCTAAGTTAGATACTTGGTATCGCAGACTCCTCGTATTATTTTCTGTTATTTGTGGTGGATTTCAAATATACTACGAAGGGAATATTTGGATCAACGCAATCTTTGTTGTGCTTATGGCGGGAATGGTTGGATATTACACCAACTTCCTTGCGATCAAAATGTTATTCCAACCAAAACATGGGAAGGTGCTTGGTTGGTCAGGGCTTGTTCCCAAAAACAAATCAAAAATTGCAAAGTCTTTAGGTGAGAGTATCCAAAGTAATTTACTCCATCCCGACATCATCATTGCTTATATCTATGAAAGGAACTTAGTCGAAACTGGAATTCAAAAAATTGTCAAAGAAATTGACGAAGCCATCCACAACGACGAAATCCGCACTCTACTTGTTACCAAAATCATTTCCATGTTAAAGGAACGTGGTCCTGAAATTTTAGAAGTGATTTTCGATTTTTCAGAAGAAACCATGAAAAAAATGGCGGAACGTCCTGAAGAAGTACAAAAACTTTGGGAATACACAAGAAACCGCCTAACATATTACCTAACAGAAGAAACGAATCGTGAAGAGTTGGGAAAACAACTCCGTGTCATTTTACTAGAAGAGATGCCGAAACTTGCGAACCTTTTAAACGAAGGACTCGAAGAATATTTAAAAACACGAAGCACCTTGGGAAAAATTGGAATTGGTGTGAAAAAAATATTTTCCTTCAACGAAGACGCAATCCGCGAACTTTTAGAACGGTTTGTCAAAGACCCCGAAACATCCGATCAATTTATGAAAATGATGGATGATATGATGGCTGGTTTACAAGAAAGACTCAATTCCAAGGAAACACAAGAATTCATTACAGGTAAAATATCCAATTGGTTGGAAGCCAGTGGTGATTACGCCAGACAGAACCTATTGCCGTCGGGCATTGAACGTTTACAATCTTATTTGGATGATCCAAACAACTGGGAAGAGATCGAAAAAAACTTTTTCCGTGCAGTGGATTGGGTGAAAAAACGCCTTCTTGAATTTATGAATAGTGAAGAAGGAAAAGCGTATCTCAAAACCAATATAGAAAAATTTGTCCATAATATCAATGTAACAGCACTTGTGGAAGAAAGAGTGATGGCACTTGATACAGATGATTTGGAAAAAATGATTTTGGACAATACTGGCGGGAATTTGGTCGTAATACAATTCTTAGGTGGTATTTTGGGTATGATTGCGGGACTCATCCAAGTTCATATCTATTTTGCAGTTCCTGTGGGGGCTTTAGTTCTCATCACGTATTTGGCACATTACAGAAACCAAAAAAGATTTGAAGAACCATCTCAAAATAAATAATGATAGGAACCAGATACTTCTTGGTAGTTTGGTTCCTTTTTCATTTCCACTCGGAATTCTGATTCTTGTGACAATAAGTATCGCAATGTTACAGTCGATCCAATTTGGTTTTTGATGGTTTGATTTACATAATGTTGGAAAAAAAACCCACCTAACACCTTCCAGTTCCCCCACTCTTTTTGGTAAAGGGTTTGGACATTGGGTCCAAACCTTCCCCCTTGTTCAAAGCCAGGGTGGAATTGTGACTTAATACCAAGTAGAAAAGAAATAGCCCCAAATCGATCTTTGGTTTTCGAAAATTCATCGGCAAATGTCCAACCTGCGGCAAGATCCAAATTTGGAACTTGTTTTCGTTCCCATTCTGTTTCCGCTCTTTGCTTCCAACTTTCCCACCATTGATTCTGTTTGCCTTTGATTGGAGTGGTTTGGATTCCAAAGTCGAATAAATATGACCAATGTTTTGATATGGAATTGTAAGGGCTTAACGAAACCAATCGAACTAGTGTTAAAGATGTAAGTTCTATTTTTTTCCCTTCATACTGACGAATGTTTCCATCCAAAAACACCAACTCTCCGTTTGGTGGGGAACCCTTACTCACATTGAGTAAATCATGGTAAGCAAAACGGTATTTCCATTCCAAAAATGCTCCAAAATTGGAAGACCCACCACCAAGAACAATCCGTGATTTGGGATGTGCCAATTCAGGTGGAGATGGATTGAGACTTGGATACTGAGGTTCTGTTGGATTTGGGAACCTTGAACGAAACTCTAATGTTTTTTGTTCATTGGATTTTTGCATCTCATTTGGCTTTGGAGATTGGAAACTTTGGTAACGGGAGGCTAACAAAAAAGCATCGAGTACGAGCGATTGTCGGATTCCTTTCTCCTTATTTTCTAAGATGTGTAAATCAAAGGTTTCTTTTTGATATCTTTCTAATAAATGATAGAAGGCTTTTTTTTCTTCCGGTTCCATTTGTCGGATAAGGAAGGTGATCTCCGAATACAACGATGGTCTGTATTTTGTTTCCTCGACAAGACCTTCTGTTTGGGTATACAGTTTAATGGTATCAACAGGACTCACAACACCACCTAATTTTGATTTTAGATGGAGTTCTGGTTTTACAACATCCAACCATTCGACAAGGAATGTCCCACAGTTGGCATTCAGAAAATAATAATCAAATTCTGCCCGAGACAATTCCCATAAATGAGAAACAAGGAGTTCCAACTCATCTTTGTTTAACGACAATCGGTATTCCCATAAATCGCGACTTTCGAGGTCATTGTATTCATTCACTTTTAAATAATAGGGGAACAAAGAAAACTTGGCTTTGAATCCACCAAACAATCCATGATAGGCATAACGAATGGGATCTAGATTGGGAGTATCGGCCGAAACATTCACCGCATAATCTAAAATTTCGGATCCGTTCTCTTCATTTGACTTCTGGTTGAACTTGAGCATTGTATGCCCAAAAACAGAAGCAGGTGACATGAGATAATAGGAAGCAAACACAACTGATACCGAATCGGCATGGATTGATGCTTTCCAAACTTCATAGCGATCACAACGAATTCCATTTCGTTTCAAAAAATCTACACCAAACGTTTGTTTAATGAATTTATGCCTCGTGGGAAAGGAACAAACAGGATGGATGAGTCCTTCTGGAATGGGTTCCTCTACAAAAAAACTACGAATGGTTGCTTCCAATTCCTCTTTTGGATTGGTTCTACCTTCGGAAGAAAAGAAAAAACGAGAATTTACGATTTTACTTTGGTAATTATCCTTTCCTTTCGATTCATAATGGACGAGTTTGAGCCACATGGGATCCAAATCAAACCGCCTAACAACGATTTCATCCAATATGGATTGCAGTAAATTTTGATCTACTTCTCGTTTCGGAACAAAACCACCCCATTCTTTTGTTTTTTCTGCATCCAGGAAAAGGAGAGAATTGGGTTCCCCGAGGAGGGAAAATGGTGCAAAACAAAATTGCAGTGTCAAAACAAGGACCCACTCAATTTTCGTTTTTTGCATTCGCACAAACCAAAATTCTCCCTCCTCTCAAAATGAAAAAATGCTTTTTACTTCCATCCGTTCCCTTAGAAATTGTTGAAATGCAAATTCTAAGATCGATTTTTCTCATCCTACTTGTTTCTTTTTTCAGCACATGCCGTTCCACAAGTTCTGCCATTTCTCGATTGCCCTCCCTTGGCGAATCAGAGCTCTTTGTTTCCGAAGAGATTTTCCTACTCAAAAACCTCATCCCTGTGACAAACAAAAAAGATACCTTCAACAAAAACATGTTTGTTGGTGATCTGAATTTTTCTGGTGGGATCTCCCGCGAAAAAACCATCTGGGGGGAACAAGTGGTGACCAAACAAATCGAGTTCCTCAATGAAACAGGAGTTAAGGATGAGTCCGTGAACTATGTCCAGTCTATCGTGACAAACCGATTCAAAGGGTATCAGAAATTTACCATATTACAACCTTCCAAACTCTTCCAAGTCCAGTTCCAAAAGGACTTAACAAAAGTTGCCGACGAAGGTGTAGACAATATCAACATCCCAAACGAAATTCCCCAATTCAAACTCTCTGCCAATGCTGATTTTAAAGGGAAAAAGGGAGTTTTACTCATCCCCATCATCCAATATGCCTATTCCCATAACGCAGGTTGGTTCAATGGCCAAGACTGGGGTTGTATGGCGGGTGTCAGAGCAAAACTGGTGCTAGTGTGGGTCCAAATGGAAACAAAGACCGTTTTACATGTGGAAGGTTTAGAATCAAAACAAAAGGAACCTCAGAATAACCGCTACAATTACCTAGACCGCACACGCAACTTTCAAAAAATTTGGAAAGAAATTGAGCTTCAGATCTAGAATTTGTTTGACTGATTCTCTATCGTATATCTAATCTTAGTCTCTCGGAGGAACTCAACTTGAAAAAAAGTTTACTTTTTTTAATCGCTGCAGTAGCGTTCGTTGCTAACTGCTCATCTACTACAAAAACTATGCCAGGTCTACATACTGAATCAGTAAGTCTCGCCCCTGCAGACTACACTATCAGTGGTGAAACAACAGGTAAATCCTGTGGTGGAAATTTTTTAATTTTCCCATACGGAATGAATGACAAGTATGGTTCGGTATCAACTGTATTTGCACCAGGTTTTGTTGAGAGACAAGCTGTTTATGATGCAATTTCAAAAGTTGAAAATGCAAATTACCTAGTTAACCCTAAATTTGAGTACGAGTCCACTTACTATATTATTGGACAAAGTGTTTGTGTCACTGTAAAAGCAAAGGCTGTTACATTAAAGACTGGCCCTGTTAAATAAGGGAGGAACAAATGAAAAAAATATTTGTTCTGGTAGCAACTATTACAATCGTATTAGTCAATTGTACACACTCCGTAAGAACTATCGAATCGAGTAAGATTACAACGCTTCCTCTTGCTGAAGCTGCTTATGAGATGGGCGCAGAGACATCAGCGAAGGCTTGCTCTTCAGAGTTTGGTATCTTTTCTTTTAAAAGAGAAGGTTACTTAGCAACGGGAGTGGAATCTCCATTATCTTTTTCACCTGGAGAAATCTTCGTTGGAGTCATAACTGGTGGTTTTTACATTATTGCAAAAGCTGGATTACACGAAATCGGTATTGAAGATACAAGAACTGACGTTGAAGGTGCAGCCGTTAGTCGAGCATTGAAAAAGACTGAGGGTGCAGATATACTTCTCGATTACAAAACTACAACGACCAGAGAAGGATTTTTCTTCCCTGAAGTTTGTACAACTGTATCTGGAAAAGCAGCGACTTTAACAGGTCCGTCTGGTAATACAAAGGCAAAAAAATAACGATTCATTTCGTTAGTTGTTATACTCTTTGTGTTTCATAAAGAGTATTCATCAAAAAAAAAGCGGGGATTCAAATTCTCCGCTTTTTTTTTGCCTATCATAACCAATCATGGAAACCTAACATTCGATTTGGAGTCTCTAATTTGCCAAAATTTCTTTTTACTTTCTTTTGCCTTCTTTTCCTTTCGTGTTTTCCAACGGGGGAAGAACCAAGAGATCTCTGCAAAAAAAACTATGGGGAAGGAAGAGAAGACAAACGGAATGAAAATTGTTTTTTTGCCCTTCAAGGTATTAATTCCGAACTAAAGAAAAGCCAACCAAACGAAACTCATATCAATGCGAACTTGTTTTCATGTTTCTATTCAGAAATGCAAAACAAAGATTGTGACAAAAGTACAACCTTACCTGTGTACATTGGAGATATAAAATAAGAATATATTGATAGTGATCCTGATTTTAAAATGAATTGGATTTTGAAGTGGCTCACTTCAAAATCCAGAGAGGGAAAATTTACTGATATAGTTTATCGCGGTAGATATCGTTCACAAAATTATCTGGCACATTTTGATTGGTTATATAGCTCATTTGTCTAAATGGCATTACAAATAACAAAAATAATTGTCTCACTTCAACTACATCATTTTCATAAGTATACCTTTTGATTTCTTTGCCTTGGTTATATGCTACAAATTCTGTTTTCCCATTGATTTCACCAAAAAAAGGAACTAATCCCAAAGTGACTACAAACAATGTCGAAGATAGAAAGAGCGATGCATTCGGCTTAGCTCTCGTTGTTACTTCTATCTTGACTTGATTTTTACTGTTTAATTTACTTACATCATCCAATCCAATAACATAGAGATTAAATTTCTCAATACATTTACATCCAGATATGATTTCTGTAAATGCCCGTTTGTTTGCCTTATGAGTCTCTTCACTTACAGGGAATTTTTCACCGAAGGCATTGTATTGATTAAAATCTAACACAAAGTCAATATTCGAGATTTTTTTCTCAATCTTTGCAGGATTATAGACAGGGACATCTTTTTTAAGATAGGTGATACATTGGCTCAAGGAAATAACGAGAGCCAAGAGTGGTAATATTTTGAGAATTTTCATTGTGTACCTTTTGATTTCAGAACTAACAAGATTCAGTAAATAGGTAGTTTCCAGGTTTCAAAAGTCAATTTAGAAATGCAGAATCTTCCATTTTCTCTGTAAACATTCCCCTATTCTTTCCAGGCTCTAATCCTTTACATATTCCCCACCTGAGTATTGGAGAAAGGGTTTTCCTTCTTTACTCCCAAGAGTAAGTCTCTCACCCAAATTTCTACCGTAGCCTAAGATCCTTAGTGTATTGTCTCCTTCCCATTGGCAAGGGACTTGGACTGTGTTTTCCATTCCACCTAATGCGTAGTATATGGTTAAAAGTGGGAATCCTCGTTTGTCCTTTTCTAGTCTAAGTTTGGGAATGATGGCATAAGGTTCTTTTGTGACAAAGGTCCCAAAAAATTGTGCATCTGGAAAACGGTTGTTTGGAGTAAACTTGACCCCAATTCCTGCGACTCCCTTGGGTAGGTCCTTAGAATACAAAGTGAAAATGGAATTCCCTTCCCAAGTTTCAAATTCAACTCGCATTTCGTTGATACTAGGATCGTTAATTTTAATCAGTCCGAATAATACTCGTAAGTCGATTCCGTAACGATTTTCCTTTTCAATGAGTCCTACATCAAAACCCATCAAACTGAGAGTTGGCGGATTCCCTTTTTTGTATTCGTGAATCCCCATGGGAGAAATATAAACCCCTTCTTCCCCTGGAACAGTTCCTTTTTTTCCCATCATGGGTGGGAGGCTTGGTTCTGGTTGTAAGCCCATTTTTTCTTCCCACAATACCTTCATCACTTCCGTATTGGTACTTTTTAGTTTTCCCGTTTGTATACCAAGTGTGTTCCCAGCGACAAAGGAAACAATTTCCGTATTAGGATCATATACTAAGTCAGCAAAAAAAGGTGGAAGAGAACCCGAATGCCCATAAAACCAAACTGTTTTTCCATCCGCTTTGTAACTTGATTTCATCACAGGCAATCCCAGTTTCATCTCAAAATTGGCAACAGGACCAATTTGTGTTTTATGGAACTCATCAAAACTAACTGAAGTTAGTAGTCCTTTGTTTTCCTTACTTCGGAAAAAAGCTTTCATAAAAAGACCCATATCGTTTGCCGTTGTGGAGATGGATCCTGCGGTCAAATCACGGATGACAGGCCGAACGGTCTTCGATTTCCAAAAAATGCCAGAATAACCCGTAATGAGTTCTGATCCTTCTAAATTTTCCATTAGCGTTGTATGTTTCATTCCCGCTTTATCGAAGAGATGGACACGAAAGTAGGATTCTATTGATTCACCTGATGCCCGTTCAATGATATTACCCAGTAAGCCAAAACTTAAATTGGAATAGGAATGGATTTTTCCAGGTTCATTTCGTTCAAGCCCTGCGAGTGATTTTGGTAAAGAACGAAAGGAACGATAAATCTCATCTTCTTTTGCTTCGGGAGATAGGAAAAAACCATTCGCCAAATCGGAAGGTAAACCTGATTGGTGGGTGAGTAAATCACGAATGGTAATCTCTCGATACCCTTCTTGTTTTGGTTTCATCAATTTCAATTCAGGTAAATACTGGGAAGCTGGGTCATCTAACTTCAGTTTACCGGATTCTTGTAATTGTAAGATCGCAATCCCAGTAAATATTTTTGTGATACTTCCAATTTTAAATCGTTCGATTTTGGCATCAGAACTCACCCCAATCTGAGATTGGTAGACATCTCCATCTCCCATCATAACCATATAGGTGAGTGATTTGATCCCTGAGGGGGCCAGTGTTTCCCATTTTGATTGGATATCCGCTTTTGTTTTTTCTTTGTTTTGGAAATACGAAATTTCTTTCGAATCCCCATTCGATTGGCATTGGAATAGAAGGAAAAAAATAAAAACAAAGAGAATGCGGAAGGGAAAGTATAAATCGTGAATTGGATTTTGGATTTGAGAGGGAAAAGAAGGAGCTTTTTCTTGTGATTGGTTTTGTTTCGATTGTACGGAATGAATCTTTTTTTCTTTCTTCGATTTCATACCCCAAGGAAAAAATGAAAGGAAATTGGAACAAGCCTATAAAAAACAAAACTCCCCAAACCTATGGAATGGGGAGTGATCGCTATGCCAAATGGAAAGAACTACAATTGTCCTTCACAACATGGCCCGTGTTTGTTGGTAATATTCTAAAAAATCGAACCTTATTCTTAGTCCTGGATCACACTCATTGAGTATTCAGAAATTGCTTCACGGCGTTTTTCTGCATAATCTTTGTGGAACCATAAGTCTTGTGTGGTCTTAGCAGATTTTTTATTACCAATTGTAATCGTTGTCATACAATGATCTACAGCATACTTCATGGCTTCTTTTCCTGTTTCCCCAAGACCCTTGTTTCGTTTTTTGCGAGTGATTTCCGCACCTTGTTTGTTCACTCTTGCAACTAACTTATCATAGTCGGAGTCATCAATACAGAAAACAGTTTCTTTTTTACCATCTTTCCACTTTACATCCACCTCATAGAGTGGTGCTGCAGAAATATTGATAAAACCTAAATCAAACAGTTCAGGCCAATATTCATAAAAGAAAGACAACATCAAAGAACGAATCGCATACCCATCAAAATCGGCATCCGTGATGATACTGATCTTATCATAATTCAATTCATCAATGGATTTTACCTTTTGGTCGAGAGGAAGTCCCACAATGGCAACAATGTTTTTCATCTCCTCGTTTTGTAATGCTTTGGCAAGTGACATCCCTTTACAGTTGAGTGGTTTTCCTCTGAGTGGGAATAATCCATGTAATTTTGGATTCCGTGCTGGGCGTAGTCCCGCGATCGCCGAGTCCCCTTCTGCCACAAACAAAATTCGGCCTGGATCGGTTGGTTTACCTGTCGGAGGCATAAGCTTAGGGATGTTGTTCCGAGACGCCTTACGGAGGCCTTTCTGCGCATCCTCGAGCTGTTTCATCTGGGTTCTACGTTCCATCACCATCTTAATTTCTTCGATGAGGCCAGTTTTTTTCAAAAGTTTGTCCAAATGTTTGTCTACAGACTTTCGAATGTCTTCATTCAAATCGTTAATGAGATAAGATTTATCTTGGGATTTAAAACGAGGGTTAAGAATCCGAAGGTTCACATACATGTGAAAACAACTTCTCACATCATTCCGTGTACACTGTGTATTGAGTTTTTTCTCTAAACTGACAATTTGAGATTTTTTACGAATCTCATCACAAAGCCTGTTTTCCAAATATTCAATCGCTGATCCACCTTGTGGGCAAAAAATAGAGTTCACCCAAGTGAGAGTTTTATTCTGTCCCACTACAACATAGGTATCCATATGGATTTGTGAGGCAGAAGTTTTGTCTGCATAATCCAATTTGTAGTACACCATTTCGGAGTTACTAAAGATCTCATCAAAACCTTTTTTGAACTTATATTTTTCTTTCCCAGTTTTGTGTATAAAAACAACTTCGAGACCTGGGTTTGACATTGCAATGTCTTGCAGGTATTGTTTCACCAAATTGATGTTAAAAGAAGTATCAAGGTTGTTGAAATATGCTGGATTGAGCTCAAACTCGACTGTTGTTCCGTGGTCTTCTTTTTTTGCTGCTTCCACCACTGCAGTCATCCCTGTTTTGTCACAAGGGCCTTTTAGTTGTTTGATTTGGTCAGCGGAAAGTAAAGGGCAATCGACAAATGTTCCATGTTCATCATAATACAAGTGAACACGTTCTGTATCTTCTTTAGAAAGTTTGAAACTGCGAATTACTTTTTTTACATCATCATGGATGCTAAACATTTTTTTGTAAGCTTTTCCACCATTGATGGTTTTCACTCGAAAGAAAGAGGAAACCATTCTTACAAGTGAAATCCCCACACCATTCTGTCCTGCAACATGATCTTCTTTCACTTTGTCGTCAAAGTTTTCCCCATACATCAAGTGGAGGTAAACTCCTTCGGCATTGTCAGCGGGAATCCCACGACCATTGTCTTGGATGGTCACACGTTTGCGATCCGTTGACAATTGGATGATGAGTTTGTTCATCTTATCTTTTTCGGGAATGGATTTGTCGTTTAAGTTCTTTCTGTATTCATCCACACAGTTCATACATGCTTCATCCAAACATTTGAGTTTGGCTGGGATGTCGGAAAGTTCTTCGTGTACAATATCATACTTACCAGAGTTATCTTTGGTAAAAAAATGTTGTTCAAATGTGGAAAGGGAGTTTTGCCCAAGCCACATTCCTGTACGCATACGAACGTGTTCTACGTTCGATAATTTCTTAAAATTTCGCGAATTTCCTGAGGTTTTTTCAGTTTTTTGAGCCATAATTATCTATTTCGGATCCCATTTTTTCTTCAGTTCATCCAACTCATCAGTCATAAAACCTGTGAGTTTTTTATCATCTTTTTGTAGTGCCGTATACTCGGTGTATTTTGTTTTTGCTTCTACAATGGCTTCTTCACATTTACGAACTTCTTCCAAAGTCATACGGTAAACGGGAATGGAACTCAACCATTCAAAGTAAACGAATTTGGCAGCTTTTAACTTTTCTTCGAATTCTTTTTTCGATTTAATGCCTGTTACTTTTTCGTTCCATTTTTCTTTGATGAAACGAATGAGTTCGGAGTTACGATCAATTTTTTCTTTTTCTAAGCCAGCAAGGCGTTTGAATCTGCGAATGAGATGGGTTTTTCTAAAATCACAGAAACGTTTGATGATTTCTTCTGGAACAAAGTTACGCAGTTTTCCTTCATGTGTGATGACATTGATGGTCAATACTTCGTTGTTTTCTTTGGAGAAAAGTTCTTTGATTTCTTTCTCGGAAGGTTCTTCGCCTTTTTTTGCAACAAGTTCGATTTTAAATGTTTGGCTGGAATGATCAATGTAGTCCTTTAACCAATTGTCTTTCTTTTCGATTAAATCATCTAAGTAGTTCACAACCTTTTCGCGGTTCCAGTTCATGGGAGAATCTACCAAATACAATTTCCCATCTTCTTTTTTGAAACCAAATGTCGTAGACATGACAGTGCTACCATTGTCATTTTTTGACATTTTTACCTCTCCGCCGTACCCTTTGTACCATGGAGTGATCTTTTTCGGTTTGCCCGTTTTTAAATACGTTACTTGAGAATCAATTACGTCACTGAGTTTGTGTGCAGGTATAAAACAACGAAATCCCGTTGCAATCCCTTGGATATTATTTAAGAGAACTACAGGAACTTTTCCCACAAAATGAATCGGTTCATCTTCTGTTTCATCGTAGTTTTTGACATAATCAATGTCAGGTAAACTTTCAAAAAAACCTAAATCTTTGGCAAAGTCAGAAAGTTTGACTTCTGTATAACGAGGAGATGCAATTGCATTGGGATCAAGAACGTCACCAAAGGTTCCTTCGCCATGAACCAAAGGGTAGTTGTTTGCAAACGCAAAGTCTTGTGCCATTTGGGAAAGGGCATCTTGGATTGATCTGTCTCCATGAGGATGGTATCCCATCGCAAGACCCGCTACTTTTACTGTTTTGGTATGACGGTTTCTCGCATCTGAGTTCCACATCGCCCAAAGAATTCGTCGTTGAACAGGCTTTAGGCCATCAATTTCTTGTGGAATGGCTCTCGAATCGCATACATAGCGGGAGTATTTCCTTTGGTCATCATTCACTTGGTCTTCAAAGGGGCGTTTCGGATACTGTTCTTCGTTCTTCATGGTTCCAAATGACACAGGGGTGCGATGAATTGACTTGTCAAGCGGTTTTCCCTTTTTAGACTGGCGATACGCACCTATCTATGTCCCCACAAACTCAAGAATACTCCCGTTTTCATTGGCTAATCTGGTTCTTGATTTTTTTTTCTGGGTGGAGTTGCCAAACAGTCAATTCTCTCCTTTCGAGAGATCCTAAATCCGAAATTCCTGCTTCCGTTTTATTCCTCAAATCACCTCGAAAAATGAGTTCCACTTTCTTCAAAGATGGGTCTTCCCATTACCGTTGTATCCAATGGGAACCGGGCAAATCCAGTGGATATGCTGAAAAAATTGAGTTCAGTTTCATTGCTTACGACACTAACTTTTCAAACAATATCAATGCAGAATTTGGGAATGATGTTGTTGAATCATACAAACTCATTTGGAATCGCAAAGTGGGAAAATTCCAACGAAATAACCTTGAGAAAAAAATTGTCTTTGTTTATAAGGAATCTTATTTTAAAGAAGTGAAAGGAAATACAATAGAAACACTTCTCGAAAACCAAATTGCATATAAAGAAAATAAGTTTGTCATCGATGAGATGGAAGTGTTTGAACTCAATGGAGATACGGGAATCCTTTTAGAAGAAGGAAATCGTTCTGAAATTGGAGGAGAAAATCGTTGGTCTCACAATCTTGGTTCCAATCAATTTTTTACTTCTTCCAGTACATACACCAAAATCAACAACCAAACGATTGTTACTGAACACACTTCCACAAACTACGACTACCACCAACTCAGTTACGAATGGAATGAAACAGAACCAGACAAACTTTTTTTCAAACCGATTTATAAAGAAAACAATCTGCAATTATTTTTTGTTCCTCCCTATACCAATGGTCTCACTACCAAAACCAAAGAACCATTTGGATACAAACGTTTGGGAGATTTTTTACTCAAAGAGGAAATCAAATGACAGAAGTTCGTACCCGTTTTGCCCCATCCCCTTCCGGATTTCTCCACGTTGGTGGAGCAAGAACTGCCTTATTTAATTATTTATATGCAAAGGCAAAAAAAGGAAAATTTTTACTGAGGATCGAAGATACAGACCAAGACAGATCCACAGAAGCATCTTTCAAAATCATCTTAGAATCTCTCAAATGGCTTGGAATGGAATGGGATGAAGGTCCTGGAGTTGGTGGACCTAACGGGCCTTATACCCAATCAGAACGAATTCATATCTACAAAGAATACACAGACAAACTCATCAAAGAAAAAAAAGCCTACCGATGTTTTTGTACGGCAGATGAACTAGAGGGCAAAAAAAAACAAGCAGATGCAATGGGGATTCCTTACATCTATGATGGAAAATGTTCTGATTTAAGTGACGAAGAAATACATTCACAACTAGAGAAAAAAACTCCCTTTACAGTTCGTTTTAAAACCCCTCACAAGATTGTGATCGTAGATGATATGATCCAAGGCAAAGTAAAGTTTGAATCCAAACTGATTGGTGATTTTATCATTGTAAAATCAGATGGATTCCCATCGTATAACTATGCTGTGGTGATTGATGATGCGCTTATGAAAATCACACATGTGATCCGAGGTGTGGGACATCTTTCCAATACACCAAGACAAATTTTGATTTTTGAAGCCTTTGGATTCCCTCTCCCACGATTTGCACATGCCAGTGAAATTGTAGGAACAGATGGTAAAAAACTTTCCAAACGAGCTGGTGCCACATCAGTCCTTGCGTTCCGTGACTTAGGTTACTCAAGTGAAACCATGCGTAACTACATGGCACTCCTTGGATGGACTTCGCCTGATGGCAAGGAATATATGAGTGATGAAGAATTGTGTTCTGTCTTTGATGTGGAACGTTGTTCGAAATCCCCTGCTACCTTTGATGTATTCAAAAAATTGAAAGAAGAAGAAAAGGAAACTGTTGACTTCAATAAACTTTCCTTACTTGGTCTTGCTGAATACCTAAACCCAAAATCAAAACTCAATTGGATGTCCAATAAGTACATCCGCGATGCCAAAATTGAAACCCTCGGTAAAGCACTCGAACCATTTTTAAAAGACTGCCAAATCCCTGACGCATACAAGTCAGGTGAAAACCCACAACTCCTTTCCATCTTGGATTCCGTTCGTGTGTATTTGGACAGACTCATCCAAGCCCCTCCTTACATTGAAGAATTCTTTTTAGAGAATTTGAGTTTCGAAAATGACGAAGCCAAACAATTGGTCTCCGAAGGCAAAGGAATAGAAGTCGTCACTCACTTTTACCAAATGGTAAAAGGAAGTTCTCTCACCACCCCCGATGCGTATAAGGAAACCATGGCAAAAGTGGGTGAAGTGACTGGGGAAAAAGGAAGGACTCTTTTTATGCCGATTCGTGCCATCACTACGGGTAAGTCACATGGATTGGAACTTCCCATCCTCTTTAGTCTTCTTGGCCAAGAAAAGATGGTCAAACGAATGGAACAATTGGCAGGGTCATTAGGTATTTCACTTAGGTAACTTTTTTACTGCTCGTTCGGTTTTCGGGTTTTTTTGACTTTTTTTCTCACTTCGTATCGTGTAATATGATGAGAGAGAGGAAAAGGCGGCCATTGACAGCACCATCTGAAGTGATTCCCTATCTGTTAAGCCCTTCGCCAGGTTCATACGCCATGTTCCTGCCTCCCGATATGTCTTCCGTCAAACAATTCCGTTTTGAATTAAAACGAACTTTGGAAGACAATGGGTTCAGCTCTGACAATATCATGCAAATTGAACTCGCAGCTGACGAAGCATTAACCAATGCTGTTGCTGCCAATGTATCTTGTGACTGTGATGAGACGATCATTTGCCGATGGCGGATTGATGCTGCAAAGTTCACTTTGTACATTTTGGATTATGGATCAGGTTTATCAGGTGAATCACCTGTTCCAGACAATGACAAAGAACTTTTACGTTCCAACCAATCCCAATGTTTTTCTACCTTCCTCGACCACATCAAAAACCACCAAAGCAAAAAACCAGAAACCCTTCCTTATAATGGTTCCGGCCAAAAACATAAGAACATGGGAAAAGGATTGAAAATAATCAATGCCATGATGGACTCCGTTAAAGTAATGTTTCACGGAGAAGGAATGGTAGACGAAGCACCAGCTGGATTCAAGGTCATGGGATCCATCGTCGCTCTCGAATACGACCGTTCCAAACACTTATAATTTGATCCTACATATCAACACTTCTCGCGAATGGCGCGGTGGAGAACAACAGCTCTATTATCTAGTTCAAGGTTTGGCAAATTACAAAATCCCACAAATGGTCGTGGGCCAACCAGGTTCCCCGCTTGAGGCAAAATGCAAAGACAATGGATACGAATTTGTTCCCATTGAGATGCGTGGAGAATGGGATAGAAAAGCATATAAGAATATTCGATCTCTCTGTTTGTCTAAAAACATTAAACTCATTCATACTCATACTGCACACGCGCATACATTAGCATTACTTGCCAAACGAAACCATCTCAAAATCCCTCTCATTGTATCAAGGAGAGTGGATTTTAAACCAAAAACTAGTTTTTTCTCCAGATGGAAATACCAACACCCAGCTAACGATTATTATCTTCCTGTTTCTCAAAAAATTAAGGAAGTGATGATGAGTAGTAAAATTGCTCCTGAAAGGATCATCACCGTTTATTCTGGGATTGATCTCAAACGATTTTCGAAACCCACAGCACATGAATATTTACGCGAAGAGTTTCAGATTCCCAAAAAAGCGGTAATCATTGGAAATGTAGCTGCCCTCGTTGACCACAAAGACCAAGAAACTTTAATTCATGCCATCTCTAAGATGAAAACAAATCTGGATTTTCGGCTTTTAATTGTTGGTGAAGGTAAATTAGAAAAAAAACTAAAAACACTCACCGAAAGTTTAAATTTAAATGATAAAATCATTTTCACTGGATACAGAAAAGATATTCCCGCCTTACTTTCTTTATTCGACATTTTCACGCTCACCTCAAAGGAAGAAGGACTTGGGACAGCCGTTTTAGATGCAATGGCTTGCAGTTTGCCAATTGTTGCAACCAATGGTGGTGGGATTGGAGAAATGTTGGATCATAACGAAGGTGCTTTTGTTTGCCCTGTAGGAGATTCAGAAGTGATAGCCCAAGGCCTCGACAAACTTGTTTCTTCAGAAGACCTTAGAGACCAATTCGGAAACTTTAACAAGACTTCTGTTAAGCGATTTTCTGTTACAAAAACTATCGATAAAACAAAACTAATTTATTATTCCTTTTTAGGTGATTCCTTATACGGAGAAGGCAAATGAGTGGGAGATTATTAATCATTGATGGGCATGCACTTGCCTTTCGGGCTTATTTTGCATTTGCTGCTTCTAATCTAACCAATTCCAAAACTGGATTACCCAGTGGTGCCATTTTCGGATTTTGGAGGATGCTTTTTAAACTGCTTCAAGACGAACATGTCACCCATATAGCCTTCACATTTGATCCTGGCACAAGGTTAGAAAGAAACGATCTTTATGAAGAATACAAAGCGCATAGAAAACCTATGCCTGAGGATTTAAAACCTCAAATCCAAAAAATTTATGAAATGTTACAAGCATTGGAATTCCCAATGTATAAAATGAATGGCATTGAAGCAGATGATATCATAGGATCTCTTTGTAAAAAATTTGGGAAGGATTTTGAAGAAATTGTCATCCTTTCAAGTGATAAAGATTTATACCAAGTATTAGACAAAAACATACACATGTTACGTGGGAAACGAGGCGTGTCTGAGTTTGAAAAAATTGATCCCAAGTGGGTGAAGGCAAATATCGGAATCACAAAAGAACAAGTTCCTGATTATATGGGACTTCTGGGTGATGCCTCCGACAATATCCCTGGTGTCAAAGGGATTGGCGAAAAGGGTGCAGCAAAACTCATCCAAGAATTTGGAGATTTAGAAACCATTTACAAAAAAATTGATAAAGTCAAAAACAAATCTTTAATCGATAAACTCATTGCCGAAAAAGAAAATGCATTTTTATCCAGGAAACTGGCAACCATCGTAACCAATCTCAAACTAGACATCAAAAAGTCGGATTTAAAATTACCGAACTACCATGATCCCAAAAAAGTACAATACTTCAAGGACGAAGGTTACAATGTCCTACATCGTGATTTAGCAAAACAAGCAGGGATTCCGATTGTAAGTGATGGTGACACTAAAGAAGAATCTCCTGCAGCCAAAAAGACATCGAAAGGAAAAAAAGAAACTAACGCCGAAGTTTCTTTAGATGGATCGAAAAAAGGAAAAAATGCTGTTTCCACTACTACAGTTGTCGCCAAACAATCATACAAACGTATCCAATCCATTGATGAATTAAAAAAGATCATCTCAAAACTAAATCCTAAAAAACCATTATCCATTGATACAGAAACAACCTCACAAGACCCGATGATGGCTGAATTACTTGGTATTTCCTTTTCGGATGAACCAGGTGTCGCTTATTACATTGCATTTTCACATTCAGAATCCATTTACAGCCACCTTCTCCCTTCCGCAGAAGAAGCACTTAAAATCCTAAAACCAATGTTAGAGGATACAAAATGGAAAAAACTAGGCCAAAACATTAAATACGATCTCCTCGTATTCAGAAATTATGGCATTGAATTAAAAGGCATTTACTTTGATACGATGCTTGCTTCCTATCTCTTAAATCCAGGAGAAAGACGCCATAATATGGATGATATGGCTGTTGATTACCTCAACTACAAAACTATCACATACGAAGAGTTAGTTGGCACAGGAAAAAAGAAACAAAATCTTTACGATATTGATCCAGACAAAGTTTCAGAATATGCATGCGAAGATGCGGACATCACATTACAACTCCATAATGCCCTTGCACCAAAAATGGAAGAAGGCATACATAAAAAACTTTTTTATGAAATGGAGATGCCAGTACTACTCGCATTGGCCGATATGGAGTTTGAAGGAATAGCCGTAGACAAAAAGTACTTCGAATCATTATCCGTGACCTTTGATACCAAAATCAAAGAACATGAAAAAAACATTCATTTTTATGCGGGAAGACAGTTTAATGTTAATTCAACAAAGGAATTGCAAACAGTTTTATTTGAAGACTTAAGACTCCCTGCTGAGAAAAAAACTCAAACTGGGTATTCAACTGACCATTCGGTTTTGGAATCTTTACAAGGCACTCATCCGATCATCGATGATTTATTAGCGATTCGAAAATTCTCTAAATTAAAATCCACCTATACTGATACATTACCAACACTAGTGAATCCAAAAACAAATCGGATCCACACAAGTTATAACCAAACCATTGCAGCAACGGGACGACTCTCTTCTACCAATCCAAACTTACAAAACATTCCCATCAAAGATGAAGAAGGAAGGTTGTTACGAAAAGGGTTTATAGCAAAAAAAGGTTATGAAATCCTTTCCCTTGACTATAGTCAAATTGAACTTCGGATCATGGCTCATTTCTCCAATGATCCCAATATGATTGATGCATACAAATCGGGAGCGGACATTCACAAACGAACAGCGGCAGGTATTTTTGGTGTTTCTGAAGACCAAGTAACTCCCGATATGCGAAACAAAGCAAAAGTAGTGAACTTTTCTGTGATTTATGGTGTTACTTCTTTTGGTTTGTCCAATAATTTAAGAATCAGCCGAAAAGAGGCAAAAGAGTTTATAGAGAAATACTTTGCCGCATACAAAGGTGTTGCCACCTATATGGAAGAGATCGTTGAGTTCTGCAAAGAGAAAGGATATGTAGAAACCTTACTTGGGCGCAGGCGTTACCTTCCTGATATCCACTCCACCCATAAAATGGTAAGTGAAGGTGCCAAACGAGTTGCGATCAATTCTCCCATCCAAGGGACATCGGCCGATATGATCAAATTGGCTATGATTCGGATCCATGAAAAAATAAAAAAGGAATCGTTTCGATCCAAACTTTTATTACAAGTGCATGATGAATTAGTATTTGAAGTAGATCCGAAAGAAAAAAAAGATTTTTACCAAATGGCAAAAGAAGAAATGGAATCTGCAATGAAACTCAAAGTTCCAATTGTCGCACAAGGGAAGTTTGGTGGAAATTGGGATGAAGCACATTAGGCCGATCCTTGGCCTAGTTTTCTTTTTTGTATTCTACCTTTGGAACTTTCCAATTGTATTCGAATCCAATGAACTGCTCGGGAGATTTGATTGGGACTTGTATACATTTCACGTTGAGTTTTTACGGAAATCCTATTTAGACTTTGGCAGTTTTCCACTCTGGAATCCGTATTATGGAGCTGGTTTTCCTGTTTGGGAAAATCCATCGAGTAAATCGGGAAGTTTCACCCATCTTCTTGCCATTGTATTCCCAAGCCTTACAGCTTTAAAATTGAGTTTCGTATTTTATTTTGTAATTGCAGGGGGATTCAATTACCATTCCTTCCAACTTTATAATAAATCTTCGAAACTAATAACGATCCTCTTTGTTTGTTTCTTTCAATTCTCCGGATATTTTTTTCAAAAATTCTATGCTGGCCATATGAACCAGGTCCAGGGATTGTTTTTGCCTGCGTTTCTTTTTTATTTTTTATACACAATTCAAAACAAAAGTAAGTGGATTCCTTATCTCGTGATCTTAATCGCCTATATTTTGTTATCTGAAGGTGCAATTTATACAATCACCCAAGCCACTTTTTTATTATTCTTTTTAAGTGGTTGGGAAATTTACCATTCAACAAATCCAAAAGAATCTTTCTTCCGGTTTTCTAAATTTGTACTATTGATTCTTGTTATACTTTCCTTCAAATGGATACCTATGTTTTTATTTGTCCACCATGTAGGAAGGTATTTTGTCCCCGATCAATTCTCACTCTCCATTTCTGATTTGTATCCTATCTTCTTTGGAACTTCCCAACACCCACTTCTTTCCCAATCCTTAACACAAATGCAATACCGTTATTGGGAATATGGGAACTATCTCGGACAAATTCCACTCTATTTGTTACCACTCCTAATTGTAACCAAACGTAAAATGATTTTTATCGTCGGTTTATTGTTTCTCACCATCTTGATTATGTTTGGTAATGTAGATACGATTTCACCTGTGAAGCTTTTAGAACAATTGCCGATTTATTCCCAAGAAAGGGTGTACCCGCGTTGGAGCCTTAGTGTTGTTATGTTGTACACTTGGTGTTTGGCTATAAACATCCAATCCTTAACAGAAAAGACAAAACACAAATTCAAAATCTACCAATCGATTGTGATATTGATTTTGCTCATCATCCATACAATTGATACAAGAAAGATGAATACCAAGTATTTGGATGAAATATTTGTGTTACAACCTCCTGCGGATACCATCCATAACCAAGAAATTTATCCAATCACAATCAGTACGTTTACTGATTATGGCTCTGACTCCCGGATGTTACCAGCATTGGGAGCAAATGCATCCATAAATGACATTTACGAAAACCTTACCTTTTATTTTTCCAATGAAACCATTGACTCTAAGAACTACCATGGAGAATTTTTTCTACATCCATCTCTCCAATCTGTCAAACCCACAAACTGGGAACCAGACAGTTTTACTTTTGACTCACTCCCCAAAGGGCAACTCCTTGTAATCAATCAGAAATTCCATCCTGGATTTAAGGCGATCAATACAGAGAATAAGCCTTGCTCATGGAACGGGTATTTGGCGGTCCCTATCCAGCTAAATTCCGAATCCATAAAATTAAAGTATTCATTGTTAGGTTCCTTTAGACTATACAATCCATGGGAAAAATCGCAAAACTGTTCAGTCTTGTTTCCACGTTTTCTCGGACCCAATTGGAATTAAATTTCTTTACTTTATGTAAAAAGAAAACCATTCTTTTGGATTGTCTCCTTTAAGAGTGAACTGTGTCACCGATTTGTAACGAATCGATTTCCACATTCTTTCCTGGAATTTCATTGGAATGTCACATTATCGTAACCGAGATCCTTTAGCGTAACATGAAGATAAACAAGAGGAAAACAAATCCTATGAAACCAAATACAATCAGTAAAACAGAACGAATCTTAGAAGTTCGTTTAGCAGAAAACCAACTCGAAATTGAAAGAGCACTTGCGTTACGTTATGAAGTGTTTAACTTAGAAATGGGAGAAGGTCTGCCACAATCTTCTGCTACTAGAAAAGATCGTGATGAGTATGATTTATACTGCCACCATTTAATCGTAATTGATAAATCCACAGAAGATAAAAAAATCGTTGGTACGTATCGTATCCTCACTCGCCAAAATGCTAAAAACGGAATCGGTTTTTATAGCGAAAACGAATTTGATATCACATCCATTTACAACCTTCCAGATGAAATTGCTGAAGTAGGACGTTCTTGTGTTCACCCTGAATACCGAGATGGTTCTGTAATTTCTTTATTATGGCAAGGCCTTGCAGAATTCATGAACAAACATAATGTTCGTTATCTCATGGGTTGTGGATCCATCCACTCCACTGATGCATCGGTTGCATCACAATCGTATGGATTTTTAAAAGCAAAAGATGCAATTGCACCAGAAGAATTTCGTGTGTATCCAAATCCTGATTACGTTCTTCCAGGTTTTGATGCTAATTTTCATGTAGAAGATCCGAAATCAATCTCCAAAAATATCCCTCCACTTTTGAAAGGATACCTCCGAGTAGGTGCTAAAATCTGTGGAATTCCTGCACTGGATTCTGTTTTTGGTACTACAGACGTGTTCATTCTTTTCGACCGCAAGGAAATTACGGAGAGATATGCGAAACACTACATGAATGCATGAGCCAAAACCAGGAAATTGATTACCAGCACCCAACAAAACAAGACCAAATTCGATTTTTCGTTTTTACCTTTGTTTTAGTGATTGGGATCACAGCTGGTTATTTCCTGGGCATTCCTCGGTATTATCTCGGATGGTTTTCCTTTGCGATTGCATCATTCTCTGTGGCAGGAAATGATGCAGTCCAAACCATCGGGACCTTTATCGAAAGTAAAAAGTCTGTCCATTGGCTCCATAAGATCCTCGTATTCGGTGGTCTTTTATTTTTTGTGCACTTACTTGCTTGGTTTTTCCATGGCGGAGAAATCCACTTCCACAGATTGGATTCCATTCCCGAAACTAAAGAATTCAATTTACTCCAACTCCTAGCACCTGTTTTACTCGTTGTCATCACAAGGCTTAGAGCCCCCGTATCCACAACATTTCTCGTCTTAGGTTTGTTTGGTGGCAAAAGCATCGACCAAATGTTAACCAAATCTTTTTTTGGGTATGGACTTGCTTTCCTCGTAGCCATTGCGGTTTGGGCCATTCTTGTCAAAGTTGACCCTCATGAATACCATGAGGTACACACTCCTGACCCCGTTTCCGAAAGGCGTTGGTCACGTTTGCAATGGTTGTCGACAATGTACCTTTGGGTGGCATGGCTTTTCCAAGACACAGCCAATATCGCCGTTTTCCTTCCCAGACAATTAGGAATGATTGAATTCCTTGTTGCCGTTTTCATTTTGATTTTTGCGCTTCTAGTCATCATCCGAACCAATGGTGGCACCATCCAACAGGTGGTTTCTGAAAAATCCGACATCCAATGGGCGAAGGCCGCCACGATTGTCGATTTGGTATATGGAAGTTTGTTATTTTTTTTCCAAGCCATTAGCAATATCCCAATGTCCACCACTTGGGCCTTCCTTGGCCTTCTCGCTGGTCGTGAGATCATTTTAAATGTCATCACCTACAAGGACCTCCCATACCTAGATACCTTTCGCAAAGTGGGAAAAGACGTTGTTCTTGCCACCATCGGGATTGTTGTTTCGATCCTGATTTTTTTCCTCTCTTATTTCCTCTACCCAGAACAAAGAAAGTCCACCCCACTTGAATTCTGGAATACAACAAACCAAGAAGATTCCCTTTAATTCTCTTTGACAGTTCCCCCAATTGTCAGGGAAGTGTCATATATGAGATTGATTCTCACATACAGAGACAAGGAGCCATTATGTCAGTTGCAATGATGTTACGAGAAGGGACGGCACAAAAACACGAGGAAACGGAAAAAGTACCTTACATCCGTGCGATTTTCCGAGGGGGATTGGACGCACAAACCTACACCTACCAGTTGGAAAGTTTACACGCAGTGTACCAAGTCATGGAAGACCTCTACCGCCAAAATAAAGACAATCCAATCCTATCCAAATTGTACTTTCCAAACCTTTTTCGGGAAAAAGCCCTTTTAGAGGATATCTCCAGTTTTCAAAAAAAGTTCGGCACAAAACTTCGTGGAGAAGTTTCCAAAGCGACCCAAAACTACATCGATCATATTCGTAAAATTGCAAATTCCAAACCTGAACTTTTAGTAGCACAAGCTTACGTGCGTTATTTGGGAGATTTATCTGGTGGTCAGGCAATTAAAAAAGTAGTGGCAAAAACCTTTGGTCTAGAAGGTAATGAAGGAACTGCTTTTTATGAATTTCCAGAGATCGAAGATTTAATGGCATTTAAAGGAATTTATCGCCAAAATCTGGATACTTTGCCTTTGAATGATTCACAAAAAACAGAACTACTAGAAGAAGCAAAAGCTACGTTTGATTTGAATAAATTTTTGTTTATGGAACTTGATTCCGATCTGAAACAAAATATTGGAATGGAACGTTACCAAACTCTTCTACCAGCAGGTTAATTTTTGGGATTCCCGTATACACTCGTAACTTTAGTTTTTTTATCGATGTTACCGGTCACAATGATTGTGCCCGTTGTCAAAGATATCGTAAAGGACCGCCTGCTCGGATCCAACTGGGAGGTTGCCTATTTCACAAGCATACCCATGTTAGGTTCTTTTTTATTTGCTCCAGTTGCGGGAATCATTTCGGATCGTTTTAAAAACAGAAAATACTTCATCAGTTTATTCTGTTTTTTGGACGCTGGATTATTTTATCTTTTAACTGTCGTTACGGATATGGGAATATTTTTATTCCTTCGTTTTTTGGAAGGAGCATCCCACATTTTTATTATTGGATTACTCTTAAGTTCTGCTGCTGACCAGGAGAATGATCCCAAAAACAAACGTTATTATGGCAAAGGAATTCTGATGGGGATCACAGGTATGTTTTTATCCCTTGGTGGAGCCTTTGGAATGCCGCTTGGAATTTTAGGTAGGAGTAATCCGCTATTACCTTTTTACGTTGGATCTGGTATTTTAGTTTTTGTTGGTATCATGAGTTTATTCATGTTAAAAGACAAAGGAATCCACAAAGTAAAAGATTTTAAGTTAAATGATTTAAAGTTAGCAATTTTAGAAAACCCATTCCTTTTTGTTCCCTTTTTATTTAATTTTATCGATCGTTTTACAGTTGGCTTTATTATTTCTTCATTTAACATCCATTTGAGGGAAACTTTAGCATTCCACCCAGGGATGTTGGGTGTGTTTTTGGGACTTGTGCTTTTTCCGATGAGTTTATTGTCCTATCCGTCAGCTTTGTTGTCTCGCAAAACAGGTGTTTTGCCACTTGTTCTTGTTGGTTCTACGATTTACGGTGTGTTTTTAGGATTATCAGGAACAACAAGTGACTATTGGTTTTTGTTTATTTTTTTACTCATCTGTGGGGTTGGAGCAGGTGTGATGTTTGTCCCGTCCATGATGCTTGCAAGTAAGATGTCAAAACCTGGACTCACGGCCACCACTATGTCGGCATTTACGGGAGTGGGATCGCTTGGGTTTATGTTAGGTCCCATCGTTTCTGTGCAAATGCAGTCCGTTTTTAATTCCCTCTTACCCCAAGAATACAGTTTTTCTGCCCTTTCTTTCTTTTTTGGATTTTTAGAGATTGGACTTGTTTTTATGACAATTCCATTTTTTAAAAAGATTTTGAGTAAAATCAACCGAATCGATGAAGAAAGAGAAAAGATTACACTTGCCAATCCAGATCCAATCCTGTAGAATTTTTCCGAATCCATTTTAGGAAAGGTTTATGTTCAAACGATTATTGATCCTTAGTACACTTACATCCGTGTTATTCCTTGTTGCTTGTTCCTCAGGAAACAAAGTACAAGCAGGAAGCACAAAAGTTCACCCACACACTGCACTTCGCAAACTAGAAATTGATATGATCAAAGTAGGTGATGGATTGGTAAAAACAGAAGCAGTCCTTGGCAAACCAACTGAAAAATCAATTGATCCAAGTGGAACTGTCATGACTTGGTACTTTGCAGAAGACCGTGATGTTCCAGAACAGTACTACACTCTCAAAGAAAAACCAGAAACAGTTGAGAAGTTTTTAAAGTTAACATTTGATCCTAAAAACAAAATCACTGCAAAAGACTTCAAACTATAATTGAATTAAGGTCCTTCCGATTCTTCTTCGTTTTCTTGGTCGGTAGGGGCTGGGAATGGAAAACCAGGGAAACTTGGTTTTTCCTTTCCTTCGACATCATCATCTAATAAATCAACGGTGGTAAATCCTAACAAAAAATCAAAAGCTTCGGCAATATTAAATCCTACTCTCGCTCCTCCGTACACACCACCAACAACTTCGACGTTCCATGAATAACCAGGAGGATAACCAAATGGTTTTAAATCTTCTTTGGGAAGGTAAATTAAAAATTCTTTTTGACCTGTGCTTGCAACGATGTCTTTTGTAAGTTCTCGTCTAAAGTGTTCTTTTTTTCTTACCTTTCTATCTTTAACGGGATCATAAAAATAAGAATAATATCTCATCTTATAACTTTTTAAATTTGACCTTTCATCATTCGTGAGGGGAATTCCTTTTTTATCTACAAGCCAATTGCCTTTAGCATCAAGAACGGGAGAACCTGAATGGAAACTTTCTCCACCTAAGATACCAAAGACGAGTTGTTGGGAATGATACCCACCAATTTCTCCACCTCTGATTCCAACACCACGACCTAAATCGCGTTTTCCCATTTCTGATTCGCCACCTTGGAAAACAAATCCAATCGGAAGAGGCCCTACTTTAACAGCTGCTCCATACATCGGAGTTTCAGCTCCTACGGTAACAATATCTTTCAGATCATTTTTCCGATTTTTCCAATAGGTAGCACAGTTGACTGTCAATACGAGGCAAATGATTGGGCCGATGAAACGCATTCTTTTCCAATTTTTTTCATTTTCTACTTTTCGGAATCAAAAAAACAAACTTTTTGGGAAGATATGACTTCTTTTGAAGATTTTCCCATGATTGAAGTAAAAAAAATGAACGAAACTGAGGTTCGCCTTTTCAGTTTGTTGTTCAACCTTTTACGCGAACCAAAGGGAATTAGTTTCCAGAAATTTCGCAACATCATGCCTCGTTTTTATAAAAACGAAGACATCGAATCGGATCGTAAAAAATTATACCGTGACCTAAACCAATTAAAGAGCCTTGGCTTTAATATCAAAGTGGCTCAATATGGATACCAATCAGAAGACTTTTTTCCCTATTACATTGAAAAAGAATCCATTGATCGTTCCTTAAAATTTTCCAAGGAAGAATTAGAGTATTTATCCAAAGTTTTATTTAGTTCTGAGTTATCCAGAGAACTCATCAGTTTGTCACAAAAACTATTTTCACATCATTTGGATTTGATTCCCAATCTAACAAAACAATTTGTTCCTGTTGATTCGGATGAAAATGCCGTTGATACAACTAACACAGAAAAAATCCTACAAGCGATCAAAGACAAACGAGCAATCACCATCGTATATGGTTATGATGAGAAAGAACGAACCATTGAACCATACCGTTTGATCCGAAAAAACACAACAGACTTTTATGTGTTAGCCTATGATCGAGGTAAAAAATCCCTACGTCGTTTCATTCTTCCCAAAATCACTGTGAAAAAAGAAACCAAAGAAGAGTTTTTTTCGAATTTGAAAATCTCAAAGGAAGATCTAAACTTTCATCCTCTTTCTCTACAAGTCCATCCAGAAACAGAAATCAATTTCACAATCCAAGAAAATTATGAAGATAGATGGAAGTCTTTTTTGGAAGGAGTACCATATGAAAACTTTGAAAATAAATACAAAGTCATGACAACAAATCAAAATGCATTGTTCCAATTTTTTGTAATCTTACCAGAAGCATTAGTTGAATGTAGTTCCGAATGGAAAACTACATTTACCAAGTATGTAAATGAATGGGAAAATTTATACCAACTCGTTTGATATCCCTTTGACTCCCATTACAAAATCATTATACCTACAAGCTCTTAAATGCCAAAATGCATTCCATTTGATCCATGATGAGGTCATACAAAAACCAAATACCGCATCCTTCGGTGGTTATTTAGAATGGGGAGATTATCTTTCGTTATGCAAAGGATTATTTCCAGGCACACCAACCGTAGAGAAATCGACTAACAGGGAAGAATCGATTGAGCTATCTTCCAATTATTTAAAACAAAAAATTTCACATTTTGGTTCCCAACTTCGATTCGAAAACTTTGTGGGCAGTGTCGAATTGATGGAATACGAAAAAGAGAGGGATGGTTGGATCCTTTGGGATTTTCGTCCGATTGGTTCCATCAAACAAGACATCCTTCGGTCCTTTTTCTTTTACCAAAAATTGGTAGAAGGTTTAGGTTACCGTGTAATTGGATTTAAACTCATTCGGATCCAAACTAAATTTGTGTATAAAGGTGGTGAAATTCCATCGGAAGAATATTTACTCATTGATGATGTAACATCCCGAATGGAATCAGAGTTTGGTGTAAGAGAAGAAGAATGGAATCTATTTTTGCAAACCATCCAAACTGGAAACGAAGGAAGTTTTCCTTATTCATTTCTTGAGAACAAACCTAGTTGCCGTTCCTTAAAGACCTGTTTGTCACCTTCCCACTGTGCCAAAGGAAAAGAATCCGCGAAGGAAGTTTTTGATTACAGAGACAGTTCTGAGTTGGCAAAACAATGGTTTCAATCAGGGTACAGTTCGTACGAATCTGTGCCCGATTCAGAACTTTCTCCCATCCAAAAAATCCAAAAAGAGTCTCATTGTTCAGGAAAGGTTCATTTTGATACAGCGGCACTTTCGCAATACCTATCTAATGTGACAAAATCTGTTGCCTTCCTTGATTTTGAATCCATCAATCCTTATCTGCCAATTTATCCAGAGACAAAACCCTTCCAACACATCCCTTATTTATATTCTCTTCACATTTGGGACCAGGAAACGGATACATTAACGCACAAAACGTACTTACATGATGATTTGGGAAGTGATCCTAGAAAGAATGTGATGGAACATCTACAAAATGACCTTCCCAAAGGCATTACTATCTTCTCGTTTAATGATTTTTTTGAAAAATTGATCATCCAGGAATCTGCAACCGTTTTCCCAGAGTACTTAGAGTTTTGGGATTCTATCAAATCGATGTTTATCGACCTTGCTTTGCCTTTTAAAAAACTTTGGATTTACCATCCTGGCCAAAATGGGAAAGCATCTCTGAAGGAAATCCTACCTTGTTTTAGTGATGAAAGCCATTTTGGACTTACAATCCGTGAAGGACAAGATGCCAATTACCAATATTTGAGATTGATAAAAAAGCAGGTGACAGCCGAAGAAAAAAAACGTGTTTTGGAGGATTTGATAGCTTACTGCAAATTAGATAGTTATGGTTTGTTTTTAATCTATAGAATGTTACAAAAAAGATTATCGGTTATTTAATGTTAGGTATCAAAAAATCAGTCGCACAGTTTGTCTTTTCCTTACCTGAGAATTGGATATCCACTCTCGCACGAAAGAACAACACAAACGAAACCAATCTTTTGGATCCACGTTGTGCACTTGCTTGTAACATTGCAAAGTTCCTTCCTAAAATGGAACAAATGAGTCCCGAAAAAGCGAGAAAACACTACCGAGACCAAATGAAATTGTTTGAACCAGCAGAATTCCCCATCGCTCATATCGAAGACAAACTCATCCCAACACCCAGTGCCTCTTTTATACCCATCCGTGTCTACAATGCAAATCCACAGAAGAGAAACTTACCTACGGTTCTTTTTTTCCATGGAGGGGGACTCACGATAGGCAATTTGGAGACACACGATTCCTTTTGTCGCAAATTGTCTCATTATACAAAAAGTATCGTCATTGCTGTGGACTACAGGTTAGCACCTGAACACCCATATCCGGCTGCCCATGAGGATGCTTGGCTCGCCTACCAATATGTTCGCAATTCTGCTTATATCTTTGGAGGTTCTCCCAAGGCCATTGCGGTCTGTGGGGACAGTGCAGGAGCCCTTCTTGCCACTACCCTCTGTTTGCGTGCCAAAAAAAACAATGTCCAAGCACCCATTTACCAAGCATTACTCTATCCCATGCTTGATACTTCCAAAGAATCCGATACGTATGAACTCTTTGGTGAAAATTATGTCCTAACAAAATCCCTCATGCGATGGTTCATCCAAAATTATCTGCCCCAAACCAAGGACAGATCCCTCATTCAGAATTCTCCCGTTTTAGCGGAAACCAAAGAATTAAAAGGGCTTCCTCCTACTTACATTGGCATTGCCGGTTTTGATCCTTTGCGAGAAGAGGCCGAAACCTATGCCAAACACCTCCAAACAGCTGGTGTCAAAGTGGAAGAAAGGCATTTTCCTTCCCTCGTCCATGGTTACATCCAATTATCAGGCCTTATCCCCAAGGCAAGAGAAGCAGAAGATGACCTATTCCAGGCCATGTTGCGATTTTTTTCACAAATAAAAATCTAACTCACTTCCATTCAAGAATCGACACAGAAAGATTCGATACTATAAAGGACAACATCTAGAGGTATGTCATGATGCTACGATTTTCCATTCTTCTCTGCTACTTTTTAGGAATGACTGCAGTTTTTGCAGAAAAACCAGCTTCCGCCACTTTAAAGGAAAGGGACTCCCAGAAACAAATCGACTTACAAAGGAAAAATGGGTTTGGAGACAACGAAATTGATACCTTACATGCTAGTATCATCGAAAACCTCCGTAAGATGAAAAAATTACAAGAGTTAGGTGTCGATAAAACAGCAGCTCAATACTTAGCTCAAACTCCACAAGAACACAAAGAGTTATATAAAAAAGATAAAGATGGAAAACCGTATTTGGAAATCAAACTTCCACAAGGGCAATCCTACATCGATTGGCCTACTGTATTTTTATATGATGGAATTGCTTATATTTATCCCAAAGAGGATTTTAGCGATTTGGACAAAATCATTTTAGCATTCCGAAGAGTGAATGCAGATGGAACCATCCATGTCAAAGAAATGCGTCGCCTCATAAACCCTTCCCCAAGATCAGAAAGCCCTGAAAAAGATGAAAAGGGAGAAGCAAAACTAGATACCAATTCTGATATTCGATTGGAGTACTTTCGATCGTTAACTTCTGATACCATTTGGCCGAACGATCCTGTACAAACTTCAGAAGCTGACATCGCAATGGTGTTAAACGACGAAAAAGATCCACTCCCTTATGACAAACAAAAACATATCATGATGTCTTACAAAAAGATGTTACGTAAGATTGCAAAACAAACTGCTTTTAAATTACGTAGTATCGAATTGGATCAAAAACAAATGATCACAAAAATTTTGGATTATAACACTAACTAAAATTAAAAAAGATCTAAGACTAAAACCTCAAGATTGTTGTTTTTCCCTTCGACTCATGAGGAGCTGCGAAATCGTTTGCTCCTCAGTCACATACTTCCTTTTTAAATAAGACAAAGCATTATTGATAAAACGAGGGACTTTTTTCTCGGCATCTAACAAATCCATTTTCGTTAACATCAATTCGTCGATGGTAGCGAGAGCCAAATTTCTTTGGCTCTGGTGTAATTCAAAATCGTCCTCGTCTTCTACAATCATGTTTTTTCTTGAAAACGGTTGGCCGCCTCGACTCCTCGTTCTTCATTTACGAATAAGTTAATGAGAAGTGATAAAAAGTAAAAGAAAGCAACAACCAAGAAGGCATTTCGTAAACTCACCAATGTTTGGATATAACCGAATAAAAAGAGCCCGAGTGCTGCTGCAATTTTTCCTGAAAGTCCCCACATCCCAAAAAACTCTCCCGATTTTGATTCTGGACTAAAGATACCAACAAGTGCCCTTGAAGCTGATTGTGTGGACCCAAGTCCCATTCCCGCAAGAGAGGAAATAAAAACAAACACCCATTGAACCGTCCAATTTTTTCCAAGCACACCATTCATAAATGCAGTTAGATCATGAACGTAATAAATTAATCCGCAAGTCATAAGCCACAAAACAAGAGTAAGGTTGAATGTTTTTTTAGCACCTATACTATCTTGGATCACACCAAACGCAAGTGCACCAATTGCGGCAGAAATTTGGATGAAAATAAACATTGCTTGTTTATGCTCTGCTTCGATATGAATTTCTTGGGATCCATAAATGAAGGCAAATGAAATGACAATCGCAAGTGCAGCCATTGTAAAAAACAAGGAAACAAGATAGATCATTAAATCTTTGAAGTGAGTTGCATCTTTTAAAGTTTGGATCACTCGGTCTTTCCCAATTTTAAAGTAATTTACCTTATGAGATATCCCAAGTGGAAGGTGTGGTTCTTTTAAAAAAAGAAATGTTGGAATTGCTGCGATTAAGAAAAAAATTGCTGTGTAAGGACCAACTAACTTTAAGTTATCGAAATTATCTAAGGTATAATCACCGAGTGTGGTCGCTAAGGCAACAGATCCAATCCCACCGAAGTAACCAATCCCCCATGCGTAACCGGATATTTTTCCTAGATCCTCTTTAGATCCAAGGAAGGGTAAAAAACTGGATGCAAAGTTTTCGCCCGAAGCAAAGAAAAAATTGGAGAATGCCACAAGCACCATTCCAAGCCAAATCATTCCAGGTTCTACATAATAGAGTAAAAAAGTTGCAACTACACAACCAACGTAACTTAGGAAAAGGAATAATTTTTTCTTAGAACTATAGTCTGTGATGGCACCAAAGATGGGACCTGTTGCAACTACAAATAAATAGGATGCTGCCAGTGCCCATGCCCAGAGAGTATTCCCGATACGGAACGGATTGTCCGATCCAACTTCTGCCGGTACGACGAGTCTTGTGAAAATTTCACAATAAACGACACTGATGATGACTGTGGTATAGGATGAGTTCGCAAAATCAAACATACACCATCCGAAAATTTCACGGTTTTTTTTCTTTTTGGCTTCCGGGTTTTTGTCTTGGGACATAGAGGGTTTCAGAATTTTCCTTGGTTGAAAGTAATTAAAGAGTTTCCCTCCCTTTCGTAAATCTGTCAAATGATTAGTTCAGGTATGGATCCTTTCGATTTAAATTCCCTCATGAGACCAAAACGGGTCTGTTTATGTCGAATGGTGACGGAAGAAGATTTAGTCCGTGCCATCCATGCGGGTGCCGTAACCATGGAACAAATTAGAGAAACAACAAGGGCCTCTACCGGCTGCGGGACCTGTTCGATGCAGGTCTACCACATCCTCCAGCGCGAATTGCAGAATCTCTCTCGGAGGAAAATTTCATGAAATTATCGATTAATATGGCAATGACCTTAGATGGAAAGGTTGTTCGCCCCGATGGCCGCTGGTATGGCCTCACATCTAGTGAAGACAAAACCCAAATGGACGTTTACCGCTCCCAATCCGACGCCGTCCTCATCGGAAAAAACTCCATCATCAATGACAACCCGATCGTAAAAATCCGTGCAGTTCCCAATGCCTTAAATCCAAGGCCTGTCATCCTTGTCCGAAAAGGAACTCTTCCTCCTGACAAACATGTCTTTGAGGAATCTGACCACATCCCGCTCATCATTTGTACAAAATCCAATTTAAAAGAAATCAAAACCAGTTTAGAGAACAAAGCGGAGATCTTTGCTTTGGATTCCGATGACATTGACCCGAAAAAAGTGACAGGGATCCTCAAACGAAAAGGATACAAAAACGTCCTCCTCGAAGGTGGCCCTAAACTCAATTTTTCCTTCTTGGAAGCTGATCTTGTGGACCGCATTTATATCACAGTAGTGCCTTATATCATCGGAAAAACGGGCCTTGCTGGCATAGCCGATCGGAATTCAGAACTACCAGGTTTTGACAAACAGAATTGGACCTTAAAACAACATTTTGCCAAAGGAAACGAGATCTTTCTCGTGTACGAAAAAACTTGAGAAAAATTCTAAATTTTAGATTGACCGATTTCTCTATCATTAAGTAGTTTGATATTAAACTATTTAGCAATAAGAGGTTCTATGTTTTACAAATTGCTCGCTACTAACAAAGACATCACTCTCACGATCCTTCGTGTGACACTCGGTCTCGTCATTTTCCCACACGGAGCTCAAAAAGTTCTAGGATCTTTCGGTGGATACGGTTTCGAAGGAACTATGGGATTTTTTGGAAGTTTAGGGATCCCTTACATTTTTGGAGTTCTTGCCATCGTTTCAGAATTTTTTGGCGCGATTGGACTCATCCTTGGACTTTTCACTCGCCTTGCAGCGTTTGGAATTGCATCCACTATGGTTGTAGCAGCAGTGCTTGTACACTTACCAAATGGTTTTTTTGTGAACAATAATGGTTACGGTTATGAATACCATATCCTTGCAGTGGGTCTTGCGATTCCATTAATCATCAAAGGTGCTGGATCGTTCTCTTTAGATGATGTCATCGCACATAAAATCGAAGGATAACCAAAACTTTGTTGGTTAAGACTAGCTAATAGTGTTAGCCAAACTTTAACCTCTCTGATTCCTTGTCTTAAATCCAATGATAAGGAATCGGAGATGACTCAAATCAATCTAACTACACTCCAAACACTTCTTCCAGAAGCAAAATTTTTAAATTCCGAAACAATAAAGAATGTAAACTTTACTGGTCTTACTTCCTTAACACTTGCTGGTCCTACTGACATATCTTTCGTTGCTTCCAAAACCTTTGTCAATGAAGCAAAAGCATCAAAAGCATCTTTACTTGTTGTATCATCTGAAACTGCTGAGTCTCTCAGCGACAAGACAATCGTTGTTGTTCCGAAAGTGGAACTTGCCACAGCAAAAATCATTCGGTTATTCTTTCCAGAAAAACAACCTTCGGGAAAACGAAGCTCACAAATCGTAATTGATCCAAGTGCTAAAATTGGTACCAACACAGATATCGGACATTTTGTAACCATTGGAAAAGACAGTGTGATCGGAAACGATTGTATCATCGAAGACGGTGTCAAAATTGGAGATCGTGTTCAAATTGGTGATGGTGCCCGCATTGGAAAAAACTGTGTCTTCTTTGATGATACCATTGTGGGAAAACGATTCATTGTATTTGGAAATTCCACTTTCGGTGGGGATGGATTTGGTTTTGTTTTCGCAGAAGGAAAACACAATAAAATTCCTCAAGTGGGACGTGTGGTCATTGGTGATGATGTAGAAGTGGGAAGTAATTGTACAATCGATAGAGGAGCCTTAACAGATACAACTATTGGGAACGGATGTAAGTTTGATAATATGGTTCACGTTGCTCACAACTGTAAGGTGGGAGATCACGTAATCATCGCTGGCCAATCAGGTCTTGCTGGAAGTGTTACCTTAGGAAACCACGTGATCATTGGCGGAGCTTGTGCCATTAGTGACCACTTAACACTCGTTGATGGAACAATTATAGCAGGTGGATCAAGTTTAAGAACTTCACCAAAAACAAAAGATGTGTATGTGGGTTGGGATTTAGGACTTACTTTCCCAGAGTTCCAAAAATACCGCGTGAATATCAAAAACATTGTGAACCTAAACAAATGGCTCAAACGAATTGAGAACATTGAAAAAAAAGTGGGGATGGACGTTAAAGAATCCTAACAGTTTGTCCTAACTTTCTTACATAAAAACATCACAGCTTTTGTGATAGGCTGTGATGATTCCTTTAAATGTCTCATTCTCAATTTAAAATTCAGGAACCCTGAATGATTCTCAGAAAATTTCTCATTCTATTCTTTTACTCACTCATTCACATTCTCTTTCAAGTTACCGAATCCAAATACAATTGAACCCGGGATCTCACATCATCTATGATGGAAGGATCAGGAAAAGATACGGAATTCCCTTCAGGATCGGCCCATTGGAACTCTGCTCCTTCTTTTTTCAGAAGGCTCAAATAAAAAATTGGTGCTGGGTTACGGCGGTTTCCTTCCATTCTACCTAACCTGAGTGTAATGGATCCCATATCAGAGACTACCCATTCAAAGATCTCACCGTCAATTTTGGTTTTCCATCGAATGGGGAATATAAGTTCAGAATTTGGATCAAAATTTGATTGGTTATCTGAAATCGGAAATCTTTCAGATAACCACTTATAGGCGATGATCGATAGTTCTTTTAAAAAAGGTAAATCGTTTAGACCGATTGAATTCATATATTTCTCAATTGCAATTTTGCTTGGTCCCAAAATCGATCAAGTTCCTCAAGGGAATAATCCTTTAAATTTTTACCTGTTTGTTCGACAAGTCCTTCTAAAGTACGAAACCTAGACTCAAATTTTTCATTCGCACGGCGAAGGCAAGTTTCAGGATCGATGGAGAGTTTTCGAGATAAGTTCACGAGTAAAAAAAATAAATCACCCAATTCATCTTCAATGTGGGCATCATATTTTAATTTTTTAGAATGGAGAGATCCTTGTTTTTGTAGTTCCACATCTAGTTCACCAATTTCTTCTTGGAATTTTTGAAACACTCCTGAAACTGTTGGCCAATCAAACCCATGTTTGGTGACCTTTGATTGGATTTTTTCTGATCGTTGGATGGCAGGGAGTGATTTCGGAATTCCTGCAAGGATACTTGTATCGGAACTATCGATTCCTTTTTTCTCTTTTTCCTTCTGCTTTAATTGGTCCCATTGGGTGAGAACTTCTTCACCCGAACCAATTCCTTGTTTGTTTCCATACACATGGGGGTGGCGATACACCAATTTTTGAAAGACATCATTTGCAACATCATCAAATGAAAATGCCCCTCGTTCTTTTGCGAGTTGGCTATGGAAGGTAATCTGGAAAAGTAAGTCTCCTAATTCCTCTCGTAAATGGGTATCATCACCACGTTCAATTGTATCAACCACTTCGTAAGTTTCTTCGAGTAAATGGGGGATAACTGACAAATGGGTTTGTTCTTTGTCCCAAGGACAACCTTCGGGACTACGAAGGTCACTGGTAAGTTTGAGTAGGTTTTGGATCGGTGAATCAAAATTGGGAGGGTTCACTCTTTGTATTTTTTCCCGATCTACCAAGGAAGCAAACGCAAATTTTATCTTGCGAAAGCCCCCCCCCTTTACGAGTCTATCCCTATGTTCCAATCTCGAGTTTCTGTTGCCATCCTGATGGTGATTGCCACTGTCCTAAGTCGTATTTTACCGCACCCTCCCAATTTTACGCCTGTTTTGGCTGTTTCTCTCTTTTCTGGTGCCTATTTGACTGAAAGAAAGTTAGCCCTAGTGGTTCCCATCCTGGCGATGTTAGTATCTGATTTTTACCTTGGATTCCATGACCTAATGCCAGTTGTTTACGGTTTTATGGTTCTATCTGTTCTGTTTGGAAAACAAATCAAAACTTCAGTTTCAAAAGCATTTGGATATACTTTGATTGGTTCCGTTGTTTTCTTTGTTGTGACAAACTTTGCCGTATGGGCAACAAGTGGGATGTATAGTTTGAATGTTTCTGGTCTCAGAGAATGTTTTGTAATGGCGATTCCATTTTTCCAAAACTCAATTTTAGGTGATTTCGTGTATTCAGGAATTCTATTCGGAGCAATGGCTCTTCTCAATCGCACAGTATTCCAAACAGTAAAACAAACAGCTTAGTTGGTTTAAAACTCTTCCAAGATTCGGTGGACACGGTCCTTTGGTCCATCCGCCGAATTCCGAATCCTTTCCACAATTTTTAATCTCCCGACAAGTCCCTCTCGGTTTGCAATTTGTATCCCAAGCCCAGGTCTTGCATTCATTTCTAATAATAATGGACCCCTTGTTTCATCGAGTACTATGTCCACACCCAAATATCCAAGTCCAGACAGATCATAACACCTCGACGACATCTCTAAGATTGAAATCCAATGAGGGATAACACGACCACTTAATGTCTGTTTTGTGTCTGGATGGATTTCAATGAGTTTGTCATTACATACTGAATGTGTGAGAGTTCCATTTGACAAGTTTACTCCAACACCTAATGCACCTTGGTGTAAATTCGCTCTACCACCAGATTCCTTTGTTGGCAAACGTAACATTGCCATCACAGGATATCCCAAGTATACAATGACACGGATATCAGGTATACCTCGAAACGAAATCTCTTGGAAGAATGGATGGCATTCCAAACGTTCTTGTAATATACAGGTATCCGAATTTCCATCAAGTGAATACAATCCAGATAAAATTCCAGAGATATGATGGTTTAATTCCTTTTCTTGTAAAAACTTTCCATCTGATTTCTGGTATAAAATTTTCCCGTGTTCCGATGTTTCAGAAGAAATGATGACTAAGATTCCATTTCCCATCCCACCATTTGCTGGTTTAACCACAAATCCAGGGTGGTCTTTGACTAAGTCTTTTGTCTTTTGGATTCCACCAAAGGTATCAATGACACCATAATGTTTCGGCATAGGAACATGAAACTGTCTCGAGAGTTCTGCTGTTTTCCATTTATCATCCACGAGTGGATAAAACTCACGTGGATTGTTTGGTAAGATGAATTCGCCGATCCTTCGATTGATTCCAAGAATACCTGCTGATTCAAATTTTTGGAAAATGGAAATCACGATTTAAAAATTTCCTTAAACCGAAAAAGTTCGGAAATACGATACCCTTTATACAAACCAAGAAATATTTGAATCGCAATCACAATGAGCAGTAACTCTGGATGAGTAAAAAATAAAATCTGTAAGGAACCAAAGAAAAAAATCATATAACTGATGAGAGCGATGACCAAAGTCCCAAACAAAGTAACTAAGGTATTCATGACTCCTTCTTCAATGATCATAATTGAAAACCTTTCTACAAATATCGTTGTGATCACAATTGGGAATAAGGTAACACTCATTTGGTTAAATATAGAAATCTCTTCATTGATGATGGAAAAAAGTATCAAAGTGAGAACAGTAATAGTGAGTAATATAGACAATCTGGGTACGGCAAGTAAATAAAACTTGTCGAGGGCAAACCTTTCAAAGAAACCAAGGGCAATCATCAAAAGAAAAAACCCAATCCCAAACCATAGATTTGTTTCATAAAAAAACATAGCAAGTAAGATAGGAGTAAAAATTCCAAACGTAGGAATCCCAATCATATTTCTAGCAATTGACAACACAAGTGCTCCAATTGGAATCAATATCACCAAACGAAACAAGTTTTGTAAAGGTGTTGGTAAACTATAAAGAGAATAATATCTTAAAAAACTATTACTAGAAGCAATCTCTTCACTATATTCTTTAAAATTATATCGATTTACATTTGATTTGGTAATATAAGCCGTATAACGAAACGTTACTGGGTCTTCACCTAAATTCCTTTTTTCTTCAACCGATTTCCAAAGAGGTAGATAACCCGTTACAGGACTTGCAAAAATACTTTTATAAGTAGATACAAAATACCATTTCCCATGAAACCTTACTTCATTCCAAAAAGTGATTTTGTTTTTGTTGTCCTTTTCGGTTAGCCTGTTCAAATCAAATCCTGCAACAGTTCGTGCTTGTATCCCTCTCATTCGGCAAAGTAATGAAAAAAGTAAGGCTTGGGTATATGCATTTCCACTATTCAATCGAATGGTGTCAGATAATGTGATATCTTTATGGGAATTGATAATTTCTTCTGAAATAAAATAATAAATTTGTTTTGCGGATGCTACATTATCTTTATCATACGGATGAATTTGTTCATAAAGTTTTTTTGCTAAAGAAATTTCATCCGTGGAAAATTGTTTTAACGAAAGATAATAAGGTTCTTTAGTTAGTGTTTTTTTAGAAGGAGTTGGAATTTCAGGTTCTGGATCTTTGTTCTCATAGGGCAACATTTTGATTTTCGCATAATAACCTATGTGGGAATTCCAATCTTCCCCTTCCCAAATTCCCAAATGACCATACTGTTTTTTTTGTACACGAAAATCCAAATCATCGGTTTTGGTATTCGATTTTAATACCTTTGCTTGCACAAATTGTTTCGGGATTGGAAATACAACTTCAGAGATGGCAACATTTTCCTTTGGAGAGATCACTACTTGTAAATTGACTGTATCATCAACTGCTACTGGCAAAAGCGATAACTCAGCAACATTCAATTTATACAGAATAGAAAGAATGGGTAAGAGAATCAAAATTACAATTGTGATATAGGTTTTACGATCCAAGTTAATCCCCTAATTGATGTGATAATGACACATCCACTAAAAATTTACCGCGTAAAAAATTCCTACCAATCAAAATCGGATAATTTAGATTTGTTCGATCATTTAAATTGATCATGGTTTCTTCCTTGTATTTTCCAATTTTTATGACTTCACTAATCATAATCCGTTTTTCAGAAACACCAGAAGTACTAGTCACTTTTGCTTCCTTTACAAACTTACTTTTTAATCGAATTGGTTTTTCGTTTACAAAAGTATCAAACAAAATAAAGGTTTCACCATTCTCAACCACTCTTTCAATGTTCACAGCATTAATGGAACAAGAGAGAGCACCAGTATCAATTCTTGCTCTAAGTTTTAATTTCCAGTTTGGAAACTCTACCCATTCCACTCTCCCGACAATTGGTTTTAAATATTGAGGAGGAATCACAATTGGTTTCACATGTTGGTCTGGTTTTTTTTCCACCACCTGCCCAGAACCAAAACAATTGAAAAACAAAGTTATTATTACAATATAAATACAAATCAGGCAAGAATTAGATGTGAATTTTAGAATTTTATGATGAATTGAATTTTTAGAAATACTCATACTGCTTTTGTTTTTTTATTTTTATTTTTCACTTCATTTTGATAGGCATTAAATAAATCAATATAACGCAAATATCCTAGACATCTATTTTCTTCAACTATAGCAAGTTTGTCGACATCATATTCTAATAAGATACGAAGAGCTTTTCCCAATGTATCTTTTTGACACACTGGAGGCACATCCTGTACAATTTCTCCGCAAGTGATTAAATTTTTAAGCTCTGCTTCATATTCTGGAAGGATTCTATTCTTCCTGAGTGAGACAATTCCCTTATATTCTTCATTGGATCCTATGAGTATAAAATCACTTGCTTGGATACCAGGAGCATTGGATTGTAATTGAGTTAAGGAAAGATGTTCCGAAACCATCGCATACTTTCTGAATTCAGTAAAATGATCCTGAATGCGAATCCGATCCATGATATCTTGGTTCATATCCCAATGGTGAGAAGGAGATAAAAATCTGTTTTTAATTTGATTCCTATAGATTGAAATTTTATGAGATAAAACCACTGCAATCATTGCGACAATCATAAGTGCAGGTAGTAATGCATAACTTCCAATCATATCACATACCATGATCATTCCTGCAATTGGAGCTCTTGCAACACCTGCAAAAAATGAACCCATGCCTACGAGTAAAAATGGGAAAACGATGATGTTGAGATCAGGAAATAATACATTTGCCATTGTCCCCACAAAGGCACCTAACATACCTCCTATGGCAAATGAAGGTCCAAGCAATCCTCCTGAACTTCCTGATCCTACAGTTAAGGAAGTGGAAAAAACCTTAAAGATGGCAACTGCAAGTAAAAAAAACGGTCCAGAAAAACCAAAACTTGTTGAGGTTAACACTTCTCCATTGATCATCCTTTGGATGAGTCCAAATCCAGATCCTAACACTTCCGGGAATAATAAGGCAATACATCCCACAATGAGTCCACCAAACGCAGGTTTTAAGAAATTTGGTAAAGGGAGTTTGGAAAAAATATCCTGTACCCAATGGTATACCTTAACAAAAAAATAACCTACCACATAACACAAAAGTCCAAGAACAATGTATAGGGGAATATGCCGGTAATCATTTAAACTATATTCTTTAACAGAAAAGATTGAACCACTTCCCGCAATACTCGTGTAAGTAAGATAAGCAGTTACGGATGACAAAACGCAAGGGACAAGTGAATCACTTTCGATATCTTCCTGGTATACCATCTCAACTGCTGTGATGGCACCACCTAACGGTGCACGAAAGATGGCTCCCAGTCCACCAGCAGTTCCAGCTAACATCAATGTTCTCCTTGCTCTGGCACCTGCTCCCAAAAAGTTAGCAAGGCTAGATCCAAAACCAGCCCCAATCTGAGCAGTTGGTCCCTCTTTTCCCCCCGAACCACCGGAACCTAACGTGAGTATGGTGGCTAGTGCTTTATAAAAAGGAACTTTGGTGCTAATTTTTCCTTCATTAAAATGGAAAGCGTGGATGAGTGAATCTGTCCCTCCTCCTTGTGCCTCTTGGCAGAAAAAACTAGTAATGATACCAACAAAGAGGCCACCAATGGCAGGCAAAAAAAGGATCCAAAGAGGGGAAAGATCCCCTACTTTGTCGACAGAGTGAAAATGCAAATCTCCTGCAGGTGTCCCTGGATCATACCCTATCAAATTGCCAAATGTAAAGGATTCTGTCCAAGTGAGTGCCCAATTGAATCCATAGGCCCCAAAACCGGAAAATAAGCCTATGAGCAGGGAATAGACATAAATCGAACGTGGTCCCTGGATCGAAAACACAGAACTTAGACCGATGGGAAACCTCATCTGCCAACTTTAGAATTTCCATCAATTTTCCCAAGGAAATTCTGAATCCTCTTGACCCAATTGGGAATTCCTGGGACGATTGGATGGTATGCTCCGACTGATTTCAATTCTATTGGTTCTTGTTCCTTTTTTTTGGGGATGCCTCAAAAATGATAATAATGCAGCTCTTAGCATCTTAGATGATAGTACCCCTGCTTTATACCCATTCAATGGAGAAGTAGATACGAGTGTAACAACAAGTTGTGGACAAGCCTCTCCGGCCACTGCAACAACAGGAACAACTCCGGGGACAACTACAGGAACCACTGGTTCTACAGGAACAAGCACGAATAACACTCGTTTCTCTGTGATTTCTCAATTAATTTTCAAAACCAAAGAAACTTTGAACATCAGATTTCAATACGACAGCACTCAAATCCAAGGGAACATCGACCCTCAACAGGGATTTATCCTTGCAGGTGGATTGTTTGGAAAAACAGTGCAAGGCACACAAGGAACAGTGAAGTGGTTTAACCAAGGGATCAATATTGATACTTCCATCCAAAACGTTCAGCAAATATCCTTTTTTAATATTGAGATCCGTCTCAATGGTACGTACTCAACAACAGCAACTAACTCTGCTACCATTTTACTCCAATGTTTTACTACTGATGGTGTAAACTGTACTTCTGTCACGACTACTTCTAGATGTTTTACGTCTGATAACAAAACTTGTATTGTTCAAAACACAAGTGGAGATGCAAAATCAGTGATCATATCTGGAACCATAAAATGTAACGCACCTAATATCGTTCCTCAGTAAATAAACTACACTCTGGTTTGTTTCGTTTTGTTCTAAGTTTTTTATGTTTTCCCTTTCTACTTTTTGCAGAAGGGGAACCTCAATTGGTCCATCTTGGAACTAGTCCCAATTCTCTATCCATCACTCATAGCCAATCACAATCCATTTATTACTTTGGATTCACCAAAGAAAGCCATTATTATGAAATCCAACTAGAAGAAGATCAAACACGTTACATTCATTTTGAAAATGGGATGTTATCGGAGATTGATTGTGAGATTTACCAAAATAACAAAAAACTAAAAGAATTCGAAACAGGTTTGTTTCGAAAAAAACTTCCAGAAGTTTCGTATACGGGAGGATTTTTATTCCCAGCGAAAGAAAAAGGATTATATCGATTCCGAATTCAATCAGACGATACTCATCGAATCAATTTTCATATTCGGAAAGAATCAGAGTTATTTCAATATACAAAGTCTTTATCCTTATGGCAAGGACTCTACCTTGGACTTTGTATCCTATTGTGTTTGTTTACTGCAGCACAGTATGTTTTACTCAGAGAAAAAATATCTCTACTATTAACCTTTGCGATAATAACAATCCTATTCACGAATGTATTACGATCTGGATTGTTTTATGAATATGGATTCAGCAATCAAGAATGGTTTTTTCGTTATGTTCCGGGACTATTGTCATTAAGTCCAATTGGCTTTGTTTTATTCCTACGAGAGTTTTTACATACAAAAAAGGAACATCCTAATTTTGATATATATATAAAACTTTATATATATTTAATGTTGACGTCTACCACTTTGGCAATCATAGACCTTCAACTTTACTTTCGATTTATTTACACCAACAGTTTTATGTTATCCACTACGACTTTTGGATATTCGATCTACTGCTTAATCAAAAAAAAGGAACATGCCAATGTTTTGTTTTTTGCCTTCTTCGCAAGGCAAATTAGCACAATACTCCTAATTTTCACTAACACTGGCTATCTTCCTTCTTTCCCTTTTCTAAGTTCCGCAAATGAAATTGGTGCCGCAATTCAAATGACTATCTTTACAATAGTCATTTCAAAGTTCCAAATTCAAACCAGGATCATCAAAGAACAGACTGTAACAAAAGTTAACGAAGAACTGGAGTTTATGGTTTCGGAGAGAACAAAAGAACTTCAATTACAAAAAGAAAAATTAGAATCTACAATTTTACAATTAAGCCAAACAGAAAACCAATTAGCTTTATCAGAAAAAATGACTGAACTCGGGAAACTTGTAGCGGGTGTTGCCCACGAAATCAATAACCCGCTGAGTGCCATTAAAGCTTCAATTGAAACTCTATTGGAATCCAAACAAAACGAAACAACTTTACTCGGATCCAAAGAAAACATTTATGACAGTTTATCAACATCCGAAATCAATACATTAAAACAGCTTTTCCGATACCAATCGGACTTTGGTTTATTGGCTAGTTATACAGAACGTAAGGAGAAAAAATCCGATCTTAAAAAAACACTAAAAGATAATGATTTGGATTATGACGAGGCAACATTAGAAAAGTTTTTGGATGTTGGCATTACGAAACTTGAAGAAGACCAAATTTTATTATTAAAAAAAGGAAAAGAAAAACTTACCGATTTAATTTTAGATGAAAAAAACTTTAGGCTCCATCTATCAATCATTCAGATTGCTGTTGACCGTTCATCAAAAATCATCCTTGCTCTCAAAAACTTTTCAAGAATCACACATTCAGAACATAGAAAAATTTTCACTCTACTCGAAAACATTGAAACTGTGATTACGATTTACCAATACCGAATGCGAAGTAAAGTTTCTTTAAAAAAAATATTTTTAACTGATGCAACTTTACTTGGATGGCCCGAGGACCTAATGCGCGTTTGGACGAACTTAATATTAAATGCTTTGGAAGCTATGAAACAAAAAGGTAATCTTACCATTAGTTCTGAAAAAAATGGGAAGTATGTTGAAGTAAAAGTCATCGATAACGGACCTGGCATTCCAATTGAAATTCAAAAAAAGATCTTTGAACCATTTTTTACAACCAAACAACAAGGGGAAGGAACAGGTATGGGACTTGGAATCACTAAATCCATCATTGAAAAACACAATGGATCCATTTCCCTAGAATCAGAACCTGGCAGGACATGTTTTTCCATTTCACTTCCTGTGATCGAACTGATAGATCCGAATGAAACAGAATGAAATTTTAATTAAGTAAGACGATTTAGTTGTTCGATGAATAGTTCCCTTTCTTCTGTTTTAGGGAATTGATTTAAAAAGAGTAATAAGTCATTTTTTTCTGATTCCAATTCTTTATGAAGCATGTTTGGAATATTTTTTGATTTCATTAAGTTTAAGATGATTTTCTCATCATTTTCATCTCGAAATTCTTTTTGGAACATTCGATTCAATTTAGATTTTTCAATGATACTAAGTTTTGATCGTAATAACAAAACTGGATAGGTAAATAATCCGTTTTTAAAGTCTTTTAAAAACTCTTTTCCACTTGTTTTTGAATCTTCAAAATAATCGAGACAATCATCTTTTTTCTGGAATAATTTTCCTAATCTAACTCCGAATTGGCGAAACTGTTTTCTTTCTGAGATTGATTTGTTTGCTAGGATAGCAGCTGATTCTGTGCAAACACCAAACAATGAGGCAGTTTTTCCATAAATGATTTGGTCATAAATCTTAAGAGTGATTTTAGGATTTTTTTCCCATTCCATTTGCAAGAGTTCACTCACTGATAAATCACGAAGCACTTGGGAAAAAATTTCCATCAGTTCAGGATTTCCAAGGGAATTGAGTCGGCTGATTCCACATGCCAATAAATAATCACCTGCAAGGATTGCTGTTTTGTTTCCGAAACTTGCACCTATCGTAGGTTTCCCACGGCGGATTGGGGCATTATCAACAACATCATCATGCAGTAAACTGGCAGCATGAATGAGTTCTGCTACACTTCCCACATCTAACCAACTAACATCCTTTACTTCCAAAAATTGGCAAAAAAGATAATGTGCAAAAGGTCGAATCCTTTTTCCACCAGAAGTGATTACCTGTTTTTTTATTTTTTTGAGAATAGGAATGTCTTCGTGAATGATACTGTCTAAATTTTTATCAAATTTTGATAGTACAGATTGGATATTGAATTTAGACTTCATCCGTTATTCAACATGTGTGGATCGACTTTCGAGAATCTGAAGGTGATCCTTAATCATATTTTCCATTTCTTTGGTCTGATTGTCTCTATATATGTGGAGTAAATTGCGACACATACGTTTGATCATAGATAGTGTAGATGCCTTTGTGAAATATTTTGGTGAGTTGGAATATCCATTCGCTTCCAAAAATTTCTCACAGGTAAATTTATCTAATAAAACCCCGCCATGAAAAGGATCGATGTATGTGAAATAACCATCTGATTCATATTGTAAGAGAAAATGTAATGGTAAATTGGTGCCGTATAAAGGTAAACCAAGACGTTGTGCAACAAGAAGGTATACAACAGACAATGAAATTGGAATTCCCAAACGACTTTTGATAACTTGGAATAAATAGGAATTTCCCGGATCATTATAATTTTGGATATTTCCAACAAAACCTTCTTCTTGGAACATCACTTGACAAAGGATTTGTACTTTGAGTTCGTCCGTTAGATAACCTGAATGATCATCATATAACTCAGAAATACGAAGGGCAATTCGATCTAATTCATGTTTGATTTCTGCATAATTTTGATCAGGAAAACCAATACTAGAAAGTTGAACAACCATCTCTTCTAAATCTTTATAATGATTGGTATTCCCACGTAACGTGAGTTTGAAGAACGAATGCCTTAAACGATGCCGTAAAATTTCTGATTTTAGATTTCTTGCTTGGACACGAAGATAAGGATCTTTCACTTCATCCAAGGCAGATTCCAATTGAATTTGCCAAGGAATACGTGAAGCGATAAGTTTTAATATAAAACGTTTTTTTTCTGTAGGTGCGACTTCCCAATCATACAATAAACGAGTGATATCATCCGGGTAAAAATCAGGAAAGGAGTTTTGTCCCATGCAAAAACTATCTTGATTAAAATGAAAAAGTCAATCGAAACAAAAAGTTTAAGCTAATTCTGCAAGAGCTTGTGCTTCTTGTTCTTTATTTGGTGGAGTACCATGCCACTTTGGATTGTTTTCCATATAAGAAACACCTTTGCCTAATATGGTTCTAAAGACAATCAGTGTTGGTCCACCAGTATGTTGTTTTGCTTTCGCAAATGCAGAGAAAATTTCTTCCATATTATGTCCGTCTGCATTGATCACATTCCAACCAAACATTTCAAATTTCTTATCCAATGGTTCTAACTTCATTACTTCTTCTGTGTTACCATCAATTTGAATGTAGTTACGATCCATAAAGGCAATGAGGTTATCTGTTTTAAAGTGAACTGCAGATTGTGCTGCTTCCCAAGTCATTCCTTCACCACATTCGCCATCAGAAATACATGTATAAATTTTATATGTCTCTTTCTTTAACTTTGCTCCAAGTGCAAGCCCAACGGAAACAGATAGACCTTGTCCAAGGGAACCCGAACTAGATTCAATTCCCTTCATATAACGAGTTGAAGGGTGTCCTTGTAAATAAGAGTTAATATTTCGGAATGTCAACAGGTCTTCCACCGGGAAGTAACCAGAAAGTCCCATGGCAGCATAACGAACTGCACAAACGTGTCCATTGGATAAAATCAAACGATCTCGTTCGGACCATTCTGGATTTTTGGGATCATGGTTAAGAATAGAAGTATAAAGGGCAGCGTAGATATCAGCAAGTCCAAGTGGTCCGCCTGGGTGACCAGAATTAGCTGCCGTAACCATTTTGATTACTTGGATTCGGATATCATTTGCAAATTTCTTTGCGACTTCAATTTTTTCCATGAACATTCCTTAAAGCGGTTTTGATTGAAATAAAAACAGACCGGAGATATAAACAATCGTGTACAAAGGCAAAAAGATGTAATGCAATTTTACATGCAAATTTCGTTTTCTTTTCCATCCAGTGAAACCCATCACGAGCATCAAAACAAGGCTGATCGCAGCAAAAAAACGATGGGTATGAATGACAAAATCAGGTGCTGTTGGATAAATCTGAAACTCAGATATACCACCTAACAAATATTTGATACACAATAAATAAACCGCAGCTGTTAAATTTGAGCCAATCCCAATCAAATTTGCGATTCGATGTTTTGTAATGTCAACTTTCCTAAAAAAATAACCAGTATAAAATCCCAAAATGGATAGGGTCATTAAAGAATTCACAAAAAACAGTGCCATCTAGGGTCATTCTGTGAGAATCCATCACCACTCAAAGAATTTTTATTTGACCTTAACGGCTTTTCACAAAAATTGGATATGCATGCCGCCTTAGCTCAGTGGTAGAGCAGCTGTTTTGTAAACAGCCGGTCGGAGGTTCAAATCCCTCAGGCGGCTCCATGCAACTTCTTCGGGTAGGTACTCAAGTGGCCAACGAGGGCAGACTGTAAATCTGCTGGTTTTACCTTCGAAGGTTCGAATCCTTCCCTGCCCAATCAAGTCTCTACTACCACAATTCAAACTCCCAACTAACACCAAACTGAAGGATTCGAATAGAGGAGATCGTCTGCGACCCATAGGGAGCAGTTTCCGCACGATGCGGAAAAGATCGACGACGGGCCCGCGCGAACGTAGCCAGGATGGCGGAGTGAAGGGTGGGCGAACCTTCCCTGCCCAAACTAAGAAGACTCTTACCACTAACAAATCCCCAACTAACAACCGATTGAAGGATTCGAATAGAACCCGAGCGACTTCGACCCATAGGGAGAAGTTTCCGCACGATGCGGAAAAGATCGACGACGGGCCCGCGCGAACGTAGCCAGGATGGTGAAGGTGTTTTGGATGTTTGAATTAGCTAATTCAAAGAATCAATCTTGTTCCGATTTATTCTTTTTTATGTTCTTCGCAAGTTTACTAATTCTTTTCCAATTTGCCTTTTCTATTGCACTTGCCTTCATAGTTTGTCTATCTTCTAAATAGGCAAATTCTCTTTTCATTTTTAAAAAACTCTCCAACCGTTTCGGATCAAGAGTTCCATTGTGGATCGCGATTTGAACTGCACAACCCGGCTCGTTTTGGTGACTGCAATTGCGGTATCGACAGTTTAAACTCACTTTCTCGATATCATCAAAGACATGCTTCAATCCTTCTTCCTCACCCCAAACTTGTAGTTCGCGCATTCCGGGTGTATCAATGATCATACCACCATTGGAAAGTACGAATAATTCACGATAAGTTGTTGTATGTCTGCCACGACTTCCTAATTCGCTAACTTCATTTACCTTTACTTGTTCCGTCCCAAGGAGAGAATTAATGATCGTAGATTTTCCAACTCCTGATGAACCGAGAAAGGCAATAGTTTTTCCTTTTTGAATGTATTTTTTCAAAATATCGATTCCAACATTCTGAGTTGCACTAAGCGTATAAACATCAACTCCAATGGCGATTGACTCTACTTCAATTTTACGCAACTCAGCTTCAGGACAAAGATCTGCTTTATTTAACAAAATCACTGGCAAAACTTTACTTTCCCATGCGATTGATAAAAAACGTTCGATACGCCTTAAATTATAATTTAAATCTAATCCGGTGATGATGAAGACTGTATCAATGTTTGCTGCAATTACTTGTTCTTCCGTTATTGGGCCAGCAACTTTCCTACTAAAAGCAGTCTTTCTTGGCAAAACTGCATGTATGATTGCTTTCATTTCATTTTCAATTACGGAAGTAACTACCCAATCACCTACTGCTGGGAATTGACTTTTAGTGACGGTATGGAACCGGAATTTTCCTGAAACCTCGCAGTTATATTCTCCATGTTCACCACAAGCTATATATTTTTCTCGGTTCTCTCTGATGATACGCATCGCCAACAGACCTTGGTTTTTGTATTTATCAAAATTCAGTTCAAAAAAAGAACTCCAACCTAAATCCGACAATTGCATGATCATACTCCATCAATAGGCATTTATAGAAATTCACATGTCGCAAAATCCAACACTACAGTTGGAACCATCTTCTTTGCTAATTTTTTTCTAACTAACTTGATACTTCAGGAAAAAAACAACCTTTTAGATCACCCAGTTCAGTAACTTCGTTCTATAAAAAAAATAAGCTCCATCCTTTTTCTTTTGCAACTGAACTCCAAATTGGCCTCGTTTGGAACGAACCAGAGAAACAAAAACCATAGGGTCCACACCTTCCCAACTAACAGAAGGAAAGATTTGTTTTCCTGCGGAATCATAAAAGGCCCACTGAGTTTCTGTTGTTTCCTCTAAAGGTTCTAGGAAAAAAGACTCCAATGTCACTTCACTTTCCAAAACTGCTACACAGTTGGTAAAAGAACCGATTGGATTTCTTCCATACACTTGGATGGGATTTTGTTTACAAAAACGTAACTGGCTCCTAACGTTTGTTTGGAATTCCAACTTTAGAATTTCATCAGGAGTGACAAGGAAATTTGATAATACAGGTAAAGTAATAAAAAGAAAAATGCATATGATGCCGATCAGAAGAAGCTTTTCTTTCAATTGGTTCATAAACTATCCTTTGGATACAACACATTTAAAAACTCGTTCCCTTCTCTTTCAGCGAGGATTCGAATGCTTGCAAAAATAGGTCGTGATGATTGTGTACCATTGGGAGAACAATGATAATGAAGGAGAGTTTCGATCTCATCAAATGGAGATACAAAAAATTTAAATGTAGAACACATCTCTTTCGTTTTTCCTTGTAACACGAGAGATTTACTAGCCTCCAAATCAGCTCTGGGTTTTGCAAAAAAACTACCACTCATTCGAAAATAACGAGCAGATAACTCGTGTTCATTCGATTGACGATAATGGACTCCCATTAGATACAATATATCAGATTTTTCTTGGTCTGTTCGTTCTTTGTCAGAATCGGTTAAAATTTTTTTTAAGAATTCTTTTCCCTGTTCTGTATCTAATTTTAATTCAGATATCCCGATGAATAATGGCGTAAGGAACATACTAGGATTTTCTTCGTAAAGAGATAAAATCACTTTGTATTGTTTGCGTTTTAACAAGAGTATGGAAGAAAATTCATATAATTTTGGCAAATTTCGTTGTTTCAAATGTTCTCGCAATTCACTAGAATTCTCTCCATTTGCCTTTGTAGCCAATACATATGTGGAAGATAATTCTGAAACATTGATTGGTTTATAAATATCAGTAAGTTGGTTCCAAATCCATGAACGATCTTTTGATGGAATAAGAGATGGGAAACGACTTCCTAAAAACAAAGCATCTAATAACTTTGAATGTTTTTTATAGAGAAAGAATAAACGAGAAACAACAGCTTTTTGTAATTTACCACTAGGTTTTTGACTGAGTGCTTTTTCATATAAGGGAATCGCAAATAACGTATTTGTTTGTTCCATTTCATAAGCTTGTTCGTATGCACCATTTGCTAAAAGGGGAAATAATATCCCAGATACAAAATAACTACCAACATACAACACAAAGGCGAATACAAAATTTTGAAACTTCAACAATTGGTACAATTAATACAATCCTTTCATTAAATCCTTATGATCCGAGGAAGTAGATTTATGATCTTCCATACACGGGCCTTCTGGTGGATAATCAGATAAATACAATTCCTGTGTACTCGGACAGGTAGGAGATGCTTGTTTTCCCGATAATGTACAAATTTTGTAAGGTTTTGCATACACTGGCAAACTAAATTGTGTTTTTGGTAAGATACTTTTTTTATCGATTGTGGCAAGAATCTCACCCCAAAGAGGAGCGGCCACTGCCCCACCAAGACCACTTGGACCCATTCCAAATTTTGGATTGTCATAACCAACCCAAACCGCAAGAGATAAATCTGGTCTTGCTCCTACAAACCATGCATCCTTATAATCATTTGTGGTACCAGTTTTACCGATTAGATCTCCCGTATAACCACCGTTTCGTACGCCACTTGCCCTACCACTATCCCGTAATAATGAGATCATCACTTCAGCAGAATCAGGCCGAATTACTTGTCTCTCCTCAGGTAATTTTAATTTAAACTCATCACTTCCTCCTACTTCGTAAAGGACATTCCCTTTGGAATTTTTGATCCTTTGGATTAAGTAAGGGCGTTTGATTGTGCCTTGGTTCACAAAACTTGTAAAAGCAGAAGCCATCTCTAATGGTGAAATCTCAAGTGTACCAAGAGCCAAAGAAAGATCACCGCGAAATCTATTTTTTTTCTCAGTTTCATTTGGAAAAAAGAATTTGGTAAAATACTTTTCTATCCCAGAACTACCGAGTCTTTCTGCAATCTGTACAGCTGCTGTATTTTTGGATTTAACAAGAGCTGTGCGAAGTGAAATTTCTCCATCAAAACTTCCCCCTAAATTTTCAGGAGCCCATTCTTTTCCACCACCCCCACGGTAATACAAGGGTGCATCTAAGATTCTCATGCCCGCATGAATAGACCCTGAATCAATTGCAGACGCATATAACACTGCTTTAATGGAACTACCTGTTTGCCTACGCATTTGGGTAACTCGATTAAACTGGTTCGAAGAATTAAATTCATCTCCGCCATGTAAGAATAAAACCTGTCCAGTATTAGGTTGTATTCCGACAATTGCTGCTTGGATAACAGATTGGTCTTTATCCCCATCTAAATGATCAGGATTCCATACCAACTCATTCAATATTGATATCTCTTCCATCTTTTGGCGAAATGCAAGGTCCAGAGGTGATTCAGGTTTCAACCGTACTCGTCTTTTCTGAATTTTTCCAGAACGTTTGTTTTTGGATAAGTATTCCCTTACAATGGGACCAATCAATTCTTGTGCATTCCGATCGAGTGTTGTTTCTACAGTATATCCACCACTTTCATAAATATTTTTTTCACCTTCAAGAGAAGATAAAATAGCACGTACATGTTCAGTTACATAAGGAGCAATGTCATGACGAGAGCCAAAGACAGTTTCATTTGGAGACCTTGTGGATAAATTATGATAAAAACTAACAAACTTATCTCGGTCCAAATTGGGATAAATGCCACGATTCCTAAACATATTCAAAATGGCGCGAACACGCGTATAGGAATCTTCAGGATTTTTTAATGGTGAATACTTATTAGGTGCTGAAGGAAGAGAAGCAAGTAACACCATTTCCTCTTTCGATAATTCCATTGGATTTTTTTGGAAATAAAACTTAATTCCTTCTCCAAATCCAAAGGCACCATGGCCTAAATAAACATGGTTCATATAGGTTTCGAGAATTTGTTCTTTTGTTAATACTGATTCTAAGGCAAACGCAAGTTGTGCTTCTCTCCACTTACGATTCAGACTTTTACGTCTGTCATCTAAAATGATCCTTGCCAACTGTTGGGTGATGGTAGATGCACCTTGTTTATAACTTAGATTGATAATGTTTTTAAAAAAGGCTCGTAAGATGGCGGAATAATCAATCCCACCATGGAAAAAAAACTTTTGATCTTCTATATTCAATAATATAGAAATCATATCTTCTGGATAATCTTGTAAACTTAGAGTAGAAGTACGTTTTTGGAAAATTTCACTTACAACTTGTCCATTTCGATCCAAGATTTTTGTTGGAATATTTTTTGACAAAGTTTCCAAATACATGGGAACTTCTTTTTTTGTCGCAAGTACACCTGCCACAAAATAAGAAAAACTAACAATGAATAAAAATAGAAGGATCGATGTGACAGTAAAGGCGACACGTAAATAAGAAAACGAAGACGGATTATTTCGAGTGTTATTGTTTCTTCGAGAGAAACGTAAGGGATTGGTATTAAATTTTACATTTTCTTTTTTTGGTTCTTTTTCCCAAACCACTCTCTTTTCAAAAAAAGGTTTTGGTTTTCCACTCGAAGTTTTTGAGGGAGAAGAGTCTTTAATTGAATCTGTGATACTGGGAACTGGAATTTTAAAACTTTGGTAAGATTGTTTCAGATCTTCTTTTGGACTGGGAAGGATTTGAACAATTTCAAATCGATAATCGACAAAATTTAATACAACTTTTTCTGCACAATGAGCGCACGTTAGTTGAAACTTTCCTTCTTTTGGAATGGGTTCCGGCAAACGAGATGCTTTTTGGCAATGAGGACAAAGGTATTTGGGAGAAAGTGCCGACATAGGTTCTCCCTATTCTTATCGGTCGTTTGTTAAAATTACAAAATCAGCGATTTTCACAAAATCTGATTCCTCTTCCCTCCCCTTGGGAAACCCGGATAAAACCATTACAGAATAACCCATTTCTCGTAACCTAGACACTACTCCGCCATTTCGATCGGAATGAAAACGTCCGTTCAAATGGACCACTTTTTTACCAGATTTATGGATTTCGGCGGAAATGGCCTCCGCCATACCTTGGTCCCAGGTAGCTTGGCCAAGAATCATATATTGGAGATTGGTTTTATGTTGGTTTGAATGTTCGACCCCACCAAAAAGATCAGTTAACCTTTGTTTGTATTCTTTGGTGAGATATTTTTCTAAGGTGTAGGCTTGTGGCAAAAAGGTTAATGCAGTAGATGAAAAATCTCGATATGCCAGAAGTCCTTTTTTGGAAATCAAATTTACATACCTACGTGGGGGATTTGCAGCGATCACTTTACATTGGTATTCCTTTGTTAGATTGACAAGAGGCAAATAATCCGTTTTGAAATTTTTCCAATGTACGATGGATGTTAAAAATTGAGACTCCGAGATGGTTCCGTTGAGGTATTCATCCACAATGAATTGTTGGTCTTTTTCCAACATTTCTAGTGATAAACTTACCACATTTGTTGCATATAGTGTACGTAAGAACCCTTCGTAAAACCGATGTAATTCGTGATTATCATGTTCTTCACCAAGTACGATTACATCATATTGTTTTGTTTCCTTGATGATGTCATCCATGGAAACTGTTTCAGAAGTTTTGGTTCGTATGATGTTTAGGTTGTTAGGAATGGTTTGCCCAAACAACCCAAACACAAAAAACGAATATAAAAAGAAAGAGAATGTTTTCTTATAAAATACTTTCAATGGCTGCTTTCAGTTCGACACTTTCAGGTTTTGTGGAAGATGGAAATCGATTCACAACGTTTCCATTTTTATCGATGAGAAACTTTTCGAAGTTCCATTTTACATCACCTTTTTCTTTTGCATTCTCAGTTAAAAATTGGTACACTGGATCTTTGTCATTTCCCAGAACTTTTGTTTTTTTCATCAGATCAAAACTCACCCCAAAGTTAAGCTTACAAAATTCTGCAATTTGAGCTTCCGTTCCAGGTTCTTGTCCGCCGAAGTCATTAGAAGGAAAACCAATCACTTTTAAACCTTTATCTTTGTATGCGAGATGGAGTTTTTCCAATCCTTCATATTGCGGCGTATAACCACATTTAGATGCTACATTGACAACAAGAACGGGATGGCCCTTATAATCACCTAGAGAAATTTCCTTTCCTTGGATGGTTACAGATTTTAAATTATGAAATGACATTTTTTTTCCTCCAGCATACAGATTCAATCCAACAAATAGAAAAATAGCAAACAAAACTTTTCTTTGCATTAGGACCCCCTCCTTCAATTTTAGACTATGCCATCATTGTTTTTTGCAGTTCTTTCCGAAGCAAAACCTTGGATCCAAAAAACAAATGCAAAACCGGTCCACCACTCTGGTAAATTTCGAATCTACAAAAAAGATTCAATGTACATCATCATTTCAGGCATTGGAAAAATTGCAATGGCACTTGCTGTTTCCGAGTTTGCACACCTTTTGCCGAAAGAAGAAAGAGATGAAATGAAAGTTTGGAATTTAGGAATTGTAGGTTCCAATCAACCAAATTGGAAGGTAGGTGACTTCTTTTGGATTCATAAAATCACTGACTTTGTCACTGGGAAGGACTATTATCCAGAAAGGATGACTTCATCTGTATTTCCAATGGAAACAAACCTCACGACATTTGATCGTCCTGTTTCCAAAACCAAAACAGAGAACCAGTTCCAAGTCTTCAATGAAACGGATTTACAATCGGTATCACTTGTTGATATGGAAGGATCTGGATTTTTTGAAGCGGCATCCCTTTATTTTCCTTTGGAAAATATATCGATTGGGAAAGTCATCTCTGATCATTTAGAAGGGAATTTTTGCAAACCAGAAACTGTGGAATCCATAGTAACAAATGTGATGGAACCATTATTCTTTGAATGGACTACCCCTCTTCCTTGGGTGACTGAAGATCCATTTGAAACAAAAATTTGGCCAGACATTTGGAAAGAAGTGAAAGAACTACGCCTAACGGAAACTATGAAACATGATCTTAAAAAATCATTACGATTTTATTTTTTGCGTTATCCAAATACAAAGATACCCATGCCCAACTTAGAACTTGTTCCAAAAATCAAATCGAAATCGGAAGTGAAAACATTTGTGGAGGAATGGAAAAAACAACTCCATGTTTAAATCATTTTCACATATTTATATTGAAGAAGCAGTTGCTGATCACTTTCGGACCAAGGAAATCCTATCCAAATTTCCAAATGCGATCAAAATTCCCATTCGTCATTACAAAGACAGTTTTAATCGTAATTCCCAAAACTTTCGAATCCAAAAACAATCTCCGAAATTGGTGTTAGCCGAAAAAAAAGAACATTTTTTATACCCAGGAAGTGACTTTTCACCTAATTTTTCCCACAAACATTTTTATTACAATACGTTAGCACTCAATTGTATTTACGATTGTGAGTATTGTTACTTGCAAGGGATGTTTCCTTCCGCAAATCTTGTGTTATTTGTAAATTGGGAAGATTTTTTTACGGAAACAAAAAAGTTCTTAGAAAACAATGGATCTTTATATTTGGCACTTTCGTATGACACAGATTTGTTGGCATTGGAATCGTTTTTCCCTGCGACAAAAAATTGGATCCAATTTGCTTCAACGGAACCAAATTTAACCCTGGAAATCCGAACAAAATCTACCAATTTCCAATCCATTGCCCATCTAACACCAAACCCGAATATCATCCTTGCTTGGACAATCAGCCCACAAATTGTCATTGATACGATTGAACATGGAACTCCCTCTTTACAAGCTAGGATCAAAACGATGCAAAAAACAATCGAGGTCGGATGGAAAGTAAGAGTTTGTATTGATCCTGTCCTTAGAATTCCAGATTGGAAATTCCATTACCAATCGTTAGCCGAAACATTAGGGAAAGAACTAAACCCAAACGGAATCACGGAACTCAGTGTAGGAGGGTTTCGAATGAATCTCGATTTTTTAAAACAGATCACTGACAAACGAAAGGACTCTTCCATTTTATTTCATCCTTTTGAAAAAAAAGACAAAATTGTTTCGTATTCAAAAGAAGAAACAGAAGAGATCTTACATGCAATAGTCCCTTCATTAGAGAAACATTTTGATCCTTCCCAAATAAATCTGAGTTATCCTTAAATTTTTCCTTTCCATTTCCTTTCCTTCTCATAGGCTTTGTAGCCTAACTATGAAGAAAACGTATCATTTGGTTGTATCATTCTGCCTTCTCTTCTCCATTTTTTCCTGCGGAGAAGTCAATCGGAACAAGCCAATTGCTGAAAAAGGTAAAATCGACTTGTCTTCATGGGATTTCCTCCGTGATGGAAACATCAACTTGGATGGTGAATGGGAATTTTATTGGAAAGAAACATTAAGTGGCATTCAAATTGAAAAAGAGCTAGGAAAAGAACCTAAGTTCATCTACCAAGTAGTTCCATCGAATTGGAAAGGTGTGGATTGGTTTGGTGAAACACTTGGTGGTTATGGATATGCGACATATAAACTAAAGGTAATTTTTCCTGAAAACACACCAACTTTAGCCTTTCACAATTTGGATTTATCATCTGCGTACCGAATGTACATCAATGGGAAATTGGTTGTGGAACAAGGTAGTTTTGGAATCAATCCAAATTATTTTGAACCTTCCTACAAATCCATCTTAGTGGATCTCGAACCCGTTTCTGGCGAAACCGAAATTGTATATGAAATATCCAATTTCCATTATTCGAAAGGCGGATTTTGGGAAAGTATGGAAATAGGCGAAAGACGTAAGTTATACGACAAGGTAAATCGTAGTTACCAAATCACTTCCTTCTTAGCAGGAAGTATTTTTCTCTGGGCATTGTATCACCTTGGTTTGTTTCTCATGCGAAGGCAAGACAAAGCAAGTTTGTTCATCGCACTATTTAGTTTACTCATTGTTATGCGCCTTCTCACGATTGGTGAGAGGAATATTTTGGACATCATTCCATCGCTTCCGATGTCTGCCCTCATTCGATTGGAATTTGCAACGATTTATATATCAACCATTGTTTTTGCTTATTTTTATCGATTGGTTTTCCCTAAAACTGTGGGGCAAAGGACAATGTATGTTCTTTATACCCTCATCACACCTTTTTTGGTTTCTTTGTTTTTACCTGTCTCTGTTTTTACTTCACAAATACATTATTTTCAAATTTTCCTCATTCTCGTTTGTGTTCGTATCACCATTGCCATAATCATGGCCTATCGTTCCGATACAGTCGGAGCAGGTTTATCTCTCATCGGTTTTAGTTTTGTTTTTGGCACCGTCGTACACGACATTTTATACCAAAACAATATCATCAATACAATGAATATCACTCCTTTTGGATTTTTAGGTTTTATTTTGTTCCAAGGATATATTTTGTCTTATGGATTCACAAGAGCCTATTTATCGATCGAAAAATTAAAAGAAAGTTTAGAAATTTCAAACAAAGAACTCAATATCTTAAAAGATGGACTGGAAGATATCGTTGTTGAGAGGACAAAAGAATTAGAAGTTTCAAAAGCTAATATTGAAAGACTCAATGAATTTGCAAAAACACTCAACACATCTCTTGAGTTAGATAGTATCCTTAACAAAGCTTTCGAATATTTAAAGGAAGAGGTATTCTGTGATTCGATGATACTATTACTTGTCGATTCAGAGAATGGCAAACTCCAATACCACAAAGCGTTAGTTTCCTCCACATCCGAATTACAACTTGAATCTAAATTTCGAGGTGTCAGTTTCCCATTAGATCCAAGCGCTGGTTTGTTTTACCATGTTTACAAACGAAATCGACCTTTTCGATTTGCAAAAGTATGGGAATCACGTTTAAATGAATCCAATCAAAAATTCATCCAATTGATTGGGAAAAATCCAGGAATGATCATTCCTTTGAGTTCACAAGGAAAAGTCATCGCCATGTTGGCTATTTTCAGCGAAAAAAAAGGATCTAGTTTTTCAAAAGCACAATTACAATTAGTAGAGAATACTGCTGAAAACATTGCAACTGCCGTAACAAATTCCATTCTTGTGGAAGAAATGAACCGAGAGAAGTTCATTGCAGATAACGCTCGTTTGCAAATGGAAGATGCCAAAAACGAAGTTGTCAAACTCAATGAATTTACTAAAAAAATAAACTCTGAATCTAGTTTGTCTCAAATCATAGATGAGATGTTTGACTACATACTAAAGAGTTTTGAAATTGAAGCTACACTCATACAATTAATTGATCCCAAAAAAAAGGAATTGTATACTTACAAAACTACAATTCCTACATATGCAACAGAAGAACAGTTACATTTCGCAAAATCCTTTCGAGTTCCATTAAATGAAAGAGGAGGGATCATTTATAAAACGTATTTGCGTAAAAAAACATTATTTGTTCCTAAACCTCCCCAATCATACGAATCTGAGTTAGACGAACAAATTTTTTCTAAGTTAAGTTTAACTTCATTTATTGCGGTCCCACTGGTTGTACAAAACGAAGTGATAGGGATTGCCTATTTTACTTCCTACCAAAAACCAATGGAAGTTACTCGCGAAGTGCTCAGACGTATTTCTGGTTTTTGTGACCAAATCGCGGGTGCAATTCAAAATTCATTATTACTCCAATTAACGGAAGATGAACGAAAAAAATCGGAAAGAGCAAAAGCAGAAATTCAAAAAATGAATGAGTTTGCAAAAACGATAAACTCTCAAAACAACTTAGAAAATATTCTTGCTGAAATTTTTGGCTTCATTCGTAAAAACTATAAAATTGAAAACTGTGTATTGTATTTTCTCGACAAAGAATTCAATGAGTTTCGTTATTTAAATCATTCCGGCTTTGATTTGTTAAATGATGAAAATGTGAATTTTTTTAAAACCCTAAGATTTCCTCTCAAAGAAGAAAGTGGATTTGTTTATAAATGTTACTTACGAAAAAGACATTTTTACATGAAACATGTTCCAAAATCAATGCCTTATCAAATTGACAAACAAATTACTGAAAAATCAGGTATGAAAGGTTTTTTAATTTCTCCATTAGTGAATAATGATGAAGTTGTGGCAATGGCTATGTATGGTATCAATGATGAAACCATACATTTTACCAGTGAAGAAGTTGATTCCATCGTGGGTGTTTCGGAACACATTGCTAGTGCCATCAACAATCACTTTTTACTTAAAAAAATTGAAGAAGAAAAACAAAGATCCGATTCACTTTTACTCAACATCCTCCCTAAAAATGTAGCAGAAGAACTGCAAAAGAAAGGAAGAGTGAATCCTGTTGAATTTGAAAATGTAACTTTACTCATGACAAGTTTTCCTGGTTTCTCTCAAATTACAGGACTACTCACTCCAGAAGAATTGATTGAAGGACTTGATTTATATTTCTCTCGTTTTGATGAGATTATCAAAACAAAGGGAATGGAAAAATTAAGAATGACTGGTGATATGTATTTAGCTGCTGGAGGTTTACCAGTTGGCAACTTTACTCATGCAGTTGATGCTTGCCTCGCTGCCCTACAAATTAAAAACGAAGTGATTCGTATGATGGAAGATTTTAAAGACATTCCATTCAAACCAAATGGCATCACCATTGCAATTCACTCAGGACCTGTTGTTGCGGGAGTGATTGGAAAATCAAAATTCAATTATGATGTTTGGGGAAAAACGGTCACACAAACACAAGCCATCAGACGTGGTGGAGTTGGTGTTTCGATTAACATTTCGCAAGAAACAATGGACAAAGTGAAACGATTATTCCATATCGACAACCAAAGAATGATCAATACTTACGAAGGAGAACAATTCCCTATTTACGAATTGTTAGCATTAAAATCGGATTTAGCAGACGATTCTGGAATCCTCCCAAATGATAAATTTGAAAGACTATATACCCAACAAAAACGGGGAGCAAAAATCCTAATCAAATGATCTATGTTATCTATCTGATCGGTTTTTTGTTTTTAGGAATTCTTTATGGAATCACTAAATTATACAAGCAAAATGAAGAAAACCAAAATACTGTTACCGTCTTAAAATCTAAAATTCAATTACTGAATGAGGAATTAGAAGAAAAAGAAAAAGATCTTCTCTCAACAAAAACGCAGTCAGAAGAATTTTCGAACAAACTTGTTGATTCATATGGCCAACTTTCCGACCTCGATGGCCTCTTGAGAGAAATCAACTCAGCAACTGATTTAAAAGATGTTCTGAGAATACTTGGATTTTATATCAGAGAAAAATTCAAAGTGCCACATTATCTTTTATACGTTTATAAAAAAGAATTAGATGCCTTAGAGTTTTTTCACAGTAACTTTCCAGAAGAACTTTCCGAGTCGGTAAAATTAGAGATTATGGGAAGGACAATCCCTGTTTCCGATTCTTATGTGACTACATATGCACACGCGTATGTTCGAAAAAGGAAAAGAAGTTTTTACATTGAAGACTTTGAAACTTATAAAACAGAAGGTGTGGAACTTGAAAATAAAAAATCAGCTAATCTAAAATCCCTTCTCATTGTCCCACTTTACCTGCGCAATAAATTCATTGGAACACTGGATTTATTAGATTATTCAGGCATATTTTTATTAAATGAACAACAACTCAACCAGATCAAAATCATTGCTGATTACATAGCAGGCACAATTGAAACAGGATATCTTCTTGATGAGTTAAAAACAGTAAACTCCAAAATCCAAGAAGAAAAAGAGAACATAGAATCTAATCGTTTGAAATTGGAAAACCTTCACAAATTCAATCGAAAAATTAATTCCTTTTCTGAAATTGAAGATATCACAAGAGAAGTTTTTAGTTATTTAAAAGCGAATCACCGTGTTGAATTAGGTTTTATCTTATTAGTAGATCCAAAATCCAATACATTAGTCCCTCTTATGGAAGGTGCTGAAGTATTCAATAAAGGATTACTCGTCACAAATTTTCTAAGAACATTCCGTCCTAAATTGATTCCATCCATCGGTTCCCTCTATCGGTCTTTTCAAAAACAAAAACCAATTTATCTGAAAAAATCTTCGCGATGGAAAGAACTAACCCTAATCGATACCTCAATCGTTGAAAGTTTTAAATTAGAAATTTTTGGGCATATACCTCTTGTGGTCCAAGGCCAAACCATCGGGATTGTCTGTGTCACTCGCCTAACAAAAGAAAATCCTTGGACACAAATTGAATTCCAAGAAATCATTTCCTTTTGTGAACAAGTTGCGGGTGCAATTCACAATGCAAATTTGCGAAGAGATTTGGAAAAAGAGAGAGAAAAAACACTTCACTTCATTCGAAACATACTTCCTGGTGATTTAGCGGATGAACTCATTGAACGTGGAGAAGTTGTTCCTATGGAATATGAATCCGTCAGTATATTATTTACTGATTTCAAAAACTTCACAAAAGCGGCAGAATCATTGTCACCGGAAGATTTGATTGAACAATTAGACGGATGTTTTTCCCAATTTGATGATATAGCCGTTAGGCATAATTTTGAAAAATTAAAAACAATTGGGGATTCTTACATGGCTGCTGGTGGAATTCCGCAAGGAAATTTCACTCACCCCGTAGATGCCTGTTTGTTTGCCATGGAAATCAAATCATTTATGACACAAATTCGATCCTTTAAACAGATGTTAGGCCAAGATTTCTGGGAAATTCGAATTGGTATCCACACAGGACCCGTAGTAGCAGGTGTTGTTGGAAAATCAAAATTTGCTTATGATGTTTGGGGTGATGCTGTGAACACTGCAAGCAGGATGGAAAGTTCTAGTGATGCTGGTGAAATCAATTTATCAGAGACTACTTACGATAAAGTAAAACGATTTTTTGAATGTGAATATCGCGGTAAGGTCAAAGCTAAAAACAAAGGGGAAATGGGGATGTATTTTTTAAAACGTTTACGTCCTGAATTTTCAAGAGATCCAGAAGGAATGGTTCCCAACCAAATCTTTTTAGATTTATATAAAAATTTGCAGATCGGAGCAAAAATCATCTACCGTCAAACTGGTTCTTGATTAGATTCCACTTCCTTACGAACCACCCGTTGCAGAACTTGAGTTTGCACTAGAAGAACTACCACCTCGATTCCCTGAACTGGAACTCGATGAAGAACGTCTATTACTAGTTGTTGTGTTTGTACTTGTCGAAGCGGCTGGGCATTTTTCATAACATATTACATACAAAGTAATACAAGATGTTGTTGTTGCAACTGGGTTGTTTAATTGGGGAGCAAGTGCAATGGCACAAATGTACTGTTCTTTCACACACCGATCCATACACTGCATCCGGGTTTCAGAACTTTTTGAATTGGAACAATTGCCAAAAGTAAGGCCAATTCCCAATAAAAAAACGGCAAAGAACAAACGTTTCATGTCAATAGGATCGCATAGATTTTTAACTTTTCCAATAGAGGAAAACCGCAAATGTGGGAATTACCTATGAAACATACTTGATTCTACATTAGAGAAATGTGAAATTGAATCATATGATGGAAACTCGCACCATACGTATCCTTTTTTTAGTTTTTTATGTGATTTCATTAATTGTTTGGATCATTGAAGAAGTATACACTCTTACAAAACCACCTGAATACTTCGACCGATTTCGAGTTATCATCGCAACCATAGAATCATTCATTGCCATTTCTTCCTTCCTTGTTGTTTTTATTTTATACAAAGAACTCAAAAAAGAAGCTGTGGAAAATAAGCAGGCAAAAACACAGATCCATGACTTAAAAAGAACCAATCGAATTTTAAAAAATCCTGAAATAGGATTTTGGGCGGAAGCTAAGGCCCAGATGTTAGAATGGAATTTAACAGAAGCAGAAACAGAGATTGCTATTCTTTTGTTAAGAGGTTTTTCCCAAAAACAAATTGCTGCCGTTAGGAAAAAAAGTCTGAGGACCATCGAAAACCAAACCGCGTCTATCTACGAAAAATCTTCTATGAGAGGGAAACTGGAATTTATTTCTTTTTTCCTTACTCCTCTTTTACCCGAAGAAGACTAAACAAAAAACCTTGACCAAAGTGATTCTTTTTGGTTATTTTAAGTTTGTTTTATGAAAAATCGAAACATAATTTTATTCACATTCTTACTTGTATTATGTAACATTTCTCTTTGGTCCCAAACACAATTAGAAGACCGCGACAAAGAAAGGCAGTCAGACTTAATCAAAACCAATCAAAAAAAACAAGAGGAAATTCTCCAAAAGTATAACGAATTTGTTTCTAAAGTACAAAGCAGATTCCCTGGCCTTAAAATTTCCTCTTCCCCCATTGATTTAAAATTAGCAGAAGGGATTTCTGACCATAATAGTGCACCAGGAGCCACTGATAAAAAATCCAAGTCAATTAGTGCTGTAGCTTCTGATCATTTTTATTTACAACTAGAACCGAACAAGCAACCTAACACGCGTTCGCAGATTAAAGTAAAAAAAGGGGATCCTCTCGAAGTAGTATTTGTTTTAAAACAAGATGTAACAGAAAAAAAAGAAGGTTCTCATTGGGTATTGGTGCGAACAAAATCAAAACAAGAAGGATATACCACCCAAGACTTATTACAACCAACAAAACCAGCCGTAAAATCCAGAAATACAGAAGGACTCTCTTTAGATGTATCTTCCATACCTTCTAGAACCACAACCGAACCAACTAGCATAAGTTACACGGACTCGAAAAAAGGAAAGGAACTGTGGGTTAACGCTAGTTCTTTAAACATGAGAGGAGAACCCGATGTGAACGGTTATGTAATCGCAAGGTTACCAAAAGGAATCAAAGTCACCGTTCAAAGTTCCACATCAAACGAAGAAACGATCGATGGAATCTCCTCGAACTGGTACCAAGTTTCTTCTGCTTATGGCAATGGTTGGGTGTTTGGTGGTTATTTAAGTAACTCAGAAGTTGTCTCATACGAAGTGTTACCTGGAGAAATTTCATTTCCGCAAGAGAATCCGGATGATTTAAAAACTGGAGATAAACGTTACGTTAGATCGACAAATTTACGAATGAGAGATGAACCTAACGAATACGGCTCTGTCGTTACTTCTATCCCAGGTGATGAAAAACTTAAAATATTAGATACCAAAAAGGAAATCGAAACGATAGGTGGAGTTAGATCTAAATGGATTTATGTCAATTGGAATAATGAATGGGAAGGTTGGGTCTTCGGTGGATTTGTTTCAAAGGAACGTGGTCCTCTCGTTGATACTGATGATATCTCAAAATACTTTCAGATTCCTGTAGATAACGACCGCTATGTGTCATCGAGTTTCGGAACACGCGTAGATCCTGTTACTGGGAAAATTGGCGCCTTCCATTCGGGTATTGATTTACCCGCTCCAGTGGGAACACCTATCAAAGCTGTGAGCGAGGGAAAGGTATGGCGAACAATTACAACTAGCGGTGGTTATGGGATGTTAACAATTATTAGCCATAAAAATAACATCTATACTTATTATGCACACCAAAGTGACAGGCAAGTAAAAGAAGGTGACACCGTCCGCTCTGGCGATATCATTGGTCTAGTAGGAAACACCGGAAAATCAACAGGTCCTCATCTCCATTTTGAAGTTAGGAAAGGCCCAGACCAACAAGCATTGGATCCAGGAGCATATTTACCCAAATGAAATCTAAATTAAATCTTATTTTCTTTATTCTGATTCTATCGTTCCAACCTTATTTGTTAGCGGAAGAACCTTTGCCGACTTCAACAGAAGGTTCACCTAGTTATGATATGGTACAAATTCTATTAAAGGGAAATCAAAAAGAATTTGAAAACGCAGTGACAAATGGTGGAGACATCAATGCTTCAGACGATTCTGGAAAATCACTCCTCATTTTAGCAGTTGAAAAAAATCGAACAAAACAGTTTGAGTTTTTATTAAACCAGGGTGCTGATTTAAACAAACGTGATCTTTCTGGAAAAACATTATTACATTATGTTGTTACTTCCAAATTCACCAACCAAATCAAAACATTGGTTGAGAAAGGTGCAGATCTAAATGCTTATGATGCTGATGGAAATACTGCTCTACATGTTGCGATTTTAAAATCAAACTTAGCTGTTCAGAAGTTACTTGTGGAAAGTAAAGCAGATGTAAATCTCAGAAACAATCCACGAAAATCACCCATTTATTTGGCATTTGAAAAAGGAAAAATAGATTCAATCAACTTTCTCTTACAAAATGGTGCTGATATAAACTTACCTGATTTAACAGGTCGTACACCTATTTTTGTAGCAATTGAACAAAGAAACATAAAACTGCTAACTCTTGCCTTAGATGCAAATGCCAATCCAAACTCAGAAGATACAAAGTCCATTCGACCCATTGTATTTGCCATTGAAAAAGGTTTCACCGCGGGAGTGGAAACCTTATTAAACCGAGGAGCAGATGTCCATTCCAAAACATCTGAAGGTGAATCGTTATTATTTTATTCTGTTGATAAAAGAAACCTAGTTGTAACTAGTTTATTAATCAAAAAAGGACTCAATGTTGATTCCCAAAACACCAATGGAAAAACGTTGTTTGAAATCGCATTAACTAAAAACGATTCAAATTTATTAAAACTGGTGTTAGATGCCGGTGCAAATCCAAACCAAACACTATCAACGAATAAAAACCCACTGGAAGAAGCAATTGACAGTTCTAAATGGGCCATTGCTGAGTTATTGATCGAAAAAAATGCAGAGATTCAATCGCCCAATCTTTCAGGTTATTTACCCATCCATTTAGCTTCTAGAAAACCTGGAATCAAAATCGTAGACCTCCTCTTGAAAAAAGGAGTTCCCGTTGATATCGTAAATGCAAAAACAAATGAAACTGCATTGTCACTTGCACTAGATAACAAACAATTAAATATCGCCAAACTCCTATTATCTAAGAAAGCAAACCCAAATCATCAACTAAAGGATGGAGTTGGTTTAATCTTTTCTACTATTGAAAGAAAAGATGCCGAAGCGTTTAAATTACTAGTATCCAATGGTGCAAATTTATTAACGCTAAACGATGAAGATGAAAATCTAATCACTACGGTTTGTAAATTAGAGGTAGATAAAAAAGAACAAAAGTTTGTTGATGAAACTCTTAAATTATTGATTAGTAAGGGTGTAAACCCAAATGCAAAAAACAAACGAGGATTAAGTGCTCTTCACATAGCGCTCAATCGTAATCGAATCGAAACCATGTCAACTTTGTTGACAATGGGAGCAGATCCTAACCTAACAGACAATAATGGATTTTCGATATTACACAAAGCGATTCAAAAGTTTTTAACTGCAAAAGATGCCAACCAAATTGAACTGTATAAAAAATTAGTACTATTCCTAGTGGAAAGACGTGCGAACCTCAACCAACAAGATAAATTAGGGAAAACTATACTTTCCGAACTGGCAATTCAATTTGATCCTGGTAAAAGTGATCCCATTTTGGAATTGGCAAAAGTCCTGGTTCTAAATGGCGGAGATCCAAAGCTAAAAGATAAAAATGGCAAGTCTGCATTGGATTATGCTGATGAGAAAAAAATTCCAGAACTCTTAGAAATTTATCGCGGTCTTTAATGTCCATTCCTAAAAAAGATAATCGTATCAACATATTCGACTTCGTTAATACAGTCCCAACAAAGACATTCAAACGAGGTGAGATCATCGTAAGAGAAGGTGATCCATCAAATGAGAAAATGTATTTTATATTGAGTGGTACTTTGTCAGTAGGAATGGGTGCACCCGACCAAGGAAATTTTCATGAAGTGAGAAAACTTTCCACAGGAGAGTTTTTTGGGGAGATTGCACTTATTTCTGCACATCCCAGAGCAATGACAGTATTCATCGAATCTGATAGAGCACAGTTAGGAATTCTCGATAAACAAAATTTAATTCGAATTGCAAATTCAAATCCAATGTTTGTCTACGCACTATTACAAACTTATGTAGAGCGACTCATTGAAGCCGAACAAAAGTTAAAGGATCTAACCGAGGCGAGTGATGGGACTTAAAGAATCTCTAGCCAAACTCAGTATGATCAATATCAAAAGAGGAGAAGTCCTTTTTAAGGAAGGAGTTCCTTCGAATGGAGCTATGTTCTTTTTGTTTGAAGGCCAGTTAGACATTTATAAACAAATTGAAGGCAAACACACCAAACTAAGAAGTATATTACCTGGTGAATTTTTCGGAGAAATGGCGATCATCAACAATAGCCCAAGAGCAGCATCAATTGTAGTGGTATCTGAATCGGCAAAACTTGGTATCATCAATCGTACTACTTTTGTGCAAATGAGTCAGGAAAGTCCTGAATTTTTATTTTTATTACTGAAAAAAGTAATCGAAAGATTATATGAGACTGATGGAAAAATTAGAGCAATCAAAAGAAAACAAGATGAAGACTCAATGATCTCCAAAGTTGTAACTGTGTCGAATCCTGATTCTGAATCAAATGGAGAGAATCAAGGGGTAGTACCTTTAGAAACATTCACAGATGATGCACAATCGATTGGTGAATGATTTATAATTTGAATTTTTTTCTTTTAATTTTGAATATTTCTGGCCTAACAACGATTTCAGGAACTACAAATCCAGATTGATCCAATATTAAATGTTCTACCACATAAGCTATTTGGTCTGGTAACAAATATGACTTTGGATCTTGATCTGGTTCTATACTCAAATGATTATAAAAATCTGTTTTTGTAATATCAGGTATTACTAAGTGTACCTTTACTGAATATTTTCGAAGTTCATCAAATAATAATCGAGCATATTGATGGATTCCAGCTTTTACTGATCCGTAAACGTTTCCCCATGGAGATATTTGATCTCCCGAAATTGAACCTATGAATACAATTCTACCTTCATTTTTTTTTAGAATACGTGTGAGAGAACTGGTTAAGATCATAGGTGAAGTTAAATGAACTTGCACCATTTCTACTATTTTTTCAGGAGATAATTCTTCCACGGGTGCAAAGTATGCAATCCCTGCACTATGGATTAACAAAGAAATACGATCTTTCTCAGTTAGTAAATTTAAGATCTTGGGTATTGAATTTGGATCACTTAAATCACCTTTTATTAAATGAAAATCTTCATATAACTCTTGGCATTTTTCAGGATGCCTACAAATTCCATATACGATAAAGTCCATTCGGAGCAATTTTTTTGCAATAGCGAGTCCAATGCCTCGTGACGCTCCTGTTACTACTGCAACCTTTTTCATTTTAAGCTTTCCATGAATTCCCATACCAATAAGGAAGCATCAATTACCTTAGTCGTTTTTCCTTGGTTGATAAATGGAATCATTGTAGTTTCTCCTGGCCAACTATGTCCAAGACCGTTCAATTGAATCAATTCAACAATTTTATTATTTGAACATTTAGTATACCTTTCAAATTGAATCTGAATACTATTTCCATCTTCCACAAAATCCTTAGTCGATTTGGTAAGAGTATCATCGCAACGATTCCATTCCTTCCATCTAAATATACTATCTGTAACTGAAAGAATTTCCTTTCCATCTTTTACATAACCGCCACTAAAAGGAACCAATGGATCTTCAGTGCCAGCCATAATGGCAACAGAGACAGGCACTGTGGTATGTTTTTGTTTTGATTTTAATAACGCCACGGAAATCTGAGCAGCCACACTCATAACCCCTCTCCATAGTTCGGATTTTTCAATCGCTAATCGTTGGGCCATAAATCCACCATTGGAATGACCAACCAAATACACATAATGTTCGTCAACCGAACCCTCAGAAATTATACGTTTTACAATCGATTCTATAAATAAAACATCGTTGATTGAAGCTTCATCAGCAGGAGAGCTACCTCTTCCATCAGCCCAACTCCTCTTATATCCATCCGGAAATAATACAATAAATCCTTTTGAATCTGCAACCTCATTCAACTTAGTTTGTTTCATCATCGTAATCCCAGTACCGAATCTACCATGAAGTGCAACTAACATCGGTATTGGCATACCATTCCAATTTTTTGGGTAATGTACTGTGTATGTGCGCTTCACTCCATTTAATTGGAAGTAATCATTTTTTTCATTGGGTTTTAATTTATAAAAGTAACCCAGACAAGAAAACAATGTAATTAGGCAAAAAATCCCGACTTTAAATTCTTTCATTGAGTCATCTCCAATTTGGTTACCTCAAGAAGTTGTTCTTTGTAAATTCTGTTTGGCCAATTGGTAATCATCAAAATTACCACAGGAATCCCTCTCCATTGATCCATACCTACGGAATATTCATTTTCAAAAAGGATTTCATCCGATCGCGAATAACGGAATGTCAGTGATTGTTCTGTCCGAATATGGGATGGAAAAATACCACCTGAAAAAAATGTAAGGAGAAACTGCACTTTATGTAAAAAAGGATATTGATACTTCGGGTCTTTTTTTTGTAATATCACTTCCAAAGAAGATGAGGCAGACTGGTCCTCAATTAACCCTTGTTTCTTGATATAATCTAAAATGATTTCTTTTTCCGATTCATATCGATAGAAACCTGTAAAAAGAAGTCTGACTCTCTTTTCTTCTATTTTAAGTTTGTTACGATTTTTGGAAGTGACTGGATCGGAAAAAGCAGCACAGTTTATAAAGATCAAAACAGGAATTAAGATTAGAATTTTTTTCAAATTAAAGGTCATGTTTTGCATCTCCTAAAAATTCCGAAACTTTTTCCGTTAAAATAGATTTCCACTGGTCTCTGTCATCTACCCACATAATTAAAATAGAGACCCAACCAAAAACACGGTAAGACTCGATTGGGTATCGATATTCTCTTTCAATTTTCCCATTTTTTTTGAGACGAAATAAAAGATAATCATCATCTCGATCAATATCAGGAACAACAAAGAATGTACTAACAGCTAAAAAACGATTTGCTAAGTACAATAAAAATCGATCTTGTTTTCGTTCCGCTAAATATGAAACAGGCTCAGTTGATTCCCCCAAAAAAAATTTAAACTTTGGACTGGACTCCAATATGATTTGTAAGTGTAAATCTGCTTTCGTTTGATCATAATAACGAACAGAAGAAAATTTACCGGATTTTTCTAAAGCAGATAAAATGTAAGTTACACGCCTCCTATCAAGTTCTTCATCCCAACCAATTAATTCATAACTAAGTGATCGATTGTAAAATTCTTCGTTTAATTCAATTTTTCGCCGTTCGCTGGAATAAAAGACTGAACATGAAATACATAAATTCAAAATTATAATTAATACTTTTAGCTTCATTTTTTTCATTTTTATTAACCATTTAACAAATCAAATTGAGAAGTTTTACAATCATTTCCATTGATAACAATCGTGATACTATGTTTTCCAGGATAATACACCCTGGTTGTGATAGGTTTAAAAGAATGTTTTTTATGAATTTCAAAGTTCTCTTTTGATTTTAGTTTCTTTTCACCTAACTGGAAAACCTTTTGTCCAAGTTTACCATTTGCTAACAAAAAACCAATTTTATATTCTATCCTAATTTTAATGTTCTTTGATGAAGGATTAAAAAAACTTATATGAAACTCCAACGAATCGCCAATTTTGATTTTATTTTTTTTCAAAGATAATTTAAAATCCCCAGGCATCCACTTGGTATCATATTGAAAAAATGATAATGCCCTGACATCTGCTTTTTTAAGTAAACCTCGTAATGCATGTTTTAAATTCTTATCTAAACTTTCCGAAACACCAAACTTATTTTTACAAAAATTAAGTACGATATCAGGTTCAATTTTTGAAATATCATTCAGATGATTGGATACGCTCCTTCGGACAATTTCATTTTCATCATTCCATAAGTTTTCTAAAATATTCATATGGATTTCAGGTTGTTTTTTGATTGCAGGAATTCCAATGCCCCAAGGTAAGATAGGCCTACTTCCTTCACTTGCTAATCTTCTCACGAATGGTTCTTTGTGGTTTGACCATTTTTCCATTTGTTTTACTGTTTTATCAAAATGATTGATGTAATAAAATCGAATCGCAAACTCGGCACTAGAAAATACAGTCGTTTTTTCTAATATTCTCATAGAAGATTCAAAATCATCAATTCCTGATTTTACTACGATATCATTCAGAAAAATATATGGAAAATTAAAATCACCAACACCTTGTTTTCTTAACAATTTGATTAATTCCAAAAGTTTTGGCTCAATTTTGACCAAGGGATCGTTCCAAAAAAATAAAAATGTATCTGCGATACGATTGATTCTTTCTTTTAGTTCGTAATTTTTCCATGGAGATTCCATGAGTTTTTTTTGGAAATCGGAAGCTTTAATCTTTGTATCGATCTGAGAAACGACAAAACTTAAATTTTGAATCCACTGAGTTGAATAAATTTCTTTTAATGGTTCCATTGTTAACGCATTACGATCATTTGTATTTTATTTTTGTTAGAACCAATTATCCACTTAGGGATTCACTTTTGGTAACCAAACAGAAAAACATGCACCATTTTTGCTTGGTTCCAGTTCAATTTTTCCACCCATTTGTATGATCATTTTTTTACAAATATCCAAACCAAGTCCCATCCCTTCCCCATTTGGTTTTGTGGTAAAAAATGGATCGAAAATCTTATCTTTGATATTCTCTGGAACTCCAACACCAGAATCAATAATGGACACTTTGATCCAATTTTGATCAGAATTGATCTTAATTTCTAATGTGCCGTTAAAGGACATAGCATGTAAAGCGTTATTGACTAGATTAATCCAAACTTGATTTAGTTTATCACGATTTCCCTTACATTTTACTTCTGATCCATAACTTTTAACTACCGTTATCTTACTCAAATTATAATGATAAAGTGACAATATAGTTTCAATCTCAGAATCTAAATCTATCACTGATTCATTGCTAGCTGTTTCTTTTTCCGATACTAAGTAGTTTTTCAAAGCACGGATAACGTGTGTTGCCTTTTCAGATGCCACCGAAATGATTTGGTTACATCGATATGCTGAATTGATACTCGCCACTGAACGAAGTATATCAAGTGATCTTTCACTTTCTAATATATCTTCAATCTGATCCAACTTTCGAAATAAACCCGTTTCAATTACTAGTTGCATATGGTCGCCATACAATTCCATTTTCTCTAAATGAGAAAACTTTGAATGTAACTCTTTCCTTAACGATCTTTCCGATTTACCTTCCAAATATGCTTGATTTTCCAAACTTTCCGTTAGAACGATTTGGTAACGTTTTGTATCGTCTTCATTAAAATTGATAATCGTCGAGATTACTGTTTGTAATTTATTCTTTAAAAAATCATAAAGTGACAAGTTAGATGAAACAATAGCCCCCAAAGGAGTATTTAACTCATGAGCCATCCCTGCTGCCAATTGGCCAAGAACAGCCAATTTTTCTGATGCAAGTAGTCTGTCCTGTGCTTCGGTAAGTTCCTTTAATGTATTTACCAAACTTTGATTTAATTTTTGCAAACTTTCATTCGATTGCCTTAATTCTTCTGTTCTTTGTTTGACTTGATTTTTTAAATTTTCTGAGTATTGTTTATTTAACCTTCTCCATTGAATTAACCAAATAACTCCGACTCCTACTAAAACGACAAAAAAAGTATAATAAAGCCAATCGTAATTTGTAGGAGGATTAGGATCATACAAAAATCCTTTTAAACTAATGTTTCTCGGCAACATTCCAAGTTCGTTATATATATCATTGATATGTTTCCATCTACCTGGATTCATATATCCCATTTCAACAAGTACAGGTTGTATCAACGGAGTCATTTGCTGAGCTTCAAATAACAGACGTTCTTTTGGATTTTTTTTGGAATATTTATTATAAATGAGTTCTGCAATTTCTTCTTGGTGACTCATTGCATATTGCCAGCCACGTAGAGTTGCTTCACGAAATGCTTTCACTCTATTTGGAAATTTTTTTACTTCTTCTTCGCTTGTAAAAAAATTATCTCCATAAAAATCAATCCCAGCCAATCTAGGAGAATAAGCGATTACTTGGAATCCAGCTTTTTTAAAATCGAAAGCCTGTGTTGTTGCATAACCTGAATAAGCATCAACACGACCTTCAATTAAATCTCTTGGATTAAAGCGATGTTCCAATAATTGAAGATCAGATGGGTTTATTCCTTCTTTCTTCAAGTAAGCAACAATTTCCTCCATCCAAGGTGTTAACATAACTCGTTTACCAACTAAATCATGAATACTCTGAACATTTGAAGATTTTTTAAAAAATAAAACGGAAGGAGAATGTTGGAAAATAACTCCTAAGACAACAACGGGTTTCCCCATATGTCGGTGTAATAATAACTCATTACTACCAACGCCGTATTGGCCTGTTGTTTGTACAACTTTTTCATGAATACCTCTTATCCCAACCGTACTTTCTAAAAGTTCTACTTCTAATCCAACATCTTTGTAAAAACCTTTTTCATAGGCAGCATAATAACCAGCAAATTGAAACTGATGAAACCATTTGAGATGGAGTGTAACCTTATCTAAGGCAAATAGTGTTTGGAATGGTAAGATAAAAAATAAAATGAATAAGACATAGTTCATTCTGCGACAAATAGAAGCCGTTTCCATTCTATTAATGTTGTAATGATTTAGCAGCGCAAATCAATGAAATAACACATTAAATCGATTATTTTTAAACTTTTTCTTGGATTTTTCCCTTTACCTTTTGTATCCAATCTAAGTTTAACAATGTCTGTTTCTCTGCATATTCCAATGTTAAATTCCAATACTCATGATCAGGGTGTTTTTCCCATTCTGATTTTAGTTCTTTTTGAAATAGTTTTAATGATTTTAAATCTTCCTTTTGTTTTCTGATTTCACCTTCCAATTGTTCCATCAGTAACTTGGGGTTCATATGCCTTCCAAAAAATACTTTAAATAACAATTCATTCCTTTTGTTTGTTTGAATGGGAGATTGGTCCATCCACTTTCGAAATTCTTCTAATCCTGGACGAGTGACCTTAAATACCTTTTTTTTCTTTCCATTTGAATCCGTTTTCTCCCACTCTTTAATGAAACCATCTTTTTCTAATTTGGATAAAGTAGGATAAATTTGTCCGAAACTTTCACTCCAAAAGAAACTTATAGTAGATTCGATATACTTTCGAATCTCATACCCATTCATTTCACATTGAGATAAAATACCTAAAAGTGCATATTGTGTTTTACTTTCTCTTTTCATTTAACCTTTAGTTTGTTGTTTGCATTTAATTCGTGTTGAAATAACATCAATGCAGAGATAACTTCCTTTGGCGCTTCCACCTGAGGCCAATGGCCTATTTTACTAGATAAAAAATATACAGAAGCAAATGGGTATTCTTTTTTAAATCGTTCTGCCATATGGGTTCCGGAGTTAGGATCAAATGGACCACAAATATAACAAAAGGGAATTTGGGTATTTTTAAGTGTTTTGATCCACTGTTTTTGGTATTTAACTTTATCAAAGACCAAGCGACCAATTAAATAAGCGATATCTTTTCCTTGATTGTAATTCAATATATTCCAATATTCATTTAATAAATCTGAATTTGGACCTGTTTCGGGTCCAAACATTTTTTTCAAAGAATTCTCAATTGAATTTCTTTTTATTTTTTTACTCAAATACTTACCGATTGCATCAGGTGTTTGAGATAATAATCTTTGGATCATTCTTGGTTTATACACATCAGTAAACAAACCACCATTCATAAATGCAACAGATAGAATTTCAAAATCCAAACTGTCAATGTTTCCCAACATTTCTTCAACAATACTAACGGCCAAATCATGTGCTAATATTCTTATCTTTTTAATGTTTAACTTTTTTATTAAAGTATTGATCAAATCGACATATTCTTCAAACGAATAGGTGTGGTTTTGTGGTTTATCGGAAAATCCCATACCCAACAAATCGATAAATACCAATTGGTAATGTTTTGATAAATCTTCCATTACCCAATTCCAATCATAACTATTAAATGGATAACCATGCAACAATAGAAGTGGTTCCCCTTCTCCTAATGTCCCATAGAATATGGAGTTACCTTTATAATCAAAGAATTTACCAAATTCTTTCAGAGCAGAAGCATTTATAAACTTACCTTTCATCTTATGCTCCCATCGCACCTAATTTTGCTGTTTTTAATATGAACTGTTCTAACTTGTTCAATTTTCTAAATCTAATTTGATCAAAATATGTAACTTTCACTTTCTTAAATCCACAAAACTCTAAGGTGCCTTGTTTTAATAACTGAACTCCTGGACTTCGATTGAACCATTTGTAGTACCAAGTTGGTGCATCCATTGTAATAATGATTCTAGCTGTTTTTCCTTTTAGTAATTGTTTGGGGAGTGGGGAATGTTTCTGATAAGAAAATGCAAAGCCTGGCAAAAACACTCTATCAATCCATGCTTTTAAAATTGCTGGCATACTAGCCCACCAACTCGGATAAACAAATACAAGATGATCTGCATTCTGAATCAATGTTTGGCTCATCAAAATGTCAGGTTCTAACTCCTGTTTAATGGTTTTGTCATACCCAAAATTTAGATTATAATCAAATTTTAGTTCTTTTAACTTTAATAATTGAACTTCATGTCCTGAACTTTCGGCAGCTCGGAAATAGGAATCAGCGAGTTTGGCACAATATGAATTTGGATTTGGATGCCCCAATATGATTAGAATCTTTTTGTTTTGCATAATTATATCTACCAGATATAATTATTAGCTATATCTGATAGATATGTTATGTCAATCTATTTTTCTAGTTTCTTTTGGATTCTTCTGGAAAATTTCGAGGTAACTGGAATAGAAAAGATCCTTATGATTTAACGGTCTTTTCCGAATTTGTATGATAATTCAGTTAATAATTAAAGAATCAATAATACTCAATGATGATGATGGAATCATAATACAATATACCAGAAAGTGATGATCATTTATAACTATTGTTCCACACAATAATGTACAAGCGAACTTCCACAACTAAATGAATTAAAACCCAATGCTGAAGTCGTACTACTTCCAGTATCTCCACCGTATCCAAATACTCCCGAGACTGTCCAACCCGTACAAGAGTTTGCGTTATTTGTCCAGTCAGGACTCAAACCTGTCCAAGCAGTTGAACTAGTTCCGGATATAGCAAATGTTAAATTAAAGGTAAACAATGATGCGCTAGTAGTCGTACCTATTAAATCTGTTCGATTCGATCGATAATAAGAAGCATACGGCTTTAAGACCCAATCAATTTGACCGTCTCCAATATTTGAACTTATAGAAGCTCTTCTCAACAAAAAACCACTATCACCCATCATTGCTTTACATATTTTACCAACAGGGCAATTTACATTCGCCTGGCACAAGTTATCTGCACCTGCAATACCACCTAAAGCACCTGTTTGTCCTAAACTTGTAACAAAAATAATTTTATCATTATCAGAAACCTCAGCTTGTATAATCCTTTCCTCAAGTCGAAATGATGAATCTGTGGAACTAGGGACAAATCTTACCAATACAGTTCTTGTGCCATTGATAATTGTATCATTCATTGCTGTAAGAGTTACATTTTGGAATGTACTCCAATTTGATTTTGAAAAGGTAAAAAATGTTTGGGAAGGTGTTACATATGCTCCATTACTTATGATTACTTGAACATTTACATTTTCTTTCGGTTCACTACCTAAATACAATTGAATTGTAGAAGAAGTTCCAATGGAAGCATTACCACCTGCTTCTGATAGAGTTACAAACTGACTGCTTACATTTAATCCAGGTTGGTTTACGATGGTAAAATCAGGATAACATGGATGACGTTTTTCTCCAATAGAAGCGGCTAAGATTGAAGTTTCAAAATAGGATTTTGATTTAGTATCACAGGCATTATTAAAGGTTTCATTTTCACAAGATAACAACGAAAGGATTAAGAGTATAGAGAATAAGAATTGATTTGTTTTTAGAAAAATGAACAAATTCCATTTTGATTCAATCATCATGTGCAACCAGTATTAAGTCAATTTTTTGTTCCAGGATTTGATTGTAATTCAAAATCTGAATCTTAGTTTTGATCTACTATTTGCTTACTAATTTCTATCAAATGGAAACTTTTTAAATCATGTCAGAATAATAATTACATAATATAGAATAATTGTAGGGAAGAATACTATCTTAGAGATTTTAAAAATACAATCATTAAGTTTTGAAGTGCTATTTCTGTTTGCTCATCTTGAATTTGCCCCTCTGATGATACTTTACCTTTTACTCCTGAGATGAGTATACTTGTATCATCCGTTAATTTGGCACCGATTGTTTTTAATACTAAAAGTAACGATTCATGCGCCTTTTGGCCAACAGATGCAGCAGTGATGACAGCAACGGGTTTATCGGTAAACACAATGGAAGAAACTGCCCACTCTAATGCATTTTTTAAGACACCGGGTATACTAAAAACATATTCAGGTGAACAAATTAGGATACCATCTGCACGTTTTATTTCACCCAAAAAATCCTTTATGATCTCAGGTGTTGCCTCTTCCGATATTCCAGAATCAAAAAAAGGAAATTTGACAATTTTATCATAAATGATCATATCACAAGCTGGCTGATAATCAGTTTTAAGTGTATTTAGTATTTTTCTATTATACGATGTTGCACTGATGCCACCTGAAATTGCGAGTATGATCGGTTTTTTGTTTATCATAATTTAAATACTGATCCCTAAAATTTTTTTTGATCCATCAGGTTCTTTGGAATAAGAAAACAATTTTAAAATAGAAAATTTTTCATACCCATTCTCTTCCGTTTGGTATTCCCAAAGCCAACCCCAAAGGCTTCCCCTTTTCACAAACCCTCTTTCCAATTCTGTTTTTTCCTGGTAAACAACACCTAACAATACATATGTTGCATATTGTTTATCTGATTTTGTTTCATTGTGATAATATCCGATCCCAAGAATCCCTAATTCTGTCTTTTCTTCATTTGATTTAGAAACATAATATAGTAATGGACCATACATACTTGACGTTTCCCCTTCTGACTCTGTGGTTCTTATGAGTGGGGAAAAATTAATAGTCTTTTTAGACTGTGTTTGATCATATCCTAACCAAAGCAAGGTTAGCCGATCAATTTCCTTATTTCTTCTTTGGAAACTAAATAAATAATCCCAGAAACTCCGCAATTGATAAACAGAAGTATTGTTTTCCGATTCTAATAGATACAATAGATTATAATAATGTCCTTCCTTTTTGTGCTGATAATAATTGAGTAAAGTAAAGGTAGTAAATTCACTTTCACCCCAATGATTGAAAGAGAATGGAATGATCGAAAAACTTGAATCCGAATAATAAAAAGGAAAAAACAGAAGATGAGATAATTTTACCTTTTTTTCCGAGGGAACCACTTCAATTTTATCTTTAGCAGGTATGGGAGAGTTATATTCATATTCCCAATCAACAAACCATAATAAATTTGTTCTGATACTAGATGTATCTTTATTTCGGTAGAAAAATGGTGTGATCCATATTGTAGTATTTGGATCTTTACTTGCATATTGATAAGAATGATAGGAAATCCAAACAGGCCATATCAAAAATTCTTTAGATTCATAGGTCTTATTACTAATTTTTGTATAATTTGAAATGAGAGTATATGTATTACTTTTGGAACTTACGTCAGTTTTGGTTTGGTTGTGTATATAAAAAGGTAATACACGATGCCCGAAATCGATATCAGATTGGTATACATTTACAATTGGCCAAAAAAAAGATTTTTCAATCCGATGGTTTAGTTGGTATTCCTCTTGGATATAACCATTCAAAAAATAGGAATGGATTTCAGATGACTTATCCTTTTGTTTTCCATAAAACGGAAAGATAATTTTATATTCTAAATCATCAGAAACATAACTTAGCCAAATTGGAAAAAATGGTGGGAGCAAAACAACTCTGTCTTCAGAAGACTCATCCCAAGTAAACCAAGCAAAAGGTAATAAACGAATGTGTTTTTGTGTGTCTGCTACCTCATATGAAAAGATGCCAAACAAAAGTTGGTACCCTGTAAACTGCTCACTATTCTCTCGATTGAATTCCCTTTTTTTTCTTATCTCGGGTTTTGAAGAAATGACCTCACTTCGTTTAAGAGAATTTCCTATGATCATTCGACTTCGCTTTGAGATTCCAAATAAATTATAGAATAACCCAAAATCATAATCCAAATATACATTTCCTTTATTTGTTGCCAAGTTAACACTTGTGTCGTGAACCTTTGTATACCAGAATAAATTGATATGGTAATCGTCTTCCTTGTCTTTTAGATTTAAATAAATAGGAAATATAAAATCGAACTCTCTTTTGGTCGAAACATAACTCCCAACAAATGGAAATAATACAAACAATCTTTCTTCCTTGGATTGGTTTTTAGAATAATACAGTGGACCCAACCAATACTCATGATAAGTAGTTCGGTAATTTTGATAATAGAGTAAAAGTGGAAAAAACAAATAATTCTCTTTTGAATAATAAAACAAAGGTGTAAACGATACTTCATTTAATCCTCGTTTACCGCTTGTTTCAAAATGAAACAAAGTAAAGAGCCTGTAATAATTCAAATGATCAGCACCTACCTCTTCTTTATTTTTATAAACAATGAATGGTAAAACTGGAAAACCAAATGTACTTTGATTTTCTCTATTTTTCTGATATAAGAAAGGAATGGCGATTAAATGTGAGTTATTAGCATGATTTCCCCAAAAAACAAGAGGATAGATGGATTTATGAACAGAGTCATTTTCTTTTGTGACATTATAATTCATAATACGTTTGAATTCGCGATTATCAATTTTGCTTTGTAGATGATCATAAAATGGAAAAAACGTTTTTGATTTTGATAGCGGATAATCGTAATAACGATAGACTCCCATTGCTTTTACAGAGTAATGATCCTTCCAATCCTCAATGTCATATAAAATATTACTTGCCCTATATTTTTTACTCCTTTCACTCCCATAAATCTGAACCTCTCTTTCACTTTCTAAATCTGGCCATGATTTTGCAGTGATCGGAAAAACCAGAAAGAAAATGAGACATGGAAGGAGATGGTGTAATTTCAATGGATCTACATTCTGTTTTTGGTTCATTTTTATTTTAATTTATTTCGGATGGGTAAAGAAATCGTTTTTTTCAATTTTTTGGGTAAATACTCAATCATGGTAACGAAACTAGGATTCACATTCAGTTTGTTATAAGCGTAATCAAGTTGAGAAATTAAAATTGGTTTCGAACTAGGGTACATTTGCCCTATCTGTTTTTTTCCTTCTCGGTCATACAATGGTATCACAGATTTTGATATGGACCTATATGGTAAATACGTCAAAATTGATTTGAGTCTATTGTTTTCATCATATAGATAATCATTGTATGCTAAAACGATTTCTTCGTTCGAAACAACAACTCCTTCCAGAATATCTTCCGTAAACTCATAAGTGCCCTTCCCCAAACCAAAGATAAATGCAGTTCCGGTAGAAGCCACGTATGCAATTCCAAAAGCTGCCAATGAAGCAATCCCTGCGGAGGCATATACAGGCATATACACAGGTGAGTTGTCAGATGCTCTTCTGATATCATAGGATGATCTATAGTAAGGCCAAAATCGGAAATTTCTTGATACACTACTCGCATAATAAATCGGATAATGTATGTATTCTTCTGGTTTCAAATTGATCGATCGGTCATCAATGAGAATGGCAATTGTACGGAGGATCTTACCTGTTTCTTTCTCTTTTAAGATCGCATGATATTGTTTTCCATCTTTTTCTGGTCGTTTTATCTCGGCAAACACAGGTATAAAATATTCGTCAATTTCTTGCGATTCGGAATACACAGGCACATCTATTGGTAGGCGTAAATTTTCTTTAGGTATCGTTACCTCTTTCGTAAAACAACCATTTAGTGAGAATAAGAATACGGGTATCAAAGTCCAGTTTTTCATAAGGCGAATCAAAATATACTCAGTTCCCTTGAACGAATACAATCAAAATTTGTTAGATGCATTCAGATTTATGGAAATGAGTTAAGGTTTCCTTCGCGAAAAAACTTCTCTTAAATTCCCGGTTAGCTTTAGTATTCTCAATATAAATTAACTACCATTTTCTGCGAAATTAAGAATGATCAGCCGTGCCCTAGTGAGAAAAGTGGCAGTATAGGATCTTTTTTCTTTTGCGTATTCTACTTGCTCCAATGGAAGGACTTCTTGATTTTCGTTTACGTGATACATTAACACGCGTAGGCGGATACGACGAATGTGTCAGCGAATTCATTCGAGTGAATGATACCCTACTTCCTTCTCATAGATATTATCGTTGTGTTCCAGAATTATATAATAATAGCCGCACCAAATCTGGAGTTCCAGTAAAAGTACAACTATTAGGTTCTGACGTCAATTGTATGGCAGAAAACGCCAGTAAGGTGGCGTCGCTTGGAGCCTATGGTATCGATATCAATTTTGGTTGTCCTGCTCCAACGGTAAATCGAAACCGAGGAGGGGCAGCGTTACTCAAAGAACCAAACTTAATGTATGAGATTGTAAAAGCAGTTCGAAATGTTGTACCACGAGAAATTCCAGTCACTGCAAAAATGAGACTGGGTTATGACACCACCGAACATGCGCTTGTTTGTGCAAAAGCATTGGAAGAAGGTGGAGCAAAAGAAATTGTTGTTCATGCCAGGACAAAAGTTGACGGATACAAACCACCTGCGTATTGGGAATGGATTTCTAAAATAACAGAACATATAAAAATTCCAGTTGTTGCCAATGGAGAAATTTGGACCGTAACCGACGCTATCCGGTGCCAAAAAATCTCAGGGTGTAAGGATATTATGATTGGTAGAGGTGCGGTAACAAACCCCGCCCTTGCTTTACTCATGAAAGGGACCCAATACAATCGTTTTGAGTGGTTCGAAATTAAACACTTATTACTGAATTATTGGAAATCCATGGAAACGGGAATTGATGGAATTAGCAAAAATGGTAGGATTAAACAATGGTTAAAGTATCTTTCAAGAGAGTATGAGGAAGCAATTGTTGATTTCCAATACGTGAAACAACTTTCAAGTCCCAAGGAATTGGAAACTACTTACTTTTCTGACTTAATATCACTCAGAAAATGATAGCAATACCCAACCGAATGATGTAAAAAGGAATCAATATGTTTGAATCTTTTTCCAATTCCGAAATCCTATCAGGTATGATCACACCCGCTGTCCTTGTGTCAGCTTGTGCTAGTTTGATTTTTTCCACAGCAAATCGACTCGGTAGAATTTTTGATCGAGTGAATCTTTTGAAATCAGAAGTAGAACTTTTGCTCGAGGGAAAACGAAGTTTTCATGAACAAAGAATGGTGTATATGAGACACCAACTGTCTGTGCAAAAAAAACGCGCTGTTCTCATCCAACGATCGATGGCATTTTTATACTTAGCTACATCCTTATTTATCATTTCCAGTTTGGCTCTTGCGTTTACACTTGCTTTTGCCAAAAATCTGAACTGGATTCCCACAGTAGTTGCTCTATCAGGAGGGATTTGTTTGTTTTTTGCAAGTGCACTTCTTTTGTATGAAAGTCGATACAACCTAACATTCATTAATCGTCAAATTGAGTTTACTGAGTTTTTGGAAAGAGAAATCCAAGAAAAAATGAAATAACTTGTTTTAAATCATTGCCCAAAAGGAGTTTTTGATTTCCCTTTTGGGCGCCTCGAAACCGTTCAGTTACAAAGATACAATCGATAAACGACCGCGTTATCCGCTCCAATCTTTCGCAAAAGCGAAAGGATTTCCGCTACTACCGCTGGCGCGTAAAACTCATTCTATTTTTTAACGTATCTAGTATTCTCCATTTCATATGTCTGAGGATTTTTGCTTCATGAGTTGTCACGCACCAGGGATCCGTAGGGCTCGGTCCTCGGAGGGTCCACCCGATGAGGACGGGAGCGAATGCGGACCCCGAAGTGAGCCCGCCCGGGTGCCCAGTGTCCCTACTATGAACTTTTGGAAATTAAAATTGCGGATTTTGAGAATCGGCGTGCCAGGAATAGCAGGCCGTGGTAAAGGGAACACATTGGGTGGCGGGTCCAGTTCCCCACCCTCAGATCGGGCGGGGAAAGTGTACCCCGCGCCCAACCCCCCACCGCCCCTCTTTTGTAACAAATCTGACAAAAAAAAACGATTTTCCTGTCACCTCACCTTTCTAGAACGGTAAGTAAAAATTAGATTCGGAAATTCCTTCATGAGAGAAATCAAAACTGTCACGATTTTAGGTGCCAACGGAGCCATGGGTTCTGGAAGTGCAGGCGTTATTGCTGCCTTCGGTGGTGCTAAAGTCCATATGCTCGCTAGAGATGTAGAAAAAGCAAAACAGGGTATCGAAGCCGCTGTAGCATCCGTCAAAACGGATACCATTCGCGCACGAATGATCCCTGGTTCCTACGATGCGGATCTGGAAAAAGCAGTCGCAGAGTCAGATTGGGTATTCGAACTCGTGGCGGAAAGTTACGAAGTCAAAGAACCGATCAACACTCGTATCGCAAAAGCGCGCCGTCCGGGAACCATTGTTTCCACTGTGTCCTCTGGACTTTCCATTGGTCGTTTGGCAAAAGCATACGATGAAGATGGTCAAAAACACTATTACGGAACGCATTTTTTTAACCCTCCTTATAAAATGATCCTTTGTGAACTCGTAACTCACTCTGGAAATGACAAAAAAGTCACACAAGCGTTAGGTGAATACTTAGAAAAAGTTTTAGGCCGCGCTGTGGTTTATACAAACGACACTCCTGCCTTTGCTGGAAACCGAATTGGATTTCAGTTGATGAACGAAGTGGCTCACTTTGCAGAAAAGTATGCTGACAAAGGCGGAATCGCACTTATGGACGAAATCATGTCTGGTTACACTGGACGTGCCATGGGCCCACTTGCAACTGCAGACTTCGTAGGTCTTGATGTTCACAAAGCCATCGTAGACAATATCTACGACAACACAAAAGACGAAGCACATGAAACATTCAAACTTCCTGGTTACTTCCAAAAGTTAATCGATGCTGGTAAACTTGGTATGAAATCTGGTGGTGGCCTCACAAAAGTTGTGAAACACGCTGACGGAAAACGTGAGAAGTTTGTTTACAATATCAAAACAGGAGAGTACGATCCGTACCCAAAATTTGATATTCCTTTTATCAAAGAAGCTCGCCAAAAAATCAAAGACTCCGATTACAAAGGTGCGATGGATGTAGTAAAAAAAGCGAATGGTTTCGAAGCAGAAATCGCACGTTACTTCATTTCACGTTACATCAGTTATTCGCTCTCTCTCGTAGGAGAAGTAGTGGATACAAAAGAAAACACTGATGGAGCAATGGGTTTTGGTTTTAACTGGGTTCCTGCGTCTGCATTTGTTGATTTCCTTGGTGGACCAAAAGAAACAATTAAGATGATGGAAGAGTCTAAAATACCAGTTCCAAAACTTTTAAAAGACGCAAAAGAAGGCAAAAAGTTCTACGAACTTGGCGAGAAACTAGACGCAAGGTCTCTTTTCAAAGGTTAATTAGGAGTATCATATGAGTGAAAAAGTATTTGTACTAGGCGGGGAACAAACCGACTTCCAAAGGAACTGGACAAAAGAAGGAAAAACCTTCATGTCCATGATGCGTGAAGTATTAGATGATGCTCTTGAAAAAGTTGGCATTAGTTATGATGAAATCAAACGATTGAACAAAGAAAATCGTGTGGCTGTTTTTGTTGGAAACTTTGATGCTGAACAGTACGCAAACCAAGGACATTTGGGTGCATTTTTAACAGAAGTAAACCCTGCACTTTTCGGGGTTCCTGGTGCTCGTTATGAAGCTGCTTGTGCTTCTGGATCGGTTGCACTTGATGCAGCGATCACACATATCCGTGCAGAAGACTACGATCTAGCGATCGTTCTTGGTGTGGAAGTGATGAAAACCGTTTCTTCTTCTGTGGGTGGTGACTTCCTAGGAACTGCTGCCTATTACGAAAAAGAAGCAAAAGGGGTTCAATTTCCTTTCCCTAAACTTTTCGGAAAATTAGCAGACGTGATCCTCGAACGTTATGAACTAAAAGAAGAACGTTTTATGGATGCTCTTGCTGAAATTTCACGTATCAATTACGCAAATGCAAAACGGAACCCAAAAGCACAAACTCGTACATGGTTCATGAACAAAGAACATGCGATGGCTCGTGGTGGTGATAATAATATGGCTGTGGGTGGAAGACTTTGTATCACTGACTGTTCTCAAGTAACAGACGGTGCTGCAGTGACCATCCTTGCTTCTAAAGATTACACAAAAGAATACGCTAAAAAAACTGGCCGTAAAATTGATGACATCCCTCGTGTGAAGGGTTGGGGTCACCGAGTCGCACCAATTACATTTGAAGCAAAAAAACAAGAATCCGTTGGAGACAAATACATCCTTCCATGGACTCGCCAAACAGTAAAAGATGCTTACAAACGTGCTGACCTAGATGTAAAAAACATTGATGTATTTGAAACACATGACTGTTTTACTTCTTCTGAGTATGCTGCGATTTCTGCTTTTGGAATTTCAGAACCAGGAAAAGAACACATCGCAATCGAAGAAGGAACCATTGACTTTGGTGGGAAAAAACCAATCAATCCATCTGGTGGACTCATCGGTGTGGGTCACCCAGTGGGAGCGTCCGGTGTTCGTATGATGCTCGACCTCTACAAACAAGTCACAAACACGGCAGGTGACTACCAAGTGAAAGGAGCAAAGAACGGTCTTATGCTCAACATTGGTGGATCGGCTACGACGAACTTCGTGTTCATCTTAGGGAAGTGATATAGTGAATTCGCTGAATACAGAAAAATGGAATCGGATTTTAGTCCGGTTCCTCCTTGCCTTTTCGTTTTGGGAAGCAGTGTCGATTCCAGTTCGCATGTTGTTTTTTGCAAAGTTTTACTTTGATCCAACATTCAAATCGATGTTTGTTCCCATAACAGATGTTTTCTGGCTTGGACCTGTGTTCAGCGATGTATTGTTCACAATTTCCTTTGGTTTTCTTTATGCACTTATGAAAGAATCGCTTCCGCAAGGACTTGTGGGTGGATTTTTAGTCGGAATCTTAGTTTCTATCATTGGGTTTGTTTCCCCAATGTTATGGACTTTGTCCTTAACAAACTTTGCTCCTACACAACTCGTATGGGTATGGGTGGCGTATTATTCCCTATTCACAGTCTCTACAGCAGTCATCTATTCTGTAGGTTGGAACGCTGAAGACTAATCAAGTCAGTGAACCCAAAGGAAACTTTGGGTTTTTTATTTTTTAAAACTGAAATCGGAACGCAACCGAATCCAATCTGTCCGCTACTTTATCTAAATTGGAAATGGATTCTTCGATTGCCGCAACTGTTTGTTTCTGTTCATGAGCAGCTGCTGACAATTCTTCCACGATGGAAGATGTATGTGTCAATTGGTTTTGGATCTTCTCTATATTCAAAAGAACACTTGTGGATTTTTCTTGTGATCCTTCTGTGGAACCATTAATTTTTTCGGAACTTAGTTTTGTGCCTTCTGAGTTGGTAAGAATTTTCCCCATCTCAGCTTGCACAGTTTCAAATTCATTGGATCCTAATTCCACTTCGCTTAAACCCTCTTCAATATCTTTCACTGTTTGCAAAATTTTTGAAGTGAGTTCACTGATAAATACAGAGATTTCTTTTGCCGATTTTTTAGATTGTTCTGCGAGAAGCCCAACTTCACCAGCAACAACAGCAAATCCTTTTCCCGCATCACCTGCTCTTGCAGATTCAATAGAGGCATTTAATGAGAGTAAGTTGGTTTTTTCTGAAATGGCAGCAATAGTTTCTGTGATCTTTCGAATGGCTTTTGTTTTTTCACCAAGATCTTTGATCGATTCAGAAGTTTTAAAAATCTGATGTTTTGCTTTTAAGAATTGGGACATAGCTTTGTCGGAACGATTTTTTCCTTCCATGGCAATGTGATGTGCATTGGTTGATTCAAATTGAACAGCCATTGCTTCCGATCGAATGCTTTGGATCAAATGATTGAGAGCATCCATTTGGTGGAATATACTTTCGGAACTCTCTTTTGTCACGTTACTTGATTCAGATAATGATTGCATGGCAAGGGATAACTCTTGGAAGGCAACATGAATATGTTCTACAGCTTTTGTGAGTCCTTTGATTTGGCTTTTTACGATTTCAGCATTCCCAATGAGTTGTGAAATCATCCCTCGGAATTCAAACTGCGTTTTTTTGATCAGCACCAAAACTTCAGAGTGATCACCTGCATTGTCCGTATTTACATCAAACTTCAAATTACCTTTGTATAAGTTTTTCAAATATTCATTTACTCTTAAAATAGAATTTTTGTTTTTTTGAATTTTAAAATATCCTAATATAAAACTCAAAGAAAAAACGAAAACCCCAACTCCCAAAAACCATGGGTTATGAAGGAAAGGAATGTTTACAAAATAGGAAGAACCAAAGAATAGTAACAAAACCAAACTGATGAAAGATTGAATGAAATAAACTGATTCAGTCGAAATGGCAAACAATTTCTCAAACCGTTGCGACTCAATCTTGTGCCCAAGATTCAGCTTTGCATACAATCCTTCTGCTTTTTGGATTTGTTCTTTTGTCGCTTTTGTACGAACCGACATATAACCGATGTGTTTTCCATCTTCATAAACAGGAGAAACATTGGCATCAACCCAGTAATAATCTCCATTTTTACACCGATTTTTAACGAGTCCTACCCATGAGTTTTGGGATTTGACAGTCTCCCACAAATCACGAAAGGCTTCCCCAGGCATATCGGGATGCCGAATGAGGTTATGAGGTTGGCCAATGAGTTCTTCTTGCGTATATCCACTAATCTTCAAGAAGTCTTCGTTAACATAAGTGATGATTCCTTTTAAATCTGTTTTGGAAGTTATCTTTGTTCCTTCTTGGAATTCTACTTCATGTTGAGTGACTGGTAAATTTTTGCGCACAGATGATGGATCCAGTTTTAGGGAGATGGTTAAAGGATTTAGGTAAAGACCTTATTTAGCAAGCAAAATAGAATCAAACTAAGAATGATTCTTCTGCAATGACTTGACAATTCTCATTTTTTATTAAAATCTCCTACGATATTCTAAATCCTTCATGTTTAAAACTATATTTTTACCTCTTACAATCCGTTTAGAAGCGTTCACACATTTGGTTCCGGTTCCATTTGCTATTTATATGGCTTCCATCACACAAGAATATAGCATAAACGAATGGCTGTTATTTTTAGTTTTATGCATTACTAGTGGAACCTTAATGGTTTTAGGAGGATGTTTATGGAGATATCTCACACTTAGAAAATTATCCAATCAATTTGAATCTCTCCAATTAGAAAAAAACAAAGAGACTTATACAATCGGATCCAATTCAAAAGCAAAGGAACTCAAACTGTTCTTATATCGATATCCATTTTATGAAGGATTTATCATCATCATTCGTTGGTTTGTTGGTGTAGGGCTTATTTTCTTTTGCACTCCTTTTTTTGATTTATACAGACCTACTCTATGGACTACGTTTATTCTTTATATGGTGATGATTCCACCAATTTCCTTCGTTGCCTATTACTTCATCACAGAAAATGCATTTCGGAATTTATTCAAACTCCCTCTGATTCGACCTATTGCCATCGAACCAAATGAAATCCCAAAATTTGATTATTTCAAAAGGATTTTAATCTCATTTTTTGCCCTTGCTGCATTACCTGTTACTGTTCTTGGTTACATGCTCATCTCAAGTGCTAATGGAAATTTAAATGTCCAAAATCCATCATTACAAGTTTTAATCATTGGAATCATATTTATATTTCCTTTAGTTTTTGTTGCTTATTTGGTCGCAAAAGCAGTCAGACAAGGATTAGGTGAAACTAGCCATATTCTAGATGAACTCTCAAAAGGAAATTTTTCCGTTGTTTCCATGCCATCTTCTGGAGACGATTTTGGACAACAGTCATTCCATTTAAACCGTGTCATACAACAACTGAACACAATGTATACGGAAATTTTTACCTTAAATGTTGGTTTAGAAAGTAAAGTCAAAGAAAGAACAATGGAATTAGAAAACTCATTGGAAGAAGTGAAAAAACTTAAGTTCCAACAAGATGGAGATTATTTTTTAACACATCTACTCCTCAAACCACTTGGAAAAAACCAAGTGAGTAGTGAACTAGTCAGTATTGATTTTTTCTTAAGACAAAAAAAGAAATTCGAATTCAAAGGCAAAGAATATGAAATTGGAGGTGATCTAAACATTGCCCATAATGTCATTCTACAAGGAAAAAAATTCTCTGTCTTCGTAAACTCTGATGCAATGGGAAAATCGATGCAAGGTGCAGGAGGTGCACTTGTACTCGGAGCCGTTTTCCAATCGATCATTGAAAGAACCTATTTATCTTCCGCCACTTTCAACCAATCACCAGAACGATGGTTAAAAAACGCCTTCATTGAAATGCACAAAATCTTTGAAGGATTTGACGGAAGTATGTTGGTTTCTCTTGTAATTGGACTCATTGAAGAAGAAACAGGTTTTTTATATTTTATCAACGCAGAACACCCTTGGCTCATCTTATACCGAGATGAAAAAGCTAGTTTTTTGGAAAATGAACTGAGTTACAGAAAATTAGGAACCAAAGGTCTCAATTCTGGAATTTTTATTAAAACCTTTCGGTTGTTACCTGGAGATACAATCATCAGTGGATCCGATGGAAGGGATGATTTATTACTCTTTAATGAACAAAATGAATCCAACCAAAGACAAATCAACCAAGACGAAAATTTAATTTTATCCTACGTTGAACAAGGTAAAGGTGAATTAGAACCAATTTTCAAAGTATTAACCAAAAATGGCGAAATCACTGATGATTTATCACTGATCAGAGTTTATTATAAGGGCAATTTAGATACCGTTTCGAATACCGACGTTTCAAAATCCTACCAGACAGCAAAAAAACTTGTGGAAGTTGGAAATATTGATGCAGCCATTGATTCCCTTCAAAAACAAATTCTAACACAACCAATCACTAACAAACGCTTTCATAAATTACTCGCAAAACTTCACTTCAAACGAAAAGATTATATTGAAGCCACCGAACATGCACAGGTATATTTAGAAAGCCACCCATATGATCTTAGTTTTATGGAATTAAGTTCGATTTTACTTCGGAAAGCTGGTAGGTTGGACCAAGCCATTGAAATCGCCGAGCGGATCCGATTAAGGGAACCAAAAGCTTCCAAAAATACCTTTCATTTGATTCGATTGTATTTGGAAAAAGAAAACCAAATTCGGGCGAGAGAAATCTTAACTGAGTGGGAAAACCAATTCCCAACCGAACTGGAACGAACAAAAAAATGGAAACAAATCTTAAGTTTAAAATTTCCGAATATCTTGATTTAATTTTTATGATATAGTATCGTCTCTTGTGAAAGTTTCCACTAAAATGAATAGAAACAGGAAAACATTATTCTGGGATCTCACCATAAAACTGGAGGCATTCACACATACGGTTCCCGTACCATTTGCCGTTTATTATGCGATCATCACACAAAAGATGGAGCCAAACCATTGGAAAATCTTCATTGCGTTATGTCTCGTATTTGCCACTGGGATTGGCCTCTTAGGAACTTTTGTTCGACACTTACTCTTAAAATACCTATTTGCCAAAATCGAGAAAATGAAACAGGTTTCCGAGTTCTCCATTCCACTCTCGCAAGAGGAGAAGGAATATGCAAAATCGGTTAAAATCCTCCTCTTTCGTTATCCACTCATAGAAGCTATAATCATCGTAATACGCTGGTTATCTGGCGTGATACCAATCAGCTTATTGTTTTTTTATTTGGTGGAATATACACCATCCGTTGCTAGGTCAGCAATATTTACGTTTGTAATGATTGCTCCCATATCGTTTGTTACTTATTATTTTATCAGTGAAAGTGCAATTCGAAATTTATTCGACTTACCTCAGTTTAAAAATGTAGAACTCCAAGAGAGAGACATTCCTAAATTTAACTACTTCACACGTATCCTTGTCGCATTTTTTAGTTTGGCTGCCCTTCCCTTTGTGATTTTTTCATATATTTTATATTCCTTAGCGACAGGCGAAATAGCAGTCAAAGATCCAATGATTCCTATAGTCACTGTTTCCTTTATATTCATCATCCCTCTTATCGTTTGTTCCTATGTAGTCGCAAAATCCGTGAATGAAGGTTTGAATGAAACGAGTCGTTCGCTAGGGGAACTGGCAAAAGGAAATTTTGATGTCATTGTTACTCCAAAATCCAGTGATGATTTCGCAAAACAAGCGTTCTACTTAAATTCTGTTATTGGAACTCTTAAAAATATGTATGCTGAGATTCGAAATCTGAATGAAGGATTAGAAGAAAAGGTTACACTTCGTACAGATGAATTAAACCAATCCTTAATTGATATCAGCAAATTAAAAGTGCAACAAGATGGTGATTATTACTTAATTTACCAATTATTAAATCCATTTGCCATCCAAGACACGAAAAGCAAACAGTTTATGGTGGATCATTTCCTTCGGCAAAAAAAGTCTTTTGAATTTAAAAATCAGAAATATGAAATCGGTGGGGACATCAATATCTCTCACACAATTTATCTAAACGAACAAAAATACCTTTTGTTTGTGAATGCTGATGCAATGGGTAAATCCATGCAAGGTGCTGGTGGAGCTTTGGTATTTGGATCTGTATTCCAATCCATTGTCCAACGAACAAAAACGGATCCTGGTTTTAAAAACCAATGTCCGGAAGACTGGCTCAGGTCCAATTTACAAGAACTCCAATTGATTTTTGAGACATTTAATGGAACCATGTTAGTTTCCTTAAGTATGGGTCTCATCGAAGAAAATACTGGAAAATTTTTTTTTCTGAATGCAGAACACCCCATGATTGTACTACTGCGAAATGGAAAAGCCAACTTTTTATATCCCATTGTATCCTATCGCAAACTAGGCACCCTGGGAGCCCTCCCCATAAAAGAAGTCAATGAATTCCAACTCCAGCCCCATGATATTCTCTTCATTGGATCAGATGGAAAAGATGACCTTCTCACGAAAAATGAAGAAGGAGAGTGGGAAGTGCTCTCAGAAGATGAAAATTTCTTAGAAATCGTGGAAAACACAAAAGGAAATTTAGATTCTATCATTAGTGAAATTGATTCTATTGGCCAAGTCATCGATGACATTTCCATCATTCGAATCTCTTATAAAACAGAATGAACAAGTTTGCAAAAGATTAAAAAAGCCTTTACCCTTTACCTCTAAAAGCCAATTTATTTCCCAAAAAACTGGGTTCGGACCGTCCAATACTTGGAAACATGAATGAACCATTCTAAACTAAAACTTCCCATTAAAATGGGATATGGGTTTGCAGAGACTGGCATAACAGCCGTTCAACTTTTTACTCAAATTTATCTTCTCAAATACTATACAGAGATCGTTGGACTCAATTCCAGTTTAGCAGGAATTGCTTTGTCAATTTCAGTAATTTGGGATGCAATCAGTGACCCACTGATGGGACGGATTTCTGACCATACCATCACTCGATTCGGAAGAAGAAGGCCTTATATCTTCATTGGTGGAATTTTATTATCAATATCAGTGCTTTTACTTTTTTCTCCCCCATCCATTTCTTCCCAATTGGGTAAATTTGCATATTTACTAAGTGTTTATCTTTTAGTGAATACAGCGATGACTATCATCTCAGTACCTCATATTGCACTAGGTGGGGAATTAAGTTTTGAACGAAATGAACGGACTTCTGTGTTTGGTTGGAGGTTATTCTTTAGTAACATAGGAATGTTAATTGGAATGATTGTGCCTGCTGCCATCTTACAATCTCTAGGTGATGAAGGTGCTAAGGAAAACATCATCACCTCGCGGACTGTAGCTGGAGAAATTGTTTCTCTCGTTATCCTTGTTTCTTCTATCATCACCTTTTTAGTGACAAAGGGAAAAGATACCATCCAATCTGATAAAACGAAACAACTTCCATTCTTTGTGTCTTTTGGTTCCGTCTTAAGAAACAAAATGTTTCTCATATTATTATTTGCATTTGTCATTGCAACGATTGGTAGAACGTTTAACTCCGCAATTGCCTTGTACTATTATGAATATAGATTGGGATTAAAGGAATCCCAAGTGGTCATCAATATCTTATTGCCGTTTTTTCTTGTACTCATCTTATCCATAGGTTTTTGGGTTTGGATTTCCAAAAAGATTGGGAAAAAAATCCCTGCATTTCTTGGTGTATTTGGTTTAGGACTTCTAACGGTAATCGTGTATCCATTATTCCCTTATGGAGAACTAAGACCTCCTCTCATAGCAGCCTTCTTTGGTGGGATCTTCGCAGGATCCATTCTCATCATGGACTCCATCCTTACAGATGTTGTCGACTATGATGAATACAAAACTGGTGAAAAACGGGAAGGACTCTATTTTGGAATATGGAAGATGGGTGTAAAATTTTCCCAAGCCTTTGGAATCGCACTCACAGGTTTTTTACTCGATTTCATTGGATTTCAAAATGGACTCACAGAACAATCTACTGAAGTTGGATTTCGCTTAGCTATGATTTTTGGTCCCGGAGTTGGATTTTTCTTTATCTTGGGTTCGATTGTTTTTTTATTTTTTCCCCTTACGGATGCAAAACACATCCAAGTACAAAGAATCCTAACAAAAAGAACATTGAAAAAGATCCATCGGTAAGTTATATTTGAACCCCATGGTACCAAAACAGAGACTTCAATTCATTGCCTTCCTGTTGATTTATTTTATAGTTCCTTTTTCGGCCTGCTTATTTACATTACTTTTTGCAAATTACACGAGTAATGTTTTTTTACCAGAAAGGTTTTTAGTATTATTTGAAGCCACTGTTGCAACGCAGGACTTCACCTTGCTTGCGTTAACATGGGGACCATTTCCCATCATTACAGTCATTTTATTTTTTTATAGCCTTCCGGTTTCAAACTACCTCTTCAATAGAAATAAATGTAATTATTTATCGGAAGAAAGAGCACGCCATCGGATTGTCCACTCACCCCTCATCATCAGTTTGTTTGGTTTTATTGGTTGGGAATTATCCACATTTTTATCTGTATATCGAATTGATACTTTATTTCCTTCCTCACCTCCTCAAAGCATCATAACAGTTACTATCTTGTTTGCATTTTGGGGACTCTTTGCATTTGCTTTTTCTTATGCAACAACCAACTACTTAAACCGAAAGTTAATCATTCCTAGTGTATTTCCAGAAGGTGGACTCGGAAAATATGCGAAAGGAAAACAATTTTCTATCGTCACTAAACAAATTATCTTTTGGACCGCTTCTACATTATTCCCGATCATCTTGTTGGTATTTGGATTGTTACAAAGAACAAACCACAATATATTCCAATTACATGAGTTAGTACATACAGATGTTTTGTTTGAAGTGATTGCGATCATGTTATTTTTTTCCTTTGTTTTTTCTGTCACTTTTGCCATAAGCATACAACACCCACTCAACCAAATAGAAGAAGCAACGGAACTCATCAAAGAACAAAAGTTTGATACAAGAGTTACGATTTTTAGTTCAGATGAACTTGGACTTCTCGGTGACGCAGTCAACGAAATGGCAGAGGGACTAGCGGAAAGAGAGAGGATCAAAGATACATTTGGCAGAATTGTTGACCCACGTGTTAGAGATTATCTACTTTCCAACGAACATAGCCTTGGTGGTAAAGTTGTTGATGCCACTATTTTATTTTCAGACTTAAGAGACTTTACGAAACTTTCTGAAAAACGGACTCCCGAAGAAGTATTATATATCTTAAATCGATATTTCCAAGAAATGAGTAATGCGATCGAAGTTCACGGGGGATTTATCAATAAATTCATTGGGGATGCGATCCTTGCTGTATTTGGAACACCTATGCCCATGTTAGACCATGCAGATCGTGCCTTTCAAACTGCGTTGGAGATGCAAAGGAATTTGGAACTTCTCAACCAACAATTTATGAAGGAAGGATTAACAGAACTCAAAATGGGAATCGGCATTCATACCGGAAGTTTGCTTGCGGGTAACATTGGTTCTACCAATCGGATGGAATTTACAGTCATCGGAGATACAGTGAATACCGCATCTCGAGTCGAAGGACTTTGTAAAGGGTTACAAAAAAACCTTCTCATCACAGAAAATACGGCAAACCTCATTTCTCCATCCATCCGCTCTCAATTGCAACTTGAGGGCGAATATGAACTCAAAGGAAGAGAATCAAAGGAAAAAATTTATTCTTATCCCATCCTATAAGTTAGGATAAAATCGGAATTTAGACTTGAATCGTTTTTGAAATGAAGTCAGAATGGTGAATATGAAATTTGCCTTTGGTATACTTTTGATTGGTTTCCTTTTCTCTTCTTGTAACGAGATCAAATTGGTAAACACACAAGATGTACTAGATTTGCTAAAAGATGATGGGAGCTCCAATGCAAATTCTGCATCGAACTCTTCCTCACCCTCAAACAATTCTTCCCTTCCCAATGGGAACTCTCAAAACTTAAACTACTATGGTCTTACTGACTCACCCACGGGAACCAATACCTATGGTTCCACGGGTTCCACAGTGGGCAATCCTCTCGGTTACTAATCCCTATTCTTTATTTGATAAACTCAAAGAAATCATCAAGCAATGGTCGGAAACAGGACCTAATGGTTACCTTCGCCACCTTCTCATTTTTCGGACCATAATTGAGTATGATATCATTGGGATCACGGATGAAGGAAAAGATTTTATTGATCTGCATCTCTGCATGACCATCTTTCACCTTCACGATGTATTCAAATTCATGTTCATTGGCATCAACTTCCCCAATCCCATAGGGAACGTAACACTTAATGAGTCCAATCCCACGCAACTCTCCCAAGTCTTGGTTTTCAAATTCAATTTTGGAAAGTTCTGGGTCTAATTTGTATTCCAACCACTGTTTTGCTTTCAGAAAACTTCTCGTTTTTTGGTAGGATTTGTTGTCCCTTGCATCTTCTGTTGTACGCATTTTCGCAGAAACAATCCAAAGTTTCAAACACATAGAGTTTTGGAACAATAGGAAAAAAGCGAATAATAACAAGACTCGTTTTGGCATCATTTCTAAGCTTCTTTCCCCTCACTCGGTTCGCAAAACAAATCTTCACATAAATGGAAAATTTTCTCCTTATTCGGTTGGACCGGAAATGGAATTACGTTTTTGGGCAAAGGGGATGTGTTCTGGTTTGTTTTTTTGATCTTATGTCTCTTCGACTCGATTCTATCTCTCACTTTATTATTTTCGGAATTGGCCTCCCTCATTCTAGAGTACCCAAATAAAAATTGGATTGAATTTGTTAGGGCATCACTTTCAATCTTGAACATGCCCGATTTTGATCGTATTGATCTAATGAATTATGCCATGTATGGAAATGATTTTGATCCCCAATGGGATGAAATCCGCGCCTTTATTAAGTCCAATGCTTCTGCCCAAAAAGAATTGGAGGAAATCAAACGTACCGTGCCAAGTCCCCATGTTGGGAAAAGACGGATGCCAAATGCTCCCACGAGTGACCCAAGAGAGATGAGTGGTGAAAATCCAAACGCAGAGCCAAGAAAACCAAGTAGTGGGAATGCCACTAAATCTTGGTGGCAAAAAATTTTAGGAGATTGAAATGGAAAATACCGTAGACCAAGTCAAAAAAAACGTCGAGAACATCAAAAAGTTTGTCACTCCGTTTTTTAATTTGGCAGTCAACACAACGGTTTACGGTTACCATAATATCGTCCCAACAGGCAAACTCATCCTAACATGTAACCATAGAAGTGATATGGATCCCTTTGTGATTGGATCTGTGTTTCCTAGATTTATCTCTTGGATCGCTGCCGAATATACCACCAGGATTCCTCTCTTCAAAGACTTCGTGGAAAAAACAGGAACCATTCCGATGGCCATTGATGGAAACATTTCGATGGCAAGTATCAAAAAGGTACAACAGGTCTTCAAAAATGGGGATGTGCTTGGGATTTTTCCAGAAGGACATGATTACATGGTGCAGAATGATTTTTCTGCTCCCCTTGCTAAATTCCACTCTGGGTTTGCTGCTTTTAGTTTGCGAAACAAAGTGGACATCCTTCCCTCTGTCATCATCCCAGAAGAAGAAACCATCACTGATTACCCCATTCCACCGTTAGTGCGCGCCTTTATGGGAATGCCGAAAGAAGTCTGCGACATCAAACGAAGAGTGGTGTATAAAAAGATCAATGTGGTCTTTGGAGAAGTGATTAAGTATGAGAACTATGCTCACCTACCGCTTGACAAAGGTATGTTGGCCGTTTCAGATGAAACAAAACGGCGCATGGGTGAATTACAAAAAGTAGATTATCTCAAAAAGTAATCGAACCCCAGATGGGTTCAATCGTTTGGCAATTCCCTAGATTTCCACTTCTCCCGAAAACACTTCTTTCGCAGGACCTGTCATCATCACAGATCCATTTTCTTTCCAGTCCACATGAAGGGTACCACCTCTTAGATCGATGCGGACAGAACGTCCGGTTTTCCCATTGAGAATGGAAGCAACTGTCACAGCACATGCCCCCGTTCCGCAGGCCAAGGTTTCTCCCGTTCCCCTTTCCCAAGTCCTTTGGTAGAGATGGTCTTTTCCTCGGACTGATACAAATTCAACATTCACTCGTCTTGGGAATAGTGGATGGTTTTCAATAATGGGACCAATTTCTCTTACAGGGAAGGCATCAGCATCATCCACATAAATGACACAATGTGGGTTTCCCATACTAACAGCAGTAAAACGATATTTTTTCCCTTGGACTTCGATTTCTTGGTTGATCACAGGATCTTCCCCTGGCCAAACAATTGGCACAAGTGAAGGTTTGAGAATGGGTTCGCCCATATCCACAGTCACCATATCAACTTTCCCACTCGTTCCTGTTTTTAAATCTAAAGTGAGAACACCTTTCCCCGTTTCGATGGTTGGTTTTTGGTTTTTGGTTAGTCCATGGTCATACACAAATTTACCAACACAACGGACTCCGTTCCCACACATTTCAGAGGAACTTCCATCGGAATTGTACATGTCCATTTGGAATTCGCCAGCATTCGAATTACGGATGAAAATCACGCCATCGCCACCGATCCCAAAATTACGGTCGGATAGTTTTTGGATTTGTTCTGGTGTGAGTCGGATGTCGTTTTTCGTAGCATCAATGTATACGTAGTCGTTTCCGATCCCTTCCATTTTGGTGAAGTTGATTTTCATCTGTTCCTCTCTTATCACTCAATGATTTTTTGGTCAGTGTCCTTGGCAAGTTCTATCAAGGATTTTTAGTTTGACCCTTGTTCCCAAGGATTAGACTGACAGAATCGAACATGAAATCTTGTATCCTTTGCCAATCAACCGAGTCCAAAACTGTTTTTAATGAAAATGGAACTCCCATTTTGGAATGCCAAAATTGTGGCCATGTCTATTCTTCTTATGAACAAGAAGAACACTACGAAGGGTATTGGGACGGCGCAGAACAAACGTATGATTTGGAATGGTGGGACAACGCGCATAGAGCTGTGTATGCTGACTTCATCAAAACCTATTTAGGAGAATCCAAAGGAAATCTTTTGGATGTAGGTTGTGGGTTGGGATTTTTTGTCAAAGCTGTCCTGACAAAAAAACCAGGTTGGACTGCTGTAGGGTATGAGATATCCAAACAAGCAGTCAAGTTTGCCAACGAACAAAATGGTATGAAAACTGTGTATGCAGGCCTTGTTCAGGATTCCAAACTACCAAAAGAAAGTTTTGATATCATTACACTTTGGGATGTGATTGAACACATTCCAAAACCACACTCACTTCTCACTTATTTACATGGACTACTCAAACCTGGTGGAGTTTTATTTTTACAAACACCAAACTTCCCCATCCAATTGGCAAAAGCCAATCTTAAGGTGAAGTTAAAAGGAATGAAGGAAGGTGTGCATTACCTAGAAGCCAAAGACCATGTAAACAATTACAAAATGGCCACCTTAGCTGAACTTGGCAAACAATGTGGATTCACAAAACCAGAATACAAAGTGCTTATGCCCATCCTTTCTGTATCAGGGAGCAAAAGTAAACTGGCAGTGTATGTAAAACTTGCCTATTATTTCTTCACCAAACTTGTGTTTACGCTCAGTTTCAAAACCATCAACTGGAACAATACTTTATTTTTGACCTTGAAGAAACCTTGATCTAGCAAAGGTTAACCCTGAAACGGTATTGGATGCCCTCCAGATTTGATTTGGGCTGGTTTGGCCATCCAGATCCTTCTGAAAAGAAGTTGTTTCGTCTACACCCAAAGGATTCACCTCATCTCCCTCTCCCCACATCTCGGGAATATGGATTCCTGAGATTCCATGGGAGTTGGCTCCCAGAATATCATCTTCCCAACTATCTCCTATGAGGATACAATCCGTGGGATCTTCTCCGGCTCTTTGTAACACATATTGAAAGAACTCTTTTGATGGTTTTTCAAATCCCACTTCCTCTGAAGTGATGAGTGTAAAACGAAACGTATCAGGCAAAAATCCTCGGACCTTCAACAACTGCGTACGAAGGGTTTCATTTGTTGTGAGGTAAATGGGAAATTCCTTTGAGAGAGAAACTAACAGGGGAAATAAAAAAGTTTGGTATCTCTCTTTCTTTTTTTCTTCTGCAAAATACGAGAGAAAATGAAAAAAATACCGATCTTCCATCCATAATACACCATCTATGTCTTGCGTTTGGAACCCATTCCTTTGAGTAGACCTCATCCTCTCCCACATCAATTTAAAACATAACAATCTGAGGCGGTTTGAACTATGGTGTTTGAGTTGGGACTTCACTTGTTTTCTTGCCGCTTCATATAACTCCAAGAAACTTCCACCTAACTTACGCTCGTCCCAATCTTTGGCACATTCTGCGATTGCGTATGCATATGCTTCTTTGGATGGTAAAATGGTATTGTCTAAATCTAAAAATAAAGCCATTACGGAAAGAGAAACGGAAACATTTCCTTCTGTCAACGGTTTGGTTTGGATTTATGGCTTGTCATGTTGTGAAAGTTTGGATAAGATCGTGGGATGATTTCCTTATCGTCCATCCTCGCAACCTTATTCCTTTTACTTGGTTCCATTTTATTTGGATATGGACTCATCACCAATGGTGATCCTATGTATGCAAAATCCCTAGGTTGGAATCTCAATTTGATTTGGGGGAGTGTTGTATTTTGTGTAGGGATCTTATTTGGATTGGGGAACTGGCTTTCCAACCAAATCCCCCAAAACGAAAAAAACTAAACGGTTACTTTCTCTAACACTAAAGATAGAAACGGCACTAACGATTCAAGAATTTCAGGAAGTTCATATTCCAAAATATCACCAGCGTATACAATGTCATTTTTTTCCATTGCAGAAGCAATGTTCGAAAGAGTAGTATTCAATTGGCCAACTAAATCAGAAAGTTTTTTATCCTCAAAAGACAACTCTTGCCAATTTAACTCAGAATGACGAGTTTGGATGGAAACAAGTGCTGACATAAGTCCTGTTAAACGACCAACTGCATCATTTAAAATCTCAGATGCTAAATGATCTTTTCCTGATTGGAAGTTTTCGTTCACTAACATAAAGTCTTTGATTACTTTGTCTTTTTGGTCTACAAATTTAGAAATGATTTCGATCAGTTCGGATTCATCTAGTCGCATGACCGCAAGCCTTGTGCTTAGGTCCATCAAAAACAATTTTACATCACGAAGGTCCTCTAAAAACGATTCGATTGCTTTTGTGGAATCTAGAACGAGTGACCCGTTGTGTAAGGATTCGAGAATTTCTTCTACGTTTTTTCCTTTTCCCATTGGTTGGATGAGGTTTAGATTGAGGTTGAGAAGTTTCGTTGTCGTACGAATCATGGAAATGATCCAAGGGATCCCTTCTTTCAAATCCTCAGCTTCTTTTTCAGTTAAAGAATCCCGACCCACAAGTGTGGAACCCACTTTGTCTACGTAATTGTCTACTTCGACAAGGCTATCTTCAATGACATCCAATTCTTCACCAACATATAAATCCAATCGTTCTGTATCTTCAATGCCAACAGAGTCAAGGTCTGACCTATTTAATTCTTTTCCATTCACGGTGAAATGACGTAGGTATTTTCCATTTGATTCGATCCATTTTTGAATTTGATCGAACACTTGGCCGAGGTTGGTTTCTCCGTCCAATTTAGTATCTAACTGTTGTTCATTGATATAAATATTCATCATTCTCCACCGTTCCCTCTAAACATATTATTCTGTAAATAGTTCCCAACTGATTTGTTTTTTCCTACACCTTGTTCCATGTAGAGAAATCTTTGTTTTAATTTGGCTTCAAAACTAATGAGATGGGATTCATGTTCTTTGATTTTTTTGTTATTTCCTGCAACACTTTCTTCTAAGAGTTTTACCTTACTTGTCACTATACCAGAAGCATATTGGTTATAAGGTTTTAGAATTTCGAGAAGTCTAATCCCAACTCCCTCTTCCATCTTCGCATCATTATTCGGATCAGATGCAAACAAATCCCTAACTCCATCTGGATTTTCAGATAAAACTGCTATGAGTTTTTCTTGGTCGATTTGTAACAAACCATCTTGGATTTTTTCCCAGTTGGATCCAACGGCACCAGTAGAAATTCCAATGTCTGTCAAAACACGGAATCCATTTTCTTTAGTGGCAGGATAATACGAGTTAGCTGTTGTTTTCAAAGAAGCGATGAGGCGTAAAATGGAATTTTCACCAGCAAGAAGCCCGGATTTAGATTTATTATCCCAAAAATCACGAGAAATATCAGCAGCTTTGGAATCATCACTTTCTTTCTTATCAGAAATTTTTCCATTTTTTTCAACTGAAGTTACTTCTTTGGAGAACTTCATCAAATCATTATAAGCATCTACCCATTCTTTGATAAGGGCAGAACCTTTGGCATGGTCGACATGGATTTTTAAAGTAACAGGTTCTTCTGTCACCTTATGTACATTAAATGAAATTCCTTCTAATACATCTGCGATGCCATCATTGGTTTCTCGTGTGATCTCAACTCCATCAATTTTGATTTTGAGATCTTTGGCTTCTTGTAACACTTTCACAGGTTCCGCGGTTCCAGGTGCTTGGGGAGTTACAAGAGTTACCGATTTGATTTGGATAGGTGTTGTGGCAGAATTGGAAACAATGATCCCTGTGAGGTTTTTATCACTCGCAATATCACCTGCTTGGAAAATATATTTTAATTCTGTTTTGTTAATGGGAAGGAATTTATTACGCACACTCCCTTCCTTTTCAAAACTCATCCCCATCTCCATGACAGCAGGACCTTCCCCCACAACTTCCACTTCCAGGTAAGAACGTTCTTTGATTTCGGTAACAGCAATGGGAATTGTATATGCTGTATCTGGTTTTAGAAAAATTCCTTCTTCGGTTTGTACGATTTTTTCAGTTTCTAATTCTGATTTTTTAAATTTTGATAGGTCCCAAACTTTGGCTTTTGTGCCATCGAGGGAAAGAAGTTGTTTCGTGTCTTCTGTAGCGGCTTTATTTTCGCCAACAAGTCCAGCAAGTTTCAAAATTCCATTTGGATCTGAAAACTGAAGTTCGTTTTTTTTACCTGTTTTAACGGATGTTAATGTGATAATAGAAGAATCTTTATCAATTTTGATAATGGAAGTTTCAACTAAACTACCTGCCATATTCTTAATGGCACTCGAAAGTTCAGATAACCCTCCACCTGGGAAAGTCACTGTTTCTTTCGATTTACCAGAATACACGGTAAAACTTCCTTCAGGAAGTCGAATGTCTGTATCAATTTCAACACCAGATAACTGGTGTTTACTTGCCATTTCAATGATTTCAAGTGAGCAATTTCCTGACTTGGCAGCACGGGATGCTTCCCCAGTGATCACTCCTTCCACAGAAGAGGACACGGATTTGGTAGCAAATGGAGCTGTAAACGAAACAAGGGCTCTGGTTTTGGTTTGTAAGTTGGTCGTTAGGTTCTTGACCTCTCCCCAAATCTGAATCTGCATTTTGGCATATTCATTTTCGGTCTCCCATCGTTTGATGGGCCGGCGTTCCAATTCAACCAGTTTTTTAACGATATCGTTTGTGTTTTGCCCGGTCATCAGACCCGGCATGGTGTATGCTGGCATATCGTCCCAAATCCCTCTGAATCTAGTGTCGTCGAATTCTACAAAAGGATTAGGAATTTACAGAATTTTTTCCTTCCCAAATCCTAGAATTATGACTGCTAACCCTACAGAAAAAATAGAAATGGGGAACCAAAATATCTTTTTCGACCGCGAACTTTCCTGGATCGACTTCAATTACCGTGTACTCGAAGAATCCTTTGATAAAGAAAATCCACTCCTCGAACGCCTTAAATTTTTATGCATCACTGAATCCAATTTGGATGAGTTTTTTATGGTTCGTGTGGCGGGCCTACTCAATTTGAAAAATGCGGGAATCGAAGAAAAAAGCCTCAATGGAAAAAGAACTTCAGAAACCATCGCAGAACTTTATTCGAAAGTTGGCCAATTTGTTAAAAAACAATACGAATCTCTCGATGAGATCTTAGTCGAATTAAAACAAAACAAAATTGTGGTCGTCCAAGATCCAAGTGAACTTGCAGGTGATGACATTCAGTTTGTAAAAAATTATTACAAACGCGAAGTATCATCTATTCTCACTCCACTAGCCATCGATCCGTCTCACCCCTTCCCACATATTCTCAATCGAACGCTAAATCTTGGGATCACATTGTATTCAGATGATGACAAAAACAAAATTAAGGAACTATTTGCCATTGTCCAGGTGCCGAGTGTATTACCTAGATTTTTGCAATTACCTCCCAACCGAGAAAGTGATACAAGAAGGTATTTCCCATTAGAAGAAATCATCAAACTCCACTTAGGTGATTTGTTTTATGGAATGAATGTAAAACAAATCCATACCTTTAAGATTGTAAGAGATGCAGATATCTCAATCAATGAGGAACAAAACATTGGTGACCTTCTCACCACCATGAAAAATGAATTAAAAAACAGAATGTGGGGTGATGCTGTTCGTTTGGATGTCCACTCAGGTGCAGGCCATATCAAAGAACTACTCCGTGGTTTATTGGAACTCGAAGAATACCAAGTAATGGAGATCCCCACCTTACTTAGTTTAAACGACATGATGTTCTTCCAAAGTTTGGAAAAAACAAGCCATTTAAAGTATTCCTATCCAGTTCCAAAATCTGGTTTTGCAGCCAAAAAAAGTGAATCTATTTTTTCTGAAATTCGAAAAAATGATCACTTACTCCATCACCCATATGAAAGTTTTAAATCGATAGAAGACATGTTAAAAATTGCAAGCCAAGACCCAAAGGTTCTTGCGATTAAAATGACATTGTACCGAACTTCTGGAGATTCGCCTATCATACAATACTTAGGTGAAGCGGCCGAGAATGGAAAACAAGTAACAGTACTTGTGGAACTAAAAGCTCGATTTGATGAAGAAAGGAACATACGTTGGGCAAAAAAATTAGAAGATAGTGGAGTTCACGTTGTATATGGTGTTGTAGGTCTTAAAATCCATTGTAAGATGTTACTCATTGTTCGTAGAGAAGAAGACAAACTAAACCGTTATGTCCACCTTGGAACAGGGAACTATAATTCAACAACAGCAAGGTATTATACAGACATTAGTTTGTTCACAGCAAATCCCGAGATCACAGAAGATGTGGCCATTCTCTTTAACACAATCACAAGTTCAGGCAAAATGCCTAGGCTCTCTAAAATTTATGCGGCACCAACCTTTCTGAAAGAAGAGTTTTTACGACTCATCCAAAGAGAAACTGACAACGCAAAATCAGGAAAACAAGCTCGTGTCATTTTCAAAATGAACTCACTTGTTGACCCAGATGTGATTTTGAAACTTTATGAAGCATCCCAAGCAGGCGTAAAAATCGATTTGATTATCAGAGGAATTTGTTGTTTACGACCAGGAATTCCAGGTGTTTCCGATCGTATAAATGTTCGTTCGATTGTTGGTAGGTATTTGGAACATTCCAGAATTTATAGTTTTGAAAATGGTGGGAAACCGGAAGTTTACTTAGCTTCTGCAGATTGTATGCCAAGAAACTTCCTTCGGCGAATCGAAGTCATGTTTCCGATCTTACAAGACAAACATAAAAAACGAATCGCAAAAATACTAGAATTACTCCTACGAGACAATACACAAGCGCGAATATTGGAATCAGACGGAAGTTATACGAGACTCACTCCAGGTGATGATGATCCTGCTGTGAACTCACAAATTGATATGGTTGATATCTAAAGGAATCAAAATGGATTTTACAAAAACAAAAACAGAACTAGGAAAACTCATCGGAGAAAAAAAAGTCATCCAAAAAAACGATGGAACCATGGATGATGCCTTATTCGATTCTTATGGAACCGATCGCACAAAAGTATACCCTCCGAATTACCAAGTATTAGTATTCCCTGAATCTACAGAAGATGTAGCATCCATTGTTACTTATGCTTACCAAAATGGAATCTCGATAGTCCCATCTGGTGGAAGGACTGGTTATGCTGGTGGTGCTGTTGCAAAGGACGGGGAGATTGTGATTTCAATGTCCAAAATGAACCAAGTGATGGATTTTGATCCTTTTCTAGGCACCTTACACATCCAAGCTGGGATGATCACAAAAAACCTTCACAAAGAAGCCGAAGAAAGAGGGTTTTATTTCCCAGTAGATTTTGCCGCAACAGGATCCAGCCACATCGGCGGAAACATTGCAACAAATGCTGGTGGTGTTCGAGTTGTACGTTACGGACTCATCCGAGACTGGATTTTAGGACTAACGGTTGTTACTGGAAAAGGGGAAGTTTTTCGTTTTAACGGTGAAATTTTAAAAAACAATACAGGTTATGACCTAAAACATTTATTTATCGGTTCGGAAGGAACTCTTGGTATCATCACAGAAGCTGTTGTCAAACTCACCAAACCTCCCAAAGACATCCGTGTGATTTTCTTAGCAGTCCCAGAATACAAAAACATTTTGGAAATTTTCAAAGAAACTCATAACTTCGATTTACCTTTGTTAGCTTTTGAGTTTTTAACTGATTATTGTTTGGACAAAGTGAAAGAACACTTAGGTGTTCCAGACCCATTTCGAGCACCTAGCAAGTATTATGTGCTCATGGAATTCGAAGTAAACAACGAAACCGATGAAGAAAAACTATATTCGATTTTAGAATCCATAACAGAAAAAGAACTCATCACCGATGGATCCATTGCACAAAACTCAAGGCAAAACGAAACCTTTTGGAAGTACAGAGAAGGAATTTCGGAATCACTTTCTCTTGCTTATACAGTTCACAAAAATGATATTTCCCTTCCACTCCGTAATATGGAGGCTTTTTTAGGGGAAATGAGTGCCCTTCTCACCCAAAAATACCAAGGTTTTTCCATTGCCCTTTTTGGTCATATTGGAGATGGGAACCTTCACTTAAACATTGTGAAACCAAAAGACCTTTCGGATGAAGAATTCTTCAAACAATGCAAACAAGTGGACCCTGAGATGTTCCAACTGATCCAAAAATTCAAAGGATCCATTTCTGCAGAACATGGAATCGGTCTCCTCAAAAAAGACTATTTGGGATTTTCCCGTTCCCAAGGGGAATTGGATACCATGAAGGCGATCAAATTGGCCTTTGACCCCAAAGGGATTTTGAACCCGGGAAAAGTGCTCTAAACAGAGACAAACCACTTCGAATGGATATTTTTTTTGGTCGTTCTGCTTATTTGGTAAGCAATGGTCAAAAAAATGCTAGATTTTAATCAGAGATGGTCTAAACTGTAACTATGTTCAGAAAGATTACATACATCATGGGAGTCACTCTCCTAACAATCTCTCTGGGCAGTGCATTCCTTTCAGAAGAAAATGTTTTGGTACGCGCTCGTGGGGCAAAATCCAGCCGAGTGACAGGAAAATCCCAAGTTTCGGGATCTCATTTCCTTGTGGGCCAAAATACAACTTCAGAAGAAGGGACTGGCACAAAAGATTTAGAAGACATCCTCACTTGGAATGGAAAGGGAATCACTGGATTTTGGACCGCCACTGTCACCCAAGATGCATTTGAAGCCACACAATGGTATTCAAAACTCCTTTCTAACCAGTATCTAAACTTACCTCCACCCGTATAACTCCTCTCTACCGCTTTAACCTGTGTCCCGTTAGGGGCACAGGATGTTTTTATTTTATTCCGTTAGAATTGTTTCTCATTTGCCAAAACTTAACCGACTGTACCAGAGTGGTTTCGCGCTCTGGACAGTCTTTTTTTTCAATCTTTTTCGTCCCATCCACTAACAATTGCGCAGAATGAGAAATCCATTGCACATTCATTAGAATCACCTCCCATTTTAAGATTGAGTACAGAGATCGATAGGAATACGTGGACATTATGACGGGGAACTGGTCAAACAAACTGATTGCATTGCTACTTGTGGCAACCGTAGGTTTCCCATTTGATAGCACCTCAGACGCTGTTTCCCAATATTTTGAAGCAAACCTCCAACACATCAAAAAATCCTATGCCAATGCCTTGGAAACGCCTGAGGACACAGCGATTGACTTACCTCAGATCACTTCGATTGATGATAATGCAACACTCAGTCGCACAAGAGCTGACTTTTTAGATTTTATCAATGATTATAAGAATTATGATCTCTCAGATGATTTAATCATTTCTTACTTTGACTTACTTTCTATCGGGAAATTGATTCCCAACTTACTTTCTTCTCTACTGCTCAACATTCCTCCCCCTATTTCTCTCGCTTAAACCTTATTCGGCACTTACGAATCCGGAAGTAGACCACCTAACAAGTAAGGTATACCTGTATTCGTTGCACTCAAGAATTTTAAAAATTTGGTAACTTATGAACGTTTATTACAAAATCGGCATCTACCTTTCGCTTCTCTTTGTGACATCCATTCTTTCAGAAGAAATGAAAGTCGCACAAGCAAGTGAGGCTCTCAGGAGACAACTAACGGATGAAAACCCAAGGACTTCCCTTGGGGCTACATTGTACCCAGATGACCAAAAATATACCAGAGACATTGATTTAGAAACCGCTGAATCCTTGTTATGGAAAAACAACTTACTCCTCATCGCATCACGTTTCCAAATCGATGTTAAAAAGGCTGGAATATTACAAGCAGGGTTATATGCAAACCCTAACATTGCTATTGACCAAAGTATTTATGCGGAACCTACTCAAAGGTATTTTGATACAACTCGTTCGGGTCAATCTGTTGTCCAAGTACAACAAGTATTTTTGCTCGGTGGTAAAATTGATAAACGTGTTAAAGTTGCTGAACTCAATGCAAAAATTTCTGAACAAGAATTTTATGACTTAACAAGAGCACTCATTACAAAACTCAGAAGGACTTTTTATACAATTTATTTCTATAAGAAGGCTGTGGTTTTTTATGACCAAAGTATTGCTTCCATCGAAAAAACAGTAGAGTCTTCCGAACTTGCTTACAAACGAAGGGCTCTGTTACAAGCAGAACACTTACGCCTTAAAGCATTATTATTCTTTCTGAAAAAAGAGAGAGAAGACTTAGCAATTAAAGTCTACGAAAGAGAAGCTGAATTAAAAGTACTACTCAATGATGATATGTATCGAGATGCTAGGGTTGAATTTTCTCCTAAAATCAATGAAAAACAATTAGATTCCATTGTTCCAAATAATGTAAAACTCGAAGATTTAGTTGAGATTGCTCGTGAGAATCGACCTGACCTTAAAAAAGCATTACAAACATTACGTTATGAAGAAGCAAATCTAGAACTCCAATACGCAAATGCAATTCCTGATTTATCCTTTGGTCCTGTATATAACAGAGGTGGAACAGCATTTCAAAATTATTGGGGGGTAACTGCACAGTTAACAGTTCCATTATTTGATCGTAACCAAGGGAATATCCAAGCAGCAGAAAAAGCAATTTTAGTTCGTAAACAAGAACTAAAGAACAATATCTTAGAAGTGGAAAACGAAGTAGCGGTTGCTTACCAATCGGCTCGTATCAAAGACGCTTTATACAAACGATTCATTGATGCTTATATCAAGGATTACGGGAGTTTATCTTTGGATATGATTATGAGTTATGAAAAGAAATACATCACGATCCTAGAGTTCGCTGACTTCTTTGAAACATACCGATCCAGTGTTGTTGAGATGTTAAAACTCCAAACGGATCGAATGGAAGCCATTGAAAATGTAAATTATGCAGTGGGAAAAGGAATCTTTATCCCCAAATCCGAAAACCAAACTTATCCAAAATCTGAGGAATAAAATGTTAGTTACCTTAAAATCGTTAAATCAAAAAGCAAAAATCCTCCTGATGTCCGGAGTTATATTAATTGTAGTCGCTGTTTTGTTTTTGGTATTTTCCAAAAGTACAAAACCTGTTCACAAACATCCTGAAAAGGCTGAAGTATTTGATGATGGATTGCGAATTGAATTTAAACCCAATAGTCCAGGCCTTGAGATCGTAAAGTCAACAGTCATTGGTGGTGGCGGAGAGTTTGTAAGTTTAGAAGCACCTGCAAGGCTAATCGCATCCACTTCTCCATCAGTGAGTAATGGCTCCCGAATCATTCTCTTCGAATCAGCAGAGTTAAACGATTTGTATGTCGGTTATATCCATGCAAAGAATAAACTCCACAGGTCCAATAAAAACCTAAATCGTATCAAAGATATGTTTGTTCACCGAGTAGCGACAGAAAAAGATTTGGTCGAATCTGAAACTGATTCTGGTAACGATGCAGCAGAACTTGCAGAATTCGAAGGAAAACTTCGAGCGCAAGGATTAAATCCAAGTGAATTAAGCACTGCAGGAAGTTTAAAAGCTTGGATCATTACGGATGTTCCTGAATCACAAATCTCTACCTTAAAAAAAGGAAGAAAGGTAAAAGTGGTTTTTGCTTCTTTCCCTGATGAAGAGTTTATTGGAACTGCGGAAGCCATTGGGGATAACGTGGACCCATTAACGAGAACTGCAAAAATGCGTATCATCGTGGTGAATGAAAAGTACAGATTAAAACCAGGTATGTTTGGTGTTGTAAAATTTCCTGAACAAACTGGTGGAGATAGTGTTGTATTACCTTATACTGCAATCGTAACTGTTGAAGGTAAAAACTATGTGTTTGTCGAAGAAAAGCCATTAACATTCAAAAGACGAGAAGTTGTTTTGGGAATCTCAACAAAAGAACGAGTGAATATTATCGAAGGACTTTCTCCTGGTGAAAAAGTAGCGATCCAAGGTTCCATATTATTAAAAGGTCTCAGTTTTGGTTTCTAAGATGAAGCATATAATTCTTAGTCTTTTATTACTTACCGTTCTAGGAACTAATTTATATTCTCAAACTTCTCCTTATCCAAAGGATAAAAATGGGAATGAAATCAAACCGGAATGGACTCCTTCTAAAGCAAATGAATCTGCATTTGGTGAAGATGAAAAACTGAATCAAAATAGTTTAGATGAAAAACGATTACCTAAAACGACTAATTTTTGGGTTTATGGTGCCTCGATAGGTTCTCCAGCGAGTATTAATTTTAATTTAGGCTATTACTGGAAAGATATCGTATTACGAGGTTCTGGTGGTGTATGGGGACCACAATGGAAAGGTGGCCAAATCGATTTAGGTTATACCTTTTGGAAAACACCTGTAATCACTCACAGTATCTCAATTGTAGGTGGTTATTTTGAAGTAAATCCATTTGCTCCCGAAGTGGGACGTGGTGGTCAATCCTCATACCCAACAGGAGTCAATATTCCCGGATACAATAGACGAGATCCAACACAGGAAGATTTGCTCATTCGTTCCTATATTAATTCCATCGATTCCAATGTGGCTACATATCTTGAATACGAAAGTAGAGAGAGACAAAGAGTTCATTTAACTCAAAGATATATTGGAGTTACCTACGACTTTTTACTTGGAAACTTCTTCCTTCAGTTAGGTGGAGGAATTGGCCAGGGCGATTATAGAAACCCTCAGCTTTTGCTACAAATGGGTTACCTCTTCAATACGAGGGAGTATCATGATTAAAGATTTTATTGAAACAGCACTTAAAAATCGAATTACCACAATCATTGCAGCAATTGTTGCTGTATTATTTGGAATTTGGGCATGGATAGACATTCGTAAAGAAGCCTATTCCGACATCGCTGACACACAAGTTCGATTGATTGCTAAATTTCCTGGGAAAGCAGCAGTAGAAGTGGAAGAAAGGGTAACTCTTCCCATAGAACGCGTATTAAACGCCATTCCGAAGGTTGCAGTGCGACGTTCAAGAACGATCAATGGTCTCGTTGTATTCCAATTTGTTTTTGAAGATGGAACTGATGATTATTTTGCACGTATGAGACTTATGGAACGTGTCGCAGATGCTGACATTCCAGAAGATGTACACCCTGCATTAGGACCCATGAGTTCACCTGTAGGTGAGATTTATCGATATGTTTTAGAATCTTCCGAGAATCACACCCCAATGGAATTACGAACCATCCAAGATTGGATTGTTATGCCTAAAATGTTACAAATTCCTGGGATTGCGGATGTTGTTACATTCGGTGGATTACCCAAACAATACCATGTTGTCACCTCACCTGACAAACTGATTCGTTTTAAATTAACAATCGGTGATGTGATCAAAGCCATTCAAGAGAACAACTTAAATACAGGAGGAAATTTACTCCTCCAGGGGGAACAAGGTTTTCCTATCCGTTCTCTAGGAGCCATTCGAGATCCTAAACACATAGAAAACATCGTTGTAAAAACTGTGAATGGGGTTCCTGTGTTTATCCGTGATTTGGGTTCGGTCGAAATTTCTCATCCGATTCCAAGTGGGGTATTGGGTTATACAGTCCAAAACGAAGAAGAAGGTTTAATTGATGTTGACTCATCTGTCCAAGGTTTGGTGGCGATGAGACGTTGGGGAGATCCCAATGAGATGGGTGAACGTATCCGTGAAAAAGTCAAAGAAATCAATGAAAACTACCTTCCAAAAGGAGTTCAACTTCGTAACACTTATGACAGAACGGATTTAGTAAATTATACTCTTCGAACAATTGGAAAAACATTGGTTGAAGGTGTTGTTGTCGTAAGTTTAGTTTTAATTTTCTTTATCGGAAGTGTTAGGGCAAGTCTTGTCGTTGTGGCAACCATTCCATTTGCCATGTTGTTTGCATTTTTACTTATGAACATGTCTGGAATTCCGGCAAGTTTACTTTCGTTAGGTGCAATTGACTTTGGTATTATCGTTGATGGTGCCGTCATCATGGTGGAAAATATCATGCGACGTTATCGCGATGCCACACCTGAAGAAAAATCACATGGAATCCTTGCATTTACAAGAGATTCTGCATCTGAAGTTGGAACAGAAATTCTATTTTCAATCTTAATCATCATCTTAGCATATCTTCCAATTTTCTCATTTGAACGTATCGAAGGTCGATTATTCAAACCAATGGCGTTTACAATTTCCTTTGCGATTTTAGGAGCACTCATCTTCGCAATGGCAGTGATCCCTGTGATCATGTCGATCATCTATAAAAATTATTTTGAATCGGCAAATCCTGGGCCAATCGAATGGCACAATCCATTTTATGATTGGATCGAAGGAAAGTACAGACGTCTTATTGAATTCATTGTCAATCGTTCCAAAAAAGCAGTTCGTTATACTTTCAGTGTTGTGACCATATTCTTAGCCATTGGTATGTTTTCGTTAGGAACAGAATTTTTACCTGAGATGGACGAAGGTGGATTCAACATTCGTATCTTTTTTCCAGTAGGAATTTCACTTCCAGAAGCTAGAAAGTTTATGCCAAAGATCAGGCAAACGATCTATAAAAACGAACAAGTCAGCGTAGTAATCTCCCAGTTAGGTAGGAATGATGATGGAACAGATCCACTTCCACCAAACCGACTCGAAGTATTGATTGGTTTAAAAGACTATAATAAGTGGAAAGAAAAGATCACCAAACAAGAATTATTACTCAGAATGAAGAATGATCTGGAAGCCACTTTACCAGGTGCAAGGATCAGTTTTTCACAACCGATTATGGACAACTTGTCCGAAGCAATCATGGGTACAATTGCCGATCTTGCAGTGTTTGTATCTGGAAATGATTTAAAAATCATGCGTGGGATTGGTAATGAAGTTCTAAAAGAAATCAAAGAAATGAAAGGTGCCAGTGAATATGGTATCGAACAAGAGGCGGAAAGTCCACAGTTAACAATCAGCATCAATCGAGAAGCTGCGGCTCGTTTTGGTATCAATGTAATTGATATCCAACAAATGATTGAGGCCGCGATCGGGATGCAAAGAATTAGCACTTTGTATGAGGGTCCATCTGACATTCCGCCAAAAACTCCAGCTCGTTTTGGAATCGTAGTGCGATTTTCAAAAGATTACCGTGCATCAAAACAAGCGATTGAAAATATGCCAATCATCTCTCCCAAAGGAGAAAGGATCCCATTATCTCAGTTGGCTGATATTGAAGTCATTGATGGACCAACAATGATCTTCAGACAAGAAGGCCGTCGGGTTGTAACTGTTAGGACAAACATTAGAGGTCGAGACCAAGGTGGATTTGTTTCTGAACTCCAAAAACGAGTTAAGAAAAAAATCAAACTGCCAGACGGTTATGAAATCCGATTTGGGGGACAATATGAAAACCTTTCTAGGGTTGGGAAAAAATTAGCAATCGTCATTCCCATTACAATCCTCATCATATTCGGAGTATTGTATTTGTTGTATCGTAACCTAAAGTATGTCTATGTTGCACTTGCTTGTATTCCTCTTTCCTTACTTGGGGGAATTTATGCACTATTACTTCGAGGGTATTACTTCAACGTATCAGGTGGAGTTGGATTTATTTCACTCTTTGGAATTGCAACCATGGCAGGGGTGTTATTTGTTTCAAGGACCAACCACCTTCTAATCGAGGAACCAGATATTTCAACGAAGGCAGCAGTAAAAAAAGCTGCAGTCATTCAGTTACGCCCAATGCTTATGACAATGTTACTTGCGTTACTCGGTTTAATTCCTGCAACTTTGGGAACAGGAGTAGGATCAGACGTACAAAGGCCATTGGCAACAGTGATTGTAGGCGGATTATTTTCAGCTATGTGCCTTGTTTTAACCATCCTACCTTCTCTTTACCTAGTCGTAGTTGGAGAAAGAAAACCAGATGCAAAAGAATTAGAAGAAATGAGTCACAAAAAACATATTCCATTTCTAGATTTTGTGAACGAACTGAGTGAAGAACCTTTAGAAGAAGATGATGACGACAATGATTCTCCTTCTAAGAAGAAGAAAAAACCCGCTAAAAAAAGGAAAAAAACTTAAAAAAAGAACCGATCATAAAAAAGTAAGTAGAGTGTAGAACTAACCTCTGGAAACAAATTCCAGAGGTTTTTTTTATATCCTAACTGTTGCCGCGACCACAAACAATCGCTCTACTCTAGTCCTTTTGTTATTATCTGTTTCAAAAACAGGATCCATCGATTCCCTTTGGATGGCTTCAAGTCGTAAAAGTCCAGGTAACCAATTTAATAAATCAAAAGTGATCGTATACCCATTAGTTAAAAAACCATTTCGTGTATATGTGGGAGCTAACACTTGTTTTGGATCATAAAATCGTTCTAAACGAAAACTAAGCCTAAAAATATCTTCATACCGAAAACTTGTCCAGAATGTACCGTGATACCATTGGTTATAAACTCGAGACTCTCGACTGATGTACATTGGCAGTACAGGATTGATTTCTTTCCACCATGGTTCATAGGATAATGATTCTTTTGTCTTTTGTGCTCCAATGTCCCCAGACATAGCAAATGACAACCAATCTAAAACTTTCCATTCTACAATTGTATTATTGTATAACCTGGTCTGTTTTCGTTCATAGTCTGGTGCTTCATTCCCTACAAATTGATTCGCAGTCAGAATCAAATTAGGAGTAAAATGGTATTTAAATTGAGTTCCTACAGATTTATCTTTGTTTTGATCGGTAATGTTTTGCCATCCATTCATCACATGAAATTGGAATTGGAATTTTTCACTAAACTTAGTTGTTAATCTTACTCCTGACGAATAATAAGGAACATAGTCAAGTGCAAGTGCTCTCGTATAATTCCAATTATCTGAAGAAATCCAAGATTCATGTCCAATATGACCGAAATAAATCCCAGCATCCAGCCATGTGTTTTTGGTTAACTTAAAACCAACATAGGCTTCTTGGATGTGTTTGACAGCATTTTGATTCGAACTGACATCTTTACTCACTTCTGCTGCATAATTTGTATTCACAGAAGTTCCAAACTGCAATGCAATTCTACCTCGGATTTTTTCTTCCTGCCACTTTGCATCGACAAATCCTAAATTGATATTAAACTCATCATTCCGAACCGCTTGTGTAGTATAGGCACGTTCTTTTGAGCGAGGATGATTTGCATTATGCGAATAGTAAGTATCAACGAAGGCGCCGAATTTTAAACTTTTAGGCAATACAATATGATTCTCTTGAGTTTGATTGGATGACTCGTTTTGGTTCTTTTGGACGATTTGATTTGTATCTTTATTTTGAGTTGTTTCATTCGTTTCCTCAGCAAATAGATTTCCTGAGAACAGGAAAATAATGGAAAGAATGGAGAGTAATGAAAGAAATTGATTCCGTGTTGGCATGTAAATCCGCTCATCACGAGCGGAGTTTAAAACTTATTTTTTAAGAAGTTCTTTGATCTCTTTTGGAAATGGTAGTAACTCTTCAGGAACTTGGATTAACTTTTTACGATAGTTCTTCTTGTACTCTTTCTTAAATTTTGTATGGCAAGATTTACAAGTCTCATCTGGTTTTCCCACAGCAAGTTTGGAGTCGATCATTTCTTTCCATTCTGCTTTTTGGTCTTCGGGAGCCATGTCTGGAACTTTTGCGAGAATTTTATTGAGATAATCAGCATTATCCTTTTTGTCATACAACTTCGTCGCTGGCTTTGTATACTCTTCCATAAAATCATGGAGATTCATCTCAGTGACTGACTTTGTTTTTTTTTCAGCGTTTAGTACAAACCCGAAAGAAACAAAAACCATCACCATACTCAAAAGTAATTTTAATTTCATATCTACCTTCTTGCGAAATTCTAAAGTCGATTGGTAAGAGAATCAAGTCTGTTTTTACGCATCAGTTCTGATCCAAGACCAAATTTTTTGACTGATTCCAAATTGACCCGGCCTGTATATTTATCCTCATAATTGGACAAATGGTTCACAAAATCTTGGTCCAAACCTGCGAGGTATCTTGTTTCAGGAAAAAACAAATATCCTTTTGCACGTCTTGGAGTGAATGGAAATTGGATGAGAGTCAGATAATATTCCCAAGAGTTTTTTTCGGGAGGAATTGATTTCTCAAATGCACGCACTCCTCTTTTGACGTGTTTCACTTCATCTTCAAAGATAGTGAGCATGATTTCGGAAGTTTTTAAATCTCCGAAATAGGAGAATACTTTTGCATACACTTGCGAATAATCTAAGTTAGCTCCTTCAAAAGACAATGACATAACTGCTGAAAATGACTCTAAGGTGTGAAACTGTTCTAGTTGTTTCCAAAAAATATAATTTAACGGGATATCTCCAAATTGAACTCCAAAATCATTCATCCTGTTTATGTACAATTTAAGATGGGTTTGTTCTTCTTCTATCGTTTTCACCCATCCATTTCGGATGGATTTTGGAGCGTTTGGAAATGCTAAAATTGCCCAGGCAAACAGTTCGATTGCCATGAGCTCATGGTTTGCAAAATGATGTAGAGTAAGTCCTTTATTGGATTCTAAATTTAAATGTTCAAGTCGTGGAATTTTCACTTTTTTATCAGAAAACTGAATCAAATGACTTCTTCCAGGTTTTTGAATGCGAAGGGGTTTATCGTCTATTTCTTCATCCCAATGTTTTGCAGGAGTAAATAATTTATCTTCCAAATTTGGAGCAAGTAACAGATGTTTTGCGTATTCGGAAAGTTTCATACAATGATACTAAGAAAAGGGATTTACAAAAATCCATTTTCATTGATAGATAAATCCAAATTCAATGACCACTTCCAATTCGAAAAGTCCGAATTTTTACGAATCCGTTTATAACATCGTAAAAAAAATACCTAAGGGAAAAGTGACTACGTATGGACATATCGCGTTATTACTGGGTAACCCAAGAGCAGCCAGGGCCGTTGGGTATGCATTGAATTCACTCAAAAAAGATAGGGAGTCAAAAATTCCATGGCAACGAGTGATCAACCGCCAAGGGAGGATTTCTTTTAAAGGAGATAGTTTTCGCGCGGATTTACAAAAAAAAATCTTACAAACAGAAGGTGTTTTCTTTGATTTAGGTGGTGATCAATTGGATTTTGGCAAGTACGGATGGTTTCCATAAAATGAAAAAAGATTTCCCAATCACACTAACGATCGCCGGTTCGGATTCGGGTGGTGGCGCAGGAGTCCAAGCCGATCTCAAAACGTTTTCATCCTTAGCGACATTTGGAACCACCGTATTCACTTGTTTAACAGCACAAAATCCTGATGGGGTTTCTGGGATTTATGAAATCTCACCTGATTTTGTTTCTTCCCAACTACAAGCTGTTTCCAATTATTTCCCGATCAAATCTGCCAAAACAGGAATGTTATATTCTAAGGACATCATCAAAGCCGTTGCGGCATTCTTTTACGAAAACCCAGACATACAATTGGTTTTGGATCCTGTCATGGTGGCAACTAGTGGTGCCAAACTACTCAAGGATGATGCAATTCAATCTCTCATTGAAGATTTAATTCCATTATCGAAATTAATCACACCTAACCTAGACGAAGCCTCGCTTTTGTTAGGTGAGACAATCAACCAGTATGATCAATTAGTGCCAATGGCTAAAAAATTATACAAAAAATTCAATGTGCCAGTTTTACTAAAAGGCGGTCATTTGCCAAATGCTATCGAAGCAATTGATGTTTTATTTGATGGAAATTCCGTTTACGAATTTTCAAAAACCTTTCTCAAAGACAAACATACTCACGGAACTGGATGCACTTATTCGGCAGCGATCACTGCCTTCTTAGCGCATGGTAAAAATTTAGCAGAAGCTGTTGGGTCCGCTAAAGAATACTTACACTTAACATTGGAAGATGATATTGTTACAGGACCTATCCATCATTTAAATCACTTCCCGGAACCAAGTAACTAATCGACTCAATATATAATTAATACTCGATATTGAGTTCTTTGATTTTTTTATCCAATGTGTTACGATTAATGCCTAAAAATTTTGCAACTCTCGTTTTGGTGTAACGAAACTTTTTCATCGCATATTGGATCAAACGAGACTCAACTTCACTCACAACGATTTCCATAGCTCGCCCATCCAATCCATCCAGTTGCCCTGAGGTCAATCGACCAGATCCTAAATCCAATGGTTCCATTCCGGAAACTGATTCTACGTGATTTGTATTGGATACTTCTACTGTACTTTCAGGCAACTCTTCCATGTTCGAAAGAATATCAGAAAAATCTTCTTCATTCAATATCTCGTCTTGGGCAAGAACAACAGCACGTTCAATTACATTCTCTAATTCTCTAACATTCCCTGGCCATCTGTATTTAAGTAACAGTCGGGATGCTTCTCGTGAGATTCCTTTGATCGCTTTATTATTATCTTTTGTGTATTTTTCTAAAAAGTGATTCATTAAAAGTGGAATGTCCTCAACTCGATCACGAAGTGGTGGTGTATTGATTTTGACAACATTCAAACGATAAAACAAATCTGCTCTGAATTTTTTTTCAGCAACTAACTGTTCTAATTCGGCATTTGTTGCAGCAATGATCCTTACATCTACTTTTTTAGCCTTGGTTGATCCAATGGCTTCAATCTCACGTTCCTGTAAAACACGCAGTAACTTCGATTGTAAATTTAAATCCATTTCACCTATTTCGTCTAAGAAAATTGTACCTGTATCTGCAAGTTCAAACTTTCCTTTTTTATCGGTCACAGCTCCAGTAAAAGATCCCTTTTTGTGTCCAAACAATTCACTTTCGAGTAAATTTTCAGGAATTGCTGCACAATTGATTTTGATGAATGGATTTTCTGAACGAGAACTATTGTAATGAATTGCATTCGCAATCATTTCCTTTCCAGTTCCAGATTCTCCAGTAATGAGAACAGAAGCTCTTGAATCAGCAACTAGTTGGATTTTTTCAAACATCTTCTCCATACTTGCAGCTTTTCCAATGAGTGATCCAAATTTATATTTATTTTTGAGTTCTCTCTTTAATTGGATGTTCTCTCGAGAAATTTCCTTTTTGGCTTCTTCCACAAGATTTTGAATTTTAATCGATTGTGAAATGATTGATGCAACAACTTGCAAAAAATCTAAAAAAGATTTTAAATCAGTATGTTTATTTTGGACAATAAAAGCATTCACTACTCCGAGTGTAGTTTGTTCACTTAATATTGGCGCGCACAATAAACTTACGTTATGTGGGTCATGTTTAAAATGAGATAAATAACCAACTCGGTTTAAAAAATCAGGATGTGATGCAACCGATTCAATAATGATTGGTTCCCCTGACTCATATACTTTTCCTGTGATACCTTCACCAGGTTGGTAGGTACCTTTTTCAATTTCTTCGGGAGATAAACCTGATGCAGCTACAATGCGTAATAAGGCTTCTTCTTTATTGAATAAGACAATACTACCCTTTTCCAAACGAAGTGATTTCTCCATTGTCACCATGATGGAATCAAACACTTCATTTTGGTCTAATGTGGAACTGACAACCTTAGAAATTTCGATGAGAGTTGCTTGGATTTTTGTTCGTTGTTCTAGGGAACGAATGGTTTGTAAGTTTTTAAAGATCTGACCCGCTTGGTTTGCAAGGACACTTACAATCTCCAACATATCCGGTGTAAATGCATTCAATCGATTGGAATCGAGTGAGATCACACCAATGATATCATCTTCTACAATCATGGGAGCCACTAGTTCTGACTTGATTTCCTCTTTGACCTGAATGTAATCCGGATCTTTGGAAACATCATTAACCAATTTTGCTTTTCCAGTGGAAGCAGCCATCCCCGTAATCCCTTGGCCAATCTTCAATTTGGTTTCCCTGAGTAATTGTTGGTTCATACCGCGAGAGGTAACAGCATCAAGGACACTCTGTTTCTCATCGATGAGCATGAGAGACCCCGATTCTACCCCACAGATTTGAATGCAACGGTCCAAAATGAGTTCCAGAAGGCCATCGGGGTCCTGGGTGGAATTCATTGCCGTAGCTACTTCGTGGATGGATTGGATGGGATTGAATTTTTTCGCGCTCATAGGTTTTGCTCTTTGTTATTACGGATTGCTGGAAAGGAACACAGATTCAATTTGCTTATTTTATCATCACAATGTACGGTAAGCAAACAATTAAACGATTTTTTCAACATTTCACTTGCCTTCCTTTCGATTTCAGCAGAAAAAACAACATTTGCTTATAGATTAAGCACAAATCGTACCAGGTTTCTTGGATCGACACGAAATTCTTGTAGCAGACGAAAAAAGAAATCGGATACCCTGGCTCTGTGATGAACGAGGAATCGGATTTTGAAAGGATCTGTCTGTTATGCGCCGAACCTCGGGTTCCCAGTGGACTCACCCAAAGAGGCCGTTTTTTTTGCCAAACATGCCAAAGGGAATGGATCTTAGAAAAAAGGAAAATCCCTCGTGTTGGAAAAAATGTTCTCAATTCTGAAGAAAAAACAGAATTCCTTTTAGAAAACCTTTCCCTCTTTAATTCATCACTTGGTTTAGAAGACCTAATGTTTCGATTTAGTGAATTGATCGCAGATCGATTAAAAAAAGATAAAATCGCAATATTTATCACCAATCTAGAGTTAGGTGAAATTAAATTAGCACATTATTACTCAAAACAGAAATACTTACAAAGAGCTATCAAACGTTTTACCCTAGATTATGATTTGAGTTATGGAATCCTAGTAGAAGCAATGGCGAATCGTGAGCCATGTTTTTATAAGTTCAGTGACCAAACTCATCCTTTTTATTCCTTTTATTCAAAACTTACAGGAACAAAGTCGCAATTAGTATTACCAATCTTATATGCAAATATAGCTGTTGGGATGATTACAATTGACTACGATGAAGAGGATCCAACCGAATACATCGAAGATGAGGAAATACTAAAAATTATTGTCGGACAATTTGCCGTATCTCTCAGAAATTCTCTTTTATTCTCCAAATCAAAAAATCAGTCAAAACATTTCAGAAGTTTACATACAGCTGCTCTTACACTAAGCCAACTGTATTTAAACAATCATAATGAAATGATACGTATGATCCTACTCACCTTGTCTGGGATTGTAGACTCTTCTATTTCCTGTTTAATTGAATTTCCAATTGATAGTGCTAAGGTTAAAGTATTTAAAGTCTATCGAGATCTGGATAATTATGAATTAAAAACTCATACAGAATCCATTGAATCAAAAGAATTAAATTCAATTTTACAAACAAAAGAAATTATGACAATTGATCCTATTAAGATTCCAATCTTAGAAACATTAGGTATCGTTGGGAAAGAATCAATGATTGTTCCAGTCAAATTAGAAAATGGAACCATCTGTATTTTCATATTAGCAAAACAAGATAGTAGATTTCCAAATGAAGAGATCGAAGCCTTAAATGCATTTGTTTCCCTTGCTCGAATCACAATGGAAAATTCCAATTTGTACCAAAACCTTTCGAACAAAGAAAGATTGGAAAAAGAAATTGAAATCGCAAAAGAAATCCAAAGTAATCTTTTGCCCAGAAATACTCCTGAAGCGGAAGGTTTTTCCTTTGGTGGATTCATGGTTCCTGCTCGTGGTATTGGTGGTGATTATTACGATTTTATCCTTTCACCGAATCGAAATGAATTATTTGTGTGTATCGGAGACGTGAGTGGTAAAGGTGTTGCTGCAGGCCTTGTGATGGCGACTGTCCGAACCATATTACATTCGCTTGTGAGAGTCAAAGATTCACCTTGGGAAATTTTAAACGATATTAACAATTATCTCTATTCTAGTTATAAAGAAGCTATTACACCTAGATTTATGAGTATGATTTTGATTCGTTGGAATTTGGTGACCGATGAAGTTGATGTGTCTGGTGCAGGTCATGGAAATTTTTACCATTACCATGTGAACCAAAAGTCTTTACAATCAATTGAAACAGGTGGAGTCATTTTAGGAATTAGCCCCGATATTTCAAAATTCAAAAATGAATCTAAATTACAATTCCATGCAGGAGATACAATTTTACTTTTTACAGATGGGGTAACGGAAGCACTCAATGCATCGGAAAAACAATACGGTGAACCGAGTCTAGAAAAAAGTTTCCTTTCAAATATAGAATTAGAACCAAAAAAGATACTGGAGAATATCTATTTGGATTTAAAAGAATTTGTCAAAGAACAGGAACAACACGATGATATCACTATGGTGGCTGTGAGAAAAATATGAACCTAGAAATTCCGGTCTCCATTTCCACCCATTTTGAATCAATGCTCAAACGAATGGGTAACAATCTTCCAAATCATTGGGTTTCAAACAAAACTAGATTTTTACTTTCCTATTCTGGTGGAAAAGACTCCAGTATCCTTCTCTTATTTCTTAAATACCTAAAAGACAAATACAAAATCGAAACTCCTCATCTGTTTTATCTCTCACATGGAATCAGAGAAATCCAGGATGAAGAAAACGAAATGTTAGTTTATTTAGAAAACTTTGGTTTTCCATTTTCGTTTGTAAAAAAAAAATCCCAAATCTCGCCTTAAAACTAAAAAAAGGACTCGAAGAAACTGGTAGATTAGTCCGCTACCATGAACTTAAAAAAATTTCGCGCACAAACCCTTCAGTAATTCTTACAGGTCACCATTGCAAAGATTACACCGAATCTATTTTCTTACACCTAACAAGAGGTGGTGGGAAAAAATCATTTTATACACTTCCTCCATTTGATGGCGAACGATTTTTACCATTAGTATTCCTAGAAGACCAAGAACTAAGGGATCTTTATGAATATGTTTCAACTCATATGCGAATTTTTGAAGATGAATCAAATTCAGACCCCATTTACAAACGAAATCGAATCCGAATGGAATTGTTACCCATTCTCGAACGAGAGAAATGGAATTTCCATAAAACATATTGGAATTTCCATGATCGAACACAACTCAATATCCAATTTGATGGTATAATGAGCCCAAACCAAACGATATCTCCCAAAATGTTTCGGATCCCACATGAAACATGGATGAGTTTAAATTTATCTGCAAAAAAAGAATTAATCGACTTTCATTTAAAGCTGATGGGAATGTATCCACTTTATAAATCTGGATTTGAAAATTTTCATCTACAATCCGAAGGGGAAAGAGCATTTTTAGAAAACAAAAATTGTTATTTATACAAATCAAAGTTTGGTGATCTTTTTATCATTGATAAAAAGTCTTCCGCATTTAAAAAAGCAATCTCTTATCGTGAAGGAAACCAACTTACGATTGAATGGAATCAAAACCAATTTAGAATCAAAGACCCTGAAGAAAGGTATTCACTTGGATCATGGCATCATGGGCAAAAAATTCAAATTCGCTCAGGAAACAAGGAAATTTCGGAATGTATGCGGGAGAATGGTATTCCATTTTTCCTTAGAACTTTTATTCCCATCCTTTATTTTGAAAATGAACCGATTCAAATTTTATTTTCGCTCTTCTCCAAAAACGAAAAGAATTATCCCAAACGAATCTATTTGGAAAGGTGATCTAGATGCACAAATATTCCAAAGAAATTCCTTTTCCTGAAACCAAATTTTTCACTTCTATTGCCAAATTGGAAGAAAAGGAAGATTTAGACTCGGTTCAATCCATTGCATTTATGGGAAGATCCAACTCTGGAAAATCTAGTTTGCTCAATGCGTTATCCAATCATAGAGGTCTTGCAAAAGTATCAAAAACTCCTGGAAAAACAAAACTAATCAACATTTTCAGAACCAAAGTTGGCTTTAATTTGATCGACTTACCAGGATTTGGTTATTCGAAAGCATCTCACAAAGAACATAAAGATATGATGAATCTTTTAGAAGGATTTCTCAATTCATGGAAACAACTTAAAGTTTTATTTATACTATGTGATTCCCAAAGGGAGTTCCCAGAAGAGGAGTTGTCTACAATCGAAGTAGCAATGGAAAAAAAAATTAAACCCGTTGTGATCAGAACGAAAATTGATAAATTAAATCAAAGTGGACAACACAAAGTGCGAACAGAAATGGAAGATGCTATGAATGAGATAGGAGTTCCGTTTCGAGTATTTTATATTTCTGCAACAACGGGAAGAGGAATAGGAGAATTACGAGAATTTATATTAGAAACACTTGGAATTCAAACGAAGGTATCCAAAGTGGAACCGTAATTTGAATCCATTTTATAATTGAGCATTCCAAATACATTAGAGGCCATCATCTTACGAAAATCAGTAAGTAGTGCAAAGGTTTCTTTTAACTGTTCTTTGATTCGAAGCAAACGGACTTCTTCTTCTAATCGTTTTTTTTCAGATTCCAATTCTTTTTGACGTTCTGTCGAAGTTATATCAGAAGTTTTTTTACTCTTTTCAGATTCTAAACGAGTTTCCAATTCTTTGATTTTTGATTCTAAGTTTTTTTCATAACTTCGTTTTTGGATTTCTTTTGGATTATTTCGATCAACTTGATCAGAAGATTTTTCTTTTGTCTTTTTCTCTTCTTCTGCTTTTTGTTGGAACAAATCTTGTACAGATTTCCCATCTGAATATGGTTGTAAACTTGGATCGTCTTCTTGTTTGGAATTTGGTTTTGTCACAGCATGTGTTTCACCACTGACAGCAACCATTCGACCATCTCGAAGTTCATAATTGATTTTGACTTGAACTGATTGAATTTCTCTTCCTTCTCGGAAGGCTTCATTCTTAAATTCTTGGGCGTGTCCTAATTCATGCGAAATGACATGTAAGGCAGACATTGTTTCAGGAGCACTTTCTAATTGGCCATGACCGACATAGTTCACCCTTCGATCTCTTAGGAGATCTACATTCATTCGGCTGAATGTGGATTCTTCTATTCTCATGAAAACCTAACCACCTAATGGGTACTTCGGTCTGAATGGATAAAAGTTTAATATGAAATTGATTTTTTGAAAAGTAAAAACTCTCCTAAAATTAGGAGAGTTTTTGAATGGTTTGAGAAATTAAGGACCCTGTCTCACACAACGGACATAATTCCTTTGTGTTTTTACGACGGAACGTTGGACTCCATAGGATTGACGGTCAAACGAAATTGCAAACGCAGTTTCACCTGGTAAATCGTCTTGGTTAGACCAAGCAGTCCAATAATCTTCCTCTTGGGTGGATGGAAAAAATTGTAAAGTTGCTGCACGTCCAGGAATCACCAATCGTTGGTATTCAATGGGAGTTGGAACTCGCCAAGTATGCCCTAAAAAGTTACTATTTTGGCATGCTGCATACAACTCACTTGTTCCTTGGATACTGATGGATGAAAATCCTTGGATCACTTGAGGGAAGTTGATCGAATTACAAGCATGCGTTTTGGAATCACAAAACGCAACTTGGATTGCACCAGCTCGACTGGAATCATAAGGGTTGTAAATGGATCCTTGAGGAGCCCCCAAACAATCATTAAATCCCGATCGGTATATTTGACCGTGTGAACATTTTTGCCAAACCAAATTGGAAATTGCGTCTGTCACGGTTCCATTTCCATTATCACGCAAACTCTGATTTGCCAAGAGTCCTGCGAAAAGTTGGTTGGTTTCTTCTGGACTTAATCCAAAGACATCGTCTACAGGTTTCATTTCGCAGTTGATGAATAAAGAAATTGCCAAAAGAGCAAAACAGTAATGAAGTTTTTTCATAATCTTAAAGTGCTCCCTAAAATATGTGATTAAAGTTAATAAAGGTCTGTCTATCTTCATTTGAAATCGCATGATCAATGTAGATAACTGTTGCTTGGTTCCAAGGAATTCTTAGACCAATACCTCTTGAATGTTTGTAGTTCTTTAAGTTGGCATCTTGAGTTCGATCCCAAACTCGCCCTACATCATAAAATGGCACTAATTGGAAATCAAAGTGTTGTCCACCGAATTCAGCTTCGGCAAATTTCCATCTAATCTCAAAGTTTGCATATGCCATTGTTTGGCCAACAAAACGATCTTGTTTGTAACCACGAATGGTTGTTCTACCACCAAGACCTGATTGGTTCACTTCCGTTCCCCACATATTACGGTATTCGTAAAATGGTGCATCTCCGTTTGTTTGGATCATTGCACCACGTGCAGCTAACACAAATTTCTCTAGAAGTTCAGGAGGTCTATTGGTAAACCAAGTGACTGGACTTAAGAAAACACGGCCGGAAACTAAGTTTTTGTTAAACTCATAGTTAGATCCAATTGCTTTTGTGGAACGTTCATGAGTGTATTCTAAAAACAATCCTCTGTTTGGATCTGGTTCAAAATCTCGTGTATCATAAACAATACCAGCACGAATGGTATTCGTATAACCACCGTTTATACCCAATACTTTTCCATCTTTAGCATCACGCGTCAGTTTTGTTTCCCCTTGCGGAGTTGTGATGGTTCGATCGATGTCTAATAGCCCGAGGATTCCATCAGCAGGTCCGAGGTATGCATTGTTATTTGTACCATCAAATCTTCGAATGATTTGTTTTGATAAACGAACTCCTGTTACTGTTCTGAGTGTTCCGCCAAAGAACGAGTATTCCCCCGAAGTACTGAAGTTAGGATTCTCAATGTCATAACGGTTGTATTTATTATCACTGACAATTGGAGATTCGCCGACTCCAGCATCACCTGGCCTTCTGAAACTTAAATTGTCTTCGTAATCAGAAAAAGGTGCATTCCTACGGATCCTTCCATTTGGATCATTTCTTTCTAAGTAAGAAAGAGGCTGGAGTGTACCTTCCCCAATGCCAAAATATAAGGAGTTTGGATTTCTTTCATAGACTGCATCCGCACGTAACCGCCATTTGGTGTCGAAAATATAGGGTGCATCTAAACTTAACTGGTGGTAAGGAGCACTTTTTGTCGTATTAAAATACTGAGCAAAAATCCTCACACGGTAAGGTGTGTATTCAAACATGGGAGAAGTTCGATTCCCATTGTAAAAATACAAAACACGAGCACCATACCCAATCCCTACGTTCGGATCGGAGTTGATGAGAGGGAGTCCAGTGAAGTAACCTCCCTCTTTTTTATTCTTAAAATCACGCTCACTCAATCTCTTCTTTTCAGAGATTTCGAACGGAAGGTCGGTTCGCGGTGCTCTCTCCTGTGCAAAAACACTCGATACCATGGAAAAAAATAACAGAAGTATAAAACTTCTCAAAATAGAATTGTACATTCTCTACCTATTCGCCAAAGAAACTGCCTTATGGTGGGAAATTTGCAAAATATGTCAAATAGATTCGAAAATTTATGTTTTTTCCACTTCGATTCTGTGTAAAATTAGTAGTACCTCGTCCTGTTGGACAAGTTCCCCTTGCTGTTTTCGGATTTCCTCCACGCTGCAAGGGTAAGGGGCTTTGATGGCATTTTCCATTTTCATGGCTTCCAAAATTAACAACGTTTCCCCTAAACCGTGTTCGCTTCCAACTGAAGTAGAGATTTGCACTACTTTTCCTGGCATGGGGCTTTTGATCTCAGGGGAAGTTTGGCCTGCAACTTCATAGGACCGTTCTGCTAATTTTACATTCCAAGATTCCCCTTTCCAATGGAAAAAAATTTCATTCCGAATCTTTAGAAATTTAAGCAAAGAACCATCTTTCATCTGGACCGTGACCAAGTTTTGGTCTTTGGGTTTCAAACCTTCTATCAGAGAATCTGTATCAATGGTATAGGTTTGGTTTTCCAAACGTACACGAATGCGATTGCCACTCACATGTACGGATGTTGGTTTCGATTTTGTTTCAAATAAAAAATCCATACTGCTACCTTATGTGATCCAAGGATCTACGTTTTGTTTTGATGAGAAAAAAAGACCCGCTAACGCAAACTTGAGTTCTTCTTTTGTATTCTCTTTTAATAATTCCACTTCATGGTCTGCAATATAATGAGTAGAAACCTTACCTTGGAAAAATTCCTTAGTTGATACCAATTTTTGCAAAAACTGCAAATTCGTTTTGGGGCCAAAGACAATCGTTTCAGACAAACATTCTATAAGTCGCTGAATGGCTGTTTCACGGTCCTCTCCCCATACAATTAGTTTTGCGATCATGGGGTCATAATACATTGTAATTTCGGATCCCGTTACCACTCCTGAATCGATCCTTAAGTCTTCTCTTGTGGGAAAGGACAAATGATGGATTTTTCCAATTGAAGGCAAAAAACCTTCTTTTGGGTCTTCTGCATAAATTCGCACTTCAACCGCATGTCCTTTCTGAGGAGGAGTTTGCAGAATTGGAAGTGGTTCTCCTTGGCAAACTCGAATTTGCCATTCCACTAAATCAAGTCCTGTTGTCATTTCTGTGACAGGGTGTTCCACTTGTAACCGAGTGTTCATTTCTAAAAAATAAAACTCACCACTCTCGCCTAATATAAATTCTACGGTGCCGGCACCTTCATATTGAACAGCTTTGCCAGCCAGGACAGCTGCCTCTGCCATTTTTGATTTCAGAGAGGACGGAAAATTTGGAGCTGGTGTTTCTTCGACAACCTTTTGGTGTCTTCTTTGTAAGGAACAATCCCTTTCGTGAAGGTGGATAATGTTTCCTTGAGTATCACCAAAAATTTGGAACTCAACGTGCCTTGGATTCACTATGTATTTTTCTAGTAAAATACGATCATCACCAAAAGCAGACATCGCTTCTCGTTTAGCAGATAAAATTCCTGATTCTAACTCTTCCGGTGAATTGATACGACGCATACCTTTTCCACCACCACCAGCACTCGCCTTTGCCATGACAGGGTATCCAATTTTATCCGCTTCATTTTTGAAAACAGACATCTCTTGGGAATGGCCTTCATAACCTGGAACAACAGGAACTCCACTTTTAGCAACTAATATGCGTGAGCCGATCTTATCACCCATCGCTTCAATCGAATGAGATTTAGGTCCGATGAATCGAATACCGTTTTGTTCTAATTTTTTAGCAAAGTCCGTATTTTCGGATAAAAATCCATAACCAGGATGGACTGCATCTGCACCTGTAGCCAAACATGCTTCGATCACTTTTTCCACATTTAAGTAAGAAGAACGTGCATCTGTTCCACCTAAAGGATAGGCTTCGTCGGCACTTAAAACGAACAAACTTTGAGAATCGGGATCAGAATAAACAGCTACTGTTTTGATCCCCATTTTTTTTGCAGTGCGTATGACTCGTACAGCAATTTCACCACGATTGGCGATGAGTATTTTTTGGATCGGCTTCATGTGAGTAGGATCAAAACTATAGAATAGCAAAAATAAATCAACAGAAAGATCGTAAGTGAATTGACCATCCCAATCATTCACAAATTCTTTTTTTATGCTGAAGTTGTTTTTTAAACCTAGATTTTCAGACCGTATTTTTTTAACATATGTAGGCTTCGGATTTTTAACTCTTTTCCTTCATCGAATTCTATTTTTTTATGTATATTCCTACCGTTTAGAAAAAATCGATTTTCTCTTAATTTTCAAAGCATTCCTAATTGGCTTCCGCTTCGACCTTGTGACAGTCTCCATCGTGTTAATTGGATTTTATCTTTTATCGATTTGGGATTATGCTTCAAAGTTTAGGTTTTATAAAAATCTGTGGCTCGTAACACCTCTCATCCTTTTTCCAATTGGAGTATTACATCTTTTTGCTGATTTACTATATTTTGAAAATGCAAATAAACACATTGGTTATGAAGCCATTGTATTTTTGGGAGATTTAGATGTGTTGGTTTCTTCTGCCTTTTCGGAAGCTCCTTTCAAAATTTTATCTTTTCTATTCTTCATAGGTGCTTATGTATATGGAATTCGGTTTTGGTTTCTTAAGAACAAAATTGGTTACCAAAGCAATGAACCTGAACCGAAACGTTATTCAATTTCAAAGTTGGTCATTTGGCTATTATTCTTTTTTATAGGCTTACGTGGTGGTCCACAAGAATCACCTTTAAGAGCCAGTGAAGCTATCATTTCTGATGACGCTCTCATCAATCAAATTGCATTAAATGGAATTTATACCACTATTAATGATTTCAAAAGCCAAACCATTCCCAAACATCTCAAAATGAGTGAAGCAGAAATGCTTTCGATTGTGAAAGAGGAAGTTCAATTTGAAGGTTCTGAATTTGTGAATGATGCAAACTTTCCATTATTAAGAAAACTAAATGAAATTCCTGGGAAAAAACCAACCAATGTTGTATTAGTGATCCAAGAATCTTGGACTGGTAAATTTGTTTGGCCAATGTCGGATGGTATATTTTTAGGAAAGGAAGTCACACCGTATTACAATCAATTGGCGAAAAAAGGGCATAGTTTTAAACGTTTTTATGCCAATGGGGGACGAACAAGTAATGCGTTATTATCTGTCTTAACAAGTATACCCGACAGACCAGGACTAACAGCCATTCGTACACCACAAATTCTAAGTAACTTTTCTGCTTTAGGAAATATTTTCTCAGAATTAGGTTACGAAACTAGTTTTATCACTGGTGATGATTTGAAGTTTGATAGTTTGGCAACCATTTTACCCCATTTTGGATTTAAAACTTTAATCGGAAAAGAAGACTTCCGTAAAGAAGGAAAATACCAAATAGGTGCGTGGGGGTATGATGATGAACATCTTTATACCAAAGCATTGGAAACAATGGATTCATATGAAAAAGGGAACAAACCTTTTGTGATCACGATCCTTACCATGACAACCCATTATCCTTATAAAGTACCAGACAAAAAATATGAAATTTTTGATTCGAATGTTACAGACTATGATTATTTAAATACCTATCATTATTCTGATGCTGCCTTAGAAGTTTTTATGAAGGAAATGCAGAAACGAAAATACTTTGAGAATACCTTATTCGTATTTGTTGGCGACCATACCCACCATCGTTATCTATCTTATTTTGAGGATCGAATGGTGCCCTTCTTATTATATGCGCCTAAGTACATTAAACCAAGGTTAGACGATAGGATATCTTCCCAACTAGATGTATTACCGACAATATTAGGTGCCATTGGTAAAAAAACGTATTTTGCTGGATTTGGTAAAAATTTACTCGCACCCAATGTAAAATCAGGTAGCACTTATTTTGCTTATGGAAGTGCTTGTGGTTGGATCGATGAAGAAAAGATCCTTTACCAAAGTGTTGATGGAGACACACAATTTATATTCCAAATGGTGCCTCCTTATGCAGAAGATCCAGCTTGCAACCCAAACCGAACAAATTGTACGAAACAAACCTTAAAAGCAAAAGCCTTTTTTAATTTGTCCTTGGAGTTAATGAATCGGAATTCAATTTATCCATTGGAAGGTAGTTTACGGTACTCCAGGAAATGAATCTACATACTTCACTTTAAAGTCCGGAAAACTGGTTACAATTTGGACTTTAAAATCAGGAAAGGATGTAACTTCTTGCCACTGCCCGCAATCTGATGGAAAACTAGTTACCTTTTTTACTTTGAGGTCAGGAAATGAATCCACCACTTGCACCTTAAAGTCGGGGAAACTTGTCACAAACTGAACTTTGCCCGCTAATTTTTTTCCTTTGAATGTACAGTCAGATCCAACTTCACCTGCTGAAATACCAAAAGTCATCACAACACCTAGTAAAAATACCAAAACAAGTTTCATAGTCCCTCCAAAATTTAAGAAATAAATTCTCGATTTATTTTTAAGGATGTCAATCCTTTTGTTCATGAATTCAGAATCGGCAATTTTATTTACCCAATGTTTACAAAATGATTTCACTTCTCTTTTGGATAAATATGATCCACTTCCCAATTCATTACACATTGGGTATGCAGAAGCCAATCGATTATTAGGCGAAATGGTGGAAGACGGTCCTGTTTTTTCTCTCATGGACTGGGCATACGAATCAAATCCAAAACAATTAAAGATAATCCATATACGAGATTGGCATGACCCAAACGCCAAATCACAAGAGGACCATCTAATCCAGTTTGGATACCATTGTCTAAAAGATACAAAAGGAGCAGAATTTGTATTTCAAAATTGGATTGAATCTGATCCCAATCGCGCAGAGATCATCAATGCTTCTGGATTAAATGACTTTGTAGGTACGAATTTAGAATCCGTTTTACAACCTTATAAAGGGAAACCATTAAAAGTGGGGATCACAGGTGTTTGGACAGAAGCCAAAGTTACTTTTTTATGTTATGACTTAAAAACAAGATACCCAGAATTTGATATTGCAGTTTGTTCAGCGCTCACTGCTAGTTCCTCTTTATCAATGCATTTTATCGCTTTAGACCAACTTAAACAAATATTAGGTGTGAAAGTGTATTCATCTATTGGTGCGTTTACTGAATTTTTAACAGGTGAACAGCCAAATTTACAAAAACGAATTTCAACCAATGCAAGAATCTCAAGTGATAAACTAAAATTGGATCCTAAATATCCGATTTCAGAATTAGACAAACAAATCCTACTCTACCTATTCCGTGATTGTAAAGATGTTGAATTCAAAACTTTGGATGGTGGTTTTTCAGGCAATGTAGTTTTAAAATCCAAATCTATAGATCACTTAGGACATGCTCAAGTGCCTTGTGTTGTCAAAATTGGAAATCGTGATTTGATAGCAAAAGAAAGAACTTCCTTTGAAAGGATCCAAGAAGTTTTAGGAAATAATGCTCCTTCCATTGTTGATTTCTGCGAATTAAATGATCGTGGAGCAATCAAATACCGTTATGCTGCCATGTTAGATGGAAACGTAAGGACATTCCAAAAACTTTATGGATTGATGCCAGATGGCACCGGCCTTGATCGAATCATTGACATAGTATTTGGAGAACAACTTGGACGTTTGTTTGAAGCGACTTCCGCAGAAAAACTAAATTTACTCGAATATTATGATTTCCAATCTAAATATGCAAAATCAGTTCGAAATAGAGTAGAATCTCTATTAGGTGGTCCACAACAAACTGATACAATTTCAATCTTCCCAGGCTATGAAGTCACCAATCCATGTTCCTTTTATGAGAAGGACCTTTCATCACTTAAAGAATACAATGCAATCACTCATAATACTTCTTATGTACATGGTGACTTAAATGGAGCGAATATCATCATCGATGCCCAAGACAATGTTTGGATGATTGATTTTTTCCATACCCACAAAGGGCATATTCTCAGAGATTTATTAAAATTAGAAAACGATGTATTGTATATTTTTTGTAAAATAGAATCTGAATCTGAATGGAAAGAGGCGATTGTTCTTACCAATATTTTACATAACCAAGAAGATTTAGGAATTCCACTTTCCTTTGATCCACCAAAAGAACTTTCCAATGAAAAACTTCGGAAAGCCTACCGGGTGATTGCCAAACTAAGATCATATTATCCAAAACTTGTCAAACTAGACAGAGACCCATACCAAATGCATGTAGGTGCATTACGATATGCGATGCATACTCTCTCCTTCGATGAATGTAATGATTGGCAAAAAAAATGGGCTTTGTATGTGGGGGGACAACTCATCAATAAAATCAAATCATACATCCAAAAATCAAAGGTATTACGCATTGATTATTTAAAACCAATCAAGAATCAAAATGAAATCATTACCAAGATTGGTCTTACCATTTTACCAGGAAGAAAAGACCGAGGAAGAGTATTGTTAGATGATTTAAAAACCATAAAAGAAGAAAGTATCACACACATTCTCAGTCTCATTACAGAACAAGAATACAATCAATACGGAGTGAATGAGCTAAAAACTGAAATCCCAAAATATGGTATCGAACAGAAACAAATTTCAATCTTAGACCAAAAGGTTCCTAGTATGGAACAAATGAAGGATATCGTGAATTGGATGGATACGATTCTCTCCAAAGATCAAAAAGTGTTAATCCATTGTGTTGGTGGTCTTGGGCGTTCTGGAACCGTTGCGAGTGCTTATTTAATCTGGAAATATAAAATGGATTCTGAATCTGCGATCCAAAAAGTGAGAGAATCGAGAAGTGAACGTGCAGTAGAATCACACGAACAAATCCGATTCCTAAAAGAGTGGGAAAATTTGTATAAAGATTAAGTAGTCTGAAGTTTATTTCGTTCCACTTCTAACATTCCATCTAACTCAAGTTTTTTGGAATGCATTACTTGATATAGATGGTTTTGGAATTCTTCCCAGCTGGAAAAATCATTTGGATGATGGATGCCAAGTCCTAAATAACCTACCACATTTCCTTTTTGGTATTCTTGGTATGTGGTAACACCTGATTTTATTGCCACAAAAACTGGAATTTTTTGGTCAAAAGCAATTTTCACCATTCCCTTTTTTAATGGTTGGATTTCCTCACTATATGTGTTTTTCCCTTCTGGATAAACGATATAGGAAGTTGTTTTTAATCCCTCGATTAGATTTTTAACAGAGACTGCAATCGACATTGCTTTTGAGTTATCAAATACTTGTGAACCCATGGCAGTCATCCACCAGTAGGCAAACCATGCTTTTTTAATGACTTGGTTTGCTAAAAATGGTTTTCTGATCACATAACAATCGTAAGGAAAATCCATTTCGTTCACGTGATTCAAAAAAATCATATGTCCTTTTTCAGGAACAGTAAATTGATTGAAGACTAAAACGTTTGTTTTAGTAATTTTTTTGACATCTTCGGCCCAAATTTTAGTGCCTTCTAAAAATTCCTTAATTCTCTTTTCTTTGTTCCCTGAAATTGAATGATACAGGCCACGAATTAAGTATGGACTCGCTTTTCCGAATACCAACAGAGTGATTCGTAAGTATACTTTCATCACCAAACGCCCGTAGTGAACGCTTAGTCCGTGTAAGTTTTTTTCAATTAAGTTATCTACAACTGGAATTTTCGCCATAGCAACAATTAGACAAAAGAGTGGTTTCTATGGATATAAAAAAGCCCAAGAAATTTCTTGGGCTAATGCATTCGGAAACAGTGTTAGATATTGTTTCTTATTGTTGCGGAGTGGTAGTGCTTCCTTGGGCTGGTTTCGCAGGCACATTCAGAGCTTTTTTACGTTCTTGGTCGTATTTCATGAACACCATATTATTAGAGTCCAATTCATAAACACGTCCTCTTACATCTGCATGGTCCACACGGTATTCTTCCGGCACTCTTACATCAAACATTGCTTGGAGTCTATGGTCATACTTAACATAAGGGTTTTTTGAAAAGTCATAAGTTACTCCATCAATTTTAACTGGTTGGCCTTCCACAGTTGCACCAGTTTCATCTTTAGATGCTTCTGTTTTTGCCTGTGAGTTATTGAGGTAATAGTTATCATAAGGGTATTTTAATTTATAGATATTGATGGCATTGGCTTTCGAATCACGTGCCAAGTTGATCGCACCAAAATACAAATCAATACGATACTTTCTGTGTGAAGGTTGGAGTTTCTGGTGTTTCTCAAGATTTTTTTCCACCTTTAAAGCATTGGCTCTCGCTTCTTTAGCAAGTCCTAAGTGTTTGTAACCAAGCTCCATATTTTTTTCAATGTCGTACTTATTGTAACTATAATGTGCTTCTTTTGGGTCGTACATCCTTCTTTGGTAAGGTGCTTCCCGAGGAAGGTCCATTACGTCTTGGCGGAAGTAAGATCCTTTTCCATACTCAATGGAAATATCAAGGAGTGCCTTGTCCATTGGGTTGTTTGGATTTTTGCGTTCCATTGCCGTTTTCATCATTTCTTCGGCACGGAGGATGTACAACTGGGAAAGTTCTTCTGTTATTTTTTCAACTCCCAATTGGCATTCTAAGAACCTTTGGTAGGCAGAGGGGAAATTACCTTCAAAATGGTATTGTAACCCTTCTTGGTAAATGCGTTTGGCTTCTAAGTATTTTTTCATACGGAAGCCTTCCTTCCCTTCTGGAGCATTTAGCTCTGTTGGTTTTCCTTCCGCATCTTCACCACGAAAGTTTTTGACGATTGGCTCAAGCTCACGGAGGTAAGTCAAAAGCTCGATACGTTTTTGATAGGATTTACTAGAGACTGATTCTGCAAACATAGGTGCTTGCATCACGAGACTCATCATGAGAATAAGAAGGGATTGTTTCATTGCTCTGCCATTCATTCCGTTTCCGTACTTTCCTTCGTTAGAAGAATCTTACAAGTAATTTCAGGGTGTCCCCTGTGAGTATTATCGGAGATTTATGATATTGGATTGACAGATTGTATTTTAAAATTGAGCCTTTTCCTAGATTTTTCCTATGTCCCAAGCCGCCGCCCAGTCAAAAAAAGTATCTTTTCGTGCCAAAGAGTCTACAGCTTGTCCGATTTGTGATGAAAATCACCAAAAGGAGCAGATGTTCCAGGGGGGTGGACGACTCATCGCTGGGAAATTAGCCCAAGATTTACGCCGTTTGTATGAAAAAAATAGAAAATTTGGTCGTGTGAGTCCACTCGATTATGTCATGACCGTCTGTCCACGTTGTCTGTATTCTTCCTTTCCTAAAGATTGGAACGCACTGAACCCAGCAGACAACGAAGCCATTCGAATGGCAACTGACGCTCGCCGTAGTTATATCGAAAAAATCCTTGGGCCACTTGATTTTACTCAGGACCGCCAAATTGTGTTAGGTGCTGCTTCCTACTTACTCGGAATGGATTGTTACCAATTACGAGGTGTGAGTGTTGCCCCTACTCCTAAAAAAGCAGTTTGTGCTATACGGGCCGCTTGGTATTTTTCTGACTTACATGATGAATTCCCAAATTTAGGGTATGACAAAATCAGAGACCTACTCTACCAAAAAGCTGCAGTAATTTACGGATACACTTTAGAACTCATGCAGAATGGAAACGAACCTGTTGACCAAGCGGCAGGTATGCTTGGACCTGATACCGATAACAACTGGGGATTTGATGGTGTTATTTATCTAAATGCATTTCTAACAAAAAAATTCAAGGACCAAATGGCTCCCAAACCAGAAGACCAGGTTTTACTACTATCACGTGCCAAACGAACACTTGCTAGGTTGTATGGATCAGGAAAAGCAAGTAAAGGAAAACCAGGCCCAATTGTCGAAATGACACGCGAATTGTACGACGAATACAACGCTATCCTCGAAGCAATGGGAGGCGAGAAGTAAGGGTTTGCCCAATTACGCACTTCTTGTCGAATATGATGGCACTCATTTTTATGGGTGGCAAAAACAAAAAGACCTTCCTACGGTCCAGTTTTCGATCGAATCTGCACTTGAGATCATCTTAAGAAAAAACCCCGCTTCACGTCTGTCAGTTGCCGGTAGAACGGATACAGGTGTACACGCCCTAGGAATGGTTTGTAATTTTAAAACAGAATTTCCAATTCCCAATTTTCACAAATTATTAGTCTCACTCAATGCGTTAACACCAACTGGTGTTTCGATTAAAAATGTAGTCGAAGTTCCACCCGAATTCCATGCAAGGTTCAGTTGTACAGGAAGAGAGTATATTTATAAATTATACTATAGTAAATATGAAAGCAGTTTTATACAAGGCCGAGCGTTTTGGGTGAAACACCATATCGATTGGGAATTGGTTCAAAAACAATTAGATGTCTTAGTGGGAGAAAAAGATTTCCGATCCTTGGCAAAAGCAAAATCGATGTCGGGGAAACGATCCATCCGGGAGATTTTGGCCATCAATTTGGAACAATTGACTCCCGATTGGTACCAAATCCGGATCCGGGCCAATGGATTTATGCACAATATGGTGCGAATCACAGTTGGAACTTTACTAGACATCGGAAAGGGACGTTGGGAATCTAGATCCATAGACTCCATATTGGAAGAAAAGAACCGTTCGCGAGCTGGGGTCACTCTCCCGCCGGATGGACTCTATTTTGTCCGTGCGTATTACGAAGATCATCCGGAAATTCATGAATTGTACAAAATCCCTCTTCCTTAGTATCCTTTTATCACTCACTCTTTTTTCTGGACTCCTTTCCGCTCAAACCCTTGAAGAGTACAACAAACGCCGGTATGAGATCGGTGGTTGGGTAGGCGCGGCAAACCCAATGCCTGGAACCCCTACCGTGCGTGTCCTAGAAACCACACTTGGTGGAGGATTTTATGCAAGAATGCCTTGGCCATGGATCTTTTACACAGAAGTGGGTGGTTCTTATGCTGTATTTTTATCCCGGTCGGAAAGAGCCCTCACAGCGATGCCCTTATATGCTGCCTTAGCGTATAAAATCCCACTCGAACTTCCCATTCAATTTTTTCTAAAAGGTGGTGGCGGATCGTCGTATGTTGTGGCACGTCCTGCCGATACCGCTCGTTGGAACCCTACCGCCTTTGCTGGGTTAGAAGCCAGTTTTATTGCTGGTCGTAGAATTCGAATTGGGGTACGATTGGATTATTATAAGATTTTTGAAACCCAAATGGACATCCCTAACCAATATCGTTATCCATTAGCAAGCCCATATGATGATCCACGTTTGCAAAATCCTTCGAATTATACCTTACAGAATGTTGATTTTTTCTATTTTGGTCTAACAGTAGGAGTATTGTTCTGATGAAATCTAAATTCCTACATACTTGTTTTTTGATTCTTTTGGTATCCATTCTGATGGACTGCAAAACCAAACTTGATTTAGGTGATGAAACCAAACTCCCAGTTATTTCAACTCTTTTCAATAATAGAATGTTACTGCTCCTAAAAGGTACGTATGCAACTGACAATCCACTCGATTGGAATGAATTGAATAACGGTACTGGTGATTTGTATGTTGATTCCCAAGGGGAAGGTCTCGACCCAACGATGACTTTAACAAGTTTACCAAAAGCTGGTAATTTACCCATCTTTTTGGACATAGGGGAAGTTAGAATTTCCAGTAAATACTTAAAAGGTTTAAATGAATTAACACAAATTAGAGATACAGTAGATTCAAATAAATTTTGGGATTACATTGCTCCTAACCGACAAGTTTTTTGTACCGTCACTTACTCATTTGATAACAATACCTGTACAGAAAGTAACGGTATTTTGAAAGCAAATGATTTTTTCAGTGGGATTGGTGCCCAATTCCCATCGAATGATCCCTCGTCTGAAACTCTTAGTTGGGAACAAGCATATGCATCTGGCCAACCTTGGTTAGGAAGAGAATACTACTATGCCGCTATTTATTTTAGATCACTAGTGACTGGTTATGCGTTAGATGCAGGTATACCAGTGAGAGGAAGATTTGATAATAGAACAATTGTGAATGGATTAAATATCGTTCCAAGAAATAATTACGTAGCTGGAACAACCACTGCAGAAAAAAGTAATATCGTACCAAAATTATTCCCCGCATTGTTCACTCAATTGCCAACGCAATCGGTTCAGTCTGATATGAGGATTCGTGATGGATTTGATCCCTACATTTTAGAAGTCAGAATCAACTTAAAAGAAAACTTGATGTTACATTCATACACCTCAAGTAGATCAACTACTGTCACGTACGTCGGTGTGAGTGATATTTTTGCTGATCACAAAGGTGAGGGTGATGCTGGTGGGAATATCTTAACTAGAGCAAGGGTCATTTACCCAGAGGTTGCTTCTAGTTTAACGATCAGCGGTGGAGGGAATTCTCTTTTACACTATTATGGGATTTTCCGTTTCCAAGAAACCGAATACCTCAATGTATTACCTCTAGCAGCAACTCCCGCAAAACAAAACGCAAAGATCAAATACTTAAATCCAGGAACTTACAAAGTTGTTTGTTTGGGAGATTTGTCAAAAAGAGACGGATATCCTGATACTGTTGTAAGAGAAACCGCTTTTACAATTCCTGATTATCCGTTCCGACAAACGTATGACATTGCTTTGTCCTGCCCTTAGGAAAAAAATAGTTTCTTACTTCAATTTTACTTTTTCTCCCTAGAGTTTTCGATTGAATTGGTAAAAGTACCAATGATATGAAAACGATTTTGATCAAACTAAGAAACTTTTTCGGGAATCCATCAAATACACCTGGCGAATTTCAATTCCCGATTCGTTACAAACTGCTGTTAATCACTTCCATTGTACTTTTGATTTCAATGTCAGGAGTAATTTTTCTAGCTTCTTACTTTTTTCGCAAAGATAGTGAAGTAAGAGTAAAAGAAAACAATATCAAAATCAATGAAATCCTTTCCTTGAAGGTAAAATCTGACTTACACTCTATTAAACAAGATGTACACATTACAGCTTCAGCTGTATTAAGAAGTACACAATCAGCAAATAGCATTGCAAAAGAATTATTTGAAGAAGATCAAAACTTTGTATTTATTGGTGCTTTTGATTCTAGTTTTAATCCAAAATTTGAAGTCGTAAATGATCAATTTTTAGAGAAGTACGATTACCAAAAGACGGAAGTCAAAAGTATAATCAAAAACATCCAACCTAAACTGAAAAAATCGTTTAGTGGAACAACTCTTATATGGAACATCAGTCCATTTTTCCGCAATCCCATCTTATGTATTAGTTTTCCTCTATCAGAAACCAAAGATACACATACCATTCTTGTCACATTAGTAAAGTTAGATAGTTTATTAGATGCATTTCAAACTTCAGGTCCAGTTGAAACTTTTTTAGTCAGCGAAGATGGAAGTGTTCTTGCCCATCCTGATGCAAAAGTGGTTCTTTCTGGTATCAATCTAAATGATTTACCTATTGTAGATCGAATGAAAAAGTCAACTGTTGATAATGGACAATTCCGTTATGAAAACAAAGATGGAGAGTCTTACCTTGCAGCCTTTAAAAAATTAGGATTTGGTGGGGTTGGTGTTATATCACAAGTTCGTGAGTCAAAAATTTTCGAAGAAGTAAACAATATCCAAAAACGTAACGTTTACCTACTCATTGTTTCATTATCTCTCTCTTTTATTGTTGTTTATATTTTTGCAAAATCACTCTCCACTCCTATTCTAAAATTGGTAGATGCCTCAGAAGAAATTAGAAGGGGAAATTATCACATCACTCTTCATGCAACGACTCACGACGAAATTGGAACTCTCACAAAATCATTCGTTAGTATGGGCCGTGGATTGGAAGAAAGAGAAAAATTAAAAGATTCATTTGGTCGATTTGTTAACCAAGATATTGCCGAACTTGCCGCCAAAGGGAAGTTATCAATTGGTGGTAAAAAGAAGTATTGCACCATCTTTTTTTCAGACATCCGTAGTTTTACCGCCATCTCTGAAAAACTGCAACCAGAAGAAGTGGTTGAGTTCTTAAACCAATACATGACAGAAATGGTTAAATGTGTTCAGGAAACGGGTGGCACAGTAGATAAATTTATTGGTGATGCAATCATGGCAACTTGGGGAGCCCTTCGAGATCACAAGGATCATGCAATTGCTTCTGTGGAAGCAGCTTTACGAATGCGCGACAAACTAATTGAGTTTAATCAAAATAGAGGCACTGCGAAAAAACCCATCATTAAAATAGGATGTGGAATTAACACGGGATATGTGATCGCAGGCCAAATTGGAAGTTCCGACAAAATGGAATACACCGTCATTGGAGATTCAGTGAACCTTGCTTCCAGAGTTGAGTCTTTCAATAAAGAAACACATACTGATATTTTAATTACAGAATCAACTTACCATGAAGTAAAATCAGAGTTTAATGTTGTGAGTATGGGAGAAATTGAATTTAAAGGAAAATCCAAAGCCCAAAAAGTTTATGCAGTTTTAGGTAAAAAATCAGATTTAAATGCTCCTAAAAATTTGGTTGAGTTACAAAAATTAGTAGGGATTGAAGTCACCACTAAAAAGGGAAAAAAATGAATTTAGACAAACGGGATTCATTTGTTTTACTTGGCCTAACAAGTATTGCGCTTCTTTTTAGCGTATTATTTTACTTAGATTTGAATCGAAAAATTGATATTGGTGATCGTGAAGTTGTAGGAACGATCTATTTTAAAAACAACATTGTCCAACGTAAATTTGAAGATGAAGTAATTTGGGAAAAACTAGAAAACAATAGTCCACTCATTAATAAAGACACAATCCGTTCGGAGGCATTTTCTGATGCCATCATTCGATTAAAAGATGGAACGGAAATTAACATTGATGAAAATTCTATGTTTAACTTAGATTTAACGGGTGAAGATCCAAACTTAGAATTTTCAGAAGGATCATTACAAGTAAAAAAGAATGATTCCAATGCAAATCAAATTAAAATCACAAGTTCAGGTAACGAAATCAATGTTGATTCCGGAAATGTCAAAATTGAAAGAGCAAAAGACCAAGAGTTAAGTTTATTTGTAGAAAAAGGCAAAACGACTGTTAAACAAAACGGCAAAGCTTTAGATGTAGAACAAGGCAAAAAGGCTGAATTTAAAAAAAGCGGAATTGAGATTAAAAAAATCCCAGTTGTACTCATCTCACCTCCTTCCCAAAAATTATTTTATGCAGAACCCAATGAAGTGAATGTGTCTTTTACTTGGAAAATGGAATCAGGTTATGAGTCGCCGATTTTAGAAATCTCGAGATCTCCCAATTTTAAACTTAGATTTTTTTCGGAACCGGTTTCAGACAGCAAAACTGTTGTTAGCCTAAAAGAAGGGACATTTTATTGGCGAATCAAAGTCAAAAATCAAAAAACAAACAGCATTGAATCAAGTGAAACAAATAAACTTTTTGTTTCAAAACTAGAATCTTTTTTGGGAGAATCACCTAATCATGGCAACGTAATTCCCTTTGTGCAATTATATCCGTTGGTCACTGTTTCTTGGACTAAATTGACTACAGCAAATTCCTATCTCTTTCTTTTATCTGATAATAATAGTTTTCAAAATCCAATCAAACGAATGGAAACTTCTGCGAATCAAATTTCATTTGATGATTTAAAAGAAGGAACTTATTATTGGAAGGTTATTGCAAAATCATCCTTTCCTGATACGAAAGACCGCGAAACAAAAGTTTATTCCTTTTCTATTAAAAAACAAAACACAATCCCAGCACCTAAATGGCAAAGACCAAATCCAGGTGCCGAAATTAGTTTAGAAGAGATTAAATTAAACCAAGCCATTTTAATATGGGAAGGAAATGCTGAAATTCAATCTTATCATGTAAAAATTGCTAAGGATTCTAAACTTTCGAATGTGCTGATTGGTACCGAAACTAAATCAAATTTTTTAGTTCCCAATTGGAGTCAACTTGGACTAGGACAATTTTTTGTTACGACCACTGGTAAAACAAAGGAAGGAAAGGAAACGGAACCTTCTGCGATCCTTAGTTTTACCATTATAGATAAAAAGAAAAAACAGGACGCGATTGTAAATATTGAAGAAAATAAAAACCAATCTGCGCAAGAAACAAAATTAGAAATACTTTCACCAAATGGATCTGTCATCCAAATGAAAGGGAAATCGAGTTTAGACTTCCATTGGAAGTTGAGTGGCATCTCTGCTGACAAATTTGATTTGGTATTGTACCAACATTTCCCTGAGAAAAAAATTGCAATCTATAAAACGAGTACAAAGGAATCCCATTACCAACTTAAAGATTTAAGCATATTGGATGAAGGGAGTTTTTCCTGGGATCTGAGTGTTTATAAAGATGGAAACTTTGTTTTGTCTCGCAAAGGAAATTTCATTTTGGCATTGGACCAATTAAAATCACTAAAGCCAACTGATATCGAATTTATCTCTCCGAAAAGACTCTATAAAGAAAAAAAATGATTCGATTTAACTTTAAAATATTTGTAATACTTTTTTTGTTTGTTTCCTCTTTGTTATCACAAGAAGGAACAAAACTCATCGCTTGGAAACCCATTGCCGAAGCAAATGGATACCAAATTCAAATTAAAGACAAAACAGGAAAGTTGATCCTGGATAAAAAAATCGATACCGCCTATCATTCAATTGAAGAGTTACCTTCTGGAATTTACATGGTACGTACTGCACCTCTCAATTTATTCAAAAAACCTGCTGTTTGGTCAATATGGAAAGATCTAGAAATCATCATTTCGGAACCTCCTCAAATTGTGAAAGAAGTTGAAAAACCAATCATACTTCCAAAAACCGAATCCAAAAAAGAAAAAACGATCTCTCCGATTTCTATTGAAGGAGAACATTTCTTAGAAGCCACAAAGGTAGATTTAAGTAAAAAAGATGACCAACTACCAATTGTTAGTAAAGAAGTTAAGTCTTCCGAACGCATTGAATTAAAGGTTGATACAACTGAGGCAAAAACCGGTCCTTATGATTTAACTGTAACAAATCCATACCAAAAACCAAAAGTAGTGAAAAATTTTGTGCAAGTGGAAGTTCCAAAATCGGAATCAAAACAAGAAAACCTAGAAGAAATCAAAAAAAACGAAAGAGTCAAAACTGTTCCAGAATCTTCAACGCAAGTTTCAAATAACCAAACAATCAATGGTAACAATTCGAACACTCAGAAACAAAAAGTTACTCTTCCAAAAGGAAAACCATTTCGAGATTTTTCATATGAAGAAATGATGTTGTTTTTAGAATCAGATGTTGCAGTGAATTGTAAAAACACAAAAATCCCAGCATTCACTTTAAGTGAGTGCCACAAAACATATGTTATATTAAATTTTTCAAGCGAAGATAATCAATCGGTTTTTGAGTTTTACAAATTAGTTAGCGAAAACGAAACCAATCGTATCAGTGCCTATCGATACTTTTCAAGTCATTGTAATCCAAAATTCAGACCTGCCATCGAAAGGATGGAACTTCAATGGAAAAATAGAACCAATTTGGATCCAGAAGAACGCCAATCACTGGCAGAAGAATTACCAAAATTTCGTTCTTGTTCGAGATAAAATAGATATCTTTTGCTTGTAATGAATTTATTTTTTAGTCCAATGAAGGCAATGAGACATTCGTTTTATCTACTCCTCGGAATTTGTTTTTTAAGTTTGCAAACTTTACATTCCGAACCTTCAGTCCTAAGCCAAAATGTGAAGGAAGTAACCACTCGCATCCAAGACTTAGCACTTTACCCCACCCTTTCGAAAAAAAGACTTTATGGTGCGGTTGCAAAAGGTGGCGCAATTCGATTTGATCTGAAGGCTGGAGAATCTTCGCCCCAATCCATAGGAATCGGTGTAGCAACTGATGGTAAATTGAAAGAATGGGTATTAACAGTTTATTCTGGAAATGGACAAAGTGAAAACTCGGCAATTCTACGCAAAGAGAGGATTGAAGGAGAGTCCCAGTGGGTGTTTGAATTACTCGCTCCTCCCGATGAAATTACGATCGAAATCCAAAATGCCAACTCAGAAACACCAGTGGCTGTCGTAGAAATCATTCATGGTTATTATTATGGTTATTCAGTTGATAAGGAAAACCACAACAAACCACAATCCCAAAATCCTACAAAACCCAACCCAACAGAACCGGAAAAACTCTCTCCGAATGACATTCAGAATCGTACTGAGTTTTACCGAGCTCCCATCACCAAAGACTGATTAAGGTTTTTAAAAATATAGTCAGTGTAATCATTATAACATGATGGTGACATGTGACCTGCATCGCTAAACTCGTTGCAGGTGTATGTAGGATCATCATTCATATTCCAAAATGGGATTCCATTTTGTTTGTGGTATTCCACGATACGAGGATACCAATCTTCATAAACGGTTCCCTCTTTATTCTCCGCTACTGATACTTTTAAATTCCTTATGTGATCCATATAAGGCAAAGATAACCTAACCCAAATGACAGCAGAAGGAACATTTAACTGTTTTGCTAATTGTAAAGATTGATCAGTGAAACTCAAAATATTATCAGAAAATCGAAATGGAACTAAGTAAGAATGAAAATCGCCAATTGCTGATTTTTTTAATAATTCTGGTGGGAGGACTGCTTGGTGTGTCCCAGGTGTCATTGCAGAACCTTTCCCCTTTTTCAAATTTGCCATAAGGTTATCTCGCAAACTTCGATAAGGATATAATAAAGTGTCTTTATTTTTGGCTCTTGTGATGATAACTTCCAATTTAGGACGGTATTGATATGCACGGAACATACGTTTTGCGATCAATGTTGAAATATCATCTGTTGAAAATCTGGAAAAATGTTTTAATACAAATGAAACATTGAGGCCATTGGTTAAGGTTTCATCTACTTTTAATGTAGCAGCAGAGTTAAACATTTCTACAGAATGATCGAATAAAAAGAAGTCTGGTTTTACTTCATCTTTTGCAAACTGCTCCATCCATTGTAAAACGTAATCTGGTTTCCCGCCGGGAACAGAAAAATTAAACATTACCCAACCAGGGTACTTTTTATGAATGTATTCGTTATCAAAAAGTAGAGCTCTTGAATTTCCAAAATAGACAATCACCTTATCTCTATCTTTGAGATTTAAGTATTCTTTTAAGTCTTCGTATAATTCGTTTTTTTGGATGTAATTGATATCTGATAAAGATTTTGAAAAATACGTATGAACATTTTCCAAAACCAATAATTTATCTAGACAAAATGTTAAGAAAACAACTAAAAATGGGACTAACAAATAACGATTTCGTATTAAATCCACGGTTTCCACCTAAAAGCGATAATAAATAAACTCGCCACCATCTTGTGATAATGTGGCTAACAAAAAGATTGTGATGATACCGAGTGTTGGAACCAACCAAACATCATGTTTTCGAATTTTTTCCCAAAATTCAGGAAAGTATTGTAGATGATGAAAAAATAATACAGCAAACGAAGTATAAAAGATACGTTCCAAGTTTTCAATATGTAAGTATTTAAAAGAAGAACCTTCACCAAATAAAGAAGTGGCAGAAATAAGCCAATGATTGGAAGTTCCATCTAACAATCGCTCTAAACTATGAGAAAAATGTGTGAAAATTCCATAAAAATGATCCACCATATTCGTTGCATTGTTGGATCGAAACATGAGTCCGGAAATGGAAAACAAAACAAATACAATCATTGCTTTCAGTACAATTAAAACTTTGTTTTTTTCAGGTGTTAACTTGAGCCCTAATTTCCCTTCTAAAAACCGTTCTCCTGCTAAAATCACACCCCAATAAAATCCCCAACAGATAAAAGTATAATCTGCACCATGCCAAAATCCACCCAATGTCATTATGATAATTAAATTTAGATATGTTCTGAGTTCACCTTTCTTGGACCCACCTAACGGAAAATAAATATAGTCACGTAACCAAAAAGAAAGGGTGATATGCCATCTTTTCCATAACTCCCGCCCAGACGTTGAGAAAAAAGGTGCCTTGAAGTTTTCAGGAGTTTCAAACCCTAAATACAATGCAACTGACCTTGCCATATCGGTAAGACCTGAAAAATCACTGAATACTTGAATGGAATAACAAATACCAGCAATGAACAATGAAAAAGAATCATAATCTGAAGGAGAATTAAAAACAGGTGAAATTGTAAGAGACATTGGATCAGCAACTAACACTTTTTTAACGAGACCTGACATCATCAAATACGATGCTCGATACATCTTTTCTTTGCTAGGTGTGAGTTTGTCCAAGTTTGGAAAAAAATCTGACATTCGCATGATTGGTCCTGCAATTAGGACAGGAAAAAATGCGACAAACAAAAAGTAGTCTTCCACTTTCACAGTGGGAACATTCGGATTTCGATAGGTGTCTACTGCTGCTGCAATGACTTGGAAGGTATAAAAACTGATCGCAAGCGGAAGTGCAATGTGGATAAGATTTGGAACTTGTTGGAAAAAAGGATAACTTGTTAGATCAGCAAGTACCTTACTAAAAAAGTAAACATACTTAAAAAAACCTAAATTGATCAAGTTGAGTGAAACAGTAAACCCCACCCAAAAACGAGTCGGCGTCGATTGGATCTTACGATACAGAAGGTAATTGACCGTTATGACTACAACGAAGTGAACCGTAAGTGCCAATGAAAAATATGCATAAAAGCAAATCCCGGCGAATAGAAGAAAACCCTTACGAAATTCTTTGGGGATGGCCCAATAAAAAAGGTAAACAACAGAAAAGAAGATTAAAAATGGTATTGAATTAAACAACATATCAAGGAAGGAATTGTCTCTCCCAGTAATCGCTTTCCGAACTAGGTGTCAATCCTTCTTTCAGGTGGTTAAATTCAGTTTCATCTACTTCTGTTTCCCGTTTGACCCATTCGGCATAAAACTCTTCAGAAGTTTTACGTTTTACCCGTAACCTTCTTGCATAACTTAATATCTCTTTGTCTGAAGTTACCACCAAACATTGAGAAGGTACTTGACAATAGTTTAAATAGCCAATGATGAGTTCGTCCGCTTTTTTTTCATGACTGTAATGGATGGAAAATCCTTCCCATTCCTCGGAATAACATTCAGAAAGTAACTCCTTCTTCCCGTCAAAAAATATGATCACTTTCCGTTGGTTTAGGTCGGGAAAATGGCGTTTTAAATGAACGAGTAGTCCGCTTCTGGCATCTTGGAGACGGTATTCCCCCAAAGAAAATGCCAGGTCAGGAAATTTATACATCAAATTCATCCCGTCGATCAGGATTCTCTCATTTACGGGCACAACCCTATTGAAACCACTTGCCAGATTCGATTAAACCAAAAAAACGTAAACATGGGGAAAAAAATAATCGTCGTCGGTGCCTCGAGTGGGATCGGAAAAGCCATTGCTGAACAAGAATTGAACGCGGGGTCCTCCGTGGTCCTTTTAGCGAGAAGGGAAAAATCCCTAGAGTCCATTGCCAAAAAAGCCAATTCCTCCAAAGAGAAACGTGCCTTCCCTTTGGTCTTTGATGTGACTAAATTTGTTACAGCAGAGAAAACCTTCCAAAAAGCTGTCTCACTCCTTGGAGGTGTGGACGAAGTGTATTTTGCATCTGGTGTGATGCCGGAGATTGGAAAACAAGAATACAATGTAAGTAAAGATTTAGAAATGTTAAATGTAAACCTTATAGGAGCTGTTGCCTTTTTAAATCCTGTTGCTACTTTTTTTACCAAACAAAAATCAGGAAAGATCATTGGAATCTCATCTATTGCGGGAGAAAGAGGTAGGAAAGGAAATCCTGTTTATAACACTTCCAAAGCGGGTCTCAATACTTATTTAGAAGCACTTCGAAATCGTCTATCAGAAGTAAATGTCCAAGTAACAACAATTAAACCAGGATTTGTCAAAACAGAAATGACGGATGGTTTGGTTTTACCGGAAAAAGGTTTACTCAAAGCAATTACTGCTGATGAAGCAGCCGAAAAAATTCGTGCTATCGTTGCGAGTGGCAAAGATGAAGCTTTTGTTCCCGGTATTTGGGCACTTGTCGCACTTATCATTCGAAACATTCCCAACTTTATTTTCAAAAAACTGAGTATCTAATATGGTTACAAAAAAAACAAAATCCATCCCTAATATAAAAGTCCCAATGAAAGAAAAGGTAGAAGCATGGGGAATGAGTTCATTTTCCATGTCACCTGTGTTTCGACCAGAAACTGAGGAAGAGATCAAAGAACTTTTTGTTTGGGCGAACCAAACTGGCACCAAAGTAGCGTTACGCGGCGGCGGATGTAGTTACGGTGATGCTTCAACGAATACGGATGGAATTGTTTTAGATTTAACTCGTTTTAATAAAGTATTAGATTTTAATCTAAAATCGGGTGTAATGACAGTTCAATCTGGAGCTCGTATCAAGGACCTTTGGGAAACTGGGATTGAGAATGGTTTTTGGCCACCAGTCGTTTCTGGAACTATGATGCCAACTCTCGGTGGTGCGCTTTCCATGAACATTCATGGAAAAAATAATTTTAAAGTGGGAACCATCGGCGAACACATCAAAGAATTTACCTTTTTAACGGCAAAAGGCGATATCCTCGAATGTTCTCCTAAAAAAAATTCAGATCTATTTTATTCTGCAATTTCCGGCTTTGGAATGTTAGGTTGCTTTTTAACCGTTCAAATCAAAATGAAACCCATTTATTCAGGAAAAATGAAAATTGATCCAGTGTATGTGCGGAACTTCGATGAATTATTTGCCTATTTTGAAGAACACTACAAAACTGCAGATTATTTGGTGGGCTGGATTGATGCATTTGCTTCTGGAAAATCTTTAGGCCGTGGTCAAATCCATAAAGCAACCAATTTAAAAGCAGGCGAAGACCCAGATTTTCCAGGAAATTGTTTGTTAGAAAGACAACACCTTCCTTCCCGTTTGTTTTATGTGATTCCTAAAAAATGGATGTGGATCCTTATGCGCCCATTCAGCTTTAATTTTGGTATGAGGATGATCAATTTAGCAAAATGTATAGCGAGTATTTTGGTAAACAACAAAGCATATTACCAAGGTCATGCGGAATATGCGTTTTTACTAGACTATGTTCCGAATTGGAAATTTGTCTACAAACCTGGCTCTATGATCCAATACCAAGTGTTTATTCCTAAAGAAAACGCCAAACAAGCATTCAGTGAAATATTCACGAAATGCCAAGAACGTGGCATTGTGAATTACTTATCAGTTTTCAAAAAACACAAACCAGATCCATTCCTTCTCACACATGCTGTGGACGGATTTTCAATGGCGATGGATTTTCCTGTCACAAAAGGGAATCGCGAAAAACTTTGGTCTCTTTGTTATGAACTCGATGAAATTGTCTTAAAACATAAAGGAAGATTTTATTTTGCAAAAGATTCTACTCTCCGCAAACGTGTGATGGAGTCTTATTTTCCAAAAGATAATTTAAAGAAGTTTTATTCTTTAAAGAAAAAATATGATCCAAAAGGAATTTTACAAACAGATTTGTACAAACGAGTGTTTTTAAGTTAATCTTATTTTCACACGGAATTAGTTTCAACAAATCAAACTTAAACCACAAACCTACTTCGATTTGTCAAAATGCCAATGGAAGTAGTCTTTGTTTCCTTACTGACACTCCTTCTCATCCGAATTTAAATATTCATCCGTCGGTAGAGAAAATAAGCTGCGTAAGTGAAAATAACAGGTGTGATCCACATTCCGATCCAAATCGGTAATGCTCCATTTTCTGCTAATGTTTTAGCAGTTGAATTTAGAATATAGTATAACAATACCACAGCAATCGTTAGTCCAAGGCTTGCAACACCTGCAGAACGTTTGGTGATCGCACCGGCAAGTGCTCCAAGTGTTACAACCACAAAGGACATAAGTGGCATCGCAAATGCCATATGTTGTTGTACGATCACATTCCGAAAGGGAATCCCTTTAGTAATTCTTGATTCAATTTCGTCTGCGAGTTCAAAAAAATTCATTTCCTCTGGATTTCGAACCGGTTTAGAAAAGTAAGCTAAGTCTTCTGGAAAGTCATACGTTTTTTCTGCATATTTGGTTCTTGAAACCAGTTCTAAATTTTCATTGAATCTAACTTCTTCTGCGTCATACAAAACCCAACTATGTGGATTTGGAATGTATTTTGCTTTTTGGGATGATACTGTATATGTAGGATATCCATCAGGAGTGATTTCAATATAATTAAATCCTCCCTTAACTGTGTTTTCTTTTTCATCGATCCAATATACGTAATAAAATCCTTTTTTACCTTTGATATGCAATTGGTAAACAAAATCGATCAATCGATTGGAACCTTTTGCCATGATGCTAAATTCAATTTGAGCTTTTTTATTTGCGGGAATAACAACTGTTTGCCCAAAGAATGTCATGATGAGCCACATGGCGATTCCAAAAAATAAAATTGGTGTGATGATTCGAATGAAGGAAACACCAGCCACCATCATCGCGACAAGTTCCTTATTTACGCTAAATTGTCCTATGACAAAACAAACAGAAAACATGAGAGCTGGTGCGACTACTTGATCCACCATCGATGGCAAAGAATATAGAACATGTAAGTACACATGGGACTGATTCACTTTTGAAGAAACTAAATACTTCATCACATCTGTGAATTTATAAATGACTATCATCGACGTTAACATGATCAGTGTGCCAATGAATGTTTTGAAAAAATCAAAAAATAAATATCTGTCGAGAGTTCGAAAAGGGATAAACTCTCGTTTGAACCAGAGAAAAGGTGTTAAAATAAGGTTCATTGTATTTCCAATAATAACATACTCATATCATCCGAAATGCGTTTAGCAGAAAATGACATTGAGTCTTCATAAATAGCATTTAAAAATTCATCACCTTTTTTGTCAGAATGATTTTTGATGGATTCAACCAAATGTTCTTCACCATAAATTTCACCTGATTCGTCGAATACTTCCAAAATTCCATCGGAATACAATAAAATTCTATCCCCTGATTCGAGTGTGATTTGGTAGTTTTTTAAGTTTGGTTTGAGAAATGAAACAATGAGTGTTCCAAGTCCTTCTAAAAACTTTGGTCCATTTTCTTTTTGGATATGGATGATTGGAGGATGGCCTGCAATCGAATATTTGATTTCTTTTGTTTCTAAATCCACAAACAAAACACAGGCGCTTATATGATTGTTTGGAACTAAACTTTGTAAATCATCATGAATCGCTTTCAAACATTCGGATGGTTGGTTTTGGTTCCCATGAATTTTAAATGCCAAAACAGCCATCGCTGACACCATAGCTGATGCAATTCCATGCCCCGATACATCAGCAAAAAATAATGCCATTTTACCATCTTCTCTTTCAAAGTAACTGATCGCATCTCCACCTACTTGGTCAAAGGAACGAAAAAAAGAATAAAATTTAATTCCCCTTTTTTTCGGCCAGTCGGTCGTGACTATGTTTGATTGGGTTTCATTTGCTAATTCCAATTCACTTAACATTCTGTCTTGGAATTTTTTAAGTTGGAATTCTGAACTTCTTAACTTTTCAACTGAGCTTAACCGTATATTCAGTGTTAGGTATGAAACTAAAGCTGGTGTTATAATCGCAGACAAATATAAAGATAAGTCGACTTGGTGATCTTTTGTATAAATTCCAACCAATATCCCAAAAGAAGTAACAGTGCCCAGATAAGAAACTAGAGAACGTCTGTCCACAAAACTCACACCAATACAAGAGAGAACCAAAATCATTCCAACCAAATATCCGATGTATAAAGAGTTCCAATACAATAGGATTAAAGAATGCGCACTCATTGTATAAAAAAATACCAACATAATTGTTTGGATATTTTTTCGTACCCAGCTTACAAAATAGGTAGCAACGAAAAATGAAATTGTAATTGAAGCATGGATCACACGAATCCATTTCGGATCATATAATCCTAATTCATCGACAGGGGCAAAGATCCCAAAACCAATAAAACTAGAAAATACAACAAGACAGATCCTAGAGATTTTTAAAACCTCATCATCTAATTTGAAACGATCTTGTATTGATTGTAACATCATACCAAATTTGAATTTCCAAATTTTGTTTTGAAATGTTCCGGTAATGCTGAAGGTTTTTGCAATGAGAAATCAAACCAAACAAAGGAAGCATTCCCTGTTAAAACACATTCATTTTCTTCATTCCACATAGAACAAATCACAGAGAATGCTCTGGAAGAAATTGCATTCACTTCAAGGGTGATTTCTAAGGTGGCAGGGAAAACCACTTGTTTACGATAGTCCATATCCAAATGAGTGAGCACTGGACCTGCTTTTACAGGTTTTAATGGAGAATCCCATAATCCCTCTTTCGTAAAATAATCTGCCCTTGCAGACTCAAAGTAACGAACGTAGGTGACATTGTTGACATGGCCAAATGCATCCATCTCTCCCCAGACCACTTGTTGTGTGAATTTATGTTTGTACTTAGATGGTTTTGACATGTATGTTACCGAACTTCAAATAAAGATATGGATACAACCTTTTGATCTTTGTCTTTGATTTCCAATCGATACTCTCCTTTTTTTGGCTCCCAGAGATATGGTTCTTTTGCATTCGCAAGAAAAGCATCGTTTAAATGATAAGAATACGAAACATCGTAGGAACTGATTGTAAAGAGGATTTTTTGCCGACCATTCGGAATATCTGGATCTAATGCAAAAATACTCCCACTCACAGGTGTCAAAATTCGAAATGATTTTGTTTTCTCAATTTGATTCTCATTAGACGACAAAATTTCAAGATTTGGTTCCATCTCAGAAGAATTAGATACTTCTATCGGATGTAATTTTGAACTGAGTGATTCATGTAATAAGTCCATTGTTTCTCGCCAAACAGGTGCTGCACCTGTGATTCCAGACACATCTAACATTGGACTTCCAGTGGGATTTCCAACCCATACTCCTACAGTATAATGTTCTGAATATCCAATACACCAATTATCTCGCATATCTTGGCTTGTTCCCGTTTTTACCGCCGTAAAATAAGAGGTGGATAAAAAATTATCCCATCCGAAGCCAAGAGACCTTGCTTCTCTGTCAGATAAAATTTCAGAAATCATATAACTTACCTGTGGAGAAAAAATTCTTTTTTGACTTTGGTTTGTTTCAAATTTTTTCCATTGGATTTGGGAATACATACCACCATTTGCAAACATACGATATGCGTTTGTCAGTTCTAACAAACTAATGTCTGCTGCACCTAGTGCAAGTGATGGACCGTAAAACTCTGGGTATTGTAATCCGTGAATTCCAAGATTTTCTAAAAGGGATACAAATTCATTAACATCTAGAAAAGACAAAGCTCGAATCGCAGGAATATTTAAAGATGACGCTAAACTTTCCCTTACGGTCACGTTTCCTTTATATGATTTGTCATAATTCAGAGGTCTATAAATTCCTTGGTAAACAGGAATTCCAATGGGAGAATCTGATAAAATGGATTGAGGAGTGAGTTTTTTCTGCTCAAAATTTAATGCATACACAAATGGTTTTAATGTGGAACCAACTTGCCTTTTGGTACGAACTAAATCCAATTGTGAAACCGAACTTTCTCTCCCAATATTGGGAACATACACGAGAATATTTCCCGTTTTGTTTTCCAATACAATCACGGCACCATCTTTTACATTTCTATTTTCTAATGTTTTAATATTTCTTTTCAGTATTTCTTCAATTTTCTTTTGGTAAATAAAGGATAAAGAAGTTTCAATTTTTTGATTTTGAATTTGATTGAATCCACCTAATTCAAACACTGATTTCGCAAAAAGAGGGACATGGGAAGGTTGTTGGGGATAATCTAAATTACGAAACAAACTTTCCCTAACAAAACGAAAAAGATCCTCACAATCGGAAGTTTTTCCATCTCGTTCCCACATTAGAGCACAAACTCGCTTTGATACCTTTTCGATAGGACTTTGAGGAGAACGAATTAATGCTGCAAGTAAATAGGATTCATTTGGAGTGAGCGATGAAACTGATTTTCGAAACAATCCTTTGGAAGCAGAAGCAATTCCTTTCAGTTCCCCACGAAAATAAATCAAATTCAGATACGCAGTGAAGATTTCTTCTTTGTTCCAAATTGATTCTAATTCCATAACTCGATTGATTTGTTTGAGTTTTTGAAAAATTGATTTCCTTTGGTTATTCTTAGGTTGTAACTCTGGATCGAGAAGAGTGACAAGTTGCATTGATATGGTGGATGCTCCACGTATGGAAGAACCTTTTAAACCAGAAAATATGGAAGCTAAGATTGCATTTCCATCAACTCCAGCATGTTCAAAAAAACGTTTATCTTCTGCATGGATCACCGAATCGATTAAAAATTTCGGGAATTCTTCATACTCCACCCACTCTTCTGATCGAAAATCTTTTCTGATCCGAAGGCGTTGGATGAGTTCATTTTTTCGATCATACAAACTGATGTCAGATGGTGTGAAACTCGCTTTTACTTCCTGATACGTAGGAAGTGCCATTACAATGGAAGGGAAAAATAAAAATAGTGTAACAAACTTTACCGAGGCCATTTGGTGAAAATATGAGATCATTGTTTCCAATTCCACCTAACCATTCTCTAAAGGAAGATTAATCTTCCATAGTTTCCATGGATTCATAACCTGTTTCGATGATGAAATGACTTCCATACTCTCTAATTTTATAAGGAACATTGACCCAAATGTTTTTTGTGGATTGGTGTTCTGGAATTTGACAAAGAATTAAAAATGGTTTATTTGTCGAAAGGCAAAATTGGTATAAATCTTCCAACATTTCTTTCATTCGCATTGGAGTTTCCGACCAATAGGTGTAAGGTGGATCTAAGTAAAAGATATATGCCGATTCTTCTCCCAATTCCCACTTTAACGCATGTTTCGTGGCATCTTTTCGAAACAATTGGACATTTGGTAGTCCGCGAAATAGAGTATGTAAATTTCGAAATCGTGTTTGGTCTAGTTCGTATGTTAGAAGTCGTTTGACTGAAAGGCTAAACGCCTCAGCCGAGATTTGCCCACTTCCAGCAAAATAATCGCAAAACAATACTGATTCAAAACTAAGACCCCAAGACAATAACCGAGAATCCATAAGGGAAAAAATTGCTTTTTTAACAAGACTATTGGTAAAGTTAAGATGACCGGATACATCGGGTGGTGATGGAATTTCTTTTCCTTTCCACTTACCTTGTGAAACACGAAGACCTTTCATTTATTTCCCAACTGTTTTGATCTCTTCCAATTGGACCAAAATATGTTTAGAAGGAGAATTAGATTCAATTTCTGAAAAAACCTTTTTGGCTTCGGATTCATTTTTTAAATCCATCAAACCAAGTCCATATAACAATAGTGCATCATTGTATTTTGGACTTTGTTTTCCATTTTTTTGAAAATCCTTTCCCCATTCTATGAGTAAATCAGATTCTCCAAACACCAAAGCTCTCTCCATAAACAAATAAACTGCATTCCAATAATGTGGCGACAATCTAAAGTTAGGTGAGTTTTCCTTACTTAAATTGGATTTGAGTTTTGACCAATTTTCTTCTGTAGAAACATAGAGAAAAAAGATCCGAGGATCTTTTTCGGGTTCTCGTCCATTTAAGTATTGGAGCGATTGTTTGGATACGAGAGAATAATTTCCTTTTTTGAATTCTGAATACAAAGTCGAAAATGGAGAAGAGTCGCTCCATAAAATGGACGGAACGACCAAAATACAAAAAAGAGAATGGGTAAAAGTCAATTTAAAGTTCGGTGATATTGGCTGATCCGCACATTGGGCAGATCAATTCCCATGAATCGAGGTATTCATCCTCACCTTCGGCTTCCCAACGATGGTCGCAGTCCTCACAAGCATACGTTACAACGTCTTCGTTTAGGCTATCTGCATCGAATTCGTCATCATCTAAAAAATCATCTTCCATACCCTTCTCACTAAATCACAAAGAAAAAGCCGTGTCAAGTGGGGAGGGCAAAAAAAAATGGGAACAAACGATGGCGATTTACTCCCGGTACGAACCACATAGAAAAAAGAAATCAAAGGCACCGCTATTTTTATTGGTTTTAGCGCTTGGCCTCTCCGCTTTAGGGTTTACCTATAGAAAAGAAATTTATTTTCTTTTTGCCAAAGACCAAAGTGTCAGAGCAGAAAAAACCAAAGAAAAAACGATCGAACTCTGGAAATCAGGGAATCTCAAAGAAAAAGAAATAGAAGACTTCCAAACAATCGCAACCAACTACTCAGAAAAAGACCCAACGGATCCTGTTGCTTTTCATTTAATCGCAAGGAGTTTGTTTTGGAATTTAAATCGATTGGGAATCCAATTTGACCATGATAGTTTGATCTTACATCTAGGATCTCCATTTCGTGAATTCATCGGAAGTTCAGTTCTCGCCGAATCAACATTAGACACTATCTTTTGGAATGCAAGGACGGCGGAAGCTTATTCCTCCTCTCCCTTTACGGACTGGGAAAACAACCGAGTGTTGTTATTCCTCGGAGAAACTCATCGGAGTGTCAAACGTCCTCAAGTTTTAGTAAGTGAATACGGAAACATCGATCGTTCAAAATTATCTCCTGAACTGCAAACAGTTTACATTTGGTTATTAACCTTTAATACGATGCTTGCAGGTGATGCGAGTGGTCTCGATCATTTAATCACCATTACAAAAGATCCAAATTTTAAATTGGGAATTCAATTTTCTCCGAGAGAAGAAAACTTCTTACGGGGTCTTGGTAAATATTATAAAAAAGATTATGTGGGAGCTTTGTCATTACTCAGACAAGCTAAAACCAATAATCCTGATACAATCACTGAAACTTCCATCATCACAGAAGCTACCATCTTCCACCTGCAAAATTTATCGCAGAAAGGAATTGATTTGTTAGAAGAATTTTACATTGCCACTGGCAAAAAAAATACAGAAATCCCAATCTTAATTTCCCAATTCATCAAAGAAAAACCAGGCCTTAAAACAAAACTGGATCTAAGTTCGGATAAAAAAGAATGAAACGTTATTCATCCAAATTACACTTATTAGGTGTTGTTTTCAGTTTTGCAACAAGTATTGGTTGTGGACTATTTTACAAAGGAGTCCCAAAACCTGGTGAATTTTGTTATGTGCTTTCAAAACCACCTGAATGTTTGTTTGTAAATTTCGAAGAGAAAAAACTCATCTGGGAAAATGTTGAATATTCATTGGAAGAAAAACTTCGAATGGATTATTTCTTTCATAAAAACGAAGATTTGTACGAACTAACAGTCGCTACAGTCAATAGAATCGAAATTAAAAATTTATCCCGCTCTGGTTTTAACCAGTTCTACATGAGAAAAAAAGAAAAATTCGCTGATATCCCAAAAGGAAGTTCTAATGATGAAACAAAACATTGAAGAAATCCAAAAAGAAATCATCTCTGAGTTTTCGGAACTGACTGATTGGGAAGAAAAATTCCAATACCTTATCGAGTTAGGTGAGGAATTGCCAAAGTTTCCTGATGAAAAAAGAACAGAAGAATATTTAGTACCGGGATGCCAATCTCGGGTTTGGGTCGCACCAAAACTGACTGAAGGGAAATTGGAGTTTGATGCAGATAGTGACACGGCACTTACGAAAGGACTCATTGCCATTCTCATACGAGTATTTTCAGGACAAAGTCCAGAAGATATAGCGAATGCCTCACTTGGATTTATAGAAGAAGTTGGTCTTGCAAAGTTTTTATCGATCTCAAGACGGAATGGACTATTTTCTATGGTACAAAAACTAAAGGGGTATGCAGAAAAAGTATAACATTCCTCTTTTTTCCTTTGCAAACTAGTTTTATCTGCTTAGAATTCTCTTTCGAATGAACGTTAGGACTTCTATGAAACAAATTCTGATTCTATTTTTTGTTCTTTTTACAATCCAATGTAGTAAAGACCTTTCTCCCTTCGGTGGAGAAGTAAATGTATCTCCCCTCCCCAAACGTATCAAACCTGAATGGCCAAATCCAAATTGGAAAATTGTCACTCCAGAATCAGTAGGTGTTTCTTCCGCAAAACTCAAATTAGTTGAAGAGTATGCCTTCACACGAACTGGTGATGAAACAGATAGAAAAGGTAGGAGAACCGATGCCGTTGTCATCCTTCGGAATGGAAAACTCATTTATGAAAAATATGCACGTAATTTTAAGGAAGACAAACTTCACTTAACTTGGTCAGTTTCAAAAAGTATTTTACAGACAATGTATGGAATTGCAGTCAAAGATGGACTGATCAAGTTAGATGACCCTGGATATTATCATTATGAACCACTCAGTAGAGATGAAGCACATAAAAAAATCACCATCCGTCATCTTTTGAATATGTCTTCCGGTCTTGCAGCGGAAGAAGGGTATGAAAGTGGTCCACTCAAATCTTCTGTGATTGCTATGTTGTATACGAGGGGCCGACAAGACATGGGGAGTTTTTGTGCGAACCTTCCCCTTCGCGCCGAACCTGGAACACAAGTATATTACTCCAGTTGTGATACCAATATCCTTTCTGCGATATTGAAGAAAGTATATGGCAAAGAAGAATATGACAAACTTCCCTTTGAAAAAATATTCAAACCACTTGGAATTTCTAATGTAACCTTTGAAAGAGATGCTTCTGGAACATATGTAGGATCTTCTTATCTATATATGACAGCAAGGGATCTTGCCAAGATTGGATACTTATATTTAAACGATGGTGTGTGGAATGGAGAGAGATTTTTACCAGAAGGTTGGTTAACATTCACAAGGACACCTTCCCCTGGTTATAAAACTACTCCCTATTCAGATGATTTATCTCAGGATAATTACACTGCACATTGGTATGCCAATACGGGAGTTCCTGATCGAGGAATCCACGAACCTTGGCCTGATGCTCCCAAAGATACCTTCGCTGCTCTTGGACATTGGGGACAAATGATGTATGTGATTCCAAGTTTAGACCTCGTTGTAGTTCGGTTTGGTGATGACCGCGAAAAAGCGTTTATCAAAAATGAATTTTTAAAATTGATCAAGGAATCAGTGATTCGGTAATCTTATGAAACGTAAAATTTCAATTTTCTTAGCTTTATTCTTTTTAATTGTTTTGTTTTGGTCACAATGGAATTGGAAACATCTATCGAGTTTTCCTTCTATCATTTCCAGTTTTTACTCAAAAGAATACTGTAGTTGTTACTTTGTGATGGAGTTATCAGAAGAACAGTGCCATGATTTCGCAAGACAGTGGGTTCCCATCAGTGAATTTAAATTAGACAAAGAAAATCAATCTGTTACCGTAAAAGGTCTTGGTAGAACCAATACAGCAAAATTCCAATCCAAAGAATATGGTTGTACCTTACTGAATGAATGAGTAACCCTTAGCGGTAATAACGCATCCCAGGAAAAATAAAATTGATGCCAAAGATTAATCCTTTGGCCTTCACTTCTTCTGGGACGGGACCAAAGTTTTGACCTCGTATTGAATCTAAACATGCTTGGTCGACAACAACTTGTCCTTGAGAAGAAACCAAACGAACATCCAAAACTTGTCCGTGTTCACTTAACATAAACAATACTTTAGTTTCTCCTTCCTTAATTCCTTCTCTGGCAACAATTCCTGCCATATCACGATAGGCATAGTTTCCACCACCAGGAGGAGCAAAGGATTCTTCTATCCGTTTTAACATATTTTTGAAATAATAATAACCTGCTAATTGTTTGGTGGGAATGGTAAGGGCTTTTGCTCCGTCCCAACGAAATAAGAAATCTTGTTGGAAACGATAATTAAATGGAATTTTTGTCATCTGACCAGCGTTTGCAGCTTGGTTCGGACGTTCCTCAGAATTGGAATTGGTTTTTGGGTCTGCTTTAAAAATACCAAATTCAAAAAGTTCATCTTCCTTGGATTCTTCTGATTTTGGTTGTGTTTTACTCGGAGTGGAAGTGGCACTTCCCATAATGAATTCTCGGAATTGTGTTAATGTATGAAACCCTTGTTTCTCAGTGATCCCTCCACCACCCGCCGAATCCTTGTTAGACAAAGCTTTGTATTCATCTTTTTTATCAGGATTGATGAACTGTTGCTCTACTAATACTTCGTATATTTTTTCTTGTTCTTTGGGGCCTAGGTTTTCGAGAGTTTGTTCTTCTGCCCACATCTTCCACAACATATTCCTCGTGATGAGGTGAGCCAAAAAAAAGGAAGCAAGTAAGATCACAAATGTGAAAGCAAAAAAGAGACGTTTTTCCCCTTCTTCTTTTTCGGGTAATCGGAAATCAAAAGAGAGTGGGGCCATTTTCACGATTTTCTCCCGTATTTCCAATATAAGGAAGTCCTAAATGTTCGTAAGCTTTTTTCGTAGCCACACGACCTTGCGGAGTCCGGTCGATGAGGCCCACGCGCACAAGGAAAGGTTCATACGTATCTTCGATGGTTCGTTCTTCTTCCCCTAGGACAACGGCAATTGGTTTGATTCCGACGGGTCCACCCCCATAACGAGAAATGAGAATGTCGAGGATTTGCCTGTCCACGGCATCAAGTCCCAAATGGTCCACTCCCATACGTTCAAATGCATAACGACATGTCTTTAAACTAACAGATGTTTCGTTGTTTACTTCTGCAAAATCCCGAACCCGTTTTAAGAGATGGTTGGCTATCCTTGGGGTTTTTCGACTTCGTTTTCCCACTTCCATCGCTACACCTTCGCCGAGGTTCACTCCAAGTAATTTTGCCGAACGATCTACGATGACTTGCATTTCTTCATCTGTATAAAAATCAAGTTTGAGGTGGATGCCAAACCTTGATTTTAAAGGATCACTGACAAGCCCTGACCTCGTTGTGGCACCCACTAAGGTAAATGGTTGGAGTTGGATTTGTAAGGCATTGGCGGTAACACCTTCTCCCACGACCAAATCCACAAAAAAGTTCTCCATGGCAGGGTATAAAAGTTCTTCCTGTTTTTTGATAAATCCATGGATTTCATCGATGAAAAGGACTTCGTTTGTTTTCAGTAAGGTAAGAAACCGAACCAAATCAGCACCTTTCGAAATGGCCGGTGCCGAGGTGGGTGTAAACGCAACTGCCAGTTCGTTGGCTATGATATTCGCGAGGGTCGTTTTCCCAAGTCCAGGGGGCCCCGAAATGAGAACATGGTCGAGTGGGCTCTTTCGTTTGCGAGCCGCCTCAACATATACCGATAGATTGGCCAGAACCTCTTTTTGTCCAATGAACTCAGACAGTTTTGTGGGGCGAAGGTTTGGTTCTTCTTCGCCCGCTTGCATCCAATCTTCTCGTAAACTCACCTCAATTGGGTTTCTTCTCTGGAGTGATGGACGTCAAGATTTCATTTTTATTTCGAATGATTTTTAGTTCGATACGTTTGCCAATCGGAGACGCTAAAACAAAACTAACCAATTCTTCTGGGGAACGGACAGGTTTTCCATCAAAACTGATGATGACATCATTTAATGTGAGCCCTGCTTTGTCCGCTGGGGATCCTTTTATAATTTGGCGTATGATGGCACCTTTGTTGTCTTTTAATTGGAACTGGCGGATGTCTTCTTCTGCAATATTGTCAACACCTGCTCCAATCCAAGCTCTGGTGACCTTTCCATTGGTTTTGATCTCTTCGGCAACCCTTCTTGCTTCGTTAATCGGAATGGCAAATCCAATCCCTTCTGATCCACCTGATTGGCTCACAATCATACGGTTGATCCCCACAACTTCTCCACGGATATTGAGCAGTGGTCCTCCGCTATTCCCTTGGTTGATCGCTGCATCCGTTTGGATGTAGGAAAGTCCAGAAGTATCAAGTCCTCCGCGTTGGATCGCAGAAACAACACCAACAGTAAAGGATTGTTCGAGTCCAAGCGGCGCACCTATGGCAATCGCCCAGTTCCCCACTTTCACTTTATTAGAATCACCAATCAAACTTGGGGTGAGACTTCCTTTTGGTGCACTGATTTTTAAAATCGCAATGTCTGCTGTTGAATCCGAACCAATTAATTTTGCTTCGAATTCTTTTTTGTTTTTTAACCTAACAGTGAATTTATCCATGTTTTGGATCACGTGATGGTTTGTCATAATGTAACCATCTTCGTTTAACACAATTCCAGATCCAAGACCTGAAAGTTTTTGTTGGCGTGAACTCCTTCTTGGATCTTGTCTGCCAAAAAAATATTCAAAAGGGTGGAGTGGAACATTCACGGTTCCTTCCGTTGCAATGGAAACAACACTGGGAGAAACTCGATCAAATACTTCTTGGAAAGCATCTTCGAGAGCAACCGCTTGGGTTTGAGCCGGTGATAATTTTTCTCCACCATCTGCTTTGAGTTGTAACGGGTTCTCGTTTGAATTTCCACACGTCAATATGGGAGACAAAAATGTCCCAAGTAATAAAAAGCTGAACGCAATGGCTATATATCGTAAAGGATTCGTTTTTTTCTCAGTCATAGACAATGAACACTCTCTCCTATTCTATCAGACCCCAGAAATGGGGGGAAAGTTCCCATTTCTTGGAATCGTTTTTTCATAAAAAAACTTGAACATTTTGTAACAAGCCAAACAAGTCATTGTATGGCAACTCAGGTTTTAATTCCCCTATGCCCTGGTTTTGAAGAAATGGAAGCAATCATTTTGATTGATGTCCTGCGGCGAGGAAACGTAAACGTTGTCTCTATCAGCAAATCGAAAGAACCAGTGATTGCATCGCGTCATACGCTCCACCTGGCAGACAAAACATTTTCAGAAATCAATCCAAATGATTTTGATGCCATTGTTCTACCAGGAGGTCTTAACGGCACAAAGAACTTAATGGCAGAACCTGAAATCGAATCTCTATTACATTCCTTCCACCAATCGAAAAAAACAATTGGTGCCATCTGTGCTGCTCCTGCTGTTTTACGAAAGTTTCAGATTCTGTCAGGAGAAAATCCATATACTGCGTTTCCATCGCCTGAGGATTTGGTGAGTGGTGCCGGTGGAAAGTATACAGGGAAACGAATAGAGTCGTATAACCACATCCATACGAGTGTAGGGCCTGGATCTGCTTTTGAATTTGCTTTGTATCTTTTAGAATTATTCGAAGGGAAAGAGGTAATGGAAAAGGTAAAACAGGGATTGTTATTACCCTAGTCCGTATGCGTGTTACGTTCCTTGATCATGGAAGTGACTGCCATCTCTTCTGTTTCAAATACTTCTAAGTGACTTTCCATGCCAGTCATCTTAAAAACTTTTGCAACGGAACCATGCACACTGCATACTTTTAAATTGCCATGGTATTTCTTTAATTTATACATCGCGGTTACGAGGGTTCCTATTCCAGAACTGTCCATAAACGGAACTTTTTCCAAATTCACAACAATCTCGTATTGGTGTTTGCGCATTTTGTCATCTAGAATGTCTTTTAATTCTTTTGCATTGTACAAATCGACTTCACCTTCAATGGTGATGACAACTACCTGATTGGAAGACGTTTCGTGAATGACCATTTGATGTACGTTGGCTCCTTAAAAAGAAATGAAAAGGAAAAAAATTACATTCTAAAGACACCGAATGGTTTTCTTTCTTCTTTTCTTCTACTGAGGATAGACAATGCCCTACCCAAAATGTTGCGAGTGTCAGCAGGATCGATGATTCCATCATCCCATAACCTCGCCGAACTGTATACTGCAGACGATTTTTTTTCATAATCATCCAAAATTGGTTTTTTGAATGTGGATTCTTCTTCAGGAAGGATGGTTTCGCCAGCTGCTTCTTTTTGGTCTTTTTTAACAGTCCATAAAACATTGGCCGCTTGTTCTCCACCCATCACAGAAATACGTGCATTCGGCCACATCCATAAAAATTCAGGAGCAAAAGCACGGCCACACATACCATAATTTCCTGCACCATACGATCCACCAGTAACAATCGTTAACTTGGGAACTGTGGTTGTTGAAACAGCATTCACCATCTTTGCCCCATCACGTGCGATCCCATTATTTTCATATTTTTTTCCTACCATAAAACCAGTTATGTTTTGGAGGAACAATAATGGGATCCTTCGTTGGTCACAAAGTTCAATAAAATGAGATGCTTTTAGTGCAGACTCAGAAAACAATACTCCATGATTGGCAATGATTCCAACTGGATAACCATAAATTTCAGCAAAACCTGTTACGATTGTCGTTGCATAAAGTTTTTTAAATTCATGAAACCGTGAACCATCTACCAAACGAGCAATGATTTCTCTAGGATCATATGATTTTCTAGAATCACGTTCAATGATTCCATAAATTTCCTCAGAAGGATATAAAGGTTCTTCTGTTTCTTTCGATTCGTTTCGATTTTTTGTATTTAAATTTTTGATGATGGATCGAGTAATTTCTAATGCATGAAAATCATCTTCTGCATAATGATCAGTCACACCCGAGATACGACAATGAACATCAGCACCACCTAACTCTTCTCCTGTCACCACTTCACCTGTTGCTGCTTTCACGAGTGGTGGTCCACCCAAAAAAATAGTTCCATTTCCTTTTACAATCACAGATTCGTCAGACATTGCAGGAATATAAGCACCACCAGCCGTACAAGATCCCATAACAACCGCTATCTGAGATATTCCCTTTGCGCTCATTCGCGCTTGGTTAAAAAAGATTTTACCAAAATGATCCTTGTCGGGAAACACTTCATCTTGCATGGGCAAAAATGCACCACCCGAATCTACTAAATAAATACATGGTAAAGAATTGTTTTCTGCGATCTCTTGTGCTCTTACATGTTTTTTGACTGTTAAGGGATAATATGTTCCCCCTTTGACGGTTGCATCATTGGCAACAATCATACAATCTACACCTTCTACTTTTCCAATCCCTGTGATAATTCCAGCAGATGGAACTGGATCGGGGTAAACACCTTCGGCAGCAAGGCCACAAATTTCCATAAACTCAGTATCTGCATCTATCAATTCACTGATTCGTTCACGAGCAGTAAGTTTACCTCTTGATTTATGTTTCTCAAGGGCTTTTTTACCACCACCTAACTTCACTTGCTCGATAATCTTTCGAATTGGTACAAGGGTTTCTAAATAAGTAGTTCGATTTGATATAAAATCGGATGAGAGTGGATTAATTTTTGAGATCAGTCTTTCCATATTAGTCCTTATTGTTTTTGTTAAAATGGAATGTTTTTGTTTTTTTATGAGAAAAACTATCTACGAAATAATGAAGTTTTTCGAAGACAACTGTTGGGCATTCTTCCATAGCTAGATGTTTACAAGGCAAAAACACTAAACTACTAGTCCTTAAAGTTTCTTTCATGTATTCTGTTTGGTTTGGAGAAATGCGAAAATCTTCTTCCCCAATATAAATTTGTCGTAATCCAACAAATTGTTTGGCACCCTCTTCAATCTCACGAAGGGCATGAGTTGACCTGTCTACATTACGAATGAATTCTAACGTGTTCTTGCGATTTTTTCCTTCAAATAACAAGTGATACATGGTCTTTTCCCATTCACTTGTGAAATGATGGCCTTTTTTCACGAGAAACCATTTATAAAAAAATCGAAGTAGTGGCGGGCGAAACAAAAAAGAAAAAATTTCACCAATGATTGGCAATCTTAGAAAATGTAACGGAAAGTAGAATTTAAATTTAGGTAAGTTCATAAACCCACCCAATATGGATAATGACTTATATTGGTTTGTTTGGTCTTTAAATGCAAAACACATAATTGGTAATGCATAATCAAAAGCGACAACGTGTACTTTTTTATCACCCACAACTTTCTCTAAAAAAGGAGATAAATAATGAGCTTGTAATCGATGTGATAAAGGACCGTCAGGACGACTACTAAATCCAGTTCCTAAAAAATCCAAAGCTAAAACACGGTAGTGAGTCGATAACAATTCAATCAGTTTACGATAGTTATAGGAAGTGGTCAAAAAACCAGGTAACAGGAGGATGATTTCATCTCCTTTTCCTTCATCTAAATAAAAAAAACTTAAACCATCAATTTCAACAGATTTTCCGGAATTGATATGCGCCAACAAACTAGGTGTCATGTTTCACTCCGTACACTTTCCATAAAGTTTTCTCAGATAAAAATCTTCGAATTCAAATAAATTGATACTTCTTCGAGCCATGATTTTTTTTGTATCAAATAAAAATTCTTCAAGTCGATAAAGACCACCTGGTCTGATCCAAGTAAAAGGAGGAACATACCCTTGGATCCTTGACTCAACGATATTACTAGCGATATCAAATACTGTACCTGTGTTAGACATCACACCAATCGCTAACTTCGTAAATGGACCAATGATAGAACCAAATTTGATAGTTCCAGTGTTAACGACCGAATCACCTATCTTTAGTTTTACGATCCCATAATTATTTTTTAAGTCACTAGTTGTTGATAAAGCTCCTAAGTTGACCCAATTAGAAACAAAACTATGACCCAAAAAACCTTCATGGTGTTTATTGGTATAATCCAAAATAATAGAATTTTCTACTTCGCCACCGATACGGCATTGGTTTCCGATTAACGTGCCACCAGTGATTCGTGCATTGTCAATCTGGCTATTTTTACCAACAAACAATGGTCCTTCTAAAAAACTAAAGGAGGAAATTTTGACACCATCTTCGATGAGGATTGGTCCATGCGTTGTATCAAAAACAACTCCAGGATACACAGTGGCACCTGCATGGATGTATAAATGTTTGTCTTTTCCTACTATGTGAAATCCAGATTGTTTTGCTTTGTATTTTTGCCTAAAACGTTTCCATTCTTTTTCGATGGTAAGTGTGTCCTCAATGATGGATGTAACTGTTCCCAGTAACTCCCAAGGCAAAAAAGAGTCTGCACTATAAATAGAATCATACGAATCTAAGTTAGCTGGTATTACATGAGGATAACGATTAAAAATTAATGTTTCGAAATCTTCGTTGGGACCTTTGTAATGAATTTTGGCACCAGGGTATTTTCTTTCTAACTTTTCAAGAAGTGTCATCCCTCCCAAATTCCATTCAAAAAAAGAATGGAACCTGGAAAGTGGTTCTAGTGAAGGATTTCGTTTGGAATCATCTAATAGGAGATTCACATTTTACTCCACAGTTACAGATTTTGCTAAATTCCTAGGTTGGTCCACATTACATCCCCTAAGGATTGCTATGTGGTAAGATAAAAGTTGTAATGGAATTACTGCGAGCAAAGGAACCAGTGCATCTGCAGTTTTCGGAATTTCGAATGTAAAGTCTGCCATTCCTTTGATTTCTGTATCTCCTTCCGTAACAACTGCAATGACTTTTCCTTTTCTTGCTTTTACTTCTTGGATATTGGAGATCACTTTTTCATAGGAACTATCCTTTGTAGCGATGAAAACAACAGGCATATCTTCATCAATGAGTGCAATTGGGCCATGTTTCATTTCGGCTGCAGGATAACCTTCTGCATGGATATAGGATATTTCTTTTAGCTTTAATGCACCTTCCAAAGCAACTGGGAAGTTAAATCCACGTCCCAAATAAAGGAAGTTAGATGCACGATAAAAATGTTCAGAAATATTTCGAATCTCTTCATCTTTGGTTAATATTTTTGCCACTTTATCAGGAATGGAATCAAGCTCTAATAAAAGTGTTTGGTAATCAGACAAGGAAATTGATCCTTTTTTTAATCCCAAATACAAAGCCATCATCGTAAGAATGGTCACTTGTGATGTAAATGCTTTGGTGGAAGCAACTCCGATTTCAGGACCTGCATGTAAATAAGCCCCTGCATGGGATGCCCTTGCAATGGAAGAACCAACAACATTACAAACACCAAAGATCAGAGCACCTCTTGATTTGGCTAGTTCAATCGCTGCAAGAGTATCTGCTGTTTCTCCAGATTGAGACACTGCAATGACCACATCTCTTTCTGTTACGATTGGATTTCGGTAACGAAATTCTGATGCATATTCTACTTCTGTTGGAATCCGTGCCAGGTCTTCAAATAGATACTCTCCAATGAGTCCAGCATGCCAAGATGTTCCACAACCAACTAATATCAATCGATCTGCATTTAGAAATCGATTTAAGTATTGGTCAATCCCACTTAAGAACAAATGGTGTTCGCGTGAAACCAATCTTCCTCGCATTGCATCTTGGATTGATTTTGGTTGTTCAAAAATTTCTTTGAGCATGAAGTGAGGGTAACCACCCTTTTCAATGTCTTCTAAATCCAATTCTAATTTTTGAATGAAAGGAGTTTTGGTTACATTTTCTAAGTTTTTAACAACCAAACTTCCGTCTTTGATGATGGCCATTTCTTGGTCATTGAGATAGGTGACATTGTTTGTGTATTCAATGATCGGAGTTGCATCAGATGCAACAAAGTATTCATCTTCTCCAATACCAATGACCAAGGGTGATCCTTTTCTTGCGGCAATCATACTCCTTTCATTGTCTTTGGATAGAACAACAATTGCATAAGCACCAACAACTTCGTTTAAAGCAAGACGAACCGCTTCCTCAATGCTACATTGGTTTTGTTTTTTAATTTCTTCAATTAAGTGGATGAGGACTTCGGAATCAGTATCGGACTTAAAAACGTGGCCGTTACTCTCAAGTTCCTTTTTAATGGAACTGTAATTTTCAATGATACCATTATGAATAATGGCTAACTTACCATCTGAACTTGTATGTGGGTGCGCATTACGATCATTAGGCTCACCATGGGTCGCCCAACGAGTGTGCCCAATTCCAAGGCTAGCTTCTAATTTTCGATTCCCAATTTCGGTTTCTAAGTCGGCAACTTTTCCTTTTTTTTTGACGATTTCCAAACCGCCATTTAACAAAGCAACACCGGCACTATCATAACCTCTGTACTCTAATCGTTTAAGACCTTTGATAATGACAGGTAATGCCTGTCTTTTTCCTAAATAACCTACGATTCCACACATTGTTTTACCCTCTTTAAGGTAGATTCCAAATCGGATTTGGATTTTGTTTCTGTTATAACTCGAAAGATTGGTTCCGTATTGGAAGGTCGAATGTGGATCCAAGAATCAGAAACATACATCCACAATCCATCTTTATCGGAAATGAGTTTGGGAGAAAACTCAGATTGAAATTTTTCATATAAAGTTTCTAAGGACATTCCCTTTGCCAGAGGGAATGACTGTTTATCCATATATAAGTTCGGTAACTCATCCATAAGTGTATCAATGGACTTCCCAGTTTCTGCCATAATGTTTAGGATATGTGCAATTCCAGATAATGTATCACGACCAAAGGAAGGAATGTTTGGATCAATGATACCACCATTGCCTTCTCCACCAAATACTGCTTTGGTTTTGATCATTTCTTCCACAACATTTGCTTCACCTACTTTACTTCGGATCACCTCTCCACCAAAACGAGAGGTTACCTCTTCATTTAAAAAGCTAGTCGAAAGGTTCACAACTACCTTCGACTTCTTTTTGTTTGAAGAGAGAACATTCATCAGGGCAAGAGGAAGAGTGTATTCTTCTGAAATGGCTCCTCGTTTTGGAGTGAATAAAACTAACCTGTCAGCATCTGGATCAAGAGCAAAACCAATATCCGCTTTGGATTTTTTGAAACTTGGTTCTACTGTTTTTAATGCTGTCGCCGTAGGTTCTGGAGGACGAGGAAACGTTCCATCTGGTTTACAATTATGTGAGATTACTTTACAACCTAACATCTGTAAAAACTTGGGAACTACATAAGACCCTGCTCCACCCACTGCATCCACAAATACTGTGAACTTTTTCTTTTTGATTTTGTTTACATTCACTCGTTTTAAAACTGATGATAAATGTAAGTCGATATAATCTTCACCTGAATCGATAGTACCTTTAGGGGAAATTTGTTCTTTGGTATAACTTCCTGATTGCAGGATCGAAAGTAATTTTTGATTTTCTGCTGCTGAAAAGAAAAACCCTTTTTTGGAAATAAATTTAAACGCATTCCATTCCATAGGGTTGTGAGATGCAGAAATCATAATCCCACCATTTGCTTTTGCTAAATTGACAACTGCTTTCGTTGTGGGTGTGGGGACAAGACCCAAGGTTAATACAGAACTTCCAGAGGCTAACAAAGCAGAGGTGAGAAGGGATTCTAAATAAGGGCCACTGGGTCGTGAGTCCCTTCCAATCACTACAGTCCCACCATTCATGATGGTTGCAAAGGATTTTGAAAAAGCGAGTGCTTCCTCCAATCCAAAACCTTGTCCAATTTTTCCCCGAACACCGGAGATCGAAATCATAAGGGAGGACAGATCATACTCTTTTGTAAAATGCATACAATACTATCAAGGCTCGTGGATTCGCACTGTAAGTCTATCTTTTTGCTTTGTGAGATGTGTCTGTGATGTGGAAATAAAAAATAGAGTGTGAGGTAAACGGTTTGGGCGATGACAGGATTGAACTGCCGACCCGCTGCTTGTAAGGCAGCTGCTCTCCCAGCTGAGCTAATCGCCCGTTGTTATGACCAGTAAACTAGGTGTTCGAATTCTGTAAATGAGAAATAGAAATAAAAAAGGCCACACTATGGTGGCCTCATTCCAAGGTGCTAAAAGCGAATGTTAGGCGGCTTTTGCCTCAATTGAATTGATGCGAAGGGCCATACGAGATTTCTTACGATCTGCATTTTTTTTATGGATGAGTTTTGTTTTCGCTGCACGGTCCAATTTGGAAGAAAGTTTTGAAAATACAGACAATGCTTCCGTTTTGTCGCCAGACTTAATGGCTTTAATGAGAAGGCGTGCGTAAGTGCGTAATTCACTACGGTCTTCCCCATTTCGCTCTTTTCTACGAGCAGTTCTACGGATGTCTTTTTTAGATGATTTTAAATTAGCCAAGGAATGTCCCCTATGAGGAATTTTTACTTATCTTTTGAGTACCACTCTGACGGTCAAGGCGAAAGAGAAAAAAATGAGAACCAAATCCCCCGGTTCGAACCTCCTTCCTAAGAGGTTTGTATGTTTTCTGCACTGATCTGGATTGATTCCGAACTCTATAAAATTTTGAAAGAACGCCGCTTAGACTTAGGCCTTGTCATAAAAATGGCTATCTTATCCTTAAAGTTAGAGGGTTTGGAACCTGGGGTCTTTCCTAAAGGTGAGATGGGGCATTATGAGAGGTTGGAATTATCGCGGTATGATTTTTTTACATTAAGTATGATTTCTAGGGAGAAGGAAGTTGACCCGAACGTGTTACTCTCATATGCTTTCACAGAAGCTTTGTTGGAAATTTTGCGATTGTGACTCCTGAAAAATCAAAATATCATTATATAAAAATTGATTCGATTTCAGATATCGACCCTCTTAAATTATCCATTTCACAGATCCAACAACGTTATATTGACAAAGATAACAATCGTTATGCCCTAAGATTCAACAAGGAAATCCGTAGGATTGAGATCCTAAAACTAGTAGGAAATCATTTTGAGCTTGTCCCTCACCACCAGACAACAAATTCCAAAGGAGAAGGAGCACCAAATGAGGCAAAACCAGGGAACCAGACCCAACCAACCCCTCCACCCATCATCTCAGAGGACCTTCGTGCCAATCCAATTTTAGGGAAATTAATTTCCACACCAGACCCAAAACCAAGCACACCTGATACAACCTCCAAACCAATCGAGATTTCCAAAGACAAACTTTCTCCAGTCGTTGAAGAAAATCTGATGCGTGAGGATGTCGATTTGGATATCTTTGATGGGGAAGAACCTCCGAAGCCAGAAGAAACTCTCTCTCACGATGGGCTTTTAAATACACCCGAACCTCCAAAACCAGAGGAAGAGATCGACCACACTCAAATCAATGCAAACACCAGACTCGAAGAAGGGTCAGGGGAAAAAACAGCTCAACAACGAATTGATGATTTTTTAAAAATCATTGCCACTTACAGAGAAAGAATCACTGCCATCATTCGCAACTTACAATCCTCTCGTATTTTTGAGCTCACTGGAGATCCTTCCGAGAATAAAAATATTGTAGGGAATTTTTCCAGAGAAATGGAAGCAACCGTATTTGAAGCCATCGATAAAATGATCGATCTGCATAAAGAAATGACCTCTTATCCTCGTCCAATTACCTATTACATTTCCAAAGCACCTGTGGAAAAACGCGAAGAGATGAAATTAATCGAATCTGATAAAGAAAAATTAAACAACCTTCACTTGTTTGAAATGCAAAGGCATACAGATTCGATCATCAAAGATCTTAAAAAATTGAGTTTGCAGTTATTGAATATATTGAATCTCAAAAATGAAATTCAAGTCAAACAATTACAGTATGCAAACCAGTTGATGTATGTGGATGCAAAGAACGCGTCTCTTTATTTTGCACAGGATTTAGACAAAACCATTTTGGAAATTGAACACTGGAAACAATCGAAATGAAAGAACTGTCAGAAGCAGAAACAAAAGCCATATTAGAAAAAATACGATCAGAATATAGAGAACATGGAAAACTCAATCCCAAAGCTTTTGACCAAACTGGTTTTGAACAACGATACTTACAAGTATTGAAACTTCGTGGAAACATTTCAAAATTTCTCACAGAAGAAGTTACCTTTTTAGAACAACTCAAATCAAAATTCCAAGAACTTGCGGCCAAAAAAGAAGCTGCAAAAGCCCAAACACTCAATCGCATTATGGATGAATCAATTGAGAAATTGGCCAAATACAAAAAGGTGGACTTCCATCCTTTGGCAAAAGTAGAAACTCGTTATTTTTACGGTGCTATGTTGGATTTTACAGAAATCGAACTCCCTGTCCTCATTTATATTTTTAAGGGAACACCTGAATACACACATTTACAAGATGCAGTTTTACAAGTGGAACGAATTGGACTCACACGCCGAGGACTACCTTCCATGAAAATGCAAGAGTTCATGAAAACCTTGTTAGATGCCAATGGCAACGCTATCGTGATTGAAAAGGCATCCCAAAATCTTTTAAAAGACGGATGTATTGCCCTAAAGAATATCATTGTGGCTGTGCAAGATCTGACTGCCAAAAACAGAATTAATCCAGATATGATTGTCCAAGTGAATGAAAAAGAATACCCGAATTCCTTTAATGCATACAACGGCAAAAAGTTTGGAGAAAGTTTGAACCGTATCACTGAACGATGCAAACAAATCATACAAGATTTTCGAATGAATGCGTTGATGAATATCGAAGGTTGATTCATATGTGGCTTCATGGACCCTATTTTACTTGGTGTCAGCGACACAATTGAATCAGAATTTGATGCGGAAGTTTATAAAAACCTAACTCCCCTCGAGAAATACCATTCCTTACTTTTTAACTCAGTAGACAAACTGTTTGGATTCTTAGGAACCGACAGAGAAAAACTTAAACCCTATCTCACTGATTTTGTTTCTGTTGAAGCCCAATCCCTCGGTAGAGAAGGGTATGGGTTTACGATCAAAGATGCAAACGATATGGGATTTGGAGGTCTTGCCTGCCATACGGTGGACCTCGGTGGGGCAAGTGTGGGTGGTGCGATCCAACAAGCACATACCATTGTAAAAGCCAATCCCTATGCTGTTGTACTTGTAGCAGCGGCTGATATTCCAAAGTCAGTATTCAAACAGGTATCCGATCTGAAACGACTCACAGCGACTGTTTGCCATAAAGATTGGGAGATGCCGTATGGAGCTACACTCATTGGTCTCTATTCACTGTTATGTGAACGAATGATGTTTGATACTGGTGTGACAAGTGATGACTTAGAAGAGATCACAAAACACTTTCGATCATTAGCGGAAACCAATCCTCGTGCCTTCCAATTCCAAAAACCATTGGTGGAGAAACAACTTAAAAAACCACTTTCGGGTGTTTATAGCACACCGATGATTGCCATAGTCACGGATCATGGATTTGCAACCCTCATTACTTCTGAAGCCATGAAACAGAAGTTAATCGAAAAGAAAGTAATTAAATCCGATGCCAAACACATCTATGTGATTGGTTCTGGACATAGTGCCCATGCCGAATACCTGATCCAAAAGAAGGATTTAAAAAGTCCAGCGGGCCTTGCTTGTGAGAGAGCTGTCGCTTCGAGTGGAATCAATCGATCAGAGATTGAATATGCGTGGATTTATGATTGTTTTACAGGGATGATCATCCATGAAGCTTCCTGGTATTTTGGAGTGTCTCCAAAAGAAACGGCTACTGCCCTTCGCCAAGGGAAAATCTCGAATGGAACCAAAGAAATCCCGATCAATTTAGGTGGTGGGATTTTAAATTACCAAGCAGCCATGGCACTTTCCGGGGCAACAGGACTTGTGGATGTTTGTAGCCAATACGGACTTTCTGTCCATCCTCTGCCGAATGTGTTAAGTGAACCACCTAAGGTGAGTTTGCTTGGAGGGAATGGTGGAATTGATAGCATCAACTCTGTGATCCTTTTTTCCAAAGAGAAAATGGAAAAAACACCAAAAGAACCGATGAGCTTAAAACCGTTAGAAGTGAATGTTCCAAGTCCAAAGGAAAAGGAAAAAGCCACCATTCTTTCTGCAACAACGATTTACTTCAATCCAGGCGGAGAAAAAAAACCACCGTATCTCATCGTCTGTTCCACAAAAGACAATGGAGAAATGGTTCTCACCAATCTTTATGACAAAGAAGGAAAAGAGATCGTATCCAAAGAGGAATTGGCGCTGGGAAAAACCAAAGTGGAATTCCAAATGATCGATGGAAAAATCCAAGCGGTGGTGGTGTGATAAGCAAGATGTAATTTAGAAAGAAAAAGCCACCACCTAACCTCATGGTGGCGATTTCGCTTATTTATGGTTCTGAATAAAAACCAGAAACCAATGACTGTGTTACGATGAAACCACTATTGAATTTTTCTAAATTATAAATGATCCCAACAGGATAAGCAACTGTGCCAATGTATGCCGTGCCACCGAATAAACAACTTCCCCCATTCGTCTGCACGTAGAATTGGACCGGCTGCCTTATTTGGATGTTTGCTTCAACCATAGGAACATTTATTTTAGTTGATCTAGTATTGGATCGAACCGTTCCAAATGAGTAAACAGAAGGAAGTCCAGCTATACTTTGGGTGTTGTCGTTACACTGATCGTTTGAATATACCTTAACTGTTGTGTCTGCATCAAGTTGGTTATGAATTTGCAGATAAGGATTTTTTGCAATCGAGCTAGTCACAAGTAATGTATTAAATAGATCCTTATCTTTTTTTTCATCATTTTGATTGATGTTACAATTGATCAGATTGAGAGATATGATGAGTTTAATAATAATGTTTTTCATTTAACTGTATCAATAGAATATTAGAAATCATTAAAGCAGAAAATGGTTCCTAATATACACCAAGGATTTTCAGAGTTTGTAAGTTGTCAATAAACGCCAAACGAGATGATGGTGGGTCAGAACGTAATTTACGGTAAAACTGGCCAAAAATTCCGTTAAAAACGTTTTGATTCAATTTTTTTTATAAAATTGAAACTAAGAGGGATTTTTTTAAAAGATACATTCAAAAAAACCAGTGAGGATTGTTTGTCCTTCACTGGTTTTCGTAGTCGCTTACGGATTGAATCTGATGGAATGGGCTTCACACAATTCCATACGATTGGAATCGAAACTTTATAATCTAAAACTGTTTCAAAAAACGTAAGTTCCCCGATTGGAAATAACGTATGTCATGGATTCCGTACCGCATCATCACCAATCGGTCAAGTCCCAGTCCAAAGGCAAATCCTGTCCATTTTTTGGAATCTAGGCCAGCGGCTTCTAACACATTCGGATGCACAAGCCCACAGGGTAGAAGTTCAAGCCATCCCGATTGTTTGCAAACACTACACCCATCTCCATTACAAACAAGGCAATTGATATCGAGTTCAAACCCAGGTTCCACAAATGGAAAGTATCCTGGGCGGAGTCTTGTTTTGATTTCCTTACGGAACACACGAGAGAGAAGTGTTTCCATTGTATAAATCAAATGAGCAACCGAAATGTTTTCTCCTACCACCATCCCTTCCACTTGGTAGAAGGTATTTTCATGTGAGGCGTCCACTTCTTCATACCGAAACACACGACCAGGTGCAATGATACGGAAAGGTGGTTTTAGTTTTCGTAGGGCACGCACTTGGATGGCTGACGTATGTGTCCTTAGCAAATTGCCATCCACCGTATAAAACGTATCTTGCATATCACGTGCTGGGTGGTCGTCCGTAAAATTTAAGGCACCAAAATTGTTTTCATCCGTTTCCACTTCGGGTCCATCCATCACAGAAAAACCCATGGAAGTAAAGATGTCTTCGATCTCGTATTGGATTTGGGAAATGGGATGTAAACTCCCTCTTTCTTTTTTCGGAAGTGGGCGGAGTGTATCAAAAAATTCCTTTCCCAATTGGTTCTCGTAAAAACTTTCTTTGAGGGAAATTCGTTTGGTTTCTACAAAGGATTCGAGACGTGTTTGTGCTTCGTTTGCTTCTTTTCCAACTGTCTTTTTTTCTTCCACGGAAAGAGAAGCAAGGCCTTTGAGGACAGAGGTAAGTTTTCCCTTTTTACCGAGAAACTGGTTTTTAAATGCATCTAACTCTTGTTCATTGGTTGCAGAACTTAATACAGTTTCAGCCTCTTTGACGAGTGATGCGATTTCTTGGGATAGGCTCATATTGATTCTCGTGATTCCATTAAGGATTTTAGTTCAGAATAAATTCCACCAAACGCACCATTGGACATGGCAAGAATGATGACTTTGTCTTTTTTGTATTTTGGTAAGATCTTTTTCAAAAGAGAAGGAATGTCTTTAGGAGATGGAGCGTAAACAGACTCTTTTTTAGTATTGGTTTTAATGTCCTTTACCAATTTTTTCACATTGAGGCGAAGAGACTTACTCACTTTGTCCACTTGGTAAACTTCGGTGACAATACTCACATCACTTCCTTTGAAACATTTGGCAAAATCTTCTTGGAACACATTTCTGTGGGATGTTGCACTTCTTGGTTCAAAAAGAGAAATGATTTTGTAACCTGGATAGGCTTCTTTATGTGCTTTGATGGTTTCCTGAATGGCAACAGGGTGGTGGGCAAAGTCTTCCACAAGTAAACTCATGTAGGACACATATAGGTTTTCTTGTCTACGTTTGACACCAGGGAATGTTTCTACTGCTTCCAAAATTTCTTTTCGTTTTTGAGGAGCAATTTCCAAACAAACACGCACAGCTACTTCCACATTTCGGTAGTTATGTGATCCTATCAGAGATGGTTTTAATTTGGATTTAGTGCGGATCTCTGTTAAAATTCCTTTTTCATATTTAAAAATAGAATTTTTATCACCTAACTCAAAAGTTTCGACAGGTGCATGTTGGTAATCTTTTGTAATTTCACTTAAATTTTTGGAACCTTTCCAATAAAAAACCTTTCCACGACTAGGCACTAAGTTTAACAACCGTTTGAACATGACTTTAATCGCATCCAAATTGGCAAAAATATCAGCATGATCAAAGTCAAGTGCATTCATCACAAGGTAATATGGTCTATAGTGTAAAAACTTGGAACTTTTATCAAAGAAAGCGGAATCATATTCATCCCCTTCGATGACAAAATAATCACCCTCTCCGAGAGCAAATCCAGGGAATCCATCTTTACGGATTCCACCTACAAAGAGGCCGGGTTTTAGACCAATGGATTCTAAAATCCAATGTGTGAGAAAAGTGGTAGTGGTTTTGCCATGAGTCCCAGAAATCACAATTGGCTTTTTCCCTTTCAGAAAAAAATGCCCGATGGCTTCTGCCATACTCATGTATTCAATCCCTGTGTTTAATACTTCTTCTACTTCAGGATTCCCACGTGAGATGGCATTTCCGATGATGACAAGGTCTGCCCCTTTCACATTCTCTTTGCGATAACCTGATTTAGGTGAAAGACCCCACTCCTCTAATTTGTCTGACATTGGTGGGTATAGGTTTTGGTCTGAACCAGAAACATCATGACCTTGTTGTTTGAGCATATATGCTAAATTGCCCATAGCAATTCCGCCAATTCCAACCAAAAATATCTTCAAAAGAGTACCGTCCTAATGAGGTTATAAAGGAATAAAGGAATCGAAAGTAGAACCAAAAAGAATAAGACTACTTTCATTAAAAAAAACAAAAAATCAAAAGAACTCCAAGTCCTTCGAATTGATAAATAAAAATAAGACAAATGTAAAGAATATAGGAAACCAACAGCTAACATAAATAAGGGGATTGGTGCTGGAAAAATCCAAAAGATTGATGTAGCAGTAAATGCCAAAAAGGATATGATAAAAACATGAGGTTCCGGTCCCTCCCAATCTTTTGTACGATCGCGCATTTGGTGGTACATCCGAAAACTATCCACAAGCCGAATGACAAAATAGAATCCAAGGTAAAAAAAGAAAACAGTTCCAACCCCTTGGGTATAAGTGATTCTTGTCTCCTCTTCCACAAATGAAACTTTAAAAATCAGAATTTGGATGCAGTTGCCAAGAAACTTTGCAAACGGTGCAAGTAACATCAACTGCAAATGAGCAAACCATAGGTCACGCCCCCCCAAATCTGCTTTGTGGTAATACGATTCAAAAGCAGACATTGGGGAATAAAACAAATCACGGATGAGTTGCATCCGTTGTGTGATGGTTGAAACTTTTTGCACCTTATTGGATTTTCTGGTTGGGACGCTCGTATCGGGAAGCACTTTTCACTTTCATGACTGCATTCACTAAATTTTGGAAGGATTCTTCTTTCATCCAAGTAATGGACTCATCGAAATAGGGAGGAAACTGCCTTTGGACTGGCCGCCACCTTCCTTGTTCGGATTCCCAAACAGGGAAAAGAGACAATCGGATTTTGTTCCCACCAGAAATGGTAATCTCTAGGACGGCTTCTGGGTTTGTTGTTTCAGTCAAACTCGGAAACTTGGGAGCCCCAACTTCGTCAGGATAAAATTCTACTTTTAAACCTTTTACAACCGATTCCCATTGGTTCCCTACATCTGGAGGTAATACAATCCGTTCCCCAGTGGTGCGACTCCATTCATTTACAAATACATTGTATTGGTTTTTTTTGGCTCTGTTTTCGACTTGGACAGTGATCCCTTGTCCAATGAATTTGAGCTCTTGGATATAACCTTCACTCATGGTGACATACATTTTTTCTCTAAAATTCGAAACGGGTGTTCTGAATTTTTCAATGATGTATTGGTAAGGAGCAATGATCTCATCATTGACTAAAACCGCAATTCTTCCTTCCTCAGCACCTATCTTCTTTCCGAATAACAACTGTTTACTAGGTTGAAATTTTATATCTGCTCCATTTTCTTCGGACAATGACAGAGAAGGAGAAAACTCACCCAAACAGTATGTTTTTTTGATTTCTTGTGAAGACGATTCGATGAGTTTTGTTTTGAGAACACTGAGTTCGGAAAAACTATTTTTCACATTGTAATTCCCTTCATACGCAACTTTGTTTCCATTCACAAGCGTTGTGACTGTATACAAAGCTGGTTCATTCCACCCACGTGAAATCTTTCGAAACACCATTGGGAATTCGGCAAAACTAGGAACCAAGTTTCCACACCAATCGGACTTTGGTGGATTGTATTGGATCGATTTCCAATCTTCTTTCCAATAATTGGTTTCAGAAATATTTTCTGGATGGTCCTCCATTAAATAAAACAGGAGGAATAACCCAATAAATGCGATAAGAACTAAACTGATTTTTTGTTTCATACTTCTAATAAAGAATGTTTACGCCTTGTGTAGACAAAGTAAGACCCAACTGCCAAAATGAATCCTGGGAATAGAAATACTCCAATGACCCAAGCAACTAACTTTTGATTGTCGGATAATGAAATGGTATCCACTTCTTCTTTTTTTAATGGAATCTCAGCGACAATATTATCTTGGAATAAACCAGTGATCGAAACTGTTGAAAATTGCGAGTTCATCACATAAGGAATGAATTGATCCGTAAGCCAACTAGTTCCTGTGTGCAGAATGATTTTTCCTGACTTTTCTCCTGTGAGTGACATGGGAGACAAGACTACAGAGAGGATTTTACTTTCCTTCTTTTCGTTTGCATCCATTTTACCATTTTTGTTTAGGTCTTGGTAGGCATCAAAACCAGATTCAAGTAACGTAGCTGATTTCCAAACAAATGGGGTTGGTGCGTTAGGTTCGGATTCCAAATAACCACTGTAAGGAAACAAAATTCCCATATCTTTTTTTTGTAAAAGTTCTGTGATTGGATTTTCAGGGAAACGTTTTGCAACAATAAATCCAGGTTTTTCTTCCCTTTCAATCATTGGTGAAACATTAAACTTTAAACCAGCTGATTGTAATAACCAGGCAAAGTCCTCACTCCCTTTTGGTTCCATAGTGATGAGAATTTTTCCATTTTTTTCTAAAACATACTTGGTGATTTCATCTCTTGCTTCTTTCGAAAAGGGAACTGTTGGACCAAGGATCACAAGCATATCAGCATCTTCTGGAAGTTTAGAAGGCCAACCTTGTGCAAATCCAAGTTCGGCCACTTTAAAATTTAAGAACTGTAAAGCAGATACAAATCGATTTACCTGTTCGTTTGGAAGTGCTCGAAAAGCCATTCCATATCGTTCCCCATTGGCAACAGTGAAATAAACTTTTTTTTGTTCGGTTGTGACATTGAGAAGAGCACCAACTAACTTACGTTCCAAGTCTTCTAGATCCTTTGGTTCCTTCGCGATTACCCTTTCTTCTGCAAAAGGAATGGCAGAAGTTAATACTGATTGTTTTTTAGAACGAACAAAAATGGTTCCATTGGAAACTTGTCCAAATTCTTTTAATAAATCAATTTCCACATCCGCATTGATGAATTGGACTGTAATGTGAGTATTTTCGGACTTAATTTGGTCGAGTAAAATCTCAATGTCCGGTCTTACGCGTGTTAAGGCAAAAGCCGCTAATTTATCTCCATTTGCTGGCCCATCGGCTTCGAGAGGCCTTGGGTAAAAGGCTGTAATTGTAACATCTTGAGTGATTGGTTTGATAAGGTTTCTTGAAATTTGGGAAAGAGAAAACTTCCCTTGGCTACTCAAATCAAAATTATAATTCCGTTTGATCGCAAAAAAATTGACTGCCACAAGAATCGGTAATACAAACAAAAATCCTAAGACTGCATTTTGTAATAAGGAACTTTTGGATTTTGCTAAATTACTTTGTGCTTCCAGTGATGATTTGCCAATCTCAAGAAGGATGATTTGTAAAAGGAAAACCAAAGAAAAAAGAACCACACATAACAATAAGAATTCTCTGACTTTGGGAATGGCGCTCACTTCTTCATTAAAACCAACAATAGGTTTTAAATCTAAAAAATCACGTAAAACAGATAACAAAAAGGCAGCAATTCCAAATACGGCAGCTATGTATCGGTTTTGGTCTTCTTTTCTGATCCCTTTTGAAAACGCACGAACGATAGTGTCCGATGCCAAAAATAAAAATACTACACCCAAAAAGATGATTTTTCGTTTTGGATCTACCACCATTCCATCAAACAAGAAATAGGCGAAAAGAGAAACTAAACTTACAAACGGTAAAACTCTATCAGCTGATAATAACATGATCTAACCTCTCCATCTCCTGGATTCCAGGACCTTTACGGTTAAGTATAAAAATAGGAAAGTTCCACTTAAGAAAAATACAATCCCCGTCAAAGGCAAAACACCTTTGGCAAACGCAGCGAAGTGGGAAAATATATGCAAATGGAATAAAACCTTTCTTGTAGTAGCTTGGAACAAATGTGAGAAATAACCCACTACCCAAAGTGTCAAAATGATGAGCACTGAGATTAGGAGTGAGATCATTTGGTTTTTGCCAAGACTAGAACCAAACATTCCAATCGCGAATGTAAAAACACCAAGTAAAAATACTCCTACACTTCCCGATGCGACCATATAAAATGGCGCCTTCCAAAACGCATAAAGTAAAAGCGGAAAAAGTCCATTGATGAAAACTGTTATGATACCACAAACAGTAACACCAAACATAAATTTACCGAAGACAATTTCTAGATCCGTAATGGGAGAAGTGAATAGTAACTCAAGAGTTCCTTTATTTTTTTCTTCCACGATGGAACCCATGGAAATGATCACCATGGCAATTAAGATGGTTGTCATAAATGAAATAAAAGTGATGTAAGTTGCAATTTCATAATTGGCAGTTCCATTAAAATTGAGAATCATCACGAATAATGCATTCAAAAAAGCAGTTCCACCTAACACAAGTGGACCCATATAAGTTCCAAAAAATAATTTTAATTCTTTTTTATAGATCCAAACAGCCGTTTGCCAGTTCATATTTTCTCCATAAAAATTTGCTCAAGTGACACATCTTGTTTTTTTAAAGATTCAATTTGAATCCCAAGAGACAATGCTTTCGAAAACAAAGACTCTTTGAATTGTTTTGGATTTGTTGTGCGGACTAAAAACATTTCTTCTTCTTTGTTTGTTCCCATTTCATTATAATGATCAGTATCTGAAAGGACAGACTTCATAAATTGGTTTAGTTCTTCTTTTGGTTTCCCAGATAGTCCCACTTCCCAACCCGCAAGACGGTTCATCTCTTCCTCTAATCTAGTTAGAGAAAGTTCTTGTTTTAAACTTCCTTTGTGAAGGAACAAAAATTTATCACAGGTTTTATAAATCTCTGTCAAAATATGACTGGAGATAAGAACAGTGTGACTTCCCGCCAAACTTCGGATAAGACTTCTTATTTCGACAATTTGTTTTGGATCGAGACCAGAGATAGGTTCATCCATGATGACAATCTCGGGATCCCCTAAGATGGCTTGCGCAATTCCTACTCGTTTGCGGTACCCAAGGGATAAGGTTCCAATGAGTTTGTCCTTTACATGGCTCAGGTTTGTTTTTTCAATCACCTTCTCCATCTCTAAAGTTAATTTTGGTTCATCGATTTTTTTGATCCTACCTACAAATTGGAGGTATTCGGATATCGTCATATCCTCATACAGTGGCGGAGTTTCTGGTAAATAACCGATCTTTTGTTTTGCTTCCAATGGAAAGTCAAAGATAGACTTACCATCGATGGAGGCATCCCCCGCACTTGGGATCAAATACCCTGTGAGGATACGAATTGTTGTGGTTTTTCCCGCTCCATTCAAACCGAGGAGACCCACAATCTCACCTTTCTCTAATTTAAAATTGAGCCCTGAGATGGCTCGTTTTTCGCCGTAAAATTTGGATAAATTGCTGACTTGTATCATAACTTTGGTTTAGTTTTCGTATACCTGCACCTATGAATGAATTTCTAGAAAAAATCAAAAGCTTTTTCAAGGATGAAGAGAGCTTTTTTGATGCAAAGCAACTTCTAGGCCAAAATTGGCACAATTTTGTCCCACAATACTTTGACAAAATCCTAGAAACACGTACGAATTCGGTGTTTGTCTTAGACAGAGAAGGAAATTATACCTATGTCAACGCCAAAGCGGAAGAAATGGCAGGCAAATCCGCTGAAGAAATGTTAGGGCAGAACATTTGGAATTTATTTCCAGTTTTAAAAACCCTCGAATTCGGAACACATCTCATGGAGGCGATTGAAGAAAAAAAAACCTTTCGCTCAGAAGAAACATACTTTGATGGAATGGGATGGTATGATATGCAAGTTTTCCCGCAGGAAAATTTCACAATCATCATCGCGACAGAAGTCACACACGCCAAAAATGCAAAAGATGAATTTAGCCAAATCATCACCAAAAACAAAACCATTTTAAATGCCTTACCTGATTCTTTGTATGGGATTCATAGGAATGGAAAAACGATTAATCATAAAGAATTCCCTCATTTTACAGGTTGGGATTGTAAAAACAAAGAAACAAACCTTCGTTATTCGGACATAAGCGAAATTTTCCCTGAAAACAAATTAGTAGAAATCCGTTCTATATTGGAACAAGTCATTGATTTAGGAGAAACCAAAACGGTTGAATATTCCATTCATGATTCTGATGGTGAAAAATGTTTTGAAGCACGTTTTACCAAAGCAGGAGATGTGGACGCACTTGCTATCATTCGTAATATCACGGAACGAAAAAAAGCAGAAGCATTAAAAAATGAATTTATCAGTTTGGTAAGTCATGAACTGAGAACTCCACTTACTTCCATCAAAGGATCGATTGATTTGTTACTTGCAGGAGTTGCCGGAGAAGTTTCCAACCAAACCAAGTCCTTACTCAATATCTGTAGGAAAAACACACAAAGACTTGTTCGTTTTGTTACGGATTTACTTGATATAGAAGCCTTAGATTCAGGGAATATCAATTTTAAATTTAGAACCTATTCATTAAAAGAAATCCTACAAACTTCAGTGGATGGTATGCGCACATTTGCGGAACAATACCATGTTTTATTAAACTTTGATTCTAACTTTCCACAAACAACTGTTTATGTCGATGAAGACCGATTAAATCACTGCATCACCAATTTGATTTCCAATGCAGTAAAATACACACCTAAATTTTCGGAAGTGTCTATCTCAGTGCATTCAGATGACACAAAGGTAAAAATTCTCATCAAAGACAATGGACCTGGTATCGATCCAAATTTTGCTCCTAGATTGTTTCATCGATTTGCACAAGGTGCACCTCCAAAAGACAAACTCGTTGGTGGATCTGGACTTGGATTATCGATTACAAAAGGGTTTGTCGAAGCCATGAAAGGAACCATTTATTTTTTATCAGATGATACTGGAACTGTTTTCACGATTGAGTTACCCATCGTAAAACCAGGACAAATTCCTGCAGGATTTGACCAATGACTCTTCCTAATTTAAAACATGTATTAATCGTAGAAGATGAAGAAGACATTGTTGAAATTCTTAGAATTGCATTGGCATTTAACTCAAGTTACGAAGTGAGTTTTGCAAAAACTGGCCCCGAAGGATTACAAAAAGCCATTATCCTACAACCTGATTTAATTTTACTTGATGTACTGATGCCTGGAATGAATGGAATGGAACTGATTGAAGAATTAAAAATTTTTCCAGAAACAAAAGAGATTCCAGTTGCATTTATCACATCACGTGTGTTGAAGAATGAAATATTGGAATACCAAAAAAGAGGGGGCATTGGTGTGATTGAAAAACCATTTGCCCCTCTTGAAATTGCAGATAAAATCCAAACCTTATGGATGGACTTTCACAAAAAATAAATTGATCCCTTATTTGTCTTGGAACCCTGCTAAAATTTCATCTTGTCTACCCATAAGTCTTACAGATAACCTTGGACCTACTTCACAAACAATTCGCGAAGCAACATAATTGCCCCATCTTGCTGATTTTTGTGCTGAATAACCTTGTGTGAGTCCATACAAAACTCCCGCAGCAAAAGCATCTCCTGCTCCAGTTGTATCAATCGGTTTGACAGGAAATCCTGGAACCAAAGTAATTTTCCCATTTTCTGCTACATAAGCTCCGTCTTTTCCAGCAGTCATAAAAACGAGTGGGCAAAGTTTGGATACAAATTGTACGGCTTCCTCTGGAGTTTTTGCTCCACTCAAAGCGAGTCCTTCTTCCGAATTACAAAAAACTACATCAACATATTCTTTGGTTAGGTGAATAAATTCATCGCGAGAACGATTTACACAAAATGGATCACTATAAGTAAATGAAACTTTGATATTGTTTTCTTTTGCAAGTTTCATCGTGAGTTCACTTGCTTTTTTTGTAGAATCCCCATCCCATAAATAACCTTCTACATAAACAAACTTACTTTTTTTTAAGTTTTCCACATCGATGTCATTTGGTCCAAGAGATGTCGAAATGGCTAGATTCGTAAGCATAGTTCGTTCTGCATCTGGAGTGGTGAGAACAACACAAGTACCAGTGTGTCCATTTTTGTCAGGAGTGGTTTCAAATAAAACTCCCGCATCTTCCATATCTTTTTTATAAAATTCACCATATGTATCATGTGTGACTTTGCCAGTATAACAACAAGTCCCACCTGAATTGGCGATAGCGATCATAGTATTGGCAGCACTTCCACCAGAGCGAAGTTCCTTTTTTTCATTATGGAGGTCGGCAAGAATTTGACCTTGTCTCGTTTCGTCAACTAAGGTCATCACTCCCTTCGTGATATTTTGTTTTTCTAAAAAGTTTGGGTCGATGAATGCAATGATATCTACCAGGGCGTTTCCTACGCCGAATACGTCGTAATGTCTCATGGGTACAATGCTTTTTTCCTTTAGGGAATTGACACTCAATTTTCCTATTCCAGTTTGGCTAAGTACCGAGAAAAAACGGCTTCATGATTTCCAAATTCAATTTATTTTTGCTCGTTTGTTTGTTCCTCGGACCAAATTTTCTATTTTCACAATCTTCTCCTTCCAAAGAGCCAGAAACAGTTGAGATCAAAGCAAATGTAGAATCCGCCTCTAAAAATACAAATTTTAGTAAAAACCCAACTGGCTTTCAGAAAGAGATTAATCTCGAATCAACAAACACTCGCTATATGAGTCTTCCTGATATTTTGAATCGAGAAGCTGGAGTCAGAATTCGCCAATACGGTGGGCTCGGTTCCTATTCGACACTTTCCCTACGTGGCACAAATCCAAACCAATCAAAAGTGTATTGGAATGGAGTTCCAATCAATAACTCGTTAGGTGGTGAAATCAATCTTGCAGACTTACCCTTTGATAATTTGGAAAAAATTGAAATCTACAAATCAGGAACACCGGCTGGTTTTTCTGGGTCAGCCATTGGTGGTAGCATCAACTTAGTTTCCAAGACTAAAATTGATAAACCAATCACTCGTGTGAATTTGATGGGAGGCAGTTTTAAAACGGCAAAGGCAACTGTAACTCATATGGACCAATTCTCAAGTGGCTCTTATTTTATCCAGGCATTACAGGAAACTTCAGACCAAAACTTTGCTTACTTAAATAACAAAGGAACTGTTTTATTCAATACCTATGATGATACCATCGATGAAAGGAGAAATGCACAGTTTCGGAAAACTGGCTTCACTGGTAATGTATCATTTGAAGTTGGTAAAACAAAAATTAATTTTTTAAATGATTATATCCACAGAAAACAAGGGTTACCCGGTCCAGGCAATCGACAAACCACTTCGGTTGGTAGGGTATTTAGTAAATTATCCTCAGCAATTACGACAGAAACGAATGAATTTTTATTAACAAATTTGACATTGGAAACCAAAACCTATGGGAATTTTGCAAAAGATGATTTGTTTGATCCAAAATCAGAATTTAGTTTTGGAACACCTGATGCTTTTACAAAAACAAACCAATATGGATTTCAAATCTCACCCACTTTGTACTTGTTAGATTATTATCAAGTTTTACGAACATCGATCCAAACAGAACAAGAGTTTTTTACCCGATACGAAAAACGTTCAAATCACGAAACAGAACGTAAGGAACCTAAAAAAAGAAGAGATACCCAAAGTTTCACCTTCCAAGATGAAATCCGTCTTTTATCGAACCGATTGTTTTTAGTCCCACAAGTACGTTTTGAACGATACACCGATCGTTTTGGAAAAGACGAAACAAGTATAAGAAACCAACTTCTGGATCCTACTTCTGATGTTTTTTATGTCAGACAAAACTTCACCAATCCAAGTTTCGGAATCAAATTCATTTGGATCAAAAAAGAAAATTTGGAATTTGGATCACTTGCTAATATCAGCAAGGACTTCAGGATTCCCAGCTTTTTAGAGTTATTCGGTGAAAGAGGAAGTATTGTAGGAAACACAAAACTTAAACCGGAACAAAGTCGAAATGGTGATGTCGGATTTTACCTTAATTCAAAAATTGATTCCAATTGGAAAATCCAGTCCGATATCTCTTATTTTCAAAAACGAATTTATGATATGATTTTGTTTTTGCCAAACTCTCAGTTTACTTTACGCCCAGAAAACGTCGACCAAGCTTTTATTCGTGGTGTTGATACAAATCAAAACATCATCTGGAAAAAGGGAATTAAGTTTAACTTAAATTATACTTACCAAGATGCAAAAAATTACTCCGAATCACCTGCGTTAAATGGAAAATACCTTCCACTTCGTTCCAAAAGCCAAGGGAGTGCCTTACTCGCTTTTTTTAATGAAAAATCGGAATTGGGAATTGAATACCAATACATTGGGGCAAATTTCCGAGACAGAACTAATGAATATTTGGGTTATTTACCAGCGCGCCAATTTTGGAATCTATATGTTCAGTATTCACCATTCAAAAATAAAGAAACTGGAAATGAATTGATTTTAAGTTTTGAAGTGAGAAACCTTACAGACAAACGTGTAGAAGATTTGGTTGGTTATCCATTACCGGGTCGCAGTTATTATGTGACAGGGAGTTATCGATTCTAATGAAAGTTCAAAGTTCATCCGGAAATTGGAAACACTTAGTTAACATCCCAACTATACTTTTTCTATTTGTGCAGTGTAGCCAGTTAGAAATTGAAAAACCAAATTTATTCCAATTTTTGTTTTTATCTGCATCCCCGACTTCTGTTGGCGTTGTCACTTCCGATTTTGCAAGTGGTGGAAGGTTCAAAACTTTCGAACCAAATTCATTTACTACATTTCCGACTTCCATTCCCATTCATTCGGATGCAGTTGGCAGATACACAAATGACCGAGTTTTTATCGTCAATCGATTGAATCGTGATTCGATCCAAGTTTTAAATCCTCAATTCGGATTTCTCACCGAACAAGAGTTTAGTGTGGGACAAGGTAAAAACCCCCAAGATATAGCTGTTTGGAATGATAAATATTTTATCAGCTTATACAATGCAGACGAACTTGTCATTTATAACCGCTCTTCAGGAATCAAAACTGGAAGTGTATCATTTACATCTCTTCGTGAAACGTTTTCCACATCAGGAATTCCAGATAGTTCCGTAGAAGCTTCCTATATGATCCAAGAAGGTTCGAGTTTGTTTGTTTTACTGCAACGACTTGATCGAAACGATGTCTCAGGATACCTTCCTCCTAACTCCGATTCCTATTTAGTAGAAGTGGATATGGATTTAAATCAAATCAAAGCAGTGTATACACTTCCCTATCGTAATCCAAGTTCAAAAATCCAAAAAGTATTTTTATTCGGAGAACCACATTTAGTATTTTCATGTGTAGGAAGAGTTGGTTTCATTTCGCAAATTGATGCAGGTATCATTGCGTTCCGATTGAGCACACGACAGTTTCATCCAAACCGTTTGTTTGCGGAAGAAACAGCTGGCGGTGATATCCTATCGTTTCAGATTAAAAATGAAGAGTATGGTTATGCGTCCGTTCTAGATGCAGGATTTAACAAAACCATCCAAGTTTTTCGCCCTCGCACAGGTGAGAAACTAGGAACTCTATTGCAAATTCCAGGAAATATTGGAATTAGTTTATCGGGTTTGTTACTCACAAACGAAGGAAAACTACTTGTGGGTTCCACTGATTTTACGAGACCTGGGATTTATGTTTATGACACGAACATTGGAAATGTTTTACTAAACCCGATTCCTAGTTCCGTGGAGTTAACTCCATTCGACATCTTCCAGTTGCAAAATCTTCCCTAATTTTCAAAATGGAAAAAGACAGGGGAATCTAATTTATGTTAACTCTAAAGAAACATCCACAAGGTGCATTGACCAAACAAGTTTTACTCATCGTACTCGATGGAGTGGGTTACACAGAAAAAGGATTTGAAAATGGGAATGCCGTTGCAAAAGCAAATATGCCAGTTTTAAAAGGACTTTGGAAAAACCACCCAACTGTATTACTTAAAGCTCACGGGACAGCCGTTGGTATGCCCAGTGACGAAGACATGGGAAACTCAGAAGTGGGTCACAATGTACTTGGTTCCGGACGTATCTTTGACCAAGGGGCAAAACTTGTTTCTTTATCCATTGAAAATGGAAGTTTGTTCAATGGACCTATCTGGAAAAAAATTGTCTCCAATTGTTTAAACAAAGAGTCCACATTTCATTTTATCGGACTTTTCTCTGATGGAAACGTTCATAGCCATATTGATCACTTAAAAGCACTCATCGACAATGCTATCAAACAAAATATAAAAAAAATAAGATTACATATTCTATTAGATGGAAGAGATGTTCCCGAAAAATCAGCGTTAGACTACCTGATCCCATTTGAAACCTATTTGGATTCCCATAGAAAATCAGGCATAGACATATTAATTGCATCTGGTGGTGGTCGGATGGAGTTAACCATGGACAGGTATGATGCAGATTGGTCCATGATTGAAAGGGGATGGAAACACCATGTGGAAGGAGACGGACGGATTTTCTCTTCTGCAAAAGAAGCGATCGAAACTTTCCGCACTGAAAATCCATCTGTGATCGACCAATACCTTCCTGGATTTGTGATTGGTGATGGAAGTGGTAACCCTGTGGGAAAAATTTTAGACAACGACTCTGTTGTATTTTTTAACTTCAGAGGTGACAGAGCCATAGAAATTTCAAGAGCATTTACAGAAGAAAATCTACCACTTCTCAACCGCAAACGATTTCCAAAAGTAGAATTTGCAGGAATGATGCAGTATGATGGAGATCTATTCATCCCCAAACAATACTTAGTTGCTCCACCAACTATCGACCGCACAATGGGCGAATACTTTGCCAATGAAGGAATAGCACAATATGCTTTATCTGAAACACAAAAATTTGGCCACGTAACTTTTTTTTGGAATGGGAACCGATCTGGTTACTTCAATCAAAACTTAGAAACATATGAAGAAGTGAAATCTGATATCATCCCTTTTGACCAAAAACCTGAAATGAAAGCAAAAGAGATCACTGACAATTTAGTTCTTGCTCTCACTTCTCATAAGTTTCCATTCCTTCGAGTTAATTATGCCAATGGCGATATGGTCGGACATACTGGAAATATGGATGCAACAATCAAAGGATTGGAATACCTAGATGTTTGTTTGGACCGAATCAAAAAAATTTGTGATGAAACAAATACGGTTTTATGTATCACAGCAGACCATGGTAATGCTGATGAGATGTACCAATTGGACAAAAAAGGAAATGCTCAAACGACAAAAGATGGCAAACCAGTTCCCAAAACGAGTCATACCCTCAATCCCGTACAATTTGTACTATATGATCCAAAAGGTAAAATCCAACTCGAACCAAATTTAAAGGAATCAGGTCTTGCAAACGTAGCCGCAACCATGATGGATTTATTAGGATTTGAAGCTCCGGAAGGTTATCACCCAAGTCTAATTCATAGAAATTAAATTTTTCCAATTCCTATGATGTTTCGAATCGTTACCTATCTTTTGTTCAGTGTATTTGTATTGAACTGTTCAGAAGATGGGATTGGATCTTTCTCAGAAGAAACCAAAGAAAAAATCCGCAAAAAAATCAAACAGGAAGGATTCCAAGGGGTGGTCCTTATCTCTCAGGATGATACAGTTTTATTCCGAGAAACTATTTATTCAGGAAAACGCAGAAAACGTTCACAACTTTTTCAAAAACGTGCTTTTCCGTTAGGTGAATCTTCCAAATTATTCACTACTTATTTAATCCATCGATTGGCAGAGGAAAAAAAAATAAACATTGCTGATCCCATTCAAAAATACCTTAAATGGTTTCCAAACCCGAAGATCACAATTGAACATTTGTTACGTCATACATCTGGCCTTCCAAAAATCATCGAGTTTATGCCCAATTTTGACTCGGAAAGATCAAACTTAAAACGTGATGATATCAAAAGGTCATTTTTAGAATCTAATTTTAAACCTAACTTTGCACCAGGTGAGTATTGGAAGTACAGTCGATTGGATTATTTATTTTTGGCATATCTCATTGAGTTTGTCACCAATCAACCTTACGCAAATGTTGTGAAAAAAGAAATTCTTGAACCTTTGGAAATGACACATTCTCAAGTGGATCCAAACGACCTACTCCTTGGCAACAGTGGTGTCTTAAGTACCCCTGAAGACTTAAAAATATTTTCCGAAGCAATTCGTACCAATAGAGGAATTTCCAAAGAAGCAAAAGAATCTCTCATCAAAAGAACTGTTCTTACGGATGTTATATCAGAAGATCCAATTGCATTCGGAGAAGGAGTTTATGTTGGAGATTATTTTTACTGGGCTTATGGGAAAAAAAATGGAGTTTCCAATTTCATCTATCATGACTTAAAAAGTAGAATTTTTATCACCATAGTTAGCCCTTTTGGAGCAAGTAAAGGTGATTTGTCTTCAATCAAGTCAACCTTAACAGAAATTATTTTCAGTGCTAAAAAATTAAATCTTAGAAAAAAGACAAACTCTGCAAATGAATTGTACATTGAAGATTTTATGAAAGAAGAGAAAGTTCCATCTCTTGGTATTGCTGTTTATAAAAATTATAACTTACAATGGAAAAAGATGTATGGAACAAAAACCCAACAGACACTTTTTCGCGCGGGATCATTGTCCAAAACTATGACAGCAACTGCAACTTTACGTTTAGTTGAATCGGGGCAGTTAGATTTATATTCCAATTGGATTAACAAACTAAAACAGTACAAAGTGTCCGTTCCAAAGGGCAAAAAAAGAAGTATAGTGAATTTAGATTTACTCTTATCACATACAAGTGGTTTAACTGAAAAAGGGAATTGGGATGATCCAATTAACTCTGGCAAAAAACACCTGAAAGATTTAAAGGATACTAATGTTTCAAAAGGAAACGGTCTCAAACTTTATTATAGACCTGGAACAAAGTCTCGTTATTCGGGTGGTGGGTATAGTATTGTCCAAGAAATTTTAACAGAACGAACAGGAGAACCGTTTCCCACTTTGATGGAGGATTATGTATTCAATCCATTACATTTGAAACGAAGTACGTTTCGTCAAAATTTAACAGAAAAAGATGATAAATGTGATGGTTATGATGAACTTGGAAAGATTTTACCTGAAAAAAAATTCGTAACTCCTGAACTTTCATCTGGTGGTTTATGGACAACTCCAGAAGACATTGGAACAGTTTTTAATGAAGTGGCAAAAGCCAAACAAGGTCGTTCTGAATTCTTAAGTAAAGAATCAGCAGAATACCTACTTTCACCCAAAATGAGTGCAGCAAATTTAACCGTTCATGCACTTGTTGCCCATGGATTTTTTCTGAACCGGACCGGAAAAACAGAGTATTTTTTCCATGGAGGGCATACAAAGGGACATAAGTCCTTGGCCATTTTTAATGCTGAAAAGGGATACGGAGTGGTCATTATGACCAATTCAGAGAATGGATCCAAACTGATCTGGCGGATTTTACGGACCATTTCTGTGGATGAAAAATGGGATAAGTTTGTGAATTAAACTATTGACCAAATTTTTAAATTGGCTATTCTCTAAGCGATTCGATGGAATATACAGAATCTAAATCTAACGGAATTGTAGTCCTTAAATTGTTTGGCAACTTAGATATGTTAAATGCCGGCATTCTCAAAGAAAGGATCAAAGAATCTGCGTCCCAATCCGAACATCGATTTATCTTTGATTTGGAAGGGGTCAGTTTTATCGACTCCTCTGGGTTTGGACTCATCATGTCACTCAATGACAAACTCACAGAATTAGGAGGGGGTTTAAGAATTGTAAACGTTTCAAAAACTATCCGCCAAATTTTTAGAATCTCAAAAATTTCATCTGTAATCCAAATCTTCGAATCCACAGAAGAAGCCATCGAATCCTTTCACTCTTAATTTTTCTTAAATTTTCATCGATTGAAAATCTCTTACATTACGTGACAGAAGTTGTTACCATTTTTTTCCAAAAGTTTTTTAGTTTTAATACTTTGGGATTTTCAGGTGCCATTTCTTGTAATGCCAGTAAAACTTCTTTGGATCGTTCAATGTCTCTTCTATGCATCAATATTTCTGCTAACAGAAGTAAGTTGTTAAAATTCTTTGGATCTCGATACCTGAGTCTCTCTGCATAGTCTGTCGCAAGAACAAAATCTCTTTTTTGTTTGTGAGCATATGCGATGTAAAATAAAAAGTCTGTATCACCTGGATTTAATTGTAGATATCGATTTGCGAGTACAATCGCTTTTTCATAATCTTTAGATTTCATATAGAGTTTGGACAATTCTCTCAAACAATACAAATCATCTGGTTCAGATTCCAAAGCAAGTTCTAAAGCAAATATAGCATTATTCCACTCACCATCTCTGTAGGACTGAATTCCTTCACCTAACATTTTATAATATGTATTGTTTTTTGTAGATTCTTTTGCAGCATATGCAACTTCCTCTAAAAATGAAATCCTCATGAGACTCAAATCATCAGTTAATTCACCGAATAACATCATCACACGGCAGATCTCTGCTAAATCTCCAGCACCTTCTGTGACATGGCGAAGGAATACAGTTTCATCATCGTTGATCATCCTGTTTCCGCCAGAATGACCCACAAACAAATCATCCCGGCCATCAGAACCCAAAATCAAGACATCACCAGGACGTAATGGATAAATTTGAATGACTACTTCATCACCACTCATTTCCGTAAAGCCAATCTTACGCAACGAATGTTCGTTTTCCAAAAAACTCGCTACTCCATCTCGGTACAAAACAATCCAAGGGTGTTCGGCATTGATGTAGTACAATGTACCTGTTTCTTCATCCACCAAACCTAATATAGCCGAAAGTAACATATGACCATCAAAACTAATGAAAACATTATGTACCTCTTGGAAACATTCCTTTAACCAACGTTCGGGGTGCCTGTCCTGCATGTATCTTAGTTTCTGAGTACGAGTAATGATTGATTTAAATACTGTTCCCATAACCAATGCACCACCAGCACCTTGTATGGATTTTCCCATTGCATCTGCATTTAAAAATACAGTGTATTTTTTCCCCATGAGATAAATTGAATCAGAAACAGATAAATCGCCACCAATCTCAGATTGTTTGTTACGAAACTGAAACTGCTTCATTTGCCTTTCGAAAATTTGAATCGAAACAGTCTCTGATTTTGCAAAAGATCCCTTTAGTGGTTTGATGAGTAGTGAAGTTAAAAAATAATCTCCATCTTGTTTTTCCTGCATCTTTTGCATTTCAGATAAAGTATCATTCAACTCTCGAGTGCGCTGGTTTACCATCTCTTCTAGATGATTTTGATGTTCGGCTAACTCCTCTTTCATTTCAACAAATACCCGCCCCATCTGTCCTATTTCATCACTTCTATGGGTTGGTAAAGTTTCTGGTTTCCATTGGTCCAAATCAACCATAGCTGATGTCAGGAGTTTGATTGCTTCCACCATATCTCGAGAAAATAAAAAGGAGATCAGAAAGATAACACCACATAACACTAAAGAAGCGACCACAAAAAATGACCAAATTTTCCAGGTTTTAGACTCTACCTCGTTCTCATCAATCATCACATGAAATACCAGTTGTTTGATCTTTTGAGAACTTCCAACGTATGGAATTTTTACTAAATAATAAGGTTTATTTTGGAAATGAAATCTTTGTTCTTCTAAAAGTAAGCCTGGATTTTCATTCATCACCATTCGGATCATATCCGATCCTACAGTTTTCACCTTTCCTTCCTGAAAAATTGCCAGATGGATCCGATTGTCTTTTGAGATTGTTTTTGTAAAACTATCATCAACCACTTGGCCAATGAGAATTGTACCTCGACCAAAAAGTGGTGCTGCTAAACGAAATCCAAGTCCACTATGCCCATCTTCCAAGGCAGCAGTCGCTTGGCCATTCAGAGCATTTTGAATGATAGGTTGGTTTTTTTTATCATCCCCAAAATCTTTTGGTCTATGGACCCGAAAGACTACTTTTCCTTGGTTATCACCGAGTTCAAAAATGGAAAGACCATACCGTTTTAAGATTTGTTGCAAATAAGGAAGTTCTCTTTGTAAAACTTGACGATCACTAAGTCCCCGTTCCAAAATTTCCCTTGTTCTTGCGTTAAAGGTAATTTCTTCCAATAATAACCTAAGTTTTTCTTCTTTGAACTCTAACTCTCGCTGAAAGTTTCGTGATAAGTCTTCTGCTCTTTGTGTTTGAGGGATATTCTTGACTGATTGTAAAAGGTAGGCGAAACTCGTTGTGAGAGCAATTACAAGAAGAATTTGACTCACACTCAATATTAATAAGAATTTGTAACGTATGCTCATAGAAAACTACGTGCATCTTCTCAAATTTACGTTACAATCAAATGACATTCCTTTGAAGGAAATGTATCATCTGGAATTTTTAATATGAAACCAAATGCCACCTTATTTTTTCTCATAATTTTGGTTTTAGTAATTTATTATACAATTGAGGTGATTTTACATAATCTAACCTTAAAAAAATTCAAATATAGAATCCACGTCAACGGTACTAGGGGAAAGTCAAGTGTAACAAGACTTATACGAGCCGGTCTCTCTGTATCTGGGCATTCAGTTTTTGCAAAAACAACAGGAACACTTGCTCGTATGATCTTCCCAGATGGTTCCGAAAAATCTATTTCAAGATTTGGGAAACCATCTATATTGGAACAAATCAAAATTCTCAAAAAAGCAAAATCATCTGGAGCAGACATTGTTGTATTAGAATGTATGGCCTTGGAACCACGATACCAGTGGGCAAGTGAAGGTCAAATTTTGCATTCTGACATTGGAGTGATCACAAACATTAGAGAAGATCACTTGGAAATTATGGGACCAAAATTAATTGATGTCGCAAAAACATTGTTATCTGCAAGCCCAATCAACGGAACACTTGTTGTGGGTCCAAACGATTTTGAAAAAGAAGTCCTAGATGTTTGTTTGGATAGAAATACTAAAGCAATCATTCTATCCAAAGAAGAGATTGAATCTGTTACTGATGAAGAAATACAAAGGTTCCCATATTGGGAACACAAAGAGAATGTATATCTTGCACTTAAAGTTTGTGAATTATTGGGTGTGGAACGTAATGATGCCTTAAATGCAATGTGGAAAGTAAATCCAGATCCAGGAGCTCTTTCCGTATTACCAATTCACTTTTTTGGAAAAGAGTTTATCTACGCGAATGCTATGGCGGCCAATGATCCTAGTAGCACAAAACTCATCTGGAATTCTATTTTGCAAAGGTATCCAGATATTAAAAAACGGTTCATTTTATTCCATACAAGAGAAGATCGCCCAGAACGAACCATACAACTCACAAAAGAGTTTGCCAATTGGGAAGGTTATGATGCCATTATTTTGATTGGTTCATCTACTTCATTTGCGTTTCAATGTTTAAAATCATATTCGAATACGGATGTTCCTATTTATGTATGGGAACACTTAAGTTTAGATGGGATATTTGAATCGTTAATATCGATACTTCCAAAACAATCATTGGTATTTGGAATGGGGAACATAGTGGGACTTGGCATGAATTTGTCTTTATACTTTAAGAATAGGTCAGAACAAACATATGAATGAAATTCTTCCTTTGTCGATTGGACTTAGTTTGGTAATCAGTTTGGTTTTTTCAGAATTGTTCGGTATTTTAGGTACGGGACTCGTTGTGCCAGGTTACCTTGCATTATCTCTCACACATCCCAAAAATATCGCTCTCACTTTTCTCATCGCATTTTTATCATTTATCTGCGTTGAACTTCTCTCAAAATTTTTAATGATCTTTGGCAAAAGAAAAATAGTCTTCATCTTGTTATTTGGATACTTTTTTGGTTATTTATTAAATTATCAAATTTTACCAGACATTGATTTACAGTATTTATCTGAAGTAAGAGGAATCGGATTCATCATTCCTGGACTCATTGCTGTATGGTACGAAAGACAAGGTGTAATGGAAACAACTTCCGTATTAATCTTAGCTGCCATATTCGTAAAAATTCTTTTAATTTTTCTTTTGGGAAATGAATTAGAAAACTTATGATTACAAAAGTTTATTGGTCACCTTGGCAACATTCACGTGTAGCATTATTTTTACTGGCTGTCCTTGGTGTTATGGGATTACTATTAATCGAAACTTGTAAGGTAAAAAAAGAACAACCATACTTCAAAAAAAAATTACATGCGGCTAAATTAGCTGAACGTGGATTCCAAATCTTAAAACCAGAGCTTCTAAAACATAAAAAACCTGATTATAGAGAATTTGACCCAACTAACTCGGGTTTAATTGGAGAATTTTTAACTCCAGTGACAAGCAACAGTGGTTCTTTGCAGGCAAAACAAACTTCCGTAAACCCAAATTTCGCTGCGGTAATGGTTCAATTCCTAAAAAAGGCAAAGGTAGAGGAAGGTGACACGGTAGCTGTTGCCATCTCAGGTTCATTTCCTGCATTAAACATTTGTTTGTTCGCTGCATTAGATACTTTAAAACTTAAACCAATTATTATATCAAGTGCTTCAGCATCTCAATTTGGAGCGAATCATCCTCAGATGTTATGGCTTGATATGGAAAATGAATTAGAATCTTCTGGTATATTTTCGTATCGTTCCAGTTATGCATCATTAGGTGGTATACAAGACAAGGCAGCTGGAACTTCTAAAGAAGGGAAAGAAATGCTTTTACGTGCACTAAAACGCAACAAAGTCAAATTATTAGATCCAATCCACTTTGAAGACTCAATTGAAAAAAGAATGAAGTACTTTGATGAGTTATCACAAGGAAAGCCCATCAAACTTTTTATCAATGTTGGTGGAGGTACAACGATATTAGGAACAAATTTGGGCAAACAAGTTTTTAAAAATGGATTGATTACTGATTTACCAGAAGAGGTTCATATTCCCAATTCTGTGATTAAGTTGTTTTTAGAACGGGAAATCCCTGTTATCAATTTCATACAGATTGAATCATTGGCGAGAAAATTCGGGCTTCCTTTAACTCCCAAAAAAGTCCCAAAACCTGGAGAGGGAAAAGTATTTTATTCAGAAGAATACAATCCGATTTTGTATGTTTCTGTTTTCCTTTTTTTGCTCGTTGGATTGTATGGAGTAACGAGACTCGGTTGGGGTGAAAATGAAGAAGATCGTTACCTCCCGATTACACTCCGTTCCAGGTGATTCCATATGGCAAAAATCATAGTATTATCAATTTTACTTTTTTTTATATTACGTTGGTTGAGTCGCATTTTGATCTTACCTGCAAAAATTGCGGAAGAACTTGGTAAAAACCAAAGGGAAACATTTCAGATTAGACCAAAATCTTCCCCATCCAAAGAAAAAGACATCTCAGACCGTGGAAAAATAATCGAATAACTTCCAATTTCAGACGAGAAAATTTCAAAATTGGACGAAATTCTAAATAAGATGAGACAGAATTCGTCGGCCAAATTAGCCCATTTTTTCCACACGAATCAACTAAAATACACCACTCGTTTCCTTATCACTTTATTATTGTTAGTATTTATCCAATGTGGTGTTCCCAAAGGTGAATTTGGTTGGACAACTACCAAAATGGAAGAAATGGACATTCTGGAACAACACATCCAAACCATCACTGATTATAAAATGATGAGGGATGATCTTATTTTTTCCCCAACTGATACCATCCACTATGTATACCAATTTTCAAGGAATCCTGGACTCGAGACAGATTTTCATATTTCACTCAACCGATATGAATTGGATTTTGTGGAAATTGATATTAAAAAGAAACGAGTAGAACCAGATAGTCTAGCGATACGAGATGAATTTTCTTTGTTAAGAACAGGTGAATATTTAATTAAAATCGTACATGAAGGTGATACGGTTGATGAAGTGAAATTTAGAGTATTGCCTGATGAAGGATATACACAGGAAAATCTAGAACAAGAATTAGCAGGCGATCAGACCGACGAAATCATTAAATACTCTCGTTAATCGGTGGCTCTATATTTCCCGTTTCTAATATTTTTTTGATACGTTCCAATTCTTTTAGTGCAACACGGATATCTGTTTCCCCACCTTCTTTGATTACAAATTCATAATACTCTTGGGCTTTTTTATAATCACGGTTTTCCTCGGCGAGGACTCCTAATCGAAACAAGATTTTAATGAGAGGAATTTTATTCCGTTTCGTTTCTAAAACACGAATCACAGCTTCTTGGTCTTCAATTTTTAAATCCATTAATCTATACTGTGATAATGCATCATCAAGAGTTGTGACCATTAAATCTTTTTTCAATGTTTGTTTTTTCTCAATCAATTCCAAACGTTCTTTTTCAGCTAAGATGAGTTTCTCATCAATTTTTTTCCATTGCACAAGTGCAATGTTAAGTTTGTTTTGCTCTAATTCAAATTTTTTGAGTTTTTTATCTTTTTTACTGAGATAAAAGTAAGCAATCGATTCCATTTCAGGAAGTCCTGTATCCTCCGCGAGGGATGGATTCCAATCTTTACTATTTTTCTCTAACCAATAAGTTAAAAAACTGGCACCTCTTTCTGGATCGCCAATCTTATGATTGAAAAACACACCAATTTCATAGGAAACTCTTGTTTTTTCAAGTGTATCTGGACTTAATTTAAAAAATGTTTCATAATAATTTCCGGCCAAAATATTTCTTTTTAAATCTGCATTAATCGTTGCTAAACGCAAATTGGCTTTTATTATTTTTTCTTTTTCTTCGTCAGTTGGATTCGGATTTTTTAAATACTCGTTTAATGCCTTTTCATAAAAATCAGCAGCTTTTTCTTTTTTTCCATCTTGCCTATATTGTTCAGCTATGTCATTTAATACATTGGGGTTTTCATTCCAAATACGATAAGCTCTTTCTAAAATCAGCTCATAGGCAAAAAAATCTGTATTTCTTTTATAATCAAAGAGAACGTAAATTCCTTTTCCTGCTGTACCTAATTTATTTACAATCTTGAGTCTTTCTTTGTTATCATCTTCTAGTTTTTTAACAACATTGGAAAAAGCATAAAGATCATTTGATTCTATTTGTTTTCGTTTGTTTAGATAAACTAAATATCTTTTATTATATGAATCTTCATAATTTGATTTAGCATTTTTTCTAGTTTCTTCAATCAAACGAACTTCATCACTCCAAAGTTTTCTTTGAGAAACCAAATCTGATAACTGTTTTCCTTCTCGAATCCAATTACTTTCTTTAAGATGAATGTCATCCTTTGCTTTTTTTAATTTTTGTTCTGCTTGGATCCACTCCTTGTACAATCGTTCATGTTCTTTGGCCGAACTTTCATCATATCCAAGTACATCTTCTTTTTGCCATTCTCCCATACGGAAACCTTCTTCTGTCATCTCTAATGGATGGTATCGAAAGGCAGCGATGTAATGCCTAAGAGCAGGTGCAAATTTTTCAGATTCTACATATAGTTTTGCAAGTTTGGTATGTAAATAATACAAAAGTGGTGAGTCACGAACAATAAAGGTTTCAGAATGTTTGTGAGTACTTTGCCAAAGTAATAACCGAATGTCATTCATCTCAGTGCGAGAATTATAAACATTTCCTTTTTCACGATCTTCCCAGATTCGTTTTTCTTCGATGAATTGGCTATAATAGCGTTTGAGAAGACCTTCCGCCTCACGGATCTTAGTTTCCAAATTTTTTGGACCTGTCTCCTGTCCTGGATCCACAGGTAAATCTGCACCAGGGATAACAGGTACATCAGGTGCATTCGGATCCACTGGTTTTGGTTCATCTCGAAGGGCGATCCCAGAATCTTCATCGATGTTGATTCTTTTTTCAGTGTCGAGAGATTTGACTTCCTCCATGGAAATTACCTGGAGTGGGGAAAGATACAAACCTGAGAGTGGATTCCTGCGGTCTTCCTCCCCTGCCCAAATTGAAAATTGTAAAATGAAAAAAAGGAACCAAATGCACAACTTGGACTTATTTCTTTTTGAAACCTGATTGTCCGAGAGAGAAAACTCCAATTGTGATTCCTACCTGTAGTCAATTATCGGCGAAATTTCAATTTTCCCAATACAAAAGGTGTTGTATTCTTTTGCCAGATGGCGTTCACTAAAAAACAAATCCAAACCCAATCAACAAAAATCACATGTCAAAAAATATAGTCGAAAGGTATCTCGTTCTCAAAAATAAATATCGGAATTATGATACAAAATATGCCTTAAAACGGATGCAAGCTTTTCGACTTGCGACTCAAGAACTTTCCAGAAAAGGTTATGAAGTTGCTCTTGAACTACTCGGTTCCATCAATTTTGGGATTGTTGATCCAACTTCCGATGTGGACTGCATACTATTACTCGAATGTGACTTGCACAAAGACCAAGGTTCATGTCCCCACCATTGCAACAATTTAACTTTCGTTAAAGCCGAAATTTCAAAATTTGTTACAAAACGATTATCACCTGAATCGTTTAATATTGATTATTTAGATTCTATCAATTTAAAATATGTAGAAGAAAAAATCAGAACAGAAACTGTTCTCGGTGATGAAACACTTTATTGCCTGTTATTCTATCGCAATATTGGTAGGCCAGTGAATCGCCCACTTTTTATTCCCTTCTGTGATCAATTAGAGGAGAATCATGATTTTGTCAAAGAAATCATTCCTTGGGCATCCGAAGCTTTGGAAGGGTATTTAAATACCAACCAACATCGTATGTCTTTTAATAAGTACAATGAAAGAATCCGTGCCCGAGGCCTAAGCCTTCCAGAAGGATTACAACAAGAACTACAAGCCTATATGGAAGGTGAGTCTTAGAATATAGCATTTTTAGTAGAAACAACAATTACTATGTCTGAACTTTAGACAAAGATTCAGAATTGAGTATCCATTTTGTCTCATCACTAAATTTAGCATTGATTTGAATATTCTTCTTTACTACTTTTCTTTTTTCAGTAGAGTATCGCCATGTTGGATGCAAGTTGGATGCCGAAAAGGAGACTGTTTCCTTACCTACTTACCAATTTTAGTTTATTTATTTTTGTCTCTATAGCCTTCGCATTTTATACAGCAAGCGAACGAAACATAGATGCTGCAGAAGAAAATCGATATAAATCCTTACAAATTGCAAACGAACTCAGACAATCTTCCGACCAACTAACAAACTTAGTACGTTTGTATGCAATTCAGAAAAAACAGAAATACAAAGAATACTTCCAGCGAATTTTAGAAATTCGAAATGGAGAAAAACCAAGACCAAAGGGTTACGATTATGCCTATTGGGATTTGGTCATTGCCGATGAATTACCTCCACCACCTGAAGAAGGGGAACAGATCAGTATCTATGATGCAATGAAACAGGCTGATTTTGAGGAATCGGATTATGCACTACTCTCCTTATCAAAAGAAAAATCAGACCAACTTACCAAAATCGAATTTGAATCTATGTCTTTGATTGAAGAAGAATTAAAAACAGGAAGGTCAAACCCAAAAGCAATCAGGATCTTATTTGATGATCATTATTTGAAGTGCAAAGCGGAGATTATGAAACCGATTAATGATTTGTATGTCCAACTCGACGAAAGGACTTCACAAGCTATCTTAGATGCAAAAGAAAAAGTTTTTTTCTTACGTACTGTCTTAATCCTCTCTGGTATAATTTTTGGGATTACTTTATATTTAACCCATAGATCATTAGTGTCTATTATGGGGGGAAGTGTAGATGAAGTTTTCCGCCGAATTTCATTACTTGGTGAAGGCAAATTTACAGGAGAAATTCAGACTACAAATAACAAAAATTCAATCTTAAACAGCTTAAATATCACACAAAAAAGATTACAAGAGTTATACGAAGAAAAGGAAATGGCAAGTCATGCAAAATCAGAATTTTTAGCATCCATGAGCCATGAAATTCGCACTCCTCTCAATGGAGTCATTGGTATCACCCAAATATTATTTAAAACCAATTTAGATGCAGAACAAAAGAACTATCTAAAAACCATTGTCGACGCAGGAAAAGCTCTCTTAAATATTTTAAACGATATTTTAGATTTCTCTAAGATTGATGCAGGGAAATTAAAAATTGAAAATATACCCTTCCACCTACCAAATTTAATCAAAGAAATTTTCGATTTATTTGTGATCGAATCCCAAGCAAAACAGTTAGAATTTTCTTATCAAATTGATCCCAAAGTTCCCGAATTGATCATTTCAGATCCAAGTAGGATTCGTCAGATTTTATTCAATCTCATTGGAAATGCGATCAAATTTACTGAAACTGGATACGTCATCCTTCATGTTGAAATCAAAGACCAAATGATTCTCTTTGAAATTAAGGATTCTGGAATTGGTATATCATCAGAGAAACTCTCCTCTTTGTTCCAAACATTTTCACAACTGGATGCTTCCACCTCACGGAAGTATGGTGGAACAGGACTTGGTTTGGCAATTTCAGAACGTTTGGTAAAGTTACTGGATGGGAAAATTGGTGTAAAAAGTGTTGAGGGTGTAGGTAGCACGTTTTGGTGTATGATTCCTCTTTCCACACCGAAGGAAACAGTTTCTAATCAAATACTAATCGGAGAAGAAACAAAAGATATAAGCACAGAACAAAATGATTCTGAAAATTTTTCAAACCAATCATTCTTAGTTGTAGAAGACAATGTTTTAAACCAGAAGGTGATTGGTGGATTACTTAAAAAACAACAGATCCATTATGATTTGGCCGAAAACGGAAAAATAGCAGTTGAGATGTGCCGATTAAAACACTATGACTTGATTTTAATGGACTGTGAAATGCCAATCATGGACGGATTTGAAGCAACCACCAAAATTAGGGAAATGGAAACAAACAAGGAACAAAAATCAGTCATCATCGCTGTCACAGCACACGTGTTAAATGAACATAAACAAAGGTGTTCAGAAGTAGGTATGGATGGTTTTATCAGCAAACCCTTTTACATTGATGATTTATTGCAGACTTATTCGAAAGTGTTAAAAAACAAACGATCCAAATAAAGGTGGCAGAAATCATAATTTAAACATAGATAATTCCTGATTCAATTCGACAATAAGAGAATTTAATTCTGCTGAAGATTTTGCTGTTTTTTCTGACATCATCGATAACTTTGCAGTATCATTTGCTAAGTGATGGACTGAAGTTCCCATTTCTTCATTTACCTTCTTTTGTTCTTCAGTAGCAAAGGAAACGGAAGTTGACCTGTTGACAATATTTTCAGATTGTTTTCTAATTTCCTCTACTTCTGCAATTTGCTCCAAATTTGCTTGGTTCACTCTATCGATATTGTTGATAATCTCGATGACACTATCTGATAAATATTGGAAGGTTTCACTTGCTGATTTAACTGATGAAACTGACATATGTGTGGAAATAGAAACTCTTTTGATGAGTTCTGAAATTGTTTTTGTGGAGGAAGCAGTTCTTTCTGCAAGTTTACCCACTTCCGAAGCAACAACAGCAAATCCTCTTCCAGCGTCACCTGCACGTGCTGCTTCAATGGAAGCATTTAATGCAAGTAAGTTGACTTGTTCCGAAATATCTTTAATGATTTCTAATATTTTACCAATTTCCAAAGCATTTTTATCAACTTCTTCAATTGATTGGATTGCACTGGAAATTGATTTTCCACTTTTGATTACTTCTGTTTCGACTGAATCTGCTTTCGATTTAGCATGGAGTGATATTTCTTTCACACTTGATGAAATGGTAAATAAATGTTCGATGGACTCATTTGTCGCAGCCGTTAATTTTTTTTGTTCTAACGCATCGGTATAAATACCATTAATAGAAGAACCATTTTCTTCTAAAGCTGCAGCTACCTCTTCCAAAGATGCGGCTTGTACTTGAGAGTGTTCCGCTGAATCACTGGACAATCCTTCAAGTGTTTTTGCTTCCAACTGAATTTTTGAAGAATGTTTGGTAATGGATGTTAATAATCGATTGAGTTTGATTTTTGCTTCTTCCAAATAAATAGAGATCACACCAATCTCATTTCTTGTTTGATTGATACGAAGATCTGATCTCAGATCTCCTTCAGCAAATAATTTTAAAATATTTGATACATCCCTAATGGTGGCAGAAGTATTTCCAGTCAGTTTCCATAAAACAAAAAATAATACAGAAATCATGATCAGAATGAAAGCGCTCAAACCCAAACATACCATTTCCAATTGGTGATCACTTACGAAGTTTCGAAACTGATAATAGATATAAAATGAAAACATAAAGTATTCGATTACAAATGTAGCAAAAATAGGAAAAAGCAAATTCGCAAACAAACTAAGCGGTTTTAATCGTAATTCATTATATACATCGTACATCTTTTTCTCAACATATATGTAGAAGAAAGATGAAATCGCCATTGCAAGTAATACACCAAGTAGGGAAAAAAACAGAACTTCCCCATACGTTTTGACCAAACCAAACTGATACGAAAGTACCATCGTCAGAATTGGTCCACCAACATTGGTGGATAGAATATTAAGAGCTCCATTTTTGGAATGGCTCCGAATCAGAGAGAGTTCCTTGTCTGTATAAATGATTCCTTCCGGACGATTCATTTGTTTTTTGAAATTTCTATCTTTGAAAAAGAAAATCATTGCATGTGCACCAATAATGGGTGGAGCCAAGTAGAATAAAATTTTTAGTATGGATTCAAAATTGCCCAAACCAAAAATGAGTAACATTCCAGCAAAAAAGAGAAAAGGATCGAGATTGGTTATAAGTAAGTAAGAAAGGAAAAAACTTTTTGGTTTCGGTTGGGAAACATACTCTTTTGGTTTCATTGGCAGTGAATTCTATAACAAAACTTATTTCCTTTGTCAAATGAAATTAATGCTTCATTGACATTCCATAATCATTCTATATTCGGAAATATTCTAAACCGAAAATCCCATGCGTACAATTTGTGCGAAACATGGACATTTGTTTGGAATTGATGGGAAGGAAAAGGTTTAAGGGTAAGAGGAAGATTTGGATTTGACGTTTTCTAAATGGCGGATGTCTTTTCCTGTATTCAACCTGACAAGTTCTTCCGCCACATTCACCGCATAATCACCTAACCTCTCTAATGCGAGAATGATTCGATAGACATCGGCAAATTCTTGTTTTTCCATATCAGGTACGGCTCGATACTTTTGGAAAGCTTGGTCACAAAGGGCATTCAGTTCGTCTTCCAGGGAATTCACACTCCCCATAAACCTCTCTTTTTCTTCTACTAAAGATTCGATCGCCATTCCTGCAAGAGTTGTAACCCTTGATAGAATTAGAGTCATTGGTTCTTCATTTTTGAAGAGACCTTTGCGGATGGTTTTGTGACGAAACACATCAGCACAGTTGACCACTTGGTCTCCCATTCGTTCCATATTCCGAGTGATCCGTATGGCCGAAAGAGCAAATCGCAAAGGATCTTTTTTCAATACAATGTCATTATCCACATCGCCCATCCCGAGAATGTTACGGTTACTCACTGCTTCCAATATGGCATTTTGGGAAAGGTTATCGTTTTCCTTTTCTAAATCATCAATGAGGTCATCACGTTCTACAATTTTCTCAGCTTGGGCATAGTCATCTGATTCGAGAGCCTCACTGAGTAAGATCACTTGCTCCAAAACAAGTTCCGCCATGGAATATAAGTTTTTTCTTAAGTAATAAAATTTGGAGATGATCATGTCAATTTAGATATTGCTTACTTCCGTTATACGGTAGCTAGTTCCGTCATCTCTTCTACAGTGAGAATTTTTTCGATATCGATTAGGATGATGAACCTGTTGTCTTTTTTTCCAACACCTGTGATGTAACGAGAAGAAATCCCTTTTACAGATGGTGGTGGTGGATCCACTTGGTTGGCTGGAAAATGTACCACATGGGACACTTTGTCCACAATCACACCGATTGATTTACCAGACACATTGATGACTATGGCACGGTCTGCAGACTCTGTTACATTTTTGATGTTCAATCGTTTGGCAAGGTCAATCATCCTTACCACTTTGCCTCGGATGTCCATGATCCCGGCAAAGTAACTTTTGGATTGTGGAACGCGGATTAAATTTGTGATCTTAACAATTTCTTCAACAATTGTGATGGGGATGGCATACTCTTCATCTCCCAAATTGAAAATGATGTATTGCTCATGGATGAATTGGTTTGCTTGGGATGTTTCTTTGGCCATATCAATTTCTACTACTACGTCTAAAAATAGACGTAGCCGTTGTAGAAAAAATATGAACCGAAACTGAGAAATGACAACACTTTTGTCATTAGAACAGAACGTTTTCTCACAAGAAAATCGAGTAGGCCCGCGATCATCCCTAAGACTCCTAAACTGAGTCCTAATACGACATAATCATAGTATACATAATAGACCAAACAACCAAATCCAACGCCAAGACAAACATCCTGCAAATCTCCCCAGACCCTTCGTTTGAAACGTGTCCAGAGCGATCCTCGTGCTTCTCTTGCCTCTCTCCGTTCTCGTCTCCAACGTTGGAACCGGGTCTCACGAATGATGCCAAAAATGGAATCATACCGAGTGGAGGGGAATAATGCCGATTCCAACGGCCCACGAGAGGACCTGGTTTTTTCCGAAACCTCTGCTTGGAAGGGAGGGTAAATTTCATACGCTCCGCCGATGCTAACCAACATGTCTTTGTCAGGGAGAGAACTGAAGTATTCCCGAAAGGGCCAGATCTTACGAAAGACGGGGTAGGCACGCCCAGAAGTAATATCCTTCTCAGTTTGTACGGTACCGTTTTTCACAGTGGCTCCGTACATACGTCCCTTCTCTTCTTTGATTTCGACAGTTAACCGAACGAGTCGTTCGTGAAAGTTGAACTCAGCCTCCAGGACATCCCCGAGAGGTGTTTCCATGGTAAATGCTCGGATGAAACCGGGGGTGCGGGGTTTCTGTTTCCTCCAGACTTGTTTCATAACAAATCTATCGGAGGAAAAAGAAAGTCACTGAAGAAAGATTATTTCTTCTTTTTGTGTCTGTTGGCTCTGCGTTTTTTCTTACGTTTGTGGGTTGCGATTTTTCTACGCTTTCTCTTTTTTCCGGAAGGCATTCCTTCCTCCTTATATCAAGCCTGTTCTGTCAAATTTCTAGTCGAGGTACTTTTGTAAAACTTTATTTTTCCTCATATTGGATAACATCGCTTTGATATCACCCACACCTTCACGTGAAGTGATGAGGAGTACATCTGGTTCTTCCACAACGATCAGGTCTTTCACACCAAGAAATGTGATGAGCTCTTTTTGAACGGAGGAAATATTCCCTGATGCTTTGTGGTAATGTACTTCTTTTCCTTGGTGGTGGTTTTTCTCTTTGTCCCCTGGCAAAATGCGTTCGAGGGACATCCAGGATCCAACATCATCCCAATTGAAAGTAGCTTCTACCATACGGATACGATTGGATTTTTCCATGATCGCAGTGTCGATGGCTTCGGAAGGTAACATCTGGAATGCAGATTTTAAATCCCCAAAGTTCTTAAACGGAAATCCATTTTTTAATGGACCAAGGATATGTGGCGCATGTCGTTCCAGTTCCGATAGAATGGTTTCGGTGCGGAAAAGAAAGATCCCTGGATTCCAATAAAAATTCTTTTTTTTGATGTATTTGAGTGCAGTTTTGAAATCAGGTTTTTCAAAAAATGCTTTCACCGTGTAACCTACATCAGTTGGTTTCCCTGTGCTAATGTATCCATATCCAACTTCAGGTCGGTTTGGTTTTACCCCAAGTAAAACCATTCCATTTTCCGTTTCGAACAAGGCTTGTTCTATGGTTTTTGTGAACTCTTTGACAGGATCAATAAATGCATCTGCGGAGAGAACGATGAGGTTGGGATTTCCGTATTTTTTTTGGAAGTAAAGTGCAGAAAGGGCAATGATAGGTGCTGTGTTTTTTCCTTCTGGTTCGATGATAAAATTTCCAGATGGGAATTTAGGATCTTTTTTGAGAATTTCTGCCTTCAGAGTTGCATTGGTCCCAATGTAAATACGATCCAATGATGTGATGGTTAGGGCTCGGTCGATTGTCTCTTTGAGAAGAGTTTTGTTGGAATAAACTTTCTGGAGCTGTTTCGGGGAATTGGTGCGGGAACGAGGCCAAAACCTCTCCCCTTTCCCTCCTGCCATAATCAAAACAACAGGGGTTTCTTTTGGTAATTTTGCCATAGGGTTTGGAACCAGAATTTAGAAAGGGAAAGAGAGGAAAACTAGAAAAGAGTTATGCCCCACCTGCTTCTTTCGGAGTTTCCTCACTGTGAAGTTTGATCGGTTTTGCAGGAATGATGGTCGAAATGGCATGTTTGTATACCAAATTCTGTTTGTTTTCATTTTCAAGAATGATGGTGAAATTGTCAAAACTGACAACTTTTCCTTTTAAAGGAACTCCATTTAACAAGTAGATGGTGAGATCAATTTTCTCTTTTCTTGCTGTGTTTAAAAGTTGGTCTTGGATGTTATTTTTTGCCGACATTGGAAATCCCGAGTGTTCTCTTTATCTTTGTTCTATATTTGTATACAATTGGACAGCGGCATCAAAAGAAATGGGCGAAAGGAATGATTCTTTTTTGAACCAAGTAATTTGCCTTTTTGCATAATTTCTGTGACTTTGCGCCAACTGTTCAATGAATGTATTAATGTCTATCGTTCCATTTAAGAATGCAAGCGCAAAATTGTAACCCAAGGTTCGTAACCCCGGACAGTTTGGTCCGTACTTCGAAATAACTTCTTTCGTTTCCTCTAACATACCACTAACGATCTGATTCACTCGGGCATTGATGCGTTTGTAGAGAATGTCACGTGGCCAATCCAACCAGTGCCCAATCATTTTCACTTCTGGATGGTCTTGTAAATATCCTCCTACAGTTTGTTTTGATACCTCTGACCACAAAACTCCTGTGAGAACAACTTCCAAAGCACGTTTGATGCGGTATCCATCTTGCATAGAAAGACTTTCCATTGCTCTCGGGTCTTTTGTTTGGAGCATCATCCTTGCTTCTTCTAATGGAAGGTGCAAAACATAATCCTTGGTATCTTTTGGTACATTTGGTACGGGAAACATGCCTAAGAGAAATGCACGGAGATAAAATCCTGTCCCACCAATCAGGATGGGAATTTTCCCCCTGCCTTGGATATCGGAAATGGCTTCTCTTGCCAAAAGGGAAAACTGATTGGCATTGATGGATTCGTTTGCATTTAAAAAACCAACGAGCCAGTGGCGGATATGGGAAAATTCTTCGGGAGTGGGTGCCGTTGTGCCTACCGGTAAATCCCGGTAGACTTGGCGAGAGTCAAAAGAAACAATTTCGAAACGTTTTGGGTCAAGGGCTTGGGTAAGCGAGGTTTTTCCGGAACCGGTAGGTCCACCAAGGATGGGAAGGATCACTCCTCTTCCTCGGCAACGACCTCCTCTTCTTCGGCCTCTTCCAATTCCTCAGTTTCTTCTAAGAGTTCATCATCTTCAATGACTGGTTCTTCCTCTTCTTCCACTTCGTATTCCGAACTGCGAATGGCAGCCATACGGGATTTGATTGCAGGTTTTGCCAACTGGTCAGCTCCGCATTTCGGACATTTTTTTTCAGGTTTGTTCAAATCATAAAACTTCGTTCCACAGGAGTAACAGTTAAACTTCTTTCCGAGCGGGTTGTTCGGATCAATTTTCACAGCTGGGGTTTTGGCTTGCGGGGCCGGTTTGTCCTTTTGTGCTGTGGCTGTTTTAGGCGCAGGTACAACCTTTGCCTTCGTAGCAGGGGCTTTGGACCCGACTACGGCCTTTTTTTTATCTTCCTTCGGGGAAGAGGACTTGGCGTCCTTACTCGGTTTTTCTTTGGCAACCGCTTTCTTTTTGGGCGGTGCTTGTTTCTTTGCTGCTTTTTTTGCGACCATAAACGTACTTTTGACAGTTTTGGAAATCCCTTCTCTGGGACAACCTTTTTGAAATTGGACGGTTTTCTCCTGGATGAAAATTAAAGGAAAGTTTTTTTTTTCCTATGACCCAATTAAGTGTCAATGTCAACAAGATCGCCACTCTCCGCAATTCTAGGGGAGGATCCATTCCAAATGTTCTGAAATTGTCAGAAATCATATTAGATTCAGGTGCCCATGGGATTACAGTTCACCCTCGATCTGATGAAAGGCATATCACCAAACAAGATGTATTCGAATTAAAGGAATTTTTGGAATCTTACAACGAAAAAATTACTAAATTAGGAATTTCTAAAAAAGAATACAATATTGAGGGAGAACCAAGTGAACGTTTTTTGGAACTTGTCCTTAAGGCAAAACCAGACCAAGCCACTCTTGTTCCCGTGAAACCAGGCGAAATCACATCGGACCATGGATTTGATTTTAGGGATCCGAAAACGTTTGTCACCCTGAAACCAATCGTAGAGGCATTCCGAAAAGAAGGAATCCGAGTGTCTCTTTTTATGGAGACTGATTTTACATTTTATGACCAAGTCACTCTTCTCGGTGCCGAACGAATTGAACTGTATACAGGTCCATTTGCCCACGCATTTGACGCAGATGTACAAAAAGGCATTCAAATTTTTGAATCCTATCAACAGGCTGCAATCGAAGCAAACAAACGAGGGTTAGGCGTAAATGCTGGACATGACCTCGATACGAATAATTTACAAGTATTTGCAAAACTTCCTTTCCTTGAAGAAGTTTCGATTGGCCACCGTCTCATGGCCCAAAGTATAGTAGATGGATTAGGGAATACGGTAAAAGAATATCTTAAAGTTCTTTCGCAAGGAAACGAATCTTAGAGTAACCAGGGTCTTGTTCGAGTAATAATTTTGCCGCTCGTTCTAAGGCGATTGCCATCATCGCTTCCGACTTACCCTTTGTTTTGGAAATTCGCACTTCGGTCATAAACTGTTTAAAGGCTTCTTTTGCCTGAGCTTCGTTCCCGGAAAGAGAAGTTAGTTTTACCTTACGCCATGCTTCCGTCATGGGAGAGGGGCGAATGGACCCAGAAACGAGGGAAAGATTTCCTTCTGAATTCGAAGAGACAGTCGCAGAAACTGCACCTTGTGTTCCTCCCACCATTTCCTTTCCCAATTCCCCTCGGTGGTAAGAGGAAGTATCCCAAATTTTGGTAAATGGATCCGACTTCATCTGGTCCGCATACAACCTTTCCTTATAGGATAAATTGGGATTTCGGATTTGTTTTTGGAGAGAAATTTGTTCGTTAGGTTCTAATTTTTGGAAACAAGTCGAAAAACTACCACGTTTTAATGACTCCTTGGTGAATACACCTCGTTCGATCAAAAATTGAAAAGTGGAAATGTTTGGGGATTTTTCCTCTTTGCATTGTTTATCCAATTCAGAAAGAGAAGCGAGCACTTCTCCATCATACGAATGTGCTTTTAAATCCGCTAGGTTTCCCGATTTTTCAGCGGATAATCGTAACATGTTTTTGTAAAGTGTGTCGTTTGGATTTTTTTCTAAAGCCTTTCGAAATCCGGCATAACTTTCATTGTAATTCCCACGTTGGTATTCCAAAAGTCCCCACATGTAACATAAATAACCATCGTCAGTATCTTTTGTTCGACAAACATATCTTAGTCGAGACATTGCATCTTCTTTTGCCGAAGGGTTTTCCCAAACATCGAGCAATACCTCTTCCAAAAAAAGAAGGGTTTCCAAACTATATGGATCACGATTTGGGTTTTTTTCTGGCTCGGAGGAACAAAACCAGAGAGAAAGGGCAAAAATCAGGACAACGAATGAGCGCATGTCACCGTCTATGTTATGCATGTGTCCTAGATTTGTCCCAATTTTTTTTGTCTTGCCTAGGCTGGAAATTCGGAAATTCTTAGGATAATCTATCCACGAAACGAGAGATCCCTTGAAACGATTTGTTTATCTACTATCCTTTTTCACCCTTCTAAGTTTTGCTTTACCAGTTGGTTTTATTTCCTGCGAACCAGAAGCGAAAAAAGCGCAAAACCGCGAGACCAATTTCACTTATGTCGACTTTGAAACTGTCATTCGAACAGTAGACAAACTGTACATAGACAAACATATCAATGTAAATCGTGCTTATACCGATGCAGCAAGTTTTGCTTTTTTAAGTTTACCCCATCCACTTTACATTTACCCAGAAAGTTATTTCAAAGAAAGAGAGAAATATGATGATAAAGAGGACCTCTGGCCTGGGACTACTTTCAAAATTTCTCCATCTGACAAGTTTGTCGTTTTTGATCCTGATTACACCCAAGTGGAAAAAATCCAAAAAGAGAAACGGAAAAAAAATGAAAATCGTAAGTTGTCTGATGCAGAACTCAAAAAACTGATCGAAAAAGAAAAATTAAAAAAATCAGTAATCTCTGCTCGTTGGGAAGAAATTAATTTTTCGAGAAAGGATTTTGATCGGGTTGTCACTTACATCCAAGACAATTTGGATAAATACAAAACTCCTGTATTAAAAGGACTTGTGGAACTTGATGGTGAACTTCCTGACGAAGAGGAAGAAGACAAAAAAGAATTCCGCATGGAACAAGTGTTTGTTGCTGCTGCGAATGGTTATTTAAACTCTCTTGACCCACACTCCAATGTCTTTTTGGAAGAAGTTTGGGAAGAATCCATGTCCAAAATCAGTGATGGATCTTTTGAAGGGATTGGAGCCATCCTCTCTGGTGGTGGAAGTCGTGAAGTCATTGTTGAAAATCCATTGGAAGGAAGTCCTGCACTCAAAGCAGGGATTCGCAGTGGAGATAATATTGTTGCTGTTGATGGAAAACTCATCAAAAACTTATCTCTTGATAAAGTAGTTAAAAAAATCAAGGGACCAAAAGCAACAAAAGTTGTGCTTACCATCTCACGTAAAGGGAATACAGGAAAAATTGATATCGAAGTGATTCGTGATAAAATCACTATCAAAAACGTAACCTTTCACCTAGTAAAAGAAAATCCACAAGTAGCATATATCAAACTCACTGGATTTGTAAAACCTGGAAACGGGGAACCACCAATTGATACACAAATTGCCGAAGCTTTAGCAGAAATGGAAAAAACTGCCAAAGAGAATGGCAAACCGTTAAAAGCTGTGATTTTGGACCTAAGAGGAAACTCAGGTGGATTTTTGGATTTAGCAGTGGATATTGCTGATATGTTTATTGAAAAAGGACTGATTGTTTCTACAAAAACTCCTGGTCGAAGTGATGATGAAAAATATGCAAAAATCAAAGACATCACAAAACTTCCGCTAGCTGTGCTCATGAATTCAAAATCAGCATCTGCGTCTGAAATTGTGGCAAGTGCAATCCAACACCATGGCCGTGGAATTTTACTTGGTGAAAGGACATTTGGAAAGGCAACTGTGCAAACATTAAAAAAATTGGACAACAATCCTAATTACCTTTTGAAAATCACAAATGCTAGGTATTATTCTCCTTCTGGAAAAACCATCCAAGTGGTTGGAGTTTCACCTGACATTGAAGTTTCTGAAGAACCAGATGGAACCTTCCCTTTCCGATACCGAGAAGAGGATATGTGGAACCACTTACCTCTCATTCCACATGAAGGAGTAGTGAAATCTAAATTCAATTTGAACGCAATTAAGGATTATGCCAAAAAAAATGGCAAGGCTGATGCCTATTTAAAAGAACACGCAAACGACGCGATCAAACCTGATTATATGTTAATTAGAAGTTTGGACTTTATCGAAGGGATGTTGAATGCGAAATAATGATTCTAGAATGTAGAATCATTTTTTTTGAAACTAATCATAAATTGGATGCAATGTGACTCGAATTAAATCAGATTTTCTGATCATAGGAAGCGGAGTGAGTGGTCTCTTTACCGCATTAAAATTAGCTCCGCTTGGTTCAGTTGTGGTTGTTACCAAAAAAGCAGACTACGAATCGAATACCAACTATGCCCAAGGTGGGATTGCATCTGTTTTTGATGATAAGGATAAATTCGAAGAACACATCAAAGACACTTTAGAATCTGGAGCAGGTTTATGTGATCTGGAAGCAGTTCGTGTTTTGGTGGAAGAAGGTCCAACCCGAGTCAAAGAACTATTGGACTTGGGTGTTCCTTTCACAAGAAACCAAACAGGGGAATTGGATTTAGCACGAGAAGGTGGGCATAGCAAAAATAGAATTATCCACTCTCTTGATAGAACAGGAAGTGCCGTCGAACAATCGTTACTTGATCATGTTCATGCCAACCAAAACATACGAATTCTAGAAAACCATGCTTGCGTAGATTTAATTACTAAACACCATTTAAAAAATAAAGAAAATTTACCCTTACGATGTTATGGAGCCTACATTGTAGATACAGAAACTGGTGAAGTATTTCCAGTCCTAGCCAAAAAAACTATTTTGGCAACCGGGGGTGCAGGCCAAGTATATTTGCACACAACCAATCCTAACATTGCCACTGGTGATGGTGTAGCCAGTGCTTATAGAGCTGGTGCCATTGTCAAAAATATGGAATTTTACCAATTCCATCCTACTTCGCTTTTCCATGAACAAGGGAATAGTTTTTTAATTTCAGAAGCAGTGAGAGGTCATGGCGGCATCTTACGCGAGATAGGTGGTAGACCATTCATGAAAGACTATCATGAAATGGGAGAATTAGCACCTAGAGATATTGTAGCACGAGCAATTGATGATACGATGAAAAAAAGAGGGGAACCACATGTACTCCTTGATATCACTCATAGACCTGCCAATGACATCATAAGCCATTTTCCTTCAATTTATGAACGTTGTAAAAAACTAGGAATTGATATCACAACCGATCCAATTCCAGTTGTTCCTGCCGCCCATTATATGTGTGGTGGAGTTGCTACGGATCTCTTAGGACGAACAAATATTGCAGATTTATATGCTTGTGGTGAGACAACTTGTACAGGTGTCCATGGTGGAAACCGTTTAGCTTCCAATAGTTTACTGGAATGTTTGGTATTTTCCCATCGGATTGCAAATGATATCAAATCAGAAGGGAAACTAGAGTATTCCTTAGAAACCGATTTGATTCCTGATTGGAACAAAGAAGGAACTACTAACACGGAAGAATGGGTATTAATTTCCCATGACTTAATCGAAATTAAAACCATCATGAGTAATTATGTTGGAATTGTTAGGTCTGATATGAGATTGGAACGTGCCCTTCGTCGATTAAAACTGATTTCGCAAGAAGTAAAAGATTATTACAATCGAACGACTGTTTCCTTGGGATTATTAGAACTTCGTAATTTAGTAAAAGTTGCGGAACTCATTGTCAGATCCGCTTTATTACGAAAGGAAAGTCGGGGCCTACATTTTAGTACGGATTATCCTGAAGACCGAACTCCATCTAGGCAAGATACAATCCTTTCTCATCAATTATAAAAATCCTGCGCCAGGGACCGAAGCGGAAATCCTTTCTCAAATTGAGAAAGATTGAAGCGTAGGGCCCGGTCCATTTCTGTATTTTGTAATCTGATGTTATTGATTGGAGGCGCCCAAATAACTCGCGTTATCTGAATTTAATCTCTTACACCTAATATTGTATACACAATTCCTAAAACGACTGGTAAGATGGAATAACTAAAAACATGGATGAAGTATCCTCGTTTTTCACCCCATTTTTGTTTCATTGGTTCTAGTTTCCAAAAAAATCCCGGTTTGTAGAGACGTAAAATATAGGTAGTGATTCCATAAATGATAAAAAAGATTCCTAATCCGACTGTGACTAAATTCATATAACTCCCAATGATTTCAGTTTGTGTTGGAGTATGAACTTTCCAAGAAAAAAAAATCCTTAATTTAATTTTCGTTTGTCCGTTGCCCTTGGGCGTGATAGAGGGAACGTATTGGGTGGCGGGTCTAGAACCCCACCCTAATAAGGGCGGGGATACTAGATTCGCACTCCCCCCCCCCAAAAAAAATCTTCCCCGATCACCAACATTTTCCTCTCATCTTCAAAAAACGAAGGGATCTCAGGACCAAAACCGTTAGCCACCACCTATTCTATTGAATCAAACAAAGTTAGGTGTTTTATGATCAAACTCAAATACAAATCAAATGATAAACGATTCCATCTATATTTTCCGTATTCGGAAATGTACGTCAAAATCGCAAAATCAATTCCAAAGGCAATTTACCACCCTGAAGATAAAAGTTGGTCCTATCCTAATGAAGTTTCATCCATTAAACGCGTGTTACTTGATTTTTCCGAGTATGATATTCGGTATTTAGCAAATGAGATTCCCAAACAATGTGGGATTTTGGAAGATTTTTTTCGTTCGGCCAGGGAAAGGAATTTTTCATTTTTCACCACCAAAACATATTATTCACATCTATACAGACTATTGCTTTTTACAGAAAAATTACCCATGAATATTGTTTCGAAAGATATCGAAAATTATTTGGACTTCCAAGTGAAAGAAAAATCATTACGTTCTGCTTCAATCCGAAGTGCAAGGCAAGCATTCATTTTCTATTTTCGGGAAGTCCGTAAGCAGATGAAAAATCTCAAATTTCCAAAAATGAAAGCTGATGCTAAATTACCTGAAGTATTATCAGCGGAAGAAACAAGAGCTATATTCAATGCACTTCCGAATTTAAAACATAAAATATTACTCCTCATTAGTTACTCAGCAGGTTTGCGCGTTGGAGAAGTGATTCATTTACAATTAAAAGATATCGATTTGGAACGGAACATGATCCGAATCACCCAAGGAAAAGGTAAAAAAGATAGATACACAATTCTTGCCAATTCCCTCATACTCGAACTCAAAGAATACTTACAAGTTAGAGAATATAATTTACTCTTAAAATATAGTTTTAATGAGGTAAAGAACATAACTTGGTTATTTCCGGGTGCAGGAAAAAGACCTCTTCACATCAGAACTGCTGAATCCATTTTTAACCAAGCGGCCGCTAAAGCAAAGATTACAAAAAAAGTCACCTTTCATAGTTTGCGGCATGCATTTGCGACACATTTGTTGGAACTCGGAACGGATCTAAGAATGATCCAAACTCTACTCGGACACTCAAGTGTCCGAACCACTCAAATTTATACCAAAGTTGCCAGGAGTCGATTGGAAAATATCAAAAGTCCTCTTGACCAAATGACAAAACCAAAAACTTAAAAAACTGCCATTCTTTCCTCCTTCAACATAACCTCATCAATACATCCATCCCTTTTCTTCTTTTGCTTTTAAAATCAAAATTCACTCTCAGGATTTCATTGACGAATCTCAAACTCTCCTATAAAATCGAATCCTTATTCAGTTACTAAAAACGGAACACACCATGAAACGATTTTCCACTCTAGTTCTACTTACATTTTTTTTATCCCATGTTTTTTTACAGGCACAAGTAAAACCTCAATTGGAAAATGAATGGGCAGTCGCAAAAAATTTAGGTCCAATCATTGATGGAACATCGGTTCGCTGGAGTTTTTTAGCTATGGTAAAAACTGATGAAATTGATTCCATTCGTGGTATTGAAAGGAGTGGAGAGGACAAAAAGGAATACTTTAACCAACAAAAAAACATAGAAAAAGGAAAATTATACATAGAGAGTAATGCGTTAAACGAAGCGGAATACCAATGGATTTTTGAATCTGGTAATACCAGTAAATTTTTTACGTTTGAACTAAAAAATAAAGAAGGTGAAATAAAATCCTTACACATACCAATCAATTTTTCCGAACAAAGTAAAGTAAGCTTACGTTTAGTTTTAGACAAAAATTTTGGAATCAAAAAAGAATTAACCAAAGTTCCGTTCCATCGGAATTTTGACGGAAGAAAATGGGTCATTGGACACTCAGAAAATGACGAGAACGTTTCGATGATAGAATTGTTCCCAGGAGGTGTCACAAACCAAAATTGGACAGAACTCTATCGTTTCACTTTATTAAAAAAAATCGGCACTTCAAGACGTAATGTTTTTGTAACAGCCGTAAAAGCAGAGTTAGCAAAAGATTGTAGTGATTTATATTTTAATATTCTCAAAGAAACAGACTCAGAGATTATTTTTGAATGGTCACATGATGGATGCGGTGGATATCCTACAGGTTCCGAAATTAGCAGAATGGTATCAAATGACGAACAATCATTCTTATTTACCTTTGCCTCTAACCAATCAAAACATTCCAAAAATCAAAAGGAAATTTATCTAAGTATTTTGGAAAATGAAAAGTAATGAAGAGATAGGGCGTTCCTAATCCATTGAAGCAAATGATGGATCTAAAAAAGGTCGGGCCAATCCGGGGTTCGCTTACGCTTCCGTCACCTACCTAATGGCAGGTGACCAAGCCCTACTTGTCCCTAACGCGAAATAAAATACTCTTTGAAAGCGTTAAGAAAACTTTGAGTTTATTTACCTTTTTGTGCCCAGAAGTAAATCAATACCAATAATCCAATCCCTGTAAGGCCAATCAATTGCCACCAGCCACTCATTCCTACGTCATGTAATCTTCTTGCTCCAACACTAATGCTTGGTAAAAAAACAGCCAAAGAAAATACCATTCCCAAGATGGGAAGGAACATCTGTAAGATAAAACTGACTACAAATGTAAATGCGACCCAATACCAAAATTCTGGACGTTTTGCATTTCCATTAAAATCGACATATTTTTGAAAGCAAACCTTGATTGCATCTTGGAATGACATAAATTGAACCTACCTAATTGAATTTGAGTGTGTAAAAACCAAACTGGCAAAATAAGATTCTCATTTCCAAAAAAGTAAAGTAAAAAAGTGAATCAAATGCATTTTATTCATCAGCTAACAAATAAACGGTGAACTTGGTTTTCCCAACTTCACTTTCGAATTCAATTTTACCGTTCATTTTGTTGATCACTTTTCGACAAATGTCCAATCCTAATCCAACTCCTTCACCCTTCGATTTCGTTGTAAAAAAAGGTTCAAAAATTCGATCTTGGATATTTTTTGGAATCCCACTTCCATAATCGATAAAGCTGACTTTGATCCAAGGACCCTCATCTTCTATATAAATTTCAATGATTCCTTCAAATGAAATTGCATACAGGGCATTGTTCAATAAGTTAACCCAAATTAAATTTAAATTATCTCGATTGCCTTTGCACTTCCGATGAGATAAAAAATGTTTTTGAACGTTTACTCTGTGGTTGATATTATAATAATAAAGAGTTAGGATCGTTTCGATTTCGGAAACAATATCAATTTTACTTTGATCTGAATGGGTAAGATCATCAGAAATTAAGTAATTCTTTAATGATTTTACAACATGAGATGATTTTTCGGAAGCAATGGAAATAATAAAACAAGAACGAAAGACATTTGCTACTTTTGAACCCATTACTAAAATTTCTTTTTTACGATCACTTTCTAAAATATAACTAAGATGATCGCCTAACAAAAAAGCTGAAGATTCTATAATTAAATTTAAGTATTCTTCTCGATCATTTTTTAAATATGTTTGGAAAATTTCCGCATACTCCATTTCTAACTCTTTTTTAAATTCCTTCTCTTTTTTACCTATATAAAAAACATTTTGAATATTTTGGAAATCTCTTATCAAAAAATAAAATCGTTCTCGATCTTCATTCGAACATGTATAAAGAAAATTTAAGATTGTTTGAAATTGATTATGAAAAAAATCACTGATAGAACCATGAGAGGAAACAATCGCACCCAAAGGTGTATTCAATTCATGTGCCATCCCCGCTGTTAAATTTCCTATGGTCGCTAATTTTTCCCTGGTTAATAACTTTTCTTGTGCCTCTGTCAGTTCTTTTAATTTTGACTCTAAAACAATATTAGTAGAATTCAAAGCATCGTTGGAGATCTTTAATTCTCCAGTCCTGAGTAAAACTTCAGATTTTAGGGTTTCCGAATACCGTTTGTTCCATCGATACCTTTGGACCATCCAAGCAACTAACACAATACATAACAGTAAAATCAAAATAGAAAAAATCGTGTCGTAATTAGGTTTTGGACTGGCGTTATAGAGAAATCCGCTCAGATCTAAATTTTTTGGTAACATACCGAAATCTGCATACACTTCATTAATATGTTTCCAACGCCCTTCATACATATATCCCATTTCTACTAGCGATGGTTGGATCAATGGTTCCATCTGTTCTGCTTCAAATAATAATTGTTCTTTTGGGATGGAACTGGCATATTTCTCTGAAATTAAATTTACAATCTCTGCTTTATGTTTCATCGCATAGTCCCAACCACGAAGACTTGCTTCACGGAATTTTTTGACTCTGCTTGGGTTATTTTCTATTTCGAGTTTACTTGTGAATAAATTATCTCCATAAAAATCAATACCTGATGTTCTTGGTGAAAACACCATTAAAGGGAATCCCTTTTTTTCAAGTTCATAGGTTTGAGTTGTAGAATAACCATCCAAGGCATCTACCTTACCTTCTACTAAATCCAAAAATCGAAAACTATGTTGTAATTGATGGAATTGACTTGGATCTAATTTTTCCTTTTTTAAAAGTGCCAGAATTTCATAAACATGTGGAGATAACATGATTTTTTTCCCAACCAAATCATGGACAGATTGGTCAGGATGAGTTTTTTTTGTGAACAACACGGTAGGTGAATGTTGGAAAATGACAGCAATGACAACGATAGGTGTACCAGCATTCCATTGTAGTAGAACTTCGTTTGTCCCTACTCCATAACGTGCTTCTTTTTCGGATACATGTTGGTGTAACCCTTCTATTCCATTTTTACTTTCATGAATGGAAACATCCAATCCAAGTTCTCTGTAGTATCCTTTTTCAAGCGCAGTATAATACCCTGCAAATTGGAATTGGTGGTACCATTTTAAATATAAGTCGATATGATCTGAAGCAAAAAGAGGATTTAAATAAGAGAATAAGCCAAAACACAATAAGGTAGATAGAAGTTGTTTGAAATTTGGAAACATTCTAACTTCTCACCACTGTGTCACTTTGTTAGTCGAAAGTGACTTATGATGTTCCCAGCGAGAAAATTTGGCAACTGGTAAATTAATTTCGGAAGGAATTCTCCTTCCAAATGATCCATTCTGCAACTAAAAAATTGATAAGCCAACCTGCTGCCATCATCAAATCTCTTGGAATCCCTGATGGTTCGCCACCCACGAAAACAAACCAAGGTAGATGTGTGAATACTTGTGTGCCAGCCCCTAATCCAATCGCATAACCTCGGATCATCCAATGGCTATGGGTTCGGAAGTTTTTTTGTAAAACAAAAACAAAACCGAGTATGATGCAAATTAACATCCAGATACCGATCACCATTCGAATTCCAAATAACCAATCTCCATCTGTCGGAACTTTTGGGTATACCCAAGTTAACCAAAGCCCAGTGCCCGCCGTGAGAAGTCCCAAAAATACGAGGATCCTTCCTGAAATTCGGTGCCAACGAAGGTGACGGCTTCGAAATCCAGGGGCAAATTGGAGCGATCCTAAAACACTATAAATTAAAACTGCAATGATATGAAGGATTACTGGAATTGGATCATTAAAAAATCGTTGGTTTTCAACCGTATAACCGGAGCCAGTTGTTAGTTGGAAGATTCGAACTAGTCCCGCGATGCTCGGAACCAAACTGAGAAATAATAAAAAACCGATTATCCTATAGTCTTTTTTTGTAGTGGAATTCGTGGGCATATGGATTCATTACTGAAATTAATTTCTAAAACGGCAAGAAGGAAATAGAATCTTAAAAACAAATAATTTCTCTCCCATCTAACCCCATGAATATAAAATGAAAGAATGGTACTGATGTCTGTCGAGTCTCCTAAGTAATTTAGAAAAGTTGGTTACCATCACTTCACAAAATATAGATTCCTTTTTTTTAATCAACACTCGTTTCAAACGAATTGGCAATCGTTGAAATCGTTTTTGCCACACTACTAATCGTGACACTTACTCGGTTTAGATCTTCCGAACTTTGAGCAAGTTCCTGGGCACTACCTGAAAGAGAATTCACACTGACGACCATATCTTCTGAAGTTCGTTTTTGTTCTTGGCAAGATGTTTCGATTGATTCTGCCAATAATTGAAGTTCTTTAAGTTCGTGAGATACATTGGTTAAACTATTTGATTGTGATGAAATTTCTCCCTTTAGCTTTTCAACACCTGTTTGTATCCGATTAGATTGGCCAACAATTTCATTCAAAACTTTTACTGTATCATTCACATGATTCACACCAATCGTGACTGCAGAATCACTCTTCGCAATTAAAGTCATAATATTCTTTACAGATGCTCTTGTTTTATCAGCAAGTTTTGAGATCTCTTCCGCTACTACTGCAAAACCTCTTCCTGCATCACCAGCTCGAGCAGCCTCGATACTTGCATTGAGCGCAAGTAAATTTGTTTGTTCAGAGATATCAGTGATCAAATCTACAATCCCAGAAATTTCTTTTGTCACCACTCGGATTTCTTCCATTGAATTATCCGTACTTCGGATCGATAAATTTCCATTATCCGCCAATTTAGTTGATGCAACAGCTTCAATTGATAACTGATTGAGTTCTTTTTCAATATTCACAATGGAATATTCGATATTTCGAATTTCTTCTGCAATTTTAGCAATGTTTTTGGTTTCATCAGAGATAGATCCAAACATAACTTCAAAGGAAGAAGATAATTCTTCTAATGAAGCAGCTGCTTCTTCCGAAGTGGAAGCGAGTCCAGATGCATTATCAGACACCGATAGAGCATCGTGTTTTAATTGGTCTGAACTTTTTTCAACTTGGTTAACTGAATGTTTCAGTTGCACAATGATATCATGCAATTGGTTTACAAAACGATTGATGGAACCTGAAATTTCGCCAATTTCATTCTCACCAAACGAAGGTAATTTTTTTGTTAGATCTGCATCTCCACTCGATAATTCCTCAACTTTCGTTAAAACAGTTTTTAAAGGTATGTTGATACTTTTAAAGATAAGAAAAATCAGAAGTATGGATAGACTTAGTGCCAACACAAGAATGAGGAGATTAACCAACCGGTGGAATTTCTGTTCAGACAAACGATCCTTAATTATGTTTTCAAAAACCAAAATGGAAAAATTTTGAATTTCCGATCCTAAAAATGTTCCCTTATGTATGATGTTGAATAATTCATCGGATGAATCAGGTTTGTTCACTTCTGTTATCAATATTTTTTTCAATTCATCAACATATGCATTACAAGCTTGGTTTGTTTGGTCTATGTTTTTTTGAATCTTCTCTTGATATGTTGGCGCATTCTCCATTGTTTTTTTATAAGAACTTGTTATATTGATACAAATGTTCTCAATCGCATTGATTGATATGATTGATTTTGTATAACTGATATTCGAAAAGGTTTTTCGTTTTCGATTTTCTCCTAGGTATTCATCTCTAATTAATTCTTTTAATTGGCCGACATGTTTCCATAACATGGGAATTTGAAACAGAATGATATCCATTTGGTAATAGGATTCCAGTTTTGGATCCAATATCAAATTGGAATGGTCTCCAATCTTTACAGCTAAGTCTTGTGTATCTTCCAAAAAATTGCGAGTTGTTTCTTGGTCAAATCGTTCGTGAGTTAAATACGTATTCCATTTTTGGATTTGTTTTGAATCTTCAGAAAGGATTCCTGATTTAAGGATTGTAGCCTTGCCTTCTTCCATCACAGGTTTTAAATCATCTACATTCTCATTCCCAATTTTGAATTTCGGCAATGCAACTTTAAATGCAAAATAAACAGGTTTGATGATCTCGATACCTTTCTGTTCTTTCGCTGAGAAATCAATTTCCTTGTTTTGTGATTGAATGTACAAAACGAGGACAATTAGTAAAAACAAAAGGATCGGAAGAGGTAAAAGGATCAGTCTGAGTCGAATGGATATATTGGAAAAATAAGAATGCATTGGAGTGATTTCCCTCTTTCAGTAGTATGCAGTTTATTACCTCTAGAGAATTAGAAAATAAAATAATATCGAATTCGAAAATTATGAAATCAATTTAATGCCTATCCCTCTCCCTAATTTTCAAAATTCGGTGTAAGTACTAATTCTAAAAGAATATGTCATAAATATGCACACCACAAACCAATGAATACGAATGCAGAGATTGAAAGAAAAAGTTTAATACGTATTTATGGAATCAATTTGCAACGATTCTTCGCTTCAATCCTTGCGATTTTGCCCCATCACAGCTCGGTTATTTATGTGCAAGGAAACTAGCAGTGGTTGAGTACTTAGCAAGTGCCTTAAGGTAAGTTTTTTGGTTATAACTTTCAATTTATGATTCGGCCTTGTAGTTGGTCTATATTCCACAACTTCTAGTAATTGCTATCAGTTTGTATTTAGCTCTCAAATAACAAAATACTCTATCGATTTCATTTTGCGATAATGCAGAATCGAAATAGAAAAACTCCGCTATATCACCATCTAAATTGCCGTTAGAAAGGGATCCAACTGTGCCTGTCACATAACTTTGAATATTGGAAGTTGCATTCCCTTTTGAGTCACCGTTCCAATATTCTTGCCAACTAACAGTAGCATTCTGAACACTGGCAATTGCGATAAAAGTGGTGACAGGTATGGAATTTACAGATGGAGGAGTTAGTCCAGACCCATTTCTCCAAAGAAACAATTCATTTCCCGGTGAGGCACCAATATTGACCTCTCTTCCATTTGCAGGACCAACTAAAAGTAAATTTGTCGCAGGATGAACTTCTGGCATTCGAAATACTAAAAAAAAAACGATCCACTGTTAATAGATGAAAATCCAGTTCCACCGCTGTAACTCATCGAAGTCAATGATGCTTGTGAAAAATTGAGAGCTGGAAGACCATTCACTTGATTCAATCTATACATTGGTTGTCTTGTGGGGTAAGTTACTTGCGTAAGATGATTTCCTTTTCCGCTAAAATCATTCCAGGTTTGAACATTTGCACCATCAGATAAATTAAGAATGTCTGCCTTGAACCAAAGTACTAAAGATGAACCTCCATAGGTTCTTGGAGCAGTAAGAGTGACAGTATAATCCTTACTTGTACCATCGGTAGCAGTCACCGTATAAACAAGATTTGACGAAAACGAATTTGAGGTTACCTCACTCGTCTGCGTTACGTTACCTATCGAAACACTTTCCCCTGTAGTAGTAAATTTAGCAACTAACGGAGTAAAAGACGAGAGAGTATCAGAAACGAGACTTATATTCGTATCTGAGATAATTCCAAATATTCGTAATGATGGAATTGAGTATCGATCGATGCCAAACAATTTGAAACTTTATCATTTAACACCGCCCACAATCTCTCTCTAATTTTTCGATCGTTTATCGCTACTAAAATAAGAAGGTTTTCATGGAATACTTGATGAACTTCCCATTATTGAAAGTGGACTGAATTGAAGGCGAATCTATTTTTGCAAAAAATTTCCTAAATTGAGAAAATTTGGTTGAAGTTGAAGTATGTCCGAAGCACCACCATTTAACGCCAATTAGGCAAGGTGTCTTGCCAAATTGGCTACTCGAACTCTATCGCAAAATCGTTCGAATCCCGATACCGTTGATTCTTAAGTAACTTCCGTACTTGCACACAAATTCCCAAATGAAGTTCGATTTCTTTTTGAAAAAATGGTTCGGGCGCCGCAAAGCATCCACGGATGGATGCGAGCGGGAGCTTTGGCCATGGAGGGCCAAGCGAACGCAAGGCGACCAAACCATTTTTACAAAAAGTATATTCGTTGAAGGGGAAATTTACAAGTGGGTGGATGACGGGATGTCGCCTTACGCGGATTTTCCATCGTGGAAAATCTCGCTCCAGGCCGTCTTTTGCGAGCCCTCGCACTTCCTGTGCTCGGTCGTTCTCGCTTAACGCCAATTAGGCAAGGTGTCTTGCCAAATTGGCTACTCGAACTCTATCGCAAAATCGTTCGAATCCCGATGGGTTTGTTTCTTATGGAAATGATTTGGAGTTTGAATCGCCGAAGGCGATTTTAGTGGGTGGATGACGGGATTCGAACCCGCGACGACCGGTACCACAAACCGGGGCTCTACCGCTGAACTACATCCACCGTTTCTAGAACAATCATCGACCCGAGAGGGATTCGAACCCCCGACCAACTGCTTAGAAGGCAGTTGCTCTATCCAGCTGAGCTACCGGGTCAGATAGAACCAACTGATTCGGGATGACAGGATTTGAACCTGCGACCCTCTGTACCCAAAACAGATGCGCTACCACTGCGCTACATCCCGAGAAAGTCCTTGAAACACCAGTGTTTTTGGAAGAAGGACTGTGTCAACAAAAGGGAGATTTATTTCTTCAGGTTCTTGAGCCTTTCGAGGAGGACTGGGTGGTTTGGGTTCTTTTGTAAGGCCTTACGATATGCCTTCCAAGCTTCTTCTGGTTTCCCATTCGTTTGCAAAAAATACCCAAAACTATCCAAATAGGCCGGATTATTCGGATCCAACTCTAAGGCTTTTTTTAAGGAACGAATGGCTTCTGCTCTTTCCTCCGCTGTCAGTTTTTTTTTCAGAGCGAGTAAATAACCAAGCGAATTCAAACTATTTTTATAATCAGGATTGGCTTTTAAAATCCTTCTATGGATGGAGATCGCATCTTCCAAACGGTGGGTGTATTCATATACATGGGCTAAAAACGAGAGGAGTTTGGCATCATCGATCGCAATTTGTAATCGTTCTTTGATGATCCCTTCCGCAGATTCCCATTCTTTGAGTTCCACAAGGGAAAACACTTTTAACCGGTACACATTGTCCAGTTCGATAAAACCTGGGTATTCACTTAAGATCCGATCTAAAACTTGGATTGTCTTTTTAAAGTTTTTGGTTTGGAAACAACACAAAGCAAAATTGTATAAGAGGATAGGATCTTCTGGATTTTGCAACAATGCTTGGTCGAGAAGGTTTAAGGCCATGGCATAATTGCCTTTGTTCATATAAGAAAGGTAATCGTTGTCTACTGCCATAGGTTTTATTTGGATTGTAATTCCTTCAGACGATTTTTTTCTGTTAGGTCCAATTGGATCGGTGTGACAGGGATTTTTCCTTGGTAATACGCTTCAAAGTCTGTGCCTGTTTCTTCATCATGTCCAAGTAAACTTCCGTTTAACTGAAATTCGCTGACACCTTCAATGATTTGTTTTTTCTCATACTTTTCGGAATAACGACGACGCCCGAGTCTTGTAAAAACAAGTTCACTTATGGTTCCCGTTCCACTGACTTCAGGAGGAAAATTCAAATTCCATATTTCTCCGGATTGGATTTGGGATTTATATTTTTCTAAGAAAGTTAACACAAGTTCGGCTTCTTTTTCATACCCATCTTCTGGATCAATGCGACCAGAACTCACAGCAAGAGAAGGGATACCATGTAAGGCACCATGTTTTGCCGCACCAACTGTCCCTGAATAATGCACATCATATCCCATGTTCACTCCTCTGTTGATCCCAGAGATGACAAAGTCAATTTTAGGAAATATGTCTGCATACAAACCAATGTTCACACAATCCACTGGGAAACCATCAGCGATGTAATGGTTATCATTGATCCGCTCTACTCTCATCCCTTGGAAAACAGTCAGTGCCATGGAAGTCACTGATCGTTCTTTGAGAGGAGCAATGAGGTATGTTTTGTAAGATTTGCCGAGGACTCGTTCCAAAGCTTTGATACCGGCGGAAGAGATTCCGTCGTCATTTGTGATGAGTAAATTCAATTAAAAACCGCCTGATACCGATTGCAGGACACTTGTTGCTGTGTACAAATTCATTAAAAATGGAAACAAAATGGTTAATCCCAATGCATAAAAGGAAAAACGAATCGAATCCCGATTTTTTAGTTCATAAATGGATTTGAGTCCACGTGCAATGACCAAACCATACAATACAATGAATGTAAGTAATAAAAAAAATCCTGAACCCACACCTGATAATCCAAGCGCATGGATCACAATACATATAGGAGCAAATAACAAAAATAATACGGTGGCGTGCCTTGCAAACATCACAAGGAACAATAGTTTTTGTGATCTTCCTTTCTTTTGCACATAATAATCAGCAACCAGTGAATAAAAAAATGGAAAAAATCGAAACAAAATCAAATTTGCAATAAATCCAAAAAACAAAAACGACAAGGTAGAAACTGTATAAGGTGCAGATAAAATGCTCATCCCCACTGACAACGACAAGGCGGACAAAATGGAAAACAACCAACTGGAACTTGGACTTAGGGCAAAAGGAATTTCTTTTACTTCTTCTGAATAACGGAGTGGGTCGAGAAAGACCAACTCCAATGTATCTACCAAATCAAAGAAAAAATCTCTCATAACATCAATTTCCCAAGGGACGTAGGAAGTATCACGAGAACTTGCGCTTGCAGAAGAGATCTTATTTTTGCAGTTTGAGATCCTTCACCTAAAAACTTGACACCGAGCGAACGTATCATTCGTTCAAACGGAGAATATTCCTGTTCAAAAAGTGGGATTTCACCTTCGTATTGGCAAAGTTCTGAGAGTTTTTTATGGGCTTCTCGTCTTCCACCAATATCATCTACTAGTTTGTTGCGGAAAGCATCTTCCCCAGAATAAATTTTTCCTTCTGCCAACTCTTCAATGGACTTAACCGTTTTATTTCGACCTTTGGCAACATCTTCGACAAACTTACGATAGGTGTCTTGGAGTTGTTTTCCAATCATATCATCTTCTTCGTTTGTGGAATCGCGAAACGGTGAATACATATCTTTATATTTCCCAGCTTTGTATGTGCGAACTCCCACTCCATAACGATCAAGAAGTCCCTTTACATTGGGAGCAAACGAAATGACACCAATGGATCCTGTGATAGTCCCGTTTTCAGCAAAGATATAATCGGAAGCAGAGGCGATATAATACCCACCAGAGGCAGCTACATCCTTCATACTCACCACAATCTTTTTGGTTTTTCGCAAATGTAGAAGTTCGTTAAAAATCTCTTGGGATGCAGCAACGGTTCCGCCAGGAGAATTGATTTCGAGTAGAATCCCTTTGATGTTACCGTCCTCTTCCAGATCACGTAATTGGCGTAAAATGGTGTCGGCTCCAGTCGAATCGAATGTGGATTCCCCAGAATGGATTTCGCCTACAATCGGTATGACGACGGCACCGATTTCGCTGGCTTGGAAAAGACTCCCGCCCGTCCCACTCGAATAACGAGCAAGGCTTGATCCAGAGAAAAGGATCGCAATTCCGAGAATTGTGGCAATGGTGGAGAACAAAAAGGAGAGAAAGAGAAGAAATTGGTTTCTTTCCATAAACTCTCACTAGCAAAACTGTGTAAAAACTCGAGTCAACTTTAATAATTCTTTACTTTTTTTAGAAAAAGTTTATTTTCCTTGTACGGGTCATCCGAAAATTAGACAGGTAGTCACAGGATTTATGTCCAGGCACCGCCGAGACATAAGGCCTTTACCAAGGAAGGTAGGACATGGATGTTCGTCTCAATCGTCTCCTCAACTCAGCCGAAAAATTAATCCAGGACAAAAAAGACACCAAAGATGTCTCTGGAAAAGCAGGAAACCAAACCCAAAAGGCAGATGAAAAATCTGACTTTGTGGTAAGTCTTCCTGTTCAGTACCACAATATCCAATCACGGCTCACAGAATTACAAAAACAACTTTCGAAGGAACAATCTCGGATTGGACTTTTGGAAGACAATACCCAAGAAGAAAACAAACTCAAAGAACTTTTGTTTGAGGGAGAACCACTCTTTCCAGAGTTAGGTGAAGGAAATAAATCCAAACCTGAAATTTTGGAAACAAGCAAAGCGACAGTTTCTGGCCTTCTTGCTGAACTAAAGAAAAAAGAAGTGGAAAGTGAAAATATCTTTTCGCTTGGTATGATGTTAAACCCAGAAGAGTTTAAGGGAAAAATTGGATCAGTTTCCACTGCTTCCATGAAACCTATTTCAGAAACAATGGTCAAACGTCTCCTCGGCGGTTAATTGGAATTAAAACGTAGCCTCAATACTTTTGATTCCATCTCCGTTCTATTCTCATCAATGGTGGGATCGGGGATTTTTTTCACTTCTGGGTATTTAATCAAAGAAACAGGAAACCTTTGGATTGTCCTACTATGTTGGATCATCGGTGGTCTACTTGCTTTATCTGGATCCATCACCTATGCTTATGCGGCAAGACTCCTTCCTTTTGCGGGAGGAGACTATGTATACTTAAAAGTTGCCTATTCTCCTGCCATCGCTTTTATGAGTGGTTGGTCATCCCTACTCACTAATTTTTCTGCCTGTGTTTCTGTTCTTGCTTTAGCCTTTGGTAAGTATGTACAAATTTTATTCCCCGAACTGCCCTACTTTGAATCACCTACTTATACACTGTTAGGTCTTGATTTACAAGTGAGTTCCCTTACCCTCATTGGAATTTTACCCATTCTCTTTTTTAGTGGATTGAATTATTTTGGAATTAAGTCTGCAGTTCGCGTACAAAATGTATTTGCTGTTTTAAAAATTACAGGACTGCTTTTATTTTTGGCACTTGGGTTCTCCATTGGTTCCACTCATTGGAATTACCTTCTTAACTCTCCATTCCCTAACGTATTGGAACTTTCCTTTTATTCCAAAGTGCTCATCGGAATTGTGCCTGTGTCCTTTTCTTACCTTGGGTGGAATATGATCACGTACATTGCCGAAGAAGTGAAAAACCCTGAAAAAACAATTGTTCGTTCCGCGATCACTGCTTGTTTTCTTGTCGCAGGACTTTATTTTGCAATCAATTTACTCTTTGTGATCTCAGCACCTATCGATGAATTGGCGGGCCAAGACGGGATTGGTGCTATCGCTTTTCAAAAGTTATTTGGAGTTAATTATTCGATATTAACTACAAGTTTTATTGCATGGGTGATTTTAGGATCAATGTCTGCGATCCTCATTGGAGGAAGCAGGGTTTATTTTGCCATGGCAAGGGATGGAGTGTTTTTACCTTCGTTTTCTAAAGTCCATCCCAAATGGCATAGCCCTTACGTATCGATTTTCTTTCAGGGTTTTGTTGCGATTCTCTTTTTGTTTGTAAAAGAAATTGAAGCCCTGCTTTATATGATCACCTGTTCGATACTTATACTGTCTTGCCTCACAGCAGCTACGCCATTTCGATTTGAAAAGATGGGAATGAAATCCGATTATAAAATTCCTCTATACCCACTTCCAATCTTTTTGTATATCTTTGCCAACATTGCTGTGATGGTGATTTTATTTGTCGAAAAACCAATCACTGCTACTTGGGGACTAATGATCACACTGATCGCCCTTCCTGTGTATTATTTGTTTCGATTAGATAAAAAACAAATTCAGTCTCAATAAAATCAAAGTTTATATACAACTGATGGTTAAGCGATTGACATAAAGATTTTACCAATGATTGGCATCACATCGTCTTTTGCCAGAACCCAAACGACATCCCCACCTTTGACTTGAGTGTTTCCCGAAGGAATGAGGAATTGTTCTCCCCGCGCAATGAGTAGGATATGTGACTGGTCCGGTAGTTTGATTTCAAACAAAGCTTTATCAACAACACTTGAATTGTATGGAACAATTAACTCTTGTAAGGTCATCCCAGGGAACTCTATGTTATCAAAGTCTGTAGGACGATAAATTTTACGATCTGGATCTACTTTTAAAATCCCCAACCACTGTGCCACTCTTGGGATGAGTGATCCTTGGATGAGAAGAGATACGAGTACGACAAAAAATACAATATGAAAGAGTAAATCCCCCCATACAAGACCTTGGGCAATTGGGAAGGTAGCTAGGATGATTGGGGATGCACCTCTGAGTCCTACCCATGAGATAAATAATTTTTCTTTGATAGGTAAATTGACCCTAAATAAGGAAATGAAAACGGCGAGTGGTCGTGCTAATAATATGAGTAATACCCCAATGAGAAGTCCAGGAACCCAAATATTTGCCATTCTTGTTGGATACACAAGTAATCCAAAACAGAGAAACATACCAATTTGTAAGATCCATACATAACCATTCAAAAACCGAAAGATCGATTTTTTGTGAATGAACTTATTGCGACCAACGATGATCCCCGCGATGTAGACTGCTAAAAACCCATTCCCTTGGAATACGGTTGTCACCGCATATATGAAGGGAACCGATGCAGTGATGAATACCAAATAAAGACCGTCATACCCTAGTTTGACGGAATTCATTAAATACAATATGAGGATTCCCATACTATATCCCATCATCATGCCAACAAGAACTTGCATTACAAAAAAACGAAAGAATTGGAATCCACTAAAACTGGCATCAGCAGTGATAAGATTCATGAAAATCGTGGTGAGAAGGACACCAACTGCATCATTCGATCCAGATTCAAACTCGATGATTTTTTTTAAATGGATAGGAAGGTCAGAAGAACCTGTTTTAAAAATATTAAATACCGAGGCTGCATCAGTCGCACTGACAATTGATCCAAGTAAAAAGGATTCCATAAACCCAAGGACTGGAAATAAAAGATGGATGAGAACTCCCAATATGAGAGCCGTTAAAATAGTTCCAAAAATAGAAAGTCGAATCCCAACTGCGAGAAAATCTTTTAAACTATCCCACTCACTCTCAAGCCCTCCCAAAAACAGGATGTAAATTAAAGCAAAAATTCCGATAGATTGTGCTAAACTATAATCGCTAAAGTCGATCCCACCTGGACCATCTGTACCAGCTAACATACCGAAGGTCAAAAAGATAAGTAAGATAGGAAATCCAAATCGAAAAAAAAGTTTACTCGAAAGAATGGAAAAAATAACTAAAGTGGAAATTACAAGTGCCTGTAAGGTAAAACTATCGATCATGTTTTGTCCTTAGACGAAGCCAAACCGATTAATGTTTGGAAGAAAGTATTTCGAGAGCTTTTGCTTTTAAGATGGGATGGACTTTAAAATCATCAGGATTTAAAGTTGGTGTTGAATTTTCTTGTGGTTCGTTTGATTGATTGGCAGATGCTGGAACTTTCCACTTATCGCGACCTAACCAAACAGAAAGAGCATAGACCATTCGTTGGTAAATTTCATCTACCTTGTCTTGACGACCTGCTTTTTTGTAATACCCAAAGGCCAACATGGGAAGTTTTCGGTCGTACATAAAATGGTCACCCAAACGGATGAGCCCATCTTTGTAGTCTGTTTTCAGAAAGATTTCACGAGCTTTCCGGATATCACCTGCATTAAAGGCAGTGTTTCCTTCCCGGATGAGTTGTACCCTTTCTTTCGAATCCATACAAAGAGTATCGAACCATTTTCAGAAATTGACAACTGAAAATTGTCTAAAAGAATGAATTTACCAGGAGTGAAAATTATGTTGGAAGTAGGGAAAAAAGCCCCCAATTTTACAAGTGTCAACCAAAACGGCGAAAAAGTGAAACTCGCCGATCTAACAGGAAAAAATGGAGTCGTTGTTTATTTTTATCCAAGAGACATGACTCCTGGATGCACAACAGAAGCCTGTGACTTCCGAGACAACTTTGCCCGTCTCAAAAAATTTGGATATAATGTCGTAGGTATTTCCAAAGACAATCCCAAATCCCATACCAAATTCATCGAAAAACAAGAACTCAATTTTGATCTCATCTCTGATGAATCAGGGGAAATCTGTGAAGCTTATGGTGTTTGGCGCGAAAAAGTATTTATGGGACGCAAAGGAATGGGAATCGTTCGATCTACCTTCCTTCTCGACAGTTCTCTCAAAATTAAAAAAATCTATGACAGCGTGAAGGTAAAAGGACACGTTGAAGAAATCATTAAAGACATTCAGGAAATCCAAGGGAAATGAAAATCGAAATCTCTCCACTCCAAATCCAAATCGGAAACTTCAAATCTGGTTCCTTTTATAAATTAATTCCTATTTTCCAAGAAGATGTGAAAGAGGAACTCGGAAAAAAATTCCCAACACAAATTGAAACCAAAGTGTTTTCTGGAGAACTGGGAAAAGAATTTCGAGATGAGGCAGATCAAACCATTTATCTTGGATTAGGCGAAAAGGATAAATTAAACTTCCGAAAATTCATTTCTCATTTTTTTAAGTATGGAGAAAAAATCCTAAACTACGATGGAATGGGATTGGAAATTCATATTTCGAAAGCACTTTCCAAAAAGTTTTCTGCAGACCGAATTGCCTATCAAATTGCCAATACACTCTATATTGGAAGTTATCCAGTTTCAGTATTGCAAACAAAAAAGAAAGACAAAGAAAAAAAGAAAGTGGGAGCCGTCTTTTTAAAATTCGAAGACAAATCTGTTCTTAGTTTAGCAGAAAGTGGCCTTTCAAAAAGTAAAGTTGTCGCAAAACATGTGAATGGTGCTCGTCACATCGCTCACTTACCAGCAAATTACTTCACTCCAAATGACTTTGTTTCGAGAGCAAAAGAAATAGCAAAAGAATACAAACTCTCTGTAAAAGTGTGGGATGAAACCCAACTCAAAAAAGAGGGGTTAGGTGGAATCCTTGCTGTCTCTCGTGGTTCTGAGTTAGAAGGCAAAATGGTGATTCTGGAATACAAACCGACAAAAGCAAAAAAGAAATTCGCCATTGTTGGTAAAGGATTAACATTTGATACAGGTGGTATTTCTTTAAAACCACCAGGTGAAATGCATGAAATGAAATATGATATGTGCGGAGCCGCGGCAACCATCCATGCCATTGGAGCTATTGCCGCTCTTGAGATTCCTATCCATATCATTGCAGCCATTGGTGTTGCGGAAAATATGCCAGATGGAAAAGCAATCAAACCTGGTGACGTTTATACTGCCTATAATGGAACTACTGTGGAAGTACAAAATACAGATGCGGAAGGCAGACTTGTGTTAGGTGACGTTCTCTCATACGTGTCCAAAAACTACAAACCAGATTATATGGTGGATTTGGCGACTCTCACTGGAGCTGTCATCATTGCACTTGGACATGAAGCAGCTGCCATCCTCACAAATTCCGATCCATTACGAGAAGCACTCTTTAAAGCTTCTGAAACATCTGATGATCGTGTTTGGGAACTACCTCTATGGGAAGAATATGGGGAAGACTTAAAATCAGATATAGCCGATCTCAAAAACATCACAGGTGGTGGAAAGGGAGCAGGAACAATTTCTGCTGGAGTATTCCTCTCTAAGTTCGTCGATGAATCCATCAATTGGGCTCATATCGACATTGCAGGGGCTGCTTGGAGAAAGAAAAAATCGGGAACCCAATTCCATGGACCCACAGGTTACGGCGTACGTTTGTTAGTGGATCTTGCAAAAGAATTAGCTAATAAGTAAAGAAAAAACTTCACGTTCAATAACTGGATAGAGAACGAATCACATTCAGTTCTCTATCCAATACCCTTCCCTTTCCATTACAGAATCAAATCCTTTCACCAACTAACAAACGTATAAGATCATACACAGATTACCGATCCAGTTTGAGATAACATTTAAGGAATGTTAAGCAAAAATAATAAGAATGATTCTAAATCTTATTTTGTCGATTCGGACAACTCCTAACGAAATAGAAACGTTCCTTTTGTCCTTTTTTTCGCTATTTTATCAAAATGATTGCACGTAGATTGAATATAACATTATTGTAAAAATCCATTATATGCATATTAGCCTTATGGACAATCACCGATTAACAAACGATAACCAAGGAGAACCTTCCACACCCAAAGCTTCCTTTTTTGTATTCGATGATTCTTTGTGTCTGAAGAATTATTTAGGACCCTACTTTCTCAATGAAGGAATCAATTTTGAAATGGAAGTTGGCAAAACAATCCATGAAATGAATCCTGAGTTTGCGAATCGTTGGGGACAATCCCTAGTAAAAGTCCGAGACGAACAAAACCCTGATGAAGCTGAGATTCTTTTTAACCGCCAAAAGATTCGCTCACAAATTGCACCTATTCCAATCGATTCCAAAAATTATTTGATCTTAAGTTTGATCCTTTCACAAGAATGTATCGTTTCTTCTTCTGACTTGGATGTGGAAGAACAAAGTGTAATCCATTACGAAGAATCACTGCACCGAGAGATCATTCGTATTTTTGATTGGAGGCAGGAAATTGAGGGTAAAACCATTTCTCGCGAATGGATGGAAACAGCTCTTCCAAATCTCAACACATCACTCATGCAAGGTTCTGGCCTTGGTGCCCTTGTGACTACCGTTGGTGCCATGGTAAGGAAAGCAAAACGTGAAGGAGATCAGGTGACCATTCCCGCTGCTATCTTCGAAATGTTGGAAGAAAACTTCAATAGCACCAAAAAACTAGTGAAAACGTTAGCAGAAGCTCAACTAATTTTTGAAAACAAAAAAAGAACTTCAGAACAAGTGAATATTCAAGAATTACATACTTTGATTTTAGAGGAAGTGAGCGATCTCATTGACATGTTAGGTATCAAAGCCCAACAAGTTCAAATTTCGAATTCGAAAAATGGAAACAATCTTTATGTAAACATTCACAAAAATAATTTCAAAAGAGTGATACGTGAGTTACTCATCAATGCAATGAAATACGGAAATGACCATTGTGTAATTTATGTTTTATTACTAAGTGCTGGCGATCATATGATTGTGAAAGTGTTAAACCCTCCCTATGATACTTCCATTCACAAACTGGATTTTACCAAATCACAAGAAACCATTTTGTTCCAACCTTTCTACCGACACAATAAGTATGTGGATGAGAGGTATTCCAAAGAAGAATTTGGATTGGGTTTGGGTCTCCCTATCATCAAAAAAATGATTGAAGACATGGATGGAAAAGTATACTTCAATCTCCTTAAGTCGAATCTATATTCAAAATCTAGCGAAGAAGTTTCCGTTTCACTAGAATTCCCGATGAGTACAGTTCGTACTTAATTTCAATAAGCTAAATAAGATCTAAAACAATCAAACCAATGAGGCAATTCAATGAATACGAGTGAATTTGATTCACTGACAGATGATAATGATGAATTCGAAAACGAGGAAGATACCCTTGAAAATCGATTTTTAATCTTTTCACTTGCGGACAGAAGTTATGGTATTGAAATCAAATACATTACCGAAATTGTTGGAATGCAAAACATCACTGAAGTACCCGATATGCCCACTTTTATCAAGGGTGTGATCAACCTTCGTGGAAAAGTAATTGCACTCATTGATGTACGAGACAGGTTTCGAATGGAAAATGTAGGTTATGATGATAAAACCTGTATCATTATCTTAAATTTTAAAAACCAGCTCGTAGGACTCATCGTTGATACGGTAAAAGAAGTCATTCGAATCAATGCTCAAAACATCGAAGAAGCACCTAAATTTGGTGAATCGGAAAACAATCGTTTTGTGCAGTCCATCGCCAAAATCAATGAAGATGTAAAAGTATTACTCAACATTGAAAATCTTTTGAAAGACGAAGACAAACTCGCGTTAGACAACGCTCTCGCTATTAAAAATCAATAAAGGAACAAAGAGATGAAATATTTAAATAATTTGAAAGTGAAATCAAAACTGATTTTAGGATTTAGTGCTCTCGTTTTGATTATCCTGATCAATACATTGATTGGACTTAATTCACTGAATCAATTAAATTCAACCCTAGGTGAAATCGTAAATACGCATTCCAAAAAAGTGCAATTATCCGAACAATTACGAGCTAAGTTTATTTGGATGATTCGTGAGGAAAAAAACTTAATTCTAGCGACAAGCGAAGAAGAACAAAACAAACGTTTGAGTATAAGAGCTGGTCTTGAAGTTGATTTTGCAAAAATCAAAAAAGAATTTTATGACTTACTAGACCAAGAAGAAAAAACGAAAGTACCTGGATTAGAGAAACAATTGGAAGAGTGGTATGCGGCTTATGCTGTAACCAAAAGTATTGCTTTACAATATAAAGCTAAAGAAGCACAAGCCAACTCATCTACTCGCGGAAGGGCAGCGGCTATGGCTCTCGACAAAACCATGGAAGACTTTGCGACATTATCAGAAACAAAAATGAAAATTGCGTATGATAATGCTTCGAAAGCTTATAACTTTATGGTTCGATCCTTTATCATCCAGTTAATAGTATCATTTGCAATCGCATTTATCGTTGCCTTTTGGATCATCAGAAGCATTACCAAATCATTGAATGCTGCGATGGAAATTGTTGGCATGGTCACTGTGGCATCCGAACAAGTTTCCTCTACAGCGTTTTCCTTAAGCCAAGGAGCAAGTGAACAAGCAGCATCTGTCGAAGAGACAACCGCATCCATTGAAGAGATGTCTGCTTCTGTGACACAAAATGCCGAATCCGCATTAGAAACCAATACAATCGCAGGCAAATCAGCGAGTGAAGCTGCTATTGGCCAAGAGTCGGTTTTAAAAACATTAGAAGCGATGAAAAACATCTCCTCTAGAATCAAAATCATTGAAGAAATTGCCTACCAAACAAACTTACTTGCGTTAAATGCTGCTATTGAAGCTGCTCGTGCGGGAAAACATGGAAAAGGATTTGCTGTTGTCGCTGACGAAGTTCGTAAACTAGCAGAACGAAGCCAGGTAGCTGCACAAGAAATCAACCAATTGTCAACCAATAGTGTCTCACTTGCCGCAGAAGCAGGTAGGATCATCGAACAAATTGTCCCAAGCATCAACCGAACGGCTGAACTTGTTTCTGGCATTGCAGTCTCATCAAGAGAACAATCAGCAGGTATTTCACAAATTTCTATGGCGATGACTCAGATGGACCAAACCACTCAAGTGTCAGCATCTGCTTCTGAAGAACTGGCTGCTACTTCCAACGAATTAAAAGAACAAGCAACTCATTTGATGGAAATCATGGAATCTCTTGTCAAATTGAATGTGAATCAATCAGTAAGTTCTAAAAAAATTAACTCCTCTGAATTAAAATCGATCGCAAGTGAATTTGGCAAAAATTCAAAAGTTGGATTTGGCAATTCCAACGGAGGGAAATCAAAATCTACATACGATTTGAAACATGAAACAAATTTAACTGAAAAATTTTAACCATCAATATGAATAGAGAAGATCTCTTACTCGGATTCATCCAAGAAGGTTTCGAATTGATTGAGGATTGCGAAAATGCAATCCTTGCCATCGAAGAAATCCAAAATTCACATGGAAACTTTGATGAAGAACTAATGAACAATTTGTTTCGTTCTGTTCATACGTTTAAAGGTTCCTCTGGACTTCTCAAACTGGAAACTCTGGTCAAGTTAACGCATGAAGCGGAAACATTGATGGATTTACTCCGAAATCAAAAACTTTTGCCAACTGATGAGTTAACGCAAGTTCTCATCGATACATTCGATCGGATGCGTGTTTTGTTATCAAAAGTGGAAACCTTAAAAGCAAATCCTGAAATGGATCCACCAACTGAATTGCAGATCCAAGCTTTACAAGGTGAAATCAATAAACTAAAACAACACTCTATTGTGGAAACAGTTTTAGAAAAACCCAAAAAAGAGAAAAAAATATACGAGATTTTTGAGGAAGAACCACCGAAAGAAACTAAGAAAAAATCGAATGTCTATGAAATCTTTGATGAGGTATCAACTCAAGAAGTTTCCAAAAACAAAAAATTTGAAATTTTTGAAGAAGAACTAAAACAAACCCAAACAGAAGTTATATCAAATAACTCCAAAATAGAACGCTTAGGCGATCAAAACAAACCAGTTATCTTCAATATACGCAAAGAAATCAAAGTTGCAAATGACAAATTAGATTCACTGTTAGATTTAGTGGGAGAACTTGTCATCGCAGAATCAAATGTAACACAACACCCTACGATAAAATCAATTCGTAACGAAAGTTTAAATTCAGCACTGACTCGATTTCATAAAATACTCTTAGATTTACAAGAAGTTGCATTTTCCACACGGATGATTCCTATCTCTGGTGTATTCCAAAAGATGTCACGTTTGGTTAGGGACCTACAAAAACAATCAGGTAAAAAAGTACTTTTACATATCAAAGGGGAAGATACCGAAATTGATAAGTCCATTGTTGATTTAATTGCTGATCCAATTGTTCATATCCTTAGAAACTCTATTGACCATGGTTTAGAAACTCCTGAAGAAAGAATAGACCGAGGAAAAGTTGATACAGGGAATATTTATCTCAGCGCCAGACAATCAGTGAATGAAGTTTGGGTGATGATTAAAGATGATGGCCGGGGTTTAGACAGAAATAAAATATTAGATAAAGCAAAACAAAATGGCCTCATCTCCGGAGATACTTCTTCACTCAATGACCAAGAAGTTTTCAATTTAATATTTTTGCCTGGTTTATCAACTGCAAAAGTTGTTTCTGATATCTCAGGTCGTGGTGTCGGAATGGATATAGTCCGCCAAAATATAGTGAAACTAGGTGGAAAAATTGAAATCCATAGTCAGTTCGGAGCAGGGACAACATTTGTTTTACGTATCCCTTTATCCTTAGGAATCATGGAAGGAACTGTTGTCAGAGTTGGTCAGAAATTTTTTACAATCCAAACCATTGAACTACGCGAATTCGTAAGCCTTCGAGACAAAAAGGAAATAGAGTTAGATGAAGGACAGAAGGTCTTAGACATACGAGGAACTTTTATTCCTATTTTTAATATCAATCAAATTCTAAATCACAAAGAACAAATTATTTATGATAATGAAGATCCATTGATGATCATACTTGAGTATGAAAGAAAACTCATTGGAATCAGAGTCGATGAAATCATCGGAAATCAAAATGTAGTGATCAAACCACTAATGGGAATCATGGAAAATGCCCAAGGTGTAAATGGATTTACTATATTAGGAAATGGGAACGTCAGTTTAATTTTAGATGTTAAATCTATTTTTAGCAAACTTGAATTTGTTGGAGCATCATGATCAAACTTTTGATTGTTGATGATCAAAATATCGTGAGAAATGTTCTCTCTGATACGTTTAAAGATGATCCAACAATCAAAGTGATTGGTACAGCTGCTAATGCAAATGAAGCACAAAAACTAGTCGAGTCATTACGTCCTGATGTCATTAGCTTAGATGTTGTGATGCCTGGTATGAGCGGAATTGAATTTTTAAATTGGCTTATGCCTAAATACCCTACTCCAGTGATCATGTTAAGCACATTTACACAATCTGGAGCAGATGCAACTCTTGCTGCACTTTCCAATGGCGCTGTTGATTTTGTCCAAAAACCAGACGGAAGTGAATCTGATTTTTTACGTATGTTAAAAGAACTTACGATCAAAATCAAAAAATATGGAACTGAAGTTAAACTTCAAAAACAATCCTTGTTTGCAAAAACAACAAAACTCAATTTCAATTCAGAAAAAAATAATCACATCAAAATCATAGCTATCGGTGCATCGACTGGTGGTACCCAAGCTATCGATTATCTTTTGAGTCGATTGCCTACCAGTTTACCTCCAATTGTCATTGTCCAACATATGCCGGAGTATTTTACAAGTTTGTTTGCAATGCGCCTAAAAACAACAAGTGGTCTCAATGTAATAGAAGCATCGAATGGAGATATTTTAGAAACTGGCAGAGTTTATTTAGCTCCTGGTGACAAACATCTTTTAGTTAGGCGGTTGGCCGGAAAGATGTATCTTGAACTGGAAACTTTCGAAAAAGTATCTGGACATCGACCTAGCGTTGATGTCATGTTTGACTCCATTGCAAAAGGGAAAATGGGGAATCATTGTCTGGCGATCATTTTAACGGGTATGGGAAGAGATGGTGCATCTGGCATTAAAAACATTAAGACAGCCGGAGGAACCACAATTGGACAAGATGAAAAATCGTCTGTTGTGTACGGGATGCCAAAAGAAGCTTTTCTGTTAGGTGGCATCAGCCATCAAACTGCATTAGTTGATATTCCACAAAAAATCATTCAAATTTTAGAAACGTAAAAAGGAGTCAGATATGGCTAAAAAAATATTATTATGCGACGATGCACCAACAGCACTCAAACTAATGGAGTTAATTCTTTCCGGTGAAGGGTATGAAATTTACAAAGCCGAAAATGCAGAACAAGCAATACTGTCATTAGAAGCAAATGGACCTTTCGATGGTTGTGTATTTGATATCAACATGCCTGGTAAAAATGGTATCGAATTATCAAAGGAATACTTAGCTCACCCTAAAGGCCAAGGTGGGAAAATTTTAATCGTTTCTACGGAATCAAGTGACTATTTACGACAAGCAGGTAAAGATGCCGGAGTAAAAGCTTGGATCGTCAAACCATTCGAAGACGAAGATTTAGTTGAAGTATTAAGCAAAATCATTGGTTAAACGTATAAATTGTCGTTTTCTTTAACATGCGTTCTTTGACTTTAGTTTCAAAGTGTCTTTCTTGTACTGAAACATCCTCTATAGTTTGCGGGTTTAACTTGGTGATATAGACATCAAAGGAATCTGTATGAAAGGAAAGTTTACGATAGAACTCACCACCAATGTTTTGACTTACGATCGGAATTTTTTCATTGGTTAAAAATTCCGACACAAATTGAATATTTTTGGTTCCCGCTGTAAAATTAGGAAACAGCGGTGATTGGGTTCCTCCAAAGATCTTTGCCCTTAATTCAATACGTGGGATCTGTCGTTTAACAAAAAAAGAAATTAGATTTTCCATCGAGTTTTCACCATATCGTAAACTCTTTTGTTCTTCCTTAACACTGGAAACTTTTGGCAAAAGTATATGATTTATGGCTGAGAATTTCGTATGTTCATGGAATAGACAAACAGATACGCAGGATCCCAAGATCGTTCTAATTTCATGGAATCCATCGGAAAAAAAAGTCTCTCCTATATTCAAGTAAACAATTGGTTTCACTCGTGTATTGGTTCTGTTAGTAGATGTACTCATCAAATAAGTAAGTTGGAACCAATGTAAGATAGGTTCCTTTAACTCAAATTTGATTTGTAAACCAAAATTGGAAGTATTTCTTTTCTCCTAGACCAGACAAAAAAAACAAACTTTCAATGCATTTCATATCATGAAATGCATTTGAATTTAATATAAATTTCACTTCTTAGCCGAAATCATTTCATTCACTTTGTACATTAACAAAATTGTACAAACAATCGCTGTCGCCACCACATAACCTAAAACTTCATATCGCTCTAGATAACCACTCGGAGTTTGGATGACTATGAGTCCAGCAACCGAAGCCGCAATTCCACCTGATATCTGTTGGATGGAAGAACTAATCGCCATAAAAGCCCCACGATCATGTAGTTCTGGAACAGCTGAATTCATTGCATTTGCAGAAATCATTCTGGCAGCAATAAAAACAAATAACAGAGAATTGATAATGATAACCGTCGGGAGTGGAGTCACTTTTAATCTTGTAAAATAAATGATTATGATCGCGGCAATTGTTGATGCTCCAAAAAACATATTATATTTTCCGATAGAATCACTCAACCTTCCCATGATTGGACCACCCAACATCGATACTATACCAGTTACCATATAGATGAAAGGTAAGTCTTCTAACCGTACACCTAAATTGTGAACGGAAAATGCAGAACCAAACGGCATCAACATAAATCCACCTGTCGCAAGTAAGGTGGTTGCTATAAAGGCAGGCAAATATCTTGGTTGTGTTAATGTAGTTACCAAATGGTGGAAAGCACGAGTATCTGTTTTGTTATCTAAATGTTTTGTTACAGGTTTTAGAAAGAAGAATATAAAAAACCCAACCGCTCCACTGACACCTGCGATCATTAAAAACGGAGATTGCCATCCCCAAATATTAGAAATATAAATTCCAATGGGCAGTCCAAACACTTGGCTTGCAGCAAAAGCAGTCATGATAAAACCCATAACTCTTCCTCTAACTTGTAAAGGAAATAAATCTGCAACGATTGCAAATGAAATCGAAGACAATACACCTGCAAACATCCCAGTTAAAATTCTTACAAAAAGTAAAAATTCATAATGTACGGCAATTCCGCAAAGAAAGGTAGCAACAACGAATCCAACATAAAAAAACAAAAGTAACTTTTTACGATCAAAACGATCCGCAAAACCAGCAGCAAGTAATCCTGAGATTCCAGCACTGAATGCATAAGCAGAAACTACATAACCAAATTTTTCAGTTGGGATTTGTAGTTCACTCATGACCAAAACACCAAGTGGTGATAAGATCATGAAATCTAGTACAACTGTGAACTGTAAAAAGGCTAATAGGCCAACAACAAAGATGTGGTAAGGCGTAAATTTAAAATCCATCTTACCCAATATCTAATTTAGTATTACATAGAATAGCAAATCAATTTTAATGATTCTAAAAAAAGTAATCTCTAGGATTTTATTTCCTCTTCCAATAACTCTTTTAATTTGATCACCTGAGGGTGATCAGGTGTAATCATTGCTAGCCGATGAAAAATCTTTTTAGCTCGTTCTGCATTCCCTATCAATCGATAACATTCCACTAAATTGATCAGGTTCCTTATGTGTTTTGGATCCCTTGCTCGTAATCTTTCCCCAAGGTCGATTGCTTTTTTAATGTTTTTCGATTTACGGTATGCGAAACTGAGTTGCAATAATATTTCATTGTCTGTCACAAAGAACGGAAAAATGGATTCTAAGGATTCCACGGCAACATCAAATTTTTTCAGTAGTAATGATATACGGGATTTTTCTCGAATTAAGTTAATCCTGATATCATCATTTAACGACTCATTTGATAATAAGGATTCGATGTTTTGGTATGCTTCCTCACCATTTCCTAGATCTAACAATAATTTAACTTTGGCATATAAATAATCATCTGTTGATAAATTGGAGAGAGTGTCTTTTGAAACTCGTTTGAATGAACCTAACCATTCAATCCTAAGTAGTGTAAGATCATCCGAAAATGTTCCGACATCTAATAAGTTTTCAACAAGTAAACTTAAATCACCATTTGATTTCTCAACTACTTGCAAAAACTTAGTTTCATCTTCATTGATTAGGCGATTGCCATCGCCACTTTCCTCTAAAACTAGATCATCTCTGCCGTCCGATCCAATGAATAATATATCGCCTTTTTCTAAAGGAAATATACGGATACGCACATCACCATCCATACCTTTTGTGCCAATCTTTCGAAGTTCCAATTCTTCTTCGATGAAAGAAGCTACTCCATCGCGATACAATACTGTCCATGGATGTTCGGCGTTCAAATAGTATAATACACCTGTGTCTTCCTCAACAAGTCCTAAAACTACAGAAACTAACATCGATCCATCGAATGACTCGAAAATAGTTTGCAATTCATAAAAACATTCTTTGATCCAACGTTCGGGAGATTTGTTTTGGTTTTCCAAAATCATTTGTGTTCGTTTGATAAAAGATAAAAAAACAACACCAAGGACAAGTGCACCACCAGCACCTTGGATAGACTTACCCATAGCATCACCATTGATGAAGACTAAGTAAGATTTTCCATTTAAAGTAATGCTATCACTGATGATGATATCACCACCGATTTCTCTTTTTTTGCCACGAAACTCAAATTCTTTTTTTTGTTTTACATAAGATTGAAGCAAAACTTTTGTAGATTCAACTTTTGTTTGGCTAAGAGGATCTAATAGTAGAGATGTTAAAAAATAATCACCATCCTGTTGTACTTTAAGTTCTTGTACTTTTGTGAGTGTATTTTGTAATTCGTTTGTCCGCTCTTCTACTTTTTTCTCTAAACTCAAATTGAGTTCTTCCACTTGCCTATGCACTCGTAAAAAACGATTAGCTAAAACAACAGCAATGCCCAAAACAAAAACTAAAAAACCAAATCGTAATAAATTAAGATTTTGAATCGGAAGAAGTCCCGAAGCCCCTAGAATATCCCAAGTTCCTGTCCCAAGCAAAAACAAAACACCTATTAACAGACGTTTTGCGTCTTTGTTTTTTGCACGTACCGCAGAGATCATTAAGTAAAGCAAAATAACCCCAAAAACCAAAACGGAAATTTGCCATATGCGAAGTAAGGTAACGGAAGTAGCTCGGTTGACAAAAATTTGACTAACCGCCAAAACCAAACTAAATAGAAAGTAAACTTTTGATACGATGCTAATCTTAGAGCGGAAAAATACATCGGTGAACAATAACAACCAAACTGGTGTTAGAAATACAACAAAATACTCTATTTTCGATTGTGTAAAGGGTTCTAAACCAAATGAATACACTCCTTGGGAGCGAAAGATCATATAAACAGCTAAAAAGATAGAAAACAGAGCATAAAATAAATTATAGGTTTCTTGCCTTCGTTTCCAGTAAAACAATCCATGATAAATACCAACAAAAATATACAAAAACAACAACATGTAAGTTTCGTATTCATCTTCAATTTTAAGATGCTTAGAGGCAAGGTCGATATTGGCTGGATAATCGTTAAAGAGTTTATATAAATTTAATTCCTCTCCCTCTTCAGCTGCGATCAAAATCCGAATTTGGTTTTGGCCAATATTCAATTGATTTCTTTTCATTCTGATGAGTATGTGTCGTCTATACCCACTTTTTTCTATTGCTTCATTTTTGATTTTGCCATTAGAGGAAACAAGAGATTGGTTGATGTAAATTTCATAATAGTTAGAGATGTAAGGTATGTGAAGGCTAAAGGCATCGTCTTCCGTTTTTTGAAAATCAGTTTGTGATAACAAAAAAGACTTTGCCATCGTTACCTTTCGAAGTTTTCCTTTTTCCCATTCAAATTCAGAAAGTATCGATGCTAATGGCAAGGATTCTAAAGTTTTCCATTTTTTAGTATCAGGGTTTTCTGTGGTTTCAAATCCAATGGTGACATACCAATTTTTCGTTAGATCAATGGGAAGTGCGAAAATCGAATGAGAAAATAATATAAAACAACATATAAAGTATAAAGTTTTCTTCATATTGGATGTAAGTGAAATTCTAAATTTGCACCAAATGTATCTTCGAATAAATCTTTTTTTTCTGACACAGACCAAATTTCTAAATTGGGATCTTCTCCTTTTTTAAAATACAAACGACAATTCACTTTTCCTTTTTCAATGACTGCATCCAATCTTTCAATGATGGATTTTTCAGAACGATCCAATCCATCTCCGATTCGTAAAAAAGATGACAACTTACGAACCAAAAGTTGGTCTTCTGGCCGAAGGGTTTTAAACTCTTCGTGTTTGCCTTTGGGACCACCTTTCCTATGGTAACGAGCAAGAAGAGCAATGATTTCAATTTCAGAATTGGAAAATCCAACCATTGCTTCTGAGTTACGTATGATGTAATAACTATGTTTGTGGTAGTTATGGTGCGAAATACAAAGCCCCACTTGGTGGAGGTAACAAGCCGTTTCTAAATAATCCCTTTCTAAGTTTCCAAGACCATGTAATTCCTTAAGATCATCAAACAACTGCAAGGTGAGTTTTGCAACAGTTTCAGCATGATGTTTTCCTTGTGGGTAAAGGTTTGCAACAGTTTTGATCGCTTTTTCTCGGATGTTATCGAGTCTCGGAAGTGAATTGTCAGTATGTCTGTACCAAGATTCTATGGTATCATACACAATTCCTTCCCGAAGGGCAAAATCACTCACAGTAAAGGAGTGAGCTTTAATCCTTTGTAACACTTCATCCAAAACCAAAATCCCGCCGACAATGATATCCCCACGTTTGGCATCAAGTCCTGGGATTTTTAATCTTTTTTTGATACTCTCAGCATCTAACACTTGTTTTCTGATTTCTTTAAAGGAATCGATCGGGATTTCTGTTCCGTTCAACCGTTCTCGTTTCTCTCCCTTTTTTTCTAAAACCATGGAGGTCACCGAAGTGATGGTTCCGGAACTTCCCACTACCATAAAAGGTTTCCAAGTTTCAATTTGGGGTAAAAAGGCAGATAACACCGATTCAATGTGTATCCTACATTTTTGCAAATCAGTGGCCGAAATTGGATCTTTTTTTAAGTATTTCTCTGTTAAACGAATGGCACCTAACTTCATACTGGTGGAAAATATAATTTCCCCTTTTTCCCCGATGAGAAGTTCTGTACTCCCTCCCCCAATGTCAATGAGAAGGATCCGTTTTTCAAACACAGGGAGTCCCTGTAAAATCCCTAGGTAAATGAGCCTTGCCTCCTCGTTCCCCGAAACCACTTGGATTTGGATGCCCGTTTCCTTCTCCGCTCGGTCAAGAAAGATCTGACGATTTTCTGCTTCCCGAAGTGCACTTGTGGCAACTGCTCGGATTTCCGCTTTGTAACTGTCGGCAAGAGTTTTGAATCGTTTCAAACAAGCAAGGCCCCGATCCATTGCTTCGTTTGTGATCACCGCATAATCACTGCTACCGCTTCCTAAGCGAACGGATTCCTTTTCCTTGGTCAGGTATTCGAGTGTACCATCCGGTCTTAGTTTTACGACGACAATGTGAAAGGAATTAGTGCCCAAATCAATGGCAGCAAGGATCTTTTCCGTGCGAAATGCCTGGTTTGGTTTGCGTAAGATTTGTGAGAAAGGAAGCATTTTGTATCTAACTAGCCTATCGAAAATTTTTACGGTTGAAAGCAAAAACCAGCCGAAAATTATGGGGAACGGGAAGAATTGTAAAGTTTTGGTGTTTACCCACCGTAAATTCCCCCCTTCGTACTTCTTTCACAGGATCTGATATGATATTTGATAATCTTTATGGACTTTTCTCGAACGATATGGGAATCGATTTGGGAACCGCGAACACCCTCGTGCATGTGAAAGGACAAGGGATCGTCCTATCAGAACCGTCGGTCGTGGCAGTCCAAGCCTCTACTGGTAGAGTCCTCGCCGTGGGACAAGAAGCAAAACGTATGCTAGGAAGGACTCCTGGTGATATCGTTGCCATCCGTCCCATGAAAGACGGGGTGATCGCAGACTTCGAAACTGTGGAAAAGATGATTCGTTACTTCATCGCAAAAGTCCACAACCGCACTACATTTGTAAAACCGCGCATCGTCATCGGAGTTCCTTCAGGGATTACCGAAGTAGAAAGACGTGCCGTTCGTGAGTCCGCAGAACAAGCGGGTGCTCGCGAAATTTTCCTCATCGAAGAAGCACTTGCAGCAGCCATCGGTGCCAACATCCCCATCCATGAACCAGCAGGGAACATGATTGTGGATATCGGAGGGGGAACCACAGAAATCGCTGTGATCTCTCTTGGTGGTATGGTAATCGCAGAATCCATCCGAACAGGTGGGGACGAATTTGATGAAGCCATCGTAAAATACCTCCGTAACCAATACAACCTAGTGGTGGGAGAAAGAACGGCAGAGGACATCAAACTTACCATTGGTAACGCGTTCGCAGACAAACGTGTCGACACCATGGAAGTGAAAGGACGTGATGCCATCTCTGGTCTCCCACGTACCCTCGAACTTGATTCCAACGAAATCCGTAAAGCCCTCAAAGAACCAACAGACGAAATCCTAGACGGGATCAAATCGGTTCTTGAGCGCACTCCTCCAGAACTGGCAGCCGACATCGTGGAACGAGGAATCGTTCTCACAGGTGGTGGTTGTCTCCTCCGTGGTCTCGAACACTACCTCACCAAAGAAACAGGTGTTCCTGTGTTCCGGGCCGAAAACCCACTCACTTGTGTGGTTCTCGGAACAGGACGTTACTTGGATGAATTGAAATACATCAAACCAGGGATCAGATAAACATCGGTTACATGGTTAGGTGAAAAAAGGGGAACTTTGGTTCCCTTTTTTTTTGGGCGCTAATTTTTTGGGTGTTTGATTGGCGAGTCCTCTTTGGAGAGTCTTTCCTCTTCTTGGAGGTTTCCCATTTACATTTCTTCCAAATCATTCAAGCGACACTATACACCTGCGCTCACACATGAATCGTAGTATAAATCCCTCTGGAAAAATCACGATAATACATTTAATTCGAGTTATGTGGAAAAATTCGAAACCAAATTCGGAAAGTTCCCAATTTGGAAAAAGGCAGAACCAGAAAAACTTTTCAACTGAGGTAAATTCATTCGCGGCTTTATTTGGAATGAATGCTATGATTGCAAAATTGTACTTGCCGTTCCCTTCTCTAGTAAAAGTAGACTTTGTCTATCTTGCTATCGAAAAAAGCTTTTTGGGTGGTCAATTCTTCTATCTAGAATTCTAAACTCCGAACTGCCCCATTACCATATCGTTTTCACCTTACCTGGAAGATTAAATGAACTATTATTTCAAAGACTTGTCATTCGGCATTTTCTCAATTGCCTTGCAGCAAAGATCTATACAAAACGACTTCGAAATATTAGCAAATCATATAGCAACGACAAACCTGGATTCCTTAGCACACTCCACCTAGCAGGAAACCATCTCAACTTCAACTCACATGTCCATGCGATTGCGACTAGAGACCTCATAGATAAAACTTCAAGCGAGATCAAACAAATCGATTTTCTTCCTTTTAAAACAATGCGCTACGACTGGCAAAGGACTGTCTGTAAATACTTACTTCGTAAAAAATACATAAGTAAGGAAGAATATACTTTCTTCACGAAAAGCTATCCAAGAGGATTCCATGTCTACTTTGAAAAGATCAATATCTAAGAAAGCGATTCCATCTATCGGATCGCCCAATACATTGCCTTTGAACTCTTTCATAATTGCCAAATCCAAAAAGTGGATTTTAATCAACAAACATTGACTTTTCGTTACAAAAGCAATTTGGAATCCATCACCATATGGGGACTTGGTTGTAGAAAAACGCGTATGAAATTCCTATGTGGTAAATGCTAAGGTCGCTGTATCCTATTCACTAGAAGCGAGAGTTCAACTCGAAGGAAGTGACAATGAACCAAATTCTAATCGACAGATTTGATTTTCCCAAAGAATCCAAAGACCCATTTTTAGAAAGAGCCAATAGGAATTGGAACTTAATCTAAACCATGGAAGGATTTTTAGGTGATTCCTTTTACATTCGGGAAACAAATTAAAGAGTTCAGGTAGTGACCATCGCCACTTGGAAAGACCAAACCAGTTTAAACAATGCCAAGGCTTTGGTTTTTTCTGAATACCAAAAACAAGGATTTGTCATGCCCGATTTTTTGGCACTTCATTCTATTCAAATCGAGCGTGCCATTTACGCTAGGTTGTTATAAATCAGATTCCACTTCGAACCAATTCTGAAATGGAATTTTGATTTCCCTTTTATTTATAAATCCAATTGTATCGTTGCAGGACCAACGATACAATACGTTGGGAGTTTATTCGCAAGAGGCGGTCATGATTCTACTCGCTGTAAATCCAGATACAGCGACGAACTTATTATCCGCATACACAATCGATTTCCAACCAACTTGTTCTGGCGCGACTTGTCCTTTCCAATTGATTCCGTCAGACGATGTCATAATCCGATTGGTTCCATCTGTTAAGGACAAAGCCACATAGATACCTTTTGCATAAGTAATCCCTCGCCAATCGTTTGCTTCCGCCGCAACTCTCGAAGTCCATGTGATTGCATCTGGGGAAGTCATCACTCGATTTAAATAACCAGCTGTAGTTCCGAAACCTGCTACGGCCACATAAAGTCCATTTCCATAAGTAACTCCCAACCATGGGAGTGCTTCGGCAGCTGCCCGAGCCGTCCAAGTAATTCCATCGGGGGAGGTCATCACCCGATTAGTTCCATTATCTGATGATGCCACGAAAAGGCCGTTTCCATAGGTGACCGAAATCCATTGGTTTGCTTCTGGAGGAGTCCTCGAAGTCCAAGTGATTCCATCAGGAGAAGTCATCACAGAGTCAGAACCGCCATAGGCGACAGCCACAAAAAGACCATTACCGTAAGCAACAGACTGCCAACTGCGCGCTGAAGCTGCTGCTCGTGCCGTCCAATTGACTCCATCAGGGGAGGTGACAACTCGATTGGTTCCAGCCGGAGATACCCCAACAAAAAGGCCATTTCCATACGTGACGGATAAAAACTGATTTGCCTCAGGAAAAGAACGCGCAGTCCATGTGATTCCATCCGGGGAGGTCATTCCAGCTCCAGCAGTAGAAACCGCAGCAAAAAGTCCGTTCCCATAAGTTACAGATTGCCAAAGATTTGTATTAGGTGGAGTTCGAAGAGTCCAAGTAAGTGTTTTATTTTGGCAACTGAGATCTTCTCCCGCACTGTTCGCCGAAGCCACTGCTCCGAGCAAAAGCAAAGATAAGGCATCGTTGTTCTCCGACTCCGGAGTACAGCCGATGGTAGAAAGAATTAACAAACTCGATAAAAGAACAGAACCATAGAATATTCTCATTTTGTAACACCGGAAATAAAATTTAACACTCATCATTCGAAATTACTAATGGAATGTCAAATCCCATTTTAGCGATTAACATGGATTAAGAGCAAAATCAGGAGCCAGGTTAGACTACTCTAGCTCCCTTGCCTTAACAATAGCTTTGTATGAAATTTCGCTACAAAAAGACTTGAAAACCAAAATCCTGTACATTTAATTCGCCAAACATCCTTGTAAAATATAGTCGCCTTGAAGCCAGTTGGCTTCCTATTTAGGGCATAGTATCACGAAGATCGGGCTTCTCTTCTAGATTTGGGTGCTCAATCTTGGTAAAGCCCTTACCAATTTCTTAAGAGGTAAAGTGATTTAAAGAATCCCCCGCACCAGGGATTGCAGTGGAAATCCTTTTCGCATTCGCGAAAAGATTGGAACGGAAAGCCCGGTCGCTTATACCAAAACAGCAAGATAATGCTAACAATAGCGAGGTGCCCCACTACCTCACCAAAGAAACAGGAGTTCCAGTATTCCGTGCCGAAAACCCACTCACTTGTGTGGTTCTTGGAACAGGACGTTACTTGGATGAATTGAAATACATCAAACCAGGAATTCGATAAACATCGGTTAAATGGTTAGGTGAAAAAAGGGGAACTTTGGTTCCCTTTTTTTTTGGGCGCACATCTCTGGCTTTTCGCTCCAATCTTTGCATTCGCAAAGGATTGCCGCTGCAATCCGGGGCGCGGGGGATGATTTCATTTCGACTAGAAAGTTTTCCCAATCCTTTATCTTTAGGAAATATACGTAGACCCTTCCAATAAAAATAGAATTGCAGATACAGGTATGATGCAAACTGTATCTCTATAGTTTCCATAGATTCTCAACCATTAAATCAAGAATCATTCTATATGTGGAAATGAAGATAAATCTAAACCAACACCGTGTTAGATGCTTCTATTAAAATGGCGCTAAAACTATTTCGTGCGAATCAAAAATTAAAAGAGTCCGAAGAAAAGTTTATGAAAGCGTTTCATTTTACTCCAACTCCGATGGCCATACATGATTTTTCAAATCGGAATGTCTTTGTTGATTGTAACAAAGCTTTTGAATCTATCATCGGTTATTCCAAAGATGAGATCATCGGAAAAACAGCACTTGAATTAGGGTTGTATGTAAATCTAGAAGAAAGAAATGAATTCTTAAACATTCTCAAAGAGCAGGGTTTTGTTCGTAATTTTAGGAATACATTAAAAACCAAAGCTGGAAAAGAATTGATACGCTATCTTTCTCTGAGTCAAATGACAATCTCAAACAAAGAACATATCTTTTCTGTTCAAACAGAATCACCAATTGAGTTCTTTGATAAGTAGGAATCAATGCGGGTATAGCTGAATCCGAAACTTAGCTTCTAATCTTAGTTTTTGCTATAAGGTAATTAGAAAATGAACTTCCTTGCTAAAATGGAATTTCACATAACCTGAGTTTCAAACAACTTCAGCTACATACTCAAATATTCAATTCATGGACAGTTGACAGTTCCGTAACGTTTTCCTAAATAACAATCTATGTTTGCTGTATTTTCATCCGAAACGCGATTGTCAAAATACAAAAGCTCTGCAAGATCTAACTCTGCTCCTCCAATTCCAATACCCAAATTCCCTGCTGCATATCCCGTAACTGCTGGTACCGTAGAGACAACTTGCACTCCATCAAATTTTATAACTACGTTTGTTGCTCCATTTTGCAATATAGAAACTTGATGTACTGAATTGGCAACCCAACCAGAGTTATACGTTGCAACAGAAGATGATCCAGATTTATTGAGTGCAACAATTCCGCCTCCCGTAATTTGAACCTCTCTCCCTCCACCACCTGTAGTTCCAATTGTAATTACATTGCTGTTAACTGTTAAAGGAACTCTTGCAACAAAAAATATACTCCCTGAATCGGAAGCACTCACTCCGACAGGAGAGGTTTTTAATAAATTATTTCCAGGTCCATATTGAAAACGAACAACGGGTTTTCCATTGATTGTATTGGTGGCCGAATAAAAAGTAGGGGCAACTCCAGGAACTAAGTCATTCCCATTTCCACTGAGATCTGTCCAGTTTGTCACGGCAGTACCGTTGGTAAAAGTAAGCCCTTCGGCACGAATCCACAACCTTCTTCCGGGAACCTGATTCAAATCAAAAGGACCAGTGGACGCACATACACTCGAACGATTAATGAGACAAGTTATGAACTGATTTTTGTAGTATTCATCAGTACCAAATTCATAAGGACTATTTAAATCCAATTGACAACTGATAAAAAAGAGAAAAAGGATCACCTTGTAAAAATGAGAAAACCTGAATAGAATCGCCAAATAATCTTTCACTATTTTTTTGATTATATTAAATCCACTCCAATCGACGTTCTTACATCCAAGTTGTTTTAATTTCAAGTTTTTTCTAAACGTTTGAAAATGCTTAGTTCTTATCCTAAAGTATTTAGATTCTACACTCGGAAACGCCTAAAATCGATCTTTAAAATTCAATCCAAGATTCAGAATTTTCTTTTGTCTTACATTTGATTTTTTTATAGAAATATATTTGCAACGTTTTTCTAACTGACTTTATCCATGGAAAGACGAATATCCAATTTGGGATAAGAGAAGATTGGCTCCTTCTATATTTTCAATTCATTCGGATGATCAAATACTATGGTCGTTCAAATTCCTCACCAGTTCACTACAAATGTTTCCAACTTACAACGATTAGTGAGTGGAGATAATGACTTAACTCCCCTATAAGGGGTCCAAACATTTCAAATGTAAGAAAGTTGATTCGGTTTAGACCTAAAATCTCCATCTTATTTTTGTTTGTTTCAAAATCACATCGACGTTAAATTTTTCGTTCTCCTCTAAAAAATAGAATCGCTTTCAGACACAAAATAACACTTGGAATCATCGTTCCATCAAGTGAAATTTGTTAAAAACAAAGTTGTGATCAAACAAGGGGAACATGGCAATGTACTCTATCTTGTGGCAACAAGTCATTCAGCTTATTTAATAATGGAAACCATTTCCATTTACACTTTCTCCGAAATCAGACTTAAACCATTGATAAATTCTAGGAATTGATTCGGTACATTCATAGTCATTCACCAAGATTTGTGAGATTGATCCGATAAAAATCTCGTGTAGATAATAGAGACATTCGATTCAAATTTCTGTGTATCAGTTGATACTGTAGATAATTAAATGACTTTAAGATTCTCAGAGCGCACATTTCCGGCTATCCGCTACAATCTTTGCAATCGCAAAGGATTTCCGCTTCGATCCAGGGCGCGGGAATTAAAGAAAAAGATAAAATTCCTTACGCTGCCTTCTACATTTTGAATATAATGCTTTTATCAAATCCCGAAAAAATCATTGCAAAATATTATATATCACGCTCTATATAATATTTTATACAGTATATCGGTTGATATATTTTATAAAATTGAATGAAATGACAAAAAATAATTTCAAGAATATCATTCGAATTAAAAAGCAAAAGGAATTGTTGATTCAAAAATTAGTAAAACTTCTAAAGAAGAAAGAATATAAAAAATTTCCGAATTACAAAACTCTTTCAGGGTTAATGGGTTTAACAGAAACCGAATTGAAATGTTACTTTCGAAACGCAACTGAAATCAAAATAGAAATCGCTAGATTCAATAGGAAACACTCGAAGAAAATAGCAAAAAAAAGAAGTTTAGAAAATGAAAAAGGAAAGCTGGATGAACTTTTACAGAATGATATGATTTTTTCATATTATTTTTGGAATTTTTTTTAGAGGTTGATTATGCCAAGACGGGAAGGAAGTAAAAACGAAGACTATGAAAACAAAAGAAATAAACTCCTTGAAACCCTTTTTCAAAAAATGGTTCAGAAAAAGTTCAGAGAATTTCCAAGTTTTCGAAATGTTTCTGAATTATTAAGTGTTTCTCCTCCCACCTTACAACACTATTTTGAAGATCGAAAAGGATTGATGACAGCTTTAATTCAATATATTGAGAAAAAAGGAGAAGGTTATCTAGAAAAAGTCAAACTTCCCCAAGGGAATGGAAAAGAATCGATATTCAAACTTTTACAATTCATTACGAGTGGGTTCCAAGAAGGTCCTGTTGGCACCATACATCAGTTTGGGTTAGCTCATGGTATGGGAGAAAAAGAACTAGGACCAACTTACCTAACTCACTTATTTGAACCATTATTAAATGCCGTGGAAAAAAGAATCGAATTCCACCAAAGAAATCATGAAATCATAAAATGTGAACCAAGAGTTGCCGCACTTTTTTTATTATCACCATTGTTCTTGGTTTTATTACATCAGAATAAATTAGGAGGGCATAAAGTACGTCCATTAAATATTGAAGATTATTTAAAAGAGCACTCAGATATTTTTTGGAAGGCATTTGGTAAAGAGTAACCATCTAATGGATTTTTGAATCAAAACTCGAATTAAAATAGTTTTTCTTCTGATTCTTATATCATCTACTGTATTTCCTAATGAACTTGGAAGAAAACCTCCACCGAAATATGATTGTACTATGACTTTAGGAATTGCGCCAGTCTATGGACCAGTTTTGTTTGGATCAAGATAGAAATGTGATTCAATATTCCCTGCTATTAGAGCAAACTACAAAGATAAGTTATTTCTTCTATCCGTGCGCCACCGATCGTAGCGAAAATCCTTTCCCAAAGGGAAAGATTGAAGCGAAGAGCGGGATCGCGATTCGATAGAATGATCCTCACCAAACAAATTCGAGGCGCCCAGATCAAATACAAAAGTTTATCGCTTCGCTCTATTCATTCGATAAATACGAAGCATTCCTTTCCCAAGGAAAAAACTGATACCAAGGGAAATCAATGCAAAAATAAAAGCGCCACCTAATGCAGTGAATGCGTTTGATGTTTCTTCCTGACAAAGATCGGAAGGAGAACCTGCGTATACTGCACTTGCTTGTATTTGATCTGAATCAACATTGGATTGAGTTGGATCGTATACTACTGTGACTGTATCTCCTATTTTGGATCCAATCCATCGGAGTTGGGCTTCCGATGATTTTTGAGTTTTTCTAAACGTTCTATTTTTGTTATCAAAATTATGATTTGCAATTCCCGATTCATAAGAAACTAGAACTTCCGTTTTTTGATTCACTTCTAAAAAAAAACTTCCCACCGATACTTGATACAAATTCCAATGGTTCCGTTTTGTTTGGTATTCAATGTTATAGACAACAAATCCAGATTCAGGATCAGGCAAACTTTTTTGAGAAATGATACCTGAGATCAATCGAAACTCTTTATGATGTATCGAATTTTCCTCACAAAATAGACGTCGGAATTCCCAATCTTCTTTAGCATTGATCACAAGAAGAGTGGAGAAGGTTGCCATAAGCCCAGCCACTAACAAAAGAAAAAAATAAGATGCAAAAGAGAATTTCGGAGATTTCATGATTAAATCACTTCCTTAGAATCTTGGATCCTATTTTCAAAAAGGAACGGGGAATTAAATCTACATCTTATTTTCGATTACTTCTCAAAAAATTACCATGCGAAAATTTTTCATTCTCCCCGAAAAAAATAGAGTCGCTTTCAAACTCATTCCATTCCCATGATCGACAGTGTGTCACGATTTTCGGTATCCTTGCCAAGAGGGGGGATCGGGATCGTAGAAAGATTATTATTCATTTTCTATGCGGTCAAAAACAATTACTCCAACCCTAAAACAAATCATTTCCAGTACTGATTTATTCCTAAACCTCTCCAAAGAAACAAAAGAACACTTGGAACGATCGTTCCATAAAGTTAATTTTGTTAAGAACAAAGTTGTGATCAAACAAGGAGAACATGGCAATGCACTCTATCTAGTTGCGACAGGTAGTTTCAGTGTTTATGTGACGAATGACGGAAAAAAGCAGAAATTAGGTGAGGTGAAACCTGGCAGTTGTTTCGGAGAAGGAGCTCTCGTGACGGACGAACCTCGAAACGCCACAGTTGTCTGTGACCAATCTGGCATCGTTTACCGCATTGATCGAAACGAATTCAAAAGAGCCTTTAAGGATCGATCGGAAGAGCTAAAAGCATTTGTCAGACTTATTAGCCGAAGGTCACGTGCTCTGCACAGAAGTGTGTTTCGTCCAGAACCTCGGCGCATTAAAGAACTCATTTCTTCGGTATCACTTTTCCAAGGTGTTGGAACCAAACTCATCTCTGAGTTGGAACAACAGATGGAATGGATTTTTCTGCCAGGTGGCGAAACTCTGATGCGGCAAGGTGACAAAGCCGACGGAATGTACGTCGTCGTTAACGGTAGTTTGGTGTATGAAGTTAGAAACGACCAAGGTCTAGTCGTATCAACAGGTTCTTTTTCCAAAGGTGATATCATAGGTGAGATGGCACTGTTAACAGGGGAACCGAGAACGGCAACAGTAGTCGCAACTTTATCATGTGAGATTGTAAAAATTAGCACCGTCGCATTCGAAACTGTATTTTCCAAACATCCGCCAAGTATGCTTGCGATCACCAAACTCATAGCTGATCGATTTACCAAGGACCGAATGGGAAAACGAACTGTCAAAAAAACAAGGAGCATCATCACTCTCTTTCCACTCCAGAAGGATCTTTCGGTTCGGGACTTTGCCCATAACCTTGCCAGTGCTTTAAAAAAAATCGGACGCACTACGATCGTCGAAAGCAAAGACTTTAGAAAACAAAAGGGAGACCGTGAACACGCAATATCAGACATTCTCGAATCCTTATATCATTTGCAAGACTCGCATGACTTCCTAATCCTATGTCCCGATTTTGAAGACAAACTTTGGACAGAAACAATTCTCCATCATACAAACCGTATTTTACTGTTAAGTGATGCAAAAAAAGCAGATGCCCTTTCTCCAGAAGAAATCCGTTTTCTGGGAGATTCGGAAGAAACCCATGGTCCCATCCGAGAACTAGTATTACTCTACTCTGACCCAAATGAAAAACCACAGAATATTTCTAACCTAACAAAGATTAGAAAAACAGATGTTGTCAGACATATTCGTACGTATAGTCACCACGGATTTGAAAGTCTAACTCGATTCATCACTGGCCGTTCCATTGGACTTGCTCTTGGTGGTGGAGGTGCAAAAGGGTTTGCTCATATTGGACTGATCAAAGCCATGCAGGAAGAGAACATTCCCATCGACATGATCGGTGGTACAAGTGCAGGGGCCCTTATGGCAAGCATCTATGCTTTGGGTAACGATGCTCCCAATTTGGAACGGATTGCTAAGGCTCTCATGAGTGACAAAAAAACGTTAAACGATTATACCATTCCCGTTGTATCTCTCATTCGAGGTAAAAAATTCAATACGGTGATTAAGAGTTTTGTCGGAGATACGATGATCGAAGATCTCTGGCTTCCTTATTTTGCTGTGGCAACAAGCCTTTCAAAAGCGCAAAAAGTAATCATAGACCGTGGTCCATTATGGAAAGCACTCCGCGCTTCCGCTTCGATACCAGGTATATTACCTCCCTTCTTCGAAAACAATGAACTGTTAGTCGATGGAGCAATGTTAGATAATATCCCCGGTGCTGTGATGCGAGAGAAGGGAGCTGATTTTGTGATTTCTGTGGCACTTGCGTCAGAAGGTGATTCAGCAGCCGATGAACTATTTGGTGGCATCTATCCCAAAAATAATTCAGGTGCATTACCATCGGCGCTTCGATTGCTCTTCAAACGGCTCTTCAATAAAGCGCAGAATTTAAAAGAAGCCCCAAACCTTCTTAGTCTTATGATGCGTGCCACTTTTGTGGCCTCGGATGCTGCGATGGCACAAGCAAAAGCTGAGTCTGATATTTTTGCAGAGTTACCAGTCGAAGAGTATGGACTCTTTGATTGGAAAAAGTTCTATGAACTGGTTGAGATCGGATACCGGTATGGGAAAACACATGCAAAGAATTGGAAAAAACAACTTGGGATTCAAAATTAATACATAAGAAAACCATCTTTGGACTGTGAAAGAAATTGATTTTTTTTTTACAAACAATCAATTGTATATTCTTCGCTCAATCGACTCTAACGATTCAAGCAAATCTGGATCATATACATCAAAAATAAATTATTGACCAAGCGATTTTGATACTAAATTAGTTGAGTTTTCTTATTGGGTATTGTTTACTCGAATTTGTTCTATTGGCGAGCATTGCCCATTTTTAAATTTAGGGATAAGTACGAGATTGACTCATTCACAAAAAGCCTTCAACATTAATGTATCTAGAATATTATCAGCCTATCGAAATGTTTTTCGCTGTTTCTGTTCCTTTGCATTACTTTATCTCCTATTAAACTGTAAACCAGCTGACCTCAATGCTGCCTGTGACCCTTCATCAAAAAATTTCTTTCTCTCAAAATTGATATCTCCGAATCAATCTTGCACGGGACAAATAGACCCTTCAAAGTCGCAACCGCTTCATTCCTTATATTTATCAGATGTTTCAAATGGTCTCCTGTATACTTTTAATACAAGAAACGATGGTGTTCTTTCCTTAAAAGGAAGCATTGCGACTTCATTAACAAATCCATTTACAATTTTGTGGAATGGAAGACATCTTGTGATCAATGGAGCAAATCAATTTCAATCCTATCTCAGAAATTCCGATGGTTCATTATCTTTGAAAAATACCTATGTTGCTAGTGTAACTCCTGTACTCATACAAGGTACCACAGCATTTCATCCTAGTGGAAAATTTTTTTATTACACAGTGAATACAGCTACTTCCATTACTTCTTTTTCAAAATTACAACTAGACTCTGAAGGAACTTTTTCCGGTGAAGCAAATACTGTGACGGGGCAAAATTGGTCAGTGATGGGCCCAATCCATCCAACGGGAAATTATTTCATGACCTTTCACAAACTAAGTGCAGCAACACGAATGTTTTACCCCATAGCAGATGTGAATACTGGAGCCGTTGGAACTCCAACAAGTAATGCAACAGTGACTGATACTACCCTATATCCCGAAAACGGACATTGTATCTATTCTTCCAATGCAAACTTTTTGTATTGTGCAAACAACTCGAACCTTGGGAATAATGGTTCAATTGTTCAAATGTCCGTTACTTCTACATCGAATGCCGTCCTTGCTCCGTCATCGGTTTTGGTTCAAAGTCCTACGGCATATCTATCTCCGAAATCAATTGTTCTTCATCCCTCTGGTCAATATATTTATGCTTATGGGGAAACCAATATCTATGCATATGCTGTTGATCAGGTAACGGGCGTTATTAATGCAACTGTTCTCAGTTCGGTTCCGACTCCCGGTGGTGCTTCTTGTACATCAAACTCAAATGTAACAAGACTAGCAATTCATCCGCTAGGAAATATGTTATATGCAGTTTGTGTCTCTACAAACGGTTCAAATCATTTAGGTTCCTATCCAATCAATAGCTCAGGACAGTTGAGTCTTCCGACATTAATTACAATTCCAAATACTACAAATAGCATGAATCTTCTTTTTGTATCAGGAAATTAAATTACTTGTTCAAATCAAACGAAACAAAATTATCTCGCGTAAGAGATGCATTCAAAAGTTTTTGCCTGAGGTAAATTTTATGTCATTTCGATTCTTAATCTTTTATCTCTTTTTCGTTCTAGAGATTCTCTCTCAAACCACAGAAAACTGGAACAAAAAAGGGATCGATGCCCTCAAAAACAAAGACTTTCTCACAGCTGTTGATTCATTTAAGAAAACATTAAAAGACAAACCAGATGATGCATTTGCAAATTATAATTTAGCATGTACATATTCCCTTTTACTCGCACAATGTGAAGACATTGAAAGTGAAGTCCACATATACAATCTAATTCAGAAAGCGATCAAATCAAAACCTTCTTATCAAAAAAAACTGCTAACAGATACAGACTTTGTGATTCTCAGAGGGAAATACTATTTTCAGAAATTATCTGGTAAAACAAAAAAAGATATTTTAACAAGTATTACCTGGTTTGGACCAAGTCCTGGAGCGTATGGCCCAATGGATCAATTTCAATTTAAGGAAGATGGAATTTTTATCTATAGTAAACTAGATATGACAGAATCAAATCCCATTGGTAAACTAGAATTTACAGGAAGATATAAATGGATAAACGACTCCCAATTGGAAATCCAATTTGATGATCCGAGTCCAAGGAAGGAAATTGGAAAAAACAAAAATTTACGGGTAAATTATTCCGATGGTAAATTGGAAATACAAGGTTTTGATCATCAATTTACCGATGATAATGACCGTTGTTCTGCATAACCTTTGTTTCGATGTAACTGATACAGTCAATATCTTGACAGTATTTTCAATAAACTCTCATTAAATTCATGTTTGGTGATACCTAATGCAGAAAAAAAATCGTGATCGAAGGTTTCTACCTTTTTTACTGCATTTTTTGTAATCAATTCACCACTCTTAGTTAAACTCACAATTTTTGCTCTGGTATCTGTACTGTGTTCCTTTCGATCAACATATCCTTTTTGGATTAAAGTGCGAATGACAGTAGAAGTAGTCATCGGATCGATCTTTGTATGTTCTGACAAAATAACCTGAGTCACTTCCTTTTCTTGTTGGGTCAACCAAAGGATACTTGCTAACAATACAAATTGTGAATGTGTCAATTTCAGTGGTTCAAGTGCATATCGAATCTGTCTTTGCCAAAGACTCGTTACTTGCCATAATAGAAACCCAGAGCTATCTTCTGCTTTGTTTACGCTAAAGTCACTCTTAACAATTGTACTATTTGATTTTTTTTGCTTCATTGATCTGAATTTTCACATCTTCCGCTAAATGACTTACGATATTTTTCATGACAATCATATTCCATAAAAACGCAAGTGGTCCCGAGATCGACATGGTGATTGTAATTTTGAGACCTTCAGATGTTTTCTCATAAAAATGTTCCCCAACCATTTTTGCCAAAGGAAATTTTGTAAAGTCCTTGAAATAAGAATTGGGTCTCACTTCTAGCAATTGAATTTTTACATCTGGTCCACCAGTTGGGCGAATCATAAAAAAATTCCCAGTTTCGAATGGTCCCAACATTTCCGATTTTTCAAGAGTTGAATCCCAATCTTTCCAGTGATTCACATCTGACATCAATTTCCAAATTTGTTCCTGTTTGATTTCGTTTGTAGTGTATGTGTACGTATTGACGATCATAAAATCTCCTATAGTATGTACACTTACTATATTTACACATATAATAGGAAACAATTATTTTCCACCAATTCTCGGGAATCTTTAAGAAGAAACTTCGATTGAGACCCATTCTACCAAGGGAAAACGCTACCTAAATTTCCTGACATGTGTTGAGTATTTTTACGAAAGGTAGCTGTTTTTTGTGTCATTTAGTGATTTTTTAGAAATATTTATGACATTTAAATAAATATTTGACATACTTTCACCAAATTTATAAGTCTGGGCTACTTGAAAAAGGAGAGAAAGATGAAAATGACAATCAACCTAATACTGGCATTGCTGTTTGCGACGAGCATCAGTGCCGAAACTTACACCGTGTTCATTCACGGTAAATCCAGCAAAAATCACGACGGGGTGGGAACTACCGATGTAAACAGCTATTGGGGGACAAACGCAAATGCGGTTTCTGGCGCCAAGATATTCATTGGTTACGATGGAAGCACTGACCCAAGAACGTACGGATCTGCGAGAGCCCAAACAAATATCACAACTGGTCTCATGAGTTATTGCAAGGGAACAAACACTTGTAAGGTTGTATGCCATTCCGCTGGATGTTATGCAATCGAATATTGGTTAGCAAGTTTAGCTGATACAACAACTTCCAAAGGTTTCAATATCACAAAAGTAACTGCACTTGCAGCTGCTTCCGGTGGTTCAGAGCTTGCAAACGTAATTGGCGGTGGCGGAAACGCAATGGATCAGTCACTTCAGGTAACCACTGCTCGTGGAGCTTACAATCACAACCTGACTGCATCCGTTACAATCAACCATGTTCCAGGATATAAAAGTAAGTTTGGTGCTAATTTTATCCTACCTGGTGCTGATGATTATGCAGTTGCATTTCACTCTTCTTGCGGATACAACCGTGCAGGTGGTCTAGACAAGTGCCAAAGTTCCTTTGTGAGTGGAAACACAACCTACACTCAGTATTCTGGTCATGTCAGAGCACCTTCTTTAACAGCAGCTGGACTCAACAAAAATCACAGTGAAATCATGAACGAAGGCGCAAGATAAAATAACCTACGTTGTATTGAATTTAGGTCTGGCAATGGAAATTGTCAGACTTAAAATGCGGGGCGCACATTTCCGGCTCTCCGCTGCAATCTTTGTTTCCACAAAGGATTTCCGCTTCGATCCGGGGCGCGTTGGCTTGGTTTTTCCAACTTTATTCATTGTCCTTCGGTAATTCTATAAACTTCTCGTTATGTGTTTATCTCAGAAAATTCTTTTACTTTCCTTCATAATGCGTTAACATAAAGAAAAGTATTAGGAATTTAATTTTGAACAATCAACAATTGATAGAAGCATATTTGAATCGTATTGGTTATAAGGGCCCACACAATCCTTCCCTAGAATTACTTCACAATATTACATTAGCCCATGTTCGCAGTATCCCTTTTGAAAACTTAGATATTCTTTTGGGAAAAAGTATCAACATTAGTTTGGATGCAGTGATTGAGAAATTAATCAATCAAAAACGTGGTGGGTATTGTTTTGAACAAAATGGACTTCTATTGTATGTTTTGCAAATACTAGGATTTCAAGTGACTCCCATCAGTGCGAGAGTTCGATTGGATAGACCGAGGGATTTTACTCCTCCACGAACACATGTTTTTCTAAAGGTAGAACTTTCTGGCACCACATGGTTTACTGATGTTGGTGTAGGTGGAGTATCACTCACTTCTGCGATCCAATTCATCCAAGATACAGAACAAATCACAAATCACGAAACAAGAAGAATTGTTTCTGAAGGAAATCGTTATTTCCATCAGGTTCTTTTTCCAAATGGATGGGTTGATGTTTGCGAATTTACATTGGAAGAAATGCCTGAAATCGATCGTGAGTTAGCTAATTGGTATACGAGTAACCACCCCAAATCACATTTTAAAGATCGCTTAATCGTTGCTAGAGCAGGAGATGATGGAAAAAGGATTACACTCGTCAACAGAGAATTTTCAGAACGTGATAAAAACGGATCTGCTAACAAATCAATCATCAATTCACCTAAAGAATTAAACTATGTTTTGAAAGAAAAATTCAATCTTTCCTTTCCTATCGATACAGAATTCCAATCACCTGGATTACAATGGGATTGATCCATTGTTAGACTAAAAAAGTCAGAAAATGAGAATTTTTTGAATCTAACAGTTGCAACTCCTTTTTTAATGTCCCACTCATAAAAGAAGTTAGGGCAATCATAGTTTTTGATTGCAATTTATTTCCATCCATTTAGAGATGAACCCTCCAGGAGAGATTTTTTGAAAATCAAACAACTTCTACCAGTCACCTACCTACTCTTAAATTATAAGGGCCGAATTGATAGAAAAGTGTATTGGATTGCCTCATTGTTTATGTGGTCCAATTTTTATGTATTTTACCAAACTTTGGATTATTGTTTGGGAGATACGAGTACCTGGATCATCTACCCACTGATGCTTTGGGGGATTCTTGCCGTTTCCGCAAAACGATTTCATGATATTGGAAAGTCTGGAAATACAATTTTACTCACACTGATACCCATTGTTGGTCCTTTGGTTGTGATCTACTTTTTGGCCTTCAAAAAAGGAGACCCTCAAAACAACAAGTATGGTTCCGTTCCTGGCTCAGAAATTGATTATTATAAAAACGATGATGGTACAAGTATCCCTCACTTAAAATCATCTGAGGTCATCATCAATGATGTGACCCGATTAAATCCTGTAATTGTTTCTTCCGTTTTTCGCCCCGTATCATTGGATGAATTGATCCAATTTGTTAAATCATCCAATGCTCCCATCTCAGTTGGTGGTGGTCGATTTAGTATGGGTGGCCAAACGGCAAGTCCAGGTTCAGTGCATATTGATATGCGAAAACTCAATCAAGTCATTGATTACAATCCATCTGAAAAGTGGATTAAAGTCCAAGCGGGAATACGTTGGTGTGACATCCAACATTATATCGATAAAGATGATTTATCTGTCAAAATCATGCAAACATATGCAAACTTCACCGTAGGAGGTGCATTGAGTGTCAATTGCCATGGACGATATATGGGACTCGGACCCGTTGTTTTATCAGTTCGATCCATTGAAGTGATCCTTGCAGATGGAAGTTTGATAAAAGCAAACAGAGAAGAAAACTCAGATGTATTTGCTGGGATGATTGGTGGTTACAATTCCGTTGGTATCATTGCAACAGTAGAATTTGATTTGGATGACAATGTCAAAGTCAAACAAGTCAGCAAAAAAATGAAAAAGAACCAATACTTCCAGTTTTTTAAATATAACATTCGCGAAGATAAAAAAGTAATTTTTCACAATGCAGACATTTACCCCCCTCAATACCAAAACATCAGAGCCGTTAGTTGGGAATTTACATTAGACAAACCTACTGTGAAATCTAGATTTATGCCTTTGCAATCTTCCTACCCAATCCATCGTTATTTTTTCTGGGATTTTACAGAATCTCCATTTGGGAAATGGAGGCGAGAGTACATCGTGGATCCACTTCTATTTTTTGCCAAAAAAGTGCACTGGAGAAATTATGAAGCAGGTTACGATGTTTTAGAATTAGAACCATCTGCGCGCGAAAAATCAACATATGTATTACAAGAATACTTTGTACCCATTGATAAATTCAATGGGTTCTCAGATCGATTGTGTGACATCTTAAAACGACACAAAGTCAACATGGTGAATATATCCGTTCGTCATGCAAAAGCAGATGAGGAAACGTATTTGTCTTGGGCACCTAAAGAGAGTTTTGCCTTTGTATTGTATTACAAACAAAAAGTAAACGAAACTGATAAACTAAAAGTGGCAGTTTGGACTCGAGAGCTAATGGACGCAAGTATTGAATTTGGAGGTACATATTATTTACCGTACCAAACCCATGCATCCAGAGAAATGTTTCAGAAAGCGTATCCGAAGTACAAAGAAATTTTTGCCCTAAAAGAAAAGTTAGATCCTAAGTTTCGATTTAAAAATATTTTCTGGGATACTTATTATAGAGAAAATCCAAAACCAGATTTGCCTGATTCGGTATTTCACCGCATTTTTGCGAATGTTAAATGGAGTGATGCACTTTATCGATTTTTGCAAGTGATCTTTAATCTTTATCCAGAAGAAAAATTCTTCCAATTGATTTACGATACCACCAAACAGTATAAAACCGATGAGGAAATTTATTCACAAATTGTACAAAGATTAAATTCAGTAAAACCATTCCATGCTGATTTAACATATGCATTACCTGCACTCTTCAAACAAAAAAGAGAATTGTCTCTTCAGATTTTGGAGCTTCTCGGAACCAATACAACCATTAACGGGTATTTGGAAATTGGAACCACAGGAAGGTACATTTCGAGCTTACAAAATAAGCTAAAATTGAATCAAAACATTTATCTTGTAAATTCAGTTCCACCAAAAAACAATCCTGTTGATATACTCGAAAGAGGAGGGATCAAAAAAATTGGAACTTTTTTTCCACTCAATGATTATGATCCCATTAGCAATGAAATACCATCTGAGAGCCTAGACCTTGTTACATGTCTCATTGGTTTACACCATATTCATTTACATAAATTAGATGCGTTTATCCAATCAATCAATCGTGTTCTCCGTGTTGGAGGTAAATTCATATTAAGAGATCATGATGTAAAAGATCCAGAAATGTTTGAATTTGTTTCCATTATCCATACAGTTTTTAATGCAGGGTTAAAAGAAACTTGGCAATATGAATCTGCTGAATTTAAAAAATTCCGTTCGATTGAGGAATGGGTAGAGATTCTAAAAAAATTCAATCTCCAAGCAGGACCAGAAAGACTCCTTCAAAAGGATGACCCATCTGATAACATTCTTATGATTTTTACAAAGGTATCAAAATGAGCCGATTGATCTTCACAACTCTAATTTCCTTTTCCCTTAGTATTAGTATATGGACAAGTAAACAATCCAGTACTGAATACACTGAAAAAGTCCCAAGTGAATGGATGGCAAATGAGACAAAAACATTCACTCCCAAAGAACATATACGTCCCGGTGACCAAACATTCTTAACTTTTCCAGAGTGGTTTTTGGTACATAGTCCCAAAGAACAGGCAATGTATTTTAGATCGAATACGTCTAGCACCTTTCCTTATTGGGAACATGTTTTACAATTATGGAAATCATATATGATTGTTTCGGATCAAATAATAGATTCATATGAATTTAACTATGGATACCATCTAATGATTGTTGTGTTGACTGTCAGTACAACAGTTGAGTATGGAGCCAAGCAGATCTATGAAAAGATGATTGGACGTATTACCTCAATAAGCGAAGACCAGGCACTCACTGAAGAGGACCAATTTAACGCAAAATTCACCCAATCTTATGTAGATTTTATCTTACAAACCCCTTGGTATGAATATAATTTTTTCCAAGAACTCAAATTACTTTGGACAGAAGTTCCATTGTTTGGCGATCATATGATCCGAAAATGGGAAAGACGTTATTATCTGACCACTGATATTTTTGTAAAAGCAGCTTATGGTTTTTTGATTAAAAAAGCAACAAAAGCAACTTATGAAGATCCCATCTTAGGAACTGCCATTGTATTGGATGAGAGTATCCCCACCAATGATAAAGTAAAATTACTAAGTGGAAACGATCCATTTCATTCCGTGTATTTGATCCCTAGGTATGCAGATTTCCATCCTACTTTGGAATCGATCCTTATTGGAAAAACTGTCGAATTACAAGAGATAGCTGGGAATACTTCGGCGACCTTAGTGACCATCCTATTAAAAAAAGATGAAAGTTTACCAACAATTCCTGATGCAAAAAGGGTATTCCGACAAGACATCCTGACAAGGCCCGGTGAAAATCGTTATGCACTTGTATCAAAAGTTCAAAACTTAAAAACCATGTTGGAAATTTTAAGAGAAAAAAACATAGAAATCGAACATATTTACGATTTTTAAAAAACCAGTTACATTAGGATTATATGAAACTCATTAAGTATTTTATTTTGTTTGTTGCACTGGTTATTTTCTCAGTTTTTGCCTTTTATACCAGTTTACGATTGTATCGAGAAACATTTTCGCCTGAAGAAATTGCACCTAAAACTGGAAGATGGATCCAAAGTAATGATGTAAACATATACATCCAGGAGATGGGAGATCCAAAAAATCCAGCAGTTGTTTTGATCCATGGAATGGGTTCATGGAGTGAACTTTGGAGAGAGACAATGATTGCTTTATCACAAAATGGATATTATGCGATAGCAATTGATTTACCTCCTTTTGGTTTTTCTGAGAGACCTAAACCTACAGAATTAAAATCAATCCAACAAGGAAAACGTATAGTTTCAGTTATCGATGCCTTAGGATTACAAAACGTACATTTACTTGGACACTCATTTGGAGGTGGTGCGACTCTACATACCGCACTCCTAATCCCGAAACGGATCCTTTCATTACAATTGGTAGATATCGCCGTTAACCTAGAAGAAAGAAATACAACGCCTTCCGAACCAAATCTGTTAGAAACATTTTGGAATTTTTCTCTCTTACGAAATAGACTCCTGGAAGTAACAGCAACAAACCCTCATTTAACCAAGATATTATTCAGCCAATTTGTACATTCATCCGATTGTATCACCGAAGAAAAGGTAAAGGTAATTCAAATGCCAATGCGAATCAAGGGAACCACTTCTTTTTTAGGGGATTGGTTAGGTGAATTTATTTTCCACTCTGATGATCTCTTAGCCAAAGATACAAAACAATATGGAAAAAATCTAACAATGCCCATTGATTTACTTTGGGGGGATTTGGACACCGTGACACCGATAGCAGATGCTGAAAAAATCAAATCTATACTCAACAACTCTCGTTTGCATATCATCCAAGGAGTTGGTCACATTCCACAATTAGAATCACCAGAGAACTTCAACAAATTGTTATTAAGGAATCTGCAAGAAGTAGAATCTAGATGAAAAATTACTCGGTCATGGAAATCAACGGAAGGAAAGGACGATAACTCGATTTTAATCAGTTTGGTTTTTGGTATGCAGATAAAAAACATTTTTCTCAAACTTATTTTACTCTCTCTTCTAACTACATTAGATCCCTATCACCTTCTCTCTCAAACAAAGGAGAATGAGAGTATCAAAACAATTCCATTGCCAGGTGAAATTTGGTATGTAACAAGCCCTCGCGGATTGAATTTAAGATCAAGTCCTTCAGAAAAATCCCAAGTGGTATCAAAACTTCCGAACAAAAGTAGTGTCAAAATTTTAAATCAAAATCAGGAGTTAGTCCCATCGAAAATCAAATTCTTAGATGCGATCACACCTGAAACTAACAAACCAAGACAAATCCTTCTGGAAGGAACATGGGTGAAAGTAGAAAACAAAGGAAAGGAAGGGTATGCTTTCAGCCCACTGCTTAGCCCTTAACAACCAATTCGAAATGACGAATTTAGAACTGGTTATGATATCACTCCTTATCTTGTTCGGATCTTTACTCTCAAAAAAATTTCCTCTGATAAAAAACGAATCAAAGAAGACCAAACCAACTACTCACAAAATTTCGAATCATACAAATCGGAATTAGGTGTTACTCTGAATGTTGAACAAAGTGAAAATGAGTATGGTTGGGGAAAAGCTATCTTATTTTTACCGAATTGGAAACTCGAAACAGCATTCGTATTTTTTTATTCCATTTTTTCATCACCTGATTTTAAAATTAAAGATCTTAGTTATGTAAAAGAAACATCAGCCGAATATTCTTTGGATGAAATTCCAAATACAATATCATTCCGAAAAAACAAAATGGGTGTTACGATTGAATGGGCTTGGGGTGCAGATTAACGTATTCAATGGCCTCCTCCTCCGTGACCTCCTCCACTGGAACCACCACTACTCCCTCCACCACTGCCCGATGAAGAATGCCCACCTCCTCCAGAAGAAGAATGACCACCACCTCCCGAGCGACTGCCTGACCGAGAAGATGAATTGGAAGAAAAGACAGAATTTTTTTTCGAATCACAACTGGAGTAACATCCCATATATAAGACCGGACAGGTGAGATTCAATTGGTTTGTATTTGTAGGAGAACTTTGCAAAGTAATCAGATAACAAAGTGATTGGTCTGTAACACATTTTTTCCTACAACTATCGATTGAATGATTGGAAAACGTATTAGAACATTGGACAGTCAATAATAAGAAGATTAGAGAAATGAATAGTTTAGGTGTGAAAATGAGGGACTTCATTTCGCACCTTTCTCCTTCAATAACTTAACGATCTCTTCCCTTTCGGAAAGGAGAATTTCCGATAACGCAGTGTGACCTTCATTTGTGACTAAATTTGGATTGGCTCCAGCATCTAGTAATATTTTCACAATTTTCGGATAACGATTATAAGCTGCCATCATTAAGGCAGTATGTCCGTTTCTCGTTTTTGCATCTAAGTCAACTTTCATGGAAACCAAGAGTGATACAATTTCCGTATGACCTTCTTTTGATGCGATCATAAGAGGAGTTAGTCTTTCAAACGTATCTTCAGGAGTGTTTAAGTCGTAACCTTGTACAATTAATTGTCTGACTCTTTCTGTATTTCCAATTGCAACTTGGTAATACAAATTATAAAATCGATCTTCTGACCTAGTTTGTACATTGGCACATTGAATTGTCAGAAGTAGAAAACTGATTACAAGGAAAATGGTTCGCTTCATGTTTTCATTTTCACATGAACGAAACAGTTTCGAAATAGTGGTTCTCCGCAAATGTGGGAAACTACTATGTCTACATTAAATTGATAGTCCTAAAAAGGAAAACCAAGTCATGTTTCATTATTTCTTTAAATCCATTTACTCCATGGAACTGAACCAAAATGATATAAACCTGACCAAATGGTAAACACCATTCCAAAAGATCCGAACACAAAACATAGGATCAATTGTTTCCATTCGATATGATGGTCTCTGAGCGCAAGGTAAGTTAAGTACATGTATATTGGAAAATATAAAAAAATAGCGGTGAAGTAACCAGGCGAATACGCGTTAAACTGAAACTGAGTGTAGATATGAAATACAAAATTCCAAAACTGTTGTCCAGATACCCATAAAAATAACAAGAATGTAGAAATCGAATTCTTCTTTTTGGAAGCAAAAAAAGTAAGGAGGAGTAGTACAATCATAAACATAACATTATTGATATAAAATACACTAACATCCATTTGGCCTTCTAAGATAGTTGTGACCCAATAAGCAAATCCGTTTGATTCTTCGATCACGTGATTTATCAATCCAAAGAACAGAATTTAAATTTTTGGTGATTAGGTTTTGCGTTTAAAATGAACTCCCAAATCTATATTTTAAGCTCATTTCATCATATTATGATAGCAATTCACTAAATCTCTTCTACGTTTTATCAATGAAAGATATTTAGTATCAACCTAAGAATAAGAGGATTGGTTCTGCAAAGAGAAGGTATTCGTTAGTAATTGTATTGATCTTTTCTTATATCTTTAACTGTAAACCTTCCCAGTTAGAAAATACAAATGATGTATATAGTGACGAATTTACAGAAAGACAAATTTTGATATGTTTGCTAAAAGTTAGTGATTGTTTCGGAAATACCCCTATCCAACGACTAGTTCAATTTAAATTTACAAATGGTTCTGAATTGAATGCTACGCAAATTGGATAAATTTATCTATATGGCATTTATGGAAAACATGGAAATTAAAAGTCTATTATAACTATTAATATGATACAATCTCGACGGAAAATGTATTGGTTCCTGCTGAAACAGGAAATCCAACTATCGGAGATAATGCTCCTGTTTCCGAAATCGTATACCCTGATACATTCCCATCTTGAGTATTAGAAGTATACAAATACTTTCCACTTTGGTCTATACTGATCCCAATTGGGCTAAATCCAGAATTAAATGGAGACCCACTAATAGACGTTAATGTTCCATTTACTTGGTCAATTTTGTAAGCAGAAATGGTACCTTGACCAATGCCACTATTTGCAACATATAAAAATCGATTCAGTGGATCTACAATAGCATAAGCAGGTGCTGATCCAGCAGAAACCGCTGTTTGGATCGATAAAGTGCCATTTGTTTGGTTCCTAACAAATGGAAAAACATCTTGTGAAAAGTAATTGGCTCCATACACAAATTGACCATTGGGTGATACTGCAACGGAAATATTATTCTCATTGGTTGAGTAAACTCCTACTGAAGTTAATGTCCCGCTGAGTGGATCCAAATTAAATCCTTGGATTCCGGATACGTTTGCCGCTGCGCCTGTCAGTCCAACGTACAAATGTTTCCCTGTTGCATCAAATGCTAGTCTACCGACTGCTCCAGCGGTTGGATTTGAAGTTGATGTCGCAGGTGATATGATTGATATATTTCCAGAAGAATCAATTGCCATTCTATGAATTTGTTGGGTGGTTTCGGAACTCGCAAACAAGTATTTTTCGGAAGGATCCATCACTAATGAATAGGGAGTAGATGGTAAAACCAAATCAGTCGATTTGCTCGATAATGTGCCATTCTCTGGATTCAAACTCAATGTAGACACCGAAGTATTACCAACATTGGCAACATAAACAATTGTTCCAGATGAATTGGTAATTGTAAATCGAGGACGGTCTGTTAATTGAAAGGGTGATCCATTGACTGCAGAAATTTGGCCAGTATTCGAATCGATGCGAAAGACACTGATGCTGCTTGTTGCAGAGGTAGTCCCAACATTCGATACGAGTAAAAAACGAGGGGTCCTCACTCTTTTTTGGAATACTGTGCCACCACAGAATTGGAACCTTTCACTCGATGTGAGAAGTAGTAGAATCGAATCTTTAAATGATTTTGAACTCGAATCACAGACAGAATTTAGCTCAGTCGGTTTACATTGGAAAAAAATTCCCATACATACAAATATGCAAATTAGAATGTGCAGGCGGTGAATAAATTTCCCTAGTATGAATCCTAGTGAATTTTGTATCCAAATATTTGGTTCTTTCGGTTTCATCAAGAATACAAAGTAGTCAAACTGAACCAAACAAAATAAAGTCAATTAATTGCTGAATCTAGAAAAATTGACACTCCGTCGTTGCCACAGTTAGCGGAAACACTATCCTACCAGGAAGTACATGTATGAAAGGTATCTGTTTGCCAATCCCAAGATGGATTATTTTTGATCCCTGTCCAAATCCCTGTTGGTGCAGATACAGTTAAATTGTAGGCATCCTGAAAACTTTTGTTAAATGAGGATTAAATGTAAAAATTCATTTGACAGATACTAATCCGAGATAAACACCTAACAAACTGTTAATTAAATTTAATATATGGATTCAAGGTAAGATTGGGGAAAAATATGAACATAAAAAAAAGCTTATTTTATAAAATTGGAATTGGTGGTGTCATAATTTCATGTATCATTACGGCATGCTCCATTTCAAAAAAAGAAGGAACGAACAATAACGAAATTTTCGCACTTCTAGCTGCCATATCAGCTACAGCAGGGACTGTCGCACCTACATTAACAGCTACAGGTGGCAATCTCCAAATTGTACTTTCTTGGGATACAATCGCAGGTGCAGAATCGTATAACCTTTATCATTCTACTTCAGAAAGTTTCACATCTCAAACAGGTTCAAAAATTACTGGTGTGACATCACCATATGTGCATACAGGTCAAGTGGATGCAACTTCAAGGTCATATTTCCTTACTGCAGTCCGTGGTGGGCAAGAAGGACCAGCTTCGAGCATCCAAACAGCTACTGCCGGTCTTTGCGGTAACAATATCACTCAGACATATGCATCAGAAGCATGCGATGATGGCAATACGATTGATAACGGAAACGGGTGTTCAACAACCTGCAAACGTGTTGGTTTCTGTGGTGATGGCACAAGACAAAGCATTTTTGAAGCCTGTGACTCGTCAGGTGTTAATGCAGTTGCTTGTGACTCGGATTGTACAGCTCCAGTGTGTGGTGACGGCATTCGCAATGCAGCTGCTGGTGAAGCATGTGACGATGGTAATGTGAACAACGGTGACACTTGCAATAGTACTTGTTCTGGACCTTGACCTTTTTTCTAAAAAAAAATAAAGTCACTGGATCCATGGACACATCTAACTTTTCATATCATTATTCTCTGATTTAACAACTTGGAAATAATTTTTTCCCAACAATTGACGGAAATTCTTTTGTCACATTGAAAAAACGGAATCTGTATTTCAGGAGAATTCCTGATAAAAAAATTACTGAACACCATTTAAATTCGTTCGAATTTAGGATACCAACTGTCGTAGTAAGTATGAAACAAAGGAATCAACTTTTACATCTTCCCAATTGTTTTCGTTTTCAAATTCCATTAACATTGGTTTTGAGCACTCTTGGTTTTACCTTGTCTTGTTCAGCCCTCCCAAATGAAATCACAGGAAAATCGGATGCAGACAATAATATGTTACTCTCCACTCTACTCCTCGTTCAACTTAGCCAAACAAACGTCCCACCGACTGTAAAACAAAATTCAACTTATACTGTTTCCAAATCGACATTTGTGTATGCACAAGCACTAAGCCATTCGAATTGGGGGACAAACACAACCAGTGTTGTCAATTTAGGTTTAGATTTATATCTACCCGAGAACGCGCCAACAAACCGACCTGCTATGGTCCTCATCCATGGTGGAGGGTTCACAACAGGATCGAAAGAAGATACAAACATCGTTGAGATTGCCAATTATTTTGCCAGTCGTGGCTGGGTATGTATTTCTATCAACTATCGATTGGTATCTGCTTACGGAACACTTTCTACTGCCTGGGGAACGTATGTGTTAAACTCATCCCTTACACCCACAGAAAAACAACAAAGTTATGCCATGTATCCAGCTGCTCGTGATGCAAAGGCTGCTGTTCGTTGGCTTTATGCCAATGCTTCAGCTTATGAAATTAACACTAATTATGTGACTGCATTAGGTGGTTCTGCTGGCTCTTTTTTAGCCAATATGTTAGGGATCACCAATGCAAATGATTTTCGAGATGAGACTTTAACTTTAACTGATTCCACTCTTTCAACGACAAACCTTTCAGCAGGTTCTAAAATCCATACCATCATCGACCATTGGGGTGGGATCAATCATATGACATACCTCCAAGCCATTACCGGTCAATCTAGGTTTGATGTTAGCGATCCTCCAGTGAGTATAGTGCATGGCACAGCTGATGCAGATGTTCCCTTTACTCAAGCAGAAGCACTAAGAGATGCATACATATCTTCTGGGGCATCCTATGAGTTTAATCCACTGGTAGGTGCTGGCCATGGGGCTTGGACTGCTACCATCAACGGTAAAACTCTATCTGAAAATGCATTCCAGTTCATTACCACAAAACAAAAGCTAACTGTAAATTAAAGAAACTCTCTGATGAGAAAGTCAGTTGAATTCTAGTAAATTCTAATCTATTTGTTGTAAGATTAAAAAAAGTAACTAATTTTCTTAATTCTTTCGGCATTTTCCTAAATAGGAAAACTAACAATGAAAAATTTTAATTTAATTTAATATTCTATAATTTATTGACAAGACTTTTCCTATGTAAATAAAACAATATTATGGTTTGAGGAAATAAGTTTGAAAATCATACATTCCATTCTATCTTTAGCATTTGTTGTGAGAAAAAGAAGTGAATACACCTTATCACTTCTATTCCTACTCAATTTTTGGCTATTGTTTTCCTGCCAAAACATCCAAATGGAAAATGTATGTGATCCAAATGGAGAAGCTTACATTAGTACGCTTCTCACAAAAATAATTTTTAGAGACAAATCTTCACATTGTGGAACGAATCTATCGTCTCTAAACCCGCGTATTGCTTCTGATGGAAGTTTATGGACTTCGCGAACCATCCCTTCCGGAAATTGGGTATCTGTTGCTCACGGTAATGGAGTGTTTGTTGCAATTGCTGATGGAGTTGGGAACACAATGGCAGCTACTTCTACCGACGGCATCAACTGGACGCAACGAACAATGCCAGTAGGAGCTTGGTGGATTTCTGTCACATTTGGGAATGGATTATTTGTAGCTGTTGCAAGTAGCAATAGTACGATTGCAGCTACATCCACAGATGGCATCACTTGGACACAACGTACGTTACCAGCCCCCACAACTGGTTGGCAATCAGTTACATTTGGGAATGGTGTCTTTGTTGCTATTGACATTTCGAGTACGCGAGCAGCTTCGTCTACAGATGGGATTAACTGGACATTAAGAACTCTTCCTGTAGCTGCTACATGGTGGACAGTAAGTTATGGCAACGGTGTTTTTGTTGCGATTACATTTGGAGATTCTATCGCTGCCACCTCGCCTGATGGAATCAATTGGACACAAAGGACGTTACCAAGTGCATCCAATTGGCAATCGATCTCTTTCGGGAATGGAATATTCGTGATAGTTGCTGATGGCAGTAATACTTCAGCAACTTCCACCGACGGTATAACCTGGACCCAACGTACTCTTCCGCTCAACAGGAATTGGTATTCTGTTACATTTGGAAATAGTGTTTTTGTTGCGATCGCTTATAATTCTTCCATTGCCATCACATCAAATGATGGAATCAACTGGACACAACGTACTCTACCAAACATTGCAAACTGGTATACTGTTGCTTATGGTGATGGCGTCTTTGTTGCTGTCTCGTACGGCTCTTCCTCTGCAGCATCATCCCCTTAAATATTATACAGAACAAAATAAAAGAAAATACCTTAATGATGACAGCAAGTAAATCTTGAACATATAAAAGTGTATTTTTAATTCATATCTAACAAGGTAGATAATTGAGCCATACTACTTGTAGATGAATATATTTTCCAATGCAACTACAGTCCTTTAACATATTAAAAATAAATTTCTCTTCTGAGACAAAATTAACCATTCAGTTAAAAATATTTCGAATGATTGAAGATATATCATGAATTCGATTTTTAAAAAAGAGACCATTCCAATTGGATTTGAGGATTAAGAATAACTTGATTAAGAATTTACATATAGCTGGTTTTAAGACAAAATTTTTTCACAAAAATACTTCATATAACATCAAATTTATATTCTTTAAAACTTACTCCATTTCTTTCTTAAATCTAACAAACTTATATTTAGGCTCTTCCATCTCTGAATTATCTAGATATAAGTATCTAATATCCAATCCTAGAAATCAAAATTAGAACCTTTAAGTCTTTCTCATTCTAAAATTTTTAGTAAATCCATAAAATTAAATTATGTCTCAGAAAAAATTGAAAAGAGTATAAATTTCAAAGCTAACTCAATCTATATGATTTTTCCAAAAACTAACTTCCGTAAAGTTTTTAGTTTACAAATGGACACTTACATCACAATTTTCGTTATACTCATTTATGTTTTACTAATATTTTAAAATAGGAAATCGCTAATATGGAATCAGGTTCTCAAAGTAATCTTTCAACCGACATTACTCAAATAGGGACAGATGCTACTCTTCTATTAGAACTGGTCGGAGAGAATTATCCCAACGGTTCCATAAGTTTGATTGATAAAGATCTTCGTTTTATATACACGAATGGCAGTGGCTTCAAAAAATTCGGAATCGATCCGAAAACATTCATCAACAAGAGTATTTTTGACGTATTACAGCCAGAAGTTTACATTTCAATCAAAAATCACATTTCTCATGTGTTTGCAGGTAACTCAATCGTACATGAAGTCAGGTCACAAAATGCATACTTTCTAAATTCGTATAAACCTATTATTAATGAAAATGGTAAAATAGACACATTCATTTTAACATCTCAGGATATAACTGATTTCAAAAATTTAGAAGCAGAACATGAGAAATTACAAAGTGTCGTAAAGAATAGTATAAATGAAATATATATTTTTGATGCTAATAACTTTAAAATAGAATATATAAATGAATCAGGTTTAAAAAATTTAAAATATAAATTAGAAGAAGCTAAAACAAAAACAATATTTGATATCAAACCGAATTTTGAAGAGAAAACTTTCAAAGCAATGATACAACCAGTGCTTCATAAAAAAATTGATAAATTAATTTTTGAAACATTCAATAAAAGAGCGGACGGAACTTACTATCCAGTTGAAGTTCACCTTCAATTAATAGAACATCAAGGCAAACTAAAAATCTTCACAATTGTCCTAGATATATCTAATGTAAGACAATATGAAATGAGCATTCAAGAAAAAAAGGAAGAATTAGCAGCTACAATTGAAGAACTTAATGCAACTACCGAAGAACTTAAAGAACAAAACGAACAATTAATTAAACTTTTAGATGAAAAAGAGAACTTATTTAAAGAAATACATCATAGAATCAAAAATAATCTTCAGATGATCTTAAGTCTCCTTTATATAAAGTCTCAGCATACCATGGATTCCAACATTCTCAATTTCATACAAGAAACTAAGAATCGAATTTTTTCTATCTCCTTGTTGCACGAACAATTACTTCAATTAAAGAGTATAAATAAATTAGACGTCCAAGAATACTTCCATTCCTTGATAAAGAATATCATGGCTTCCTACGAAGTTCCTGAAAAAGTATACATTTTAGATTTCGATGTCGATAAATTTGAATTGCAAATCGATAAAATAGTAAATCTGGGTTTGATCATAAATGAAATAATATCAAATATATACAAACATGCCTACTCTGATGCAAATGGTGGAAATATCTTAGTGAGAGGATATATAATTGACTCTCGTTGCAAATTTTTAGTCGGAGACGAAGGAAGGGGTGGAGTGAATGTATTAGATACTTCAAATTCCTATGGAACACAGCTTATCAAACTTTTTGCTGAACAATTAGGAGCAAAATTGACAATCGATATTGAAAATGGAACAAAATATACCATTGAATTTGGTGTTTTATGAAGAGAATCATGATTGTTGAAGATAATGCGGTAGTTGCAATGCATCTAAAAATGCTTTTGGAACAAAATGGATATCTGGTGATCGGGAAGTGTACGAGAGGAGAAGATGCAATTCTAATGGCAGAATCGAATTCTCCAGATTTAATTTTTATGGATATAATGCTTGAGGGAGAAGTTAATGGAATTGATGCTACGCATAAAATCCGAAAATTTAGCAACGCACCTATTATTTTTATGAGTGCTTTAACAGACGAAAATTCTTTAAGGCAAATGAATCAATTTTCAAATATTAAGTTAACTAATAAGCCATTTAAGGAACTGGAATTACTATCAATGACAAAACAGATTCTAGGGATGTAAAATCACTATAGAGTTATTTAATATTCTATTTATAATTTCCTCTACTTGAAATAATTAAATTATTTTCATATTCGGGAAATTGAGCTACAAACATCATTAAGGATCAACACTCAAACATAATCTAATTAATATAGATAGACGAGACACTAAAAAGTCTTTTTTTTCAAATTTGACTAATCAACCGTATCATAAAGTCCACCATTGCTATGGTTTTAATTCTGTAATAAAATATTGATTAAATAAATATTAGCGAAAAATGTATATTATTAAGTAGAATCAATTAAACTAGGTATTATGTATATATTGAATATCTCGACTTCAATTCTCGTATTTTTATTAGCTTCTATCCATATTTATTGGGCGTTTGGTGGTTTATGGCCTGGAAAGAATCAACAAGATTTAATTAACAAAGTATTTGGAAGGGGAAACAAGTTTCCATCGCCATTCAGTTGTTTTGTTGTAGCTATAGGATTGGTTTTGTTTTCAAGTTTACCAGTTTTCTGGTTAGTTCGAAACGATTTGGGGATAAGCCCACAGTATGCCAAAATGATTCGTTACAGTATGATTTTTGTAGCCATTGTCTTTCTTTTAAGAGGAATAATCGGTTATCTCCCTTGGGTCACCAAACATTGGGAGCCAATATTTGTACGTTATACGATACGAATGTACAATCCACTTTCACTTTTGATTGGCTTTTCATTTTTACTGATGAGTATTTAAGCTAATGTGCGATTAATTGAAATCAAGTGAGGAAAGAAACACAATCGATTGTAAATATCGATTGTGTTATCATTGTCATAACTAATTTTATGGTTTAATTTTTTCTCATGCAATAAGTCAAAGCTATGTTTTTAGGACGAGTTTCATTTCCATATCGAACTGTTCCATTAACACCATCTGTAGGACTTCCAATGCTAACAGAACCAGAACCAACATATGCGGTTCCTGCACCACTCCAAGAATTCTGTTGCATGACACTTGCCGAGATTCCTGTTACTTGGTGAAAGTGACCTTGGAAACTATCGTTTTGAAAATCTCCAATTGGTCTTGAACCGGCTTCATCTCTACCTGCTGCACCTGTTCCGATATCATCCCTTCCTCTTACAAAAGCTCCTCTTAAGTTTGGAGTGCCGTTCGTTCCATCTGCAGGTGCCCAACCTTCAGGGCAGTTGTTTAGATAAAATGCCACAACCGCACCTTCTGGAGCAGCAATGAGAAAGTTTTGATTGATCCTTGCAGAACTAATCACTTCTCCTGGAGCAAATAAGTTCATCGCTGCCGCAGCTGCCACTAAACTTGTTGTAAAAAATCCTAAAGTAATCCCAACACCTTTATAAAACCCACTTCTTAAATATTCTTTAATATTACCTTTCATTTGTTTTTTCCTCTTAAATTATTTAAACGTTCTAATTAAAAATACACGTAGAATCAAACGTTCCTACATCATACGGACAAAGTATTCCAAACCCTTTGACTAAGATATTGTATGTAGATGTAAAACCACCTAAACTTACTGATATTGTCCCTGTTTTGTCTGTTGGAGGATATGATGCCGTGAACTTTCCAAATTCCGAAAAGGGATCACCGAACGCTCCAATGATTGGTTCCGAAGTGAATGTAGGATGTACAAATATGAAATTATTAAATGCATCATACCCTGCTGCATCTAACGCAGTTGTCGTTCCAGCATTCACTTGGAATGGATTCGGTAACTCAGCTGAGTTATATAATACAATCATCCTCACCATAACACCTGGATATACATTAATCGGCATGGAAAGATTTAGATTTCCATAACTTGCTTGGATGTATGATCCACCAATCACTTGGGCAGTGTAACGAGCACTTAACCAATTCGGTCGTGATGTAACCCCCTTTCCACCTGCAAAGGTCATTGTTTCCGCTGGCACAGGGTAATACGTAGTAGATGAATTTCCTTTCACTTGAATGGTCAAGTCTCTTGAAAAACCAGCAGTCATCCTGGTGATTGTATTTTGAAACCGAATCGGTGTTACACTATCTCTTACATCACCACTTATGGTATCAAAGGAAGTTGGTGCAGTTGTTGGCCGAGTAACTCTTGCGTTTAACGAATCATATACTTCAATATAGTATTCTAAACCAGCTGCAAAAATATCTGATGCAGGAATTTTAGCCTGGTAAAATTGACCTGTCCCATCATTTTCATCAGGCAACATAACAATACTTTTGAAAATAGAACCACTCCCTTGGGTTCTATAATAAAATCTTGCAGTCACAATTGCAGATGCATCCCAATCAAGAATACTCGTTCTTACAACCGCTGGTAATCCCTCGATCAATCGACCAGGGAAAAAAGTAGCACCTCCGATTGTTGGAGGATTGTTAGTTAATACTAAGTTTTGGGCTGTCAGAATATAATTTGAGAAGTGGTAAATAGAAGTTGAGACACAATGGTTCACTAAGTCAACATCACCACCATAACTTATATATCGTTTCGTTGCAGGATCATAGTGTTGGATCTGTAACGTTTTCTCACTTTTACCTTGCAAAAATTCAGGTCGACCATCATAACATATTTTCATTTGTGCTGGTTTATTGAATTGCAAATTCTCAGGCCCAAACTTGTAGGCAACTTGGAGGGGTACAATCGAATCAGTTGCTGGTGGCAGACCTGTCTCCGAATATGTAATCACTGTTTCTTCGTCTAACGCACCTAATGGTATCGTTAAACTCATGGTTGGAGCTTGGATTACAGCGCCAGTTTCAGGTGTAACAACAACTGAACTAGATGCAAAAAAAGAACCAAACATAAACATTTTGTTAAAATTGGAAATCTTGTTTTCGCTGCTACACATTATCAAATTGCAACAACTAACAACAAAGATCACAATCAATACTTTGCGCATGTTTTTTACCTTTTAGTTTTTTCAAATATAAAAATCAATAATAGGAATTGATTGATTCCTACTTTGACAATGTTGCCAAATCTGAGTAATCCAAAAGTAACAGTCAACTAATTTTTCGCATAACATAGAATTTTTTATACCAACTATTGTTCGTTAATGCAAAATTCATTTTCATAGAACATATATTCTTATACTTATCCCCAATTTAATGCATGAATTATCTATAATATTTGTTATATTATTGTTTATAGACAGGATAATTGACACTTGATTGCAAATATTGAACCGAATTCAAAATGAATTCTTCCTATTTGAGATCCATAATATCTCTTACAAACAAAAGTTTTATGTAACATTTGCTTAGAAAATTTCTAATTTGGCCTTTCCAAAGTCCAAAATGTACTTCCAAGACAAAACAAAGATTATATAAAAAGGCGAATGAGAAAAGTTGTCTTTGGAATCAATGTATCGTCGGATGGATTTTATGGCCATACAGGCATGGTTGTCGATGACGACCTACACCAATACTTCACCGATTTTTTGAAACAATCGGATCAGATCCTATATGGACGAATCACCTATGATCTGATGGTTCCATTTTGGCCTGATGTTGCAAAAAATAAATCCATGTCTTCCGTAAGTAATGAATTTGCTGACGTTTTCACTTCCCTTGGAAAAATTTTGTTTTCTCATACGGTTACGAAGGTAACTGATCCGAACACAACCATCGCTACTCGGTCACTCGAGGAAGAAGTGAAATTTCTTAAAAAACAAGTTGGTAAGGACATTTGTGTTGGTAGTTTAAGTATTGCTTCCCAACTTTCTAGTCTCGGTCTCATCGATGAATATCGGTTTGTCATCCATCCCGTCATTGTGGGACAAGGTCCTAAGTTATTTAGTGATCACTCTTTAAAAACAACTGTTAGATTGGATTTGATAGATACCAAAACGTTTTCCTCAGGAAATATAGCACACCATTACAAAACGAGAAGAGAGAATTGATTTATGGAACCTACATTAGAGCACCATCAAAAAATTGCAAAAATGTCCTTTGCCACCGTATATCCTTTGTATGTTGCAAAAGTAGAAAAAAAAGGAAGAACTGTAAAAGAATTAAACCAAGTAATCGAATGGCTCACATCCTTTGATGAGAAAAAAATAAAAGAACTGATCAAAGAAAATGTTAGCTTTGATACATTTTTTTCAAAAGCTTCATTAAATGAAAATGCAACCTTGATCAAAGGAATGATTTGTGGATATCGAGTCGAAGAAATCCAAAATCCATTGACCAAAAAAGTAAGGTACTTAGATAAACTTGTTGATGAGTTAGCAAAAGGGAAATCAATCGATAAAATCTTAAGAAAATAAATACTTCCCCATAAATATCAAATGAAATCAAAAGTAATTGCGTCCTTTATAATCATAGTTATTGTTCTTCCATTCTCCATTTTTGGAGAATCAAAACTCTTCATGATGTATGGAATTAAACTCGGTCAAAAACGAAATTTAGTTTCCGATCTTTATGGCAAACCATTTAAATCGCATACATTTGAAGATGGATATAGTTACGATGCCTACAAATTAGACGAACATATATTAGTTGTGGAATCTGAGAACAAAAGACCAGACTTAGTGTGGGCGATTCAAATACAAGGAAATAAAAATCCAAAATTCTATGGACTCAATGAGATAAATTTAGGAGATCCAATAGAAAAGGTTGTTTCTGTCTTTGGCAAACCAGACGAAATCCGAAAGGCCTTTGATGAAGAAACGAAAGAAGAATTGTCTACAATACAATATTATTCTTACGATCGTAGTAGAAATTTTAGCATTGAAGTTCAAAATCAAAAAGTCTCAAGTATCAAACTTTCGTTTAAAGGACCGGCTAGTGTAAAGGAAACGTTAGACATAAATGAAACATTTAGAATCTTAAAGGACAAACACATATACCAGATTGCACAATTATTGGATCAAAATTTCATACTAAAAGAAAAAGACAAAAAGGAGTTCAAAATTTCTGGAAATCCAATTCAAATTTTAAACTCTAAAAATGAAATATCCAATCGAATCTTTTATCTCCAAAACTCCCTTATCAATTTGAATCCAAATGAGATTTTAGAAAACTTAGATCTAAGAAACAACGAACAATACATTTTTGGGAAGTATTTAAAATTTAAATCAGGCGAAGAATTCATCCATTTATTCTTTTTGAAAACGTATGAAGGATGGACTTTAAAAGAGGTTAATATCGAAACTACTATTAAATCTTCAGAATGAAATTTCCAAAGGAATCTGCTAAAACACTAAAAACGTATTCAAACAAGGCAAATAAAATGAAACAATATTCTTTACTATTTCTCTTATTCATTTTCCCAACAATACTTTTGGGAGATGAAATCAAACCAAAAACACTCATTGACTACGAACCAATTTTAAGAAATGCAATTACACAATTTGAAACTGTATTTAAATCTTCACCGAAAAAACATGATCTTGTCGAACAAAAGGTTAATTTTATGATAAGCCAAGCAATGAAAGGTGAAATTACTTTTTTAATCGATGTAAATGGGAATCAAGATTTATCAGCAATGGGTTTTGTTGATTTTTACAATGAAAATAAAAAACCAGCAATTGTCATAGGTACTTACTTTTTAGATCAATTTGATAAAAATCCAAGTATATTCTATTCCGCCTTAGTCCATGAATTCACTCATGCTTATGATTTTTTTAATAGCCAACGGTATTTTTTATTTTATAAAAACAATCGAATCGTAAAAGCACTATTTGAAGCTGATGCTTATGCAATTGAATCCTTATTCATTCAAAATTATCTGGTAACTCAAAAAATCAAATTAACAAAATTCGAACAGTTTTTAATAGATGATTTTGAAAAAACACAATTATCCAAAATCATATTGATCAATCAGATTGCTAGTTTACCATTATTGCATGCATTCCTCGAAATCAGAGATTCAAAAGATTCTATTGAGAAAAAAGTAACTTCATTGAATGACATTGGAAAAAACTTAATTGAAAAATTTGATTCGATTAAAGGTCTAAAAGACTATGATAACAAAATGGAGATTATTGCTTTTTATTTCACATATCACTTACTCTTAGACCAACTAGTTTATGATATAGAACAAAAGGAATCTGAAGTGATGATTGAACCCGAAACTTTTTCACTTCAAAAATACCCAGCACTCTTTCAGACAAAAAAACAAATTACCGAAAAAGTAAAATCTTATGAAAATGAATTTGAAGATTATATTCTTAAAGAAAACCAACGGATTCGGACCGAAATTTAATTGAACCTACGGACCTCATTGTGACAAAAAATACTATGAAATCGAATCATTCCTAACTGAATTCAAATCAAAAATTCCTAGAAATCTTGAAAGAAAGATTTAAAAACCATCCTGAACGTCACAAGGGAATTCAATGGAATTTGATTGAAGAAAAACTGAAAAACCATCCAGTTGGATTGAAACACCAGAGAAGATCAGAAAATTAGGTGGTGCCCTTTTTTGTGATTATCGTTATGGAACAGTATTTGTTTATCATAATGGAGCAGATTCCTACTATGCTGTCAGAGGATTTAGATGTTCGATTACAATTTAGAATCAATTGATTTCGAGAATATTTTATAAATCGAATTGAGTAACTCAGATAGAATAATTGGTTTTTTTACACAATCATCCATTCCATTTTCGAGGTATTCTTGTATCTGAGAATCCATGTTATTGGCAGTTAATGCAATGATTGGTATACTTTGGTATTCGTCTTTACGATTCCTGATACGTTTGGTAGTTTCCAAACCATCTAATTCTGGCATCTGAATATCCATTAGTATCAAATCATATTTTTTACTCTCATTCACAAGAGAAGTATCTAAAAGTTGAATCGTTTCTATACCGTTTGAAGCAATCGTTACATGAACTTTTTCTTTCTCTAAAACCTTTCTAACAAATTTCTGATTTAGAAGATTATCTTCTGCAACAAGAACGTTTATGTTTTTTAAATTGAATGTCTCTGGTGATTCGATTCGAGGAATGAATTGCTTAGGAACAGATACTTGGTGGAATGGAATCGTAAACTTAAACGTAGATCCAATATTCAAAATACTATCAACTTTGATTTCTCCGCCCATCAAATTAACTAACTGTTTTGAAATGTATAAACCTAAACCAGCACCTTCAAATCGTTTTGTTCTTGCATCTTCCAATTGAACGAATCGATCAAATAATCTTTTTATATTCTCTTCCGAAATTCCTATTCCTGTATCGTGAACACAAAATTCGATAAACTTTCGGGTTGGATCTAATTTTACTGCCAATGTTATGATTCCACTTGGAGTAAATTTTAGGGAATTACTAATCAAATTATTTAATACTTGTCTCAATCGATTTTCATCGACTAATATATGCAAATTTGTATCTTCAATCGTGAAATCTAAATTAAATTTTAGATTTTTTTCAATCACATCTGATTGGAACAATAACTGGATGTCTCGACAAAGTTTATATACATTTGTTTCAGTAGGAATAATTTCTAATTTATGATTTTCTAACTTGGAAACATCCAATATATCATTGATGATTGTCAAAAGTGAAAGAACAGACTTTTTAGCGTTATCCAAATAATCCTTTTGTTCCAGATCTACATTGGTTTCTTCTAGTAAAGTTAACATTCCCAAAACACCATTCATTGGAGTGCGAATTTCATGACTCATGTTTGCGAGAAACTCTGACTTTACACGGTTTGCTTTTTCCAATTCGAAAGTCCGTTTTTCCACAATTTCTTGGATGTTCTTTTCTTTGCCAAGAATGATGAGCATAAGTATTCCAAGGAGTCCCGTTAATAAGGAAGAGATTATGAGTATAAATCTAGAAGCGTTAGTTAAGTTTTTTTCAAAATATTCTTTTGTAGCAACAATTCGAAATGTCAGAAGATGACTTCCGATTTTCATACTATGACTGTGAGAAAAATCTGAGAATATTTTCTCCTGCGAAGCAATACAATTGTTATTATAAACTTCATTTTTATGTTCATCATCACTTTCTAATATTTGAACACAAAGATTATTCTGATCACTTCCAATTAAAGATTTTTTAATGATAGATTTAATTTTGATTACAGCGGTGGCGAAACCATATTCACCATCAATTCTTTTTAAAGGATAAAAAACTAAAAAACCAGTATTATCTATATTATCTTGAATTAAATTAATTTTCCCAGTGATCTCTAAACTATTAGATTCCATTGCCTTTAATAAGGCTTTTTTTCGAATTGGATTTGAAAATACATCAAATCCTACTGCAGAATTGTTTCCTAGGATAGGATAAATATAACGAATGAAAACATATTTTTCTTTATTGGGAGAAAGTTTGGATTCATTTCCTTCCTTAAAATTAATTCCTATCGAACCTGGATAATCAAACTTTAACTTTGATTCATATTCGATACGTTTTGCATTTGGTATTAAAACATTCCATGATAATGCAGAAACACTTTCTGTTTCATCCAATATTGATTTTGCATACGTATCAAAATCATTTTTACTCATGTTTTTTTGTAAGCCAATAAAAGATCCTAATGACTTAACCACTCTCAAATTTTCCAATATGCGGTTTTCTATTTCTGATGATATAATTTGTCCGTCAGACTTAATTCTGTATTGGATAAATTCTTTTTCCCAATCTCTTGTTACAAAAAAAATTGTAAGTGTGAGAATAAATGTACCCATTGTGGCAGAAGTAAATAGAACTAATCGCATTCCCGTTTCTTCTTTTTGTAACCATTTGTAGATCAAAATCAGAATGGGTGTAAAAATGATGATTCCAATAGAATCACCTAACCACCATGTAAACCATGTTTGGAATAAAAAATCTTTGTAAATGATACCAAAGGCAAATAATGAAATGCTACCAATAAGGGAAGATACAATGGCTGCAGATGGACCTGCTAAAACAAAAAAAGATAATAAATCCCTGACCGAAAAAATATTCAATTTTGAGTCAGAATATTTTTTAAGTAAATAGCCACCAAACAATGCTGAGACGGAGTTTCCAATCGAAATGAAGATATTTTGAGGATTGTTTGTGATTGTTTGTAACCAGCTAAGATCTGGATTAGAAAAACGTGTATTAGTAAAATACGCTGCTAAAAAAAGAGCAACCCAAATTCGATTACCAAAAATTAAGATAAAACCAAGCGCAAATCCAGCTGGTGGCCAAACTGGAGTGCTGTATCCATCAATCGAAGATAAGTATAAACTAAGTTTTCCTGAAGCGAAATAAACTACAAAAACAAATAAAAATGCACCTATTTTCCGAAAAAAATAACTCATCTTATCTTCTAAAGAGTGCATACTCTTATTAAGACGAGTAAAAAATTAAGAATCTATACGAATTCAAAACATGAGAATAAATTTTTAATCAATTTTGGGTTTTTAGTGACATATCGAATTGAAAACTTAAGAAATTTCCGAATATCAGACACTTCTATCTTGAACAAGTATTCATATTTTTTCTAATATTTGCCTCCAATTTTTCTCTGCATTCCTTCATTGATGGAATAAAATCAAATAGCTCAATACTATCTGTTGAACAAATTTCGAAAATCTATTCGATTCAATTAAGAACTTTACAAAGATTATTTCGAGAAAATGTAAGTGTAAGTCCAAAATGGGTAAACCAACAGTTTAGAATGCAAGAAATAGCGGAACGGTTAGAAAAAGATAAGTCGATTCATTTCCCTGATTATGCAAATAAATTTGGATTTTTTGACCAAGCTCATTTCAATCGAGCGTTTAAAAATATGATAAGACTGAGTCCTGAAAAATATCTAGAATCATTAATATGAACTCTGTAGTAAATTTGAAATTCACTACAGAGTGTATTTTATCTATTTATTTTCTAAGTTCATACCGAATTGATACCAATTTACTTTTCTAGTAAAATGCATTACAAGCGCTAATATCATAAACAATGTAATTGAGCCAAGTAACAATGCCTGGTCTTCTGATGCCAATATGATATACAAAAAAGAATATAAAAAGAGATAATATATACCTGTCATAATCCCTTTTTTCTTATTCTTTAAAGCATGGATTGCATAATAACCAATTAAGATAGTCACTGAGAGAGAAGAAATCATGTAAGCTACGAAGTATCCGATATGTTCCGATAAAGATAAATTGAGAACGTAAAAGATAACCATTGCACATCCAATTAAAACATATTGAATTGGATGTAATAAGATACCACCGAACACTTCCATGAGAAAAAATACTGTGAAACTTGTGACTATAAAAAGTAAGCCATATTTTACTGATCTTTCTAATTTTAAATAGTGATCTACAGGTATCAATAAACTAACTCCAAATGCAGAGTTATGAATTGAGTTAAGGATCGAATCATCTAAGGAATGAATCACTTGCGGAAACGAACGAGAAAAATAAGAAGTTTCCCAAAGAGAACGAAAACCACCATCAAAAATCTCTCGATCAACTGGCAAAATATTTCCATTGAAAGAAGGATCTCTCCAATTAGATTCCATCATCATTTTTGTTTTTTTTCCAATCGGAATGATTGAGAATGTATCAGATCCTTTTAAAGAAACATCCATATTAAAAACGGAATTCCCTTCATTCTCCTCCAATGGAATGGGAAGGCTCATTCCCGAAGGAAAAAAGTTTGATTTTGTACCTGGTGTAAATGTTTTTTCTTTGCCATTCCAAGTTAGTTTCATATCACCACCTAATCCTTTTAAGTCGGTTACTGAAACAATGATTCTTGCATCATCCCAATAAATATATGTTGTATCTAAAGGAAAATCTGTTGATTTAACTGGCGAAAACTTTCCTTTAACATTGATTTTACTTGTATAAAGTGGAATATGATAAATCCCTCTTTGTCTTTCTTCGGTTACCATCCCCACCTGGTATCCAAGATCTTCCGGTAGAAAATATGCATACTCTGTGATATAATCCCACTTTTCTTTGGATTGTGCGTTCCCTGACTTTGGAATTCGTATGTTATACGGAATGATTAAAATTGGTCCAAGGAATGTTTGGTTTTGACTCCACTTCTCTCCTACTTCAGTAACTGCATCTAATCTGGATTGATTTCTTTCTTCGATTAAGGAACCGACCATAGAAAGGGGAATGATAAAAAATATGATCATCACTCCGAGGATCATAAGACGTAAATTGATAGACGAAATTAGTTTGCTCATACAAAACTCCTACAGATTTACTGTAAATGAAATTGGTGAGCCAATTATGATGACAATGTGAGGATTGTGTGAGGACTACATTTTTTGGAACAAAATGCTCACTTTTACTCCCTTGGGAGTTCTATTTTGTATCTTCAGTTCTGCTTTATGAAAATCTAAAATTTCTTTTACAATGCTTAACCCAAGGCCAGAACTTTTTCTCAATCCGATTGGCCTAGGTAAGGAAAAAAATTTATCTGTGACTTTCGTTAATGCATATTCAGGAATCAATTGCCCTTGGTCAGAGATGATTAATTTAGTTTGAAAATGAGAAATAGATTCTAATTCTATCGAAATCAAATCGTCGGGATTTGCAAATTCAATTGAGTTTCGAATAATGTTTTCAATGGCCATTCTTAGGTAGTTTTGATTTCCTTTAATCAAAACCGAACCTTCTGGAAAGATTTTTTTCACTGATATAGATTTTCTTTCCAATTCAATTTCAAATCGAAACAAGATTTCATTTAAAAACGAAATCAAATCGATAGTATCATTTAATTCGATTGAATTTTTACCTTCCAAAGAAGATAATTCTAATAATTGATCGATAAGATTTTGAATCCGTTTTGCCTCTGATTCAATTGTTTTTGTGAGTCGTCCCACCTCATTTGGATGTGAGTGTATTAATTCTACTGCTGCAAGTATAGAAGACAAAGGACTTTTCACTTCATGTGTTAATGTTTGCACATATGATTCTACATATTTTTTTCCTTCCAACTCGACTACTAGTTGGTCAACTTCCTTACCCAATTCGTTTAATTCTTTCATTCCTAATTTTGGAAAGGGTTTTTTCTCCTTATTTCGTAAGGCCGTAACATATTGAGACAAACGTAAAATGGGTCGAAAACTGATATAGGCAAGCAAACTAAAAACAATCGCAATGGATGAGGCCACTATTAAGGAGATTCGCCAAAATTTATGTTTTGCTTCTTCGATGAATGGAATGACACCGATTTTCGGTTTGATGACCGTTAAAACACCAATAATCTGATTTTGAAACCTAATTGGAGAGGCAATGAACAACGCTCCTTCTTTTTCAGTTTCGATCATTTTACTGGATCTAACTCCATATTTTCCCTTTAAAGTTAAGTAAACATCATTGTATTTGGAATAATCAAGGCCCTCACGATAACTTTCAGAATCAAAAATTACGATTCCTTTTGCATCAGTTATGTATATTTGAAGATCTGCATTTGTTTTTAATAATGAATAAATTTTTGCTTCAAAATTACGATTACGCACATTTTGAAATGGTTTTCTAAATAATGATTCAGCTAAAGAATTAAGATGGAACCGTTCATTCGGATTTGAATTGATTCGCTCTTCAACAATTGCAGAAAGGACATGAGTTGTGTCGTTTAATGATTCCTCGATTGTTTCCATATAACGAGGACGAATTGATTCTTCGGTTTTATCGATTAAATAATAAAAACCAATAGATAGGATAAAAAAAAACTGATGATAATTCGTAACCAAAGATTCATATGATTTCCTTTAATCCGTATCCTTGACCTCTTCTCGTTTCTATTGGATCAAAATTGGGATCTAATTCTTTAAATCTAGCTCTAATATTTTTAATCACAGTATCCACTGCACGATCAAAACTATCTTCAGGTTCAGTCCAAACATTGTCCATAATTTCTTCTCTAGTAAAGATCCGTCCAGGCCACTTAAAAAACAATTCCATCGTTTTGTATTCGTAAGGTGATAAATTCAGTGAATTTCCATTGAAATAAACTAGTTTTTTATCCAGTGAAATTCTAATTTTCTGATTGGATATTGGTTCACTAGAGACTGGATTTTGTGTTCGCCTAAGAATGGCTCTTATCCTTGCCAATAATTCTCTGGGACTAAATGGTTTGACTATATAATCATCAGCTCCAATTTCCAATCCAAGTACTTTATCGATTTCGGAATTTCGTGCTGTTAAAAATATCACAGGGATTTGGTGTTGTTGACGGATCTGCTTTAAAATATCAAATCCATTTTGGTCTGGAAGACCAATGTCCAAAAGGATTAGCGATATACAATCATCTAACATTTGTAATCCTTCGGCTCCAGTAAATGCAATTTTTAGCAAAAAACCATCCGCTTCTAATGCAATTTGAATACTTTCTTGAATTCCAGGTTCATCTTCTATAAGGAGTATTTGAATCATCCGATTGCTATTTTGAATCCTTTTCGTCTGGTTGGAAAGTAAATTCAGTGAATTAAAGTTGATAAGAAAAGCAATCAAAATTAGACGTAACCATATGAAGTCAAATAGACCAACCTTACATTTTCTATGTGGCAAAATGGCATCTGGTAAAACAACCTTATCAAAAAAAATTGCCAAAGAAGAAAATGCACTACTTTTCAGCGAAGATATATGGTTACAGCGACTCTACCCAGAAGAAATCAAAAACTTTGAGGACTACAAAAAATACAGTGCACGACTCAAAACAATTTTAAGTGATCATATTAAAGAAGTTTTACAAAACGGGAATTCGGTTGTATTGGATTTTCCAGCCAATATTCCTAAGACAAGAATTTGGATTCGGGGTTTATTCGAAAGCGCTGACGCCAATCACTTGTTACATTTAATAGAATTAACTGACGAAGAGTGTCTACAGCAACTTCACAAAAGAAATATAGAGAGACCTGAGGGTTCTGTTCCGATGACAGAAGAAGAATTTCATATGATCACATCCTATTACACTCCCCCAACTCAGGAAGAAGGTTTCCAAATCAAAGTGCATTCAAAGAATTAATTCCAAATTGAATTAATTCGAAAAATTAACTTTTAATTGAATTCTGATTTCTTATTCTATTTCCAAATTCTAGATTGACTTATTCAAAAATATCTCATAATCAATTCTTTATGAAAAAAATTACTCTGATAACGTTGCTGTTCTTTTTGCCATGTTTCGTCTCTGCCAATGCAGAGGAAAAATCAATGGAAATGTGCAATTGTCTTAAAAAGGCAAATTCGTCTTCTAATGAAGCTGATAAAAAAGCTTGTTTGGAATTGCGAGAAAAACATGTTAAGGCCCTAAAAAAAGGGTCCAAACAACATGAAGGGTATTTAAATTCCCTAAATTCATGTGAACAAGAATTAGCTGGTCTTCCGCAGACAAACCCAAATTTGTCTACAGAAGAAAAAACTAAAATCGTATGTGATTGTTTGAAAAATGCCACCAAACAAAATCGAATGGGTTGTTTTAAATTACAGAGTGATTATGCAAAAACCATCTCTGATTTAGAAGAAAAAAAAGCATTTAACATCAATTCACAAACTTGTGGAACTGAATGAAATGGTTGGTTAATACTTTTTTCTCATCCAATTTAGTACTTTCCTAATTGGAAAGTACAATAATCCTATCAATACAAAAACAGGGGTCATCCAAACCAAAACATATGTGAGTTCTAAAAACAAATTGAAAATCCCTACAAATGCATTTTGGTATCGGGGTACGATGATTTTGTCAGCAGGTGTAGGAATGCTAAAGCTGACATTTAATGTAGCCCATTTTACTTTATCATTGATTTTCCATACTTGAAGTTCTGTTTGGTCGATCTCATTTTCACTATCTGTAATAGCTCCTTCAATTGCAGACCAATTCCTTGAGTTACCTGTTGTTTGGTGATTGGCAGATACCCTTCTTTGGTAACGAATTTTTTCTCTGTTGGTTTTAATTTTCTCCCAAACCATTCCTTCTGTGTGATCAATCGTACTTATATTTTCACTTATTAATGTCCCATACGTATCCAATTCCAATAATGCTTCGTATAGTTTGTCAGAACGAATGTGCATTTTCACATTCATATAGGGTGATTCCGAATTCATTGCTGAACTATTTTCAATAAATCCATACTTACTCACAAAAACCAAAAAATCCTTTCTGGTTTTGATTAAATCCGATGTTTGGTAACTTAAATCCACTTGGAATTCCAATAAACGATCTTGGTTATTTTGAATCGGAAGGAAAACAGGCCCAATGGTCGTTTCCTTCATCTGTGGAATGGAATCGGGACTTTCTTCCAATGAAGGAGAACTCGGTGTTACTTTTTTTTCAGCAGAGACACTTGCAATTTTTCTCTCTTCCGAAGCCACGGACATACTTTCCTCTTGTGCATTTCCACAACTCCAAAAGAGAAATAAAATAAGAAGGTAAATTGGTAATTTTATTTTTTTCACAACAAATCCTAATCAAAACAATCTAATTATCATTAACAAATAATAAGAAATTTATTCTCAACAAGAATGGAATGATCATCTTAGGAAACAAATGTTGTTCCAATCGATTTCGGTACCGTATATCCTATAGGATTCGTTTGGTTAGAAAGGATTGTTTTGTGATTTCAAAGGGTACTGTAATTTCAGCAGATCCAATTCCCCCACTAACAACATCGACTAGATTGTTTTTGTAATACATTTCATTTACGACAAATGGAACAACATCCTCTGAAAGTGGATTAATCACTTCTAAAACATCTCCCATTTCAATTTTATTTTTCACTTCAATGATGACTCTTTGGTTTTTCTGTTGGTATTCCTTGACAAGTCCTACGTAATGATGAGTTTTTTGTAGACTTGTTCCGAACTCATTGTTTTGAAAATTTTGTTCTTCTACTGGTATTTGGTCTTCCATACCTCTTGTTAAAAAACCTGAAAAATACTTTCTGGAAGAAAGTTTATCTAATTCTTCCAACCATTTTCGATCAAAACTCTCTCCACGTTTGATTCCATCTAATGTTTTTCGATAACTCCTAGCAACCATGCCAACATAAAAATCATTTTTGGTTCTCCCTTCTACCTTTAGAGAATCTACTCCAGCATCACATAACTCTTGTAAAAACTCAATGGCACGTAGATCTTTGGAATTCATTAAAAATGTTCCATCCTCATCAGTAATCAGTTCCATTGGTTCATCATTTTGTTTTGGATTCGTAACATACACTTTATATAAATCACGACATGCATTATTACAAGATCCTTGGTTTGCATCTCGATTTTTAAAATAATTACTCATTAAACACCTTCCGCTATGAGCAATGCAGATTGAACCATGAACAAAAACTTCAATCTCCATATCAGGTACTTTATCTTTTATCTCTTTAATTTCAGGAATTGATACCTCTCTAGACAAAATGACTCTTTTGGCACCGTATGTTTTCCAAAATTCAACTGCGGCATAGTTCATTGTATTTGTTTGTACCGAGATGTGGATATCTAAATCAGGATATGCATTTTTAGTAATATGAATCAATCCAGGATCTGCCATAATCATAGCATCAGGTTTTAAACTTGCCATTTGTTCTAAATACTTATGATAAGAACCAAGTTTGGAGTTACGAGGTATGTTATTTACTGTAAAATAAATTTTTTTATTTAGGTTTCTTGCGATTGTGACTGCTGTCTGTAAATCCTCCATTGAGAATTCATTCTCTCTGGCACGTAACGAATAACGTGGAACTCCACAATAAACTGCGTCTGCTCCATACAAATAAGCAATGTTTAACTTATCTAAGTTCCCAGCAGGTAATAAAAGTTCTGGAATGTTTCTAAAAGATTTCATATGCATATTCCATTCGAAAAAAGTGATTCCTTGTCTAAAAGGAAAATATGATTCTATTCGTTTAGAGTGTTTCTAAAATAAAAAATAGAAAGACAAAAGATTCTCCTACATAAACTTGAAACCACGATGTGGACTTATTTCATTTGTTTAACTTTACATATCCTTTCGGCAATGGTCTGGGTTGGAGGTATGATCTTCTATGTGATTGTAGTGATGCCTGTCATTCGAAACCAAAAATTGAAGGAACAGAAGTTAACCTTACTCCAATTAACTGCACTTCAGTTTCGAAAAATTTCCTATATCCTATTTTTTATTTTGATCACTACTGGTTTCGGAATATTATTTGGCAAAGGATTATTAAGAGAGGACAATCTCTTTACTTTTTTTACGTCTTCAATTGGTTTTATGTTTAGCCTAAAGATTGGATTGTTTGGATTCTTATTTGTTTCTTCTGTGTACCATGATTTTGTTTCTGGTCCAAAAACATTTCTCTATTTAGAATCTGATCCCGTTCAATATGAACGGTATCGAAGGATGTCTGGCTTTTTTGGCCGATTCAATTTATTACTCTCCTTATTCATTGCATTTTTAGGAATCCTCGTTTCAAGAGGAGTCTCATTCTTTTAGAATAAAATCCTCTTGACACTTACGGTCTGGAAAATCGACTCAAATTAATGATTCCGAGTCGCAATTTCAAATTTATAGTGATTCTAATTTGGATAGGGATCATTCCAGATATCCCTTCCAAAATAGAGGCGTTCCAAGGAATCATGCAACCAGCGTTTGGTGCTAGGCAAGCGGGAATGGGTGGGGCATTCCAAGCTGTTGGTGGATCAGTAATGGATTTAGAATCAAATCCATCTCATCTTGCACGTGTAAAGCGATCTAAATGGGAATTTGGATCTTCATTTCATTTCCCAACAATTGAATATTATGATAGTTATATAGACCAAAATCCTTTAAAATCATACCAAAACAGAATTGTAGAAAGCCCAAGAGCCGTTTTACCTTATCTAGGGATCATCAAGCCAATCACTGAAAACATTAGTATCGCATACTCATATACTTCTAGAAATGTATTACCTTTAGATGGAACCATGCATGTGGATTCCTATTTACCAGAACGATCCTATGGCACAAGAGTATCTCGATATATGATTTGGCCAGATAAACATATCGCAGGAATCTCTTATCATAATGACCGATGGATTATCGACATGGACATTAAATACATTCCATGGTCCGAAAGTTTTAATTCAAGTAAATTTCGATTAGAAGATGTTTGGGTGAGAACGCCTGTTGGATTAGAAACAAATTCATTTCAATTTAATTTAAATTGGAAAAATCAAACAGTTCTCGCTTTGGGAACCCAATACAATTGGAATGAAAAATATAAAACACGAATGGGTTATAGTTATGGAAATAATATCATTCCAGCAAGTGGAGTGAGTCCAATGTTAGGTGCAAGTATAGCGCACCATTTGTCTTTAGGAGGAAGTATCACATGGAATGACACCTCATTTCATATCGCATGTGAATATGGATTCCCCAAAAAAACGGTTGGAGGTAAAACTTCTGACTGGACATTATCACACTCTATCTTTTCTACTTCTGAAATACATCCCATGCAATATTCGTATCAAAAATCGATGAGTGTCTTTAGCATTTATTTAGGACTAGAACAATACATTTAAAGGAAAATTTATGAAACATCTACATTTAGCAAAAGTTGCAATTTTATTATGGTTATTCACCATGATAACCTTAGGTTATTTTTTTTACTTTGGCAATACTACAAAGTCTCTTGATACGAGAACTGCAATTCGTTTAACGCCTGCTGAACGACAACTTGTGCTGACTGAAATGAGAGCATTATTGGAAGCACTAAATGGTATATTGGCTGGTCTTGGTGAAAATGACTATGAAAAAGCAGCTAAGTCTGCAGACGCAGTTGGTATGGGTCTTGTGGCAAGTTTAGAACACCAAGAAAAAACAATTTTGTTAAAACTTCCCGTTTCATTCAAAAAATTAGGTTTTGGAACTCATGAAAAATTTGATGAAATCGCTACTAAAATCCGTAAAAAAGAAGAGATCCATACTCTCTTAAAGGATATGGATGAACTTACAAAAAACTGTGTCGCCTGTCATGCTGGTTATAAAATCGAATTAGAAACCGAAGCTAAATAATTTACAATTTAGAAACATGCCAAAAATATCGAGATACTTTATCAAATCAGGAATGTTATTTTTGTTTTTTGGTGTTGTGATCTATACCTTGAGTGAATTTCCTGAATTACAAATCAATGTACCACTTCTAGCTGTTTATTGGCATATGATTGCCATTGGGTGGATCACCCAGATCATTATGGGAGTCTCAATTTGGATGTTTCCGAAAGGAAAAAACTCCATCTCTAAAAATGGATCTACTATATCTTGGATTTCTTATATTTCCTTAAATCTCGGATTAGTGTTTCGATTTTCTTCCGAACCATTTCTAAATGTTGATCGCGAAATTGTCCAAATACCATTTTTACTTTCGATCATTTTACAAGTTTTGGGTATCTTATGTTTTATCTTAGAGATATGGCCAAGAATTACACCTATGAATAGGAAACCTTCTTAAGTTATGTTCCCAATTCAATCGGTTTGGCTATTGAGAATTTCATTAGTTTATCTGCTGTTAGGTACCTTATTAGGTGCGCTTCTCATGTCACAGAAAATTTTTTTATGGGATCATTCACTTTGGTTTCTTTTGCCAATTCATTATTCGATCATGGTTTGGGGATTTTTCATTCAATTCATTATGGGAACTGCCTATTGGATGTTTCCAAAACATTTATCAGATTTACCAAGAGGTTCTCAATTTCAAGCGTGGTTTCTGTTTTATTCTTATAATATTGGTTTCGTTTTTTTTCTTGTGATTAAGATAACTCAATTGCCAAACGATTTTGAACGAGTCGCCAAAATACTCATTTGTTTAGCAATTGTAATGTTTATCAAATTAATGTGGGTTAGATCAATTTCTTACAATTCATAAGAAAGATTATAAAACTAATTTGATAAAAGGTTTATAATTCATATCCTCTTTTAAAATATGATTAGTTAACCAGAGTCTCAAAAATTGAATCAAATCGCTAAAGAATTGGTTCAATTCGACATCATTTGTTACTAAATTACCAGTTGTTAATCTTTTTTTGAGTTCCAATATTTTATCAGTAAAACGATCATGTTGTTTTTTGTGAGCTTCCAATTCTGGGTATTGGTTCAACTCCATCACTCGTTCTTCAATCAAAAAATGACTAATGGTATAGTCTTCTAATTCTGAAACTGCATCAATCAGTAACTTTGAATGATTCGATAAATGACTTTTGTTTTCCTCATAAATGGATTCAATTTGATTGATGAGTCGAAACAGTTTTTTATGTTGAGAGTCAATCTCTGAAATATTGGTCTCATATTTAACGTCCCAATTTGCGATCATAATTACCTCTTACTTTCCATTTTTTCCTCACACCCTTAGAAACAAGGTTTAAATCCTTAAAACCCGCCAATCCACCTAGAGCTTCGATTGATAAATATCAACCAAATCTTCCCTCTTCCGCTTGATCCAGATCAATGCAATTCATCTGAGACTGGTATTGAATGAGACTAGATTTAAAAATTGGGCGGAAACAAATGAAAAACAGATTCTCACAAATAACAATGATTATGATCCTCCTCAGTTTTGCTCTTATTGGCATAAACTGTGGAAAGGGTGACGATGCAGATGCTGGAAAAGGAATCTCTGCTGTATCTGATGATAAGTCACAACAGGATGTTCTGAAAATTGCAATTGGATCCAAAGACCATACCACTCTTGTTGCGGCCGTCCAAGCGGCAGGTCTTGTTGATTCTCTAGCAAACCAAGGACCATTTACTGTCTTTGCACCAACAAATGATGCATTTGCAAAATTACCAGCAGGGACAGTTGACGATCTTTTGAAACCTAACCAAAAGGATACGTTAAAAAATATTTTAGAGTACCATGTGGTGGTAGGAAACCTAACAGAAGCTATCCTAAAGTCTGAATTTACTGGAAAAGATGATGAACTTGGTATGGCAAATGGGGCTCACACCAAAGTAACCGTTAAAAATGGAAAAACACTAATCAATGGCGCGACCATCATTGCTTCCATTCCAGCAACAAATGGAATCATCCATGTTGTGGATACAGTGTTACTTCCTCAAGAAAAAAAATAAGTCACTATCAATCAAAGGAGCATTAACAATGAATCGATACAAATCAAAAGAAGGATCCATTCGACTAAAAATCGGAATCACAATGGGTCTTATATCGTTTTTAACAATTTTCGCTTGTGGAGGAGAGAAATCAGAAGAAACACCTGCATCTAACGCTGGTTCAAAGGGAATTGGTCCCGTATCTTCAGTCAGTATTGGTGCACTTGACCAATCAATGGCTGATAGAGGGAAAAAACAATTTGAAGCAAAGTGTTCAGCATGTCATAAATTTGAAGAAAAGGTCGTAGGCCCAGCTCTTCAAGGTGTTACACAAAGAAGAACTCCTGAATGGATCATGAATATGATTCTAAACCCAATGGAAATGACTCAAAAAGATCCAATTGGACAAGAGTTACTTGCTGAACACCTCGTACAAATGACATTCCAAAATGTGAAAGAGGAAGAAGCGAGAGAGATACTCGAATACTTCCGTAAAATGGATTTAAAATAGGTAACTATATGTTAAAAAAATCAAACATAATTGTTGTTACACTAGGAATTGCCCTTTTTGCTTTTTTACCAAATTGTAAAAAGGGAGCTGCAACAGCCACATTAGCTTCTGATGCAGCATCTAGAGTGTATGTAGCTCCAGGAGAAAAGGATGAAGTATATGCCTTTTTATCTGGTGGATTTAGTGGCCAGATGTCTGTGTATGGAATTCCATCAGCTAGACTTTTCAAAATCATTCCCGTGTTCTCTGTATTTCCAGAAAATGGTTACGGTTTTGACGAAGAAACCAAAGACATGTTAAAAACAACTCATGGATATGTTCCTTGGGATGATAGCCATCACGTTGAAGCTTCGATGACAGATGGAAAACAAGATGGACGTTGGATGTTCTTAAATGCAAACAACACTCCAAGACTTGCAAGGATTGATCTAAAGTCTTTTGAAACAAAAGAAATTTTGGAAATTCCTAACACTGCTGGTAACCATGCGTCACCTTTTGCAACTGAGAACACAGAATACTTAATGGCAGCAACACGGTTTTCTGTTCCTGTTCCACAAAGTAATGTTTCTATAGATAGTTTTTCCAAAGGTGGGTTCAAAGGAACTGTCACTATGGTCAAAGTAGACAAAAACACAGGAAGACTATCAATCGAATTGCAAGTGTTAGTTCCTGGTTTCGATTATGACCTTTCCCATTGTGGAAAAAAGAAATCTCATGACTGGTGTTTTTTCAGTAGTTATAACTCTGAACAAGCACATAAAATGTTAGAAGTTGGTGCTTCTAAAAAAGATAAAGATTTTATCTTAGCGTTCAACTGGGTTCGTGCAAAAGAATGTAAAGACCAAGGTAAAACTTACAACTTTGGTGGTGAATACGTTAACAACTTTAAAGAAGAAAACAAACCTGCCGTCTCAACAAAGTTAAGTGGAGTCAAGATGTTGAATCCTAAGGATTGTCCTGGTATGATGTACTACATGCCAACTCCAAAAAGCCCACATGGAACCGATGTTGACTCAACTGGAGAATACATTGTTGGTGGAGGTAAATTGGCTTCTGTAATTCCAGTTCACTCATTCAGTAAAATGATTGAAGTGAAAGATAAAAAAGAACATCACTCAACTGAAATTGAAGGAATTCCAGTTCTTAAGTATGAATCAACACTTGCTGGTGAAGTACAAAAACCATGTCTTGGTCCGCTCCATACAGAATTTGATGGCCAAGGTTATGCATACACTTCTTGTTTTGTGAGTTCGGAAGTTGTGAAATGGAAACTCGGAACATGGGAAGTAGTCCAACACTTACCAGCTTATTACAGCGTTGGTCACTTATCAATCGTTGGTGGAAGTTCAACTGAACCTTATGGTAAATATCTAATTGCGATGAACAAAATCACAAAAGATCGATATTTACCAGTTGGTATGGAGTTACCACAAAGTGCGCAACTTTATGATATCTCTTCTGGAAAAGCAGAGTTACTTTCAGATTTTCCAACAGTAGGTGAACCACATTATTCTCAAATGATTCCAGCAAAACTCATCATGGATAAAACGGCTAAGTTATTTCCATTGGAAGAGAACAAACACCCTTATGCGACAAAAAGTGAAAATGATGCAAGGATTGTAAAACTAGGTAACACTACTCACATTTACATGACTGCCATCAGATCTCACTTCAAACCAGATATCATTGAAGCAAGGACTGGAGAAACATTGTATTTCCATGTTACTAACTTGGAACAAGACTATGATATCCCTCATGGTTTCGCAATCGGTGGAGCACCTAACATGACTAACTTACTAATCATGCCAGGTGAAACTAGAACATTCAAATGGGTAGCTCTTAAACCTGGAATTTATCCTTTCTATTGCACTGATTTTTGTTCTGCTCTACACCAAGAGATGCAACAATACATCCGTGTAAGTCCGTGAACAATATGAAAGATTTACTTTTCCAAACGTTAAGTAAAAAAAACCGACTCCTAATCTTAGGGGTCGGTTTATTCCTCGTGTTGGTCTATTTTATCCCAATCTGGGCTATCTCTATTTCAGCACCTCAATACCCTGAGGGACTTGGAATGCAAATATGGATCAATCAAATCACTGGCGCAACTCCGTATGATTTAAAGAATATCAATTTGTTAAATCACTACATCGGTATGAAAGAAATCATTTCAGAATCAATCCCTGAACTTCTTTTTATGCCTTATGTATTAGCATATTTGATTATTGGCGCCTTTATCACAGAATTAGTTCCGAAAGTCGGAATGGCAATTCTTGGTATTATCAATCTAGTCATCGTTGGGCTCGTTGGTTTGTTTGATTTTTGGAGATGGGAGTACAATTATGGACACAACTTAAATCCAGATGCTCCTATCATCATTGAAGGAATGGCATACCAACCTCCACTTCTTGGTTGTAAAGTGATGTTAAATATCACTGCTTGTAGTTATCCTTCTTATGGTGGTATGATTTTGGCTTCTAGTCTCGTCTTACTTGTATATATCGTATGGGATGAAAAAAGAAGGAAAAAATCAAATGTGGTTTAATCATCAGAAACTCATTTTTTTCGTACTCACAGTTGTTCTATGCAACTGTGGGGAGGTAAAACCAGAATCTCTCACTGTAGGAGAAAAAAAATGTGACCATTGTTCCATGTCCATCGTTGATATGAGATTTCATACACAAGTCATCACTTATAAAGGCAAACGATATCATTTTGATGCAATAGAATGTGCAGATCAATTTATAAACCAAAAACAAATTAAACCAAAACATATATATGTTTCAAATTATTTACAATCAAACGAATTTTTACCGAAAGAAACCGCAATCATCATCCAAACCAATAAAATTCGATCTCCCATGGGCGGGGGATTAGCCGCTTTTAAATCTCATGATGACGCAATACCTTTTCAAAATTAATGGGTATGACTTATTCTCAAGTAAGATACCAAACCAATTGAAATCCATTTTTGCGATTCTAACAATCTTTTTCATTCATTTATTTCCAACTTCCATCATTGGAAAAAATATCACAGTTTGCAAAACTTGCCAAATATCCTCTCTCAAACAAGCAATTCAAATTGCGAGTGAAGGAGATACAATCCAAATCAAAAAAGGTCTTTACAAGGAAGGATTCATTCCCATCGCAAAATCAATTTCCATAAGTGGTGAACCAGGTGTCATCATTGATGGTTTAAAAGAAAAACATGTGTTTGGTATTTATCATGATTTTGTTAAAATTCAAAATTTAAAGATAATTGGAAGTGGAATCTCAGATTTAGCTGAATATGCAGGTGTGTATGCAGAAAAAGTAAAACATTGTTATTTCGAAAATTTGGAATTAGAAGACAATGTGTATGGTTTTTACCTTTCTGAATCATCTGAGTGTCTCATTCTAAATAGTTCTTCTATTGGAAATGCAGAAAACGAAGTTTTGGGAGGAAATGGAATTCATTTGTGGTCATCTCACAACAATCAAATTATTGGAAATCACTTACAAAAACATAGAGATGGAATTTATCTAGAATTTTCTGAACATCTAAAAATTGAGAACAATGAATCAAAAGAAAATATCAGATATGGAATGCATTTTATGTTCTCCAGTGAAAATCATTTTACTAATAATATTTTCAAAAACAATTCCGCTGGTGTTGCAGTGATGTATAGCAAAAGAATTCTAATGGAAAAAAACCAATTTATCGAGAATTGGGGTGAAAGTTCGAATGGAATTTTGTTGAAAGATATAACAGAAAGTGTATTATCAGAAAATTTATTCCAAGGTAATACGATTGCAATATTTGCAGATGGCATTACAAAAATAGAATTCCTAAAAAACAATTTCATCGATAACGGATGGGGAATCAAAATTTTAGGCAATACTGATCATAACAAAATTCAAGATAATAATTTCATTCAAAATGTTTTTGATATTAGTACGAATACAAAATCAACAACCAATGTATTTCTAAATAACTATTGGGATCACTATGAAGGATATGATTTAAATTTAGACCAATATGGAGATGTTCCTCATAAAACAATACACTTCTTTGGTTATTGGATTGCCGTTTATCCTTTTCTCATGATTCTGTATGAATCACCTGTTGTCTTATTCTTGCAAGGGATCGAAAAAGCATTTCCCATTGTAACACCTATTGAGTTTGAAGACAAACAACCAAGAATGAAGGTTAGAATATGATAACAGTGAATAATTTATCTATCAGTTACGGAGCTAATTCATTTGCAGTGAAAGATGTAAACTTTTCCGTAGAATCTAGAAACATTGTATCCATCATTGGTCCAAATGGTTCTGGAAAAAGTTCTCTCATAAAAGGTATACTTGGACTCGTCCGTCCGAATAAAGGTTCCATACAATTTAATGGGAAAGAAGAAAATTCGTATACAATCGGTTATATGCCACAAACTCCTCGATTCCCAACGAATATCAAAGTGAATGAACTCATTTCATTTTTTAAGAAATTAGAATCAGTTGATGAATCGAGATTTGACAAATTATTCAATTTACTTGATTTAAAACACCATGAAGAGAAAAAAATCGGAAACCTCTCAGGTGGAACCAAACAAAAAATCAGTATCTTACAATGTTTTTCAATACAAAAAGACTTATATGTGATTGATGAACCAACTGCAAGTCTGGATCCGTACATTTCACATTTATTAAAAAATCTTTTGATCGAACAAAAAAAACAAGGATCACTTGTATTATTTTCCACCCATATTCTATCCGAATTACAAGAATTAGCAGATCGATTTCTATTATTATCTGAGGGATCGATATTAATTGATGATACACCTAAAAATTTCCTAGAAAAAAACAACAAAGTGACAATGGACGAAGCTTTGATGCATTTCTGGAATGAGGAATACAAAACAAAAGTATGAAAGAAATATTACTTTTCGAAATCAAAGAGAACATCCGAAGCAAATGGATATTTATTTATTCCGGACTCTTAGCCTTTGTAATGTTAGTATTGAGTTTTTTTGGCGACCAAAATGGCATCAGATTACTTGTGAGCACGATGAACTTAACTCTTATTGTGATTCCACTGTATTCCATTACCTTCTCTGGAATGACATTCTTAGAATCGATGCCATTTTCCGAAGTGTTACTGTCAAAATCTGTGACACGTAAGTCCTTATTCTTTGGAAAATTTTTTGGAATTACAACTTCCTTATCCATCGGTCTTTTACTTGGACTCGGAATCCCTGGTTTCTTTTTATTTCTGAGTGATGCGAAATTTCTTTTTTTATTTTTGGAACTATTGATTTTTGGAATCTTTTTAACTAACATTTTTGTAGCACTTGCTTTTTTAACCTCGTCATTTATCAGAAGAGGTGAAATCGTACTCACCATTTCTTTGTTAGTCTGGCTTTATTTCTTTATCTTCTTTGATGCTATCGTGTTTATGTTCAGTTTGTATCTTGGAGACTATCCAATTGAAATTCCATCACTCATCATCATCTTACTAAACCCAATTGATTTAGTCAGAATTTTCATCTTATTGCAAACCAGTGCGGCAGCCTTACTTGGTTTTTCTGGAGCTATTTTACTCAAAACTTTAGGAATGGCAGGAGTTCTTTCGATCGCCATATTATTCCTTTCATTCTGGGTGAGTATTCCTCTCTTTATCTCTTATTTAAGGTTTCAAAAAAGAAATTTTTAGAAAAGATCTCATTCTAACTTCCTAAATTTTTAGAATCTTGATTTAGATCATGGAAGGATTTGTTTTTTTAATGCAAACTAAGTCCAACCATGAGGAAATGTTGGATCACAATCATTACGATGTTAGTCTTGGTTCCATTTTTAGGAAAAATCCTTTTTTTGGAATCAGGACTTTTCGCACAATCATTGTACCAATTGTCAATGGTTTGTCATTGTAACCATAACTCTGAGTCGGAAGTACACCATGCTTCAGGATCCACTCCTAAAACAAGAATGACCTGTCATTTGAAAAAAACTTCCAGCGTTCATACGTGCACGTGCTCGAAGAAAAAAATGGCCACAAAAATCATTCAATCCCAATCAATGAATCCGAGTTATGTGAATTCTATCAAATTTCAAAACCGCATTTTATTCGATTTACTTCCTATCAAAACTTCCATCTCTCAAAACTTACCTCTCGGTTATAGCCACCTTCCAGACAAACCACCTAGACTATTGACTTAGTTCAATCTGAGTCATTCATTCACTCAATTCATGGCTGAATGTAAAACAAGTCACTTGGAATCCATAACTAATGGAACCTTGGATCAATTTAGTAAGGTAATTTTATGTTCTCAAAAACAATTCGAATTTTTCTCATCAGTTTATCCTTCATTCAATGTAGTCTCACTTCAGACAAATCAGGTATCGAAACAACGAACCTTTTGTCTCTTCTAGCTGCATCTAACCTAAATCCAAATTGTGGAATCTCACAATCACAAGCAATTCCTAGTAACCTGACCCAAGTAGAGAGTAAAACAAGAGTAAAGTATAATATATCAGATTGTAATGATGTTGGTTTTGCCAATTTGGGCCTAACCCAAACAGGTATCACAAAAGGGGCAACAGGATCTTCATCGAACTCTGTTTTATCAACAACGACAGATGTGATGTTGGCGACGAACAAAGGAGGAACCAATATTGAAGTAACATTCTCACTGAATTCAGCATCAAGTTCAATTGATGTGATTGCCTATGGAAGTGGCTCACCGACATCAGGTCCCACATATCGTTTGCTTGCTGGTGCACAAACACAATATAAAAATGCAGCAGGTGTTTATGGGAATACGGGAAAAGGAGGTTCTGTTTCTGCCCCCATTCCAAGTGTTGGAACAACCTACACTTATTGTTTAGATTTCCAATACACTTCTGGTGGTTCTCGATTTCTCAATGGATTTAATAAACCATGTGTCGAATTGACATCTACAGAAAGAGGATCCATGTCTTATTACCCTATCATGCAAATGATGAATGTTCCCACTTATACTGGCGGAAACTCATTAGGATTTGTATTAAATGGAGCGACAATCACTTCATTTACAATTGGATCCATCGTTTCCAATACAGAAATGTAAACCGCTCTCCAAACACTCGTCACACTAACGGAAGATATTCGTTAGTGTGACTTTTTTGGAAAAGGAAAATGTAATTTTATGAAACTTATAAAAACTTTCATCATCATATCAATTCTAATTTATTCGCCACTCATGGCAAAAGAGTTAACTGTCACCAATGCTTATTTAAAGTATACGAATGGATCAAATTCTGCAATTTATCTTACGATATCCAATGTTTCAAATAAAGATGTAAAACTAATCAAATCCATTTCTGATGTCGCAAATCGCGTTGAATTGTATGACATGCAAAAAACTGAATATGGGAAAAAGATGGTCCCAGTCATTGAAATTCCAATTCCCAAAAAAACAACTATCACGTTATCATCCCAAGGATTTCACATCATGGTATTTGGAATCAAATCTCCTCTCAAATTAAAAGAAATGATTCCTTTACGATTAGTTTTTAATGATGGTTTTGAAATTGAAATGAAAGTTCCAGTTGAAACATCTTCGCCAAATGTTACCTCAATCAAAAATCGATCTTTAACAAAAGATCCGATTCCAAAACCTTCAAGTGTCACGGAAGAGGAAACTGAGGAGCATCAATTCACGAACAGAGTTGAGAACGAAGAAGAAGACCATTCCCATCACGACGAATATGGAAATGGTGATCATCATTCTCACAAACGTGCTGATATGGTTGGACCTGCAGGAATCATGAACCCACACATCCATGAAAAAGGCAAATGGATGATCGATTATCGCTATATGGGAATGAAGATGTGGGGGTTACAATCTGGAACGAAAGGTTTATCTGATTTAGGTACAATGTATTTTCCTTATACAGATCCAACGGTAGCAATGCCAACAGGAAGTTTGATTACAAGTTCACCTATTGGAACAACGATTCCCATATTATCACAGAACAAATATAATTATATGTCTGTGCCAACAGATATGGTGATGGAAATGAATATGGCAAGTGTTATGACATCTATCTCAGACAGATGGATGATTATGTTCATGGTGCCCGTTGTCAAAAATCGAATGACGATGTTATCAAGTAATTTTGATCGCGCTCCCATGAGTTCAGCAGGTATCGGTGACGTTAGTGTGAGTATCGCCTACAGGCTTATCAAAACAGACCATCAAAACTTTTTTACAGGAATGGGGATGTCTTTACCCACCGGATCTATTGATGAACGAGATAATATGCCAATGATGGGAAAACAAAAAGTTCCTTACAATATGCAACTAGGAACAGGAACTTACAATCTATTGCCACAACTTTCCTACAACGGACAATATGACCGATTTTCTTGGGGAGTTTTATCACAGGCAAATTTGCGTATGGGAAAAAATGATAACAATTACAAGTTCGGAAATCGTTATGAAATCTCAAGTTGGATTTCCTATCTACTATTTGATACGATGTCTTTTTCCCTTCGAGTGGCAAAACAAAGATGGCTCAATTTACAAGGGTTAGATGCTACACTTGATCCCAAAATGGATCCTCAAAACGATCCATATAGACAAGGTGGCATGAGGAGTGATTGGTATATTGGAATCAATTTCCTTTTCACCAAAGGAATGTTATCTGGCATTCGATTTGGATTCGAATACGGAAGGCCATTCCATCAAAACTTAAATGGGCCACAATTGGCAACTCGAGAACTGTTCAATGTGTTTGCTTCCTATAGTTTTTAAAATTGTTATACAAATTTTGGGGCGCACATCTCCGGCTTTACGCTCCAATCTTTGTTTACACAAAGGATTTCCGCTACAATCCGGGGCGCACCCATTCGAATCCAATAAATTTTCGTTGTCTATACAAGCCAAAAACCATTACAACTTCAATTATGCCTTCCCAAGAGACTCCAAATCCAGTTACCATCCGCAATGCTAAACCAGAAGATAACAATCATATCGTCCCTCTCATCCATTCCTCTGGACCACTTGCATGGAATTTTGTATTCCAAGAAGGTAACCTAACTGCATTTGATTTTTTAAATTCCGCTTATCCAAAAAGAGGAAACACCATCTCGTATACAAATCACTTTGTCGCTGAAAAAGAGGGGCAAGTGGTTGGATCCATCTTACAATACACACAACCAAGTTTTTTAGCTTTAACGTCTGGAACTGCACTTCAAATTATTTTATTGTACAAATGGAAAGCACCAAAGGTAATGGCACGTGGTTTAAAAACAGAAACAGTCATCCAACCACCTAAATCAAAATGTTTGTATTTAGGTCATATCGCTGTTTTAGAATCACATCGAAACCAAGGGATCGCAAAACAACTCATCGAGTTTATGATCCACAAAAATCCTGGATACAAAACAATCGCTTTAGATGTTTCTGCAGAAAATCCTTCCGCGATTGGCCTCTATCAAAAATTAGGATTTGTCATCCAAGAAACCAGGCATCCAAAAGGTTGGGAAGGTAAGATTCCATCTCATCATTATATGGAAAAAGAAGTGTGAAGGAGGAATTTTCTTTTGGAAACAAACTCGGAATTAAAATTAGAAATAAAAGAAAATGGTTACTTTCTCTTAAAGGATTTTTTTCCAAAAGATACTATAGAGCAAATCAAAGGTATCCTTGATAAGGCTAATGGTGAATGGAGGAAACATAATTCCAATCCCAATGCGATTAATAGTGCTTACCTTACATCATCAAAATTTTTACCGAATGAAAAAGAGAGAAACCACCTGTTTCAATTTATCACATCGAAGGAAATTTTAGAAATATGTAAGATTCTATTCCCTTCCGATTTTTATTTTCTAAATACACAGATTTTTTTTAATCCAGTCAATTTTGACAAACGCCCTTATTGGCATCGTGATCTTCAATACTTAGGGATCCCAGAGGAAGAACAAAAAAAAAGAATCCTAAAAGATTCCGTTTGGCACTTTCGCATTCCATTAGAAGAAGATCCTGGAATTTGGATTGTCCCAGGCTCTCACATTCGATGGGATACAGAAGAAGAAAGAAACATTCGATTAGAACTCGGAAATCATCAAAATGATGAACAAATCCAAAATGCAATTCTCATCCCTCATGATCCAGGCGATCTATTCGTTTTTTCTGCTCATCTATTACACAAAGGTGAATATGGGAAAAATCGATTTTCGTTTGATATCCTTTTTACGAATTTTCCTGAATCAAAAGATATGGTAGAGAAATGGAATCACTTTCCCAACTGGGAATTAAGTTCCTTAACACCAGCACAAAGAAAGATGTTTATAAAGAAGTAAATTTTCTTTTAATTCCAATCCAACCTCTTAGCGCCAGCGACTGTAGTGGAAATCCTTTCCGGAACGGAAAGATTGGAACGGAAGGCTCGGTCGGTCTAAAATTCGTTTTGAATACAAAACCATTTCGAGGCGCCCCACTCCTCTTTTTAACAATCTCAAATTGGATTCATTCTCTCCAAAAGGGAAAATTTTTTCATTGGACTATCAATTTACGATATCGTAATTTGATTTTGAATGCGAATCAATGAATTTTTTTCCAGTTTTATCAAAATTCATATTTTACACCACTGTTTAAAGGAAGAAATTTACGGTGTTTGGATGATGGAAGAATTGCGAGAACATGGTTATAAAATTAGTCCCGGTTCTTTGTATCCACTTTTAAAACACTTAGAAGAAAAAGGACTCATTCGTTCTCGCATTGAACAATTGGGTAAGGTAAAACGTAAGTTCTATCGTATCACACCAAAAGGTAAAAAAGAACTTACTTCTGCAAAAATAAAACTCAAAGAATTGATTGGTGAAATTCTTAGTTAAATGGAAACAAAATAAAATAGGATAAAGATGAAACTATTACAAATTTTTTTCACTGCGCTCAAACTCGGATGTACTTCGTTTGGTGGTCCCATTGCCCATTTAAGTTACTTCCATGATGAATACGTGACCAAAAAAAAATGGATCAGTGCGCATGCATATGCTGACTTAGTAGCCTTATGCCAATTTTTACCAGGACCTGCCAGTAGCCAAGTGGGCATGGCAATCGGACTTTCTCGTGGTGGACTTTTGGGTGCTATCCTTTCCTGGATTGGATTTACGTTACCTTCCTTTTTGATACTTGTATTATTCGGTCTAGGTTTAGGGACAATCGATGTTTCAAACCATAAACACTGGTTACATGGTCTAAAAGTAGTTGCTGTTGCTGTAGTAGCGCAAGCAATCCTAGGAATGGGAAAAAAACTTTGTCCTGATAAAGAGAGATTAACAATTGCTATTACAACAAGCGTCATACTGTTATTCTTTAGCTCAGCACTATTACAAATCTCACTTCTTATTTTCTCTGGCCTGTTTGGAGTTTATTTTCTCAAATTAAATGAAACATTACCACACGAACCGGTCCACACTGGCAAAAAGTTGATAGGCTTCCTATTTTTATCACTCTTTTTTATTTTTCTATTCCTATTTCCCCTATTACGAAATGTTTCAAATACAACAGAGGTTCAGTATCTAGATAGCTTTTATCGCGCTGGAGCACTTGTGTTTGGCGGAGGACATGTTGTACTCCCTTTATTACAAGCGGAAGTTGTCCCAACTGGATGGGTGAGTAATGATTTATTTATGGCAGGGTATGGGTTATCAAATGCGATCCCTGGACCACTATTTGCTTTTAGTAGTTATTTAGGAGCCGTGTCCTTAGTATCACCCAATGGATGGTATGGAGCTATCATTTGTTTGGTGGCAGCATTCCTTCCTTCATTTTTACTCATTGTGGGAGCTTTACCCTTTTGGGAACAATTGAGAAAAAATTTATGGATCCGAAAGGTTATGTTAGGAATCAATGCATCCGTTGTGGGAATCTTACTGGCAGCCTTTTACAATCCAGTATGGACAAGCGCAGTGTATTCTCCAAAAGACTTTGCCCTTGTGGTTGTGGGGTTTTTACTTTTGGAGTTTTGGAAATTACCATCCTGGTTAGTGGTCATCGCTACAGTCGCAGTTAGTTTTATTGTTTACTGATAGGAATGTTGTTGAATCCGCAATCAAAGGAAACAAAATATAAATTTCTCATTGTCTCCTAAAATAATAAGGAAAAAACTTTCTTTATGAAAGATTTTGTCCTTCGGAACAATGAATACCATCTTTGGGCTACAAATCTTCTCTACCAATCCATCGAGAAGTTATCCGATGATGAATACAGAAAAGATCTTGGTTTGTTCTTTAAGTCAATCCATGGAACACTCAATCACTTGTTAGTTGTTGAAAGAGTCTGGTTCTCAAGACTCTCTGGTGAAGTTTATGTTCCAAAATCTCTCGCTGAAGAATTGGAAACAAATAGAGACAATTTAAAGGAACAACTCCAAATTCACATTGAAAAATGGAATGTTTGGATTCAAAATTTTGACGAATCAAACTGGCAAAATGCCTTTCATTACAAAACCATGCGAGGATTTGAAGCGGAACTATTGTATTGTGATGTTGTTCAACATAATATGAATCATAGAACCCACCATCGAGGACAAATCACAGCTGCCATCACTCATTTAGGTGGTGTCGCTCCAGAAATAGATTATGTTTATTATTTACAATCATTAGGAAAATGAAATGTGGAACCCATCTAAAAAAACAAGAACCATCACAAGCAAAATCTTATTTGTAATTTTCTCCTTGGCTTCAGTCTTTCATATCTTTGCGTTATTACAAGTGATTCCTTACCAATACCTTTGGGGAGGAAGACTTCAGTCGATTGAAGAGATGTATTTGATGGAAAGTATATCCTTGGTAGCTAATGTTTTTTTTGTGTATTGTAGTTATTTATATTTACAATACATGAACAATGGTTTGGTTCCGATTTGGATCCGTATCATATTCGGATTTATCTCCGCTGTATTTTTTATGAATACAATCGGGAATTTAGTTGCCGTTACAAATTTAGAAACTTTACTGGCTACACCTATCACTGCAATTTTATCAGTGATTAGTTTCACATTGGTACTAAAATATGAAAATCAGACAAGCTAACTATCAAGACATTTCCAAACTCGCAGAACTATTCGATTTATATCGTCAGTTCTATGGCCAAAAAAGTAACTTAGAAGGTGCTTCACGGTATTTACTAGACCGAATGGAACATGGACAATCTGTTCTATTACTAGCAGAAGAACCAAATACTGGAAATTTTTTAGGGTTCACTCAATTGTATCCAGTTTTTTCCTCCATTTCAATGCAACGATCTTATATTCTAAATGATTTATATGTTAAGTCTGAAAATAGAAAACAAGGAATCGCCAAACTGTTGATCAATGAGGCAAAATCATTCACAAAATTTTTCCAAGGTAAAGGATTAGAATTATCAACATCAATGCATAATAAAGATGCTAGATCTTTATATGAAAAAGAAGGATTTGTCCAAGAAACAGAATTTTTATCCTATTTCTGGAAATCAAATTAATCAAAATATTTTGCAGAGGTAAACTGTGATGTACATTCCCGAAAATTTTCGCATGGAGTCTTCTTCTATACTTCATTTTGTAAAAGAAAATGCATTTGGAATACTTGTCTCAAATGTTGATGGGAAGATGGAAGCGACTCATTTACCTCTGTTACTTTCTGAAGACCAAAAGTTTCTGATTGGACATTTTGCAAAACCAAACCCTCAGAAACATTCTCTAAACCAAGAGGTCCTTTGTATATTTCCTGGTCCTCATTCTTACATCTCACCTTCTTGGTACGAAACCAATCGTTCTGTTCCTACATGGAATTATACCACAGTTCATATCAAAGGGATTTTAACTTATATGGAAGATCCTTTGGAAATCCAAAATAGTTTAAAAACTCTCGTACAGACATTTGAATCCAATGACTCCAGTTATAAACTAAGTGAAGTTGATAAGGATTATTTGATTGGATTACAAAAAGGAATTGTTCCGTTTCGAATTCAAATCACAGAAATGGAAGGAAAAAAGAAGTTAAGCCAAAACCACTCAATGGAACGAAGGTTAAGAGTAATTGAGAATCTTGAAAGAATGCCTGGTGAAAATGAAAAAGCGATTGCCAAATTAATGAGACAATCCTTAGATCAGAATTCATAAGAATTGTTCTATTCAATTTCAGAATTGAATTTCTTTTTCTTGAATCGATCAATTGAGTATAGTGAATTACATTGAAATTAGAATTAAATGTCCGAGTTACTCCTGAGATAGCCTCCAATCCGGATCACCTTTTACAGTTTGTATCCAAACAAAATAAAATTCCGAAACAAGAAATCAAACATATTGAATGTACAGCTAGGTCCATTGATGCAAGACAAAAACAAGTTGTGTATCAATTAAGATTAGATGTTTACATCAATGAAGAATTTATACCATTTCAATATTCCATTCCAGATTTTCAAAATGTAAAACTGGAAGAACCAATTCTCATCATTGGAGCAGGTCCTGCTGGTTTATTTGCTGCGTTACGTGCCTTAGAACTCGGTAAAAAACCAATCATTTTAGAAAGAGGCAAGAATGTAAAAGACAGAGTTTCTGATCTACGTGGCATCAATGTACACCACATTGTGAATGAAGATTCAAATTATTGTTTTGGCGAAGGTGGTGCGGGAACCTATTCTGATGGAAAACTTTATACTCGATCCAAAAAAAGAGGAAATATCCGAAAAGTTCTTGAGTATTTAGTTTCATTTGGTGCCACAAAACAAATCTTAGTCGATGCTCATCCTCATATTGGAACAAATAAACTGCCAAGAATCATTCAGAGTATAAGAGAATGTATTCTCTCTGCTGGTGGAGAAATACATTTTCACACAAGAGTCACTGATCTTATCATGAATGGAAATACAATCACTGGAGTCAAATCAGCTGATGGTCAAAAATGGATGGCAAAAAAAGTGATCATTGCAACTGGCCATTCTGGAAGGGAAATATTTCAGTTATTACATGAGAAGAGAATCGAAATTCATACAAAACCACTTGCCATTGGTGTACGAGTGGAACACCCACAGAGCTTAATCGATTCCATTCAATACCATTGCCAGATAAAGAATCCTCTATTACCCGCATCAGAATATTCATTAGTAAAACAAATCAATGGTCGTGGTGTTTATAGTTTTTGTATGTGTCCAGGTGGAGTGATTGCACCATGTGCCACAAAACCAGGAGAAGTTGTCACCAATGGTTGGTCTAGTGCAGAACGTTCTAGACCAACAGCCAATTCAGGAATTGTCGTAGAACTTCGATTAGATGATTTTAAATCTTTTGAATCCTTTGGAGTTTTTTCTGCCTTACAATACCAATCATCGATTGAACAAAAAGCTTTTTCAATCAATGGTGGAACACAAAAAGCACCTGCCCAACGAATGGTCGATTTTACAAAGAACATTGTGTCCACAGATTTACCTAAAACTTCTTATACTCCAGGACTTGTTTCTGTTTCTTTAGCGGAAGTTCTACCCCCACTCATTGTGGATGCTTTGCAAAAAGGTTTCAAAGAGTTTGATTCTTCAATGAAAGGTTACTTTACGAATGAAGCGATCCTCCATGCTCCTGAAACACGGACATCTTCTCCAATTCAGATTCCGAGAAATCCAGCAACCTTAGAACACATTACAACTCACGGATTGTATCCTTGTGGTGAAGGTGCAGGGTATGCTGGAGGTATCGTGTCAGCTGCCATTGATGGAATGAAATGTGCTGAAGCTGCGCTCACAGGCCAATTCACCAAATAAGAAAATGGATTGATTCCTCATAAAAATTGATTATTCTATGATTCCGAAAATGAAACATTACTTCGCCCTTATCATTATATCCTTCTTATTCCAATGTTCTGCTGACCTTCGCCAAGTTCCCCCTCCAACCAAAAATGGCAATCTCACTAGGAATAAAGTGAATCTTCCAATTGTCATTGGTAAGTTTGAGATACTTTCTGCAGATCGAGGTATTTACACAGATGCATGGCGCATGGCTTGGAAAGGCCATTTACAGTCCTCTGGTATTTTCTCAAACGTTTACAATGAATTGGATCCTAAAGAAGTTAAAGATTTTTATACAATTGATGTAGAAATGAAAACCATCTTTTCTGATAGATACAATTGGTGGTATACATGGCCTGCTGTATATCCATTCATTGCGATCTGGCCCATACAATATCGGTTAGGTGAATATTCTGTCGAATTTCATTACAAACTGTATCTAAACAAAGATTTACAAAAAGAAGAGATCATCATTAAAAAAGGAAATGCAGAAGAATTTCTGTATGGATTCTTTAAGGTTAGAAACTTTCATAGGATGATCGAAGAAACAAATTTAGAAGCGGTGAATGTATGTTTAAAAAACTTAGAATCTTCACTATAATTCTAACAATCTTTTCTTTAGTAGGATGTGTGAGCATTCCATTCCAACCTGCAAATCATACTGATGAATGTATTGCATATTATTTCCAAACGAAAAGACAAGTAACTGAAGTTTTTGATGAAAATACATTAACCATAGGACTTGTGGTAACACTATCCTTACTCAATTCTGCATTTTCTCCGATTTTTTTAGCACCAATATTAACTACGCCTTACATCCATTACAAAAACAAAGTCAAATCAGATGAAATATTGAACCAATGGAAAGCCGAAAAATGTGGAATGATTGGTAAAAAAGAAATAATCTCGGAAAGACCACCGATTGGACTTTAATTATTTAAAAACTTCATCGTATCACCTAACAAAAGGCCAATCTGAAGTCGCAATTGGATCAAATCATATCGGTTCTGGATTTCATTACGCATTACATCCCTTAGTCGCCTATCGACTGTTTGTAATTCAATAATGGATGCCGAACCTGTTTTGTATGCTTTTTCCATAATTTGATAATTTTCCTCTGCGATTCTTTTACTTTCACGAGAAATATCATACAATTCAACTAGGTTATTATGTTGTTGGATTAATTCAAACAAATACAATCCAGTATTTTCTCGTAAAAACTGAGATTGGGATTTTGCAAGTTTCACTTCAATTTTTGATTTATCAAATTCATTTTTGTCTAACCAACGATTGAATAGCGGAAATCTAAATCCAAAATTCCCTCCTACATTCAAATCTGAATTAGATGATCTTGAATAAATGCTATAATCATTTCGGCTATAATCATATACTTGCATCGGATTTGTCCATGTTCCACTAAGACCAGAATAAGATTCACGTGAATTTTGATTGTATATGTTTACGAAAAAATCAGGCACCCATAATTCATTGAATCGAACTTGTTTTTGAATTTCTAAGATTTTGATTTGATTGACTGTTAAGATTAAATCAAAATTTACATCAGTTAAATTTTTTTCATATTCAGCTAATGTTGATTCAAGAGGAAGGATTTTGTATTCTCTTTCTGGAATTTGTTTTAAGGTAACATCTTTTAATAAGAATTTTCTTCTAAATATTGATTGGCTTTTCTGTTGGTCAAGTCTAGATTTTATCGCATTGTATTTATAAAAGAAATAGTCTACTTTTGAGTTTTGAGTCACCAAATATGACTCAATTCCTTGTTTATAAAGTTTTTGAACAGTTTGAAATTGTTTGTCTGCATCTGATTCATTAGAAAAATCGTAATCGTAAAAAGCTAAAAGTTTTAAAGTTTCTGCATACTGAAATGCTTGGTCAAAAAGTTCTTTTTGGTAAAGAGCACGATATTCAAGAAGTAATCGTTCGTATTCCAATTCTAGAATCATGTTGGTAAGGATTGTATTACCTTGCTCCATAAAATTCCAGTTTAGATTTAATGTTGTGCTCCAACCTTTTCGGTTATATCCATCACCTCTAAGTGATTCAAAAAAAGGAGAATGTTCCAAATTTACAGATGGCAAATAACGTAAGTTTCGTGTATCGATATCAACTTTTTTACGTTGGATTTCCATTTCCTTTAATTTTAATTCATAGGATTTTTCTCCAACTAACTTCGGTAAGTCAAAGAAACTCACCACCTCTGCCAAAAGGTGCGAATTTGACATAATTAGTATGCTGATAAAACTAAGAATTTTCCGAGAATTTGTCACTAATTGAATTATCGGATCGCTTCTTGTTTGGAATGAAGTAATTGGTAAATTCCACCTTTGGAAAGTAACTCTTTGTGATTCCCTTTCGAATCCAATTTTCCACGTTCTAAAACAAAAATTTGGTCATAATTTCGGATAGTGTCCAAACGATGAGCAACAGTAATGATCGTAGAATTGGCAAAAACGGAATTGATATGTGACAGAATGCGCGATTCCGTCTCTTTATCGAGAGAGGATGTTGGTTCATCCAATAATAGTAAATTAGGTCTCTGTAAAAATAATCTAGCTAAGGATATTCTTTGTTTTTGGCCACCTGAGAATAAGAAACCTCGGTCAGAAAATTCAGTATCATATCCCAAAGGTAACTTTACAATATCATCATGGATGCAGGCAAGTTTTGCTGCTTCAACCACTTCACTTAGTGTTGCCTCTGGTTTTGTGATGGAGATATTCTCTCGAACCGTTCCTGAAATGAATGGATTTTCTTGGAAACATACACCAATTTTAGTTCGTAAACTTGGTAACCAAATTTCATTGAGTGGAATATCATCTATTAATATCTCACCTTGGTTTGGATTATATAATCCTAACAATAATTTTATAATTGTTGATTTGCCACTTCCACTACGACCAACAAAGGCTACTTTTTTTCCAGGTTGAATTTTGAGTGATAAATTACGAATTCCAGATTCTGGCTTTTGGCTGTCATAAGCGAAAAAAAGATTTTTGAATTCAATATTACCTTTTACCTCAGGTAAATCAACTTTGAATAAGTTGTCCTTATCAGAGATTTCACTATCCAAGGATTCAAAACTTCTAAGTCGATTCCAAGCTACATTTGCTTTTTGAAACTTTAAAAAATCTTCATATAATGATATCAATGGCGTTCGGATATATGTGATCAATCCAACAATGGCATATAAAGTCCCCAAGGTCATTTGGTCATGTAAAATCAACAAACTACCAACCAATAAAACGATGACTATTGTTATCTGTTTAAAAAACTCTGTATTCGCTGAAAGTAAATTGGAATAAAAAAGTTTTTTCCCTTCGGAATTTAATTGAGCTGTTAGTCTTTTCTCAAAATCCCATCTGTGTGAATATGTTGCTCCTAAATTTTTTATCGTTTCAAATCCATTGATTGATTCGATAAAATAACTTAAAGTTTCTGCTCGTTTTAGAGATTCCTTCTTTGTTTCTTCAATGATTTTGGGTGATAAGAAACGTAAAACCAATATCTCTGGTATGATAAACAACATGATGATGACTAATAACACTGGAGATAAAAATAGGAAAATAACGAATACTAATGAACTAAAAATTAGATCAAAGATTTTCATAGCACCTTGGTCTGAAAAAAACAAAATCACTGATTCAATTTCTTCCCAACGATTCAGTATTTCACCTTTTCTATTTCTTTCAAAAAATGAAATTGGAAGTGAAATTAATTTTACCAAAAATCGTATAGCGATTGTTTGATTCACACGGTTACTTGTAAAAAATATTACATTCGATCTAAAATATCCTAAAAAAGTTTGTGCCAAACTTAATACAACTACTGACACAATAACTGGTAAGAAAAAATCACGACTTTCCTGTAATAAGACAGCATCGATCAAGTATAAGTTGACTAAAGGAATAAAAACCTCAAGTCCCTTTAATATAAAACTAGCAAGTATACCAGCCTTTAAATATTGAATCGCTGGTAAAAAGTATTCACTGATTCCATTAAAAAATCGATTTTTCCATTCCCATGATGAACTTGGAATGACTTTGGGAACAAAATAAATCACAATCTCCGATGATTTTTTCTCCCATTCCTTTCGATTGAGAACAACTTCACCTATCTCTGGATCAAGAATTGTTACACTCTTTTCTCCAATGTGTTTTACGATGACATACTTTGAATTTTCTAAATAGGAAATTGTTGGAATTGAATTCAATTCCGATTCATGTTCCCGCCAATTAACAAAATAACAAGTACCCTTTTCTTCACCAAAACATTGTTTCCAATGGTAAGGCAAAATATCTGGATCAAAATCGGGAAACATTGGGTCTGAGTCGTATTCAGCAAATGAATACCCCCAATACTTTAATATCATTTTGCGGCATACATCGCCTGATTGGAATTTTCCTTCTTGGAATAAAAATGGAAAAGAAATCTGATTCCGAATTGATGGAGAAAATTTTAATTTAGGTAAAAAATGAAACTTATCCTCTTCATAAACATTCGTTTGTTTAAAATCATCTTCATTTGATTTTTCACCTAAATTAAGTTTCCTTTCACTCATGATCGAGCGAATTGTAATTAGCAAACTTTCAGATTTTTTAAAGAAATGTTCGGCACTTTTAGAAGATAACTCATAAACAAAACTTTCTTCCACAGCAGTTACTGTTGCATTCCTTACTTTTTTTTCCAGAACACCCATTTCACCGAGGACAGATCCCGCTTCTACAAATGAAAAATAATCCTTTTGCCAGGTTGATTTTGTTACTTTAAACTTTCCTGACTTAATAAAAAATAACGATGAACTTTTTGTACCTTCTTTGATTAATACTTGGCCGGAATTTATTTTTCTTTTGATTAATAATTTTGAGAGTTCTTGGATTTCAGAATTAGATAATTTTCTAAAATATGGATGAATTCGAAGTTCATCTCGTAATTGTACGTTTTCTTTATATTCATCCCAAATTCTTTTTCGATCTTTATCAGAATTGATAAATTTCAAAAAGGATGAAGTTGATAGTGTTAAAACTTTGGAATTTTCTTCAATGTAATATAATTGTTTACCAAGCGAATCAGAAGTGAATTCAGAAATTCCATACAGTGATTCCTCTTTTAATGTTTTAATCAATAACTCATTCTGATTGATTTTTAGTTTGATTTGAATTCTTCCAGTCTCTAATAATAAAATGGGAGTTGGATCATTTACATTTCCTCCAATTTTATCACCAGCAACTAACGATCTAAATTCAAAAAGTGAAATTATTTTCTTCTGATCGGAAGAAGAAAGTAGTGATAAAAAACTATCTTCTTTTACCAAATCTGAAATATCTTTGAAATTTCGTTTCAAATTTAATTCCTTGGATCAGCGTAACGAAACAAAATTTGATAAATGTTTTTTCTATCAATTACGATGTCAGCTACAACTTTTAAACCTGGAAATAACTGAAACTTTTTTCCATCTTGGTTTAAGTCCTGTGTTCCCAAAACTAAAATCACACTAAACGAATCCTTATCTTTCGTATTGGGTATGATTTGAGAAACAATTCCCTCTACTACACCAAAATCATTTTGGTGAAATGCTTTTACTTTAATGACTGCAGACAGTCCAAGTTTTACTGCACCAATGTCCTTACTACTAACTTCTACAATTGCTTCTAATGGTTGGCCTTCTTCCATAAGTGAAGCCACTGTTTGCCCACGGATGATGTTTTGTCCTACGTTATTAACAGCTAATTCACCAATCACACCAGAAAAAGGCATACGAATCACCGCATTTGCAACTCTTTCCTTTTTTAATTTGGTATCTCCGCGAAGACTTGCGATTATATTTTCTTCTCGTTGGATTTCATCTTTTAAGTTTCCAAATTCTTCATTAAACTCTAATAAACTTTGGTCATAAATGAACTTCGCACCAACTCCATTTTGAAAATCCATGTAAGCTTTTTTTAAACTTACAAATTTACTCAATACACCTCCTGATAAGGAAGATCCAGAATTATTTTCTAAATTATAAGCAAGATTTTTTGAAATTTTTTCAGCTTCACGTTTATTTCGAATTAACCGTTGTAATTTTTTTTCTTCGTAATCCAAATTATTCGCATCTTTAGAGAGTTCGATTTGTTGTTCTGAAAATTCTAATTCCATAATGGGATCTCCTTTTTTAAGAAAATCGCCTGATTTTACATACAAATTCGTGAGTGTACCTGTTTCTAGTGCTTCTACTACATAATAATTTCCTTTGGGACGAATGTTACCATTTGCTTGTACGACAACATCGACTCGTCCAAAAACTAAAAATAAAACAAAACAAAAAAAGAATACAGCGATGAGATATATACCCTTCTTTTCCCAGTTAGGTGCTGGATGTTTCAGTAATTCATCATAATAAGAAGCAGAATGCCTTGATTCCCAATTAGAATCTGTTTCTTTTAAGTTCTTAAATTTTTTAAACATGGCTATCCTCTTCGGTTAACGTAGGGAACAAATGATAATAGTAACCTTTTGTTTGGATCAATTCAGCATGCGTACCCATTTCAACGATACGACCTTCATCAAGGACAATGATTTTATCTGCACTCACTGTACTATGTAGTCGATGGGAGATTTGAATGACTGTTCGATCCAAAAAAACGGTTTCCCATTGTGATTGAATGTGAGCCTCCGTTTCTGAATCCAATGCAGAAGTAGGTTCATCTAAAAATAGAATACTTGGATTCGTTACTAAAGCACGTGCTATCGCAAGTCTTTGTTTTTGACCTCCCGATAATCCAACTCCAGACTCACCAATTTTGGTTTCATATTTCATCGGGAATCTATCCACAAAATGATCAACGGAGGCCAACTTGGCACCAGCTAATAATGATTCCATATGAAGTGATGGATTTTTTTTAGATAAATTTTCGGTTATGGTTCCAGAGAATAAAATGGGATTTTGTTCTACTGCCCCAAATTGGATTCTAACTTCTTCTGGATCAAGTGTAGATAAATCAAAAGAATCAACAAAAACTTTACCTTTCGTTGGGGAAAGTGTTCCCATCATAATTCGCATCATAGTCGATTTTCCACACCCACTTCGGCCAACGATCGCTATTTTTTCTCCTGCTTCAATATCCAAATTGATATCTTTCAGAATTTCAGGAGACCCTTCTGAGTATCGAAAACTTACATTGTCTAATTTAATTTTACCCGACAATCTAGGAAGCTCACCAAACGGCCGTAAACTGACAATTTCACCGGGAAGTGAATAAATTTCAGTGAGCCTCATACGAGATTCTCTTAACTCGTTTAGATCCTCATACAAATGGCATAATCTTACGATTGGTTCCATGAGTAAGGAGTAAAGGATTAGAAAACCTAAAAAACTTCCAAGTGATAATTGTTCATCTAAAACAAGATTCACTCCATAGGCGATAACTGAAATCAAACCAATTTGCTCAAAGAATTTGCTAATCAATTCAAGGATGTGAACTCTTTTTCCCACTCTTAAGTTTGTTAAGATAGTCCTTGCAATTTCATTTAAACCTTTTGCAAGATAACGACTTTCGATAGAAGAAGCTTTGATTAATGGAATGCCTGAAAACAAAGATAGAAAAAAGGAAGTTGTTTTTTTCTTCGATTCGAAACTATGTTTTTGCAACTTTTTGATTTTTGAACTGGAACGAACGACTACGATTGCATAAACGATTAAGAAAAATAATCCGACAATTGATAATCCACCATCCAATCGAAATAAAATGAATAAATAAATCGGAAGTGTGATTAGGTCCAAAATTAAAAACAAACCAGATCTTTGTGTGATTTCCAAAATTCTTTGGTTTTCTTTTAGTCTTTGTGTAAAATCTCCGGTTTCAAATTTACGAAACTCTGGAAGAGTTAGATTCAAGATATGTTGAAAAAAACGAACAAAGTAATTATATTCCAAATTTTGCATGAGTCCAATCGAGATCAAATTTCGGAAAAGGGAAAACAATGATTGAAAAAATACGGAAAGAGTTACTCCAAATACAATTGTAAATAAAAAGTTACGATCAGAAAAAACTAAAACTTGGTCAACAATCTGGCGAATTAAATAAGGCAACGAAAGAGATAAGATTGCTGAAAAAAAAGTAGCCACCATTACCCAACGAATTTCTTTCTTTTTGGGACTAAATAACATCCTTAGTTCTTTAAAAAAACTAATCAAACTTACTTCTGCTGACAAACTGCTTGGAGCGAGAGAAAATTGTAAGATCACTCCATCCCAAAGTTTTAGAAATTGTTCAGTAGATAATTCATAGACACCTTTAATGGGATGTGAGATTAAAATTGCATCTAATTCAGGATCAACTAAATACAATAAACATGGAATATTTTCATCGTCAGTGATGAATACTGGATTCTCTAAACTAGTTAATTCTGAAAAAGGTATATGAAGTTGTTTTGTTAAAAAACCAAGTTTTTCTAATTCAATTGCTAATTCAAAAATCCCAGGAACAATATTTCGACTCAGTTCATTTTTAATTCTAATTTTCCAATTAGATGGGAGAGCTTTATCAAAAGTCCTTAATGCCAATTCGGAACAAACCAAACCAACTAGGCTCATTTGGTCTGTTGTCACCTGTTCGATTAAAATTGTCCGAGTTGTTTTTCTGATTTCAAATCGTTTGGAGACAAAAGGACGAATTGAATTTTCTTCTTTTTCTTTGGATTTATATGTGGAATATCGTAAGAGCCTTGATTGAACAATCTCTTCAAGTTTGTTACCTTTTTCTGCACCAATGACCTTACGAAAAACATTTCCTGGAATTTGATAGAGTTCGGAGTCTTCTGCTGTGATGGCACTTGCTAATCTTTTTTGTTGTTTAAAGATCGCAATTTCACCGAGTATATCACCGGATTTCATAATCGAGATGATTTTCCTAGGATTTTCAGTTCTGATTTGAATTTTTCCAGAACGGACTATGTAGGCTGATTCTCCAGACTCACCTTCAACAAAAATGAATTCACCTTGTGGAACTTTAATGAGTTGTATCGATTTTAGAATGGATTTAATTTCTTCAGGAGATAGTTCATCAAAAAAACTTAATTTGCGAACATAATGAAATTTTTCTTGTTCTTCTTCTCTGTGTTTTGCTTTTTCTGCAATTTCAGGATGAGATTCAACTAACTTCAAAAAACGAGAAGTTGGTAATAATAAAACAATAGAAGGTTCTAATGCATAATAATCATGTTTTGATGGTGTTTTTGTTAAAGTGATTCTTTCTCCTATCGACTCACCTTCTTCAACGAATGCATACCTTCCTAAATGAAGGTCCTCTTTGTTTTGTTTCATTCCAAATTTGCCCGTGAGAACAAAATGAATGTACTCAGGCATTTGGTTTGCCTTGATTAATATTTGTCCTATCCGAACAAATTTTACTTCGATAAAAGGAATTAATGCTTCTCGTTCTGAATCGTCTAACTCTGCTAATAAATAATTAGATCGAAATACATTACGAATTTTTTCAAGATTACGCCTAACTTCTGATTGCATTTATTTTTCCGCTAACATGAGCATATGAGTCACAGGGAAATCAAAAGGGATTAGGTCTGCTGTTTGTTTTGGATTTGGGATGCTCGCTAAAAAAAGTTTTATTTTTCCTTCATATCGATTTTTTACGAGCCACTCATTTCGATAGGCATGGGAATTTGGGGAAATTTTAAATCCAATTGATTCTAATTGTTCTTTCCACTCGTCAAAACTCCAAAAACAAAAGGACTCGTGCATTTCACTTTTCCAATTGTCTGTATAATCTTTTTTTGAGATGTATTCGCAGATATCCTTAAGTTTCATACGGTGGTATTCTATACCATCGACTAAAATGGAAGACGTCCTAAGCACATAACCTTCCTCTTTACGAAAGTCTTGTTGGAATTGGAAAAATCGTTGTTTTGTAGATAAAGATTCCAAGTATTCTTTGAAACTAACATATTTCCCTGGACCAAGACCTTGGTTTGTACTCGAATCCTCTTCCATCCAGACATAAACTTCCGTTTCTTTGTCTTCTGGACCCACAACATCCCGATTGATCCAAACCCCTCCATACACAAGTTCCTCAAAACGGTTTTTGATAAATGCCAGTAGTTGAGACCTGTCACCGTAAGATTCGATTTCATGGGTCAGAGAGGATGTATGTATGGCATTCATACTGAGCCGTGGATATACAAGTCCACTCACTGCATTTTTACGCAAAAAAAATACATTGGGATTTTGGAACTCACCATTTTCTTTTCTTTGTTCACAGATATGGTAAAGATGGCGTGCGATTTCCACTCCATAAAAATCTGATTCCGTATACTTTGGATCCTGGCAGACAAGTTTGATCCATGAACCAACAGCACAACCGATATCCCCAATTCGACCAGGTTTCAAAAATGGAATTGTTTCTTGGAATTTGAGTTCGGCGATTTCATCCATCTCACGGACATAGGTGTTATAATCCCGAGATTCGGTTAGGTCTCCATCATCTCCGATCAGAGAATCAGAAAATAACATATCTACTTTTTCAAATAAACCATAATCCTTCCACAAACGGATACAGGCAGGATCAAGATTTTGTTTCGATTGTTTATGTTTTAAAACAATACTTTCTAATTCTTCCCAAGGAAGTTTCGCAAAAAACGAATCAGCTGAACCAGGGACTTTTTCAACTGGTAGGACTTTGAATCCAAGTTCCAGATACAAGTTCGCCACAGGAGTTGAACAAAGGACAATTGTATTCTCAGGAGTTAATTTTATCATTAACTCAGTTTCTACTTCAATTTTTTTAATTGTATACGAAGCAAAGTTAGGTGACTGACCAATATCATCAATGGGAATTACAAAACTTGGAATGTTTAGTTCTCTGGAGAAATCTTGAATCATCATCGCCCTTTGGTAAAGGGGAAGTGGGTTACGCCTTGTGTTGTTATGATTGGCCGATGTAACGGCAAAGATGATGGCACTTGGCTGTTTGGAAATTTGTAATGGATTTCCAAACACATCCAATTCTTCCGAGAGTCCCATGTTTACCAAACGAAGTAAGTATTCCTTTTGGTACCTGGTGAGGAGATGGTGACGCCCCGGAAGGAGTAGGTACATTTTGTACTATGCTTTAGGGTTTTCTAAAACAATCGCGATTCCTTGTCCTCCACCGATACAAAGAGAAGCAACACCATACTTCACTCCACGTCTTTGCATCTCAAGCGCAAGAGTTAAAGTCACACGGTTACCCGATGCTCCGAGTGGATGCCCAATCGCAACGGCTCCACCGTTCACATTGGTGATCTTTGGATCAAGACCAAGTTCCTTTTGTACCGCTAAGTACTGAGCTGCAAATGCTTCATTCACTTCGACTAGTCCAATGTCTTTTAAACTCAGTCCTGCTTTTTGTAATGCCGCTGGAATTGCAATTGCAGGTCCAATTCCCATCTTTGCAGGATCACAACCAGCGTGGCCCCACGATTTAACTATAGCGAGTGGTTCTTTACCGAGTTTTTTTGCTTGGGATGCGGAGGCTACAATCATAGCGGAAGCTCCATCATTGATTCCTGATGCGTTTCCTGCAGTTACCGAACCATCTTTTTTAAAGGCTGGTTTTAAAGTGGCAAGTTTTGCTCCACCTGCTTTTCCTTTGATGAATTCATCCTTATCAAACACAATTGGATTTTTCCCATTGATCGTGATAGGATGAATTTCTTCTTTTAGAATTCCTTTGTTAGTTGCTTCTTCTGCTCGTTCTTGCGAAGTTGCTGCCCAAGCATCTTGTTCTTCTCTGGAAATTTTGTATTGGTCAGATAAGTTTTCTGCCGTCATTCCCATCGGAAGTTCTACATAAATGTCAGTTAATCCTTGTGCGAGTGAATCTTCAAATTCTGCATTTCCATAACGAACTCCAAACCTTGCATTGCGTACAACATAAGGTGCATTACTCATGGATTCCACTCCACCAGCAAGAACAGTGTGTGCTTCACCTAACATGATCTTTTTAGCAGCTTGGATCACAGCTTCCATTCCTGAACCACAAAGTCTGTTGAGTGTTAATGCAGGACTTGCAATCGGAACCCCTGATTTTAGCCCGATGTGACGAGCCAAATAAATTCCGTCTTTTCCTGTTGGGATAACATTTCCAAAAATACTTTCTTCAATTATAGAAGGATCAACTCCAGTTTTTTGGAGTGCTGCTTTTGATACTTCGACCCCAAGGTCTACGGCACTCATGTCTTTGAGTGTTCCGCCAAAACTACCGAATGCGGATCTCAGTCCGCCCAAAATGTAAACTTGTTCCATAGATACCAGGAATGGGCAAAATTGGTCACCTGTCAGCTAAGAATTGAAATTTCACTTGAAAGAGAATGCCCGTTCAATAGACTTCCTGCATGAATCGAGAACCAATGTTCGGCCTAGACACAGGTTTTGTTTCCAAACAAACAGCAGGCCTCATTCGAGGGATCCTCCAAAAACGTTATTCCATTGGAGAAAGTTCCATTCCCTTATTTTCTTCCCCTTCCCCATTGTACCCAGGTCTAGAACTCATTTCTGACAAAGGACAAAATCCCATTGAATCACGATTACTCGTGGGAAGTATTCGGATGGGATACGGTCACCACAGGATGGCACTTTCTGTGTATTCCCACTCTTTGAAAAAAAACATCCCTACTTACTTACACGATTTACTTGCCATCACCTCTCCGGAATCGAAAGCCATTGCCGACATCGATTCTGGATATAGTTTTTTCTCTCGGATGAGTGCTGAGATCGGTGGTCCTGTGGAATGGATTTGGGGACAACTTATGTCGCAAGGAAATCTAACCTCTCTTGAACTTTCTTGCCAACTTGCCACTCTGTACAAAGGACTCATGAATGGAATTCCAAAAGATTCACCTGTCATCACCACATACCCGTTAAATGGTCAGATTGCAGTTGCCTCTGGTTTTAACAAAACCATTCATTTGATTTGCGATAACTACCCTCAATACTACTTACTCGTTCCTGGAGCTTTAAACTTAGTCCAATCCCCTTCCTCTTATACCAAGTTTATCGAAATGGGTGTACCAAAAGACAACCTTGCTGTTGCTGGACATTGGGTATCAGAAGACATTGTTTCCAATGCAGTGACGGATTCTGAAAACCGAGTGAGAAGGATTGATTCTAAAAAAATTCGAAGGTTCTTAATCCCAATAGGTGGAGCGGGTGCACAAAAAGGTTATATTTTAGATCTCTTACGTTTGACCAAGTCGTATCTCACCAACAGAAAAGCAGTGTATTGGATTAACACTGGTGACCATGTGAAAGTGCTCAAAGCGATTGAAGAGTATTTGATTTTTCAGAAAATACCATATTTATCGATTGATTCTTGGGAAGACCTACTAACATTCATTACACGTCATCCGCTCAGGTCAGATGACAATGAAAACAATCCTCCTGTTGTGTTGTTTCATTTTCCAACTCACACTGAAGCGTTTTCAGCAACAGATAGGCTCATTCGAATTGCAGATGTCCTTGTAACAAAACCATCTGAATTGGCATTTTTTCCAATTCCGAAACTGTTTATCCGAAGGGTTGGAGACCATGAAGCTGCGTCAGTTATAAGGTCTTTGGAACTAGGAGAAGGAACTGTGGAATGCAGAGAAGTGATGCATGCGAAAGAATTGGTTCAAATTTTCACTGAGTCCGATGATTTGTTACTCCGAATGAACGAATCCATTATCAAAAACACAATCGAAGGGATCTATAACGGAAGTAAAACGGCCGTCGAAATGGCGACCGCTAAATGAACTAAAAATAAGAACTTAAGAAGAAAACTTTTTTTCTAACTCTTGTTTCGTGGATTCCCAAATCCCTGGAATTTTTTTTCCTTCGGTTATGGATGAGTCTACGTCTCCCGACTTCACAAGAGCCTCTGCTTTGACCACCACTTCCGAAAGACCTGCCAATCCAAAATTGGCAGCAACTCCTTTGATTTGGTGGAGTTCGGATTGTAGTTCTTTTGGATCCTTGGATAACATCAAACGGTCCAAATTTGCAACCCGAGTCGCCATATTTTCCAACAACGAAGTAATCATTTCCTTAAGCCATGCTTGGTCTTCAGGATCATTCATATCCACAAGAGATTCGATTCGCGACCAGTCTATTAACAAGTTCACACCACCCATTCAAAAGATAACAGACTCATAAAAGCGTGTAAATTACATTTTAAAAAATCATTTGCAGGTCTTTCCAATTGGTTTTTTTTGTAATTCAATATGAAAATACACCCCACTGCCATCATCGATCCAAAAGCGGAATTACATGAATCCGTTGAAGTAGGTCCATTTTGTATCATCGAAAAAGATGTGAAAATTGGAGAAGGAACCGTCATCGAATCCCACGTAAAAATCTTGTCTGGGACACGGATTGGTAAGTTTAATAAAATTTCCTCAGGTGGTAGTTTCGGTGGTTTACCTCAAGATTTAGCCTTCAAACCCGAAACCAAAACCTATTTGGAAATTGGGGATCATAATCATTTTAGAGAAAACGTTATTTTTCATAGGGGCACTGTAGAAGGGAAAGCCACTACAATTGGAAACCATAATTATATGATGGGAAATGTCCACATCGCACATGATACGATTGTAGGTGACCATAATATCATAGTCCAAAACACGATGCTTGCTGGTCACGTTGTGATTGGGAACAAAGTATTTATATCGGGTTCCGTTGGAGTTCACCAATTCGTTAGGGTTTCCGATTATGCAATGTTAGCAGGCCTAACAAAAGTAGTAAAAGATGTTCCTCCGTATGCAACTGTTGACGGTCACCCTGGTCTTGTGGTGAGTTTGAATGTTGTCGGAATGAAACGAGCTGGAATTTCTGCCGATGTTCGTCTTGCGATCAAAAGAGTTTATAAAACGATCTATCATAGTGGCCTCAACACAAAACAAGCATTAGCCGAACTTAAAAAAGACCCAAATCCTGCTCCTGAAGTACAAAAAGTAATCGAATTCTTTGAAACAAGTAAACGAGGAGTTGTTGACCATCGTTTTGTATCTGGTGGATCCGACGAAGAATGAGAGTTCTCGTTACCGGGGGAGCCGGTTATATAGGCAGTCATATTGTCCTAGAACTGATGGAGTTAGGACATGAAATCATTATTGTAGATGATATGCAAAAAGGAAATGAAGCCAATTTGTTTCCTGGAAATGAATTTATCAAAGGGGAAATCCAGGATCCAGAAATCCTAAAAAAAGCATTTTCCAAAAAGGTTGATGCAGTATTTCACTTTGCCGCTTGGAAAGCAGCTGGTGAATCTATGACAGATCCATTAAAATATACAATGAATAATTTAAATGGAACCTTCACTTTGTTAAATGCCATGATCGAGTACGGTTGCCAGTACTTTGTATTTTCTTCTTCTGCTGCAGTGTATGGTGCTCCCAAATATTTGCCGATAGACGAAAACCATCCTTTACAACCAGAAAATTATTATGGTTATACCAAACTCTGTATTGAAGAAAATTTGGAATGGTTTGATAAACTGAAAGGTTTAAAGTCAGCTCGACTTCGTTACTTTAATGCCGCAGGTTACGACCCAAAAGGTAGAATCAAAGGGATCGAAAAAACCCCAGCCAACTTACTCCCCATCATCATGGAAGCAGCATCAGGCATTCGGAAAGGTTTTGAGATTTATGGAAATGATTATGATACAGAAGATGGAACTTGTGTTCGTGATTACATTCACGTAAGTGATTTAGCAAAAGCACATGTTTTAGCTTTGAATTATATCATGGCAAAAAACGAAAGTTTGACTGTAAACTTAGGATCAGAAGCTGGATATTCAGTCAAAGAAATGGCTGATTTATCAGAGAAGGTTGTTGGAAAACAAATTCCTCACAAAACAGGTTCTAGGCGACTAGGAGACCCAGCAAAATTACTAGCGTCTTCCAAAAAAGCAAGAGAACTTCTCAATTGGAAACCTATCTATAGTGATGCAGAAACATTACTATCGAGTATGTGGAATTTGTATAAAAATCTATAAATTCTGCAAACTGATTTTTTCACACTCCGGGTTGATGGACCTTACATAATCCAAAGCCCGGTCACCTAACACCTCAGCTCCCATAAAACTTCCAACTAATTTGATCTCACCAGATTGAAATGATTTAACCCATTCTTTAGTGAGTTGGTTTGAGATGGGTGCATAAGACCAGTGCCATTTTTCTTCTTGGTACCCTTTGTTATTTCGTGTAGAAAGTGAACTGTAAGGTTGGCAAAATCCATAGCGGGAAGCATTCTCTTTTAGCCAATCATATAGAATTTTTCCCTTTCCGTTTGATTCAAAATAAGCATTATCCAAAGCATTTAAGTCAAAGTCGGTTCCCCAATGGTGACGAGATGTCCCAGGTGCACTTGAGAATTCTAAAATTAGATTTATGATTTCCTCTGGTGACTTACCAGTGATAGGAGCTCGCATCACTTTTTTTCCAGCATACTTTGATTCCCAAATTCCTTTTTGGTGGGAAAAATTACGAAAACTAGATACTAAAAAAATGTGTTGTTTATAAGAACTTGGCTTTGTGTCTTCAAAATCATTAATCATTTTGTGAAGTGCTTTTTTAACATCCGGTCTCAGAAAATGTTCTTTAGCATTTTCTTCTAATATAACAGGTGCTAATGGTCCAGGAGAATTGAATTTGCCAGTTAAATAGGAAACTTTATCAATACCCAAATACAAATCAGATTGAGTTTGTTTGACAGGTTTCTCCCCACATACACATAGTAATGAGAGCAAAAACAATAAGAGATACTTCGTTCTGAACATGATAAGGTTCATTTAAAAATTACCGATTAATTCGCAAATAAAAATTTACCTTCACTGAATCGTATACTAAGTTCTGATACCTCGTTTGGATCATCCAACGGAAGGGATGTTGCATCCTCTTTTGCCTCATCCAAAAGGTCACGGTCCACAACCAAATCAGCAATTTTAAACTCAGGCAGCCCACTTTGTTTGACACCTAATAGTTCACCTGGACCACGAATGGCTAGATCCTTTTCTGCCAAAAAATAACCATCATTGGAGGTTACTAAAGCTTCTAATCGATCTCTACCTTCATCACTGACAAAATCACCTGTCATTAAAATACAAAAACTTTCCAAATCACTTCGTCCCACTCGGCCACGTAACTGGTGTAATTGGGAAATTCCAAATCGTTCCGCATGTTCCACTACTAAAATTGTAGCATTGGGTACATCCACTCCCACTTCCACAACAGTTGTTGTGACTAAAATTTGGATCTCTCCTGATTTAAATTTTTCCATAACGGATTCTTTTTCGACACTTTTCATTTTTCCATGTAATAATCCAATTTTCAGATCAGGAAAAATATTAGTTCGTAAGTTTTCATAAGCAACCGTACAAGACTCTAAATCAACCTTCTCCGATTCTTCAACAAGAGGGTATACGATATAACACTGTCTACCAGAGGTTATATACTTTCGAATTGAATTGTATACGCCTGTTCGTCGGTCTTCTTTGTACCAACGTGTGTCGATGGGTTTGCGGCCTTTTGGTTTTGTTTTAATATTCACGAGTGTTAAGTCCCCGTATAAAGTGAGACAAAGTGTTCTAGGAATAGGAGTCGCTGTCATCGCCAAAATATCAGGATTTTTTCCTTTGGCACGAATGGTTTCTCTTTGGTCGACACCAAACTTATGTTGTTCATCAATCACGACCAGTCCCAAATCAGAAAAAATCACATCTTCCTGCAACAAAGAATGGGTTCCAATTATGATATTAGATTCGCCGTTTTTGATACGGCTTAATTTTTCTGCCCTGGTTTTCTTATTTTCACCACCTAATAACAATTCAATCCCAAGGAACGGCATATTGCCCATAAATTTATAAATAGTTTGGTAATGTTGCCTTGCTAAAATTTCTGTAGGTGCAAGAAAGGCCACTTGAATGTGGTTATCGATATAATGTAATCCTACAAGCAGTGCCGTAATTGTTTTTCCTGATCCAACATCCCCTTGTAACAAAAACGCTGAAGGTGAATCTGCGTTTGTTTTGGAGAGTATAGTAGTAACAGCTATTTTTTGATCTTCTGTTAATTCAAAAGGAAGATTTTTCTCTAAATTTACACGAGATGGTGAACTAGGAAGAGGCCACAACAATCGTTTTACTTTTTGGCGTTCTCTTTGTTTATACAATAAGAGTCTTTGGAAATAAAAAAACTCTTCATAGGCAAATCGTTTTCTGGAAACTTGGACTGTTTCCATTGAATCAGGAAAATGAATTTTTCTAAAGGCTTCATCACGACCGAGTAACTTTCGTTTTTTGATAAATTTAGAAGGAAGGTTTTCTGCGATCTCGCCACTTTCTAATACTAGGTGGATGAGTTTACGTAAACCTTTTGAATCCAATCCTTCTTCTTTGAGTGCCTCAGTGGATGGATACAAGGGAATAATCCGACCAGCATGTATAGAATCCTCTGGATCATCGGTGTCTGATAAAAATTCATATTCAGGATGGATGATTTGATATCCTTTAAAATATTCCAATTTACCAGAGATCACAACTTTTTTATCAATCGCGAAGAGTTTGTGAAAAAAATTAACTCCACGAAAAAATACTAAGTTGATTCTTTCATTGTTTAAAGTACGGAACCCAACGAGTAATCGACTCTTTTTACCGTGCACAATGTAACTATCTACAATACTTCCGAGTAAAGTGACATTATCACCTTGTTTTAAAATAATATCCTTTGTAAAATTACGGTCTAAATAACGCCTTGGAAAGTAAGTCAATAATTCGTAATACGTAGAAACTCCATGTTCCAACAAAACGCTTTTACGTTTAGGACCAATCCCTTTTAAATTCGATAAACTTTGTGTGAGATCAAACATAAAATTTATATTTCATCCGTAGGTTTAGGTGGTCCAAATGGATTGTCATTCCCAACATTTGGCAAAAGATTATTTTTTTCAGAATCTAAAATCAGATAACAATATTTGCATCCATAAATTTGTGCCTGTTTTTTCCCTTCGCTATTTGTATAAGTAGAAATAGCAGCATATAGATATTCATCTTTCCGAAGAACTGTTCCACAAACAGGGCATAGGCGCAGTCTTGGCAAACTAGGATCTTTATCCTTACCATAAACTTTTCGTGGATCCCCTACTCGAAGATTTTCCTCTTTTTTAAGGCGTTCTTTTTCTTTTTGGTTTAGCGATTGGTTGTCAACAGCAGAGAGTGCATATAAAAAAAAGGCTACAGTGAATAATACGCCACAAATCGTCAGAAAGGTGACCATTTAGTTTCCTCGAATGTAATCTTCAGAACTCACTGTTGAAATTGGATTTTGAGAAATGAGTTTTAATTGTTTTTCCGAACAATCCACTTCAATTAAGGTATGGCAAACATCTTCCTTTAATTGGCAAAGATTGGATTGTACAACATCTTTTCCTTCCATCATAATTTCAGCATAATACCCACCTTCTTGAAAACCATGTAAAGAGTCCACAGCACCAAAGTTAGATGGATTTATAAAAACTGTATTTTTTGTTTTTTTAATTCCTTGGTCTTCGTGAACGTGCCCAGAAACAACAAGAGAAGGAGATTCATCATCTAAATAACGACGTATCCCTTGGCTTCCACACTTACCTACTCCCGGAATCGTATCAAAATAACCATAAGCTGGATTATGAATCCAACAAATGTCAGGTAATTCTTCTCGGAAAAAGTCCTCAGGTTCACTATAGTTTTTTCCATTTTTCGTGTATTCATGAAAAACAACTGTTAGTTTCTCAGGGATACCGGAAGTCCAAATGGGAGCACCACCATAGCCAGAAACTTTGATGTTTTTAAAATCAAAACTTTTACGATGCACTTCTCTTTGGTACAATTCCGTGTATTGTAAATCCAAATCATAATTTCCCGGCAAACAATAAACAGGTGATTTTGCGTATTTCAAAATCAATTTTTCGATGATTTCGTATTTTTCTTTCATCGTTTTGGCAGCTAACTTATACAAGTCTCTATATTTTTGTGACTTTTCAACAATGGCAGTCGAATACTTTTCAGGAAAACGAATGGCATGAGTTGTGAAATCAAACGGAGTTGAGTCGTCTTTTCTTTCCGTTAACAAATAATACAATTCTTCTTGGACACCACAAAAATCGATGATACGATCAAAGGAAAAAAATGCTTTGTAGATAATATCTCCGGAAAAAAGGTACAAATCTGCTTCTGTTGATTGCAGAATTTTTTTGAGACCATGAAGTCCATCATGGATATCCGTAAGATAAATGATTTTCATTTATTCGTTTTCCCAAAGTAACATCTGAATATCTCTATCCTCTTCTATATAATCGATCTTAAGATATTCAGGTCCAAAAAAATCTACCAGAGGTTTTAATATGGTAGAGGATCTAACAAAGATATACAATTCATTATGATCAGCGACTAGGTATTGGATTTCGATTTTTCCTGCAATGGCCGGAACCAAATTTAGAAAATAATTGAGATCAAATAATAATTCCCATTGTAGACCTGTGATCGATAATATATGGGGAGCAGCATGGATGATGGATTCAAATACCTTTTTTTTATGGAAAGGATCAATTTTAACAAACCACCTAACAAAGTCAAATCTCCTTGGTTTGGTGTCCCATACACGGTATCCAACAATTTTTAGCCTTGCTTTGTTATCTTTTACTAACACTGGTTTGAGTCGCACACGGTAACGTATCGAATTTACTTTTAGGATTCTTGCAATCCAAAGCCATTCCATTCTGTATGTCCCTGTTAAGATGACTTCCCCTTTTGCAGAATCGACTTCCATACTTTCTAAATCGGGGTCTTCTGCGATGATTTCCGTTTGTATGACTTTTTTTAAGCTACCAAGCAATAAGGTAACTTTGTAATTACTCTTTGGGACCACTTTGGGTGGCAAAAAGAGATTGAGTGGGTTGAAACGGAAGAGATCCGTTAAAAGCATATTTTAATTTTATTTTCTATTGCCTTTTTGGAAAGCAGATTTAGAATACTGAACTCATGAAGATTGGAATCATAGGTGCTGGAAGTTTTGGCACTGCACTAGGTAGTATTTTGGCAGATAAGGGTTACGACGTCACCCTTTGGACAAGAAGTGAGGAACAAGCTCGTTCCATCAATGAAAACCATATGAATTCCAAACATATGCCTGATTTGGTCCTTCCAGAAAAATTGAGGGCGAGTACGGACCTCATCCAGGTGGTAAAAGACAAGGAAATGATTGTTTCCGCACCACCAAGCCATGCCTTATCCGGCATCTTAAAGGAAATTAAAGACCACATCCCGCATAAAGTTCCCATTGTTTCCGCATCCAAAGGGATTGAGAATGAATCCTTACGACTTGTCTCCGAGATTTTTGAATCGGAACTTCCAGGCCAGTACCATTCTCAACTTTCCTATCTTTCGGGTCCTAGTTTTGCCAAAGAAATGGTAAAACGAGTTCCTACCATTGTTTCCATCGCTTCCAAAAACGAAGCAACCGCCAAACGTGTGCAAGAGATTTTTAGTTTCACATACTTTCGTACCTATTGGACTCCCGATGTAGTTGGTGTGGAAGTGGGTGGTGCTTTGAAAAACGTGATCGCCATTGCCGCAGGTGTCGCCGACGGTCTTGGCTTTGGCCAAAATACAAGGGCTGCTCTCATCACACGTGGGTTAAACGAGATCACTCGGATGGGAATCAAAATGGGAGCAGACCCTATGACCTTTCTTGGGCCATCTGGTATGGGAGATTTAGTGCTAACCTGTTGTGGGGAAGCTTCCAGAAATCGAACTGTTGGTTTTCGATTGGGCAAAGGAGAGAAGTTAAAAGAAATTTTGGCATCGATGAACGAAGTGGCAGAAGGTGTCAAAACCACACTCTCTACCAAAAATCTCTCGGATAAATTGGGAGTAGAAATGGCAATCACTCAAGAAGTGTATCGTATGTTATACGAAGACAAAGACCCAAAAGAAGTTGTAAAAGCTCTAATGGGCCGTGACCTCAAACGGGAAGGTGTTTAAAGTAAGTGGATTAGCAAAACAATATAAGTCACAATTTGGATCATATAAAATGTAAAACGGATGTTCACTGCAAGGACATTCGTTCCAATCAAATGAGTGAGGGATTGTAATACCCTTGCTCCTAAAATCACAAATCCTGCTTGGTTCACAAATTCATTTACCTTTCCTAAACTCACAGTTAAGAATACTACTGCTACAAATATAGGTAGGTTTTCCAGACTGTTGAGATGAGCACGATTCAACCTCCAATTAAAATCACTTCCATGTTGTATACCTGCTGGAAATTCATTGGATTTTTTTTTACCAAGTAACACTTGTACACTTCGATACGTTATCAATGTAACTCCAAGACCCAAAGTCCAAAGAGTAAATAAAATCAATGCCAAATAGATTGGTTCCACAGTTTCTCCTTTGTAACCTTCCACCAATCAGAGTGAAATGATACAGGCGAGAATACTAACTGACTCTTGTTCATTTGTAAACCAATAATTGAATATTTTTTAATAGTGATTGGATTCTTTATTTTCCCATCCAATCGATTTGATCTGTTTCCAAACGGAAAGCCAACTCTTGGAAAAAAAATGATCGGGTGCTTCTAGGATTTCTACCAAACGCATACGGTTTCGTTTTGCAAATTCGGATGTGAATTCTTTAGGAAACCATTTGTCCATTGCCGGTAAAAAAATTGTTACCTCTGTTCTTTTTTCAAAATCATAGTTTTCCACCCGAAATCCAGGTAAAAATAAATTTTGTAAGAACTGAGCAAGTGAATCCACCTGTATCCTTGTATTTTTAACTGGAAAAGAAAGATGGTTTACCTCACCATTTTCCAACCAATTCGGAGTGGATAAAGTTTCTAATATCTGTTTGTTGGGAAAATCATCATCAGGAATGTTTGGTAAAAGTAACAACCGACTAAATTCTTCAATAGAATTTGATTCATACAAAAATTCTAAACTTTTGACACTATTTAGTATGGGAGATAATAAAAACAATTTTTGGAACTGGACTTGTATTGCGTATAATAGAAGGGCTGCGCCACCTCCACTATGGCCAATTCCAAACAATGGTTTCCCAATATAATTTTGTTTCTTTAAATATTCATCTAACAGCGAAATGGCGGATTTTGGATCATATGTTCCATTGGAATCACCATGTGATGGTGGATTAAATCGGATTAACCTGAGTCCGTATTCAATAAGTTCAGAATCGCGTATACGAAAGGAACGTACATTTCCACCTGTGCTTGGCCAAAGGATGAGAAAACCTTGTGCTTCTTCAGGTGGAACACCTTGTTCGATGATTTCTAGAGAAGACAAAAAATCCCCAATATCTTCAATCCAATCGAAAATTATAAAGTGGCAATGATGGGTTTACCATTTTGCACAATGACAGTATGCTCACATTGTGCCACGTAACTTAAATTTCCTTGCCTGTTCCCTGCCACAAGGGTCCATCCATCAGCTTCTTCAAATGCAGTTTGGTTTCCAGTGGAGATAAAGGATTCAATTGCAAGGACAAGGCCATGGTTCAGTTTGCGATGGTCCCGTTTGTCTTCGTATACCAACACTTGTGGTTCTTCATGCAATTTTTTTCCAGTACCATGTCCTGCTAAGTTTTTAATGACAGTGAATCCATTTTCTTTGGCAGCAGAATGTATTTCTTTTCCAATATTTCTTAAATAATTTCCAGTATACGCTTGTTTTGTGGCGCGCATGGTTCCTTCAATCGCGGTATCACACAGTTTTTCCAATTTAGGATTTGTGTTTCCAACAACAAAGGAAATCCCCGTGTCTGCATAATACCCATCGAGTTTTGCAGATACATCCACATTCACCAAATCGCCTTTTTTTAAAATGGTGTCCTTTTTAGGAATTCCATGAGCAATTTCAAAATTAGTGCTGATACAAGTAAAACCAGGAAATTTATAATCAAACTTTGGTGCAGAATAAGCTCCTGCTTTTTCAAACTCATGTTTGGCTGCCATATCCAGTTCCAATGTAGATACACCTGGTTTTGCTAATAATTTTAAAAGTTCACGTACTTTTGCGACAAACTTGCCAGCTTTTAAAATCCCTTGTAGGTCTTTTTCATTTTGAATCGACATTTATACAATTTCTCCACCACAACTAGAACCAGCTCCAGCTGTACAACCATAACAATGGTTTGCTACAACGATTTCACGTCCAAGAAATGCGTGCAAATCGAAATCTTTGATGTGTTTCACTTCTTTGGATTTTAAATCCAACATTTGGTTAAAATCACAATCGTATACTGACCCTTCATACCCTACTGATATTTGGTCGAGGCACATGAGGCCATTCACTGTTGCAGGATTGTATGCATTTACCAATGTTTCCATATACATTTCAAACTTACCACTTCGGACAAGGGATCCTAAAAAGCGATTGATGGGGAGGTTATTGATACAAAAGAGTTGGTTGAATACGATTCCATATTTTTTAAACAAACTGTCTTTGTATTCTTTTTCTAATTGTGACTGTCCCGAACTTAAAAACAATCCATTGGGATTGTATACCAAATGAATGGGAAGAGAAGTGCCGTAACCGATAGCATTTAACTTTTTTAAGGCGGTAATCGATTTTTGATAAACACCTTTTCCTCTTTGGTTGTCCGTCACATTTTCCAGAACAGAAGGTAACGACGAAACAATTTCAACTTCATTTTCTTTTAGAAATTCATACAACCATTCATAACCTGGTTCCTCTAAAATGGTGAGATTACAACGATCCATCACTCGTTTCCCTAGACGTTTTGCTTCTGTTACCAGATATTTAAAATGTGGATTCCCTTCTGGAGCACCACCAGTGATATCCACTGTTTCGATCTCTTGAATTTTCGAAATGAGTTCGATACAAAGTTCCGCAGTACTTCTATCCATCATCTCTGTTCGAATAGGAGAGGCATCCACATGGCAATGCCGGCAAGCTTGGTTACACCACTTGCCAACATTGATTTGAAATACCTTAATCGAACGAGCTTGTATTGGTTTTCCAACCGTTTTTAGAAATGGATTCCCGCTGTAACCTTGTAAGGTGGAAATTTGTTCGGTTACTTCCATAGATCAAAAAGAAAGTTCGTCAATTTTGTTTTGCATTTGTACACTGTGAACTAAGTTGATCCCAGCAGCCATTGCTGCCGCCACATGTACAGCTTCATTCATTTGTGCCTCATCAGCACCTTTTTGAAGTGAGGTGGTCGTATAGGCATCAATACAATAAGGGCATTTTAGAGCATGAGCTACTGCAAGAGCAATCAGAGCCTTTTCTCTTTCCGTGAGTGCTCCTTCAGCCATCACAGCATTGTAATACCCAAAAAATTTATCAGCAAGAGCGGGATTTGTACGCCCAATTTCTCCAAATTTTCCTAAATCTTTTGCGTTGTAATAATGATTCTCTGCCATGGATTTCCTCTTTAAGATGAAGTTTTTTCACATTCTGATTTCGTCAAGGGTAAGCCCTTACAAGTGAAATCAAAAAGGGATTAGGTTCGATCAATATCTTAGACAAAGTTTCTATTTTTTACGGATTGGTTTTCCATTCTTTTCTTAGTTAAAAGAACGACTGAATGCAATGATTGTCAGAATTTTCCAAAGGAATTGGAAGGGAAAGGTGATGGCATCCCAAAGGAAGGCAAATGGCAAAACAGGATACCATTTAACATTAGTTCCAAACTTTTCTATGGATTCAATTTCAATATACCGATACAGTAGAAATCCATATTTCTTAGCATCGACTAGGTACATTTTGCTCACAATTCCATATTCATCCACAAGGGCAACGACGAGAGAGTCTTCTGTAGGTTGTTTGGGAATGCGAATGGTATTTCGAATTTTTGTTTGGCAAGAGTCACAACGAGCTAATTGGAATGTGTTTGGATCCTGACTCTTTTCGATCGAAATCGATTCGTAACATGTTTTTCCCGTCTTTAATTCAATACAAATACCAAAGGAATTTTCATATTCAACGTATTCTATTTCCTTGGGAATCCCTGTAGTTTCATCTAACGATAATTTGTATACAACAGAGAACTCCTTTGATAAATATAACGACCAAGAATAGTTGTATGACTTTGGTTGGAAATAGATGCCACCTTTACGAGATGTTTCCTCTTGGCTTTCAATTTCCCTGATCTCTAATGCTTCTAAGCTACTTTGTGGGTGTGGTACAAACCATTTACCGGAACTTCGATCCCACGCATTAAAAGAAGGTTCGTATCTTGTCCCATCTTCAGTTTTCAATTCAGGGGATTCAAACAACAAATGATAATCAGGTTGGATGAGCTTAACGGAATCCAAATGATTGATTTTTGTCGGAACTACTTGTGATCTCCTTATGACTGCTTTTGTGGCACAATTCATAAAAATTAGTACCACAAAAACAATCAAGATTCGTATCATGTGCTGAACTTGGGTCTACGTTTTTCGATGAGTGATAAAAATCCTTCCTGGCCATCGGGAGATAAAATCACTTTCGTGAATAAATCGGCATCCAATTGGAATAAGGATTCCATTTGTGTTCGGTATGGTTCTCGTAAGGCAGTTTTCATCCCACGGCTCGAATTGTAAGTGAGTTTGGAGAGTGATTCGGCAAACTTCATAGCTTCTGGAACCAAATCATCTGCACTAAACAATTCATCCACAAGGCCAATTTCCTTTGCTTCTGGACCCTTAATTTGTTTTCCCGTAAAAAGTAAGTCACGAGTGGCTTTTACTCCAACTAAGTCTTGCAATACGATGGTTGGGATCGAAGGAAAATTAAGACCTACAATTGCTTCCGAAAAACCAATCCTTCCTCCTTTGTCCACCATGAAGCGGTAATCCGAAAACAAGGCAAATACAGCGCCAGCAGCCATACAATGACCGTTGATCACTGCAATGGTTGGAACTGGAAAATGGAAATAGGTTTGTGCCGTTCTTAACAACTGTTCAACGGATCGCCTGACATCGGATTCCGATTTTCCATACATGAGAGTGGGTTCAATCCCATTGGAAAAAAATTGTGTTTGTGCGGATGTAAATAATAAAACACGCAAGTTAGGATTGTTTGCGTGTTTGTTTAGGATTTCTTGAAATGAAACAAAGGCTTCAAAATCAAATGTGTTCTTTTCATTGGACTGCATCTTGATTTCCAAGATGCGGTCTCCATGAAAGATCTCTGCAAAAGGAGTCATATTAACTGTTTTTGTAGAGCTCCAAAATTCTGTCTTTGTATTTTTCTGTAATCACATGTCTCTTCATCTTCATTAGGTTAGTGAGTTCGTCTCCAACTTCAAATGGTTTTGTGATGAGAGTCACATATTGCACTTGTTCGAAGTTTTTGAATCCAGTTTTAACACTGTTAAAATTGCGAACTTCTTTTTTGTAGAAGTCTACTACCTTCGGATGAACAATGAGTTTCTCTGGACTTTTTTCTGTGATTCCATTTTCTTCTGCCCAAGGGATGAGAGAGTCAAAGTCAGGAACAATGATTGCTCCGAGTACTTTTTGGTCTTGTCCCACTACCATAGACTGTTTGATGTAAGGTGATTCATCAATTTTGTTTTCGATTGGAACTGGTTCTACGTTTTCACCACCGAGTAATACAATGGTGTCTTTTGCACGACCAGTGAGTGTGAGGGTCTTCTTGAAGTTAATCATCCCGATGTCACCGGTGTTCATCCAATTGTCTACGATGGTTTTTTTGGTGGTTTCAGGATTTTTGTAATACCCTTTCATCACTTGAGGTCCTTTGATGTGAACCACACCTTTGGCACCTAATTTACCAAAGATGATATTCTTTTTGTCATCGATATGGCAAAGAACATTCCCAGCATCATCTCGGATTTGCACTTGGCTGAGTGGAACAATATCCCCAACAGAACCCATAATGGGTCGGTCAAATGTTCGAGCCGATATAACCGGTCCCGTTTCTGTCATTCCATACCCTTCGAGAACTGTAATCCCGATATCCATAAAAAAAGCATCCACGTGTTTTTGAAGGGCTCCCCCTCCTGAAAGTGTCGCTCGTAAGTGGCCACCTGTTGCTTGTCTGATTTTAGAAAGTACAATGCGATCAAGTGTGAAAGAGTTAAATAAAACTCCAAGTCCAGCCAATACATACAGTGGAGTTTTGAGAACACTTTCTTCTGGTACCAAAAACTGTGAGGAAAGAAGGGAAAGGATTGTCACTGTAAACGGACCAGTTAATAACAATTTAACGACCGATACAACAGAAAGAAACAATGAATGTAGGATGTTCCTTCCTTCGTAATCCACTTCCCAACCTTTCAAAAATCGAATGGAAGCATGGTAGTGTTTCGAAAAAAAGTAAGCAACCTTAAACAATAATCTTCTTACAGGAGGTGTTTGTTTCGGATCATTGATACGAGTGTAAATCCCGTTATAAATACTTTCCCAAACCCTTGGAGCAGAAGCCATGAAAGTAGGTCTTGCTTTTTGGATATCATTACGAAGTTCGGTTACCTTTGTATAATAAGTGGAGCCACCATTGATGATCGCAAAGTATTCCACAACTCGTTCAAAGATATGCCATACTGGTAGGATGGACAACATACGATCATCTGGAGTCACTTTCGCAACACGAGGGACCACATAATGCATCTGGTGGATCATGTTGGAATGCATAAGCATTACACCCTTAGGCATCCCAGTAGTTCCAGATGTGTAAATCAGTGTGTACAAATCATCTGGTTTGATTCCAGACATCCTTTTTTCCGCTTCTCGTTTTCCTTTAGAGCGAAGTTCCCTTCCCTTTTCCAAAAGGTCATAGAAGTGTAAAATCCCAGCACCTGACTTGAGTTTGGTGTCTTTGTCCATAATGATCACGGTTTTTACCGATTTCACTTGGGATTTGTTATTTTTATATTTTTCGTAAACCTTATCGTTTTCTAAAAAAACAACTTTGGCTTCCGAGTGGTTTAAAATGTAAACGATTTCCGAATCAGTGATATCAGACCCGCGCGGAACGTTTGCCGCTCCAGCAGTTAACACAGCACAATCAGCTATGATCCATTCGACTCGGTTGTCAGCTAATACGCCAACATGTTCTCTCGCTTTTACACCCAAATCAATTAGGGCTTCTGCAAGTGCGATACCATCTTCGTAAAGTTGTTTATAGGTAAGTGCTTGGTAATCCTTCTGTGCATTTTTATACCAAAATGCTGGTCTTGGACCAAATTTTTCTGCGGATTCCTTATAAACTTCTGCTAGGTTATTTGCCATATCTCTCCATCTAAAAGCGGTCTTTATGATAGACTCTACTTTCAGATGGTCAAGAGAAATTTAGATGTTTAGTCCCAGTGGAACCCTTCGCGTTGGTGTCCTTTTTTCAAATGGCGTTTGCGTATTTCGTGGAGTTTGGTCAGTTGCGAAAGGTTCAGTAGGTTACGTGCCGCAAGACCTTTTTGTGGGAGAAGGGATTCGTCTTCTGTATTAGCAAAAAACTGGTTGGTTTTAACGAAGGAGCTTTTAAACTCCAAATTCATATCAGGATAGAAATCCATACAAGCCTCCGTGCTTTCCGGTTTCCGGGGTTTCTGTATTTTGAAGGTTCCCACCATCCGTGGTAGGTAGCCTCCCCCCAATATATGTATCGCCGAAATATGAATATCCTGAAGTAAAAAATTTTGCTTGTACTATTTTTTTTTCTCTGATTTTTGGTATTCGTTCATGACGATTCGATTGGAAAATTCTACAGGGAGACGAAGCGGGCGCTTTGTAGCTTATGAGTATGGGGAAGACCTATTTGGTACTCTGTATTTGGATAAGTTTTCTGGTCGCGAGAAAGGACGACTCATCGACAAATGGAGATTAAATGACTTAGGAAGTCTTATCCGTGTCCTCGATACAGAGATTTCTCGTAGGGAAGAAGAAAATTACGAACGACCACTTTTCCACTAATCCAACCTATGTTTTCCTTTCCTTAAGGAAAAATAAATACAAATCCAAAATTCAGTTTTTATCCAACCGCCTTAGAACCGTTTCGATTTTTCGATTATCAACTTTCGTAATTTTTTTATTTGCCATTTCCTTTTGTTACCTAACCAAACTCACATGGAAAGAATATGGATTATCCATTCTCTCAATATTTCCATTTGTATACCTAGTTCGATTGTATACAAATCGGAAGTCTCAATTGGATTTTGCCAAACGCAACTTTCAATTTTTAGAGGAAGAACTACTCCGCTTTTCTGGAGATTATAAAAAATTAAAAACAAGAGAACCTTGGGAATATCCAATTGTGGTCAGAAACCATCCCTTATCCATTGATTTGGATCTTTGCACCAAACAAGGGTTTTTGGGAGTTTTTGACACCACCATCACAAAAGAAGGGTTCCATTCTTACTTGTTACGATTTTTACAAGAACCAATTGATAATCAGTTTGCCATTCCAGACCAATCCTTTGTCAAAACAATCCTTACTAAAAAAAACAAAGCTTTCCATTTGATGAGAAAGTATTTAGTTTTAGATGGAGAACCAAACGAAAAATTTGAAATCCCTTCAACTAAGAACGAAACCAATTTTTGGAACAAAAGAAATTGGCTACGTTGGATGTTTCCTATATGGGGAATCTTCTCACCAACTTACATCACCTTAGGATTATTATTTGATTTACCCTTCATTCCGTTTTTATTACTCACCAACGGAATTCTATTTTTAAGTTATCGAAGAGAATCTACTTTGATTTGGAAGGAAATCAAAACCTTAAGTCAATCATCTGTTCGGTTTCAGAAAACTTTTGTATTTCTTTCGAAGGAAAGAAAATTCACAAAAAAAATGTTATCCAAAATAGCGAATCTTGGAGATTCATCAGAACTTTTGGTTTCTCCTCTTCCACATTTGTTGCTAAATGTTCTTTGTTTATGGGACCTTTGGAAAATCAAAACATTACAAAAATGGAAACAACAATATTCGTTCCATTGGAATGAATTACGAAACCAAATCATCAAAATTGATTCCATTCTTCCCATGGTCAATTTCGGATTTTTGAATCCAGAAGCAAACTTCGCAACAACCACAAATGATGGAACTCTTACATCAAATTCACTTGTCCATCCAATGATTCCTAAAGGAAATCGTATCTTAAATCCATTACCAAAAATGAATCCCGGGGATTTGATGATTGTTACTGGATCTAATATGAGTGGAAAAACAACATACATGCGATCGATCGCCATGTCTTTGTTACTTGCTGGATCAGGGGCACCTGTATTAGGAAATGGTTTTGAATACCCAGAGTTTCAAATCCATACCTTAATTCGTTCACAAGACTCAATGGAAGATGGAGTTTCCTTTTTTTATTCGGAAGTCAGAAGACTCGCTACCATCATAAACAATGCAGACAATTCCAAGAAAGTCCCAATTCTATTTTTAGATGAAATATTAAAAGGGACAAATTCAAAAGAAAGGTACATTGCCACCCGAGAAATCTTGGCTGTATTACGCGAAAAAAACTGCATTGTGTTTTTAACGACACATGATCTGAAACTTGCTGAGATGAACTCGGCAAAACGATACCATTTCACTGAATTAGAAACCAATGGTAAAATGGATTTTGATTATCAGATCAGAGATGGTGTTTCTGGATCAACGAATGCTCTAAGGATTTTACAGAACGAAGGCATACCCATTCGAAATGATAAAGAAAATTAAATGATTAAGAGTGATTCTGGAAATTATGAACTAACAAACTTCAAAAAAGAAAATGTTAAGGAGATTTCTCTTTGGTTTTTTCTTCTTTTTTCTCTTCTTCTTCCTTGCCACCAAATATTGATTTAATTCCCTTCCAACTCTTTTGTACTCCACCAGTCACATTTTCCACTGCTCGGTTGACATAGTCTGACATAGCAGATCCGGCTATGCCTCCAACAGCAGCTCCCGCTGGGCTTGCTAAAAAAATTGTGCCTGCATACACCGAACCTAACCAAATGGGATCAATGAAAGGTGAAGAAACTCCATAAGTTCCACGGTAAATAATAGGAAGTTTTAATGCCTTACCTGCAACTCCCGGGAATGCAATGGTAAACTTCATATCGATGGCTTTGTTAAATCCAATTTTTCCACCACCTGAACCTGCAATGCCATCGGCTTTTAAGGCAAAATTTTTGATTTCAATGTTTTCATTTGCATACTGAAAATCAAACTTAAGTTCATTATAAGGCGTAGCTCTACTAAAATCAATTTTCTTTAAGTTGATCACACTACCAATGGAACTAATTGGTTTTAATATGTTTGTATAACTTAATAATTCTCCATTTTTTGCATTAATATTCCCAATGATTTGTAAATTATCAACTAAACCATCTTCGGTATCAGAAGGTGATAGGATTACAAAATCCGAATCTATACTTCCTGTAATGGGAGATATTTTAAAAATGTCTGATAAAACTGGCGCAATCGAAACATGTTTAATTTCACCTTTTAAAGTAAGGCCAACAGGTTGTAACCAACGATATTCACCTGTACCAATGACATCGCCATCATATACTTTTAATTCATATCGGTTGATATTTAATTTTCGTTTTGCATAATGAACATTTAATTTTAAAGAATCTGCTTTAAAATCAACTATTGTTAAATTTCGAAAATGAAAATCCAAATAAACATTCATTCGATTCACATAGCCAGTACTTGGCAAACCACGCGTAAGGATTGATTTTTCAAAATCAGGATCGATCCAAATTTTAGAAACTTTGATGATACTAGGTACATCCAAATAATCGGAAGTTCCTTCAAATGAAACTGTAGGCGAAAGAGGAGGTTTTAAAAAGTTTACGTAACCTGATCCATAAAGTTTTGATTTTCCCTTCCACTCAACTATGATATTTGCAAAAGACAATTTATCTTCGTTACTATCATAATTGATAAGAGTCGATACGTGACCATCGGCAAAAGTTTTTCCGTCTTTTAAAGCCAAGTCTTGTACATGTAATTGGTCAACTACAGCATAAATTTTTGATTCATCTCTTTTATAAAATGGGATTGTACCAGATGTTTTTACAAATCTTAAATCACCTCTTGTAAAAATGATTAAAATATCATGTAAATCGATACCTTTTACGTTTTGAAATTGGAACTCACCTTCCAATCTTAAAGTTTCATACGTTAACTTATCTTCGGTAAAAAGAAAATCGACACTGAAAGTAATAGGTTCATTATTTAATTTTCCGTACAAATAAAAATCAATATTCCGTAAATCATGGTCTATGTGAAGAGTCGTTCCCCATAGGTATAAGTTGATTTTTCGTGAATACAGTTTGTCATCGAATAAAATCGTAATGTTTTTAATTTCGATATGATTTACTAAATTTGCAAACGTCTTGGAAAAATAAAGTTCTTCAGGTGTTTCTTCCTGAATATCATTTTGAACTTTGGATTTGTTTTTAGATGTTAAAGTTATTTCCTCTAATGATTGTTCCGAAAGTTTCTCAAATAATGGAAAAGATTCATCTTTTTCTCTGGTGATTTCAATTGTGCCAGTATTCAAGTATACTTTTCTTAATTCTAATGGTTTACCAACAAACACTCCATAATAAATTTCAATACGAAGTTTTTGGACGTGAATAATTTCATCATCAGCTTTAGAGACTGTAACTTCATTTAACTCGATGCCAGGGAAAGGGAAAAACACTGGTTCTGAACTTTTATAATTCACATTGAGTTGAGTCATTTTATAAGTAGACTCAAGAATTAGATTTTTGTAATAATCTGGATCAGCTAACAGCGGATATAATATAAAAAACATTGTCATGGATATGACAAAAATAAATGTTAAGAGTGTTTTCCCAATTACACCTTTGATTGTATCTCGTAAAGATATTTTCACAACAAATTCATAACATCGGAAAATGGCATTTCACACGATGTAGTTCCGAAGGATAAATTTCCTTTGGCTCTTCTGATTTGCAAATCTCTTTTGCAATCGGACACCTTGTATGAAACCGGCAACCTTTTGGTTGGTTCATAATACTTGGGATTTCCCCAACGAGTGGCTTCGAAATTTTGTTTCTTTGTTTTAAATCAAAACTAGCGGAAAAGAGAGCTTTAGTATATGGGTGGAGCGGATGATTACTGATTTCATCCCGGCTCCCCTCTTCTACGATTTGGCCTAAGTACATCACAGCGATCCGATCCGAAACATGTTTTACGATATTTAAGTCATGAGATATGAACAAATACGATAATCCATATTTTTCTCTTAGAAAAAGAAGGTTATTGATCACTTGGGCTTGTGTGGAAATATCCAAAGCAGATACAGCTTCATCACATACAACTAAATTTGGTTCTAGGATTAAGGCCCTAGCAATAGCAATCCTTTGCCTTTGCCCTCCACTGAATTCATGTGGGTACCTATGTAAGATGTCAGCTGGTAAATTGACTTCTGATAAAGCTTTGATTGCCTTTTCTTTTTTTTCAGACAAGCTCAATTTTGGAAAATGAATTTGTAAGCCTTCTGTAATGATTTCTTCAATCGTAAAACGAGGGTTTAATGAAGAATATGGATCTTGAAAAACAACTTGGATTTTTCGTCTTAAATGTTTTTGTTCTTCTTTTGAAATGTTTGTGATGTCTTTGTCTTCAAAATGAATGGATCCTTTATCAATTGGTAGTAAAGATAGAATGGCACGGCCAATGGTTGATTTTCCACAACCCGACTCACCAACAAGTCCCAAAATTTTTCCTTTTGGAATGGAAAAATGTACAGAATCAACTGCCACAAGGCGTTTAGTCGAAAAGGAAAGAGATTGGGATTGTTTGTAAGAAACAACCAAGTCCGTTACATTAAGCACTTTCTTTTCCTCCGTATAAAAAACATTCCACTGTTTGTGAATCTGACACTACGGTTGATTTCGGGATTGATGTATCACAAATTTCTAATTTATCTTTACAACGAGTGTGAAATCGACAACCACTTGGATACGATTTTGGTGAAGGAACAATTCCATCAATTGTTACTAATTTTTTTCCAATATTTTCATGCGTTGGATATGCAGAGATCAATGCTTTGGTATATGGATGTTTAGGAGAATCAATTACCATATCCACACTCCCTTGTTCCACAATTTTACCAGCATACATCACTGCAATCCTGTCTGCAATATGGCTCACAAGTCCAATATCATGAGATATGAATAACACTGACATTCCATTTTCTTTTCTTAGTTCTTTGAGTAATTCAATTAACTGAAGTTGGATGGTGACATCTATGGCACTTGTAGGTTCATCTGCGATCAAAATTTTTGGATCACACATAAGTGCCATTGCGATACAAACTCTTTGTAACATCCCACCAGAAAATTGGTTAGGATATTGTTCCAATCGATGTTTTGCATCCGTGATTCCAACTCGTTCTAATAAATAAATTGCTTTTTTTTCAGCTTCTTCTTTGGAACCAAGTCCATGTAATAAAAAACTTTCAATTAATTGGTTTCCAATTTTGTGTAATGGATTGAGAGAAGAAAAAGGTTCTTGGAATACATATGCAATTTCCCTTCCACGAACAGACCTTAGTTTTTCACTGGAAGATTCTAATAAATTGTTTCCTTCAAACAAAATGGAACCCGTTGGATAAATGGTATTGTTAGAAGGTAATAATTTGGTTAATGCCAAACATGTAATGGATTTTCCACAACCAGATTCACCAACAAGTGCCAATGTTTCCCCTTTTTTTAAGTGAAAACTAATTCCACTGACAATTGGCAACGTTCCATCATCCGTTTTGATATGGACACTTAGATCCTTAACTTCAATGGCTTTCTGATTGGGGTTCATTCGTAAACCACCTTATCTTTTGGATCAAAAGCATCTCTTAATCCCTCTCCCACAAAGGCAGAGAACAATATCGTTAAAAATAAGGCAACCGATGGAAAGGTAATGAGCCACCAAGCAGTTAAACGTTCTCTTCCTTGCCCAATGAGTTCACCCCAAGAAGGATTGGGTGCGGGGATTCCATATCCCAAAAAGTCCAAAGCTGATAAAACTGAAATCGCAGAGATGAGTATGAATGGTAAAAAGGTAACAAGAGGTGTAAGTGAATTTGGTAACAAATGACGCATGATGATGGAATAGGAAGAGGCACCCAAAGTTTTTGCTGCATCAACAAACTGTTGTTTGCGGAGCTTTAAAAACTCGCCACGCATATAATAACTAAGTCCAATCCAACTGAGTGATCCATAAGTGACAATAAGAACCATAAATCCCCTGCCAAAAAATGAACCCATGATGAGGATCAAATAGAGAAATGGAATTGCAGAAAGGATTTCAATGATCCTTTGCAAAAATAAATCCAATCGTCCAACAAAATAACCTTGAACCCCACCAATAAAGGAAGCTAGTAAAATTTCAACTACGATGAGAATCAAACTAAATGTCATCGCCAATCGATACCCATAAACGATACGAGTAAACACATCACGTCCACGATCATCAGTCCCCATCCAATGCCGAAATGTTGGTTTGGAAGGCGGATTTGTTCCTTCTTCTAAACTGTCTAAATTATCTTCATTCACACCAAATGGGATCGGTGGGAACACCATGCGATTGGAAGAATCTTGGAACCTAGGCTCCCGATTTAACTTTTTATAATTTGGTTCCGTTAAATTATTCCCACCAAATTTGGTTTCGGGATAAAACTGGAAAATGGGAAATGAGACCGATCCTTCATACAATACAAACAATGGTTTGTTGTTAATGAGAAGTGGGGAAAACAAAGAAATAAGATATGTGTAAAAGAGCACAAGTAATGAATAATAGGCTCTTTTATTTTTTTTGAATTTTTCCCACTTACGTATGTTTGCCGGGTTTGATATAAACTTCATTCGAAATCAATCCTCGGATCTATCAAAATATAACAAAAATCAGAGACAATTTTGCCAATGAGACCTAAAAAACTTTGTGCGAGGAGTAGGCCCATCATTAAATCAGTATCCCTTTCTCGAACGGCTTCAAAGCTGAGTAAACCCATTCCATCAATGTTGAAAACAAGTTCAATGAATAAGGATCCAGAAAATATCAAAGTTAAATTACTACCAAATCCCGTTGCAATGGGTATGAGTGAGTTTCGGAATGCATGTTTAAAAATGGAATCTGAAAAACTAAGACCTTTGGAAATTGCAGTTCTTACATATTCTTTTGCAATTTGATCTAACAAACTATTTTTCATGAGTAACGTGAGAACTGCAAAACTACCAACTACATAACAAATCACAGGTAAAAACATATGAGCCAATCTATCTTTTACCTTACCCCAAACACTTAAATCCTCATAAAAATCCGATACTTCATGTCCCAAGGGAAATAAGGAAAAAACTTCTCCAGAAGCAAACAAATACAATAGTAACATCGCAAAGGCGAATACTGGTAATGAATATGTAAAAAAGATAATAAAACTAGAAATGAAATCAAAATGACTGCCTTCTTTCAGAGCTTTTTGGATTCCAAGTGGGATACAAATAAAGTAGGTTAGAAAAAAACCTGAAAGTCCAAAAAACAAAGATACAGGAAGTTTTTCTACAATGAGATCAGAAACCTTTCTTGAGTGCAATCTGGATTCTCCAAGGTCAAATTGAACAATTTGTTTTAGCCAATAAAAATAGGCAACTGGGGCCGGTTTATCCAAATGAAGTCTTTTTTTGATGAGTTCAATTTCTTCTTGGGAAATTTGTTTGGTTGATGCTCCCGCTAAATTACCCGCACCTTTGAGTTTTGCAATTTCACTATTCAGTGGGCCACCAGGTGCAAAATGAGAGATGAGAAAAACTAAAAAAGTGATTCCTAAAAGGGTAGGAAAAATTAATAAAAATCGTTTTAAAAAATATTTCCACATGGCTTAGAACTCCCACCAGTCTTTCGATTTTTGATAACCTTTCAATTCTAAATATCCTTTGGCTGACTTTTTTTCTATTGGATCTTTGGCTAGAACCGCCCCTTCCCAATAGATGGTTTTTGTGGAATCACTGCCATCAAACTCTTGTTCATTGAAAATGGGAGAAACAATCCACTCACCACCAGGGTATTTGATTTTCCAATGTAAAGGGTAGATGATTTTCGTTTGATTACTCTTCCAGGAAGATCCAGTTGGAACCATTTGGATATCTTTTGGATCATTCCAATAAGTTACGTTGCCATTTGCATCACGATACGTCCCAAATATTTCAGGAGTTTGTTCGGGTGATTCTCTAAACCGAAAAAATACATAATCACCACCCTGTTCATCCATGAGACAAATCCAATCCCAAGCAGATTGGCCTTTTGCTAAGGTAGGAATGTTTTGAAATGATTTTTCACTCCATTCATGGTCCATCCATGAGTCTCCCGATACAATGGTTTCTTGTTTCCCCAAAAAAACCAATTTGCCTTTGGTTTTGAGCCTCGGATAACTATAATAATACGAAAATATATTTGGGTTCCGTTTAGATTTAATGGAAATTCCATTTTTTCCTTGGGACAAAACTTTTCCATTCCCTTCTAAAGTGAATTCAATTGCGATTTCATTTGATTTTGGTTTTGCTTTGATTAAAAACTTATCTTTTGAAAGAATTTGAAATTCATATTCACCGCTAAAAATTCTACTTTGATCGTAACCAGCAAGACCACTTAAGTTCCGTTTGATGGTCTGTGCAGTTTTATGTTTTCGTCTCGAAAGATCTGAAATTGCAAAATGAACAGGAAATACTTCAGGATTCCAATTTTCACCATCAGAAAACTTCAATCGAAAAAAGGAAAGTTCGTATCCGTATGAATTTCCAGATTCGGTTTGGAGTTGGCCGACAAAATAACACCACTCCAAACTAAAATCAGAATGGAAACTATGGTCTCTCGGAAAACTAAAATGAAATAAACAAAGAGAAAGTAAAATAACCTTAATTCGATTCATCAGGCAATAACTCCCACTTTTTTTCCAGTGGAAGGATATGTAAATACGTGGATTCAATGTATTTCATTTTATCGATCACATCTTTCATTTTTTGTTTTTGATTCAATTTGCGGTAAAGTTGTGCTAAATTATATAAATTAGATAAATTCGAATCATTAATGGAATAAGCTTTTTTCCATTCCAATTCGGCTTTTTCGTATTGTTCCACTTGGTAATAACAATAACCTAAAATTGCATGTGATTTAAAATGGTTGGTCTTAAATTTATTATAAGATTCCAACATCGATATTGCTTCATCAAATTTTCCGTAGTATGCCAAAGCCTTACCATATGCTAATTGGGTATTCAGTTCTCTTGGTAAGATTTGGTGTGCCTTTTCATAACAATTGACTGCAGTATTGTAATCTTTTTGATGATAGGCCTGATCTCCTTGTCGTTTAATCTGATGAAACTCTGCCAGTCGTGGTGACAACTGTAATCCAAGTAAAGTGATGTCATCCATTGCATCTGTTCCCATCGTAAACTCTCTATGATGGTTCATGATGGATTCAACTGTCTCTTGGATTGTGGCATTTGCATTTTCTTCGATTAATTGTAAAAGTTTAATTTCTCCGAATGCATGACCATGATCATTCTCAGCTTCTGTTAATCCATCTGTGTATAAGAATAATTTATCTCCAGGTTCCAATTGGAGGTGTAAGTCACTGTATGTATCTCCAGCGTCAGGAAACATTCCTAAGAATGTTCCTTCACCTTCACATACTTCTGCTTTGCCAGTTCGGAGGCGGAATATAATGGGTCTTGGGTGACCCGCAATTGAATACACAACTTTGTAATCAGAGTGGATGAGAAGGTAAACACAAGTGGTGTAACCTTGTTGTTTGACAAGGTCAAGTAACTCACGATTGATTAATTTAAATGTTTCCGATGGTTTAGGTTTTTTAAAATTCGAAAATAACATTTTCGAAAGTGCAGTGATAAAAGCAGCAGGGACTCCATGACCCGATACATCACAAACAGCAACACCTAACTTATCAGCATGGTAGGGAAAATAATCGTAATAATCCCCACTCACTTCTTGCATGGGACTAAAACCCGTCCAAAATTGAATCCCATTCCAATCAGGGATAATTTCAGGTATCAATCCCTTTTGGATGTTTTTTGCAAGGCGAAGGTCCTTTGCCATGGAGAGTTGTTTTTTTTCTAACTCTTGTTTGAAAGACTTCAGTACTTCAACGGCTGCTTCCAAATCACGATTTTCAATCGCAAGTTCACGTGATTTACCGACAACATCTCTTACATCGACAATTGACATCTCTTCCAATGTTGTTTCTGAGCGAGAGGTAACCATCACACGATGGCGAGAAGAAACGTTTTCTTTAGTTAGATGTGATCTAGATAAATACAAAACTTCATCTTTCCATTCCAATTCGTATTCATTGGCATCGGAACCAAATTGTATTTCCTCACCCAATTCTTTGTGAGAAATGTGAATGCCAAAAAGTTTGGTTTTTGTCATTCGGATATTAAATTCTTTGAGTTCAAAGAGGACAGCAAGGCCATTTAACATACCTTGGAAAAATACTGCATCATACCATTTTTCTTGGAACTCAGGAAGGTATGTAAAAACGAATTTCACATGTTTGTCTGCAATCGGTTTTACATTTAAGTAAACTGCTCTTGTTAGGCGACCAATCAAAATAGGTAACCTATAGATCATTTCCACTAAATCAATCCTAGAATCATCATGTGGTAATAAATCATAGGCATTGGTAATCAATGTTTCTGTTCCCACATGGTATAAAATTCCTGAAATATCCAAAGAGGAGGTAATTTGTTGGATGATTTTATCTTCTAAGGACTGAGAAATCCAATAATTGGGATCCTTAAGAATACGATTGTAGGTGGTATCATCTAAAATATCAGGAAAAGGGTTCGTGTGAATCGAAAGATTTTGTTCACGCTCATATACTTGGATGAGGCCTGATACTCGTTTTGATGATATTTCTCTAGCAGAATGCAGTGGCTAAACCCTCCCGAAGATTCCCCTTCGGTAGGAGAAAAATAAATTTCAATCGATCCCTAGGCAATAGATTTTTCAATGGAGATATGATTTGGTATCTAAGAGTTTTTGGAATCTTTCTCTTTGTTTTTGTTTTTGCCGTCTTAGGTCAAAAGGAAACTCGTTTGGAGCGTAATTGGGAGGTAAAATTAAAACCTGACCAAACCTTAAAGAATTTGTATGAATCCTTCCAACCAAAATCCTCTCGAGCTCCTGTAGTGGGCGAAGAATGGGAATCAAAAACCTTAGGGGAAACGGTGAAATGCAAAACAACTTCTGTCACAAATACACCGACAATTTCTTTCCAAATCGAAAGCCAAGGTTTCAAACATTACGAAGTTCTAAAAGAAACCTACCAACTCGATCCGACCGAGAACGGCGTTCGTATCCACGGAATTTTGGAAATCCAAACGGCTCCCAATTTCATTTCTAAACTTTTGTTTTTATTTTTTAGCGATGCCGATTTAAACCACATCGCCACTTTGAAAGAAAAAAGATTTTAATGGTGTTATTTTGTGCTCTCGATGAGCACAGTTGCCATCACCATCACACCTTCACTTCTACCTAAAGCTCCCATCCCTTCCGAAGTTGTCGCCTTGATGGAAACACAGTCTAACGGAAGTTTTGTGATTTGTGCCAAAGATGCATTGAGTTCAGCACGGATGGGACCTATTTTGGGATGATCACCAACATACGTACAATCTACATTGATGAGTTTGAATTTTTTTTCGTCTAGAAGTTCTAAACATTTATCAATGATCACAGAGGATTTCATATTTTTATACTGTGGGTCGGTGTCAGGGAAATGAACCCCAATATCGCCAAGTGCCAATGCACCTAAAATTGCATCTGCCACTGCATGTAAAACTACGTCCGCATCACTATGACCCAAAAAAGCAAATTCCGATTTCACTTCCACACCTGCAAGTACCAGGGGGCGAAATGGTTCATGGATTAATTTATGAAAATCGATTCCGTTTCCAACTCTAAACATATTATTTTTTGTAACTCAACTCTAACATACGATTTACAGATTTTTGGGCAAGTGAAATCACTTCCTCATCCAAAAAGATTTCAAATTGTTCTTTTAATAATGCATCTCTAACTTTTTCCAAAGTAATTTTTTTCATGTGAGGGCATGTTTGGCATGTAGAGACAAATTCTTTTTCAGGGAATTCAGCACGTAAATTATCTCCCATCGAACATTCTGTCACTAACATGATTTTATCAGTTTTACTCTTACGAATGAAATCAACCATTTGAGATGTCGAACCAGAAAAATCAGCTTCCTTTACGACATCTTCATGGCACTCAGGGTGAGTGATGACAGTGACTCCACCAGGAAACAAACGTTTTGCGGATCTGATATCCTCCGGAGTATACATCTCATGAACCATACAACGGCCAGGATGTGAGATGATGGTTTTGGTCGTTTGGTTCCGAACATTGCCTGCTAAGTATTCATCCGGTAAAAAGATAACAGTATCCCCTTCCACAGCATTTACAATTTGTACGGCATTTGCTGAAGTACAACAAACATCCGTTTCTGCCTTCACTTCCGCCGAACAGTTCACATAGGTAACAACTGGAACACCAGGGTATTTTGCTTTTAATGCTTTAACATCATCTCGAGTGATCGATTCAGCAAGGGAACAACCTGCTTTTGGATCAGCAATGAGTACCTTTTTTTCAGGAGATAAAATTTTGGCAGTTTCCGCCATAAAATGTACTCCATTAAACAATATCATAGAGGCAGATGTTTCTTTCGCCATCTTAGAAAGATACAATGAATCACCAATGATATCGGACACCCCCCAAAATACATCGGGTGTCATATAATTATGACCGAGGATCACGGCATTTTTTTCTTTTTTCAATCGATTGATTTCTTCGGTAAGAGGGAGGATACGTTCCTCAATTTCATGAGGAAGGTAAATGGGATTTAATTTTTGAACCAATTGGTCTTTTGTGACTAGTGACATTTTATACTCCTATTAACAATCATTGGAATGGATCAGACCCAAGTACGGTGTCTGTTTCACGAAGTCCCGAATCAACGGGTGGAACGGAATTCTCAAGAGAACCACATTGGTTCATTGCTTCTTGCCATGAAGTTTCCGCAGAGGAAGTTCCTGTACGTTGGACTCTTCTATATTCGGAATTGGAGGCAAATGAACTCTGGTTACATGCTTTTGCAATATTATAAGTTAAGTTAATTTTCGAAAAACAATCAAAATACAAAACAGCGACTGAATCCGTACTCAATTCTCTTGGTTGGATCTGTGCTTTTAATTTGGAGATAAGACCTGGGCAAACGTTTGTACTTACTTCAGCCACTGCCACACAATTTGCTTCTGTCAGAATAAATCTTTGACAAGCAGATTGCACGGGGCTCCCTTGAGTGAGTAACGTACTCAAAAGTTCTGAATTTGAATCTTCACTGGATTTTTTCGTACAGGCAAAGTCCATACACACAATGCCAATGAACAAAAAGAAAACCATCTTCATCCTATTCATCACAATTCTACTCTCCTTCTTACTTGGTGGTCTTGTCTATATCCTTTTTCTCAAAAAAACCAAAGAGAATCCCAAAGAATCCTCTTTTGATTCACATTCCGAGATCTATTGGCAGAGGTTACAAAATCGCCCAGAGGTCCTAAAAGGGCCAGGGTATCCAAGTGACCTTAGGGATTTTTTGGAAACGATTCGAGGTAAGGAATCCTATCTCTGGAATGGGGACAGAGAAGAAACATATCGTTATTTACTCCAAGAATTTCCAGATGAAAGAGGGAATGTTTTATATGCTGTCTATGTCGCTTTTATGAATTGGAAGGACAAAAGTTTGGAAATTGAATCTTCTCCTTCACTCTCCCAATACGAAAAACTAACGGCCGTAAACCGCCTCAAAGAAGAAATATTTCCCAAATTTTTAAATGATCTTATTTTTCCAAAACACCCTACTTCTCCACCTATGATTTTATTGTCTTTTTTGGAGGATTACATTCAGAGAAATCCCTATAGTTATGCAAGGGAACGAAAACGCATTTTTCTACGTAAAAAAGAAACACTTTACCAACAGGAAAAATGGGACATCCAATCCTGGGAAAGTCCTTCCTTTTACCGACAGGTAGTCGAGTTACTGTACGAGAGGGAAATGAAGGAAATGTCCGAAGAGGAAAAAACTTTTTATCGTAGTTCTAAAATCGAGGAATTGAAATCGGATTTTTGGAATTGACAAGACATGTTTCCATCCCCCATATAAGTGGGGTTATGAAACAAATTCTATTCTCCTTTCTCTTAGTAGGATTCTTATTCCAATGCAGTTCCAGTCCCAAAAGACTCGACAATGCTGATGATTATATCTCCGACTCAGGTGGACTGACTAGCCAAGAATTGGTGAAAGCGGCCGAAAAATTAGCAGGCCAAATTGGGGAGTATTTCAAAGAAAACCCACATGAAGAAGGTGTTTTTGTGGCACACTTCCCTACACGTAACGATACATCAGAACAAATCCAAACAGAACTTTTTGACAATGCGTTTGTATCCAAACTCATCAAAAATAAAATTTACACAGTTCGTACCAAAACAAGAGAACAATCTCTCAATGAAATCCAGTTCAGTTTGTCCGGACTCACTTCCAATCGTTTATCCATTGGAAAACTGAAATCCCCTAACTTTTTTGTTCGCTGTGACATCAACGAAAACATGTTCACATCGAATGGAGAAAAAATCGTTGAGCAGTCAATTAACATTGAACTCGTAGAAGTGGAAACCACCATTGCGGTTTGGTCAGAAAAGGTATCGTATAGAAAATTAGCAGTTCGAGGAAACAAAGGGGTTAGTTGGTAATCCCTTCCACCATTGCATGAAAAAATCATTTCTCTTTCTTTTTCTTCTCATTCTCGGTTGTGCCAGTGATTACAACAAAGTCATCCAAGCAACCGAATCAGCATACTACGGACAGGATTATGATTCTGCCATTCCTAAAATTAGAGAACTGTTTGAAGGTTCATCGAATAAGGACAAACTTCTATTTTTGATGGAAGCTGGTATGATCTTTCATACCAAAGGTGACTACGTCACTTCCAATAAAGTTTTCAAAGAAGCAGAAGACATTGCAGACAATATCAAAGTCAGTATGACACGGTCTGGACTTTCGTTCATCCTTTCCGATAACGAATCCAATTATACTGGGGAAGATTTTGAAAGGGTAATGATTAAGTTTTACATAGCGAACAATTACCTGTTACAAGGTGACACTAATAACGCAAAAATATATTTCAGACGATTGGATTTTGAACTGAAAGAAATGCGTTTTTTGGCAGCAGAATACCGCCAAAACAATGCAGCTCGTCTCATCGATGCGTATGTATCTGAAAAACTTGGTCGTTATAATGATGCAAGAGTTCAATACAAAAATATGGAACAACTCATCGGCAAAAGCCAAAACCTAATTGCCGATAGATATATGTTAGCTTACCGAGAAGGAGATTCTTCAGACCAATCGAAATACTCTGCAGGCCGTTCTAGCTTACAAGCTTACAATCGTTCCATGCAAAGAACTTCACCTGAAAATGAAAAACTTTCAGAAGTCATTATCATTCATGAGGCAGGAAAATCTGCGATCAAGATGTCTAGAGGACGCCTCATTGAAGACGAATATTTTTCTGCTGCCCTTCGCGGTGCAGTAGAAGTTGGACTTCGTGCCAAAGGGGCTGGTGCCTCCCTCGCAGGAGCCATAGCAGCACTTTCTGTAGCAGAGAATCCAATTCCTGTTTATAAAGAAAGAGATCCAAAAGGTTCCCTTCCCAAACGATATTACATCAATGGAGTGGATGTTGGGTATTCCGACATCATGAACAATTACTCCGAAACAGCGATGAACAATTTTAATGAGAACTACAAAGCTCTCATTACCAAAAACCTAACTTCCTTATCACTTAAGGTAGTCGCAGCAGTGATAGCATCGGAAGCCATGGCACGAGCCATTGAATCTGGTGGAAAAGGGAAAAATAATGACCTAGTTTCCGGTCTCATTCGTGTAGCAGCAGGGGCTGCTGCAGGTCTTGCTGTTTCACAAACCATTGCACCAGACCTTCGTTGTTGGAGGACCATACCTTCCAATTTCCAAGTAAAACGAATCTTTTTGGCACCAGGTGAATACGATTTTAAAGTAGAATCGCCAGGTTCTGTTGTGACAAGTGCACCGAGAAAATTGTTAGTGGAAGAAGGAAAACCTTTATTTGTATCGGTGAGATCCTACTCCAACTAACAGTTCTTATTTTAGATTAATCGTTTTTCCTTCGTAAAAAAGCAGGAATATCATAATCCTCTCCATAATTTTGAAATGGGGAGGATTGTTTTTGTGCTCCAAAACTTCGATTCCCTTGTCGAATCCCTCTTGGGATTTCTGATTCTTTTGAAAAACCAGATTCTTTTTCATCGGATTTTTTGAGATATACCATTGGGGAAATCGATTCTTCAGACCCGACGACCTTTTGTTCTCTCTGGTATTGTTTTCCTTTTTTAGAGAAACCTGTAGCAATCACTGTTACTCGGATTTGGTCGGATAGGCTTTGGTCTTCATTGAGACCAATGATGATATTGGCATCTGGATCTGCTTGTGCAGTGATGATTTGGGAAACTTCATTCCATTCATGTATGGTGAGATCGTTTCCACCCGTTACGTTGATGAGAAGGGATTTAGCTCCCTGGATACTCGAATCCTCGAGCAAGGTATTGTTGATCGCTTGTTCCACGGCTTCTGAAACACGTGTTTCCCCACGTCCTTCCCCTACACCCAAAATCGCATCACCCGTGTCTTTCATGATGGTTTTTACATCAGCAAAATCCACATTGATGATTCCTGGATGGTTGATGATATCACTGATGCCACGAACACCATTTAACAAGATATCATCGATCACCCGAAAGGCCATGTCCACGGGAGTATTTTTATCGACTACTTGGAAAATAGAATCATTACGTATGGTGATCAGGGTATCTACATTCGCACGAAGTTGGTCAATTCCTTGTTTGGCAAGTTCAGCTCTTCGTTTCCCTTCAAATGAAAAAGGAACTGTTACCACACCAACCACTAAACATTTTAATTCTTTTGCAATTGCTGCAATGATCGGAGCAGCTCCAGTTCCAGTTCCACCACCCATTCCGGCAGTGACAAACACCATGTCGGCACCTTTTAAGGCAGATACAATCCGTTCCTTATCTTCTAAAGCGGCTTTTTCTCCGAGTTCAGGATCACCTCCAGCACCCATACCACGGGTCACTTTATTACCCAATTGGATTTTGACTTCGACGGGAGATTTGAGTAATACTTGTTCGTCGGTGTTCATCACAATGAAGTCAACACCTGTCATTTTGGAATGTACCATTCTTGTGACGGCATTCATTCCACCACCGCCAACTCCAATGACTTTGATAATAGCTGGGCTAGTTTTTTCTTCTTCTAGGTATAACATTCATTTTTCCTTAGAGATTATTCTCCATCCAACGACGAACCTTCTTCATCCATCCCTCTCCTTCGGAAACGGAATGCATGTTTTTTTGTTCCAAGTTTTGTATTTTTGAACTGTATTTGATTAGGCCAACCGCAGTTGCATATTCAGGGCTTGCAATTCTTTCCACAAGACCACTCATTCCTGCTGGTTTTGCACGTCCTACAGATAATCGAAGTACCTCTTCTGCAGTGGATTCAATGCCCTGTAATAAAGAAGTGCCTCCTGTTAGGATCACTCCTCCCGCCAAACTTGACTTATACCCTGATCGTACCAGTTCATGGTCGATCATTTCTAAAATTTCACGAACCCTTGGTTCTAAAATTTCAACAAGTTCTTGGCGGAATACAGAACGTGATGGACGACCTGATATAGATGGAATTTCAAATTTTTCTGTTGGGTCCACCATATCAATTTTTGTGTGGCCGTATCGTTTTTTGATGATTTCTGCTGTTTCTACAGTGGTTTTAAGTCCAATGGAAATATCACTTGTGATATGAAATCCACCAAACGGAACAACCGAGGAAAATGCGATTCCCCCATCCACATAAATGATGATATCACAAATGCCTGCACCAATATCGACAACTGCTGTTCCTAAATCTTTTTCACCAGCTGTCAAAATAGCTTCAGAAGAGGCAAGGCTTGATAAAACTTTGTCCATTTGCAAAAGCCCTGCTTGTTCCACACAACGATCAATATTATTGAGAGCAGTGTTTCCACAGGACACAATATGAACTTCGGCTTCTAAACGAACACCTGTCATCCCAATTGGATCTTTGATGTTCACTTGGTCATCTACTTTGAATTCTTTTGTAAGAACATGAATTACTTGTTGGTCATTGGGAACATGTACAGCTTGTGCTGCTTCCACAACACGCATGATATCCATTTCCGAAACAATCCGTTCTCTGTTTGTAACAGCAATGATTCCTTTTTCATTAAAACCATGTACTGATTTTCCAGAAACATTCACAACAACAGAAGTGATCTCTTGGCCAGCCATGAGTTCTGCATCACCAAACGCCTCTATGATGGACTTAGTGGTGGTTTCAATATTAACAATAGAACCGTTTTTGATCCCAGTAGAAGGATAAACTCCTGTTCCAATGATTTCAATTTCATGCTCTCCTAACAGTCGTCCAATGACAACCTTGATAAGAGAAGATCCGAGATCCAATGCAGTTATAATAGGTGAATCATCTTCGATCATATTAATGGTATACTGCGTCTTCTCCTCTTAAATCAATAGAGACCGCTTTGATGGACTCAGCTTCCATATAAGCAAGAGATGCATATAACTTACGAAATACGTTTAATTCTAATTTATCACCTATAAAAACTTTCATTGATTTTGGTGATTTTAAGTACATTGTATAATTACCGTCACGTTCAGCGACAAGTTCGGAAATTCGAGTGGAAAGGGCAGGGTAAAGAGATAGGGCATATCGCATTTCTTTGGTAATATCAAAAATCTGTCTGCCTTCTAGTTTATGTTCTCCAACAACGAATGACCCGCTAATGACGATTAAATGGGTATTTAAAACTTGGTCTTTGGATAAGATCTCCAAATTTTCATCCACTTCGTATAAAGAACTTCCTACATGTATGACAAATTCTGCGACTTTCTCCTCTATATGAACCAAAAGAAATCCATCAGGATCTCTTGTGATTCGAACTTTTTTGATCCGAGGATGACTGGAGAGTTTTTTTTCCCAATCCTTCCAATCACTCATATTAGGCGAGTCTGCATCCGTTCCCAAGTAAACCAAAAGGTCCGTTGGAGTTAGGTACTTTTGACCTTCCCATTCCACACGAACGACTGGTTTGACTGGCCTACCCCATCTAAATACCAATCCGAGAGCCAAAAGCCCTGAGAAAACAAGGAGGATCGGAATCACACGCCCAAATCGTTTTTCTTTGATTTCTTGGGGGGTGTCAACCATATATTAATTATGTCACATAATTGGATAGTTTGGAAAGCATTTATCAACAGGGCATAAAAAAAGGCCAGGCGAACCTGACCTTTCTCGCGAGACTCAATTGGAAATTGAGTGCTTAGTTGTGAGCTACCTGCATGGACTCTGCACGCATGTCCATAGAGACAGTTTGGTATTTTTTAGCTTCTTTTTCAAGAGCCTCAGCACGGCGAAGAAGTTCTTTCTTCTCGTTCATTTGGCTAAGAGCTTTACCACCTCGAGTTGATCCAGCTCTATCACGAAGAGCTTGAGCCAATTCTGTTTTTTCTTTCGCAACATTCGCAAGGTATTCTGAAACTGCAGATTTTTGCGCTGGAGTAGTTGCTTGTTCAATCATAGCAGACTCCAAAAGCTCCAATCTTTCGTTTGTGTCTATAGCATGTAGATTTGATGTTGCAAGTCCCATTGCTAAGATTCCTGTTGCGATTATTTTTGTTGTTTTCATGTGATCCTCTCTAGATCGGGAACCTCTTTTTCCGATTCCCTTTTTCTTTATGACTATACGATTCCTAAAATAAGGATTAATTTCAATCCTAAAAACTTGAAAAAAACCTCGATTTCACTCAAATCATTGAAAAATCTTTCTTTTTGGATTAATATTAATCAAATACAGATTAATATTAATCATTTTGAGGATTTTTGACCTCAATTTGGATGGATACGAGTATATTCGGTCCATTCTTTGGGTCAGGGCCTATCAAAAAAACCACGGAAGAAGGGTGGAAACACTTGGCTCCCTAAAAAAAAGACCCTCGCTTGGAGGGCCTTTTACCTAAGAACTTGGCTGGAAGGGCAGTTTCCTTCCCTTCCGCATTGGTTTGGATTAGTATTTGGTTTTGGTATAACTCAATTTTTTATTGAGGATGATTTCAACGGTTGTCACTTCCCCTGGTTTCACGACAATCTCAGAGTTTTCGAGTTTCATTTCTTCCATAAAACTAGCTCTGATTTCGTATTTCCCTGGTTTTAGATTGGTAAACCAAAAGTATCCATCCTTGTCTGTTGTGACTTTAAAGATTTGGTTCGTAGACACAACTGTTGGCATGTAAATCGGGTGTTTTTCAATCGGGTTGTCCAAAGTTTTGAAGAATACTCTCCCTCGAATGGCACCAAATCCATCCATCGAACTCATTGCATCGACCGTGACCGTTTGTTTCGGAATCACCGCAGTGGCTGTTTTGTAGATGGGGTAATTATCAGCACGGATTTCAATTTGGTGAACACCTGCTGGAAGGTTGTCTATCTTCACATTGTAAATGTCACCAGGGATCAGAGTTCCGTTCTTTGTGATAGAACCCCAAATCTTTGATTTTTCCGTTGTCACTTGTGCATTGTATTCTTGGTCATCGACTAACACTTTAATGGCACGCACTTTGCCTTCTGGAGTGGAAGATCTAAGTTTGCCTTGTTTGTTCAGTAGGTCATAAGGTGACTTCGTTGCTGCTCCGCCATACGACTTGTCTTTGATGATGGATGTCCGGATGAGAATGTTCCCGGTAGAGACAGAAGGGGGTGCAGGAGGTTCCACTTCTGTGATCGGTGGGATGACTACAGTGGTTTCGTTCGCGGGCGTTGGTTCTGGCTCCGGTGTGACTGGAGTTGTGGTTTGGTTGTTGTTCGGTGTGGTTGTTTCCACAGGAGTGATGGGAACATTCACCACAACATTCGGTGGTTTTGGCGGAGGGGTTTGCGGTTTCGGAGCTCCTGAGAGAAAAATCCCAGCTGCATTTCCTGAAACTTGTGGGGTTTGTTCGTGGTTGAATTGACGAGCCATCTTCACGGTTTCTTCTTTTGCGACAAAAAATGCTTCTAAGGCGGTGACCACACTGTCTTTGTTGAGGTCGGCCTTTTCGAGTGCATTTCCAAAATTGTAAGTGAAGATACCATGGTTGATGGTTCCCCCTACTTCGATGGAAGTTTGGTCATCATCGGAAGAGGAAATGACGGCTTTGTCTTGGAAAAAATAATCTTCTGCATTTTGGCGGACAACCCCGTCATTGCCTTGGGCAATGGGAATTTCTGCGGCACCACGAGTGTTTTTTCCTTTTTTGGCAATCCCTCCCGAATAACAACAATCCATCACAAGGACAGTTTTCGGGGATTTGATATCTGTTAAAAATTCATTGAGTTCTTCATCGGAAATATGCGGTCGATCGTAACAAATTAAATAGTTACGCATTCCATTTTTGGCTTTCGCATCTTTCATGTACATCCCATGTCCAGAGAAATACAAAAATACCGAATCTTCTTTCCCAGCTACTTTTCCGATTTGGGTGATTGCATTTTTGACATTATCCCGAGTTACCATGGAACCTAACAGGACTTTGATATCCTTGAAGTTTCCTTTTTTTTGGATTTTCTCTTTTAAAAAATTCGCATCGGCTTCACAGAGATTCAACTCAGGGATTTTAGCAGTGTTCCCTTTGTAGTTAGTTCCTATGAACAACGCATAACGGTTCTGCGCTAGTATCGGTGATCCGATGAAATAGGCAGATAGAATACAAACAAATATGTTTCGAAACGAAAACATGATTGGGTTTCCTCTTATCCGAATGGAGTGCTTCATTCTCCAACACTCGAAATCGGAAATCAATTGGATTTTTATTTGGAAGATAAAAAACGAAAGACCTGTGGAAGAACAAATTGGCGGAATTCTTCGTTTACCCGTTTTTCTCCCCGGCAATCGTAATGGATATTATCTACAAAACGCTCTGCGGGGTAGGAAGATTCAGGAAAGAAAAAGAGTTTTGTAGTCGGATGTTTTTGGAAAAAAATGATTAACTTGGAAAGAAGAGCCTTCGATTCAGGAGACTCTTGGCGTTCTTTGATCCACGGCAAATATACCATTCCAAATTGAATGCCTTTTTCTTGTGTGTAACGGATCAAATCTTCTAATACGACAAAATCTGGATTCGGATCAAATTGATTGTTTGGATTTTTTAATTCCGCATCCAATTCCTTTCGAATCATTTCTTTGGAAAAAAGTACTAACTCTGGTTTCAACCGATTGGAAATATTATATTTCCCAAAATGACGATTGATTTGGTCTTCGATGGTTAAATTGTCTTCGAGTTGGGAAGAGGATGGTTTGCATAAACCAGCTTCTATGTTTTCGCAGGATTCACAAAAAATGGATTTTTGTTTGTATTGTTTATCTACCTTCCAATTGGATACGCTAAGTGCATTTCGAATGGCACCGTGGAATCGGTAGGATTCGTATAAAAGTGGAGTGGCTTTAGATAATATAAACAGTCGTTCTACACCAGAATATTGTTCTGCTAATTCGACAAAGGTAAACTGGTGGAGGTATCTATGTCCGAAAAACTCCCAAAGGATTTGATTGGCATCTTCTTGTTTCCCACTATAACTAATCACATTGGATTTTGTTTGTGGCCTAAAAAAGTTTTTTTCAATACCTTCGTTCCATCTCCGTTTCATAAAGTTTGAAATTGATTCATTTTCCTTTACAACCTTTGCATCAGGATCATACAAAGGAGGGCCATAACCTGTTGCATATAACTTTGGCGAGGCGGCAAACAAAACCATTTTTGGTTTTTTGTTTCCCTTTTTTAAGTATTTGTCCAAAAAGAATCGGTAATATTTTGGTCCCATCGCAGGCAAACTATGGTTGTAAACCGAATACTCTGTTTTATCGGCTTTTGCATATCCGGCAAGTGCCATGGATCTGGAGTCACCTAACACGATGATATCGGCGTCACCTTTGCCAGATTCGACAAAGTTTTTCTTTAGGTTTACAAAAAAGATTTCTGGTTGTTCTAAATAATGAATTCCCGTGACACGTACGGTGATTTCTAAAACCAAAAAGAATAAAAGAGTAAGACCTATGCCTAAAAATTTAGAACGCAAAGTAAATTACCTCTTTTCCGAATACTCCTCTTGTGAGGATGAGAAATGCCATAAATGATAATACAAACGCTTGGATGAGTGGATGAGTTAAAAAAATCCAATACCTTTCTTTTTTGAAATAAGTGATGCCATCTAAGATGAGCAGTGGAAGGAAAATTTTGAAGTATTCTTCCCAAAGTCCAAACATATTTTTCACATTATTATTAGGAGAAAGATCCCAAGTCCATACACTTAAGAATTTTTGAAGGTAAACAAACATCATATTCGCATCATACGATCGAAATGCCACAGCACTAAACGCAACAAGTGAGAATACCAACACACGACTAAATGTTCCCGTGAGGATTTGTGACAGTTTTGAAGAAAGGGAATTGGTGGTTTCTGGAATTTTGTCTCCCAAATCTTCTTTCTTTTTTGCAAAACCCACAAGGTAAATCATAGTATAAACACCTTGTAAACAACCCCAAGTGATGAATGTCCAATTGGCTCCATGCCAAAGCCCAGACAAAAAGAAGATGATACATAAATTTCGGTATTGGGCAAATTTTCCGTACTTACTACCACCGAGTGAAATATAAATATAATCACGAAACCACCGATTCAGTGTTACATGCCAACGATTCCAAAACTCTGTAGGTGTTTTAGAAAATTCAGGAGTTTCGAAATTCACCGTGAGAGTCACACCGAGTAATCTTGAGATTCCAAGAGCTATAAAGGAATATCCAGCAAAGTCACAATAAATTTGAGTTAAAAATAAAAAACCACCAGCAAACACTTGTGAGCCGTCCATAGACTGGATGATTGCTGGATTTTGTGTATAAAACGATTTTGATGCAAAAAATACCTGATCCACATATGTCGCCAAATTATCAGCTACATATACTTTCATAAAGTAACCAAGCAAGATATCGTACAAACCTTTTTGTACACCATCCATAGTAGGAAACTTAGATGCTTTGAGTTGGGGCAGTAAGTCTTGTGCCCTTTCAATAGGACCTGCCACGAGTTGTGGGAAAAAATTCACAAACAAGGCAAAATCAAAAAAATCTTTTTCTGCTTTGATTTGTTGTCTATACACATCAATCGTATACGACATCGTTTGGAAGGTGTAAAAACTAATCCCCACGGGAAGCACAATGTTTTTGAGTAAGTATGTACTCGAGTCTGTGGCAACACTCCCGCCAAGCCAAATGGCTATTTGGTTCCAAGAATCAACAAGATTCACTGCAAAAAAATCATAGTACTTCATGGTAAAAAGAAGGCCCAGATTGGCAAATATCGAAACTGCTAAGTAGATCCTCCGAAACATTTGGTTTTGGGAGGATTCGATGGACCTTGCTGCCACATAATCAATGATGGTGCTGAGTAAAATGAGGGTGAGAAAAAACCATTCCCACCATCCGTAAAAAAAATAAGAGGCAAAGAGTAACCAAAGGTTTTGTGCACGGTATGCCCATTTCTGTTTTTTGGCAAACCAACCAAAACATAAAAAGACCGAATACACGATGAGAAAGAATAATAAAAAGACAAAAGTGTTAAAAAGCATCGGTCTTCGTTACAATTTCAAGGTTAGCCGTTTCTGTAAAATTCAAAAATGAGGCAAAAAGGGAGAATCTTATCGTTGACCCGTTCCTATTTCCCAAAAATCTAAGAGTTACTTTGGATCTATTTTCGGAACTCAAAACCAAATTCGGTTTTTCAGAATTTCGCCCAGGCCAAAGGGAAGCCATTCAATCGGTTTTAGAAGGTCAGGACACACTTGCCATTTTACCGACTGGTGCTGGAAAGTCCCTTATTTACCAATTACCTGCTGCGATCCAAAAAGACAAACTAACACTTGTCATATCCCCACTCATCGCCCTGATGAAAGACCAAATGGAAAGTTTACTTTCAAAAGGAATTCCAGCTGCCTTTTGTAATTCCACCCAAGACGAAGTAGAACAAATGACCATTCTTGCAAAAGCAGTCAGAGGGGAACTTCGTGTTTTACTCGTATCCCCCGAACGAGCACTCTCTAATGGGTTTTTACGAATTTTTCGTGAAATGAAATTATTCTCTTTGGTAGTGGATGAAGCACATTGTGTTTCCCAGTGGGGCCATGACTTTCGACCCGAATACCGCCAAATTCATGTTTTACGAGAAAGGCATCCCAATCCCAATTTCCCCATTTTAGCTCTCACGGCAACAGCAACAGAAAAAGTACAAACAGATGTCCAATCCTCTCTTGGAATGCGTTCACCTAACGTTGTTTTATCTACCTTTTTTCGCCCCAATCTAAAATTCAGTGTGGAATACCCAAACCAAGAACGGGACAAAGCAGACCGACTGATGGAACTACTCGAACCTTGGAAAGATGGAAGGAAATTCCCTGGTCGTGCCATTGTGTACTGTGCAACTCGTAAAAAAACAGACGAAGTGTATGATTTATTAAAAGACTTTGGATTCTCGGTTGGAAAGTACCATGCAGGTCGAACTGATGGGATTCGAGAACGAACACATAATGCCTATACTTCAGGAAAAGTTCCTATCTTAGTTGCCACCAATGCATTTGGGATGGGCATGGACCAACCTGACGTACGTTTGGTGATCCACTACCAAGTACCTGCCTCGCTCGAAGCCTATTACCAAGAAGCAGGTCGTGCTGGCCGAGACAATTTACCATCTGAATGTGTTTTGTTTTACAAAGCAGGCGATGTAGCCACCCAATTGTTTATGTTGTCAAAGGAGACAAACTTCAAAGGCGGTGACACCTTACTCAAATACATCAAAGAATATGCAAACAATGAAATTTGTAGGCAAGTCCAACTTTGTTCCTATTTTGGAGAAACAATTTCTCCTTGTGGAAAGTGTGACATCTGTACTGAAACAGGTGTTAGCATCAATCGGAGTAAATTTTTAGAATCTGAAAAAGTTAAAATTCAGAAAAAAAATGAAAAAAGAGAACATCCACTCTCAGAATGGGAAGAAGAAACCATTCAAAATTTTTTGAAGGAACACCCAGCAGTTTTTGGAAAAAACATCATTGCGAAAACTTTAGTGGGGAAACGAACTAAGGATGTATTACGTTATCGAATGGAACGAAATCCATTCCATGGTAAATTGGAAGGAATTCCCGAAGAAGCAGTTGTCGCAAAATTAGAAACTTGGGTAGAAGAAAAAAAAGTTTTGGTAGCTGGCGCTAAATACCCTAAATTATACCTTCCGAATTTTTCCAAAACAAAAGCCAAACAATCATCATCTAACTCTAATGAGACGAAAGGTACTCTGGCCAAACTAAAAAAACCTCCTACACTAAATTCGCAAATTTTACGAGAACTGATGAATTACCGTGATCGCAAAGCAAGGCAACTCAAATGGAAAAAGTTTATGGTCTTTCAAAATCCTGTACTCAAACGGATTGCAGAAAGAAAACCAAAAAACCTTTCAGAACTGGAAGCCACAAAAGGTGTTGGGCCTGCTAAAGTAGAACGATTTGGATCTGATATCATCGAAATATTATCCAAATGGGACTAATCTAATTTATATCCCATCTACCAATCAACAATTGTCGATTTGAGATTTTCTTCTATGAAAGGGGATGTAAATTCCCTTGAAACTTTCCTTCACTATAAGAATCTGCTGAATCAAAGGGTCATTATGGAAAAAATCGCAGGAAAAATCGTTACTCATGAGAAAGAATTTTTAGGTACAATTGAATTTGATGAGTCTACTGGACTCGTTACACAAGTGAAGGAAGGTATCGATCCTAGTGCACGAGTCTTTTCTGATGATTGTGTGATTTTTCCTGGTTTTGGTGACATCCACATCCACGCAAGAGAAGACGTCAGCGGAAAACATACGTACAAAGAAGATTTTTTATCAGCAAGTGCTGCTGCCATTAATGGTGGAGTGATCCATGTGGCTGATATGCCAAACAATCCTGTACCACCCATTGATGATGAATCTTACTCCGCCAAACAAGCGCTCACCAAAAGAGCACCCATCCATATTACCTTATATGCAGGGATTGGTCCACATACAAAACCACTCACGAAGAAAGTACCTTATAAAGTGTTTATGGGACCTTCCATTGGCGAACTCTTTTTCCATGACAACCCATCACTTGAAGAAGTGATCAAACATTACCATGGCCAAGATGTAAGTTTTCATTGTGAAGACCCAGAAATCTTAATTGCAAACAAAGACCAACCAACACACGAACAAAGACGTCCCAATGAAGCGGAAACAGTTGCCACTGATTTTGCACTCTATCTCATCGAAAAATACAACCTAAAAGGAAAACTTTGCCATTACTCGACAAAAGATGGTCTTTCTAAGATTGTTGCAGCGAAAAAACGAGGAGTAAAAGTCACATGCGAAGTGACCCCAACTCATTTGATGTTTGATACTGAAATGTTAACAGAGACCAATCACAAATGGTTCCAAATGAACCCTCCTCTTCGAGGCCGTGAAGATAGAGAAGCGATGGTGAAAGGGATTCTCGATGGGCATATTGATTATTTAGCTACCGATCATGCGCCACACTCCATCGAAGAAAAACAAAAAGGAACAAGTGGAATCTCTCAATTGGATACATATGGACTTTTTGTCACATATATGATATTGAAATTAAACATTCCGATGACTTTAATAGCAAAAATCTGTTCCAAAAATCCCGGGGAGTTTGTGGCTCCTTATTTACCAAAACAATTTGGAAAGGGCGTCGGGATAATTAACGAAGGTTATGCGGCGAATTTTTCTATCTTAAATTTAAAAAAACCAGTTGAATTTAAAAAATCGATGATTAAAAGTAAGTCTGGATGGTCACCATTTGAAGGATTCCAATTTCCTGGATCCATCGAAGCGGTTTATTATTTAGGCAAAGAAATACATGCGAAATGAGCCTTTAGGCAGTAAAATTCTCTCTGGTCTCACTGTTAAATCCTTACTGACCGAATATCCCAATAGTTTCCAGGTATTAGATTGGGAAGGTAATTTTGTCTCCGTTACAGATCGGTTTGCCCGATTTTTAGAATTTGAACCTAAAGAAATTGTTGGAAAATCAATCCTCCACTTCACTCAAGAAGACGACAAAGAAAATACAGAGAATACTTTCGAAAGTTTGGGTAAAAATCCGAATATAGTAAATTTCGAAAATCGCCTTGTTACCAAATCAAAAGAAGAAGTTTGGATCATTTGGTTACTCATCCCGTTACGAGAGTCCAAAATCATTTTGGGTTTTGATCGTGATGTCACCATCCAAAAAGATATCTCCTTTGAATTTTTACTCCAACAACAAAAGTATAAGTCTATCTTTGACAACTTACCGATGGGCATCGCCATCACAGATGAAAAAGGTAAAATTGTTGAAACTAATAAAACAGCTAGAACCTATTTTGACATCCAAGATGGGGAACTTCTCAATCGTACGCTCAACATTCGAAAGTACACTCTCATCCAACCAAACGGTACAAAAATTTACCCAAGAAAATCAAGTTTGATGCGAGCATTACGGCACAAAGAAGTGATTCGTAATTTAGAAATCGGGATGATCAAAGAAGATAAAATCACTTGGTTTGATATTTTAGCAACACCGATCCCCATTGAAAACTTTGGCCTTGCAGTAGCATTTCTTGACATCACACAACGTAGGCATGCGGAAGAAAAAATTGCCTATATGGCTTTTTTTGACCAACTCACAAACCTTCCCAATCGTAACTCTCTCATTGATAAACTATTTCCAATTTTCGAAGAAGCAAGACGGCATGGGAATTTGGTTGGAATCCTTGCGATTGATTTGGATAATTTTAAAATCTTCAATGATTCCCGAGGGCATGACTTTGGGGACAAAATCATCAAACTTGTCGCCTACCGTATTCGTGAAAGTATTCGTGTGTATGATCTCATCAGTAGACAAGGTGGTGATGAGTTTACGGTTGTATTACCTGACTTATCAAACGAACGTGACGCGGCCGTGATTTCAGAAGCCATTTTGGATGCAATGACACATCCTTTTGTGATTGATGGGGAAAGGATTTTTGTTAATATTTCGATTGGGATCGCCTTATACCCAACAGACGGAAAAGATTCGAATACACTTCTTAAAAATGCTGACAGTGCATTAAACTTGGCAAAATCGCAAGGGAAAAACTGTTATGTGTTTTTTACAGAAGAACTGCAGACAGTTGTGGCAGAACGTTTGGAAATCGAAAACCGAATGCGGATTGCCATCATCGAAAATCAATTTACGTTGATGTACCAACCCAAAATTGATTTGTACACAAAAAAACCTGTGGGAGTTGAAGCACTCATTCGTTGGCGTCATCCAGAACGTGGGCTCATCTCACCGAATGTATTCATTCCCATCTCGGAAGAAACAGGGATGATCCTTGCGATTGGTGAATGGGTGATTAAGTCTGCCATCAAAACCATGCGTGTTTGGAAAGATGCAGGGATCAAAGAGATTTCAATGGCTGTGAATATTTCCACCAAACAATTTAAACACGAAAGACTTATCTCCACCATTGCCGAAAATCTAAAATTATTCAAAGTGGACCCACATGATTTGGAAGTCGAACTCACAGAAAGTTCGGTCATGGAAAATGCAGATGCTGCTGTTCGCACTATGCAGGAAATCAGAAAACTTGGGGCAAAAATTGCAATTGATGATTTTGGAACGGGTTACAGTAGTTTGGGTTACTTAAAAAAACTTCCCATTTCCTCTTTAAAAATTGATCGTTCCTTTGTATCCGAAATCACAACAGACAAAGACTCCAAAACCATCATCCATGCTGTCTCGAACTTGGCACATAACCTTGGTTTGAGTGTGGTAGCAGAAGGTGCTGAAACGGAAGAACAGGTGCAATTACTCGCCGAAAGTGGAGTGGACCAAATCCAAGGTTTTTATTTTGCGAGGCCGATGACTTCGGAAGATTGCCTGCATTTTCTGAAAACAGAACTTGGAATTTCGGATTGACCCGTTCGCTTTCCCACTGTTTTTAACAAATAAGGATTTCTCTTGAAACTTTCAGTTGATTGGTTAAACGAATTTACCCCGCTCTCCCAGATTCCTTTCGAATCGGTTCTGGAAAAAATTAATACATCAATTTGTGAAATTGATGATGTGGAAGAATACAAATCCCACCTAACTTCTGTGATCACTGTCAAAATCAAATCACTGGAAAAACACCCTAATGCTGAGAAATTACAAACAACCATTGCGACTGATGGATCCAAAGACTACCAAATTGTCACGGCTGCCACAAATGTAAACGTGGGTGATATTGTTCCGTTAGCTCTCCCTGGCACCAAATTGGATGGGAAGGAAATTTTAGATTCGGAACTACGAGGAGTTCGTTCCCAAGGAATGTATTGTTCCGAAAAAGAATTGGGTATGGCTTTAGAATCTTCAGGTGTACTTATTTTTCCAAAGGACACATCTCTTGGAATTTCCGTACGCAAATACTTTTTATGGGAAGATACAATTCTCACAATCGATAATAAATCCATCACGCATAGACCTGATTTATGGAGTCATTTTGGTTTTGCAAGAGAACTCGCAAGCCAACTCCAAATCCCACTTCATCATTTTCCTCTCCAAGCTGAAACAAAATGGGAATCAGGAAACGATGGATTAAAAGTCGAAACATCGGATCATGCACATGCATATTATGTTACTTCAATCCAAAATGTAAACATCACAACATCGATTCCAAAAATCAAATCACGACTTGAAAAATGTGGAATCCGTTCTATTAATAATGTGGTGGATGTTTCCAACTATCTTTTGTTAGAACTTGGGCAACCTACTCATTTTTTTGATCGATCCAAACTTCAATCAACTTCCTTGACTGTATCTAAATCAAAAGATGGAGATAGTTTTGCTCTCCTCGATGATACTTCTCCTACTTTACCAGGAAATATCCTTCTCATCCAAAATGGTTCCACACCTGTGGCTTTAGCGGGAGTGATGGGGGGAAAAGATTCAGCGGTCACAGATGGTACAAAAAACATTGTGATGGAATCTGCTGTCTTCAAAAGAGAAGATGTTCGTTTTACGATTCGTAAAACCAATATTCGTACGGAATCTGCTGTTCGGTATGAAAAAGGCTTAGATTCTTATACTTGTTTGCCGGTCATCAAAAGAGCGGTTCAACTATTAATAGAAAACGGCAATCCGAATGTGAAGGTTTTCACTCCACAGGGTTTCAATCATACTGAATCCAAAAGAGTAACCATTGAAACAAATTTACAATTTCTCCGCCATAAATTAGGAAAAAAGATCACTTTACCAGAAGTCACAGACATTTTACAACGATTAGGTTTTGAGGTCACTTCAAAAGAGGAATCCCTCTCAGTTGTTGTTCCTAAATACAGACAAAACTACGATGTAACAATTCCAGAAGACCTAGTTGAGGAAATTGGAAGGACAATTGGTTATGCTTCCATCCGAACAGAAGCTCTCTCCATGGCAGTGGAAACTCCGATTCGCAATCCACTCCGAGAGTTAGAACGTAGAGTTAAAAATTTCTTAGCATTGGAAGTTGGTTTTAATGAAGTATACAATTATTCCTTCGCCTCTCCTACAGATGCAAAACTAGAATCAAATTTAGAATCCATATCGTTAAAAATTGCAAATGAAATGCCAGAGGAACATTCGATACTTCGAAACAGTTTGTACCCAGGTCTCATCAAACAAGCAAAGTTAAACCAAGATCGATTTGAATCGGTGAACTTGTTTGAATTGGGGAGAACTTACCACAAACAAGGCAATGGTCCTGAGTTAGCAGATGAAAAACGTTGGATATCCATTCTTTCCTTATCCAAACACAAACCAACTGACCTTGTTTCCATTGAACAAGAATTCTTAAAAATTAGAGAAACAATTTCCGAACTCTTTTTATTCTTAAATTTACCAAATTTAGTTTGGAAAAAAGAAACACGAAACCATTTCCACCCTAATGCAAGTTTAGTGGTATATTATGATGAAAAAGAAGTTGTAGAACTTGGAATCCTTCATACTCGATTTGCCGATGTGTACGATATAAAACGTAGGGTCATTCTGTCCAAAATCAACATGGAAGTGTTAGCTGAAATTTGGGAAACCCATGGAAGGACTTCTCATTTTAATCCACCATCCCATTTCCCACAAGGACAATTGGACCTTTCGCTTCTCATGAATGAATCGGATGCAACAGAATCCTTTGCAAACTTGGTCAAAACATTACAAATTCCAGAATTAGAGTCAGTGTATGTCCAAACGATTTTCCAAGGTGAATCGGTAGGAGAAGGCAAAAAATCGGTTACGTATCGTTTCCGACTTATGTCCTATGATAAAACTTTTACCCAAGAACGTTTTAAGGAGCTTTCAGACAGTTTGGTGACCACGGCAAAAGACAACGGTTATACCTTACGATAAATTTGCTTTGACAAATCCCGATTTTTATTGGGAAATCGTTCGAGTTTATGCGATTCATCTATTTGATCATTCTTTCGGGAACTTTGTTTTCCTGTTCTCGATGGGAGATCCAAAAGTCCATCAGTGACGAAAGTTTTACTCCCCAAAAGATTGATTATGCGATCCAATCAGGAAATGAAACCAACCAACAAAAACTCAGATGGACACCTATTTTCAAAAACACCTTAAGTTTAGGTTTCCAATCAGAACATATTTATTTAAAAATAAAAGCTACAAATCTAACTTCTGTTAATAAACTAATTTTAGATTTAGGAAACCCACATTTGGACTTCATTCGAGTGTTTGAAGAAGGAAATCCAGAACCCATCAAAGAAGGAGGGGATTTTATTGCTCATTCACATTGGGATGCCTTTTCCAAATCTATTGCTTTTGAACTCAATTGGCCAGCTGGAGAAACCAAAACACTCATTTTAGAAACTAAATCATCATCAAATATTAGTTATCTCATCCGCTTTTATTCCAAAGAAACGTTTTATCTAAAGGAGAATTTAGAAAATACAATTCTAGGTTTTTTTTATGGTACCATCTTTATCATGGTGATCTATAATTTATTCATATACTTCATTTTAAAGGAAAAAGCATACATCACCTATTCAGTTTCTATTTTTTGTAATCTATTGTTACAAATGTACCTAAATGGAATTTTGAATCAAATTTTCACTTTAGACCATCCCGAAATACACAATCGAATTGGTAGTGTGATTGTGACTTGTTCTGCGATCACTGGTTGGACATTTGCCCAACAAACTTTAAACTTACGGGATTTTAATCCTTGGTCCAATCGTCTAATTCAAGGCCTTAAATTCATCGTATTGTTTTATATCTTAATTCCATACGCCTATTTACCAATTGAGATAGCGGTACGGATTGGAAATTTTATTGCACAATTATTCGTAGTTTCTGTGTTAGTTGTAGCACTCGTAAACTACAGCTCAGGAAATAAACAAGCTCGATTGTTTTTGTTTGGTTGGAGCACCTTACTCTTTGGAATTTTGATGTATACGTTGATGCAAAATGGAGTCCTTCCTGTTAATGTCTTTACGATTTATGGAAACCAAATTGGTTCCACCTTAGAAGCAGGCATTCTGTCTCTTGCCCTCGCAAATAAAATCAATGAGTTAAAAGAAGAAAAGGCAAATACACAAGCAGAAGCACTTGTCACTTTAGAAGAAAAGGTAAGAGAACGAACCAAAACTTTAGACGAATCATTGAACCTCATCAAAAAGGATTTAAACGTCGCCAAAAAAATCCAAAAAACATTATTCTCTGATATCAAAACCAGTGATCCACGAATCCATTTTCATTCCTATTACCAATCTATGTCCGAAGTAGGAGGTGATTTTTATGACCTCACCCAAGTGAAAGCTGACTACTATCGAATTTTTGTTGCAGATGCAACAGGGCACGGAATCCAAGCAGCACTCATCACAATGGCGATCAAAGCGGAATATGAATCACTCAAAATGATTTATGATCATCCCGATGATTTGGTTTTTCATATGAACCAAATTTTCATCAATAAATATAGCAACATCCAAACAATTTTTACATGTTCCGTCTGTGATATTGACTTAAAGAATAAACAGTTGTTTTATGCTTCTGCAGGACATCCAGACCAAATTCACCAAAGAATTTATGATATCAAACTTTTACCTCGAACTGGTAAAATCATTGGGCTTATGGATCATACCCAATATAGACTCATTGAACACCAAATTGAAGAAGGTGATCGGATCTTTTTATTCACGGATGGAATCTTTGAACAATTCAATGAAGAAAAAGAACTCTTTGGTGAAGATAGACTCTACGAAATATTAAAAGAAAACTTAAAACTAAGCTTAGACCATACAATGGCAAAAGTGTTAAGTGAACTCTCTTTGTTCACTGATGGACAAGCAAAACAAGACGACATTACATTTATCGGTTGCGAAATTCAAAGTCTCGGTTGACTTTGATCCATGTCCTACAATCAAATTCCTAATTTCACAAAACCTTTCATCCATCCAAACGCTACAGCTTTTGGGATGATAGAATTTGGTATTTCTGTTTCGATTTGGCCTGGTGCGGTTGTTCGTGCTGACATGAACAAAATCAAACTGGGAGATTATGTGAACATCCAAGATAATTCCACATTACATACAGATTCAACAAGTCCTATCTCTATCGGCGAATGGACATTAGTTGGTCATAATGTCATGATCCATGGATGCAAAATAGGAAAAGGAGTATTAGTCGGAATTGGGTCCATTGTTTTGGATAATGCTGAAATAGGAGATGGATCTCAAATCGCGGCAGGATGTATGATCCGTGGAGGGAAAAAAATACCACCACGTTCACTTGTTGTACCCAATGGTTCCGATATTAAAATTTTCCCTGGAAAGGCAAAACCTGAATTAACAGTAGCCGGTTGTATTGAGTATGCACATCTTTCCGTACGTTTTGCACAAAATATTTTTGTACCATTTCAAAAAGAAGAAGAAGTACATTTTGTATCACAAGCCAAAGAAATTCTGACAAAACTTGGAATCTAAACTAGGATCGAATTGATTTTACTGTCTAAGTATTAGAAAATTAAAGATTCATGAATTCCTTTTTAAATAAAATCAAAGTCCTTGGGATCTTTTCCATTACCCAAACTGTATTTCAAATTGGGACAGTGATGATTATGGCAGTTTCTGCATTGGCAGGTCAAACCATAAGCCCATCTCCAGAATCCGCCTCACTACCCGTTTCGTTTGTAATCCTCGGAACCTTGCTTGGTTTAGTCCCAGCGTCAAGGTTTATGAAATGGCAAGGAAGTAAATATGGTCTTCTTCTCGGTACGATCATTGGAATCTTTGGAGCGATCCTCGCGACGTTTGCAATTTGGGAAAAAAGTTTTGTATTATTTTCCATAGCACACTTGTTATTTGGACTACACCAATCGTTTATCCAATACCTTCGTTTTGTTGCAATGGAATCTGTGCCTACCCATGATAGAGCTAGTGCATTGTCATGGATTTTAATCGCAGGAATCCCCGCTGCTTTCCTTGGTCCACTTGCTGGATTACAAGGGAAAGAACTCTTTCCCACTTCCTTATTTTTGGGATGTTATCTTATCCTAATTGTTTCACTATCTCTACAATTTTTACTAATCAGTTTCTTACCTTCACCAAATAAACGTTTCTCTACTGAAAACGAATCGGAACACCAAGAAAGCGAGAGAGAAAAAGTAAGACCATTTTCATATCATGTTAAAAATTTAGGATTATGGGTTTCGATTCTCTCTACATCTTTTGGATTTGGACTCATGGCTATGCTTATGACAGCTGTTCCTGTTGCAATGAAATCACATGGTCATGAAATGCATGCATCCACATTGGTATTACAATGGCATGTTTTAGGAATGTACATTCCTTCCTTTTTCTCTGGGTTTTTAGTTCGTAAAATGACAGCACCTTACTTAATTTTGTTGGGTGTTTTTGTGATGGGTTTAGAATCAGTTTCTGCAATCCAAGGAACCGAATTTTTACCTTTTGCAGTAGCACTGATCTTACTTGGTATTGGTTGGAATTTTATGTTTGTAGGTGGGACAAACTTACTTGTAGAACAATACCATCCAGCGGAAAAAAACACAATCCAAGCTGTAAATGATACAATCGTATATTCAATAGCCATCCTTTCCACGTACAGTGCCGGGTATTTGGAACATAAAATTGGTTGGTTGTCACTCAATCTGGTGAGCATTCCATTCTTAGTTTTTGTTTCAGTAGTAACATTATATTATATTCAAACAAAAGGTAATCGGTAGACTAATATGAACAATCAATCACACTGGGAAACAATTTATTCGGAAAAACAACCAAGCGAAGTGAGTTGGACGCAGGAAATTCCAAAACTTTCATTACAATTAATAAAGAATACGAACAAACCCAAATCAGCAAAACTCATTGATGTAGGTGGTGGAGAGTCAAACCTTGTCGACCACTTACTCAAAAATGGTTTTGAAAACATCTCCGTACTTGACATTAGCCAAAATGCTTTAGATCGATGCAAACGTAGATTAGGTGAAAGTGGAAAGAAAATAGATTGGATTGTCACAGACATCACAAAATTCCACTCCAATACAAAATACGATATTTGGCATGACCGCGCCGTCTTTCATTTTTTAACAAATACAGAGTCCATTGCTGCTTACAAAAACAATCTATTAGAAGTTTTAAACAAAGAAGGCGAACTTATCATTGGGACATTTAGTAACAATGGTCCAAAAAAATGTAGTGGTCTAGAAATCAAACAATACACAGAAGAAACATTAACCGAAACCTTTTCTCCTGAATTTGAACCTATTGAATTCCATAGAGAAGACCACCAAACTCCATTTGGTACAATCCAAAACTTTGTTTTTGGCAGATTCAAAAAGAAAAATTAAACAAAGTTTTTTTGCAGATCCTGAATATAAAAAGATTAGAGAGAAATACTTTGTTCCATCGGTTGAAAGTCCAACTCAAATTGCAGAATACGGTCGGTCTATGAATTATAGGATCTTTCGGCTCGCTTTGATTTTTGCTGCAAATTCTTTAGCCATTTCAATTCGCATTTTCCCTTCCGCAAACCGACGTTTTTCGAGATCTGTTTCTAATTTTAACGGAGGCACTGAAGCAGGTTTTTTGTTCTCATCCAATGCAACAAACGAAAGATAGGCGGTAGTTGCTCGCACCATTTCTCCTGTATAAGGATTTTCACGATTCACTTGCACACCTACCTCCATCGAAGTGGTACCTACATAGTTAACCATTGCTTTTAAATTTACATGGTCTCCAATCTGGATGGGTGTTATAAAATTGATACGATCAATACTGACTGTCACTGCTTCTCTACCAGAATGTCTCTGCGCCGCCATGGCAGCAATTAAGTCAATCCAACTCATGATTGCACCACCAAATGCCGTTCCGTAATGATTGGCATCATTAGGCAAAACGATATGTCTAGTTTCTACAGCCGATTCTTGAGGTGACTTAGGGGATAATTCATTAGGAGAGGACACAATGAGGATAACTTAGTCTTGACGTTTTGTTTCGAAAAGACTTTTTTAAACCTACTGGTAAAAGGCGGATTTTGGAAGTATAGGACAAATGATCACTGACAAACGAAATTACGTCTATTGGTTAAAATTTAGAAAGGATACCGGTCCCCTACTCAGGAGATTTTTAATCGCTGCTTCTGGGCTATTTTTGGTTGCAGCCTGTTTGCATCTAACACCCCTCTTTACAAAAAAAGGTGAAATTGATTATATCTTTTTTGTTGTCGATTTTGGAATTTCAATTTTATTCATCATTGAATATTTATTAAAAAACAAAATTTCATTAGTCATTCGAGTTCTCACTTTAATCATTACAGCAATCTTCATATCAGTTTTATCTTTTTTAAGAAGTGGATTACTCGGGACTGGTGAGATTTCTCTTGCCTTCATCATCATTTCATTTTTTGTGTTTTTACCTCCCATACCAAGTTTATTATCAGCTTTATTCATTTCAATTCTCCCTGCTATTTTTGGATTTTTCGTATACCAATCTATTGTGATATTTCCAGACGAATTAGGAATACGAAATCAAAGTCCAAGAGAATGGTATTTTAAATCAGTCAGTTTAATCATTTTTTCCATACTTTCTGGTTTTTTGATTCAAAGGTTACGAGCAAAATTAATTAAAAATATTGTATATCTAAAAGAATCCAGAGCAAAAATTTTAAAATCAAAACAACATATCGACAAACTAGCATTTTACGACTCACTAACACAATTACCAAATCGTTATTCATTTGAAGTATCCATCCAAAATAGAATCGATATTGGTTCAAAAGAAGCATTTGTATTACTCATAAATATCAAAGGTATAAAAGTTATTAATGCATTACATGGAATCAGCTTCGGGGACCAGATATTAACACTAATAGGGAATATTTTAAAACAATACACTTCTGAACGTCCAAATACAATCGTTGCTAGTTTAGGTGGGGATGAATTCATTTTATGGATCGAAAATTCTACCAGGAATCGGATTGAGGAAGCAATTGTAAAATTTGATTTAAATAATAACCAAACACTAACACCTGATAGGCTTGGGCATAGACTCCAATACCGAGTTTCTGGAATTCATTTTCCATCAGAAGCCTATAATTTGGACGAGGTCATTCGAAAACTTTCCATTGCAATGAATGTAGCTCGGGAAAAGTCAATGAACCATTTGGTTTGGTTCCAACCGGAAATGGAAAAGAAAATCGAAAGGGAACAAAGACTAAAAAACCAACTGGAAAAAGCGATTGAGTTTAATCATTTTAAAATTGCATACCAAGAAAAAGTAGATATTTCTAACCAATCAATTGTTGGGTTAGAGGCACTTGCCAGATGGACGGTGGCAGAATTAGGTGAGATATCACCAGATGAATTTATCCCCATCATTACAAAATCAGATTTGATTGTTCCTTTCGGCAAAAAAATATTCGAAAAAGTAGTCAGTCAAATTCCAAGTTTACAAAAAGTTTATGGCCAAGAGATCAAAATTTCGATCAACATTTCACCAATCTTCTTTTTATTTCCCAATTTTAATGATTATATCATCACCTATTTAAATCAAAATTCAATAAATCCAAAGAGTCTAATCTTTGAAATTACTGAAGATATCTTTATAGATGAAATTGAAACCATCCAAAGTATAGTTTCTAACCTCAGATCAAATGGAATCTCGGTTTCGTTAGATGATTTTGGTAAGGGATATTCATCATTACATTATATGCAAAAAATACAATTTGATGAATTAAAAATCGATAAATCATTTTTAGATGAAATTGCAACTTCCGATCGTAATTTTTTGCTTTTGGAATCAATATGTCATTTGGCAGACTCCTTGGGTTTAAAAACCATTGCCGAGGGAATTGAAAGAGAAGAACAAATCCTTTCTTTAAAAAAAACATCCTGTCACATCGTACAAGGATATCTTTACTCCAAACCAAAAATTTTATTTGAATGAAATCCAATTGCATTACTAACCAAAGAAATGATTTCTAATCAAAACATTCCAATACTTTCCTAGTTGCACACAAATTCAATCAGTGTTACATTAACCTCATGGGACATGGACACAATCATTCCAAACACAACCATTCACATACTGAGATCTCATCCTCTTCCAAAAACTTAGCTTGGGCTTTTTTCCTAAATTTATTCTTTTCCTTATTTGAATTGGTTGGAGGAGTTTATTCCAATAGCATTGCCATTATATCAGATGCGTTTCATGATTTTGGTGATGCTCTTTCACTTGCATTTGTTTGGTACTTACAAAAGGTTTCAACAAGACCAAATGATCTAAAATTTGATTATGGATACAAACGTTTTTCGATATTAGGCGCCCTATTCATATCTGTATTGTTAACAGTTGGATCCATATTCATGATCATTGAATCTATCAAACGATTTATTTCTCCTGCGGAATCAAAAGCCGATGCCATGTTTGTTCTCGCAATTGTTGGTGTCGTTGTGAATGGAATTGCAATGATACGTTTAAATCATGGATCTAGTTTTTCCGAAAAGGCTGTTTTTTTACATTTCCTCGAAGATATTTTGGGTTGGGTGGCTGTACTCATTGGTAGTATTTTTATGTATTTTTGGAATTTACCTTGGTTTGACCCTTTCATGTCTCTTGGAATTGCAGTTTGGATTTTATTCAATGCCTATCGAAATACCAAACAAGTAATGCGTGTATTTCTGCAAGGAGTTCCAATCTCAATCAATCGATCTGAACTCATTGAACATTGGGAAAATATCAATGGAGTCAAATCGGTTCACGATATTAAAATTTGGAGTTTAGATGGAAACCATCATGTTGCATCCCTTCACGTTATGATGGACCAAACAGTAAACTTAAGTGAATTTCAACTCTTAAAAGAAGAAATCAGAAAAGTTGCTTCTGAATTTGAAATTATTCATACGACAATCGAACTTGAAACTGACGCAGAACAATGTAAACACAAAGTTAATTAAATTCATTTTAACTTCATAGGTTGAAATGAATCCATTGATTGAATCCTTTTAATCCACTGGCGAATATTTGGATAACTTGTAAGGTCAAAACCACCTTGATTTGCTACATGAGTATACGCAAATAAACTAATATCAGCTATTGTGAAAATATCTCCCACTAAAAATGGAGTTTTTTGAAGTTGGAGTTCCATTACTTTTAATGCTTTGTGTCCTCCTAATTGTTTGGATTCATATTCCAAACGTCTTTCTTCAGGAATACCTAAATAATATTGTATGAACCTAGCTACAGCGATATAAGGTTCGTGACTGTATTGTTCAAAAAACTGCCATTCCAATACCTTTGCCTTTAAAAAAGGATCCTTGGGTAATAAATGACTTCCTTCTGCTAGGAAATTTAAAATTGCATTCGATTCTGAAATTACCCTCGCATCATCTAACACGAGTATAGGAATTTTTCCATTTGGATTTAATTGTAGAAATGATTCTGTTTGTGTTTCTCCATTTTTAATATTTAAATCAATCCATTCATACGGAATGTTAAGGAAAGAAGTTAGTAACTGAATTTTGTAACAATTGCCTGATTGGTGATCACCATAAACTTTCATTTTGACTCCTAAATAATTCGGGTAAAAAATTTTGGAACTGTCCCACTTCTTCAATATTATGTTTGATCCAATATTGACCATGTTTTCGATCAAATAATAAAAATTCAAATACTGGTCTAAGAATTCGAAAGGATATTCCCTTCCATCCAACAATCAAACAGTTTTCATAAACTGTTCCATCTTTCGTTTCTTGGAATCGATATTCCATGCGGGCGATGGGAAGAATACCATATAATTTGGGATTGTGGATAAATCCAGTTTCATCTAATTTTTCTATCGGACTGATCACATTCACCAAATATCGTTTTTGCCTTCCTAAGTATTCCACAATCCGTAACACCGCACCTGGCCCAATTTTACCCGATTCATTTGTTTTTTCATAACTGACATGGACATGATCTTCAGGATGCCAAACATGATATCGATCTAGTACCTTACCTTGGTATTCCATTTTACCTTCCAAATGTTGGAACCACCAAACTAACATTCTTGGAAAAACACCTTTCAGGATATCATGTTTGATCCAATATTTGACCCTTCCATCTTCTAATATTTCCCGTCCCGATTCGGCTGATTCCATCGTTTTTGGATTCCAAGATATTCCCCGATGAGAAGGTAACCCCAATTTTACAGATTTCATATCTGACTCTCCTTGGTATAGTAATCACTATACTTCCTTTCTTATATGGTAAAGTAAACACTATACAAAAAATCAATCGAAAAAAATTGAGGTTTAGAAAAAATGATGTAAAACGAGAACTAAACATCGGATGAAACTGACATTAAAACTGCTACAAAGTGAATTTGAAGCGTATAAAAACCCACAATCTGAAAAAGAAAAAGAGATCGTAAATGCGGCAGAGGAAATTTTTGCAGAATTGGGATTTAGCGGAACAACCACAGCAGAACTTGCCAAAAAAGCGGGAACCACTGAACGTACCTTATTTAAATACTTTCCGACTAAATTTGATTTATACAAACGTGTCTTAGCTGGTCTTTTATTATCGACTATTTTACCGAATCATATGTCAGATTTAAAAGATAGAATCCAATCAAAAAATCCGAACTTTAAAGAATGGTACATTTCAATTTTAAAAGCTAGGGTTGAATCAGTTGCAAAAGAACCTCAAAAATTAAAACTGTTACTCGGAGCTATACTTTTCTCCAAAGACTTTGCTGAAATTTTTGGGCAATTATGGAAAATAAATTTATATGATACTTCGCTTGAAGCTTATCGAAATTTTCAAATCAAAGGTGAGATCAAAAAGGATTTAGATCTCAATCAAATTGTCAGAGTCTCTTTTAGTTTAGGAGCCAGTTTTATTATCACAAAGTTTGTCTTAGCGCCTAAGTTTCCTATTGATGTGGATCGTGAAATCGAATCTATATTTTCAATTTTTTATGAAGGTATATCCAACCAAAAGTCAAGAAAATGAAGTATCATTTCAATAAACAAAGATTCGTTTGCTTTTAGCCTTATTTTTTTGGCACAAACAAAATCACTTTTCCCTTTGAGAGTAATTGATTGGCAAGCTTATCAACTCCCGATTCATTTCCTAAGTAAAAATCAACCCTGCCTTCTCCTTGGATAGCATTTCCTCTATCATGGACAAAAACCAAATGATCGTTATATGTTTGTTGGATTGACTTAAAACTGACTAACACTGGAAATCCAAGAGGGATTTGTTTATCCATCGCAACAGAACGTTCAGGAACAAGCCGAATCCCCCCACTTCCCAATGGTCCGATCATTTGATCTGAAAGTTGTTTTTTCGGTAGGATCTCTTTTTCAAAGAATATATACCTTGGATTTTTCCAAATGGCTTCGGATACTTCTTTAGGATTTGTCTCCATACAAAATTTTAATTCATATGGTTTTAAAGTTGGACAAACTCCTGTTAAGTGAACAGCAGGACTCAAATAATCAAATCCATTGTCTGAGGCATAATTGATCCTAAATATTTCTTTTGTTTCTGTTTGGACAAGGGCAGATCCTTCCAATTGTGCCAAATGAAGATCGGTTAATGTTAGGTATACAATCGGATGGGAAACCGTCTTCCAGTGGGATTCTTCTTTCCAATACTCTCTAGGATAGGATTTTGAATGAGTCTCTTTGGAATTCTCTTTTGGTGAGACAAGTGCTGGGTACAAATACTTCCCACTTGGTTTTGTTCTCCCTTGGACTCTCACTTCATAATAACCAGTAATGAGAGGTGGTTCGGAATTGGGTTTCAACTCTACCTCTTTGAATTGTTTGCGAATCTCTCCTAATAAATCAAAGTTTTTGTTTCCCTGAATTTGTTTTTGGATGTCTCTCAGTGGGAATAAAATTTCATTTAGAGTGATGGTTTCCCCGTGGATCAAAAATTTTGAATCCATTGGAAGTTTTTGCAGGTATTGGATCGACTCTTGGATTGCTACTAGTAAGGCAATTGATTCTGACTTCTTCTGTGGAATTCTATGATTTAGCTTTGTGGGTTTTGCAGGGAGGGTCCATAAAAACGAAACCAAATAAAGGGAGAATAGGCAAATCTGGAATTGTTTCATTCTGTCCACTATTACTGGAATTGTTTCAAAACGATGGAAAAAAGCGAGTCTAGTTTTAGAGGTAAAAACTAGCAAAAATAGTCTTATGTCTCATAAGATAAAGGCTGTCCAATCATTTTTACCAATTCCCCTTGACTTCCATGGGGGTACCAAAAACCTTTCAAAAGACCTCATATTTTTGCGATCATATATAGATAAATTAGGTGTTTCATGAAACGTACATTCCAACCGAGTAAAATTAAACGCGTGAGAACTCACGGATTCCGAGCCAGAATGGCTACCCCAGGCGGAAGAAATGTGATAGCGAACAGAAGAAGAAAAGGACGCGCTAAATTGACTGTTTCCGACGAAAAAATCGGGAGAAAGTTCTAATTTAGGAGCTTCCTTCGGAGACCCTTCGCGACCAAACCAGGATCCAGGAACTCTTTCGTCAGAATCGAAAAATGGGCAGGCCTCCACTTCGTTGGCTTGTTCGGAAAAACGGCCTTCCTTTTGCCAGTTTTTTATTTTGCCCCGATAAAACTCACAAAACTGCCGTTCTTCGCAACCGTTCGAAACGAATCCTCAGGGAACTGGTTCGGAAACATAATTCTGTTCTGCCAGTAGGATACGATTGTGCCCTACTCGTTCAGGTTGGATTTGCGAAGTTATCTAAGGAAGACCGAGAGGTTTTATTCCTTTCGGCTCTAAAACAATTCCCATGAATCGGCTGTTTTTGTTTCTCATTTTCCTCTACAAAAAACTGCTCTCTCCACTATTACCTCCGTCATGCCGATTCACTCCTAGTTGTTCTGAATACGCCAAACAAGCGTTTGAAACCTATCCATGGTACAAAGCGTTTGTTCTTAGCATCATTCGAATTTCTAAATGCCACCCTTATCATGAAGGTGGACATGATCCTTTACCGAAATCTTATAACAAGAGTTAAACTATGCAAAACGATACCAACAACAGACAAGGTCGCTTATTCCTCGCTTTATTTTTAAGTTTAGCAGTATGGATGGGAATTAATTATATCTTTTTTCCACCACAAACTCCGAAACCAAAAGCTGTAACCGAAACCACAAAAACAGAAGGTGCTGATAAAGAAAAAACAGCAACAACTGATCCAAAAGCAGAAATCAAAAAAGCTACAACGGAATCTCCCAAACTAAAACCCGTCAAACCAGAAGAGGAAAAAAGATTCTCTCTCAAAACTGATTCCTTCTTGGTTCGTTTCTCAAGTTTAGGTGGAAGGATCACAGAATACTATATCAAAGATCATAAAGAACCAGATGGTTCAGACTTTACGATCGCAAAAGATCCGAAATTCCAAATTGAATTTGATGGCCAAACTGAAAAAGCTGTGGAACTCACAAGAGGCCAAGGTTTTGACTTCAACATCATTGAAGACAAAGACACGATTCCTTTTTCCGCCTACAACCTCGTAAACTTTAGCTCCAATTATAATGCAGAAACAAAAACTGTTACTTTCGAAGCACCATCGCTCGATGGTAAATTCATAATTCAGAAAAAATTCCAATTTTTCCCTTCTGAAAATTACTTTAAGTTCCATTTAACTTTAAAAAATAGAACATCTGAGACCATTCACATCTCTCCAACTATGTCTGATGTTTACTTTCGTTCCTTTAGTTCCCTTGGTCCCATCTTAAAGAAAAAAGAAGACTTCAATGACCGAGACAATGCTCACTACTTCCGTTACTACTATTTAGATGGAAGTTTTAAAGACCATATTGATGGCACAACGACCCAAGGATTTTTTGATAATCTTTTTGGTTCCAATGAAGGTAAAGACACTCGTTATGAAATCAAAAAAGGTTCTAACGATAAAGTGGACTTTGTGGGAACAGGAAGCCGTTATTTCATTGGTGTGATTGACCCTCTGGATGACAAACCAGCCGGAGTCCTTTTAGATAACCGAAAAGGAAACGAAACTGGTGTGCTTCTTGTGTATGATAACTGGAAACTTGGTCCAGGTGAAGAAGTAAACTTAGATTATGCAGCGTATGTTGGCGTTCGTGAGCTCGATGGAACAGCCTTCCGAGATAGCAAACTCGATCCAAAAATCAACAAAGACTCCGTATTTGCAGGCCTTAGTGAATCACTTGATAAATCCTTTAACCAAGGGATTACAACTCCACTTAGAAACGGAATTGTTTGGATCTTGAAGAAGATCTATTTAGTGATTCCGAATTACGGTTGGGCGATTGTCATCTTTGCAATTTTGTTTAAGTTAGCTTTTTATCCTCTGAACAAAAAACAAGCAGAGTCGATGAAAAAGATGCAAGAGTTATCTCCGCAAATCAAACTCATCAATGAAAAATATGCGGATGATCCAAAACTCAAACAAGAAAAAACGATCGAGCTCTATAAAAAGAATGGAACCAATCCAATGGCTGGTTGCCTTCCAATGCTCATCCAAATTCCGATCTTTATCGCTCTTTATACGGCATTCTCTGATACAGTAGACCTTTGGAATTCTCCTTTCCTTTGGATCAAAGATTTGAGTGAACCAGACACTGTATTTACAACTCCAAAATTAGCATTTATTGGGGCTCTTGCCATTAACATCCTGCCTCTCATCATGGTCGCAACACAAGTAGTTCAGTCCAAAATGACAACTGTGTCAACGGATCCTAACCAAAAGATGATGATGTATATGATGCCTGTCATTATGTTATACTTCTTCTGGTCAATGCCTGCAGGGGTTACCATGTATTGGACCATGCAAAACATTCTCTCCATCGCTCAGCAAGTCTATACAAACAAGTTTGTTAAGTCGGACGACAAAAAACCAAATCCAAGTGGGCCAACACCTGCTAACAACGCTTCTGCGGTTGCAAGACCAGGTTTTAGAAACCAAAACAAAAAGAAGAAATGAAATCATTGTTTAACAAGGAAGATCACAGATGAATAATTACATTTTCGAAGCCGAAGGAAAAACGAAAGGGGAAGCAGAAGATTTTACTCTCGAAACCCTTCGTCTCCAAGCAGGCGATTTACGTTTCGAAGTAGTAGATTCCGGAAAGTCCGGCTTTTTAGGAATCACACAAAAAAAACCAGCTGTTGTACGCGCGTTTGTTGCTAACAACGATATCCCTTCTGAAAAAATCATACACGGTGTGATCATCACAATTTTGAAAAAAATGGGAATCCCCGCAGAAGTAGTGGGTATGGGTGATGTAGACGGAAAAATTTATGTCGAACTCACAAGCAAAGAATCTGGACTCATCATCGGAAAACGTGGAGGTACACTCGACTCTCTGCAATTCCTGCTCAACTTGATGGTAGATCCAAAAATCCGACACAATCGTAAAATTGTATTAGATATCGAATCTTATCGCGACAAACGTGAGTTATCTCTCATTCGATTGGCAAAATCTGTTGCAGCTTCTGTGATTAAATCAGGAAGGTCAAAACTTCTTGATCCTATGAATCCTTTTGAAAGAAGAATTGTTCATATGGCGATTCAAGAAGACGAAAGAGTTTTCACAAGATCAGAAGGAAACGGAACTTTCAAACGAGTTCGTGTGATCTCCGCAAAAGAAAAACACAAATACAAAGATTTGGAAGATCCTTCTAAAAAAGGTCTGCCAGTGGAAGATTTTGCCGATGGAGTAGACCAAGAAGATCTTGATTGATACCATTGCGGCATTGTCCACAGCCCAAGGTCCCGGAGCGATTGGTATCCTTCGGGTCTCGGGTTCTTTGGTTTTGCCCATCTCCCTTTCTGTTTTAGAAAAAAACGGAACTGCCCTCACAGAAACATTTTTACGAAACCAAAAACGCACCGCCATTTTTTGTGACTTTGTTGAAAATGGAAACCCCTTAGACCAAATTGTATTTTTTTATTTTCCTGCACCTAACTCTTACACCGGTGAAGATCTAGCAGAGTTCCATCTCCATGGAAATCCAATTCTATTAAAACGTGCCCTACATGTCCTTTTTGATAAAGGAGCAAGACCTGCACAGAAAGGTGAATTTACAAAACGCGCTTATTTAAATGGAAAAATCAATTTGTCTGGTGCCGAAGCAATCAGTCGATTGATTGAAGCAAGATCCAAATACGAATTGGAACTCGCTCAAAAAAACGTTTTTGGCGAAATCACAAAATTAAGTTCGAAAATCAGAAGTGATTTGATTTCACTCAAAGCAGAATGTGAAGCAGAAATTGATTTTTCAACTGAAGACTTAACATTTGAAAGTTTAGAACAAAGAAAAAACCGAATGGTGGATCTTAAAAATTTATGTTCTAAATTAATCAAAAACTCCGAACGAGCAGAATCTCTCATCTTACAATCGACTGTCGTATTATTCGGAGAACCTAATACCGGTAAGTCGAGTCTGATGAATTTACTCATTGGAAAAGACAGATCCATTATATCAGATGTACCCGGTACCACGAGAGATTATATCGCTGAAGAATTGAGTTTGGATGGAATCCCTATACGTCTAGTCGATACTGCCGGGATTAGAGAAACAACTGATAACATCGAACAAATGGGAATCGAAAGGAGTAAACGTGAAGCTGACAGTGCCAATGTGAAATTACTTTTGATCGATACTTCAGTTCCTTTTGAAATCAATTCATTTTTAAATAAACATAAAGATCGTTTATTTGAATCAATTCTTGTTGCCAATAAGGTTGATGCAAAACATCCAACTTGGGATTTAAAAAATTTAGAAAACATCCAAAGAGAATACAACCTAACCATCTCAGAAATCTCCTGCAAAACAAAACAAGGAATTTCCGAATTACTGAATGTATTAAAATTAAAACTTACCTCACAAGAGAATACGGAAGATTTAGTTTTGTTAGAAGACCGCCAAAGGTATCACATTCAAAAAATTGAATCTTGTTTATCCGAATCCATCCAACTCATGGAAAACAATGCTCCTGCTGAAATTTATATCCAAGAAATCAATGTGGCATTGTTAGAAATTGGTCAAGTGAATGGCGTCGTTGAAAATGAGGAAATTCTAGGGCGAATTTTTAGCAAATTTTGTGTCGGAAAATAATTCCGTGCAGATTTAAAATTTAATCTTGTATAATCATCGAATTAGTATCTAATTGGTCGCACATTCGATACGAGGTAAAAAATGAAAAAATTTCTTGTGATTCTCACTCTTTTCTCTTTCAGCTGTTTTGGTTTGTTTGCTCAAACAGAGGCAGACGAAGAGCCTACCATGCAAACAGAAGAGGCTTCTGAAACCGTTAAACCTAAGAAAGATAAAATGAACAATAAAGACGGTGAGAAAAAAGAAAAAAAGAATAACAAAAAAGGCGAGGAAAAGGCTAAAAAAGCTAAGAAAGCCAAAAAAGAGAAAAAAGAAAAAAAGGACGCTGAGTAATCCTTTCTCTCTTACTCTCCAAAAACCCCTGGAAACAGGGGTTTTTTTATTCCGCTTCGATTTGATACGAACCATGCATTACAAAAACCTAATCCTTACCACATTCTTATTCTTTACACTCCTTCAATGTAACTCCACTCCCGAAAAAAATCCGGATCTGAAACTCCCTAATGATGTTACGTTTTCAATCAAACTAACATCAATTCCACAAGAGTTAATGGGAGAAACCATATCGTTATCATTCCAATTCTATCGTTGTCCAGATTCTACATCTAAAGATTGTTATGTTCCTATCTTAGAGAATAAACTTGAGGTTGGAAAAATCAAATCAAATGTAATCAATGGAAAAACTAGTTTCACTTTGCCGAAGAATTGGACACATTTCGCAATCCGAATTATGGGGATCGAAAGAGTGCATGGGAAATTTTCACCAGGCCATAATCCATTTTGGTATTCACCATCGGACATTGCCAAATTAGGTCCTAACATCACAAAAGAATTTCGATTTCTGTCGCAAGAGAACAAAATCCCAAACAGAATCCAAGAAGAGATCGCCAAAAAATTTGCTCCCATCCTTGTTTTCCATAAAGATAAAAAACACCTTCCGTCTAACATTGAAAAGTATTCCAAGTTCTTTGCCAAAAAAGAATACCCTTTACCGGAGAAAGATATTCGTAGAAAAACCAAAGGGCAAACCACTTGGAACTACGTAGAGTTTCCAGATTTTATACCGATCGAAAATCCAACCCATTTGTATTATCATGTTCGTTATGCACAAACAACAGTTTCTGGAACACAACCGGAATCTTTACCTGGTTTTCGAGATGATTTGAATTATTGGTATGAAGTAGGAAATGGTGATATGGTGATTTCCTTTTGGATATGGTATGATTTGAATGAAGGACCTACCAAATTTGGAAATATCCACCAAGGGGATTTGGAATCCTATGCCCTACTCATTTCGAAAGAGGGAAAAGCAAAACGCATTTTACTCACAGGACACGATCATATTTTACTCGATACAGACTTTCGAAATATCAATTCCGTTAAAAATCATCCTATACTGTATGTCGCAAAAGGAAATATGGGTGCTGATGGTGGAAACCCAACTTCAGCTTATGGTGGCTATACGGTAAAACTCAATGCAGAAAATTTTATATTCAATTATATTTCAGATCCTTGGGATGTATTTCCATCCTTTGACCCGAAGGAATCAATTCTTATCATTCCGACTGATCTTTCCGAAAAAGAATTAACATCTGTTAAAATAGGACCTGGAATACAAAAACCGAATCCTCAGAGCCAACCTAATTCACATGAAATGGAAGGTTCTACAACTGCCTATGTGGATGCGCGGATGATGGTAAAACAAAGAATCCAGAAACTTGTGATGTGGGAAGAACCAGGTTGGGTGAACCAAAAATCCTCCCAAGACCCAGACGGCAACCATACAGTTGATCCATCTGTTGCATCGTTTTTTCAATTCCAAGGAAGGCTTGGCAAACACCCAAGAACTGTCTTAAAAATTGCGGAACTCAAACAGTACGGTGCTTCACCAGAGAATGCACCCTTTAAAACAAATATCGAACAACATTTTACCTTTGAATGTCCTAGGATGGAACGAAACCATACGGACCGCGAAGGAAATTATGGTCCTAAATTTTATGGAGATGATTCCACTCCTCAGAAATGATAGTCACCTTCGTAAAACGAAAGCTAACAAATATCATCCAATGTTATTGTATGGTTTCGATCGAATCGAAATGGTTTTATTACAGTTGTGTTCCAAATGAGACACTTAAGTTTGATTCTATTGCATAAGGATTTGTTTGTATTAAATAAAATCCACTAACTTTGCTTTGGCGAGTTCTTCTGGTTTGAAAGGTTTTTCTAATTGGATGTATTGGATCATCTCTTTTCTAAAGGGATATGTATCTCCTAAGATGGCCTTTTGGATCACAAAGTCTTTCCATGTTTTAAGACAATGCCCAAATTTTTCTCGGTCAAGTAACCTTGTAATCGATTCCTCATTTTCACCCCATACAAAGGGATTTGCTCCCGCATAAAGAAGTTCCTTCAAAGATTCCACCCCATCACAAGAAGCAGATAAAAACAAAGCTGTGTTTCCCAATTGATCCTTTGTTTCTAAATTGAGACTATCATCTTCCAAAAGGATAGCACAAACTTCATCCAGATTCCGTTCCGCAGCTAAATGCAGTGCATTTTTCCCTTCCTGATCAAGATGACCTTTCACTTGAGGAAAGGTTTTTAAAAGATACAACACGATCTCAAACCGATTTTCTACCACTGCTTCTAAAAAAATAGAACGACCAACTTCATTCCGTAATAAGATCACTTCTTCAGTGATCCAAGGATGGATGGACTCCCAAAGAGTTTCCATGGATTCCAATACAGCGATATGGAAGATAGTATTCCCTTCTCTGTCTCGTGTGAGAAGGTTAGGTGAGTTTTTCCATATCGGTGAAGTTGTGATCAGTGCATTTAAAAATTGGGTGCGGTTTTGACTGACCACATCAAAAATCACATTGCCAGGAGTTCGGTATGGTGAATTGGGGTCTGCTCCCTTTGTGATCGCATGTTGGAACAAATCCACATTGTCCACTTTCAACATCCAAGTGAGAGCGTTGGTTCCATACGAATCCAGTTCATTGGGATCGGCTCCTTCTTTAAGAAGTAAATCCCAATCTTCTATTGTACCTGACTTTGCAACATCAATGACACTCATTCCTGTAACGATAAAAGTTACTTAACTCTTGTCGATTTTTTAACCAGACGTTTAGTCAGTTTGAAACTAATGATTTTATCAAATCCGCGTTTCACTTCAAATTTTAAATAGGGAACGGATGTTCCCTTTGGTGGGATGAGGCTCATTGCTCTTTCGGACAATGCTGTGATGGTTAAACTTGGGTTCACACCTAAGTTCACAGTCAACATGGATGCATCGCAAACACGTAAGTTCTCATAACCAAACACTTTGTTTTCCAAATCGATCACACCTTTTTCGGGGGTTTCTGCCACGATACACCCACCCATGATGTGCCCTGTAACAGGAGCAGACAATAATGTTTCGTTGAGTGAACTTCGTGGAATCCCACCAACAATCTCAGCCAATTTGCGAGTGAAGGCATTGGCGATCGGAATGTAAGTTGGTGTTGGTTCTCCAGTGGAAAGAGCTGATGTGATGGTCCTTTGGAAAGGCCAAATAAATCGACGCTTTCGTACAAGACGTACGCTATTGTCTACAGTTTGCATCACAAGTAAGATGATTGAATTTTTTGCAAATCCAAATGGATTGTGAGCTTTTAGAAAATAAAGAGGATGGCGGATCATTGTCCAAAAAAACTTTAGTGGTCGCGGAAATTTCCCACCACCATCAGTCATCACACTGGCAAGGACACCAAAAAAATCGGAACCTTTCGAATACCTAACAGGTTCAATATGAGTATTTTCATCAGGGTGGACAGAAGAAGTGATGGCAATCCCCCGCGAATAATCTGCATTATTACTTGATGGGACTGTCACTGGTAAAACTGTTTCACTATTGGTTCGGACAGTATCACCTAACTTCTCAGACAAACGAATCATTTTGTTTTCCTGTTGCATTTTGAGAAGTAAACCAACAGTTCCCATCACACCTGCAGAAAGAACAACTTGTTCGGATCGAAATTTTCGTTTTGGATACCCAAACCAACCTGTTGTACTATTTGTTTCTAATTCATATCCAAATTCGCCACTTGCTTCTGGATCAGGAAATCCCTTCGAATTGAGTGGGATAAGAGAGGTAACTTTAGTTTCTGGCAAAATAACAGCACCTAACTTCTCTGCTAAATACAAATAATTTTTATCGAGTGTGTTTTTAGCATTATGACGGCAACCAACCATACACCCACCACAATAATTACAAGGATCACGATCTGGACCATCTCCATCAAAAAATGGATCCTTAGGATCTTTTTTATTTCCAAAATAAATTCCAACAGGTGTTCTACGAAAGGTATCTTCTTTTCCAAATGATTTAGCAGTTTCCAACAATAGATGGTCTGGTTCCCATAATTGAGGATTTTCCGTTACACCTAACATATGTTTTGCAACTTCGTAATAAGGTAATAAGGCTTTTTCTCCACCCATTTTGGAATACAATGGTGAGTTTAATACTTTACTGGAAGGAACATATAAAGTACAAGCATAGACGAGTGATCCACCACCAACACCTGACCCACTCACAAGTAAAAAATCATTTAGTAGGTTGATCCTTTGGATTCCATAAAATCCGAGTTTTGGCATCCACAAATACTTACGTAAACTCCAATTGGTTTTTGGAAAATCACCAGCCTTCCAACGTTTGCCAGATTCAATCACTAAAACTTTATATCCTTTTTGAGAAAGACGATATGCTGAAACAGAACCACCAAAACCTGACCCAACTATAATCACGTCGTAATCAAAATTTTGTTCTTTTGGAATGGTTTGGTTCATGGTTCGTTTTTCCTTGTTTGTGGAGAATGAGCGAATCCGATTCTCCGATTGAATTCATTTTCTGTCAATTCGCTCTTAGGAATTCTGAAAAAACTTCTGGTCGAATCAAATCATCGGATTTGAATCGGTTCATGCCTGAAATCAAAAAACAAATTCCTCTACTCAACTCCGATGGAACGATTACTCAAGAAGGTTGGGCACGTTCACCCTATTGGACTTATAACAGAGAAAATATTGCCGCATCAAAACTTAGGATTAAAGAATGGGATTATTATTCAGTTCTTTCTCCTTCGAAAGAATATGGAATTACATTTACAGCATCAGACTTAGGTTATGCGGGACTTTTTGCCATTTGTTACTTAGATTTTAAAAAAGGAATCTTCAAACAAATAGATACCTTATCGGTAATGCCGCTTGGCAAAACAGGATTCCCAAGAGTCAATGAAAGCGGAGTAGTTTCCTTCGAAGACAAAAAACTATCCTTACGTTTTGAAACGATTCATGGCAAACGAACTTTAGAATTTGGTTCCAAAGATTTTGTAGCACCTGACGGCTCCCGTGGGATCCAAGGAAAAATTGAACTTACAGAACCAAAAATGGATACAATGAACATTGCCACCTCTTGGAAGGAAAACAGAAAGGCATTCTATTATAATACCAAAATCAATTGTATGCCTGCGACTGGTAATGTATTTGTTGGAAACCAAACCCTCACATTTGATTCCAAAACTGACTTTGGTGCTTTGGATTGGGGGAGAGGTGTTTGGACATACAAAAATCGTTGGTATTGGAGTTCCGTTTCAGCTTGGATTGATGGAAAACCGTTTGGACTCAATTTAGGGTATGGATTTTCAGATAGAACTCCTGCTTCCGAAAATGTCATTTTGTATGATGGTAAAATTCATAAATTGGATGAAGTAAATTTTATCATCAATACAAAAGATTATATGGCACCTTGGAAATTTATATCCAATAACAACCGTTTGGATTTGGATTTCCAACCCATAGTGGATCGAAATTCCTACATGAATTTTATTCTCATTAAATCGGTACAACACCAAGTGTTTGGAAAATTTAATGGAACAGTTGTGTTAGATGATGGAAAAAAAATCAAACTAGAAAACGTACTTGGTTTTGCCGAAGATGTTCTCAATCATTACTAAAAAAAAGAAAGAGCGATTACAATGAACGTAACCGCTCTCTATCCTTTTTTTCTTAGAGTAATTTACCTATAGAAAATGGATCCATTCGCTTATGCTCGTTTTTTCAGCTTGTAATACGCAGAAAAACTAGCTGGGATAAAGATCAAAGAGCCAAATGTTCCGAACCCTAATCCCCAAGCGAGTGACAATGTCATAGGAATGAGGAGTGGGTCTGATCCTCCAATCGCATATGCTGTCGGAATCATCCCTGCCATGGTTGTCATTGTTGTGACAAGGATGGGCCGAAAACGTTCCGATGATGCTGTAATGAGTGATTCCAAAAGTCCCTCTCCTTTGGATTGGAATTCTTCTATCGTATCAACTAACACAATGGAGGCATTTACAATCACACCAGCAAGACCGATGATACCAATCATCGCAAGAAAACTGAGAGCCTTACCGGAAATCAAAAATCCAAAAACAACACCCACAAATCCGAGAGGAATCGATAATAAAATCAACACAGGTTTTTTGATACTATTAAAGATGATTGCAAGGATGGCAAAAATTCCAAAAAAAGCCAACACACCTGCAACTAACAATGAAACCATTGACTTGGCAGTCTCTTCTTGTTCACCACGAAATTTAATTTTGTAACCAGGGTATTTTTTCCCAATATTCCCAAACTCATCGACAATTTTTCCATTTACGATGGAAGAACTCGTAACTGATTCATTTACATCAGCAAGGACTGTGATTGCTTTTTCATAGTCGTTATGATAAAGAGCTTCAATTCCTTGGACAGTTGTTTTTGTCGTGACTGCTGTAATCGGTGTTAGCAGACCAAATTTATTGGAAATTTGGATGGAATCTAAATCTTCTATCCCATCTCGAAAACGATCATCATTTTGGATGATGATCCGCACTTCATCTTTTCCTTTGCGCAGATTGGATGCTTCCAGACCTTCCATGGCAGTTCGCACGTAATAGGCTGTAATTTCTGTATCAATCCCTGTGATAGCTGATGCAGTGTCTTTTACACGGATTTGGATTTCTTCTCTACCTGGTTTATAATCATCATTGATATTGATGACACCATCTTGTTTTCGAAGAAAGTCCTGCATCTCATTGGAAATTTGTTTTAATGTTTTGTAATCACGGCCTTCAATGGCAACGGTGACAGCGGCTCCAATCGGAGGTCCATTCACAACCAAATCCACCATGACTGAAATGGCATTTGGTAATTTTTTTAAATCAGGTTCCAGTTCGCCGAATATTTCTTGGGCAGTTCTTTTTCGTTCGGTTTCCGGAACCAGTATGATTTGAGCCATACCTAATTGTTCCCCAATGCGTGTGAGTGGGTCAGTAGGATCCGTTTGTTGGATTCCAATTTTTAAAATGACACTTTGTACTTCTGATTTAGGAATTTTATCTAAAATCGGTTGGAAGTATTGCAATTGTTTGGCGGTCTCTTGTGCTGAAAAGTCAGGTGGAAATTCTGCCCTAACCAGCACGTAATCAATCCCTTCTTTTGGAAATAAATTGAAGTTCATGAGACCGACTAAGCCACAAGATGATAAAAATACGATGAGGATACATCCAAGTGTTATGAATGGTCTTCCTACAACTTTAGTGATAAAATTTGTAAACTTAGTTTTTAAAGACTCAAAACCATTTTCCAAGATGGAACGAAAACGATCCCTATGTTTGGATCTTTTTTTTGGTTCATTCGAAGTAAACTGTGCATACCGAACAGGTAACAAAAGAAAAGACTCAAAGAGAGATAAAGTCAGGGCAACGATGACCATAAATGGGATCTGCCAAATGAATTTTCCCATAATCCCAGACATAAATGCCATTGGTAAAAACGCAGCTACTGTTGTTAGATAAGATCCTATAATAGGCACAAACAATTCACTCGCACCTAAAACAGCTGCTTCTCTTGACTCAAAATTTTTCGAACGATACTTATAAATATTTTCAGAGATGATGATACTATTGTCCACGAGCATCCCAAGAGATATAATGATCCCAAGCATTGAAACTAAGTTAAATGATACATCAAAGATTGGAAATGCAATCGTTGTTGCAAATAAAGTCAGTGGTAAAGACATACTTGTTAAAAGTGAATCTTTAAAACTAAAAAACAAAATGAGTACTACGACCACTAAAAACAAACCTTGGAGAGAGTTTGTAATCACCACATCCAGTCGTTTGATTGCTCTTTTTCCTTCGTTATTTAGTTCCGTAAATTGAATGTTAGCTGGAATTTGTTTCTTTAATTCTTCGATTCGACCTTGGACAGCTTCCACAGTTCGGATGATGTCAGCACTGTCTTTTTTAATGATTTGTAAAACATAGGCAGGTTCACCATTTACTACTGCGAGGACACGTGGTCTTTCATATGTATCTTTTACATTGGCAACCTGTGAAAGTAAAATTGAATTTCCCGTTTCATTTGAACGAATCGGTATGTTTTTGATATCATTGATTTCAGCAATCTCTCCAGTCACACGAATGTCTTGTGTGATGGGTCTTAAAAATGAACCTGCAGGAACACTGATATTTCGTTTGGAAATTGCATTGATAATATCAGAAAATCCAATGGTATATCGTTTTTTTAAATCTGGATCAACACGTATCCGCCATTCTTCTTTCCGTTTTCCAAACGCATCAACACGAGAAACTCCAGAAACTTTCCGCATCTCATCTTCAATGAAACGCCCCATCTCTTGTAATTCCATTTCATCCATCGCACCATGGATTGCGATTTCCAAAACAGGAAAGTTGGAACTCTTTTGTTCCGTGACAATGGGTCGATCCTTTACTTGGCTTGGTAAATTAGTAACCCGGTCCACAGCACGACGAATGTCATTCACAACACCATCAGGGTTATTGTGTTCCAAATCAATTTTGATGCTGATATCAGATTCGGAGTTTCTGGAAATGGAACGAACCGAATCAAGGCCTTCTACTTCGCGTAACTTCTCTTCGATGGGAATCGTTACTTTTTTTTCCACATCCACAGGACTTGCACCTGGATAAACGGTAAGAACACGAACTTGACGAAAGTTGACGCGAGGGAATGCTTCCCGTTTCATGGAAAGAACTGAAATGATCCCCGCAAGAAACAAAAATATAAAAACCAAGTTTGCAACTAACGGTTTATAAACAAAAAAATGGATAACTTTTCTCATAAGAACTCTATTGAATACGAAATATTAAGATATTGACCGGTGAGTCAAGATGATTAGGAAATTTATTGACCTTTATTTCCAGATTCCCGTTCTTTTATGACGGTTTCGATCACTTCTACAAATACAGAAGTGTCCTGAGCACCACTGACGGCGTATTTCCCTCCAATGATAAAATACGGAACCCCACTAATCCCATTTTGGTGGTAATATTGGATTTCTTGCTGGATTTCGTTTTTTAATTTGGAATCTGAGTAAATGGTTTCGAATAAATTTCTGTCTTGGTAAACGGGTTCGGAAACCTTCCAAACTGTTTCTTTGTCACTTAAGTCCAATGCGTCTGCGAAATTTGCAGCAAAAAACCTTTCCACTAAATTCTGTTGTGCTTCCAAAGTGGGAAGGGCAGAAACAAGTGCATGTAAAACCAAAGTATTTGTTGCCTTAGGAATGTTTTGGAATTGAAAATGAATTCCTACATCGTTTCCAATGTCGGTAAGTCGTTTCCAAGCTCCATCCAATCGATCTAAACTTCCAAATTTTTGTGTTAGGTGTAGTTTATAGTCAATCCCCTCTTCTGGAATTTCTGGTGATAACTGAAATGGTCTCCATCGAATTTCTGGAGTGATGGTATTCCCTACAATTTGTAGCGCCTTTTCTAATTTCTTTTTACCTACATAACACCAAGGACAGGCTACATCGGAAACAATATCGATTGGAAATAATTCAGAGTTGGTTGACATTTTAGATTAGACTCCACTTCATAATGGGAACGATTCTATATCCAGGAAAAAGATGAAACATAGTAGAGAAAGTTTTTTAAAAAAAAGTTTAGCGATTGGCAGTATCATTTCGTTTCCGTCGTTTCAAAAAAGCCTATATGCTTTTGGGAGCGAAGAGAATCAAAAACACAGGGAAAATCCAATCGCTTATGCAGAATCCCTGGGTTACACTAACCCCATCGATCAAATTTTACTGACGGCAATTCTTGCACCAAACTCTCATAATTCTCAACCATGGAAATTCAAAAAAACCTCAGATTCTGAGTTTTATCTATATGGTGATGGAGACAAACAGTTACCAGAGATTGACCCTATCAATCGTCAATTTTACCATACACAAGGTTGTTTTTTAGAACTTTGTCACCTAACGGCAGATTCATTAATGTTTGATACTACTATCAAACTTTTTCCTAATGGAAAACCAAAATCAAATTCATTTTCCAAAACACCAATTGCAAAGGTATCTATCCAACCCAAAACAAAATGTGTACATGACTTTTTATTTTCTGGCATTAACAAAAGAAGGATGAATCGATCTGTATACTCTGGTGATCTTCTCAGAAATGAAGAACTGGAAGAAATCCAATCCTTGGCTCGACCCTTTGTTCAAAACATACGTTGGACAAATGATCCTTCTTTAATGAATTCCATTTTGCCTGTACTAGACGAAGCGTTTGCCATGGAAACCAATCGTTATGAATCCAATGAACTCAATCGTAAATGGTTTCGTTTAACGGAAGAATCTATGTTAACAAACCGAGATGGATTAACGTTGGAAGGAAACGGATTATCTGGTCTCAAACTTTGGTTTGCTAAAAAATTCTTTGTGAATTTATCCAAGGAATCTTGGCATTCGGAAGATTCTAAAAAGGCTGGAATTCAAATGTTTCGTTCCCAAGTGTATTCTTCTAAAGCGTTAGTATTTTTCTTATCAGAGGGAAAAGACGATGAAACAACTTGGATCCAGACTGGAAGAGATTTTATGCGTTATACATTGTCATGCGCAGTCAAAAACATTGCCTTCCATACCATGAACCAAGCTGTGGAAGATTATCCTGAGAGCCGAGTATTTACAAAAAAGTTAAAACAAATTTTAAAACTGAAACCAAACGAGGAAATCCAATTGATTGCAAGGCTTGGTAGGAGTTCTTATCAGTTTGATTCTCTCAGAAGAGATTTAAAAAGTTTTTTGTTGTAAGTGAAACACTAAAGAGAAGGGAATTGAATTTCACCAGCGGATTCAAACGCTGGTTTTGAAAACAAGTACCCTTGGTATAAATTAATTCCCATATCAACTAACACTTTCAATTCTTCCAAAGTTTCCACACCTTCCGCAATGACGAGAATCCCAATCTCATGACAAACATCTGCGATGGCTTTTGTGAGTTTTCTAGCAACGGAATTGGTATGGATATTTCGAATGAGTTCCATATCCAATTTGATCAGATCAGGTTGGAATTTGGCAAGGAGGTTCAGACCCGAATACCCTGATCCAAAATCATCGATCGCAGTCAAAAACCCATACTTTTGGTAGGCTTTAAAGATATTGATGATATGATTGTGGTCTTGGACTTCTTCTCCCTCCGTTAGCTCGAAAACCAATCGATTCAATGGAAAATTGTATTCACGACTTGCTTCTAAAGTGGTGCGGATACAGGTCTCTGGTTGGTACACAGCATTGGGGAGAAAATTAATATTGAGTAAAGCTGGAATTTGGATTTGGCTTGCGAGTTGGATGGCTTTGATCCGACAAGACTGATCAAATTGGTATCGATTGGTTTGGTTTACTTTGGAGAGGATTGAATACGCTGATTCCCCTTGTGTCCCTCGAACCAATGCTTCGTGTGAATATATTTTCTTTTGGTTCCAATCAATGATGGGTTGGAATGCCATGGAGAAGGCAAAATCTAGTCCAGCGCCACTCCGGCATTCGGCACAACTGTATAACTTAGGCACTTTACCATTGGGAGTGTCGATTAACTGAGCTTCAGGAAAACTTGGTCTCATCTTTTTAGGTTACCCAGTTTAGACGGTATCGTCTAGATTGCAACTTTGTTTTATACACTAAAATTTTGGAAGTTTCATCACAAGATACCAAGTGACTACTAAAAATTGAAAGAAAGATGTAACGAATAAAATCGTATATGGTTTTGCCTTCACCGCATTTAAAGATCCAATCCTAGCACCAAAGATTCCTCCAAAACTGCCAATGAGTGCCAGTTCCCAATGCAATTTTCCTAAAATTAGGAATTGTACTGTAGTTCCAAACGACGTCAGAAAAATTCCAAGGAAGGATGTAGCAACGGCTTCTACAGGGCTCATTCGAAAATAATAAATAAATAATGGAACTGCTAAAAATCCTCCACCCACTCCGAACAAGGAAGAGAATAAACCAAAAAAAACACCTGCAAGTAAAACGATGAAAATTGATTGTTTCGTAAAATGAAATTCCGATTTCGCAGGGGAAACAGAAGTTGTGTTCGTTTTAGAATCTGTTGCTAATTGTGCACCCTCTTCTTTTACTAAATGATTTTGATTTTCTAAGGATAAACTCTTATAGTAAAGTTTCCTTTTATTGAATGCAGTGAATAAATTATAAACTGCAAGTAATCCCACAAAAATTGTAAACACAAACAAATATACAAATTCAGACAATGGAATTCCGTAATACAGTTGTTTACCGAGAGTGGTATCTTCAAATCTTCCGAATGCTAAAGCAGCATATTGTGCAGAAGGAATTGAGGTAATGAGTAATAAAAACCCTTGTTTCCAACGAATTTTATCATTTTTAAAATAAACATATAACCCAGACAAAGCAGAAACTGGCATTTGTGCAAGTGATACGGCAACAGCTTGAACAGCGGTTAAATGAAAAAAACTATGAAAAAAGGGAGTGTAAATAAAACCTCCTCCCAAACCTAGGAAGGAGGCTAAAAACCCAACAAAAAATCCAACACTAAAAACAACTAAAATCCCGGGCCAAAATCCCCAGACAAAGTGATTAAAAATTTGAAAGGTTTCTTCCAAGTGGATTAAAAATGTTCTTTTGCATCTTCAAAGAACTTAAATGTCATACGCTCAAATACTTCTTTCTCAGTCGCTGTCTCAAAGTTGTACCAAGAGATTGGAACAAATAGAAGCCATTGTGCATAATTCCGAAAGATGTGGTAATCATATGTACCAACTTTTTTCCCATCTTTGTATAGTATGTACTGAACGTCGTAACCATCTTGTGTAGACCAAGCAGGGAGTAGAGTTGCAGTGAGAGTTGACACTCCTAAAAATGCAGTCGCAACTGGTGTGGGTGATCGGTAATTTACTTTTACATTTACCAAATAACCAACCTTAGGTACATCAACACCTTCTTGTGTTTTTTTAAATCTGGTTTTGTTTTCGAAATAATTTTTTAAAGCTTCTCTTCCCCCTAAATTGAGTTGGGGAAAAGTTGGCAAAACATAAACAAAATTTGTGTCTAAGGTTTTTTCTTCCGAAGGAAGGGGCAAAATTTTTGGATAATCTTTGTAGCTGATAATACAATTTGACACCAACAGGAAAAACAATACCGCTCCTGTGATGAATACAATATTTGATTTAGTTTTGGCTATGGTCATGTAAACCCTCCTCGTCATGCCTTCTTTCTAATTCTTCGTATAATTCTTCTTGGTCTTCCGTAAAAAACAATTCATATCCGATGCGCAAACATACAGGATCATCTTCCATCGAAACATTACTTGGTAAAATCAAGTTCATCACATAAAAGGTATTCGATTCTGCTTCTTCCAGAAACACTTCTGTTGCATCCCATTCATCAAATTCTTCTACATCTGGTTTACGAAATTCCTTAAGGATTTCATCAAATGATTCTGTTATGTAGTTAAATTCGCCTGATTCGCTATCAATGATGAATTGTACATGGTGGCAACCAGGGCCCTCTTCTTCGAGAGGACTTAAAACCATACTTCCGCAGGCTGGACAATGAATTGTTGGGTCGATGGCGCCACTAGGCCAGTTAATGTTGATGGTTTCGATCATAACTTACGAACCTCGAGTTCCCATGATAAGGACTTCACTTGTTTAGGAAACCTGAATTTGTTTCTCTTGGATTAAAATTGAACCCTATGAATCCAAACTGTTACAAAAAAAGAGATAGGGTTTGCCTAAAAAATGGGATTGTAAAATGAATTAAAAAAAGAATGGGAATAACTGCTGAATACCAATCTGCCTTCGCTTCCAGTTTTCAGGAATTTTTTGGAAATGCAAAAGACATTGGTTGGGAATTATACCACCTCAGCTCAGAACCAGAGAACGATTTTCCTTCTTGGTTAACATTTACCATACGAAATCCGTTAGGTGGTAGAGCTCTCGTTTTTCGTTACCATCATTTGGAACATAAATTTTATGCACATTTAAAAGTCCAAGTGATCCCTGGAGAAGAAAATTGGAGCCTCGATCAGTTGTTCCATAAAAAAGGTTACACAGATTTGGATGCTGATGACATTTTATCTTCTGGTGGCGAATGGTTGTTTCATTCTTTGGCCAGACATTATTTTGGAATCATCATTTCCTTTTGTCCACGGATCCTAGAACCTGATTATTTTTTAGACTGAGATTTTTTATTTCGATCATCCGAAAGAACTTGGTTCCACAAAAATCCCCAGATAAAAAATGTCGAGTTGATGTAAGTATACAACATCAGTACTACCATTTTTGAAATCAAATCATACGCTAAAGAATAGTTCACACCTACGTTTTTCATTTTTAAATAAAATTGAAATCCAAAACTCATACCAAGAACAAGTAATGAAGCAAATATTGCTCCTGGTAAATTTTCCTTTAATGTCGTTTTTGCTTTTGTGATATATGCATAATAAAAAGTAAACAAACCAATGCAATAAGGTAAAATAATGAGAGAAACCGAAAGATAGGGATTGTTTCGAAAAAATGAAAACCGAAACGATTTATATAACATTCGTTCAATGGAAACGATTCCATAAGTAAGGTAAAAATACAAAATCAGTAAAACAAGAGAAATCACTAACAATCGAAAATTGATCCACTGTGAGGCAATAAACCCAACTTGTGTTTCATCCCTAGATATGAAACGAAGTGCCTTAGAAATGGTTCCAAAAATGGTTAAACTAGAAAAAAAGGAAATTGCAATACTGATGGCGATCACATTATAACTTTTTACTCTTGTTAGGTTTTCTACACTTTTGTCGATGGGTTGGAAAATGGGAGCTGGTAAAAATTTCCCAATTTGGTCCGTCATCAAATTGATGGTTTTTGGATCTTGGAGTAACCCAAGTAGGGTCACAAATACAACGAGTAAGGGAAATAGGGTCAAAAGAAAGGTAAATGAAAGTTCTGAGGCAAGGCCATGGACATCATACAAATACACTTCACTGAAAAATCGACGGATCCGTTTCATGCGGTCAGTTTGTCAGTTGTCTGTATTTTTGTCTTATTTTTCTTGCCCTCTCCTATCTTACGGAAACTCTGGAAGAATCTCAGTGACGTACCTAAAAGGGGAAAACTTCCATGTCAGAAGAAAAAGAAAAGAAGAACAAAAAAATCGCGAAAATGACGGTCGAGGAAATTGACTCTGCCATTAAAAAGTCGGTTGAAACCATGAATGGCGAATCAAGCCTTTATGTGAAACACCTTCGCGAAAGAAAGGCGGAACTCCTAGCCAAGAAATAAGGTTAGTCCCTCCTAAATTCCCCGCCGAAACGGCGGGTTTTCGCAAACGCTTTGATCCAATTCATCCAAATCCACCAACATTTCGGTCCTAAAGTCCTCTTTGAGGGTTTTAGCTGGCATATCAAACCTGGCTGTCGCGTTGCCCTTGTGGGTCCCAACGGTTCTGGAAAAACCACACTTTTCCAAATGGCCGCAGGGAAATTAAAACCCGAGTCCGGGGAAGTGATTCGTTCCAAACACACCGTTTTATCCCTCTTCCAACAGATTCCTGAATTTAATCCGGATACGTCTGTGATCGAAACCGTTCTCGATGAAAACAAATTGTATGCCGAATACGATGCCAAACGGAAGGCCATCGAATCCAAGTTTGAAACCACCGATCACGAAGATCCAGAATTTGAAACATTACTCCACGAACAAAGTGATTTAGAGGAATTTGCGCACTTACACGACTTACACGGTCTAGAAGCTCGCGCCAAAAAAATCCTTTCGGGGCTTGGATTTGCCACTACTGACTTTACTAGAAAAACAAAAGAATTTTCTCCAGGATACCACCATCGTATCGGTCTGGCGATTGCCCTACTCAATCCACATAATTTATTACTTTTAGATGAGCCAACAAACCATTTGGATGATAAAACCAAATCATGGTTAGCTGATTTTCTGGTTTCACAAAACCAGGCCTTTGTACTTGTCACACATGACCCTGAATTTTTAAACCAAACAGTTGATACCATCATTGAAATCAATCCACATGGAACGTTTGAATTCCAAGGAAGTTTGGAAGAGTTTTTTGAAGCAAAAAACGAAATCCAAGAAAAATTAAAAGTCCAATTTGAAAAAGAAGAAACCTATTTGAAATCCCGTATGGAATGGGTAGAACGGTTTCGTGCCCAAGCCACAAAAGCAAGACAAGTGCAGTCTGTCATCAAACGCCTGGAAAAACGGGACAAAGTAGACAATCCAGAAGATAGTTTTTGGAACCAAAAACCAGACTACCAATTCCAATTTGTCCCTTCCAGTAATATCATCTTACGTTTGGAACATGCATCTTTTTCCTATCCAGACCGAAACACCGGTGAGAAAAAAGCCATTTTTGAAAATGCAGAAATTGAAATTTCTGCTGGCGACAAGGTTGCGTTAGTTGGTCCCAATGGAGCAGGTAAATCAACCCTCATGCGCTGTTTGTTAGAACAACACAAACTTGAATCGGGTAAATTGTACTATGGTCCCAAAACCAAACTTGGTTATTTTTCTCAAACCCACGGGGAAGATTTGGATGAATCACTGAACCTAGTGGAAACCGTCTTAAAAAAATACCCAGAACTGAATGAAGAAAAAGCAAGGACTCTTCTTGGGCATTTTGCCTTTCCTGGGGACGGAGTTTTTAAGTCAGTAAAACACTTATCAGGTGGTGAACAAAGTCGCCTTCGTTTGGCACTTCTTGTCAATCATCCGTCCAATTGTTTATTTCTCGATGAACCCACAAACCACTTGGACATCGTCATCCGAGAAGCGATCAAACGTGCTCTCTTCGATTTTCCGGGAAGCCTACTCATTATCAGCCACGACCCCGATTTTATGAAGGGACTTTGTAACCGCACCTTCCAACTCTCAGTTGGAGAATTAAAAAACCTTAATTGCAGTTTTGACGATTACCTCAAATTCCACAAAGAGGACGAATTGGGTACTATTGCTAAGGACCAAACATCTTCCAAAACAAAAAATGAGGAAAAAAAGCCAAATCCCCAAGCAAGCAAAAACAAACGGAAAAAATTAGAAAAAGAAATTTCTGATTTAGAAGTCCAAATAGAGAGACTGGAAAAAAATAAAAAAGACAAAGAAGAACTTTTACAGGACCCAGAGTTCTTTAAAAACAGAAGTTTTCAGTTGGAAATGGACACTTATAACGATATTAAAAGAGAAATCTCTCTCCTAACCAAACGTTGGGAGGAGGCAACACTAGAACTAGAGGAAATGGGCGGAGTTACATAATGGTACCGGAAATCGATGTTGTCAGTTTTAAAAAACGTCTGGATGCAAGAGCGGAAGGAAAGGATGATTTTTTTGTTTTGGATGTACGAAATCCAAATGAACAACAAATCGCACTCGTACCTGGTACAGACAAACTCATTCCTGTGAGTGAACTTGCTGCAAGGATTGAAGAAATCAAAAGCCAAATCGACAAAGAGATTTTGGTTTATTGTCGTTCTGGTGGAAGATCAGGGATGGCTTGTGGGATTTTAGCACAAGCTGGATTTAAATCCTATAAAAATGTTGCTGGGGGAATCCTTGCCTATTCTGACCTAGTTGATCCTAACATGCAAAAGTATTAATTATGAAACCTACAGCGAATTTAAGAATTTTAGAACAACACAGTCTCATTCCACCTTCCGTTTTGATTGAAGAACTTCCTTTAACTGACGAGGCATCTGATGTTGTTGTCAGAACAAGAAGCCAAATTTCAGACATCATCCACGGTAAAGACGACAAGCGTATGTTAGTTGTCGTTGGTCCATGTTCAGTTCACGATATCAATGCCGTTATGGAATATGCGGAAAAGCTAAAACCAAAAATCAAAGAATTTGAAAAAGAACTTCTCATTGTGATGAGAGTGTATTTTGAAAAACCAAGAACCACTGTTGGTTGGAAAGGTCTTATCAACGATCCCGATTTAGATGGATCCTTTCATATCAACAAAGGTCTACAACTTGCTCGTAAACTTTTACTCGATCTTAACAAAATGGGAATCCCTTGTGGAACTGAATTTTTGGATGTGATCTCCCCACAATACATTGCTGACCTCGTTGCATGGGGAGCCATTGGTGCAAGGACCACTGAAAGCCAAGTCCATCGTGAATTGGCTTCTGGGCTCTCCGCACCAATTGGATTTAAAAATGGTACCGATGGGAATGTTCAAATTGCAATTGATGCCATTCGTTCCGCAAGTTCCAGCCACCATTTTCTGTCTGTGACCAACCAAGGTAGCAGTGCGATTTTTAAGACAGCTGGAAACAAAGACACACATGTGATTTTACGTGGTGGAAACAAAGGACCTAACTTTGATGAGGCGTCCGTGAACGAAGTGGGTGCCCAAATTGAAAAAGCGGGCCTTCCTCCAAAAGTGATGGTGGACTGTTCCCATGGCAATAGCCAAAAAGACTTTCGCAAACAACCAAGTGTTGTGGATTCCGTTTCGGAACAATTTTCGAAAGGAAGCAAATACATCCTCGGTGTGATGGTTGAAAGCCACTTAAAAGAAGGGAACCAATCCATTGACGCTAAACCATTGACCTATGGACAATCGATTACCGATGCTTGTGTGTCTTGGGAAACAACAGTTCCCATGTTCGAAAAATTGGCTCAGGCAGCAAACAAACGTAAGTAAGACTGCCCTTATCTCTCCGAGGTTTGTGTCTGTTTTTTAGATTATTGATCTAAAAACACATGGGCTTCGGAAGGATACTCTCTTTTCGTCACTTCCTTGTGATAGGCATTCACAGCTTCTTTCACAGCACCACTTAAGTTCCCAAATTTCTTTAAAAACTTCGGATGGAAATCTTCATTGAGTCCCAGTAAGTCTTGCATCACAAGGACTTGGCCTGAAGTGTATTTTCCAGCTCCAATTCCAATGGTAGGAATCCGAATGGATTCTGTGATTTCTTTTCCAAGAGATTCGGGCACCATCTCGAGTAATAACGCAAAGGCACCAGCTTCCGCAATTTCTCTAGATTTACGGATCATTTTGTTCCGTGCCGCTTCTGTTTTCCCTTGGACACGGTGTCCTCCAAGAGTATGTACCGATTGTGGGGTGAGTCCCAAATGGGCAAACACGGGGATTCCTGATTCGGTCATCCGTTTTGTGAGTTCGATGATAAAGTCAGAGTCCCCTTCCAATTTCACACAGGAAGCATTGGTTTCTTTTAACACTCGGCCGGCGGAACGAATGCCTTCTTCGATGGAGGTTTGGTAGGACAAAAATGGCAAATCAGCAATGATCGTTTTGTCAGGAGCCCCTTTACAAACCGCCTTCGTGTGGTAGATGATTTCATCCAGTGTAACGGGAAGTGTGGACTGGTTCCCTTGGATGACCATTCCGAGAGAATCACCTACAAGCAGGCAATCCACATCGGTGCGATTAAAAAGAGTCGCAAAGGTATAATCATAGCAGGTGATGACAGAGATTGGTTCCCCAACATCGTATTTCTTTTTATACTGTAGAATAATGTTTTTCATGGTTGAGTTCCGAAAAAAGGGCATACACACCAATTTCACCCATATCCGTTAACAATTGTTTAATGAATGGTCTTGAATAAAGGGAATGGTGGGGTAAATGTAAAAAATCTGTTTTCATAACAACAGCTTCGTAAGTGAGAATGTCGATGTCAATTTCACGTGGTCCTTTCCAAGACCTACGTTTTCTTCCCAGTTTGTCTTCAATCCCTTGTAAGGAATCAAGTAAACACGGAAGAGTAAAAGCAGAAGAAACCATTACCTTTACAATTTGATTTAAGAAGTAAGGTTGGTTTGTGTTTTCTAACGGTGCGGTTTCCAATCGTTCTGATTGTTTTAAAATCTGTAACTCTGGTAAGGTGGAGATTTCCCATATTGCCTGGTCCATAAAATGGTGCCTGTCTCCGATGTTGGAACCCAAAGAAAGAAAGGCAATATTGGAATACTTCATGGTCTTACCTCTTCACAAACTTCGTACGATAATCAGGGCATTTTAATTCTATTTCTTTAGTCATTTCCATGAGTCGTGAGTAAATCCGACCTTGGCCACGGTCTCTCCATTCCACAAGAGAGTGATTGGATGTGAGAAGAGTGAGTTTTTCTTGTTCATAACGACTATCAATGAGGTCGTATAACTTTCGATTGTTGAATTCTGATTCCTTTTGCACACCAAAATCATCGATTACAAGTACATCTACGTTTGCAAATTCCCGTTCGATGGAACGTTCTTGCCCGTGCGTTTCGCTATCGGATTGGTAAGTATCCCGAATCGCAGACAAAAAGTCTTTGTTTACTTTTGCATACTTACATGTAATTCCATACCGAAACACAAGTTCATTTAAGATCACACAAGCGAGTAAGGTTTTTCCAGATCCTGTTCCTCCCCAAAGGTAAAACCCCTGCGGGGTAAAATCTGGATTTTTAAATTTATGAACGAGTTCGTTTGCCCAGTCGTGAGCAATGATAAACGACATATCTGGGTCGTTTGCCGTATCCCCTATGTCAATTGTGGATAAAAATTGGAAACGGTACCTCGCCGGTATATTGGCTTTTTCTACCAGAGTTTCTAAATTACGAAGGGAAAACCTTGCATTATGACAGACACAAGGAAGCATTTTGTCCAGTTTTCGGTCGAAAGACATAAAGGGAGGTTGTCCTTTCGCCTCACATGTGTTACAGTCACTACCAATACAATGGCATAAAACAAGAGCTCCAGAACGAGATCCCCTCACGTGTTCTGCTAAGGTAATGCCCACTCCTCCGCAAGTTTTACACTGCGGATTTCCGTCTCGGATCGAAGTAATTTCGGATAAATTCATCTCCAATGAGCAATCTTCTTTAAATCACTAGGCTGTCAAGGAATGAGATTTTTTAGGCGAATCAGGACTTATGTCCCTTTAAATCAAAGAGAATCGAAAGAAAAAGTTCACAATTAGGTTTTTTTCCTCTTTAATTCGTTATTATTGACTCTTGCCATTCCGATACTTTCATTGAAGAAATAGATAAACCTATTTCTTCAAAATATTGAAAGAGACAAAAGGGTCACACGACTATGAAGATTATTAAGTATCTCCTTATTCTCCAACTGGTGTCCGGCTTTAGTGTGCTTTTCGCACAAACTCAGCCTGCGAACGCTCAAGATAGCCAAGCGGCTAAAGACCAAGTCGACGAACTTCTCAAAGGCGAACTCGTTCCTGAGAATGACGATGCGGAACTTACCGAAGACCAAAAAAAGAGAAAGAAAGAAATTATGGAACAAGAATCTCTTTGGAAAAACCCTGACTTTAAAGGGTATAACAAAACTTTCCAAGAGTTACACCAACTTTCTAAAACTTTCGCAAACAACCAATTCCGATTGGCTCTTTCCAATTACCAATCCGGTGTTAACACCGTTATGAAAAATAGAGATTGGGTGGAACAGTACCGCAAAGAAGAAGCTGAGAAAAAACGCTTAGATGAAAAATGGTACTGGCAAAAAGTTGATCGTAAATCCAGAGAAGAACGAGTTGTTTACCGTGAAAAAATGAAAGCGAAACAAGACGCTCTCAATTACTTTTCAAAAGCGATCAATCACCTAGATGAAATTAAAAACCCTGATTTAAGAGAAAGACCTGAGTTCAAAAGACTTCTTTCTGACGTTTATCGTTCTTGGATTATGGCTGAGTATGACCTACAAAACCTTCCTCAGTGTATCCCAATTCTTGAACTTTACATCGAAATCGATGACAACGAGAAAGAGTACCCTGCTCACAAGTATCTTGCAAGTGCATATAGCTTCGAAGAAAACATGATCAAAAAGACAAAAGGTCCAGATGACATGCTCTTCAAGTATCGTTACAAAAAGAACGTTCACTTATTACGTGCAACCGAGTTAAAATATGGAAAGGATTCTCCTGAATACAAACATATCGTTAACGTAATCAACCGAGATGAGGTTATTTCGGTAGCACAATAATCCCGAATACATCTCTTTCAATGAGAAAGCCCGGTTTCAAACCCCGGGCTTTTTTGTTTGGAGTGCATAGAAACACTTTTCTACTATTTAATTTCCTTAAGAACTGTCTTTGTTGGTAATCGAAAGAAACTAAAAAGCCCTAAGCTATACAAAGTCACCGTCACAAAACAAATCCCAATCAATACCAAACAAAGTTGTCCATAAGGATACACACTGCGAAGTTCCAATACAGATCGGTTTAATACTTCGTTGGATCCCACAGCGTACACAAGTCCGAGTAAAAACGAAATCACTGAAACAAGGAATGCCTCTCGTAAAAAATGTTTTCCCATAAAACGACTGTTTGCTCCAATCACACGTAAGAGTGCAAATTCCCGTTTTCGTTCGGATTGGCTTGCATAGAGTGTGGTAAAGACTAAAACAAAGGATGCCGCGAGGATAAAGATCGTCATAAGCGCCATCATTTGTGTTACCTTCTCCAAAATTCCCATAAAGGCTTGGATTGTTTTTTCCGTGTCAATCACTGTAATATTGGGGAACTGATTCACAATGACCTTTTGTAATTGGTAACGATCCGTTCCTTTATCAATGAGTAAGGAAACAATATAAAACCTAGGAGCTTTTTCTAAAATCCCTCTGGAAAATAAAACCACAAAGTTGGGTTTCATATCCGCCCAGTTCACCGAACGAAGGTTTGTGATTTTTCCAGAGACTTCTCTCCCTTGTACATTGAAGGTAAGCTCATCCCCAATGCCTGCTTGCAAATAGGAGGAAAAATCTCGTTCCACGGAAATTTCATTTTGGCTTGTTTCTTTCCACCAACTCCCCTTGGTCACTTCTTCTGTATCATACAAAGAATCGCGGTACGACAAAAAGTATTCACGTGTTCTCGCAGTGGCTCGCCAATTGCGGTCCATTGCATTTTTGATGGTGTCTTCTTTTTTGACAGGTTCTCCATTCACCTTGGACAAACGAGCTCCAATCACGGGAGCCACATATTGTTTTTCAACAGGGAACTTGGAAATTGTTTGGAGTAGTGCCTCTTTCTGCGTTTCTCGGATATCGAGAAGGAACATGTTTGGCCTTCGTTCGATTTCCCTTGCTCCACTTAACTCAAGTAAACTTTCTTGTAAGATGAGGGAGAGTGTCAAAATGAAGAGTGCCGATCCAAGACCAATGATGGAAAGGCGAAGGGCACCTGATTTCCGTGTGACTTTTTTTGTCACAAGGCTCCACTCCTTCGATAACCATCCTAATTTTGAAATTTTTTGAAGGAAAGTTCCAAAGAGTATGTACAATCCGTACACAAGGAGAGGTAAGGTTAACAAAACAAGTGTAAAGAGGATTCCCTTAAAAATACTTTCTGTTTCTAAGATCGCAAGACTTGTGAAAAGAAAGTAAATCAAAACAAAGGAACCAAATTGCCAATAAGAAGAGGATAAGTTCCCACTTGTTTGTGATTCTACTTCTTTCAGTGCAGCTAAAGGTTTCACCGACCTTGTTTCTAAGACAAGTGGAATCGAGATGAGGAGAGGTAAAATCACACCTAACACAAAACTCCATAAAAGAGACGATGCGGAAAGTCCAAGGATGACGTTAGTCCCAACCGACATGATCCCACTGATATCAGGTAATAAAGATTGGATGAAGATTCCTAGTAGGAGTCCAAAAACTGTTCCTAAAAGTGAAAGGATCAGTATTTCCGAAAATACTAACAAAAGGATGATATTGGGTTTGGCACCAAGACACATAAGAATCGCAATTTCATTCCGTTTTTCGAGTAACCTTGTGCGAACAGCTGTATACACAGAAATGGCTCCTAGAAAAAATCCTGCAAGAGCAAGAAGAGCCATATAATCAAATGTGTTTTTGATGAACTGTTGGGATCCAGAATTGACTTCTGTATTGTGATAAATGGTTAAGTCTTCTTTGATAAAGGACTCAAACTCTTTGTCCTTCCAATCCAAAGTATCGGTGGATTCAGGGAATTGTAAATAGATCGTATATCGGATGCGACTGCCTCGTTGCACAAGTCCTGTTTGGATCGCAGTGTCTTTTCGAATGATAGAACCAGGAGCCGAACCTACAAAAGATCCAACTGCACCTGGTTCTTTTAATACTACACCAGCAAGTACAAGAAGGCTATCACCCAATCGAACACGATCACCGAGTTTCAGTTTTAAGTTTTCGACAAGAGAAGGATCTAAGAGTACTTGGTTTGGTTTTAGATTGTGATACGCATCTTCTGGTTCGGTTTTCATTTCCCCGTAAAAGGGGTAACTTGTTTCGATTCCTTTTACGAAACTGAGAGAATTTTCAGAACCAGATTCATTGGAAATCATGGACAAAAATTGGATCGAAGCACTGGTTTTGGCTCCTTTCGGAAGGCGATTTTTCAATAAATCCTTAGCAGAATTAGTGATTTCTTGGGGGGATTGTAAGGCAAGATCGGCACCCATAATGGATTTTGCCTCTTTCCTAATGGCATTTGCCGTATTGTCCTTATAGGAATGGATGCCAATCACAGAACCCACACCGAGTGTTATGGAGACAACAATGAGGATAGAATACCGAAACCGCGAAAAAAGCTCACGTTTTAAGTAAAAACGAAAGAGGGAAGCCTTCATCGACTTACCTTCTTTGTTTGTTTTGTCGTTTGTTTCTGTTTGGTGATTGTTTTTTGCGAAGATGATTTTGACTTAAAGGAATTTTTTCGACTGACTGAGGATTGTTTGTTCTTCGAATCCGAGATGATTTCTCCATCTTTCATCTCGAGAACCCTGTCTGCTAGTTTTGCCACATCTGGATCATGTGTGACCACAACAAGAGTTGTTCCTTGTTTTTTATTCCTGTACAATAATAGGTCTAATATCGTTTTGCTATTTTTATAATCTAAGTTTGCCGTTGGTTCATCTGCAAAAATAATCTTTGGATCGTTCACAAAACTTCGTGCAATGGCGATCCTTTGTTCTTCTCCACCTGACAGTTGTTTTGGGAAGTGTGTTGCACGGTGAGACATAGACACAGATTCCAAAATAGTTTCTGCTTTTTTTAAGATTTCTTTCTCAGAAAGTGATGATTTTAAGTACAATGGAATCCCAACGTTTTCAATTGCATTGAGTCCAGGCAATAATTGGAAGTTTTGAAAGATAAATCCAATTTGATCAACACGTATATCTGCAAGTTTGGATTCATTTTGTTTGGTTAGATCAATTCCATCGAGTGAAACGATCCCTGTATCAGGTTTATCAAGACCCGCTGCAACACCAAGAAGAGTGGATTTACCTGAACCAGAAGGGCCGATAATCGCTACAAATTCACCAGTTTCCATACGAAATGAAATATTTTTCAACACATCAATCGTTTCTTCTTCATTGTGAAATGATTTGAACACATTTTTAAATTCTAACACTAGGTTTTTCCCCCAAACTAATTACCATCTAACACATAACGCATGACTAATATCGGGCATTTATTCAATAAAATGCCACCTAACAATGATTTTTCAATTTTTTTCATAACAATTATCTTTTTTTTAATTCTCATTTTCGTTCCAACTCTATTGCACCTCGGCAAAAAAAAATTTAGAAAAAATTCCTTATCTTTTTGTGTGTACATCCTAATTTTTTTTGACCCCAAAGGGTGGGTTTCATATAAAGTAACTTCATCGTAGTGTTTCCCCTCTCCCGTTTTTTGGGGATTTTTGGGAAGTTATGAACAGCACTGTCGATAAGCGGACTCATACAGGTAAATATAGAATGCTCGAATGCAATACAAAGATAAATACTGCAGACTTTATGAATGTGAAAATCAATAATGTTAAACCTTGTGCGGAATGTGGCTCCGTCACTACCCTTTATCAATACAATCTCTGCAAAGTTTGTTTGTCCAAGAGTTTCAAAAAGCTTGTAAAAATCATCGACTCCGTGAGAAAGTAGAATTAACTACACTTTCTCTACGTTAGTCGATGAATTATCCATTCCAAGATATTGAACAAAAATGGCAAAAATACTGGGACGACCACCAGACCTTTCGCACAAACGCACACTCATCCAAACCTAAATACTATTGTTTAGACATGTTTCCTTACCCAAGTGGTGCTGGACTTCACGTAGGCCACCCAGAAGGATACACAGCCACTGACATCATTTCAAGACTCAAACGTATGGAAGGATACGAGGTTTTACACCCCATGGGTTGGGATGCATTTGGACTGCCTGCAGAACGATATGCGATGACAACGGGCATTCACCCACGTACCACCACAAAAAATAACATCAATACCTTCCGTCGCCAAATCAAAAGCCTTGGTCTTTCCTATGACTGGGAAAGGGAAATCTCCACCACCCATCCGGACTATTACCGATGGACCCAATGGATTTTTTTACAGATCTACAATTCCTACTTTGACAGGAAACAAAACAAAGCTGTACCCATCGACACACTCAAAAAAACCTTGGAAACCGAAGGATCCACCTATTTTGAAGGGGTAGAACTTCCGAAAGGAATCCAATTTACAGGTTCCGAATGGAAATCCAAATCACGCAAAGATAAAGAGGACATTTTGTCCCATTTCCGATTGGTGTACGAAGCCAATATCCCGGTGAATTGGTGTGAAGCTCTCGGAACGGTTCTTGCGAACGAAGAAGTCGAAGAATGGACATCCAAAGGGTATTCAGTCGAACGAAAACCCATGCGCCAATACATGATGCGCATCACCTCTTACGCCGAACGATTATTAAACGATCTTTCTCTCTGTGAATGGCCGCCTTCTACACTTGAGATGCAAAGAAACTGGATTGGGAAGTCTGAAGGTTTGGAACTCAACTTCCACGTTCCTTCCTTAAAAAAAGACATCACTGTGTATACCACTCGTCCTGATACGATTTTTGGTGCCACTTACCTAGTCCTTGCCCCAGAACATCCATTGGTAGCAGAACTCACAACAGCGGAACAAAAGAAAGCTGTTGAAACTTACCAAAAGGATTGTTCTCTAAAAAGTGATTTAGAACGAACCGAACTGAATAAAGACAAAACGGGTGTATTCACGGGTAGTTATGCCAGTTTGCCAACCGATCCTTCAGTGAATGTTCCCATATACATCTCTGATTATGTATTAATCTCTTACGGAACGGGTGCCATTATGGCGGTTCCAGCACATGACCAAAGAGACTATGACTTTGCCGTGAAATTCCAACTTTCCATCAAACAAGTGATTGATGGAAAAATGGAACCACATCTTGCCTTTGATTCCAAAGAATCAGTTTGTATCAACTCCTCTTCCGCAGAAGTGCAGTTAGATGGAAAATCATACAAAGATGCGTTCCAAACAATGGTGGATTGGGCAGAGAAAAAATCTGTAGGCCGTAAAAAAATCCAATTCAAACTCAGAGATTGGCTTTTCGCCAGACAAAGGTATTGGGGAGAGCCCATCCCTCTTGTGCATTTTGAAGACGGAACACCAAAAGCCCTGAAAGAATCTGAACTTCCTTTAGTTCTTCCTGATTTGGAAGAATTCAAACCTTCTGGAACAGGTGAATCTCCTCTTGCCCTTGCGAAAGATTGGTTAGTTTATAAGGATCCAGAAACAGGGGAAATCGGCAAACGAGAAACCAATACGATGCCACAGTGGGCCGGTTCTTGTTATTATTATCTTCGTTACATTGATCCAAGAAACAATGACAAACTCATTGATCCAACACTTGAAAAGATGTGGATGCCAGTAGAAGTGTATGTGGGTGGAGCAGAACATGCCGTATTACACCTGTTATACTCAAGGTTTTGGCATAAAATTCTTTTTGATTTGGGACATGTATCCACACAAGAACCATTTAAAAAATTAGTCCACCAAGGCCTCATCCTTGGGGAAGACAAAGGCAAAATGTCCAAATCACGTGGAAACGTAGTCAATCCAGATGACGTAGTCTCTGAATATGGTGCTGATACACTACGACTCTTTGAAATGTTTATGGGCCCATTTGAGATGTCCAAACCTTGGAGTAAAAATGGTGTGGATGGTGTGTTCCGATTTTTAAATCGAGTATGGCGACTCTTTCACTCAGGAGAAAACGAATCCTTCTTTGTAGAAGATATCGAACCAAATGAAGCTGAGCTCAAAACCCTACACCGTACCATTAAAAAAGTAAAAGATGATATCGATGGGTTTTCGTTTAACACTGCTGTTTCCCAAATGATGATCTTCATCAATGAGTTCACAAGTAATCCAAGAAAACCTAAAAAAGTATTAGAACCTTTTGTTTTGGCATTGTCTCCTTTTGCACCTCACCTAGCAGAAGAACTCTGGGCAAAATTAGGACACAAAGAATCTCTTGCATACCATCCGTATCCAAAATGGGAAGAAAAGTATTTAGTGGATGCCAACATCACCATCGTTGTCCAAGTGAACGGCAAAATGCGTGGGGAATTTTTAGCACCTAGAGAAATTGAAGAAAAAGATGCCTTATCCCTTGCAAAAGAAGTGGAAAAGGCAAAAGCTTTCTGGGTCGGAAAAGAAATCAAAAAAGAAATTTATGTCAAAGGCAAACTTGTCAACATCGTCGTTGCGGGTTAAAATACGATAAATAATCTCTTGCAATCTAACACAGATCCCATTCTAGTAATGGAGGTTTGATTTAAATTTTTTGAGGTATCTCGTGTTCAATTGTAGTTTTCTATTTCGTTTCTCTTCCTTATCATTTGTATTTTTTTTCCTATTTTATTCTTGTTATTCGAAATCAAATAACGATTCTCGCACTTTCTTAGAAGCCTTACTTTTATTAAATGCGTCAAAAACATGTGAAACTTCCCCCGAGTCATGTTCACTCAGTAGTTTTACTTTGGCCCAAGCCACAGAGGCAAATGTTTGGGCAGGGATTTTGTTTGCTTCCAATCAATTTGTTGCTGTTTCACAAGATGGAACCAATCGAGTGATGACCTCTAACGATGGAATTACTTGGACAGCAAGATCAGCTTCTGAGGCAAACCAATGGCTCAGCGTTGCCTATGGTAACAATATTTACGTAGCTGTTGCAAATAGTGGAACAAATCGAATCATGAGCTCCTCTGATGGCATCACTTGGACTGCACGCACTAGTCCAAGTAGTAATTTTGATTGGGTTACGTTTGGAAATGGAATCTTTGTTGCGGTCGCAAGTGGAGGAAGCTGGGCAACTTCAACAGATGGTATCACTTGGACAACCCGAACAAACCCAGGTGCTTCTGCATGGCACAGTGTAACTTTCGGAAACAATCTATTTGTAGCTGTGGCAGGAAGTGGGACCAACAGAGTTGCTACATCAACTGACGGAATCAATTGGACGCTCCAAACATCGGCTGAACTAAACGACTGGCGCTCTGTCACCTTTGGAAAAGGAAAATTTGTTGCGGTTGCTAGAACAGGTACAAATCGAGTGATGACATCAACTGATGGAATCAATTGGACTCCCCATGCATCATCAGAACAAAATGAATGGTATGAAGTTATGTATGGAAATGGATTGTTTATGGCCGCATCATTTACGGGTAACAATCGAATTATGACATCCACAGATGGAATTTCTTGGACTGCACGAGCAACAGCAGCTAACAATTCCTGGAAAGGAATTGCTTTTGGAAAAGACACTTGGGTAATCGTATCGATTGATGGGACTGGAACCAATCGCGTCCAATGGGCGAGCTGGAAAAAGAATTAATACATTTTTGTAATTCTTATCTTTCCAATAGGAAGATATGAATTACAAATACTTTTTATTAATTGGCATATCCCTTTACAAAATCACCATCACAAAGATAAGCACACCAATCAGAACGATGGTGATGAAGGCTCCCATTAACATAAATAAGTTGGCACCTGAAGATTTTGACTCTTGTTGTGGTGCATTTCCTACTTTTTTCTTTTGAGTTTGGCCAGCTCCCGTTTTGTTTCCCGTTCCGGCAATGGATGTAGGCTTTGGAATTGCCACTTTTACTGGATGTTCTTCAATCGAATGGAATAAATATTGATTCGGTCCTTCTGCAAAAATATGGTATTCGGTTTTGTTACTCGCAATCCCAAGGAATTTACCCACAACAGGTTCCTTTTTGATTTTACCTTCCTCGTCTATGAGACCCAATATTTGTGCATTAGTGAGTCCTTCAGGTGTTTCCGTTGGAACTCGAAATAAAATTTCCATTCCTTCCATTAAGTTATCAAACTCGATTCCATTGATAGGTGAGATGACAGTTTTCATATTAAGTTCTTTTGGAAAACCAGTACGAAATTGTGCAATTTGTCGATCCAAAGCAGAACCTTCACCTTTGGGAAGTTCGGTGGAAACAGAAGGAACAGAAGCATCTTGTGCGGCTGGTGCCTCGTCTTCTGGTTTTGGAATCGGAAGGATGACTCCTTTCATTGGATTTTCATATCTAAACTTTGCAGTTGAAATTTTATCTACTTCGGCTTGGAGTTTGATATTTCTTCCCTTGGTTGCCATAAGGATTGGATTTTCTAAAAGTTCCGTGATATGTGAAGGATCCTTCTTTTGCCATAGGGGCAGGAGTTCCTCTAACTTCTCTTTGGTGAAGGCTCGGTGAACGGCACGACCAATGTTTTCGGAAATAGCAGGATCATACCCACCTGTTTTACCAATGTCACCTAAGTCTGTTGAAATTTGCACATGATCAGCGAACGTGCGAATCCTACGAAAGGTGGGAGACGTTCCCACAACTGCATAGAGTTCCATAATGTGTTTACGGATGGAGGATACTAAAATGAGAACCATACCGTTCAAACTGTCCAAATCAATTTTTACTTTTACCAAGTAACCATCTGTGATTTTTCCCTGTAGAACTTCTTTAGCTTGTTCATCAGTAAACACAGCTTCTCTTGTCAAACCGAGAAGGTCTGCTTGTCTTTTTAATTGGTCTGCTTTTGTACTTAATTCTGACATTATTCTACAAACAGTTGTTCGGTAATTCCATTTGATTTTGGTATTTCATGTAATGGAACTTCGACACGCGCTACTGTTTCCTTTTTCCTTTCTGATGAGTATATTGAAAATAAACGACGATCAAAACCAGATTGAGACAATAATATTTCTACCATTGTGATTCCCATTCCTGCTCCTTCTGTACTATCACCATGTTCCATAAAGAACTCGAATAGATTATCATACTTTTTAGCATTGATAAACTTTTCTTTTACCCTTTCTGCTTCAATTGGCAATAATGGAAAATTATTTCGAATTTCTAAATCTATTTTGTCTTTTTTGTAAATACAAGTGATTTTAACAAAATGTCCCGATTCTCTCATTTTTTGTTTATAAGTGGGAAATTTGCGTTCATTCAAACTTGATTTGAAGAGTTTCATTCCTTCTTCATAATCCTCTAATTTTTGGATATTGAGTTGGAGTTCTTCAAAAATGATTCGTTTGATTGCTGCCTTCGTAGAATTGACTATTAACTCTTTTGCAGCTGTGTAAAAGAGTTCCATCAGGTCTTCGCGATCTAAGGAACGCAAAATTCGTAACAAAATGTATTTGAGTTTTGCCTCACCTATGTCTCCCATCACATAGGTGATCATGGAAATTTTTTTCCCAGCCTCTACAGCCTGATCCACAGTTCGACAAAAATCTGGACTGAGAAAAATCTCTTGGGACATACCGGTAAACTTAAAAAAATTGCCAGCGAAGTGGAGATTTGTCTAGCGATTTATGTTTTCTTCAAATGTTTACCGAGGATTTCCATCACACCCGATAAGGTTGGCTTACAAGGTAAAATCACATTCTTTAAGGTATCATCCACCTTAGGAATTTTCCCTTCGTGAAAGGCAAGTTTGAACTCAGTGAACTTGAGACCATTGGCGGTGGAGATCACAACAACAGACTCGCCTTGTTTGACCACTCCTGATTGGATTGATTTTAATAAACTAGCAAGTGCCACACCTGTGTGAGGGTCATTATAGAGTCCGTACAAATCCCCTCTTGCGCTTGCGTTCGCTAATTCCTCTTCCGTTGCCACCTCTACAATTCCATTGAATTTTTTCAGAACACGGATCGCTTTTTTCACGGAAACAGGATCTCCAATTTGGATCGCAGACGCTAAGGTTTTTTCAGCAGTGACGGGAGAGAACTCCGCAAAACCCTTCTTAAACGACTCATAGAGAGGACTTGCATTTTTTGCCTGAGCCAGGATGATCCTTGGCAGTTTTTGAATGAGACCAAGTTCGAACATCATTTCAAAACCCATTCCAAGTGCGGAAACATTTCCTAAATTCCCACCAGGGATGACAACCCAATCAGGCACATTCCATCCGAGTTGTTGGGTGATTTCGACAGAAATAGATTTTTGACCTTCGATGCGAAGGGAATTCATGGAATTTGCTAGATAAATTGACTTTTCTTGCGTGAGTTCTTTCACAACTGCCATACATCCATCAAAGTCAGTTTCCAAGGCAAGCACGATGGCACCGTTGGAAACAGGTTGGATGAGTTGAGCCGTTGAAACTTTGTTAGCTGGAAGTAAAATAATAGCAGGAATCCCAGCCTTGGCAGCATAAGAAGCAAGAGCAGCAGAAGTGTCTCCCGTCGATGCACAAGCGACTGCCTTAATGGGAACTCCATCAGCAATCATTTGGTTCACTTGGCTGACAAGAACGGTCATCCCTAAATCTTTAAACGAACCAGTATGTGAGACTCCGCACTGTTTGACATGAAGGCTCTTTAATCCAAGGTCCTTTGCAAAACGAGAAGCGTCATACAAATGGGTTGTCCCTTCCCCGGACGTAATGATGTTTTCCTCTTTGATTTCGGGGAGAACCCATTCTTTTTTGCCCCAAACCCCAGAAGCATTGGGAAATTGGCTCGAACGGAAACGGGATTCGAATGTGGACTTCCACTCTTCCGCTGGGATTTTTTTTAAGCTGTCTAAATCATGTTCTACATTTAGAAGTTCTCCACAACTGGAACAGGAATAGATAACCTGGTGGAGTGGGTATGTTTTGCGACAGGATTCGTTGGTACAGCGAAACTGTGCTCGGAATTGATATTTTGTAAGTGACATAGACTTCTCTAGGCTTCAGATTTACGGAAACTTCCTTTTCCATTCTTTGGAAAGGGGAAAAATGCACGAATGATTTTTATCGTTTTTTGATGGATATGGAAACAGAAACTTTAGGCCCCCACTGGTGGAGTAAAATCAAACGTTACGTGAGAAGAAGCCTCTTCGTCTTCTTATTTCTCTGTTTCTTACTGTTTGTCCGTATCTTTTTATTCCAAATCTATTCGGTCCAAGGGAATTCCATGTATCCTACCTTGGAACATGGATCTGTCGTTTTTGTCTGGAAGGGAGGATATGCCATCTCTGCCAAATTTTTTGGAACGGAATTATTGTACACAGATCCAAGTATCAATAAATTAGATTTGGTCTTATTTGTGAGCCAGGAAGACGAACTTGTCGTCAAACGTGTGATAGGTTTACCTGGCGAATTTTATTCGATTGAATCAGGCAGGGTACTGATCGATTCGATGGAACTTTTGGAAAATTATCTTCCAAAAGGAACGTACACAAGTGAACCTTCAACTTCTGTATTTTTAAACAGACATCATTCTCCATTTCTTGCAATGGACAAACAAGGAAGAATCCCTCCTGGTTATTATTTATTACTCGGTGACAATCGTCAGTATTCAACTGACTCGAGATCGTTTGGACTCGTACCAGTTGAAAAGATTAAAGGAAAGGTAATCTTTTATTTTTAACAATGACAGAATACAAACTTCGTTTTAAATACATCTTCTATTTTATTTTATCTTTATTTGTCGTTTTGTTTTTCCGGGTTGTGTATCTCACCTACTTTAATGAAAACATTATCAATTTAAAAGCAAATAAATTTGTACAACGAGGAACCATTTACGATAGACGCGGGATCGAACTTGCGATCTCTCGAGAATCAGCAACTGTTGGAATTGATCCAACTAATATTTATGATCCCGAACTCACCGCACAAGAGTTAGGTCCAGTTCTTGGAATTCCTACAAACAAACTGATTGAAACTATTCGAGACAAACAAAACTATTTTTTATTAAAAAGAGAAATTGAATTATCCAAAGCAGAAAAAATCAAAGCACTTTCACTCCCAGGTGTAAGAGTCGAAAAAGAATACAAACGAATTTACCCACAGGGAAGTCTTGCTGCTAGTTTACTTGGATTTACAGGTTATGATGATGATAAAGCTCTCTCTGGTCTTGAAATGTTGTATAACTTGGAACTGCTATCAACACCAGATGCTGAATCATCAAAAGGAAATAATGTTCACCTAACAATAGATAGTATCATACAATATCGATTGGAAAAATCCTTACAAAAAGCCTTTCTCCAAACCGCCTCCAAACGTGGAATCGGAATGATAATGGACACTGAAACAGGAAAAATCCTAGCAATGGCATCCTTTCCTAATTTTGATCCTAATCATTTCCAAGACTTTCCAGTGGAATCCCATACCAATTGGTCCATCCGACATGTGTATGAACCTGGTTCCACAATGAAAATATTTATCGCATTAATGCTGTTAAATGAAGGAAAAATTCTACCAGGAGAACGATTCCATTGTCCTGGATACATTGAAATTGGGAAAACTGTGATCCGTTGCACAGACAACCATGGGCATGTCAATTTAGATGAAATACTTCAATATTCTTGTAATGTTGGTATCATCAAAGCGGCCCAAAAAATTGATGAAGCAACTTACTATCGTTATTTGGATAGTTTCAAATTTGGAAAAAGGACCAATTTTTCCATTCATGAAGCAAAAGGGTATCTACCTCCACAAAACAAATGGAACAAAAGTACACCGTATTTTTTGTCGATAGGACAAGGAGTTTCGGTAACACCAATTCAGTTGATCACCGCAGCTGCTGCCGTTGTGAATGGTGGTATATTATTTGAACCAAGTGTTGTTTCTCAAATCACTAATTCTTATGGTGAGTTGGTGCATGAATTTTCCACCAAATCTGAATTAATCGGAATTAAACCTGGCGCGGCATCAAAAACACTAAATGCAATGGGCAAAGCAGTCTCCCAAGGAACAGGAAAAAAGGCCTATTTAGAAAACTACTTCATCGCAGGGAAAACGGGAACCTCCCAAAAAGCGAAAGCAGGTGAAGGTTACCAAGCGGGTTTGTTTACGGCAAGTTTCCTTGGTTTTTTTCCTGCCGACAAACCAAAGTATGTTGGTCTCATCGTTTTTGATGAACCAGGTGGTGAGGCACATACGGGAGGAGGAATTGCTGCTCCTGTGTTTCGTGAGGTTGTAGAAAGTATCATTCCAATTGTTGAAAGAAGTGAAAAGGCACTGGTTTACCGATTACAAAACCAAAAGAACAAAATCTTTAAGGTAGATTCCAAACAAATGCCTGACATGACAGGCCTAACTGCATCGGAAGTAATCCAAGTACTAAAACAATTAAAAGTGAATTACACTCTTGATGGATCCGGCTTTGTCAAATCCCAAGATCCAAAACCAAATACTTCTCTCTCTCCGAATGTAAACGTTAAGATTGTTTTGGAACCGTAAGTGAACGAATCCTTTTTTTCCAAAAATTTAGCCTGTTTACCTTCCCAAATTTCTGAGTTGATTCAGAATGATCACTCCATGTTGGAAGGAACTCATTACAAACGAGTCAAATCCAAAGTAGGTGATGATACTCTGGAAATTAACGGGGTCTGGATCCACAGCCAATTTGATCCTAAAAAAGAAGCCACACGTTTTGTTGCGGAACTTCCACACGATGGAACCGAACGTATTTATTTATTGTTTGGTGCAGGTATTGGTTATATCATACCATATTTATTAGAAAGATCCAAAGTAACGATCATATGGATGGAACCATTTTCGTTTCTAATACAAGAGGCTTTGTCAAAGTTTGATTTCTCGGAAGCATTTTTAAGTGGAAAAATTGTTCTCGTTACAGGAGACAATTTAGAAGACCAACTTTCAAACGCAGTTAAGGGCAAAGGAACACACCCCATTAGTTTTGTTCCCCACCGTGGGTCATGGCAATGGAAAGAATCAGAATACCTTAAACTGAAACTTATCGCCGAACAAATGTTCCACAAGAAGGACGTAAACTTAGCAACACTGACTCGGTTTGAAAAAATATGGGCGAAAAATATTTGTTACAACCTACCTGAATTATCAAAGTTTCGACCTATCTCTGATTTATTTGGCATTGCGAAGGGAATCAAAGTTCTCATTGCCTGTGCAGGTCCAAGTTTGTCCGAATCCATTCCTGAAATCCTTCGTTACCGAAACCAATTTTTGTTATTAGCTGTGGACACTGCAGTTCCCATCCTTACATCTTTTGGTGTAGATCCTGATTTAATTTATTCAGTAGACCCTCAAGCGTTAAATAGCCAATATTTGGAAGACTACAGTGGTGAAGGGATTTTAATTTTTGATCCTACTTCCACATATATTAGTTTAAGATTGGAAATGGGACCAAACAAAGGTTTTGTGACATCTTCTCCTTTTCCATTACTCCAATTATTAGAAAAAACTGCAGCTGGAGAAATTGGTTCCGTTCCCTTTGGTGGTTCTGTTTCCACCAATGCTGCAAGTCTTGGAACTCTGATGGGAGCCGAAAAAGTGTATTTGGTCGGACAGGATTTAAGTTTTACAAAAGGCCTTGCCCATTCAAAAGGAGCAGTGTTAGAAGAAAGATTAAATTACCTGGAGTCCCGAAAGTTTCGAAGGGAAAAACACAATTACAAACAACTTTTTGCCCTTCCCCAAAAACAAGTTTTGGGAATTCAAAATGAAACCTATATCACCAATGAAAAGATGTTAATATTTAAAAAATGGTTTGAAGATCATACAAAGGAAAATCCTTGGACCAACTTAACAAAGTTTGGTGCCAAGTTAGAAGGGATGGAACATTCAAGTTTTCAAAAAGAATTTTTGAATGAGAATACTTCCAATCAAAAACAAATCCAGTCTGTAATGCATGTAAAAAAGTTGATCCAATCTAAATTAAATGAAAATTCTTCCTTTTTTGAACGTTCGTTACTAATCGCAGATATACAAAATACAATCACATCTTTAATCGAATTTCTGATCCTTGTGAGACAAGGCCTTACCGTTTCGCAGAGGATATACCAACAAATCCAAAAAAACCAAATCAATCCAAAAACATTTTCTGAAGATATCAAACGGATGGATTTGATCGATGAGGAGGTATCTCAAAAAAAAGGATTAAATGAAATTTTGAGTTTGGGAATCCAAAGAGTGATTCTTACGATTACAGAAGGGTATGATGAACACATGAGTTTGGAAGAAAAGGAAAACGCGCAACTAGGTGTGGCAAAAAAATCATTACTTTTATACGAAGGATTGTATGAGTCCATTCGTTCCACCAAACGGATGCTCACAAAATCCTTGTATCGTTTACAATCTAATCTTTAGGAAGGACCGATAGAACGGTAAAATCTACCCTTCTGTTTTTGATACGTCCGGCTTCCGTTTGGTTCGTATCAATTTCTGCTGTTTCGCCAAACCCTCGGTAGTCGAGTTGGCTTTGGTTAACACCATTTTTGATGAGTTCATCATAGATAAATTTCGCACGTTCGTCTGACAAAATTTTATTTTCGTCCATTTCTCCGATGAAACAAGTATGCCCTTTGACTCGAATTTTGATTCCTGGATAGGATTTAAGAGCTTCGGCAAGAGTTGCAATTTTATCAGAGGCAGTCTCTTCAGTTGCCATACTTTGTTTGATAAAACGAATTTGTAAATCGTTGATGAAACGAATGGCTTTTCCTTGGGAATCAAATCGATTCGATACAGTTCCAGATTGTAAACTTACACGTTCTAATGATCGTGAACTAGACTCTTGTCCTTGTGAGGTTTTATTACCTGGTTTGGAATCGATAACATTTGAATTACGATTACAACTACGAATGCCAAAGAATATTAGAAAAAGAAAAAATAATACAATTAGACCAAGGACTATGAATTTTCCTAACTGGCTTTGTTTCGGAGTGATTTGAAATTTATTGAGTGCAACAAGTTCGTTGTATTCGGGAGTTGGTGCTACTTCGTAACCAGAGTCTTCGTTGGAATCATAAATTTCCATATAGGAAGATTCTGATTCGTTTACAGAGATAGATGTTTTTTTATTACGAGTGGATTTTGTTTTAGAGGAAGACTCTTTGGGATTCGAAGATTTGGATTGAGTTTTTTTCTTTGCAGCGGGAACAGAAATCTTTGCCGCCCATTTTCGAATTTCAGATCGTAAGTATTCGTCGGCATCTGGAGAAAATTTAAAATTGTCGCGGATGTGTTTTACAGTTCGTTTTTCTACGTCTGTATAATCACCACCATCTTTGATGGCATCAAATAATGTTTTTGCGATGTTTTTGCCAATAGGAGCTTTGCTACGTTTGGTGGCCTTCTCAACGATTTCTAACAATTCATTGTCGTATTGTTTACCATTGATGGTACGGTAATAACTTTCTGCCACTTCGAAGCTCCTTTCTTATACTATCGACCAAAGAGGCCTATCGATCCATCCTTTTCTTAGGATCAAACGCTGAAACCGTCGAGAAATTGGTTATTTTTGAGCTTATATTGCAAAGATCCACGGCTGATCCCCAAAAGTTTTGCTGCCTCTTCTTGGGTGGAGGCCCTTTGAAAGGCTTCTTTGATCCAAATTGCCTCAAGTTTTTCAATCGCTAGGTTCAAAGATAAGTTCTCACTTGGAGTAAGAATTTCTGTCCCCACACCGAACCCAGATACTTTCGTCCGTGTTTCTTCCTCACGTTTTCCATCTTGTTGGAATGAATATGGTTCAAGCACAGTCTCTTGTGGAACAAGGACTGCATATTGAATGAAACTTTGTAATTGTCTTACATTTCCACTCCAGGGCATTCCTGTTAATGACTTAAGTGCTTCGGTGGAAAAGGATTTGTTTCTTCCATATTGTTTATTGTATTGGTATAAAAAATGGTGTGCAAGGAGTGGTATATCTCCTCTTCTTTCACGTAACGGTGGCATACGAAGTGGAACTTCCGCTAGGCGGTAATATAAATCCATGGAAAACGTTTCTTTCTGAATGTCTTCCAAAAGGTCTCGTTTGCTACCTGTAAAAATTCTGATATTAAGAACTTCGTCTTTTTTCTTTAATGTTGGATTTGGAATGGTTTTATCACTTAAAGTTTGAAACAGTTTATTTTGTAAATTGGAAGGTAAATCTCCAATTGATTCAATGTATAAGGAACCAGTATTGGATTGTTCCAATTTTCCTGGATTGAAGATTTTACCACTAAAACTTCCAAAAAGTTCCGCTTCTAATAATTCATAACTAAGTCCCGAACAATCTACCGTATGAAAAGGAGCATTTTTCCTTTGGGAAATATAATGTAGGGCTTTCGCAACTAATTTTTTTCCTGCACCTTCTTCGCCAATGATCATCACCGAAATATCAGAAGGACCAACCTGACGAATTCTATGTTTCAAAAACAAAATACTTGGATCATAACCTAAAATTTCTTCAACAGGGTCTTCTTCCCGTTTGGATTTTTCAAAGGCTTCTTTTGCAATTCTTTCCTCTAGAATCACAATCGTTAGCTGGGACGCAAATAGAGTTGCTTGGTTGATGATATCTGGTGAAAAAAAGTTTACTTTGTCTGATTCTAAATTGAGAACTCCTACAACAGAGTCTCTTGTCAGAAGTGGGATGGCAAGTTCGGAACGAACAGTTTCAATGAGTTTTACATAATCTTTGTCTAAGGTAACATCGGGAACATATGTGATTTCCCTCGTGGAGGCGGCACGACCAGTCACACCTAAGTTAAAGGGTAATTTTGCTGCAATTTTTTTCTCCCAGTCCATACCTTTGGCAGCAACAATAGTAAGGACCTTCTCTTCTTGGTCCATAATGGAAATACTTCCCGTTGAGGCACCGAATAAAGTGAGTGTCATATCCAAAATGAAATTCAATCGATCCGTAATATTCGGAAGTTGTTGGATTTCTTTTTGGATTTTCCTTAAGGCACCGGAAATATCCTGTTTCACAGACATGGGATTATACTTTAGCGTTTGCCTTCTGATTTGTCAGGTATTTTAAATAGGCAATGATAAAATCTTCCAGGTCGCCATCCATCACCGCATGGACGTTTCCTGTTTCAAAATCGGTTCTGTGGTCTTTTACCAAGTTATAAGGATGAAACACATAACTTCGAATTTGTGAACCCCAAGCAATGTCACGTTTTTCCCCTGCTTTTTTGGCATTCTCTTCTTCCGCTTTTTGTTTTTCCATTTCGTAAAGACGTGCTTTTAACATCTTCATTGCGGTATCACGGTTTTTAATTTGTGACCTTTCCATCTGGCACGAGACAACAATTCCTGTTGGAATGTGTGTGATCCGAACAGCAGAGTCTGTGGTGTTCACGTGCTGACCACCAGCTCCCGAAGATCGATACACATCGACACGAAGATCTTTTTCTTCGATGTTCACTTGGATATCATCATCCACTTCTGGTGTTACATAAACTGAAGCAAAAGAAGTATGCCTACGTTTATTCGAATCAAAGGGAGAAATACGAACAAGGCGGTGGACTCCCGATTCACATTTTAAATACCCAAATGGATGATCCCCTTGGATGTAAAGTGTTGCATTTTTGATTCCAGCGGTTTCACCCGGTTGGTAGTCCACAAGTTCTGCTCGGTATCCTTTTTGTTCACAAAACCTTGTGTACATTCGAAGTAACATATCGGCCCAATCTTGTGATTCAGTTCCACCCGCTCCTGGATGGATATTGATAAAAGCTGCTTTTCCATCATCTTTGCCAGACAAAGCATCTAACATTTGCAAGTTTTCAAATGACTCAAACATTCTATCAAAATCATCATTTAATGATTTTAATCCAGACTCTCCCATCTCTTCAGAAGTGAGTTCAATTAAGTCTGGAAAATCTAAAAGTTCTTTTTTTAAATCCAACCATGGATCCAATTTTAATTGTAATTCGTTTCGTTTTTGAGTTACGTTTTTAGCTTGGTCAGGTGAATCCCATAATTTTGGATCGTTTGCCTTTTCAATTAAGGACACCAAACGATCATAATCCTCTTGGAAATTTTGGGCTGCCCAGTAGGTTTGAAATGTTTCTATCATTTCATTTGTTTGTTTTTTTAAGTCTTTTAATGATCTATCCATAATGCGTAAATCCGAAGTGTAGATTAAAACAAAGAATCTTTACGTAAACGTTCCACTTCCCATTGGAATGTGATTTCTCTCAGTTGAGGAGTATTTCCTTCCACAGTTCCAACTAGAGAATAAGTCGATTCTTTTCCATAACTATCAGGCAACCGTTTCAGAATGAATTTTCCTGATTTGATGAGTTCAATTACATGTAGTAAAAATGGATCCTTTTCTTTTCGGCTCATCTCTTCCATTGCATAATAGAATGTAGATAAACCTTTATAAAACCAATCAATGTATTCGTTTTTGCCACGTGGCCAAATTTGTTCCAATCGAATCTCAGATTCTTGCACAAGTGACTTACCTAAAAAAGGTTTTTGTAATACACGGCATTGGAAATAAATTTCAAAATTCAAATCCCTGTCGCCACCCTTTTCAAAATCTACACCTATCCACCTGATCCAAGATTTTTTTTCTTTGATGGGAAGGGCAGGAATGAGTGCAAACAAATACCCTTGGTCTTTAAAAATCCTTTCATGAGCCAAATGTTCCAAAATTTCAAGTGGGATCATATAATGACCCTTTGACCATTCAATCACATAAGGAATGGATTCTAATAATAAATACTCTGGTGGTGTTTCCGTGCGAGTAATATCACCAAACTGAGTTAAAATGAAGATGAAGGAAAGTAACTCTTGGCGACTGAGACTTGACAAAACACTGACAGAACCACTTAAGTTTTGCAGAGCTCTTCGAATCATCAAATGTTGTTGGAGTTGAGTTTGGTTTTCAGATAAAATAATCCCTAGGTGTTTTTCAAAATTACGAAGTTTAGACCGTTCGCAAGATTTAAAATTTCCTGAGAGACTAAATGGCACTTACAGAGCTCTCCTACCAATATCTTTTCGATAAAATGTATTTGGTGCTTTTATTTTCGATAGAAATACATAACAATCATTGATGGCATCTTTTAAACTAGATCCAAAGGATGTGATCCCAAGGATTCGCCCACCACTTGCGAGTAGGGTAAGGTTTTCTTTTTTTGTTCCCGCATGGTAAACTACCACATTTCCTTCGTTTGGTGGAATTTCTAACACCATTCCTTTTTCAGGAGCATCAGGGTACCCTTTTGCCGCAAGTACAACAATCGCAGAAGACCCAGATTTCAATTTTAAATTCCGTTCTGGTAAATTGCCAGTAGCAGATGCATAAAAAATCGGTAAAATGTCTTCATCGAGTAATCGTAACACACATTGTGTTTCAGGATCACCAAACCGACAATTGAATTCAACCACATTGGGTTCTCCTTCTTTTGTGATCATTAGTCCCACGTATAAAAGCCCTTTGTAAGGATGTCCTGAGTTACGAAAATCCTCTAACATTGGTTCGATGATTCTTGATTTTACTTTTGAGAGAACAACATCAGTCACAATTGGTGCTGGTGCATAAGCTCCCATCCCACCTGTGTTTGGTCCAATGTCTCCATCGTAAGCACGTTTGTGGTCTTGGGCAGCAGGCAAACACATGTATCTTTCCCCATCTGTAATGACAAATAAAGAAGCTTCTTCCCCTTCTAAAAAGGATTCAATCACAACTTTGTTTCCACTTTGACCAAATTTTGATTCTAAAAATATTTCATCTAAGGCTCTTTTGACTTCTTTTAAATCAAAAGCTACAGTAACACCTTTTCCCGCTGCCAAACCATCTGCTTTCACAACCATTGGCAAAATTTCTTTTTGAGCATAACTCCAAGCCGATTCATGATCGGTAAACACTGCAAATGAAGCTGTGGGTACTTTGGCACGTTTCATCATTTCTTTTGCAAAATGTTTACTACCTTCCACCTGTGCACAATACGCAGATGGTCCAAAACAAGGGATTCCAACTTCTGCACACCAATCAGCTATTCCATTCACAAGTGGATCTTCTGGACCTACAACCACCAGATTGGTTTTGGAAACCTTTAAATATTCTAAAAATTTGGTTTTATCGGTAATCGAAATTTCATCTGCTCCTAGCAGGAGCTCCGTTGCAAATCCTCCATTTCCAGGGAATACTTTCAAAGATTCCAAAGAATTGGAGTTTAAGATCACGTCCGCTAACGCGTGTTCCCTGCCACCACTTCCGAGAAGTAAAACTTTATATCTATGTTCCAATTTTTTCTAACGCCCTAACTGTACTTTCTAATTTCTCTTTCCAAGTATTATACTTTTCTCTTTCTTTCTCTACCACATCTGGTTTTGCTTTTTCCAAAAAGGATGGATTGTTGATTTTGTTTTCTAACTTTTCCATCTCGGATTGGATTTGTTTTTTTTCTTTTTCCAATCTTTGTTTTTCCTTTTCAAAATCAAAAATCCCTTCGAGTGGAAGGATGATTTCTCCAATCGAGAATGCACCTACTGAGTCAGTGTTTTTGAGTTCATATGATTCCAGAAATTCTAAACTTTCTGCTTTGGAAAGTTGTAGGATGGATTTACTTTCACGTTCCATCATTTCTTTTAACTCTTTGTTTACACACTTGAGGATGACCTTACATTTTTTCTCAGGTTTTACTCCGAGCTCTGCACGCATGTTTCGAATTTTGGTAATGATCTCACGAACAAGTTCCATCCGAACCACTGCTGGTGAGAATTGCGAAACTCCATAGGCTTTTGGAAATTCTGTTTTTGCGAGTTCCTTCGACTCAAGAAGGGAATGGATTTCCTCTGTGATAAATGGCATAAAGGGATGAAGGAGTCCGAGTGATTTTTTTAAAACACTCACAAGCACTTGGCGTGCTTTCTCCGCAGACTCTGGTGTGACATTTCCGTACACACGAGCCTTCGTGAGTTCCAAATACCAATCGCAAAACGAACCCCATACGAAATCATAAATGGCATTTGCCATTTCAAAGAAAAGGTAACCAGAGTATGCCTTTTCATACCGACCAAGCATCAAATCAAATTCATTTAAGATCCAAAGGTCTGTATCTTCCAATGTATGTAAATCAGGTTCTTTGGGAGAAAAGTCTTCTGGCAAATTCATAAAAATGAATCGACTAGAATTCCAAATTTTATTACAAAAGGAACGATAACCATCTAATCTAGATTCGTCGAAGAGAATATCTTTTCCTTCTGGTAACACAGCTGCCAAAAAAAATCGGAAAGAATCCGTTCCGTATTTGGACATCATATCCAAAGGATCCACTACATTACCGAGTGACTTACTAAACTTCTTTCCGTCTTTATCGCGAACAAGACCATGGATGAGCACTTTATGAAACGGGACATCACCCATAAATTTGAGTCCGTTCATAATCATACGAGCGACCCAAAAGAAGATGATATCAAAACCAGTGACTAAAACTGAAGTGGGGTAATACTGTTTGAGTTCTTCTGTTTTCTCTGGCCAACCAAAAACAGAAAACGGCCAAAGCCCAGAAGAAAACCAAGTGTCTAAAACATCTTCGTCTTGTTTGATGGTATCAGCAGTAATTGAGATTCCTTTTTTCTGAAATAAGGAAATGGCTTCTTCCAAAGACTCAGCAACCACCATATCACCGTTTGGTGCATAATAAGCAGGGATACGATGACCCCACCACAATTGCCGAGAAATACACCAATCACGAATATTTTCCATCCATTCAAAATAGGTTTTTTCCCACATCTTTGGTTGGAACTGAACCTTCCCTGATTTTACAACTTCAATTGCTGGTTTTGCAAGGGATTCAATTTTGACAAACCACTGTGTAGATAACAATGGTTCAATGACGGCTCCCCCTCTTTGGTTGTGCCCGACACTATGGACATGGGTTTCAATTTTTTCAATATAACCTTTGGATTCTAACTCTTCCACCACACGTTTTCGCGCTTCAAATCGATCGAGTCCATTGTATTTCCCTGCGAATGAATTTAGGGTTCCATCCAAATTCATGATATTGATCGGTGTGAGATTTAATCTTTGGCCAGCTTCATAGTCATTCGGGTCATGGGCCGGTGTGATTTTCACAAGACCTGATCCAAACTCTTGGTCTACAAAAGAATCAAACAAAACTGGAATTTCTTTTTCAGCGATCGGCAAAAAGACAAATTTACCTTTTAATGCCGAATAACGTTTGTCATCTGGGTGAGCACAAACCGCCACGTCACCAAACATTGTTTCTGGCCTTGTTGTTGCCACAACAATGTATTCCCCTGAACTCAATGTTTTTGGGTCTTTGGATTTGAATTCAGCTTTGGGATATCGGATATGATAAAGTTTGCCTTGTTTTTCTTTGTATTCTACTTCAATATCGGAAATGGCAGTTTTGGTTACAGGGCACCAATTGATGATCCGTTCCCCTCGATAAATCAAACCTTCATCAAATAATGTGCGGAACACTTTGATGACTGCTTTAGATAAACCTTCATCAAATGTAAAACGTTCTTTGGACCAATCAACAGACTCACCGAGTAACCGTTGTTGTTTGGCAATCATTCCACCTGAATGTGCTTTCCATTCCCAAACTTTTTCTATAAATTCTTCACGCGTAAAATCAGTTCGGGATTTACCTTCTTTAGCTAACTCACGTTCTACTACGACCTGTGTAGCAATACCAGCATGGTCCATACCTGGAACCCAAACTACATTTTTCCCTTTTTTCCGTTCAATGCGAATGATGATGTCTTGGATTGTATGATTGAGAGCGTGCCCAATGTGCAAATTCCCTGTGACATTTGGTGGTGGGATGACGATGGAAAAAGTTTCTCCTCGCGAAGTATCAGGAGCAAAGGTTTTTTTTTCTTCCCAGATTTGGTTCCACTTTGGTTCTACAGATTCAGGATCGTAACGGTCAGGTAGATGTGATTTCATAAGGTCGATCGATTTCTTGGACTTTACTATGTTTCGCAGTGAGTATTGGGGTCAAGGATGAAACAAAGTCCTTTAGGTTCGCATTGACAGAAAGCTGGACTAAAAGAATCTGGTCGGCATGAACGCAAAAACAGCAAAAATCCTCGGTAAATATGCAACCTTCAAAGGTGTTTCAGAGAAACAATTGAAACGTGATTGGTTGTCTCTTTCTCACATCGAGAAAGACAAAAAAAGACAAGAAATCTTAAAAGAAATCGCGAAAAAATAATCGAAGCGGAAGGATTCTTCCGCATTTTTTATGGAACACCGATTCCAATCGATTCTTTCGCTCCTCTTCTTGAGTATCACACTTCTCCCTAGTTCTTACTGCTCCAAACAAAGAGACATAATTCTAACTCAATTCGATACATCACTAGCGAAAGCTAGTTCAGAAAATCGAAAACTCATCGTTATTTTTGGCGCGGATTGGTGCCCCGACTGTAAGGCATTAGATGGAATTTTTGCAGATCCAGAAACCAAAACTTTACTCGATTCAGAATTTGTAGTGATGAAGGTTGATGTAGGTCGTTTTGATCAAAATCTAAGCCTCAACGAACAACTAGGAAATCCAATTCAAAATGGAATCCCATCGCTTGTTGTTATCTCACCCAAAGGGGAATTCATAACTTCTACAAAAGGTGGTGAATTCTCTAACGCAAGTAAGATGACAAAAGAACAAGTGCTCGCATATTTATATAAACTGTAAAAAAAAGGAAACATAATGAAACTAAATACTCCAATGAATCTAACACGTTCACTCTCAATTGCATTCAAACTCCTTTTCCTTTTTAACATTTTGGTTGTTTCTTCTCTCATGGCCGAAGAACCGACAATCCAAACTTTGAAAGTTGGTGACTCACTCCCAGAAATTCCTTATACCAACCAATGGGAAGAACCAAGTCCCATCCCAAAGGAAACCACTAAAGTATTCTTCATTTCGGATATGGATGCGAGTAAAATCATCCATCCCATCCTGGAGAAGGAAAACAAAGGGTATTTGGAATCCAAACAAGCAGTTCTTATTTCCGACATTCATAGAATGCCAAGCCTCATCACAAGATTTGTGGCTCTACCTAAAATGAAATCCTATCCATATACACTTCGTTTGGTGAGAGAAGAAAAGTTAGCAGATCCATTTCCTAGGACAAAAGGTTCAGTGACAATGATCCAATTGAAAGAGGGAAAAATCACAAAAATTCAAATTTCAAATGTTGAAAAGGAAGTGAAGGATTTTTTAGAAAGTTTGTGATAGCAAAAAATTAAGTAAATCCGATTCCAAATGGAAAAAATTTTTCAATCTAAGCTAAAAACATATCTATACTATTCTATCCTTATATGTTTCCTAATTAAATCTATCTTCTTTCTCATTTCTTCACCACTAAAAGGATATGCCAACAATTTTGATGCGAATCGATATACAAGATGTTATGCTGTCTTCCCTGTAGACAACTCACTAATCGAAAAAGCACATAGTAAACCGATCCGAGAATATGAATACAAAGGTTTTTTTAACAATCCATTAATTGAATACGATTTTGACTCGTGTTTTGTAAGCACTGAACTCATATTTCAATTCCCTACATTTTTATACTCAGCCATTTTAAATGAGAAATTTCAATTAGAATCGATCGGAATCGTTCGTATTCTCTCTATCGTTATATTTTTAATTTTATTTCATTTGAAGAATCGACTGTCTACTTTTCAGAAAGTCCAGATTTTAATATTAACGTTTTTAATTTCCGACCCAGCTGTTTTACTCTATTTTAATACATTTTATGCTGAACCCGCGGGAATCATCTTTTTAACATTTCTCTTCATTATCTTATCTCAACTTCAAATTAGTTATAACAATAAACTTAATTTCTTTTTATTCTTCTTTGCCATTCTTCTCTTTTTTACGAAAAAACAATATTCTCCATTAGCCATTGTTTTTATCGGCGTAAGTATTTTTTATTTCATTAAGAGGAATAGGACCAAAAGAAAAACACAACTTTCCAAATATGTTACTATCGTAACTATAACTCTGGTTAGTAGTGTTTTACTTTATAACAAAAGTCATTATGATGATTCATTTATTAAGGAAATTAATAAAACAAATACGATTTTAGGATTTATTTTTAAATATTCCAAACAATCACAAATTCAAGAAAATTTTCAATTAAACAAACAATGTGACAATTACATTGGCAAAAATTGGTTTGAAGGTCAATTCTGGAATGGCCATCCATGCCCTGAGATCACGGAAATTGGGTATTCAAAATTAATATTATTTTTAATGAAAAATCCAAATTTGTTTTTTGATTTAACCAATCATGCGCTCATTGAAACAAAAGGATGGATCAACTTTGAATACCCACAGACAGAAGAAGGCAAATTAGAGGATCATATTTTTACTCTAAACCATCAAATCATAGAGTTACAAAGTCAGTATTTTACTAATTTATTCTATATACCTATTTTTATCTTTATGTTGTTATTAACTCCAAATGTAAGGAAATATTTTCCCGTCAAACAATACTTAATCACAATCGTGTTACTTTATCTTAGCTTTTATGCAACCATTTTCGGTGATGGAACATTTGAACTAACAAAACATTTGTTTGTTTTTTATTTTATCTTCTTATACTTTTATTGTTCCTTATCATTTGAAATTTTATTTGTTTTTCTAAAGGAAACCAAATACCTATTTCGAAAGACATTCTAATTCACATTTGAATTTTTTCTAATCATTGGGAATTTCACAATTTTCCTTTGGTTCAGGATCGATGTGTCGCCTATTTAAGCTCAATTCAGTTACTTTTTTCTATCATTTTACAAAATCTACTTGATAACGATGTTCTTGATTCTAACCATTTGTCCTTAAAATAAATCTGTAACTAAAGTAAGAGAGATCCCTTATGGCACTTCCTAAAGTATGTGTAATTGGAGCTGGTTCTTCTGGAATCACCGTCATCAAATCCTTAAAAGAACACGGCATTCCGTTTGATTGTTATGAAAAGGGAAGTGATGTAGGTGGCAACTGGCGTTACAAAAATGACAACGGCCTCAGTAATATTTATAAATCCCTACACATCAACACTCATAGGGACAGAATGGAATACCGTGATTTCCCAATGCCAACAAACTACCCTGATTATCCCAACCATGAACCCATCCAACAATACTTTTTATCCTATGTAGACCACTTTGGGCTTCGTAAACACATCCAATTCAAAAACGGAGTGAAAAAAGCAGAACGAACAGAAGATGGACTTTGGAGGATCACTCCCGAAAAAGGACCCACTCAAATCTATGACGTGTTAGTTGTTGCCAATGGCCACCACTGGAGTGAACGTTGGCCAGACCCTGCTTTCCCGGGAAAATTTTCTGGCCAAACCATCCATTCGCATTCCTATGTAGACCCAAAAACACCTGTTAACTGTGAAGGGAAAAACGTAGTGGTTCTTGGAATGGGGAATAGCGCCATGGATATATCTGTCGAATTATCAAGACCAGGTGTTGCTAAAAAAGTATTTTTGTCCGCAAGGAGAGGTGCATATGTCATCCCCAATTATCTCTTTGGAAAACCCTTAGACAAATTAACCGAATACACTCCACATTGGGTTCCTTTTTTCATCCAACAAACACTCGCTCACCTTCTCATTCGTTTTGGAGTGGGGAAAATGGAAGACTTTGGTTTACCAAAACCAGACCATAAATTTGGATCTGCTCACCCAACCATTTCCCAAGACTTACTTGTAAGACTTGGTCGCGGTGATATCAAACCAAAACCTGTCATCACCGAACTCCGTGGTAAAAAAATTGCCTTTGCTGATGGCACCGAGGAAGAAGCAGATGTTTTGATCTACTGCACAGGGTACAATATCAAATTTCCTTTTTTTGAAGAAGATTTTCTCTCTGCACCAAACAATTACATCCCACTCTATTACAAAATGATCAAACCCGGAATCAATAATTTGTTTTTTGTGGGCCTCATGCAACCGTTAGGTGCAATTATGCCACTGGCCGAATGCCAAGGAAAATGGATCTCCCAATACCTGACTGGAAACTACGTTTTACCATCTCAGGAAGAAATGGAAAAAAGCATTCTAAAAGATGAGAAAGCGATGAAAAAAAGGTATGTGAATAGTACAAGGCATACCATCCAAGTGGACTACGATAGTTTTTTGTATGATATGAAAAAAGAAATGGAACAAGGCAAAAAAAGAGCAGCGAAGGAAGGAAACCATTTGCCAATCGAAGCACGTGCCCTGTACCATTCAGAGAAGAGCCATGTTCCTTCTTCCCGCAAACAAAAGCAGTTGGTATCCAAGTAAAACAATCCGTTTGTCACGTTTGTATGAACACACAATCTGTTTCCTAACACTTCTCATCCTAGGAACAGGTTGTGCCTCCAAAGGGTATTCCTACCAAGGGAATCCACTTTTTGGTTGGATGGAAGCATCTGGGGAAGTACGAACCACTGACCCGTTTCCGATCCTCAAACGGTACCCAACCTTTCATGCCATCGACTTTGAATTTCCTGTAGGGGGAAAGTATGCGGATGGGTATTACCTAGCGCAAAAGTTTGGGGTCGAAAATGCAAAGTTTGGTGGCCGAAAACACTTAGGTGAAGATTGGAATGCACTCACTGGTGGTGACTCTGATTATGCAGCCCCAGTGTATGCTTTTGGTAATGGGGTGGTTTCCGAAATTGCCGATTATGGTGGTGGTTGGGGAAAAGTGATTCGGATTGTACACCAACAGAATTTGCCAAATGGAAAATTCTATTATTTAGAAACGGTTTATGCCCATCTCCACACAATCGATGTAGAACCAGGCCAACTTGTGAAAAAAACCGAATGGATTGGAACCATTGGTGATGCGGGGGGAAGTTATCCCGCCCACCTCCACTTTGAGTTACGATCCAAAATTGGTGCCCCGTTAGGTGGGGGTTATGGTCTCAATACAGATGGATTTTTACCACCAACTCGGTGGCTTATGCAATACGGTCCCAATGAAAAGTCATTTAGCGAAGAGACCTTCCAATGGATGGGAGAAAAAAACGGAACCCTTTGAAGGAATCGTTAGAGGTAACGATTCAAACAAGAAACCGAATTTTACGTTTAAAAGCTTCTGATAAACTCCAATACTTCGTCTTCTTTTTCAGCATTTGTGTCATAAAAATTACAATGGATTTCGTAAAGGTCTTCCTGATCTACTTTCTCTGACTTTAAGGTTTTCACAAGAAAGTCAATAGAACCTGTCATCGAAATCATTTTTAAAGAGATTCTTAAAATCGAAGGCACTTCAATGTCATAAGGATGGAAAAATTTGATTCCCCTGGCACTGATATGTTTTTTCGAATCATAATCCTTTAATGATTCCAATTGAACTTCAAATGTAGAGGGAATTTCGGTATAATGATTTGGTTTCATGGTCTTAGTGTATACTGCAACAAACATAGGATTCAGAATACTCGTATTCAATTACTATTTTATTACGGATGTATAAATCTTTATGCAAAAACGACATTAAACCCTGCAAGTAAGACAAGTAAGATCACACCCCAAGCCAAAATCCGCGGATCCCAGAAGGCATTGGTTTTGTCTCTGTTTGCATACACTAACCCATGTAAGTCTCTGGTTTCATCCTCATTTTCGATGATACTGACAACAACCATCACTAGAAAACAAAACACACCCGAATAGATTGCACCATAAAAATTGGATACCATATCCGATTTGTAAGATAACATATTGTTAACATACAAAAAGTAATGGAATAGCCCACTTGCCGTCCCCACTAACATCCCATAAAAAGCACTCCACTTGGATGCTTTTTTCCAAAACATTCCCAGTAAAAAAATCGAAATCAGTGGAGCATTAAAAAAGGAAAACAACAACTGAATGTAGTTCATGATGTTTTCAAATTGCATCGCAATGTAAGAAGTGAATATGGCAAACACAACCGCAACCATCGTACTTTGTTTTCCTATTTTTAAATATGTTTTGTCATCCTTATCTTTGCTAATGTAGGTTTGGTAAATATCATATGTAAAAATTGTATTCATCGCTGTTACAGAACTAGACATCCCCGCCATAAAGGCAGCGAGTAGTGCCGTTGTGCCAAGACCGAGCATACCTGATGGATAAAAGTTCTTTAATAAAATGAGAAAACTTTTATTATACTCTCCATTCATTTCTGTGGAGTATTCCGCAAGTGCAATGAGTCCTGGAATGACAGTGAGAAATGGTAAAAATAATTTAAACATTGCACCGATGAGTGGTGTTCTCCTTGCGGCTCTATAATCTTTTGCGGCCATTGCCCTTTGCACTTCTGCAAACCCACAAGTCCAATAGGAAAAAGACAAAACAAATCCAAGTCCCACAGTCACACTTAAAACATCCCAACCAAGTTCATTTTGTCCACCAGGTAAACCTACCCACATATGTTTGTGTGACTCTGGGATTTTTTGCATGAGACCATCCCAACCACCTAATCTCGTTAAGCCGACAATGACCAATGGAAACAGTCCGAGCACAGTTAGAAAAAACTGCATCACTTCTGTATAAATGGAGGAACTAAGTCCACCGAAGTATGTATAAATGAGAACGATGAGGGCACTAAATAAAATGGATAGGTGCGGGTTCCAACCAAATAAGGTTTCAAACACAAGGGATAAGGAATACAGATAAATCCCAGAGCCCAAAGCAAGAGATAACAATGTGATGAGTGAATTTACGAGATGGGCTGGTCTATTAAAACGGTATCGCAAGTATTCGGGAACACTTCGTATCTTTGTAGAATAATAAAACGGCATCATAAAGATCCCAAGAAAAATCATCCCTGGAATGGCACCCAAGTAATAAAAATGAAAGGTCAAAAACCCGTATTCTGCCCCACTCGCACTCATTCCTAACAATTCTAAGGCGGAAATATTGGCAGAAATGAACGCAATCCCGGTAATCCAGCTGGGGATTTTCCGCCCTGCCAGTAAAAAATCCGTAGAATGGTTCATGGATCGTTTCAAAAGCATCCCAATCACCACCATAAAACCTACAAATACAAGGATGATCGCGTAATCAATGGGCTTTAAGGCAACAAACATAGGTTTGAAAGGGAATCCGAGAAAAAGACTTTGTAAAGTGGAAATCCCAAAGAGGGGGTCTCCCCCCATATTTTCCTTAAAAATTTTCCAAAGTCGCCGACAAACCTAGTAACACTTTCTTTGAAAAAGACTTTTCGAATTATGTCACATTGATAGATTCGGAACCACCAGGAGGATCTATGTTCTACCTTCTCTTAGCCCTTCTCCATGAAGATTATGCTTCTGGGAGAATTGATTTTGCTACCTATTTTGAAAATACGGTCCTCCTTGCCCTCGACCACGAACGCATCAAATCCAACTTAGAACAAAGCAAAGCCGCCTAAATCTAAGCCTGACATCTAATTCCTGGGGGTGTACAACCAGTCCTTCCAGGAATTTTCTCCTTGTTCTGGGAAGTCCTCTCTGTACGGTAACAGAAAAATCATTTCTCAGGAAGATCCAATGACTTCGGCAAAACTCCTTACCGGTACCCTCCAAAATTCGCAAAAATTTTTCCTTCAATTCGGAGGACAGGGTTCCCCTTACCTCAAAGAACTCGTAAAATTGTATGCAGAACCAGAATTAAAAGAATTTTTCGAAACTAGTTTCAAAACACTTGGTGAAATCGCAGCGCGTGATGGAAAAAACCCTCTCCTAAACGAAGGACTTGATTTTAAATCATGGATTGAAAATCCAGATGCAGCACCAAACGAAGATTATTTGGCACGTGCACCTATTTCTGTTCCTGGGATTTTTATGACCCAAATTGCAAACTATGTTTTAGTTTCCAAACGTGGTTACCCAACTGCTGAACTTATGAAAGCAACTGGTGCTGCCAGTGGTCATAGCCAAGGAGTCATCGCATCTGCACTTGTGGGTCTTGGAAAAGAAGGAGCAGATTTCTTAAAAGCTTACTCAGACTTTTTAAAATTTGTTTTTTATCTTGGATTCAATGGACAAAAAGTATATCCTAACTTCCAAGTTTCCGAAGACATCGTCAAAGAAAACGAGACAAACGGTGACAAAAATCCAGCACCAATGGTGGCTGTGATTGGTTATACAAAAGATGAACTCGAAGACCGAGTGAAAAAAACAAACGAATCTCTTGGACTCAAAGGCCAAGATACAGTATTTATCTCTCTTTACAACACGCCTGATTCGATGATTCTTTCGGCACTTCCATCTTCTCTTCTCGCCTTCCGTAAACAATGGAAAGCTGAAATGGACGAAAAGAAATTTAAGTTTGTCTACTTAAAAACAACTGCACCTTTCCACTGCCCATTTATGGAATCTTCACTAGATAAATTCAATGCAGACGATGCATCTGTGGTTCCTTTCCCATACACTGGTGCTGACTTAAAAGTTCCTGTTTACAGCATCTACGATGGTCATAATTTACAAAAAGATGGAAATCTTCGTGATATCCTATTCAAAATGGTACTCATTGAACCACTTTATTGGGATTTGGCGATCGCTCCTATTTTTAACGACAGTGCAATTACTACCATCATTGACTTTGGACCAAGTGTTGTGAGCCAAAGACTTACAGGTGGACACCTCAAAGCAAAAAACATCGAAAAACAATCTTTATGTGCTTCTAACGCAAAAGAATTAAAGGTGATTCTCGAAGTTTAATGAACCCTTCTACAGCTCGGGCCGCTTCTAAATTAAATCTAATCCGCCTTCTGGCTTCCCACCCAGAAGGATTGTCTTTAGAAGAAATCCAAGGAGTGACGGGACACAAATCCATCTCCTCTCTCAAAAAAGATTTGGGAGAGTTGTATATGATTGAGATGTATCCGTATTCGCCATCAGATGCCGTAGATTTAGACTTTGATGGTGATAAGGTTAAAATTAGACTCCCCATCGCAGTTGACTCTGCCCTTCCCCTTTCTCCTAAAGAATGGGCAAACCTTCGTTCTCTACTTGTTTCCGAGAAAGGCCAAGAAAATCCTTCAACCAAACAATCCATCTTACAAAAAATAGATTCTGTTTTACCATCGGGAGAATGGTCTCCTCATCAAAAAACAAAAGAAATGATCCAAGATGCCATTCGTTCCAAAAAAACACTAACAATTGTTTATTGGAAACGAAATACAAAAGAAAAGGAAACAAGAACTCTTGCTCCTTGGTTATTACTGGAAGAAAATGAATCTTACTTACTAGCGTATGATGTGAATAAGGAAGGATTTCGTTCCTTCCGATTGGATTACATTTTGGATGTAACTCTCACCAATTTAGATTTTCCCAAAATACCAGAAACAGCTGGTGAGTTTTTAGTTGGTTTCCAACAAAAGTTTCAAAAAGAATCAAGTTCCGAAACAAATGTAACGCTTTGGGTAACAGACTCTGCTTCCTATCATTTGGGACTCAAACTCCCAATCAAAGAAACAGGGAAGACAAAACAAATTAGAAACACAATGTATCGACAGTTCCAAACTCCGATGCGAGATGAAAATTGGCTCATCCAAACCATCCTGGGTTATGGTCCTTCTGTTTTAGTAGCGGAACCAAAAGAAATCCAAGACTCCATCAAACTCCATTTACAATCCATTTCTCTTTCGAAACAAAACGACTCCATCTCACACTAGAGGTTATCCTTTGTTAACCAAAACCCATGCAAAGATTAACATTGGTTTGGTGATTCCTTACAAACGGGAAGATGGACTTCACGAAATCCGTAGTGTATTTGTTCCCATTGACTTTGGTGATCCCATGGAAATCCAAATCGAATCGTTACCAAAAGGGAATGAATCTAGATTTGAATTCCATTCCGTGAACCATTTACAAGGTTACCGGCATGACTTGTTTGAAGCCGTTTCGGAACGAGGAGACCTTTCTCGGAATATCCTGGCAAAATCCTTTGCAAAACTAAAACCCCATTTCAAAACACCGATCCAAATCACCATCCACTTAGAAAAATTTCTGCCTCCTGAGGGGGGAATTGGTGGTGGTAGTAGTAATGCAGGTGTGTTTTTACGCCATTTCTTCCCTTACACGAATCTGAACCCAGAAGAACAAATCGTTTTAGCCAAATCCATCGGAGCCGATGTGCCTTTTTTCCTCCAAAGTTCACCTTGTTTTGTGAGTGGGATCGGAGAGGTCTTGGAACCAATTTCTGTTGCCAAAGGGTTTGGCATTTTGGCCATCCCTCCGTTTGGATTATCTACAGGTTCTATGTACGCAGGCCTTCAAAAAAGTTTACAAAAACCCTATGGTTCCGAAGTATGGAAATCTCTGGCAGAGGATTTAATTCGAAGTCTTCACGTCGGGGATTGGGCTTACCTGCAAAACAGGCTAGAGAACGAGTTTGAAAAAATCGCTTTCCAGACCCAACCCTTACTAAAGGAATTGAAATTAGGGTTCTTTGAGTCGGGAGCAGATTTTGCTTCTCTTTCAGGTTCTGGTTCTTGTCTATACGGCATTTACAAGGCAGAAGGGAAACGAAACGAGGCCCTTCCCAATGTTTCCCATCGATTCCCGAATATGGAATTTCGAACGTTCTCTTTTTAGAAACTGGCCTGTAGCCAAGCGGTAAGGCAGCGGTTTTTGGTATCGCCATTCCCTAGGTTCGAATCCTAGCAGGCCAGCCAGTTTTAAAAGATCCGATAGAACGAAATGAACCTACATAATACTGTAACTGCTGTTATTTTGGCGGCGGGGAAAGGAACTCGAATGAAGAGTGAGCTTCCCAAGGTTGCGGTTGTACTGAACGAATCTCCACTTTTACTCCACGTTCTTCGTAATATCGAATCCGCCGGCATAGGCCGAAAGGTTGTTGTTGTCGGTTACCGCAAAGATATTGTCACAGACATTGCAAAATCCTTTCCAGGTGTTGAGTTTGCAGAGCAGACAGAACAACTAGGAACTGGACATGCAGTGATTTCTGCAGAGAAACAACTCGCACCATATACTGGTTATACGATTGTTGCTTGTGGAGATGCACCACTGATATCAGCATCCTCATTTTCAAATCTCATCGAACACCATAAAACCAATGGTTATGTAGCAACAGTTCTTTCCGCAAAAATGGAAAACCCTACTGGTTACGGTCGTATCATTCGGTCTTCGGATGATGGAAGTTTACTTCGCATAGTAGAAGAAAAAGATGCCAGTACCGAAGAAAAAGCCGTAAACGAAGTGAATACCGGCACTTATTGTTTTAATACTGAAGATCTTTTTGGAGCACTCAAACAAATTGGAAACAATAATGCACAAAAAGAATATTACCTCACTGATGTGATTAAGATTTTCCGAAATGAAGGGAAAAAGGTTGGAGCACAAACTTTAACCAATGCTTTAGAAAGTCATGGAATCAATTCTCCTGATGATTTGGCACTTGCGAAACAATATATAGATAATGGGTTGGTTGGAGTATGAATCCTAGTGAAGTCGTAGTATTTTCTGGTAATGCAAATAGACCTTTAGCAGAAGAAATCTGCAAAAACTTAGGCATTCCTAATGGTCAAATTTCGGTGAAACGATTTTCTGACGGAGAAAGTTCTGTCAAAATCGAAGAAAACGTTCGTGGCCGTGATGTATTTGTAGTTCAATCCATTAGTTACCCAGCAAACGACAGTTTGATGGAACTTTTACTCATTATCGATGCTGCAAGAAGAGCTTCTGCTCGTCGTATCACTGCTGTCATTCCTTATTATGGTTATGGACGCCAAGACAGAAAGGTAGAACCGCGGGTTCCCATTTCTGCTCGTATGGTTGCTGATCTAATCGAAACAGTTGGACCTGATCGTGTTCTCACGATGGACCTGCATGCGGACCAAATCCAAGGATTCTTTCGCATTCCAGTCGACCATTTGTATTTTTCACCAGTACTCGCAGAGTACATCAACTCACTGGGGATGGATGATCTTGTGATTGTATCTCCAGATTCAGGTGGAGCAGAACGTGCTCGTAATTTTGGTAAAAAAGTAAACGGATCTCTGGCGATCATCGACAAACGTAGACCAAAAGCAAACGAGTCGGTTGTGATGCATGTGATCGGTGACATCAAAGACAAAAATTGTTTGTTACTCGATGACATGATTGATACCGGTGGAACCATTGCCAAAGCAGCAATAGCACTCTATGAAAATGGAGCTAAATCTGTTTTGTGTTGTGCATCCCACGGAGTATTGTCTGGTGAAGCGCCATCAAAACTCAATGAGGCCAATTTTAAACAAATTGTTCTCTCCAATTCCATCGCCATTCCCGAGAGCAAAAAAATAAATCACTTGAAAACGCTCTCTATCGCCCCACTCTTTGCAAAAGCCATCGAGCGGATTCATAACGAAGAATCAATCTCTAGTCTGTTTTCATAACTTTAAGGAACATAATCATGGAAAAAATCACTATCAAAGCACAACCAAGAACTTCAACAGGAAAAGGTCCTGCCAGAAGAATGCGTGTGGAAGGTTTAGTACCGGCTAACATCATCGGAAACGGTGAGGCAAAATCGGCAAGTGTTGTCGAAAAAGAAATCCAAAGACTTATCGACTCCGGAATTCGTAAGGCAACTCTCATTGACCTTGAACTCGACGGAAAATCGGAACGAGTTTTCGTAAAAGAAATCCAAAGATTTCCTCACACAGGACAAATTCGTCATATTGACTTTTACAAAGTGACTCCAGGTAAAAAAATCCAAACAACTGTAGCGATCAAAACTTCAGGTGTTGCAAAAGGTTCAAAAGCCGGTGGTCAATTCGAACACTTAGTTCACGAAATCAAAGTGAAGTCTACTCCAGAAGATCTTACGGACGTGATCACTGTTGATGTAAGTGGTCTTGATGTTGGAATGATGATTAAAGTTTCTGAACTTCCACACCCAAAATCATGGGAAATCTTAGTGAATGGTGATCCGATTGTTGCATCATGTAACAAAACGAAAGCGATCCTAGCAGCTGAACGTGCGGAAAAAGCAGAAGCTGATGCCAAAGGCAAACCAGCAGCTAAAAAAGCGGCTAAGAAGTAAGAACTACTTTTAAGAACCAATGAAGTTAATTGTAGGGCTGGGAAATCCTGGCGATAAATATAACAACAATCGATCTAACATTGGTTTTAAGATTCTTGATGTCATTGCGAACAACATTGGCATCGAAATCAAAACTAAAAAGAAAAAATCACTCATTGGACGAGGTGACTTTGAAGGGGACGAAGTGGTTTTACTCAAACCACAAACCTTCAGCGAACTCTCTGGTGAGTCTGTCCTCTACATTGCCTCCTTTCTCAAAATCCAAGTCAAAGACATCGTCGTGATCCACGAAGATGTGGGACTGGAACTAGGCCAAATCGTCGTCACAAAAGGTGGCGAAAATGACACAAATCCCGGGGTAAACTCGATTTCTGTCTCATTACGTTCTCCTAACTTCATTCGCATTCGGATCGGCGTTCTTAATTCCAGCTACAATCCGAAAAAAAGAGAAGATTTTTTACGTGAAGATTTTGAGCCTTTAGAGAACCTGAGTTTGATACAGATCATCAATGACGCTGAAGCGGCGATTCGTTCGATTTCCATGGGGGATATCGACGAAGTGATTCAGAAATATCACCTTTGATTGTAGTCTAATCTTCGGAAGTCTTACATGAATAAAAACATCAAAACCGTATTCCTATTTTTACTCGTATTCCTTGTCATTTTGGCAACGGTTTACAAAGGCCAAGACTTTGCCGGTAAACCCGACGAAATCAGTTATTCCGATTTTTTGAATATGGTAGAACCCATTGAAGGGAAAAAACCCATTGGGAAAATCACTTCTAAAGATGGGAAAGACATTTCATCTAAACAACAAATCATCATTGATAAAGAACTCATCGAAGGTTGGTACATTCCTGAAAATAGTAAGGACAACAAACCAAAACCATTCAAAACCAATGTAGCACAAGTGAACGATGATTTGGTGACAAAACTTCGTAAGTCACGCCTTAGTTTCACAGCAAAATCCACTGAAGAAAATAAATTTTGGAGCGTTGTATCAGGCATTATACCTTGGTTATTTGCTCTTGGGATCATTTGGTTCATCATGATGCGCCAACTCCAAGCATCTGGTAACAAAGCATTTACCTTTGGTAAATCTCGTGCCAAAATGAATGTCGATCCTAAAGTAAAAGTAACCTTTAATGATGTTGCTGGTTGTGAAGAAGCAAAAGTAGAACTACTCGAAATCATTGAATTTTTAAAAGATCCAAAAAAATTCCAAGCCATTGGTGCAAGGATTCCTAAAGGAGTTCTACTCGTTGGTCCTCCAGGTACTGGTAAAACCTTACTCGCAAAAGCAGTTGCTGGAGAAGCAGGTGTTCCGTTTTTTTCCATCTCTGGTTCTGACTTTGTGGAAATGTTTGTGGGTGTAGGTGCATCTCGTGTGCGCGATCTTTTTGACCAAGGAAAAAAGAATGCACCTTGTATCATCTTTATCGATGAGATTGATGCTGTGGGTCGACTTCGTGGTGCAGGCCTAGGTGGTGGACACGACGAAAGGGAACAGACCCTCAATCAGATGTTAGTTGAGATGGATGGATTCGAAATGAATGAAGGTGTCATCGTAATGGCGGCAACAAACCGCGCTGATGTCCTTGACCCAGCTCTCCTTCGTCCAGGTCGTTTTGACAGACAAGTGATTGTAGACCTTCCAGACTTAAAAGGCCGTGAAGAGATCTTAGCTGTTCACGCGAAAAAAGTGCCACTTGTTTCTGATATTTCTTTAAACTCGATTGCTCGCGGAACTCCTGGGTTTACTGGAGCAGATCTTGCGAACCTCATCAACGAAGCAGCCCTTCTTGCAGCACGACGTAACAAAAAACGTGTGACCCAAGAAGAACTCGAAGAAGCTCGTGATAAAGTGATGATGGGTCCAGAACGTAAGTCGATGTTCATCTCTGACAAAGAGAAAGAAATGACAGCTTACCATGAAGCGGGTCACGCTCTTCTTGGCACCTTACTGCCGTATACCGAACCAGTTCATAAAGTTACGATCATCCCACGCGGAAGAGCGCTTGGACTCACACAATCGCTTCCTGTAGAAGATAGACATTCGTATCGTAAAAACTATTGTTTGGATCGAATTGTGATGTCCATGGGAGGATACATCGCCGAAGAACTCATCTTTGGTGACCCATCCAATGGTTCTTCTAATGACATCCAACAAGCAACCAACATTGCGCGCCGTATGGTTTGTGAATGGGGTATGTCTGAAAAACTCGGAACCATTCATTACGGATCGGGAGAAACATCACCGTTTATGGGAAGGGACTATGGTCATACAAGTAAACCTTACTCAGAAGAATTTGCGGCGATGATTGACCAAGAAGTGAAACGAATCATCCAAACTTGTCTCGACAAAGGTCGTGATTTGGTGAAAAAGAACCAAAAGAAATTGGATTCCATTGCGAAAGCACTTCTTGCAAAAGAAACCATTGATGCACAGGAACTTATGGACATTGTCCAACCATCCTTTGATAAATATGCGGATTCCAAATCGGGACTCGGTGCAAAAAAAGGCAAAGGTGCTTCTGCTGCAAAACCAGCTTATTCTTCATAAAAAGATTTAATGAAGTATTGGCTCTTCAAAACAGAACCAGATGTCTTTTCCATAGACGACCTAATACGAGAAAAACTCTCGTATTGGGAGGGAGTCAGAAATTACCAAGCACGTAATTATCTTCGCGATGAAGTGAAGTTAGGTGACTTGGTTCTGTTTTATCACAGTCGCTTAGAACCACCAGGTGTTGTAGGCATCGCAGAAGTAGCAAAAGAAGCAAGTCCTGACCCCTACCAATTTGATCCAAATCACAAATACTTTGATCCTAAACTGAAAGGTACGGAACCAAGATGGTTTGGTGTTCACCTCAAACCTCATACAAAATTTGATGAACTGATCTCACTTGATCTTTTGAAAAAAACAAAAGGTTTAGAAAAGATGGTAGTGACCCAAAAAGGATCGAGATTATCGATCCAACCGGTCACCAAAAAAGAATTTGAGATTGTTACAAAACTAGCAGGCGTTACTGTAAAATAACCAATTCAGGTTTCCAAGTAATAACCTGCTATGAAATTTAAGGTTTTCCTGTGAAAACCTGTACTGCTTTGACTTTGTCTACATCAAAGAATTTTTTATCCTTATAAAAATAAGCCCCTGCTCCCATATAATTAAACTCTGGATTGAGGATGTTCTTTCTGTGCCCTGGAGAATTGAACCATACTTCCACCACAGCTTTAGCTAAGCTTAAGTATGTATGGTTTGGAATAGGTGTTCCTGCCTTTGTATAACTAAAGAATTGACCACCATTTTGTGCAGGTGTGAAAACAGGTCGTCCACTTTGGTATTGGATTCCAAAAGCATTGATGATATTTTCAGCGGAATAGGTTTCAGAAACACCTACCAAATCCAAACGATCCTTTAGTGTTTCTTTACCATTCACAGTGCTTGTATGGGAATAAAAATCATAAGTCACCATGTCCTGAGCATGTCCAAAGGCAGCTTGTTCACATCGTTCTGAATACTTAAATGGTCGTAAGCCCAATTGTTTTCTTTCTTTAGATGTTACATAAAATATAGCAGCATTTAACAAAGGATAGTCTACTTTTGCAAAATCAATTGTCGCATTTGCAGGGCCATAGGATGGAAATGTATCCTCATTAAAAGACTCATATTGTTCTACTTTCCATTTGTCGGAATCGGGAAGTTCCCTTCCATCTTCTATACTTTCTAAAAATGCTAAGTTAGGATCTTGTTTTTCAATCACCTCTTCTACTTTTTTTGGTTCTTCCACTACGACGACAGGAGCCTTTTTGACTTCTGGAGATTTGCACAAAGTGAAAACAAAGAGAGCTAAAAAACTAACTCCAAGCAGAGAAGTTTTTATTCCTTTTGGTAGTGGTGTTTGGTGATTGTTTGTGTGTAATTTCATGGCAACTCCTATAAGTAACGGTTATAATCTTGTACGACATTATGAATTAGATTTTTTTCTTTATTGTATTGGATGGTTTTTGCTTCTTTGATTCCAGTTTCCCAGATAAACATAAATGGAATTCCAAACAATGTAGAATGTTTTTGCCTATATTTTTCTCGGCCAATCAGTTTATCGTTTAAATAAAAATCTGCATGTAACACACGTTCTTTCGAGTATATAGACGGTAATAATCCTGCAGTTCCTATCATAAAGATTGTTGATATCGACGAAACCCAGAAGTGTTCGTATTCATTCACTTCACTTGTGTAAATGTCAATGTGATGGTTTGCTCTGACACCATCAGACAATACCCTTCCAAAATAACCAGTTTCTGTGAGGTATTTTGTATACAGTGCGGTGATTTCCCTTTTGTTTTTATTGTTTTCGGGAGTGGAAACTTTGATGGATAAGAGAGGGATTTGTTGTTTAAAATCGGGTCTTGTGACAATGGGAACATCTTCACTCATATAATTGTAACAAGATGAGAGAAAAAAAAGGGAACATAAGACAAGTAGTGCGAATTTTCGAAATCGAATCATAATCCGTGAGAAGGCTAACGGATGAGAAACCAAGGAAAAGTCTTTTTTTTAAAACTTAGAAAAATCCACAATGTGTAATTGGTGCAAAAGGAATCCTCCCACAACGGTAAAAAAGACCCATGCCACGATGGAAATGGACCCACCGATTTTTACCATTTCTAAACTCCGAATGCCACCATAACTGAAAGCCAATGCATTAGGAGGAGTTGAGACAGGTAATGGCATCGCGAGAGAGGCACCGATGGTTGCGCCAATGGCCGCCGGTAAAATGAGGTCCGTAGGAAGTCCCATTGTGATTGGTAAGATCAAATTTGCAACACTTGTGTTACTGAGAAAACAAGAGAGAAACAAAGACAAAATTGAAAAAAATAAAAACAATCCTAACTGACTTGAGTCACCTAACATTAGCAAGGTAACAAAATGTTTGGCAAGTCCAGTTTCTTCAAATGCTTTTCCTAGGGCAATTCCACCTCCCATAAGGATTAAAACATCCCAGGATAAATTTCGAAATTCCTTTAGATCCAAAAGGGAAAATCCAAAAAAAACAATCACTGGAAATAATGCAACAGTTCCATTGGAAATTCCATGCCAATCAGAACTTATCCATCCGAGAATTGTGATTAGAATGATCATAATCGAGATAAGTTTTCTCTGGGAAGAAACAGAAGTGTTTTCCTCTCGCACTTGGATCAATCGAATTGATTGGATGGATTTTTCTTTCTTTAAGTACACAATGTACAAAATTCCAGCGAGAGCCAAAACGGAAAGGATGAAGACAGGAAATGCAAACGCCATCCAATCTAAAAATCCAATGTGAAAACCTTTTTCTTGTAAATAGGCAATGCCAATCACATTCGGAAGGGTTCCGACTGGTGTTCCAATCCCACCTAGGTTTGCGGAAAATGGTACCATAAATAAAATTGATTTTCGTAAAGGGCTAGTCTCATCCAAGGATTTCATCATGGAAGAGACAAGTCCTAACATCATGGCAGCTGTTGCCGTATTGTTCATCCAGCAGGACAAAAAGGCGGTGGCAAGACCTAATGATAAAACTAGAAAAAATGCTGAACCTTTCGTATTTTTGATCACAAATTTAGCAATGCTCACATCTAGACCATAAAAACTAATCGCACTTGAGATCACAAATCCACCTAAGAAGAGTAAGATGGTTTCCGAAAAATAACAGGATAGAAAAGTAATCGTTTTTGGAGCACCTGGTCCCCAACCTGGAATTAACCAGACCAACTCTAAAAAAAGAACCAAAAATCCTGTGACATATAATGGGATGAGTTCTGTGACCCAAAGGAAGGAAACAACTAGTGCAATTGCTAAATTGATTTCTTGGGCGGGGGTGAGTCCGAGCCACGATTGGTAAAAGCCAAAGATGGCTGGAAAAATGGAAAGAGTCGAAAATAGAAGGCCTGCTCGAATCATTGTGACTTGACGATTTACACTCACCTGATACTTTTTCGATAGACTCAATTCGTTTCAAGCAAACAAATACAATGAGACTTTCCCGAAATTTTTAAATGTTAATTTTTTATGCAAATAACCTATAACGACTTAAAACAAGCAGTTTTGGGTAGTGGCCCAATGGGTATCATTATCGCTTCCATACTGGCTGAAAAGTATGATTCTATCACTTTATGGATTCCTGACAAAGAATTTGTAGAACTGCTAAAGAAGCGCCGCCAAACAGAAATTATGGGAAAGACAATTGAACTTCCCGATCACATTGACATCGTGTCAAGTTTAGATGCATTTGGGCGAGACGATTGGGCATTTCATATTGCAGTTCCTTCCCGATCCTTTTTGGACAGTGTCCACAGTCTCATTGAAGTATTGGAACCATTTAATAATTATGTGTTTTCCTTTTTGACAAAAGGAATTTTAGATTCTAAAAATCGTAAAAAAACAGGATTCATCACTTACTCTCAATATTTACAAAACTACTTAAGTGAAAGGAATTTTAATAATGCTTCAGTGGCTGTAGTTAACGGACCTTCTCTTTTAGGCGAAATCTTAGAAGAAAAATTCAGTTTTTTTAATATTGGTTCATCTGATAAATTCACAGCTGAATATTTAGCTGAAGTTTATACATCCCATTTCATAAACACTTCTGTTACAGATGATGTGATTGGAATGGAAATTGTGGGAGTGGCAAAAAATCCAATGGCGATTGCCAGTGGAATTGTATCCTTACTGCCTCGTTATGGATCCAACTTACTTGGTGAAATACTTTCAGTGGGTTTCCAAGAAGTAAGAGACCTTGCCATGCGTTACGGTGCAAGACCTGACACTGTGATGGGTAGGTCTGGACTCGCAGATTTTATCACAACTGCAACAAGTAACAAAAGTCGAAACAGAGGGTTTGGTCAGAAGATTGTCGGTGAACTATTGTCAGGTGGAGAGAAATTAAGCATCAAAGATCGAATTGAAATCTTTTTTGCTCCTCGTTCCTTCATCGAGAGAGAATCTACCAAATGGCATGATAACGTAGAAGGAACCTACGCACTGAGCATTCTCATTGAACTTGCCAATGAAATTCGCCTTCCCTTTACCCTTCATAGAACATTATTTGATGTATTAACCCGTAAACAACCACCTGGTTCACTTATCGATTTAATCTGTGGTAAAAAAACAGAAGCAAAGAACATTCCACTTGTCGTTCAAAAAAAAGTTGGGCTTAATCTAACCTCTGGAATTGATTTTCATAATCTATTAGTAGATCGAATCTTAAAACAAATCAGCAATGTTCCAGGTACCATTAGCAGAGTGAAAAAACAATCGTCTGCTGTGATTGAATCAACGCAAAAACGACTTACAAAAGCAAAACGTAAAAAACAAAAACTAGAAGAAGTTAAGTTTGAATCAGAAATCGAAATTTGGCAACGTTTCCAAAATTGCCAAAAAGATGAAGAACTCACTTCCATCAAAGAGTTGGTTCGTTTTTATGTAAACGAAATCGCTGATAATTATAGCCCAACTGTACGTGAATCTGTTTTACGTTTTGTTGCACCGATTCGATTGTTTTCTGGTGGTTTTCTCAAAGGTTCAATGATCCCACATATAGGTGGTAAAACGGAAGTTGTAAAGGCTCTCTCCTCCAAATACAATTTGTTATACGCACCTACTCACAGATCACATTTAGATTCGGTTGAAGTGGCATATTCTCTATTTCATTTAGGATTACCAGTCCCTCGTTATGCGGCAGGTATCAATTTAATGTCCAATCCATTCTGGGAGTGGATGTTAAAATCGTTGGGTGCTTATGCAGTGGATCGAGAACGAACTAGGAATAGTTTGTATCTCGAATGTTTGACATTATATTCACAAGTGATGCTTGAACAAGGAATTCCATCTTTAGTTTATCCTGAAGGAACAAGATCAAGAACAGGTGCAATTGTACCAGTAAAAACGGGACTACTAACTACGGCAGTGAATGCATTTCGAAGTTCAGGGACGGAGATTGTGATCGTACCGATCTCAGTCTCATATGAAACAGTTCCTGAAGATAACCAGTTTTGCAATATACCAGAAGAACTTGGGATGGCAGGATTTTTAGCAAAACGATCCAATGTTTACGTTGAATTTTGTGACCCGATCCCAATATCGGAATATGCACATACAGAAGATCCCACCATTGAATTGAGTTATCGCATCACAAAAGGTTGGAAACAATACCATAAGATTTTACCAAACCAAATTGTTGCCAAGATATTAGTAGAGAATGATTATTCAGTAGAAGTTTCTCAAAGTACAATGTTAATTGAAGACTTTATTTCAAGACATGAAGGTAATTATTTGATACGGGATCCTGAAGAAATTTGGGAGAAGGGTAAAAAGATTTTAGAAAAACGTAAAATGATAGAAGAGGCAAATCGAATTGTTCATTCTAAAAATGATGCTCTTCTATTGTATTACGCGAGTATGATTCCTGAAGATGAAGACAAAAAATACTAATCATCATTAATTTGATGATGTAAATGAATGAAAACTTAAGATAACAGAATTCAAATTAAACATTTTGAATCGGAAGTTTTCCTCGTTTCCGAATGTAAATTGTTTTATCTAGCGTAGCAACTACACTATTCGATTCATCCAATACATTAGTGGTAAAATGAAATTCTCCTTTTCGTTTTACCTCAATTTCTGTTTTGATCCTTTGGATTTCCTCTTCCGGGATAAAAAATCTGGCTTTTACCTTTCCCTTACCTGGTTTGATAAAGCTCATTGATCCAATTTTATCCCAAACAATATAATCAGAACCTAGTGTTTCCAATAAAATTAACATAAAAAAAGGATCACACATTGAGTACAAAGAACCACCAAAATGGACACCCACATAATTTTGATTGTAAAAACTTAACTTCATTTCCACTTCAAATGAAGTTAAATCCTTTGCTATTTTTTTAATTCGTATTCCCGCACCTATATAAGGCGGATAAAAATTATATAACCAAATCTTAAATCTTTTTTTCCAAGAGATTGGTCTCATGAAATGATTGTTTCCTTTTTTTTGTGATTGGAGTTGATCAGATAAACTGCTAACATCGCCAATGCACCACCAATGATAACAGGGATTTGTACCACTTCATCCAAAATTAAATAACTACTCAAGTAGGCAGAAAGTGGAACGATAAAAATGAAACTACTCGCAATTTCGGATCCAAGTCTTGTAGCTGCATAAAAATATACAGTTGTTCCAAAGGTAGTAGAGATCACAGTCAGATAAAAAATTGCAAACCAAAAGTTATACCCAAAATCCCAAACCTTCCAAAAGTTTGGGTCATTCCAACAGAATAAAAGTTCTATAATTGATCCAACAGCATAGACATAAAAACTATAAGTAATCGGAGACATTGATTTCCCTGTTTTTTGACTATTAAGTGAAAGTGTTGCCCATACAAAGGAACATAACAAAAAGAATAAGTTACCAGATAACAAAAGATAATCGATGCTTATTTTCCAAACTTGAAGAATCACCAACCCACCAATAAATCCAAAAAATAGCCCTAAAACCTGGCGTTTGCTGATTGATTTTTTTTGAACGAGAAAAACAATAAAAAACGTTACAATGGGATTTAAAGTTGTAACAAGTACACCACCAGCTCCTGGTAATCCATTCTTTAACCCTAAAAAGAAAAATTGATTGTACAAGGTGTAAATGATCCCACCGATTAATACATTCCAATAATCTTTTCCTGACTTTAATCGAATTGGTAATCGCATAACAAACAAAATTGGGATGACTGATAAAAAGGTAGCAAGGAACCTCCAAAACACTAATACATGTACTGGCACAGAACCAGCAATTATTTTAGCAATGGGCCATGAAATTCCCCAAGAAACCATCGCAAGGATCAGAAGTAATAAAAATTTAATGTTCAAATGAAGTTTCCTTTAATTAAAAAATTCAAACAATATGTCGTTATAAAAGACAGTGGTATTCCAATTCCTAACATAAGACTCGCTAAATGTGGTGATATGTTTTTTTCAATTGTTATGACAGTCGAAGTGACCATGGGCGCCATGGCTGATTCCAAAAGTATGGTTTGGAATAACAATTGGTCGTTTTGGATTGGTCTATACACATAATAAACAAGAACAGGAGCTAATACCAATTTAAATCCTAATCCTATTAGTAAATACTTCCCATGACCCGCGATTGTTCGTAGATCTAACATAAATCCAACTGAGACCAATGCAAGAGGTGTCAAAGTATCACCTAGTCGTAGTAATACGATCTTTAATGAATTTGGATATTCAATCTGTCTGGTTAATATTGCAAAAACCAAAGCATAAATAGGAGCAAATCCAAGGACTCGTTTGACCAAGGTTATGATATTCCATTTACCATCCATTGCAATGGAGGCAAGTATGATTCCAGGAAAACTTAGTACCATAAAAGTACCAAGTTGGTCTGCAAGAATTCCATATCCCAACGATTCTTTACCAAGATAGGTTTCCAATAATGGAAATCCAACAAAGGAAGTATTCCCAAGACCTGCCGTTAAAACCAAACAGACAGTTGTTGGAAATGTCATTATTTTAAGTTTGTATAAAATCAAAAAAACCACCAATGCAAATCCAAATACCAACCATGGCATTGAAGTTGGCATAATTGCAGATACGTTGATTTTTAATTCATGGACATGGTATAAAACCAGTGAAGGTAAAGAAACAAAGAGGATAAATCCATTCAGAACTTTGGGAGTGTTTTCGGGAAACTGCGGTAGTCTGCGAAAGAGTAATCCTAGACCAAAACAAATTCCCAATAATAAAAAATTCTCCATTTTGATCTAAAAAGAAAGAAACGTCTCAAGCGCTTTAGGATCAAAAAACACACCATCTTTTTGTCTTGGTGCTTCGATTCCATCACGAACCATTTCCGCATATCCTTTCGCAAAATATAAGTATTTTGTAGGTAGTTTTGCTTTTGCATCATGGACAGTTTGTTCTATCCATTCCGCCAAAACGAATACTTGGTAAGTTAAATCTGCAATATATACACGATTCATATCTTTCCAATCTTTGGATTCCTCTTTTAAACAATACGTTAACTCTTTCCGTTTTTCTTGGAAGATTGTATGAACAGTTTTTAATTCTGGAATATCTCCAACATGAGTCGTTAATTCATCAAGTAGTGATTGGAATGCAGCATATACTTTTGGTTTTTGTAGGGCATGCAAACAATGATCTGTGATGATCAAATGTGTTCCTTCCCAAGTTTCATTGATAATGGAATCATTATGTAGTCTTGGCAGTGGAGAAAAATCTCCGATGATACCATTCCCACCTAACGTTAAAATTGCTTTTTGTGTAATATAACTTGCTTGGGAAGAAGATTTGTATTTGAGAAGTGGAACTGTGATTTCTGCTGCATCATGTTCCAATTCTGCAAGATGAACTGAACGAAAATTTACGAAACTATTTGCGGTTTGTAAAATTTGCATCTCAGCAAGAGTTTTCATAAAGGATGGAAATTCTAAGATTTTTTTCCCGTAAGCCGTTCTAAACTTTGCATATTCAGATGCTTCCATTACGGATCGCCTAGCATTCCCACAGGCACCAAGTCCTACATGAAGGCGTGATGTTTTGATGATATATCGAATTAAATTAACAAGTCCATGGCCAGGACGACCAAATTCTTCTGCTTCTACACGATCATAAATGATCTCTACAGTAATTTTTCCTCGAGAACCAATGATGTCTTTTTTGCGAAGGATATGATGGCCATTCAGTTCTCCATTCTCTTTGATCCTTGGAACTAAAAACATTCCTACTGTATTGGTTCCTTCCATTTTCGCAGTTGTTACCCACAAATCACCTGGATTGGAACAAAACCATTTTTCTCCCGTTAACTCCCATTTGCCGTTAGGAAGTTTTTTCGCGATTGTCCGGTTGGCAGACACATTACTCCCACCTACTCGTTCGGTCACATATTGTCCCGCCATAAAATGAGAGGCACTTCCTTTTCCAGCAACGAGAGGTAAGTATTTTTTCTTTTGTTCTTCTGTTCCTATTTTTTTCAAAGCAAGGATCATTCCATCAGTCATTGCCAAGGGACAAGCAACTCCACCTTCTCCATTTAGATTCATTAAATAAGTTAGCGCATAACGATGGATATGTGTGAAGTCGTATTTCCATTCAGGGTGGAAATCTAAATTGACAACACCATGGTCATATGATATTTTCCGTGCTAATTTTTGTTCTTCGGAATATTTTACAAAATCAATTCGTTTTCCTGTTCGATCATATTTGATCACTTCCCCATACTTTCCTTCTTTATGGCACTCTTCAGTGAGTTCATCTAAAATGCCACCTACCAACTCCCCGTATTTTCGAATGTGATCGACCATCGCTTGTTTGTGAGATGGACTGTATGATTCTGAATACCTTTCAACCATCCGTTGTAGGGCAGGATCCATATCGTAAAAATTCTTACCACGTAATCCTTTGTACTCGGAAATATCAAAAGGTTGTAAAGATGGATGTTCAGAAATATGGTGACTCATATCTCCAGTTCAGAAAATGGAATAGGATTCACTAGCAAAAAAGTCACCCCGATATGGAATTGGTTTAAGAGACAAATTTATGGTCCAAAAAACGGAAACAAAAAAGTCCAAACAGATTTTGCATGATGTCATTTTTGAACTGCAAAACGTTTCCGAAGCCATGCAGTGGTTTTTGTCTTATGACCGACTTTCAGAACTTTTAGAAATCCGAAAGGAAGAATGCCTACGCAAAGTTTACCAGTTTAAATCGGCCAAACCGCAAATGACACTTTCTGGTGGATTCCATGAAGTTGATGGTGACTTACTAGTCGATTTTTTAGCCTGGAATTTGGAATTAGATGAAGTTGCGGAAGAATTTTTAAAGGGTGGAATTTTCTTTAGCGAACGACCGTTATATGAACTTCGAGAATCCTATAAATCTCTCATCCAAAAAACAATCGCTAACCACAGATTGGACCAAGAACTTTTGCTTTTGCTGACTGCTGCAACTATCGATTTTGATGATGCAGTGGATTCCTATTTGATGGATAAGTTTGAAATTGATTTTTTTGTTCGTAGGTCCATCCATCAATTTTTAGAAAAATATGAAATCCATCCAGAATTTGGTGCCGAAGAATTTTTGTACGAATATTTAAAGAGCCTGATCCCTACAAAAATTCTAAACTTTCGTGACATCACTCGAGAATTTCGAGATCGCACCTATTATGAATTATATGGTCGATTTAGAGAAACCAAAAAGAAAAAGAAGAAAAAAGTCGTTCAATCTGTATCTACAGAAGTAAAGGATTTACTCGCATTTTTTGATTTAGAACCTGGTGCGACAATTGTTGATGTAAAAAAGAAATTCAAAGAATTATTAAAAAAATACCATCCAGATATCAATAAAAAGGGAGAAGAGATGACCAAACGTATTATATTAAAATACAATCGTTTGGTAGAGTTAATTGGTACCTAATTAATTCCAACGGAAAGATTCAAAACTGTTTTATTTGAATTGGAAATGATACTTCACCTGAATTTCATCTTTTGCTTTCATAAAGAGTAACGATGGATTTTCCAAATCAAATTCAGAAAATTTTACTACCACAACACCGTCCACTTGGAACTCACCTGCTTCCAAAACTTTTACATTCGCATCAGATGAAAAATCCCTAGTATTTCCATGGATCATCAATTTACCTTTGATGGTATAGATTTGTTCGTTTGTTTTCGAAGGTAAAATCGATTCTATTTTGACTTGGATGAGAGGTGTATCGGGGTAACCTAAAATTTCTTGTATATGGGAATCTCGATTGGAATCACCAGATGAAATTTTTAAAATTGGAATTTTGATTTCAAACGGACTCTTAAGATTGTATTTTCCATTTGAGCCTTGTAAGTTAGGGTTACCCATTTGGATTTCATTGCAAACACCTGTTATATTTTTAGTTGTATGTTCGACAAAAAATTCAATTTTCTTTTTTGAAACTTCAAATGCATGTAATTGGAACCCAGACAATAAAATGATGAGCGTTATGATTAACTTTTTCATTCGAAAAACCATTTCCTTCCTTTTAAAACGTAATCACAAGCAGTGCAATCGACATGGCACCAAATCCAGCCCAACCAACTTGTTCCATTTGGTGTGCAGCTCTTGGTCCCTCTTTTTCGATCCTCGCACCCAGACCAGGTAATAGTAACATGGAAGCTAAATGAATCGGTATCATTGCTTTGTGTGCAAAGATTGGACTATAAATTCTTGGCCCATCGGTTTCGTTTTCAACATCCGTGTCAATTTTTGAAGGAGAAAAAAATGCCAAACCTGCCGTAATGGCATACATACTAAACGTTGCCATCGCTAAGTTTTTATGAAGATCACCAGAACGTTTTGCTTCCCATTCTTCATTTGCTTTTAAGGCAAAATACAATCCGGCATTATTGGTTGGGTCTTTGAGGAGAAAATAATCAGCGGCGATGTTATGTCGATCGAGAGGACTTAGTGCTAGTGGATGTATAAAACATACAAACCAATAGAACAAAGTATACTCTCATGGTTTAAATTTTTGCAAAGTAACTCTTTATTGTAAATAGATAATCTTTCCATCCCATTTATAAAATAGTGGATACAATTTGCAGATGAGGAGTGAACCAATCGAGAACAAAATCGAAATTCTTTTTTCGAAGATGTTTGCTGTTTGCCAATTTTGAATGGAAAAGAGTAAAAGAATAGGAGTGGATAGGATTGCAAAAACTCGCCCCGTATCATAAGTCATCATGGAAAGGAGATAACAAAAAACAAATCCCAAGATAGAGATTGGCATTCGATACATGATATAAACCACCAAGGGCCATAGTCCATGGAATAATCCAACGGTTCCAAGGAAGAATTCCGATTGGTTCATACGGATAAATCCATTACCCCACATTTGTGAAAAAACAGAAACACGTGTTTGGTTCCAACCTATGGCTGTATAGGTAAAAATAGAAACAAAAAATAATGTATATAATACAGAAGCAAAGACAAAAGCACCTAACAAAATTTTGATTTTATCTTTATGATATACCAGATAAAATACATTCACAAGTAATACAAGTGCCAACATCTGAAATAGATGATTGGTCATTCCTAATAATAGAACGAAAGACAAATATAGGATTTTTAACTTCGGTAAAAATTCTGAATGCAAAAGAATCAAATACAAAGTTATCAGTAAAAATGTGAATGGATCAGAAAAACCAATCCAAGTTTGAAAGACTAAGTAAAGTGGGGAAGATGAGAGAAGGAAACAAACTGTTATACCCAATATCCAATCAAATTGATGCGAAATAAATCCAACAAGAATGACACCGGATAGGATTGTGATACAATTTAAAATGAAAACAAGATCCTCAGGTTTTGAAATGAGACCAGAGACCCATAAAATCCAAGGTGTTAAAAATTGATCCCATTGTGTATTTTCTGTCCAAGGATTCAGAATCAAATGATAAATGCCAAAATTAAAAACCTTAGCTTCAAACTTAGCATCAAACAGTACAGGTGGTAACTTTAGTAGGATAACAAAAGAAACAATACTGACTAAAATTGTTTTGGTCCAACGGAAGGACAGTTTTAAGTGAAACTTCATTTTGGAATTGAAACTGGTATTGATCCTTTCCAAGTGCTCATTCCACTCCCTTCAATGGGATATGGTTTTCCTAAATACTTGGGAGGTGTGTCCCATTGGATGTCCCACCAGGCAAGCATCCTTGCTGAAAATTCTCGGAACAAATAATAGGTTTCTTTTTTATAGGTTCGTAAATTGCATTCGTAACCGTATAACTCTAGTTCTAACTCTTTTCCTAGATACATGGCTCTTGGTAAAAAAAAGGATTGGCTTACAAAAATAGCCTTGGTTACCAAAAACACTTCTTTTGCTCGGATGAGTGTATCTAAAGTCCGAAAACCAGCATGATCTACAAAAATATCATCAGGTTTTACTTGGTGGGACAACATGTACTCGAGCATAGGACGAAGTTCGTTATAATCTGTTTTGCCATTATCACCAGAGAGTAAGATTTTTTTGACCTTACCTGCTTTGTAGAGTTCCAATCCGCAAGCCAAACGGTCCATGAGGATAGGAGATGGAGTTTTCCCATACACGGCAGCACCAGGAACAATGGCAACATCTGCCTCAGGGATTTCCGAAGGATGATTGGTGTGAACCGAGTTTTCATACAGAATCCAAAATCCCAAATTGGATACCAATGTGACAAAACTAAGAATTCCGAAAATAACCAACAATCCCAGAAACAGGGATTTCCACTTGACCCGTGAAAGGAATCGGAGCGTCTTATTTATGTAGGAATCGCGGTTCGTCATGAAGAAAAAAATTAAAGAGATTACGTCTGTTTTTTCACAAGACAATCCGAAAATCAAGAAACAGATTGATAAGGTGAAAGAAAAAGGTCACCAGCGGATGACCATTCTTGTCATTCCCCATGGTTATGATAGTTCCTTTCACTTCCAGATTTCACACTTTACCATCCTATTTTTTTTAGGCCTCACTTTAGGTCTATTGAGTTTAGCAATTTATGGAATTGTAGGTTCCAATAATACACAAACTCAAATCAACCAACTTTCCAAAATTTATGGAACGTATTTTGATACTTACATCACTCATGCCAATCAATTAGAAGAAATGAAAGAAGAGTATTCCAAACTCAACGAAAACATGTTGGAACTCTTTACCTTGATCGATGGGAATGATGATGAACTCTTAAAAATTCCAGCCGAAGATTGGATTGAATCATCAGCCATCGAATCCTTACAAAAAGAAGAAAAAGAAGACAAACAATTGGATGTAGGTCGTAAGTATCTCAGTGAAATTTACGAATTAAGACAATTAAAACATCGCATGGATAATTACCAACGATTGGTAGAAGCAAATTTTCAATTTTTGTTCCAAAGGTCTGATATCTTATCTCGTTCACCATTGTTTAATCCTATGTATTCTTATAACTTAACATCTCCTTTTGGAATGCGTAAATCACCTACTACTGGTTATTGGGAATACCACGATGGTTTGGACATGGCAAATGCTGTCGGAACACCTATCTATGCGTCTGCACCTGGAAGAGTTGTTCGGGTCACTTACTCCAACGTAGGTTACGGACATCATATCATCATCCAACATGACTTCGGCTTTAGTACGTTATATGGTCATTGTTCTAGAATTTATGTTCGTTCAGGACAAGAAGTTAAAGCTGGAGAACAAATTGCAGAAGTTGGAGCAACAGGAAATGTTACTGGACCTCACCTTCATTATGAAATTTTTATTTCAGAAGAAGGAAAAACGGATCCAGAACAATACATGCAAGCGGGAGTATACTGATTGCCTAAAAAAACAAAATCCGAAGATCCAAAAAAAAGAATTTTGGAACTTCGTAAAGAAATCAATCGTCACAATGATTTATATTATAAAAACAATGCTCCGATCATTTCCGACAAAGAATTTGATCTTCTTGTTAAAGAACTCCAAAAATTAGAAAAAGAAAATCCCCAATTAGCAGACTCGTCTTCTCCTACCTCACAAATAGGATCGGACCTTAGCCCTCAATTTAGTAAATTCAAACACAAAGTTCCTGTATTATCTTTAGAAAATACCTATAATGAATCTGAACTTTCCGAATGGTTAGAAAAAACTGGTGTGGAAGAATCTTATTCCTTAGAATGGAAAATTGATGGCGCCTCAATTTTGTTATACTATGAAAATGGAAAACTTACCCATTGTGTGACAAGAGGTACTGGTGGAATTGGTGATATCGTCACAGAAAATGTGAAAACCATTTCTTCCATTCCACAAAACCTATCAGAGCCAATGAATCTCACAGTTCGTGGCGAAATTTTTATGACATTCGCTGATTTTGAAGAATTTAATGAAGAGTATGGTGGAAAATTTGCGAATCCAAGAAATTTAGCCGCAGGTTCTATCAAACAAAAAGATCCACTTGAAGTCGCAAAACGACCGTTACGAATCTTTGTTTATGATGTTTATTTTTCTAGTTCAAGAAAAGGAATCAACTCTCATAAAGATATTTTAAATGTATTAAAAAAAGAAAAATTCCCTCTCGCTCCTGACACAACTATACTTTCTGGAACCAAGTTAATTAAAGAAATTGAATCGTTCCGAAAGAAAAAGGACAAAATGCCATTCCCCGTGGATGGACTTGTCATCAAACTTGATTCATTAAACTTACGTGAAAACCTCGGAGAAACAAGCCATTCCCCTCGTTGGGCAAGGGCATTTAAATTTGATGCCCTTCTAAAAGAAACAACGATAGAAGAAATCGATTTTGCCATAGGGCGTACAGGTAAAGTCACTCCACGAGCAAGAGTGACTCCCATATCCCTCGCTGGTACTACAGTTACTTACGCCACCTTACACAACCAAGACTATATCGACCAACTTGGCGCTGGAATTGGAGCAAAAGTACTCATCTCCAAACGAGGAGAAATCATTCCTGCTGTCGAAAAAGTAACATTCCCACCAAAGAAAGTTTTTGTTTTACCAAAAGAATGCCCATCGTGTAACACAAAATTAACGAAAGTCGATGATTCCGTTGATTTATTTTGTACAAATCGGCATTGCCCAGAAAGGAAACTCAACCAACTCATCTTTTTCTGTAGCAAAAAACAAATGAATATCGAAGGTCTTGGTGAAAGGCAAATTCAGATTTTTTTTGAAAAGGGTTGGGTAAAAGATATCCCTGACCTATACACATTAGAAAAATACAAAACAACCATACTAGAGTTAGATGGTTTTGGAGATAAATCTGTCAAAATCATATTTGATGCCATTGAAAAATCCAAAGAAAAAGATTTTCGTTTCACTCTTCCTTCCATTGGTCTAAATGAAGTTGGTCCCAAAGTGACTGAAATCCTCATCGAAAATGGTTATGATTCCTGGGAAAAACTGCTAACATTAGCAAAATCAAAATCTGCAACCGAAGAGCTTACGGCGATCCATGGCATTGGGCCACGAACGATAGATGCATTACTCTTCCACCTCAAAGACAAAGAAACATTAAAACTGGTAAACACTCTCATCAAACTTGGTCTTAAATTCCAAGCAGACCAAGCTGAAAAAAGCGATTTACAGCCGTTTGTTGGCCAAAGTTGGTGTGTCACAGGAAGTTTTGAAAATTTCCAACCTCGTGACCTTGCCATGGATCTCATCACAAAACATGGTGGCAAAAAAGTAACAGGAGTTTCCTCTAAAACCACTCACCTACTCTATGGACCAGGTGCCGGATCCAAACTAGATAAAGCAAAAGAACTCGGTGTGACTTTGGTTTCGGAATCAGAATTTTTGAGTTTATTGAAACAAGAAGGGATATCGATTTGAGTCTCTTAAATTTTTGACAAGAATTGAAAACATTCAGAATTTCTGATGATAATGATTTTCACTTCTCAATCGACCTTATACAGAAATGGTTCTTTTGATCTGATTTTTCAAAATTTTTTAAGTAAAATATTAAATAGATATGTTTTTTATTTTCAAGCAATTGATCCCAACTTCAATGAGGCAAACATGAGAAAGGATAAAAATAAATGATATTTTTGGATATTTTACCGAAAGATTCTCTTTTAATTAAATCTTACCAATCTGGAGAAATTATCTATCAAAAAGGTGAATCTTCATCCGACGGTATTTGTTTTGTTTTAAATGGAAAAGTAGAAACGGATCATTTAGACAAAGATCAACATATAATAAAATTGGAATTCAATCAATTTAAATTCTTCGGATTATCTGCATTCGTTTCAAATATTAGAATGGATACTGTTAAAGCAATTGAAGATGGCACAAAAGTATTATTCATTTCCGAATCCGACTTTAGTTTTTGTATGAATGCAGACTCTCAATTTATCATTAGAGCAATTCAATACATGATAAATTACATACAAACACTGAATATTGATACAAAACATGACTTATTGCGTTCATTTAATCTCAACGATATTTTAGACCAAGTTGATCAAAATCGTTTGGGAAAAATAAAAGAACAGAATCTACGGATTTATTCTCAAATCTATCATTCCAGATTTCGTTTAGTAAACCCTGGCCAATTAGTTTATTCGGAAGAGAACTTAGTTGATTCTGATTTATACTTAATTCTTGAAGGAGAAGTTCTTCATTTTGTTAACGATCCTAAGGATCCAATAAAAGAAATCCCCATCTTACGATTAGAACCAGGATATATATTTGGTTTCATCAAAAAAGATGCAGATAAAGGACATGTCTTAAATGTAAGAGCAGGATCAAATGGAGCATTAACAATTCACTTGGATTCAAACTTACTGAGACAAGTGGCAAAAAATGATGAAATGGTCGCTTACTCTATATTCCAAACCTTATGTTTGCTTATGGCAATGATTGAAAATTTATGTGTATGAGGCTTTACAATCTTTGAGTTTGTTTTATCAAAACACACCTCGAATCTGTTATTTGATCAAAGTGATAAGCTGGGTTACATTTTTTCCATAAATTCAAGAAAATCTCAGGTCAATATTCGTCATACTTGAATCATTATGAAAGATAGAGACGCACCGAAGACTTTGAATTTTAGATCCCAGATTTGCTTTTATATGACAGAAAAAAATAACATTATCGAGATATTTAGAAGTCTTTCCTAGTTTTGTTTCCGTTCGGAATCTCTAAAATTGTGTAGTTCAAATTTGTTATTGGAAGTTTCCTGTATCAATTTCGAATTCAATATTTCAAGATTGTTCCCCTATTTTGATAACCACATTTATGCAAATGAAATAATTTCTTGCGATTAAGTGCAATATATATAATATACTATTTGAAGCAAATAATAGTAATAGCAAGAATTCTCTATTAGAAATTTTTTAGGCTTACTTAGTTAGGATTCCATTTAGTAAAAATGAATGTTTTTAAAAAATATTTAGAAACTCTAATTGAAATAGTAAAATCAGATGCTCGGTTTACAGCGGTTTGTTGTGCTGGTTCTGCGATTACTGGTGAATTGGATCAATTTTCAGATTTAGATATTTTTTTAATTACAGAAAACAACATAGTGTTTTCACACGATGAGATGAAACGTTTTGCTTATCAAGTTGGAGATCTGTTAGTTGGTTTTACAGGAGAACATGTAGGGGAAAGTCGTTTGTTAATTTGTTTATACAATTCTCCACTATTACATGTAGATCTCAAATTCATTGAAATCCAAGAATTCACCAAACGTGTTGAAAATCCAATTGTTGTATATGATCGAAAGGATCAGATTCCAGAGATTTATAAAAATTCAAAACCAATTTGGCCAAACATTAACTTTCAATGGATTGAAGACAGATTTTGGGTTTGGATTCATTATGCTGCCACAAAACTGGGACGAGGCGAACTTTTTGAAGCGATTGATTTTCTTTCATTTCTGAGAAACCAAGTCCTTGGCCCAATGTTTCATCTTAAATATGAGAAAAATCCAAGAGGTGTTCGTAAACTAGAATTTATTTTGTCTAACGCAGATTTAGAAAAACTAAAAACTACGATTCCAATCTATGATTATAACTCTATCTTCCATTCTATTTTCGCATCGATCAATTTGTATTGTGAATTAAGAAACTTGTTAGCAACAAATCTTAACAAACAAGAGGTTGCAGAAAAAGAAAGTGTCCAATATCTCAATCATTTAAAACAAAATCCTAATTTCTAAAACTCTCTTCTAAACGTGATTCCTTGAAAAAACCAAACTCACTGGAATCAACCAAAGATTGAAAAAAATACTTTTTCTCTTCCATTTCTAAATTAGAGAATCCATTAAATTTCATCATTTTCCCTGAAAATTAATTTTATCCTTGACATGCAGGCATTTACCTGCATAATGAATTTACGTGCAAAAAGAAGGAAAAGGGACAGACCTCATATTCAAGGCAATGGCAGATCCGAACCGGAGAAAGGTTCTAGACCTTCTATTCTCAAACAATGGACAAACTCTGACCCAACTCTGCGAACAACTCGACATGCAAAGGCAATCGGCAACCCAACACATTGAGATTTTGGTCAAAGCAAACCTGGTAACAGTGGTTTGGAAAGGAAGAGAGAAACTTCATTTTCTCAATCCTGTTCCGATTTACGAAGTTTATGAACGTTGGGTACGTAAATTTGAAGAGAATCGTTTAGGATTTTTACACGAAATCAAAACACAATTGGAAGGAGACAACCATGGAACAACATAACTTTGTTTATGTGACATTTATTCTAAGCACACCAGAAAAGGTATGGAATGCAATCACCGATCCAGAAATCACAAGTAAGTATTGGTCCGATCCTTTGTCCAAAAATCCTGCTCATACCAATGTATCAGAATGGAAACTTGGATCGGAATGGAAACATGTTAAGATGGATGAATCAAAAACCGTTGATATCGTTGGTAAAGTTTTGGAAATAGATCCTCCTAACAAATTAGTGATTTCATGGTCAAGACCGAAAGATAAAGACGATGAATCAAAACATTCTCGAGTAACGTTCGAAATTTCCAATTATGCAAATGGACTTGTTCGATTGACTGTCACTCACTTAGATTTAGACCCACAAATGTTTAATGGCATTTCGTCTGGATGGCCAAGTGTCCTTTCCAATCTAAAAACGTATTTAGAAACAGGTAAGCACTTAGCAGGACATATTGCTTAGTAAATCTAGAATCCAATTGGAAAGTCGATTTTCAAAATTACACACTAACGCTATAGATAAAAGACGTTAGTGTATTTTATTTACTTTTTCTTAAGAATTTTACCAAGGAACAGACTCACTATTCCAAGTCGTAAAAGTTCCAGTTGGCCCATCTGGTCCATACATCGCTACCCTCACTACTTCTCGTGCACCATCCTCTAAACTTTCATAACCTTCAAAATTAGTCATAGCTGTTTTTGTAAAACCAGGAGATACTAAATTTACTTTAATATTAGTATCTTTTAATTCTAACATCATTGACAATGTGATACCATTTAAAGCAGTTTTAGAAACTGCATACACAGGATTAAAAAAGGAACTATAACTTGAGTTAGAGTCTGAGTTCAATGTGAGAGAACCAAGTGTGCTAGAAACATTCACAATACGAGCATCTTCGGATTCTCGAAGCAGAGGTAACATTGTTTGGTAAACTGCAAGAACACCAAATACATTCGTATCCCAAACTGTACGCATCTCGTCAATTGATGCTAAACTTGCCATCGCAGATTCCATATACTCTACCATAGATAGCCCTAGTCGCTGCATTCTGGTATTGGAAATACCTGCGTTATTCACGAGTACATCAAGGCGGCTAAATTGTTTCTGTATTGTATCTTTTGCATCCGAAATAGATTTTCGATCCGTTACATCCAATTGAATTGCCTTACTTCCAAAACCAATTTCTTGTGCTGCTTTCTCTCCACGTTGTAAATCTCTTGATCCAATGAGGACCATCATCCCATTCTTAGCCAAATCTTTTGCTACTTGGAATCCTATCCCTTGGTTTGCTCCTGTTACGAGAGCGATTCGTTTATCCTTTTTTTCCATAAAGTTGATCCTCTACTTTTTTACATTTTTTATGCCAGAACTGTAGCCCTAAACATTTACGGTACTTTTTAGTATCGAAACTAATGAGTTCCGTATTTGGACATTGAAAATTTGGATTTTTTTGGTCAAGAAAAAAAAAGAAAGAGTTTGTTTTAAGAAATCAATTGCCAAACGAATGTATTTTCGATTCGTTTTACATGTGCAGTAAAAAAGTAAGTAAAATCGATTTGTTCTGTATTAATTGAGTTCCCAATGGTTAAGAAAAAAAAAGTATCAGTTCCAAACACAGCCACAAAGTCTCCCGTCCTCGGAAGAAAAAGAGACCCTTCTCTAGATATTTCTATTCTCAAGGCTACGCTTGAGATGTTAGCTGAAGAAGGCTTTGATGGAATGACAATGGATCAAATTGCGACCAAAGTGGGAACAGGAAAGGCTGCATGTTATCGCCGTTGGCCGTCCAAAGTTAAACTTGTCAAAGATGCATTGATCTGGATGAATCGAAATCAATTAGAACTCGAAAAAATCCCAGACACAGGCTCTCTTAGAAATGATTTTTTAGCAATTCTCAAACCTCATTCGATGGAAGAAGCTAATGCAAAATTAAGGGTTCTAGGTGGTCTCGGTACATTTTGGTCAGATGAAGAAATCGAAAAAAAAGGAATCACAGAAATTTTTGGACCATGGACCGAAGTGAATCGAACATTAATCCAAAGAGCCATGGATCGTGGAGAAATTTCAAAAAAAGCAAACATAGAATTAGTATGTAAGGTTTTGAATTCAATGGCAACTTACCGCGCCCTAATCGAGAGGAAACCACCTGACAAAAACCTTTTTATTGCATTGATTGACCAAGTAGTGATCCCTGCCCTAAAGTATCCAGGTTAAGATTAAGAACACATAGTTCAAAACCAGCTTCGTAAGACTTACCTTCATCTGCTTACTTTATGCATTCTCAAGAGCTAACAGAACAACTATGAATTTTAATTTCAATTGATTCTATTCAAAGGATAAGTAAAGTGTATAACCTCTTCTGGTAGACCACCTGTAGACCTGTAAAAATCCAAGGCGTAATCATCAGCCACATCTGCTTGGACAAATACTTCTTCCATGCCCTCTTTTCTACAATATTCATTGATTTTTATAATTAACGATTTTCCAATACCTTTCCGTTGCCATTTCGTTTGTACTGCTAAATCAAAAATATAAACCAGTGGTCTTTCAGAATAATACTGTCTCAATAGATAAGCGGTGAGTCCAGCGATTACCTTTCCATCAAGTAATGTAACAAACACAAAAAAATCATCTCGAGATAAAAGAGATTGAAGGTAACTCTCTTTTGGCATTTGACACTGCTTCATTTCAAATACATCTTCAAATACACGAATGAGATCTAGAAACTCAAACAAATCATTTGCAGACAGTTTTTTTATACTTATATTTAACATGATGGAACGACTCTATTCATTTGAGTCTCTCTAGTTTCCCTTTTCGTTTTACAATGTTTTATAATCCCATTGGATTTTTTTTGCTTGGGTCAACCAAAGTTTATGTTCAGATTTTGAAAGTGATGTATTGATCACATCATACAACAAATTACAAATTTCTTGTTCTGTTTGGGATAAAGATTGGTGATAGTTTTGAATTTCTTTGTCCATCTAAAATCTCACCGTCCTTACCCAAACATATGTTAACAAAACTTTGTTACTATAAAACAATATGGAATTACTTACAAACTTTTTTCAATGTGGAAACTACTTTCACATCAACTGTAGGCCAAAGTTTACTCACACCATCAGAACCTTTATGTAAATCATTACACTCTGCATTTAATTTTGATAAACCTTGTGTTAAACCAAGAGTTGCCACATCCACTGTTCCTACTACTTCTACCGTATCCTCTTTCCAAACAAAGTTTACAGGAACTGATGTTTTGAATTTTCCAAATTGAAGGTGTAATTTTGCAGTGCCTGATTCTCCAGACGTTAGGTCCGAAAAATGACCTGTTAATTTCTGATTTCCTTTTACAGATCCAAAGAAAAACTTTTTGATTTTGGCATCCCGATCTGGATTGGATGAGTTTACGGACAAACTATCGATTTGGAAACGAATTTTTTCAGCGACACCAAACTTTGATTTGTCTTTCGTTTTTCCCATCACTCGAATGTTATCAAATTTACCTTTAACACCTGTTTTTTCTGTAAACTTGAACGCTGTCCATTCTAAGTTGGTTTTGTTAGGATCATACTCATATTCACAATTTTCTTCTGCAACAATTGGCCCGAAAATGCCGACAATGAATAAAGCTAAAATAGAATAAAAAATTTTCATAGAATCCTCTATTCAAAAATAGAAAATCAAAAACTAAGTTTTGTCAAGAGGAGTCTAAAGCACGAATTAAAATTCACATGTTAAAATTAATAAAATCGTTGCTTCGTCATTTTCGAAGCCAACTCTTCAAATCAAAGGAAATCGAACTTCCCATACGACTTTCGACTGGTGAGTCTCTCGCACAGTCCATTTTAGACTTTTTATCTGAATCTTTAAGCATCCAATCAGTCCCAAGTCAAATATTGGAAGGTTTCCGATCACTTCGTAGTAAATTCCCACATGAAGCAAAATTGGAATTTCTCGATTATTTAATTGCGGCTTCTCACCAATACCAAATCAAACTCAACTTTGTCCAAAAATCTATTTTGGAAATTCGGAGTTATATCACTAAAGAAGCACCATTCCTATTTCAAATCAAAAGTAAGGAACTTGGTCTTCCTGAATTTTATGCAATTTTAGGATACCATGCATCCTCATACCTCATCCGACCGCTTCACAATCATATAGGTGAAGAAGAATGGATTTCAGAAAAAGAGTTTCTAAAACTATTTGAAATCAAATCGACGAAGGATGTTGTGGATTGGATTGTCGCAGAACCAATGTTTCCTTTTTCATCGCAAAAGGAAACTCATTCCACATCGTCTGCAGTCAAAAATGCAATCAAACAAATTTATCATCTTATTCGCATTGAGTCAAAGGATGTTTGGATTGTTTTTATATATGGAATCGGAATTGGAATTTTATCTTTAGTTGTACCAGTTGCAACCTCTTCCTTAGTCAATATTGTTGCCTTCGGGGTTTTGTTACAACCGGTCATCATTCTAACTTTCTTAGTTGTCTTCTTTTTAGGTTTTGCAGGGGCAATGCAAACAATTCAGATTTATGTGGTAGAAATTTTACAACGAAGAGTATTTGTTCGAATTGCTACTGAATTTGCTGTTCGTTTTCCAAGGATCAAACAAGATGCCTTAGACAAACACCATAATCCTGAACTTGTGAATCGATTTTTTGATACGATGACGATTCAAAAATCCATTCATTCATTATTGGTTGATGGATTAGCGGTTATATTAACAACCGTTATTGGATTTGTGCTCATATCATTTTACCATCCTATTTTTATTGTTTTTTCTTTGTTCATATTGGTTGTAGGTGGTTACTTTGTTATCTACCAACTAGGCAAACCTGCTTCTGAAAACTACATCAAAATTTCAAAAGAGAAGTATAAGGTAGCTGCTTGGCTCGAGGAAATTTCAAGGCATTCCGCTTTATTTCATTCTACATTTGGATCTCATTTTGCGATTGAAAGAGCAGATTCTATCATTCGCGATTATCTTTTTGCTCGTAAAAAATATTTCTCTGTTTTTATCAAACAAATCATAGGACTTGTCGGCATACAAGCTTTAGCAAGTGCGATCGTACTCGGAATTGGTGGGTATTTAGTGATTCATAGGCAATTGACAATTGGACAATTAGTCGCCGCTGAATTAGTGATTGCAAAGGTTCTCAATGATATATCCAAGTTTGGAAAACAGTTGGATAGTTTTTATAGTTTAATAGCAGCTGTAGATAAAATTAATTCCGTTTTCCATTTACCGACATTAACGGCAAAAACAGTTCCATTTGAAATTCCGAAAGGCCCAATCCAAGTTCAATTATCAGGTGTAGATTATTCTTTGGCTAATGGACATAAAATCTTCAATCAATTCAATTTAAAAGTCCAAGCAGGAAAAACAATTGGTGTCACTTCCAATACGCCTTACGATGCTCATATCTTGCTTGATTTACTCAGTGGTCTAAGAGAACCAAACTCTGGAATCGTTGAATACAACCACCAAAATATCCATGAAGTTTCCAAGGAACAGATCCAAACCTATACAGTTCTCATCAGAGGGAATGAAATATTTGAAGGAACCATTTTGGAAAATATCCGTGTGGGACGCGAAGAAATTTCTCTCATTACCATACGAGATCTTTTGGAAGATTTAGGGCTCTGGAAAACTATTCAGTCATTACCACAAGGAATCCACACACAACTGTTAACTTTTGGGCATCCATTTGACAATGTACAATCTGCATTGTTAATACTTACTAGAGCAATTATCGGCAATCCAAAACTGATTCTCATTGATGGAATTCTTGACCAATTACCGCCACCTTTGTTAACTTCTTGTTTGAAAGTATTGCTCCAAAAAAATCGGGAATGGACAGTATTCATTGTATCCAAATCACCAACCATTCTCGGACAAATGGACCAAATCCTAAGGTTAGAAGATGATTCTCATTCCTTAAAGGTTAATTCATAAATCACTATGAAAACAAATATGTCACCCAAATGGAAACTTCGTAAAAACCTACCATCATATCGATTGGTGCAAACTGCACTTCCTGCCCAAAGTTTAGCTTATATATTAACGGTTATTTTTTTTCTCAGCGTTCTCATTTTGCTCTATGTTCCATGGCAACAAACCACTATGGGTTTTGGCCGGGTGGTGGCGTACGCCCCACTGGATCGCCAACAAGTAATTGAATCTCCAATTAGTGGACGAGTTGTTAAGTGGCATGTCCACGAAGGGACTCGTGTAAAAAAAGGAGACCCGATCATTGACATTTCAGACAATGATCCCAATTTTATCACTAGGATCCGAGAAGAAAGAAATGCACTTTTACAAAGACTCGAAGCTGCACGTTCCAGAGAAGATAACATCCGTTCTAGGATATTAAGTTTACGTTCGTCAAAGGGAAGTGCTGTGAGTGCAGCCGATTCACGTATGATGATGGCAAGGGACAGAGTCCGTGCCAGCGAACAAGCCGTAGATGCAGCTAAAGCTGCCTTAAAAACTGCAAATCTCAATTTAGACCGCCAAAAACAATTATGGGAAAAAGGTCTAACTTCCAAACGCACATTAGAGCTTGCAGAACTTGACCATACAAATGCGGAAACCGGTCTCGATCGTGCGAGAGCAACTTATGATGCCGCTGTCAAAGAGGAACGAGCGTTAAATAGTGATACAGGAAAGGTCCAACAAGATGCAGAAGCTTCCATCAATGATGCAAAAGCATCACTTGCGTCTGCACAATCTGAAGTTGCCAGAGTCTTAGAAGACCTTCCAAAATTAGAAGCCAGGTTATCAAGACAGGAAAACCAAGAAGTGTTTGCTCCAAGAGATGGAACCATCATGAGAATCCTTGTGAATCCAGACACACAACAAGTGAAAGAAGGTGATGGAGTTGCCATCCTTGTTCCCGATGCGGAAGACAAAGCTGTAGAATTATTTATTTCAGGGAATGATATTCCGTTAGTTGGTGAAGGAAGAAAAGTTCGATTACAATTCCAAGGGTATCCGGTTTTACAAATCAGTGGCTGGCCCGAAACTGCTGTTGGAACTTTTGGAGGAGTAGTCAAACTTGTGGATATCACAGACAATGGATCTGGAAATTTCCGTGTCCTTGTAGTACCTGATAATGAAGATCGTCAGTGGCCATCGAGTCGTTACTTAAGACAAGGGGTAAGAGCAAAAGGATGGATTTTTCTCAATCGTGTCAGTGTTGGTTATGAATTGTGGAGAAGATTCAATGATTTCCCTCCAAATTTACCAATGGATGATCCTGAAATGAAATCGTTGTTAGATGAGAATGGAGGAGGAGAAAAAACAAAATGAAAACGCTATTAAATCGATTTTTATTGGCGTTGTTATGCCCATTTGGGATGTTTTTTTCTTTTTTATTGGAAGCGGATCCAACAAAAGATCCTTTCGAATCCTTACATGGGCCCAATATTTATACACAAGACTATATCAACCAACAACCTGGAGTATTAACTCTTTCTGAACTATTAAGGTCGGTTGAGAAATCTTATCCACTTGTCCTAGCTGCTGAAAAACTTTTAACAGAAACAGAATACAATTATTTAGCGGCTGAAGGTGCCTTTGATTTACAATTCAAAGCTATGGGTACAACCAAACCAATTGGTTATTATACTAATAATGGAGCGGACACTGTGTTCGAAAAACCAACTCCACTTGGTGGGACATCTTTTTTTGCTGGATACCGCATAGGTCGTGGAAAATTTCCTGTTTATGACGGACGAAGAGAAACCAATGATTATGGAGAAGTAAGAGCTGGTGCTGTTGTTCCACTCATGAGAAACCGTGAGATAGATAAAAACAGGGCCGATCTCAGGAAAGCAGACATTGATCGTAAACTTGCTGAGTTATCAATCCAAAAGTTAAAAATTGAAGTAATCAAAGAAGCCACCAAACGTTATTGGAAATGGGTTGCAAGTGGCCAAGAATACTTAGTCAACAAAGACTTGTTAGAGATTGCAAAAAATAGACAAGAACAAATAACCCAGAGAATCAAGTTAGGTGATATTCCCAAAATGGAAGGTACAGAAAATGACCGTGCCATTTTACAAAGGGAATCACAATTTGTTTCTGCTGAACGTGAAATGCAAAAAGCAGCAATTGATTTGTCTTTATTCTTACGAGCTGCAGATGGGAATTTGATTTTACCAACCACAGACAGATTGCCCATAGGATTTCCAAAACCCATCGATTACAAAGGTCTTGAATTAGACAAAAGTATCAAAATTGCATGGAAGTTCCGACCAGAAATCCAAGACTATGAATTCAAACGAGAAAAAGCTCGAGTGGACCAAGACATGGGTTATAACTCACTTAAACCTCAAGTGGATTTGGTGGTAGCAGGATCTCAGGACTTAGGGCCAGGTTCAGTCACAAGGTCTAAACCAGAACTAGAAGCTTCACTCGTTTTGAATGTTCCCATCCAAACAAGAAGGCCTCGTGGGATGATTGGAGCAGCAGAAGCAAAAATTGCCCAACTTGACCAAGAATTACAATTCTCAAAAGACAAAATCAAAACCGAAGTACAAGACGCAATCTCAGAAGTGATTGCTTCAGCCAAACGAGTGAACGTCACACAAAATGAAGTAGAGCTTGCAAGAAAACTAGAAGAGATGGAGCGGGAACGTTTTGCTTTGGGAGATTCTACTCTTTTATTTGTGAATATTCGTGAACAGACAAGTGCAGAAGCAGCAGTACGTGAAATTAAGGCATTGTACGATCATCATGTCGCGGTTGCCAACTTCCAAGCGTCTACGGCATCTTTTTTGCAAAATTCTCCTTCTCCTTAGTCGTATTTCTTATGTAGAAAAAAAAACGACTTTCACATCTCGCTGAATTCCTAAAATTTTCCCTAAAGAAGGTATCTATGCACGGGGAAGAGTCACTTTTACAAGACATTGGTCTCAGTATTATATTTGCTACAGTTTTGAGTCATATTGCTCGCATTCTCAAACAACCGTTAATCCTAGGATACATTATTGGTGGTGCGATGCTTGGGAAAGAGATGGGATTCGAACTTGTTACCAACGAAGCAAGTATTGAACTCATTTCCGAAATTGGCCTCATCTTACTTCTTTTCATCATTGGACTAGAGATCAATCTTGCTGAACTCGCTAAAATGGGAAAGGCGATGTTCACACTCGGCATCTTACAATTCACTTTATCTGTTGCATTTGTTTATTCTGTATTTCCATTTTTTGGTCTTTCTATTGGTTCTGAAAAATTTGACCTTCTTTATATTGCTGTTGCCCTCTCCTTAAGTTCGACATTAATCGTTGTTAAGTTATTACAAGATAAGGTAGAGATCAACACTCTCTCAGGTAAATTAACCGTTGGGGTTTTGGTATTCCAAGACATCTGGGCTATTTTGTTTATGGGTGTACAACCTAACCTAAACAACCCTGAAATTTTAAAAATTCTATCTTCTGTTGGAATCATTGTATTACTGATTGCGTTTAGTTTTAGTGTCAGTCGTTATGTTTTAGCAAAATTATACAAAGCTTGTGCTAGTAGCCCCGAATTAATACTTCTAACATCAATTATGTGGTGTTTTTTGGTTTGTGGGATCGCTGGAGAAGCCGGTCTTTCCAAAGAAATGGGCGCCCTAGTTGCAGGTATGAGTATTGCAGCTTTTCCTTATGGTGCGGATGTGATTTCAAAACTGATTGGTATACGAGATTTTTTTGTGACACTATTTTTTGTGGCACTTGGCTTAAAAGTTCCGCTTCCCAGTTTAGAAGTGATTGGACTTTCTGCTGCGATTATAGCACTCATGTTATTTGTTAGGATGATCACCATTGCCCCAGTCATCATCAAACTGAACAAAGGTGTTAGGAATGGGTTTCTTACGGCACTAAATCTTGCTCAGATCTCTGAATTCTCGCTCGTAATTTTAGCATTAGGTGCTGGTTTCGAACACATCACTCCCAAACTACAAGCTGTCATTTTAACTTCGACAATCATCGCCTCTGTATTATCTACATATATCATTATGTTTAATCATAATATTGCTGCTACTTTCGAACGATTACTCGCTCGAGTGGGAATCTCTGACCAAACGGAAGACACTGGAAAGGAAGAGAAAGCAAGTCATGGTGGACACGGTGGTCATGGAGATGGAATGGTGCGAGACATTATCGTGCTTGGATACTTTCGGATTGCCCGCGCCTTTGTAGAATACTTAGAGGACTTATCACCATCGCTCATCAAACGGATCATCATTGCTGACTACAACCCTGCCTTCAAAGAAGAACTCACAAACAAAGGGTTCCAATGGGCTTATGCTGACCTTGCTCATCCCGATTCCTTATCTCATATCGGGCTTCATGATGCTTCGATGGTTATTTGTACCATCTCTGATTCTTTTCTCAAAGGAACAAATAACAACCGTTTGCTATCCACTCTTAGCAAATTAGCACCGAATGCAAAAATCATTTTGACAAGTGATGAACCTGGTGAAGCAAAAAAGTTAGTGGCCGACGGTGCGCAAAAAGTAATCATCCCAGGTGTGATCACAGGTGAATTTTTATATGAATACATTTCGCGAGGGATGCGAAATAACAACTAAGAGAATTGGAAGATAAAATGGAGTTTCAGAACCTTATCTGATTTTACTTCGAATTTCGCTGAGAAGATCAATTTGAATCGCTTGGATTTTCATCATTTTCGACCATTGGTCCAGTAAAAGATGATCCACTTTTTCATGTAAGGTTCTGATTTCAATTTCGGATTTTAGATTAATTTTGTAATCATTCTCTGAACGAATTCTATCCTTTAGTTCTTGTCTGTTTTGACTCATCATGATGATGGGTGCTTGAATTGCGGCAACACAGGATAAGATTAAATTTAACAAGATAAAAGGGTAAGGGTCAAAGACATTGAAATAGAGATAAAAACTATTCCCTAAAATCCAAAGGAATAAGACAGAAAAAAAAGCGATAATAAATTTCCAACTTCCACCAAAGGTAGCCACTTTATCCGAAATTTTTTCTCCAAATGTAGGTGCATCTGTTTTCAAAGAAGTATCAATTGTCAAAATTTCGTTATCATTAATACTTTTGATAACTTCTCTTTCTAGGTTTTCAATATTACCTTTTTCTTCTTCAACCAAATTGGTAATATACTTCATTCTAAATAGATTAAAATCATTTTTACAAATTCTACTTTGTTCATTCCAACCTGGAAAATCAGAATGAATCAATTCTACTATTTCGTCACCAATTCCAATGGCGCTGATCAATTGATTTTCTCGGAATGATTTTTGACACACAAAACAAATGTTATTTTCCATGGACTAAATCAGACCTTTCTCTTGGAACTCTCTTTTCACCACTTCTAAATCGGCAGGAGAATCCACACCCAAGTTGGCTTTCTCTGCAAGAAACACTCCTATCGTTCCACCATTTTGTAAGGCACGGAGTTGTTCCAAAGACTCAAAAGTTTCCCAATCAGAAGGAGGCAATTGGTTATAGGACATTAAAAAATCACGTTCATACGCATAGATACCAAGATGACGGTGGTATTTGGCATCACCTTTGAAGGAAGCAGGGATAGGTGAACGAGAAAAATAATTGGCTCTTGCGTTTCTGTTGAAGACCACCTTTACTTTATTAGGATCTTTGGGATCTTCTGTGGGAGAAAAAGGAACAGCAGCAGTAGTCATTTCCCAATTGCGGTGTTTGGTTTTTAAATTCACCACTCCATCAATGAGATCTGTTTCCATTCCAGGTTCATCCCCTTGGATGTTTACGATGATTCCGTAATTAGGAAAGTTTTCTGCGACTTCAATGATACGATCAGTTCCCGTTGGATGGTCGGGACTTGTGAGAACAGACTCACCTCCAAATCCTAAAACTACATCATGGATCCGTTTGTCATCTGTTGCTACCACCAAACGGTGGAAAGACTTCGATTTTGATGCATGGGTATAAGTCCACTGGATCATTGGTTTTGTGCCAATGAGGGCCAGTGGTTTTCCAGGAAATCGTGTACTCGCAAAACGAGCAGGAATCACACCGAGAATCTGGTCGGACATAGTCCTAGTTTACCAAAAACTCGGTAAAGTAAACCTCTTTGATTTTACCATTCGTCAAAATGTGGTTTAAGTGGGCTTTGATTTCCTCACGTAAATCCAATTGGTTCGTAATGGATTTTAAATCATCTTTTGTTTTACGAGCAATCACCAAGTTGATAATGTTTTGCATTTGAGCCACACGTGCTGCAAGTTCTGCAGAAAGTGCTGGTTGGCCGGATTCAAATCCAAGAGACATCTTTAACTTCACAAAGTGTGACTCTCCAACATCAGAAGTATTCACTCGGAACTCTTCCTGAAATGTGTAAACTTCCAAAGGAGGTGGAGCTTTCACAAGTGAGATATTCTTTTGTTGTTTGAACACACTTGTTGCTGTTTTCTGAGCAACAAACATCGATATTACGGTTACAATGATAATTCCAAAAATGGCCGCAGCGATGTACAATAACCATTTGACAATGGGGGACATCCCAGCAGAGGCGGAACTACCTTCGGCTAACCCACCTTCTTCTTCATCTACTTCACGGTCACCCATGTTAAAATTCTCCTTCTACATTTGTTTCAGTGTTCGGTAAACGAGTGTCAGGTAGTCCATATTTACTTTCTCCTGGTCCTCGTTTTGTAGACTTCTCAGTTAAAATGATGATATCCACTCTTCTGTTAAAAGCCTTTGCTTCTGGTGTACCTTCATTTTCCAACACAAGAGGTCTGTAGGATCCAAAGCTCACTGCTTGGAACCAACTAGGCTCAATTTCTTCTGCATTGATCATAAACACAGTGGCGTTCACTGCCCTTGCTCCCGCCAAATCCCAGTTATTGATATATTCTCTTTCTTCACGACCAGGTCGACTCACTGGATTCACAGCATCATCATCACTATGCCCTTCCACGCGAACAAATCGTTCTAGTCCTTTGATAAGACCTGCAGCTTTTCTTAATGTTTCTCGAATCGCCGGTGTTAAAATTGCTGACCCTGGATAAAAATAATCAGCACCTACAAGTGAAATTACAAGGCCTCTTTCGTTTTCCGAAATCCGAACCTTTCCTGCTTCTACTTCTGGTTTGAAAACTTCTTGTGCATCTTTTTTAGATTTGGATAGGTTACGACCTACCACTTGGGATGGCAAAGATTCAATTTGCATTCCCATCTCTTCCAAAGATCCTTTTGATAATGTTTGTCCACCTGTGAAAAATCCTGTGGTGGATTTAAATGCCGAGAGAATGATTTGCATTTCCTTTGCATCTGTTTTCCCTGTTGTATACAAAAGGATAAAGAAACAAAGGAGAAGTGTCACCATGTCCCCGTAAGTTGCCATGAACTCGGGAACTTTTTGGATACACTCAGGACATTTTTCTTTTTTCGCCATGGCTAAGGATTAATCTCCATCATCTTTTAAGGCAACACGTTCTGCTGGAGTTAAGAAACTCGCAAGTTTCTCTTTTACAATCCTTGGGTTATCACCTGATTGGATTGATAGTGTTCCCTCTACCATTACTTGTTTGATCACAAGTTCATCTTCTGATCTACGTGTGAGTTTTCTTACTACCGGTGCTGCGAATAAGTTCTGAGCAAGAGATCCGTATAATGTTGTAATAAGAGCTGTCGCCATACCTTGTCCAATGGCACTCGCATCCCCACCACCTAAGTTCTTTAACATCCCCACAAGACCCACAAGGGTCCCAAGCATTCCGAAGCCTGGCGCAAAACCAGCGTAGGCATCCCACCAACCACGGCCATACGCATGACGTGAAGCAGTGTTTCCAATTTCGGTTTCCATGATGTTACGGACAAGTTCGGGATCCGTTCCATCCACTACGAGTTGGATTCCTTTCTTTAAAAATTCTTCCGGTAATTCGTTGATATCATCTTCTAAGGCAAGTAAACCTTCTCGACGAGCTTTTTCAGAGAAACTAACAAGTGTCGTGATGAGTCCAGGTAAATCTGAAGGTGGATTTTGAAATGCCTTTTTGGTCACCGCACCCACACCAATGGTGGATGTCCAAGGAAATGAAATGATCGTGGCAGCAGCAGCCCCACCAAATGTAATCATTACCGAGGGAATATCAATAAGGTCTGTTAATGCAAGACCCCCTGAAACAACCCCTAATAACATCAAGGCCGCTCCTAGGGCCAAACCAATGACTGTAGCTATATCCATTTCTTATGTTTCCTCAGGCCTTCTATCACTCACTCGAGGTAGGTTGTGGATTCTTGTTTGGTAAGTGATTACCTTTTCCACAACATCCGCAACAGACTCTTGTACAATGAATTTCTTTTCATTCACAAGAGTGATGATCGTATCTGGATTGGCTTCAATTGTCTCAATCAAATCTGCATTGAGAACAAATTCAGCCCCTTTGAGTCGGTGTAAAATGACCAAGAGATCCCCCTTCAGAGATTTCTATTTATGTCTATCGACTACCTTTCGAATTTCGCTTACGAATTTTTCTTCCGTAAATCGATTGATGGAATTTTGGAAATCCCAACGTTTAAATTGGATTTTTTCGGCCCGCTTGATGGCGTCGTTTAAGGATTTTACGGTCTGTTCTTCAAAAAAGACACCTGTTTTGCCATCTTTTACCGACTCGAGAGCCCCACCTTTACCATAGGCGATGACAGGAGTGGCGTAGGCCTGAGATTCCACTGGTGTGATCCCAAAGTCTTCCATCCCTGGAAAGATAAACCCACGTGCTTTTTTATAGAGTTCAACCACTTCCTGACGAGGTAACCCTTTTTTCCAAAGGATGTTTTTCGGAAGATTTTTCGTGAGATTCCCTTCTTCTTGCCCCCCACCCACAAGGATGAGTGGTTTTCCATTTTCACGGAAGGCTTCGATGGCTAAGTCAATTTTTTTATAAGGAGCAAAGGCAGATACCATCAGATAATAATCATCTTTGGAATTATCATGCACTCGAAAGTCTTGGGGCAAACATGGTGGATAAATGATTTTATAATCACGCCTATAATACTTTTGTATTCGTCTTCCCACAAAATGAGAGTTACATGTAAAATAATCCACTCGGTTTGCTGAGGCGGCATCCCAAGTGCGTAGGTAATTGGCTATTGATTGTAATAGGAAAAATTTAAAACCCTTCCTTGCCGGAAAATAATCATAATACATATCCCAAACATAACGCATGGGACTATGAACATAACTCAAATGAAATGTATCTGGGTGAGGGATCACACCTTTTGCAACACAGTGAGAAGAACTGATCACAACATCATACCCTTTTAGGTCCAATGTTTCAATCGCAGTTGGAAATAATGGCAAATAATATCTGTAGTACTTTTCTTTGAACGGTAAATTGTTAGTGAAAGCTGTTGTGATCTTTCGATTTTCAATTCTTGCGTTGAGTTTACCTTTTGAGTAAAAAAGACTAAACAAATCTGCTTCTGGATAGGCTTTTAACATACTATCGAGGACAACTTCTCCTCCTCGCATTCCAGTGAGCCAGTCATGTATAATTGCAACTTTCATTATTCTTGTGGTCCAATCCTTCTTCCCGTAATCGGCGTCGTACGGCCGTAATACGATGCTGTAATTAAAAATGGTATAGGCATGGTATTCTCTAAATTTCTAGAACTTTCCATATACCTTCTACCTTCTTTTCCGATGGTTTCTGCGTCTTTGATCGTAGCAAGTAACTCATCATACATCTCAGTACTTCCAATGATTTTGGGAATTGTACCTTCTGTTTGGTTTAATTTATCGGTGATGGACCGAAAATCCAATGTGATTTGTCTGAGGTCAGAACGATTTTCTTCCATCGTGGCAGAAGTTGCTTTGAAAAAATCATCGAAATACCTTGCAGAGGGTAAGTAATCAGGAGATTTTTCCCCTTCACGAAATGTGGGTTTAAAAAAGGCACGTTTCCCATCGGAACTACCTGGGTTGATATTGATGATCCTTCCTGAAAATAATGTCACAGTTTGGAAATCCACTTCATAATTATCCCAAAGGGTAAGTGGGTCTTCGAGTGCAATGTGTAATTCGATCGCATGATCCATGTTATGGTCAAGGAACCGCCTGTCTGGAACATCCATCAGTGGCCTAGAATCAATATGAGCAACATACCCTTTTTGAATCCCAAGGATTCTAACTTCTGTCCCTTCTTTGATTCCATCAATACGTGAATAAAATAACGAAAGTCGGTAAGGGTATTTTTTAGTGGGCCTGTCTGGTTGGATGACAGTCGTAAAAAATGCAAAAACTAAAATCGAAAAAAAAATGATACCAGTGATGGTTTCGTTATTTAATTTTTTTGATTTCACGGGGGACTCAAAGTACTTTCCCTCAAAAGAAAGAGTTGGCAAGCAGATTTTCCGTGAGTGAATGGGATGAGATGAAAGCTGTCACCATCCTCAAATACGATGAAATCGAACCACAATTGGAACTCCGCGAAAAAGAAATTCCTACACCGAAAGAAAACGAAGTTAGGATCAAAATCCACCTCTCTCCCATCAATCCATCGGATTTGATGTTCATTCGTGGTTTGTATGGATTCAAAAAAAAAGCACCTGTCTCTGCAGGATTTGAAGCCAGTGGAACCGTCGACGCAGTAGGAAGTGCCATCAAAACATTAAAAGTTGGTATGGCTGTTTCCTGTGTAGCCCCTCAAAATGATGGGTCTTGGGCTGAGTATATGATCACAACGGAAGACAACTGTTTACCGTTAGTGGATGGTGTCACACTCGACGAAGGTTCTAGTTTTTTTGTAAACCCAATGACTGCTTGGGCGATGGTATCTCGATGCCAAAAAGAAGGACACCAAGCAATGATCCAAACGGCAGCTGCAAGTGCCCTTGGCAAAATGGTGGTTCGCCTTTGTAAAGAGAAAGGAATTCCACTCATCAACATCGTGCGAAAAAAAGAACAAGAAGATACCTTAACTGAAATTGGTGCGGAACATATTTTAAATTCCAGTTCACCTAATTACCAAAAGGAATTATTCAAACTTTCCAAAAAACTAAACGCAACATATGCCATTGATGCAGTCGCTGGGGAAACAGCACAATCCTTAGTGGAATGTATGCCATATGGTGCAAAAATAGTTTGTTATGGTGCCTTGTCTGAAAAACCATTTTCTGTGAACTCAGGGATCATTCTTTTCCAAAACAAAAAAATTGAAGGTTTTTGGTTGTCTTCATGGATTTATGAAATTGGATTGGAAGAGTTTCAGAAACAAGCAAAGGAAGCGCAAAAATACTTAAAGACTGTTTTCCAAACAAAAATCAACAAACGATTTAAGTTTGAAGAATACAAAGAAGGTTTAGAATTTTATAAACAACATATGACCGATGGGAAGGTAGTGTTTGGTCCGTAACGTTGTAAAACAATTTGGAATCTATTTTTTTATATCATTGGTATTCATCAATTGTATCAGTGATACAAAAAAAAATTTAGAAAGTCTAAAGGCGTGTAAGTTTGATTTGGTGGACGTTCGTGTCGAATTAAAACCAAATCCTAGTTTTCCATTGATACCTCTTCTTGATTTGTACCCCCAAGTATCTGTTACAAATCCTAATCCTACAAAAGTCAGCATTTACGAATTCGATTTGGATATCTCACTCGTAACAAACCAAGGCAAAGAATATATTGGAAAACTCCAAAACCAAACTCCAGTGGAAGTAGAACCAAATTCAGAAACACTTGTTGTTTTAAAACTAGTTCCTGAACAAAAAGGTTCCCTCCTTCCCAAATTACTTTTGTTAGCAAAACAATTGGGAGAGGCTGCAAAAAAAGGGGAAGAAGCAGAGTTTGAAATTTATGGAACCGTACAGATAGATAGTGTATTTGGAAAATTACCAGTCCCTGTTCGGGAAGTCTCTCGGATCAAACTGAAACGATGAACCAAAAACTTCTCTCGATTATTCTTTTCGTTAACTTCACTTTGGTGTTCTCTAGTTGTATCCAACAACGAGATGATTTATTTTATTCTGCGCAAGAAGGGAACCAAAAGATTTTTGAAAAGTATACTTTAAAAAACTCAGCATGTGGTTCTAATAAATTACCTGGAGCACTTGCTTTAGGTAGAGTCAAAATCGACGATGCAAATCTTTGTTTTAGAGCCATTGAACTCACAACTTGCCCTGCTTGGAATACCGAAGGGTACACTCCCGATTCTTGTAAGGCGATTGGAACAAGTTTTCGTTAACTATGTGGCGTTATTTATTTGATTTATCAACTGCAGAAATGTTTCTTTTCGCAGCATTGGGACTCGCCGGTGTTTTTTTACTTTTATTTGGAAAACTTAGAAAAAAAGAATCAGCCTCCAATCAAAAATCAAAATCCAACTCCACTCCTTTAGAAAACAATAGAAATTCCGATGGAAAATCCAAAAAGGATTCCAAATCACCAAAAGATAACAATTTAAAGGTGATGGAAATTTTTGATTATAATGGTACAAAAATCCTGCACCAAGACGGAGCTTATACAGTCAATGACCAAGGTGTTGTTACCAATTATATGAATTGGAATCTCTTACCATCAAAATATCAAAAGATGGTTAAGGAACTCGACAATCGTTCGTTAGGGGAAAAGGGACAGGATTATTTTTTGGAAATGATTAACGGTTTTTATTATGTATCCCTGCCAGGAGGAAAAAAGAAGAGATACGACTCGATCCAAAGTATCCCGGCAGACATACGCAAACGATTGGGTGTTTAATTTTATCTTACGTCGAAAGTACTTCTACTTTCTTTTTTCTTTTGATCTCTTGTTTTTGTTTTCGAACATGTGCCATTTCTTCTTTTTTAAGACGATCTCTTTGAATGCCTTCTTCAATCACTTTTTTAGGCGGTTTTTTTAAGTCCCAAACAATCCCAAACCAACTTAATACTTTTAGAATGTAATAAGTAATATCAATTTCATACCAATAAAAACCTTGGTTCACCGACGAACAGTAGTAATGGTGGTTATTGTGCCAACCTTCACCCATTGTGAGTAGTGCCAACCAAACATTGTTTTTACTTGTGTCTCTAGACTCAAAGCGAACCGACCCATACACGTGAGAAAGTGAATTGATGGTCCAAGTGGCATGGCCTAAGATAAAAGTGGATACAGCATAACCATATACAAGCCAAGCCCAACCACCAACCGCATACAATAGAATTGCATAGGTAAGAGGAGGGATCCAGTGGTTCCGATCAAGCCAACGTAATTCTGGGTATTTATAAAAATCGGGGATCAGTTTGGCTTCATAATCATTGTAATCATCTCTTAAAAACCAAAACATATGGGAATACCAAAATCCTTTCCGGCTAGGGGAGTGGATGTCTTTTTCGGTATCAGAATACTTGTGGTGGTTTCTGTGGTGAGCTGCCCACCACAAAGCACCTTTTTGCATTGACATGGACCCGATCCAAGCAAGGACAAATTGGAAAACACGGGATGTCTTAAACGATGCGTGGGAAAAATAACGATGGTAAGCACCTGTGATTCCGAACATACGAAGGAAATAAGAACCAACCGCAACCCAAACGAGAGTCCAGGAAAACGGGACGGTAAATACCGTTAAGACAGTCGCTTGGACGAGAAAAAATAAAATGAGGAAAAGTAAAGGTGCCTGTTCTTTGACAACAGGTTCCACCGAAGAAGATGCAGAATTCATTCAATAACCTATACTTATTGGAGTCTTTCCAAAGGGTTTGGTTGCAAAAAAATTCATTCTACTTGATTCCCGATTTGCCTCTCCTACCCTGTCCATAAACCCATGTCATCGAAAATCGTTGTCCAAAAATACGGTGGAACCTCTGTTGGTGACACCACCAAAATTAAAAATGTGGCCAAACGCATCAAACGTTACCACGACGAAGGCCAAAAGGTTGCTGTTGTTGTTTCTGCAATGGGACATACTACAGACGAACTGGTGGACCTTGCTGATCAAATTTCGAAAAACCCCCCAAAACGGGAAATGGATATGTTACTTTCTACTGGGGAACAAGTATCCATTGCCTTACTTGCCATTGCTCTCAATGAATTAGGAGTTCCTGCACAATCGTTTACAGGTTCTCAATTAAAAATTTTAACAGATGGAAACTTTTCCAATGGTAAAATTGAAATGATCGATCGCTCCAGAATCGACGAAGCCTTTAACAAAGGAAAGGTGGTAATCGTTGCTGGTTTCCAAGGAATCGATAAAGACGAAAACATTGTCACCTTAGGACGAGGTGGAAGTGATACCTCCGCTGTGGCTCTCGCTGCAGCCCTCGGTGCAGACGAATGTGAAATTTATACTGACGTAGATGGGGTTTATACAGCTGACCCAAGAAAAATCCCAACTGCCAAAATGCACAAACAAATCACTTATGAAGAAATGTTGGAACTAGCAAGTTTAGGAGCTGGTGTCCTACATTCACGAAGTGTGGAATTAGGGATGAACTATAACGTGGTCATCCACGTTCGATCAAGTTTCCATGACAAACCGGGAACATTAGTAATGAGTGAGGATAAAATTATGGAAAAAATGAAAGTGAGTGGAGTAACAGCAAAAAGTGACCAAGCGCGTGTTACGATTGCGGATGTAAAAGACAAACCAGGAATTGCTGCTGATCTTTTCACTCAACTATCCAACAAAGATGTCATCGTAGATGTCATTGTACAATCCTCACCAAGAGATGGAATCAATACCATTTCCTTTACAATTGCAAAAAAAGACATTGGTGCGACAAAACCAATCATAGAAGCCTATGCCAAAGAACATGGAAACGGTAAGGCAGAAATCGATGAAAATATTTCGATTGTTTCTGCAGTCGGTGTTGGAATGAAATCACATGTTGGAGTGGCTGCAAAAATGTTCCAATCGCTCGCAGAAAAAAACATCAACATCGAAATGATTTCCACATCTGAGATTAAAATCTCTTGTGTCATCAAACAAAACCAAGCGGAAGATGCAGTAAAAGCTTTACACACTACCTTTATTGGGTAGATTTATGACCGTATGCAAAAAAGAATTCGAATCTCGCGTAACTTCGTTTTAGTTTTTGCAGGGGTTGTTTGTTTTGCTCTCGCTGTTCCTACAAAACCTCTCAACTCCTATGAATCACTCAATGCAGTTCTAGCCATTGTTGGTCCAAAATCCATATCCACTTTGGATTATGAAGAAGGTGTAGAGCGGTATAAAAACCTTTCTCGATTTTTCCCGAATTACCGCAAAAAAGGTTCTCTCCATTCGCAGGTGATCGACTTTCTCATTGATCGGGCTGTGGTTGATATTGTTGCTGAAGAAGAATCAATCCAAGTCAATGAAAAACGAATCGAAGCAGAAATTCAAAAAAGAATGGATGCTCAAGGAATTAGTGACTTAGAACAATTTAAAAAATCGGTTCAAAACCAATTTAATTTACCGTATGACATTTGGTTGGATGACCTCCCATACCAAATCAAAAAAGGACAACTTCTACAAATTAAAGTAAGTCCTCCACTTCCTTCAGAACAAGAAGTTCAATCATGGTATAACAAAAACAAGTCGAAGGTTGGAAATGAATTTAAGTTTCGTGAGCTTGTTTTTTCACCAGCCAATGGTTCTATTGAAGAAGAATCTCGTTTGTTTAACGAACTTACTGAAATTAGAAACAAATCTATAAATGACCCTTCTTTTTTTAAGCTTGTCGCATCAGGTCCAAGAAATGAATCGCGTTACCGATTGAATGGAGGACTTGTTAACTGGGTACCTACATTTGAATTGTACAAAACCCAACCATCCACTGCTTCTGTGTTAGCACAAGTTGGTGGCCAAGGTAAATTCTCTGAAGTATTCCGCGATGATAGAAAACGATACTGTTTAGTTTATATTGAAGGAATGAGACCAACACCTCTCGATGCTGTCAGGAAAGGGATCCAGGGATTTTTATTTCGTGAAAAGGAACAAACATCTTTTGAAGAATGGGTTGTTGTCACTCGCAAAAATATGGCAATCACGATCTTCGATCCTATTTACATCAAAGAACATAATATAAATAATCCAGAAGAAAAGTACAATTCAGATTAATGATCAATCGCAAAGAATACAATCCAAGTTTTGCAGTTGTTTATTTAGACACCCAAACACTTTCATTTTTAGAATCTAATTTTGATCTCAAATTATTTGAAACATTTGTTTTCAAACTTCACAAAGTGTTTCCCAACTTAAATCTCCATATAAATGTGAATGATTCCGTAAAATCAAAGTTAATTGGTTCAAAATATGTAAATTCATTTGTTTTTTACGAACCAAACATATCAGAGATTGAATTCTTCAAACGATTTGGAAGTTTATTACCAGAATCAATTTTTAAAGATCCTGAATGGGACGAAGTTTGTTTTTTATATTTTACTGGAATTTCACCTCTACTCGATACATCGTTAACTGAAAAAATTTGGAATCGCCATAAAAACTTTTTTTCGCAGTATTCTTATTCGGAAAACATTCCACCTGGCCTAATTCCAACTGTGATCACTAGAGAATTTTTGAGTTCATTACCAAACCAACTAACTACCGATATTCATTCATTTTTTCTAAAGAATATCAATCAATATGATGTAGATATTTTTTTCCAATCTCCTGATTTAAGACAATTACGTTTGGATTTTCGTTATCATTCGGTTCGATCCAATATTCTTATTGATGGATTACTTTCTATTTCAGATGAAATTCCTTACGAAAATTTACACTCCACTTTAAAACAAAATCCTGAATTATTTCGCAGTTCCCCATCCTATATGGAATGGGAAATTTATAAAGGATGTGAACTGTCCTGCGTATTTTGTCCCCGAGAGTTTATTGATAAATCAAATGATGGAAGTTTTGTTCCACTCGCTACTGTAAAAACAATGGTTTCAAAATTTCAAAAGGAATTAACATCTCCTATCACCATCAGTTTATCAGGAAATGGGGAACCACTTTTACACCCTGAGTTTACGACAATTATAAAGGAAATCCTTACTCTTCCCCAACTCAAAGAACTTATCATTGAAACAGCCTTATACAAGAATGTTGATGTTTTGGTTTCGCTCATCCAAGAACTGGATCAAACAAACAAAGAAAAACTTTGTATCATCGCCAATCTTAGTACCTTAAAAGAAGAAACATACCAAACATTATATGGCAAAAAAGGACTAACTACTGTTTTAGAATCTGTGGATACACTTTCTAAACTGTTACCAAAAAATTCTTTATATGTGCAAATGATCAAGATGAAAGAAGTAGAGGATGAAATCGATCCTTACTTTACTTCATTTGAAAAAAAAGGAATCAACATCATTTTACAAAAATACAATCGTTTTGCCAATCAACTACCAGAACGAAGAGTCAGTGACCTTACACCAATTCATAGAGACTTTTGTTGGCATTTAACACGTGATTTGAATGTATCTGTAACAGGTGATGTGTCGATTTGTAAACAAAATCAATCTAAAATCATTGGAAATCTGTACACGGAATCCTTATCTGAAATTTGGAAAAAAGGCCAGGAATCTTTTCACCATAGTTTTAATGGTGAACATGACAAAATTCCTGCTCCTTGTTTGAATTGTGATGAGTGGTATACATTCAACGCATGATAGTTTTGCCTTCATTCAGGCAAGACTAGGTTCTACACGATTTCCGAAAAAAATATTAAAATCAATTCCTGAGGACTCGGGAGTCACATTTTTAGATCATATCCATCGCCGATTATCAACTGTATTTGCACACGACCAAATCATCTTTCTCATCCCAGAATCAGATGATGAATCCATTCAATTTCTTAACTCTAGAGGATATCATTATTTTTGTGGATCTGAATTGGATGTTAGGGATCGATTCCGTAAAGCGGCAAAACATTACGGTGCAAAACATATTTTTCGACTAACGGCCGATAATCCATTCGTGGATATCAATTCAATTCGTTATTTATATGAAGCAATTTTAGAAATTAAAGACACATATTATAGTTTGTCAATGAGTGGTTTACCACTTGGAATGGGTGTAGAATGTTTTTCAACGGCTTCATTGTGTTATGATACAGAAGATACTCAATTGGAACGACATAAAGAACATGTTTCTTTACACATTAAGGAATTCCCAGAAATTCACAAACAATATCGACTTTCCCCACCACATTTACAACCACTAGACATCTTTCGAAGATTACAAAACGGTGAAATATCAAATCTCAGGATCACGGTTGATGAGAAAAAAGATTTTGAAATGATCTGTCAAATTTGGAATCATTTAGGAGAAACGAATCCTTTTTTTGGAGCAGAAGAAGTATTACAATTGTATGATTCCAATCCAAATTTTTTTCAATTGAATGCAAATGTCGAACAAGTTGTTTTCACACTACCCAAAACGGAAAAAATCAAAAAAAGGGTGAATGTTTTGTATGGAAATCCGCTTCAATTTGGATACGGGCACTTCGAACGTTGTAAATCCTTATCAATTTATTTACAACTGAATGGTTATGATGTTCAACTCATAGATTCCTTTATAGAAGAAGAATCAAACATTCCCTATATTTTTGATACAAGGGAAATCGAATATCCAGTTCAAAATGCTTTTTATATCGATAACCTGAACCATCCACCGAACACAACTGATACTACTTTTTTTCTCCCACATCCTTCCATTCCTAGTTCGAATGAAAATTCACTTTCCTACTATAGTTCACCCTTATCTGAACTCATATCTACGATTCCGGAATCATCTGGAAAATTATTGGTCTATGCAGGGCAATTGAATGAAACCGAATCAACACAGATTGATGAATATGTATTAAAGTTCCACCAATCAAAGAATCAAGAGATTCCACGTTTCCATACCATCATACGCATTGGTGGAAAAAAACCAAATGATTCAAACATAAATTACCAACCCAGAATTTCGTATTCGGAATTCCTCAGAGAAATTGATTCTTCAGAATGGATTTGCACATATTTTGGTCAAACGATGATCGAAGGAATGGCAAAATTCAAAAAGGTATGTTTAATTGGAATATCTGAAATCCATGAAACTCTCGGTTTATTTGCTGAAAAAGAACTAGGAGTTCCGTACATTGGTTCGTTATCCAAGCTAAATCAAATCGATCATTTTCCTAACAAAACGGACTCAAAGAAAATCAATTTAGTTCGCGATGCTCATACAAAAATTCTAAGCTGGTTAAATTCCATTGATTAAACACGATATGAAAATAAAACATAAGTTCATCTTCATCCTATTCATCTTTGTAACATTTCAATATAACCTAATTGCTGATGCAGAGGATCAGGAATCGATCGAAATCAACGCAAAAATTGAAATCGAAAAGGTAAGTCGAAATATCATCAATGCTTTGCGTTATGGAAAATTTGGATTAGCAGATGCAGAGTGGAAAAAAATCCAATCAGAAGTATACAAATCATATGCTGAGTACGATTATTTGAACGGAAGTTTGTTATATTCAAGAATGGAATGGCAAGAGGCCAAAGAAAGTTTAAATCGAACTCTAAAAAAAGAACCGAATCATGAAGCAGCAAGTTTCTTACTCGGTATGATTTATGCGCAAGAGGATAGTTGGTCTGAAGCAAAGGAAACTTGGTTAGAAACAAACCAAATTTCACCCTATAATCCTTTTTATCATTATAACTTAGGATTAGCGTACTACATTTTAAAAGATTACAATAATGCCATTACTTCTCTCAGCAAATCTTTGGAATACAAAGCCAATTATAATGAAGCAAAACTTATTTTAGCTAAAACCTATTTGGAACTTAACCAAGTAGAAAAAGCAAAAGCAGAACTCACTGCTATTTTAGAACAAGATCCAAAACATATGTTGGCATCTCATCTAATGGGACGAGTGGTGTATTTACTCGAAAAAGATCCAAAAAAATCTCTTACTTATTTAAAAAACCCAAGGGCATTGGGTTGGAGAGAAAAAAAGGTATACGCTCGTTGTTATTTTGAAATGAGAAAATGGAGAGAAGCGGAGAATTTACTCAGACCAATCGCTTATTCTCCGTTTGCTGACGAATACGACCAAAGTTTTTATTTAAATTTACTTCTTAATTTAGGATTTGATGAAAGGGCCAACGACTTTTTTCATTTCATCCAAAAACAATCTCAAAACGAATCGAAAATTGCAGAAGCGTACAGAATGTTACTCTCTTCCCGCGAAGGAAAAGATTTACTCTATCACTACTTTAAATTGAGATATTAGATTACGAAACAACGATATCGGTTTTGGCTTGGGTGTATTTCCACTCCACTGCCACACGAATCAATTTTTCGTTTTCTGTGATGCTAAGTTTGGATTTGATTCGGGAACGTAAGGTTTCAATTGTAGAAGGTGCAAGTCCCATATTGGCTGCAATTTCCTTCACAGGCATGCCTTCTCCAATCATAAGAAATACTTCCAACTCTCGATTGGACAATCGATCAATTGGATCCTTTTCGTCTTTTTGAGAAGCACGGTATAAATGCCCAAGTAGTCTTGTCGCTTGGGAAGAACTTACAAAATAATCACCTTTTAGTACGGTGTGAATTGCTTCTACAATTTGTGTAGTTGTGTCTTCTTTGAACACGTAACCCATTGCACCTAATTTGAATGCACGATCCACAAAGGTATCGTCCGTCAACATACTGATGATGATGACGGCAATATTTGGAAACGTTGTTCGAAGTTTCTTCAGAAGTTGCAATCCGTTTTGGTTTTGTTTGAGTTGGATATCAATCAAAACAAGTGTAGGTTGCATTTGTTCTATATCGTTAAAGGCTTTTTCAATATTATCTGCACTTCCAATACACGCTAAATCATCAGATTTAGCGATTAGGTTTTGTAATGCATCTACTACAAGAGGATGGTCATCAACGATATAGACTTGTTTTTTCATAACTTCCGGCTCTAAGATTCTTTTAACGCTGCAATCATCTCTTGCGTAGCTTTTTTACCATCACCAAACAACATCAAACAGTTGTCAGCAATGAAGAGTGGATTGGGAACTCCCGCAAATCCAGCACTCAAACTTCTTTTGATCACAACGACTGTTTTTGCATTTCCAACATCCAAGATCGGCATACCAGCAATTGGTGATTTTGGATCTGTTTTTGCAAGTGGGTTCGTTACGTCATTAGCGCCATTAACGATTACAACATCAACATTTTCGAAAGTACTATTGATCTCGTCCATCTCTTTCAATCGATCATAAGGAATATCTGCTTCAGCCAGTAATACGTTCATATGACCAGGCATACGACCTGCAACTGGATGGATCGCAAAAGTAACATCGATTCCACGAGCTGTTAAGAGTTGGTATAAATCTCTTACTGCATGTTGTGCTTGTGCCACAGCCATACCATAACCTGGAACAATTACGACACTTCTTGCAACATCAAGTAACATTGCCACTTCTTCTGCACTCGTTGATTTGACTTTACCTGAGTAAAAATCGCCATCATCTTTCATTTCTGTAGCGACAGCCCCGAATCCTCCAAAGAGAACATTCGTCAAACTTCGGTTCATCGCTTTACACATGATTTGTGTTAGAATGATTCCAGATGCTCCTACGAGTGATCCTGAAATGATCAGTACATTATTATTGAGAACAAATCCTGTTGCAGATGCCGCGATCCCTGAGTATGAGTTGAGGAGGGAAATCACAACTGGCATGTCGGCTCCACCAATTGGAATTACTAGGAAAATTCCAAGAAGTAAACTTACACCACTTAAGATCCAATAAATAGACTCATCTGTTGGCTCTATACAACCATACACACCAAGTCCAACTGCAGTGAGTCCAACTAAGATTTTAACAAGTTGGTCACCTGGGTAACGAACTGCTTTTTCTGTAATAAAACCTTGTAACTTCCCGAAGGCGATAAAACTTCCTGAGAAAGTAATTCCTCCTACGATAGCAGAGAAAACAATCGAAACGATTTCCTGGTAATTCACTGCTGTCTCATATTTTGGAATCGACAATTGTAATGCAGCACCAGCTACAAAAACAGATGCGATACCACCAAATCCATTGAGAACGGCCACAAGCTGAGGCATCGCAGTCATTTGGATTTTGATAGCGAGGATAATTCCAATTACAGATCCAATGAGAACACCAACAGCGATCCATTCATAAGAAAGTATTTCCCTGTCGAAAAGTGTTGCTACAACTGCGATGAACATCCCCAGTGCACCGAGTAAATTTCCCCGAGAGGCGGTCTTTGGATGTGCTAATTGTTTGATACCAATGATGAATAGGATGGAAGCGATCAGGTAGGATAAATTTAAAATGCTAATGAGTTCCATTATTTCGGTGCATCCTTTTTCTTAAACATGCCAAGCATTCTATGTGTAACGAGAAATCCGCCCACAACGTTGATGGTAGCAAAAATAACAGAGAGTAAGCCCAAAATTTTGGTGATATTGCTCTCTTGGATTCCAGCAGCATATAATGCACCGATGAGGGTGATGCCGGAAATGGCGTTAGAACCCGACATAAGTGGGGTGTGGAGGATGGGAGGGATTTTTGTGATGATTTCAAATCCCACGAAGATCGCTAAAACGAAAATCGTGACGGCTGTAACAAATATTTCCATAAACTAGTAGTAGTTATGGAAAAAATGGCCATTTTGGAAACAATATTTTCGGGAATTTTACGTAAACTAAGGCCTCTTCCTCAAATTTGAAGCCTAATTCCTAAGAAATGAATGTGATTCCTGAATCGAAAATAGAAACAAACTCACTTTTTTCGCAGCACCAAGGCGAAATTTTCCAGGTATAAACTAGGCTAAACTTGGATTTATCTTAAATGACCCCTCATTGACTGAATCTTGTTTAGAAACTTTAATTAACGAATCCACGCAAAATATAAAGGTTCAAAAAATACAAATGCAAACAGTTGTTATATGATCTTTTCTGAGGCCAAAATTTAATTTAATTAATATTAGTTGGTTACAATAAGAAACCTCAGTTCAATGGTTTTACCTCTTATAACATTGATTTGATGGATTTTACATCAATTTGTAGCGGCCTTTGCTAAGTTTTCAAATCATCAAAGAACAAATATTTCTATCGTATTTTTTATCTCAGTCGCTTGGAGAAAAAATATTTATGGAATTCCCTAAAATATATTGACCGGTTTTTGAAAATAGCCGACTCTAGTCGATAATCTTTTGGACAAAACCCTTAATTTGGAGAATGTTTTTGCAAAAATTGAAATACATATCTATTTTTTGTTTAGATGTAAATCTAACCATTGTTAGCTTATTTTGCTTCTTACTTATGTCTTGTGAAGCCAATAACACTGACAATACGACCGCAGCTAGTGCATTTGCACTCGTTGCAAATAACAGTTCTACTAAAGACGCCACCTCAAACACTTCTGATAGTTCTTGTACTGGTAATGGCCCTTGCAAAATGTTTGTTCCCGCTAACCAACTGAATCTTGGGATTAATCTCGGTATCAGTGGTTTAGACAATCATTGCAATAATGCCTCAGATAAACCTTCTGGTGGTGGTACATACAAAGCAATGGTGACAACTGGAAACAGTAGGAGGGCATGTTCGACAGCAAATTGTTCTGGTGGAACATCAGAACATATCAATTGGGTATTAAAACCCAATAAAGAGTATAGACGATTCGATGGAACTACTGTTGTGGGAACTACCAATGCAAATGGTATTTTTACGTTTCCTTTAACGAATTCACCTTATCATGTTGTCAACTTTACAGACAATATTGTGACAGGGATGAATTCAGACTGGACAAATAGTTCTGACGACTGTTCGGGTTGGTCAGGAAATACTCAAAGTTTTGCTGGTGGGGGGTATAATAATACTAGTTCGAACTTAATAAATAAGGGAATTTATGGCTGTACAACCACGACAAGGGCGCTTTGCGTGGAACAATGATGATCGTGAACGATGGTTTTGTGATCAGAGGATCGCAGAATCATTGTTTTATTCCTGTTAGATGACTATCAAAAATCTTACCAGACGAATGAATGCAATTACCAAGAACACTTATCATGGTGTTATAACTTTGAGAAGTAACCTTACAAAGGAGATCTTAAATGAAAATTTTTAAAAACATAGCAATTTCTTTTTTCAAATCAAATGTAATCATAGTTAGCTTAATTTTATTCACACTCATTTCGTGCGAAACTAATAACACTGACAATACAATCGCAACGAGTGCACTTGCAATCGTTGCTAATAACAGTTCTACTTCTAGTAGTGCAACACCTTCTTGTGCAACAACAGGAACTTGTAAAATATTCATTACAAATTCAACGGCTCCTGTAACTGCAGGTGTTTCTGGCATTGATGCGCACTGTAATAATGCTACAAACAAACCTTCAGGTGGAGGGACTTACAAAGCTTTGGTAACTGATGGAACCTCCAGAAGAGCTTGTACTTCAGCAAATTGCACAACTGGTGGGACTTCTGAACATATCGATTGGGTTCTCAAACCAAACCAACAATACAAAAGAAAGGATGGAACCACAGTGATTGGAACCACCAATGCAAATGGTCTTTTTCCTATTCCACTGACCAATTCAATGGAACCAAATTTACTAAATTCTTCCAATTATGTGATTACAGGAATCAATGCCGACTGGATCAATAGCAATGATTGTGAAAATTGGACGACCAGAGCTCCAGCTACATCACCAAATGGACTCTTTGGAAAACATCAAGAAACAGATATGCGTGCTTTTGCGTTTGCTGGTACAACATGCGCTGACCTAGAAGATTTCTATAATGCGAAAGCCATTTGTGTAGAACAATAAGCTTTTTTCTATTTCTCAAACACCAACGATTTGTTAGCGTTTTGTTTTGACAAAACCAAGGGAACCACTAATCTTTTTGGTGGTTCCTAAGATGAAATTCTATTTCTTTCTTTTCCTTTTTTTATACCAATGCCAAATTAGTTGGTACCACACTCGAGTTTCAAAAGACAAAGGAATTGAAATCCCAATTTCTGAAAGTGAATCGGTTTTTGAAAGAAACGGTGTTTCTTGTTTTATCTCAAGTATCCCATTCCAAATGGAATTTGAAAATTCACAGACCAATTTGGTATCTGATAAACAAATCGATTTCCAATTCATTGAGAACATTCGAACGAATTTAAAACTCAAAAATACAAATTCAAGACACATCAAACAAATATACGGAATTCCTAATTCTTGGCCGTATCTAAAAGAGTTGGAATCGTTTCGTTCAATCAAATCATTCGAACGATTCAAACAACTTGAGAACTTAAATGGTAATCCTAATGATAGAAAGACTTTGTACAAATATGCGGAAATTGTGGATGGTGACACATTTTTTTATACAAATGAACAAACAAACTTAAACAATGAAATCAAAAACTGTGACACATACTACCAATTCAATTATGCAAAAAAAGAAATCGATGACATTAACTCACTTTTATTTGTATTCACTTTAGGTGTCATTCCAGCTTTACAATATGAAAATCACTATTTTGTTCTCTCTAAAAGAAAATCTTTAGAACCGAATCCAGAAATCACAACTTACAAATACGGATTTAGAAAAGTGATCTCTTGGTTTTTTTTGCCAACATTCAATCTTTTTAATGAAGTTGTCTCTTATAACCAAGATTATAGATTTTTTGATCATTCCAAAGACCAGTTTTTAGATTCGTTAGAAAACAAATACAGCCAACCATTACCAATCAAATATTTGAATCCAGTGTATGGAGATATAAGAGGGAATGTCTATAAATCTGACTCAGGGTTATTTGAAACAATGATTCCTGTCGATGTTAGATTTGCAGTTTTAAGAGATGGAAAAGAAAAAGTAAGTTTTTATGATCCAATCCATGGATTATTCAAAATCCAAGCCATCAAAGTAGATAAAAAAATCGAGACAGATGTGAGTTCTAATGGAATTGAATCTACTTTGAAAAGTTTCATTAAAATAAAGTTAGTTGATAAAATCCAAAAACAATTCCCACAATCTAGTATCAAAAAAGAAATATTCACACCTGATTACCGTAACGGAACTTATACTTTTATCCTAGAAATAGATAAACCTGAAGTAGGATTAGAAAATTCTAATAAAGAATTGTTTATCTTCTCTTGTTTTAAATTGCAAGACCGAATCTTCATCCTTTCAAAATCATTACCGAATGCATTCAATGAACCGATTTCACAACAACTAGCAGAATCAGAAATCATCAGTTTTTATGCGAACACCAAATTCCGTTCAAAATACAAAGAACCCAAACCAATCAACTTGGAAGTTAGTATGAATGATGCAAAAGGTAAATCATTAACGGATGTAGAAGATGAAAATGACGAAGAGGAAGAAGATGATGATGAGGAAGATGAAGAAGAGGAGGAATTACCTGGATCCATTGCTTCTAGTGAAATTGATTTAGATGGATTATTTTCTCTTTTAAAAGCAAGAACCTATATTCCAAAAGGAAAACTAGATATCAAACCTGGTCGTTTTAAATTCAACCAAGCCAGGATACATTCTCCCAAAATCACACGTTCTAAATTCCATATCAAACCAGGACGAAGTAAAAATTTTTCGAGGCCGGCCAAATGGAGAAGGTAGGTTCCATCATTCATATTTGATGAGAAATGCGTCGTATGTCCCTAGTTTGTTTTGGCCATCAAAACTTCCGGATGTATATCCTGTGACATACAAAACCCCAAAACGATCCGAAGAAATCCCTCGGCCCGTCAAATCAATGGATGTATTCCCTGATAATCGAATCCATTCTAAATTCCCATTTGCATCATATTTAGTCAAATAAGCATCATTATTTCCTAATTTGCTGATACCGAATAAGTTACCATTTGTTCCACCAAATGCATACACATGACCTGAATTATCTGAATAAAGACCATTGACCATCGTAACACTGGATCCACCACCACCTAACAGTTTTGTCCAAACTTTCTCACCAAAAACATTGAAACGAGTTAAAAATTGAACTGTTGTACCACTTTTGGTTATACCTTCCAAATTTCCATTCGTATCACCAGCTACATAAATGGATCCTTTTTGGTCGACAGACATAGTTCGAATTTGAGTTGTAATTCCTGTTCCACCTAAAAATTGAACCCATCTCAAATTACCATTTAACTCAAATGCTACGATGTATGAATCAGTTACGTTTCCAGGTGGAGTTTTATTAAACAATTGAGCTGTTGCACTAATTTGCCCAGACACGATTAAAGACTGAGTTGTGGCTTCATACTGAATATTTTGCCCATAGGAATTAATCCCAGTGCTATCAAAAAGTTTTGTCCAAACTAAATCTCCAACTGGATTATATTTAAAAATGAAGGTATTTCGTGCACCTGTTGCAGATTGACCGTTTAACAGTTGTTCTTCTGTATTTCCAGTAATATATACATTTCCCCATGGATCAGATGTGACTCCATACCCTAATGTTTCGCCACCAGTAGGGACAACTCTTGTCCAAAGAATCACTCCAGAACTATTCACTTTGATTAGTAAAGAACCAGCTCCAATTGATCCAAGTTCATTGAATGGAGTGTTAGCAGAACCGATCAGATATAAATTACCAAATATATCGATATGGGACAACTCCACATAGGTTGAACTTGTAACAGTGCTACCTGTTTGTTTTGCCCAAATCAATTGACCATCTGGTTTGAATTTTGCGATGAGAATATCATTTTCTGAAGTGGGTGATATTTTGGTTTGTCCAAGAATAGATCCAGTGGTAGTCCCTACCATGTATACATTTCCACTTCGTTCTACTGCAGTTGAATTTCCAAATGTTTGAAAAGTGCCAGATTGACCAAAAATTTTGGTCCACTGTTTGTTCCCTTGGTTGTTTTGTGGCAGCTCAATACAATCCCAACCATTCAACATACATTTCAAAATCTGTGTTTCCAAAAATGATTTTGATTGGAGATCAGAAGGATTATTTAATACAGATGGTTTACATTGAAATATAAAAATAATGATAAGAATAGAAAAGAATATTAGAATATACTTCCGCATCAATCTTTCCAATTTCATTTTTAAATTGTGATTTTCAAAATCAATCATCGGTGTAACTGTAAAAATGGAATCTTTAGCTTTTTAAGGCTGGATCCGGAAGTCCAACTTCCAAAAATCCCTTTGCTCTTAAAATGCATGAATCACATTTTCCACAAGGTTTCCCAACAACAGGATCATAACAAGAATGCGTTAGGTGGAGTGGAGCGTCTACTTGGATTCCTAGTTCAATAATTTCTTTTTTCCCAAGATGAAGGAGGGGTGTTCTAATTTGGATGGAATCCCCAATACCACTTACCCCTTTTTTGGTCCCGAGATTTGCCATCTTTTGAAAGGATTCGATAAACTCAGGCCGACAATCTGGATATCCAGAATAATCTAAAGCATTCACTCCAATGTATATGGAATCATATCCATGGCCTTCCGCGAGCGATAAAGCAAAAGATAAAAACAAAATATTACGCCCAGGAACATAGGTATTCGGAATCTCTTTATCATTGCCGTTAAACAGTGATTTGGCGTTTTTTCTCACTTTGATCTTTTTTTCGGTAAGAGAACTTCCTAAAAAAAATCCAGGATCCAATTTTTGGATCACATGTTTGACTCCGAGCTCTTTTGCTATTTTTTTACTTTTGATGAGTTCAATTTTATGTTTTTGGGAATAATCAAACGAAAGGGCGAGGATTGGTAATTTTTTGTTTTTTGGGTATCCAAATTCTTTTGCTGCAACGTAGAGACAAGTAGTAGAGTCAAGCCCTCCTGACAACAGTACGACGGCACCTTTTTTTTCAAATTTGGATTTTTGTGAGGAATCCGAAACGGAAACCATTTATTTTTTTGGCCCTCTATACACACATGAACTTGTACATGTTTCGTAGAGAGTGATTTTATCGAGTAGTGGAAGTTTTGGTTTGAGTTGGTTCCAAAGCCAAACAGCAATGTTTTCACTTGTGGGATTTTCTAGGCCAGGCACATCATTTAACACATAATGATCCAAATGTTCGTCTAAGATCGGTTTAACGATAGACTTCAGTTCGCCGAAGTCCATAATCCATCCAGTATGAGGATCGATTTCACCCTTTAGATACACGGCAAAACGAAAACTATGCCCGTGCATTCGTTTGCATTTGTGCCCTTCTGGGACATTTGGCAAAAAATGGGCGGCTTCAAAACCAAAGGTTTTGGAAAGTTCGATCTCTTCCATCACTCTTCCGTTGCGTATTCCGTAAATAGTGACTTTTGGTTTCCTGCGTGGTCTTGGAATTCGACAGGGTAATTGGATGTAAAACATGCATCACAAAAACCACCACCTTTATGCCCTTCCACAGCCTTATGCATTCTATCTAATGTTAAATAGGCAAGTGAATCCACACGAAGGTACTTTTGAATTTCTTCAATGGTGTGAGTGGACGCTATAAGTTCTTTGTGAGTTGGAATATCAATTCCATAATAACAAGGGGCAACCGTTGGCGGAGCAGATACTCGGAAATGAATTTCTTTAGCACCAGCATTCCGGATCATTTTGATAATTTTACGACTAGTGGTCCCTCGCATTACCGAGTCGTCAATGATGACAACACGTTTTCCATTCACCACTTCCTTTACCACATTGTATTTAATTTTGGCACCAAAGTCGCGGATCTTTTGGTCTGGTTCAATGAAGGTTCTACCAATATAATGAGAACGAACAAGACCACTTTGGTAAGGAATGCCTGACTCTTCACTATAGCCAAGAGCCGCAATGTTTGCGGAATCGGGAACAGGGATGATCACGTCGGCTTCTACCGGCATAACACGTGCTAGCTGGCGACCGAGAGACTTTCTTACTTTATAAACAGATTCTTCAAAGATATACGAATCAGGTCTTGCAAAGTAGATGTATTCAAAAATACAAAGGCTTGGTTTTGCTTTTGGGAATGGATAAAGAGACCTCATTCCTGTATGGTCAATCACTACCATCTCACCAGGTTCCACATCCCGAACGTATTCTGTTTCGGTAATGTCAAACGCACAGGTTTCCGATGCAAACACAATTGCTCCATCAGAACGTTTCCCCATCACAAGAGGGCGAAATCCATTCGGATCTCGAACGGCAATGAGGTATCTTGGAGTTAAAACTAACAAAGAATAGGCCCCTCGCACTTGTGCGAGAGATTCACAGAGAGCTTCCAGAAGGTCAGATTTATGGCTTTTCGCCATTAAGTGGACAATGACTTCGGAATCGATAGTGGTTTGGAAGATGGAACCATCGCGTTCGAGTTTGTTACGGATGTCCCAGGAGTTCACGAGGTTCCCATTATGGGCTAAAGCCACAGGACCCAAGTGAGATTCCACGCGGATCGGCTGAGCATTCCGAAGAAAACTCGCTCCCGTTGTGGAATACCGGTTGTGGCCAATGGCAGAATCCCCGATGAGCTCTTTGATCTTCGGTTGAGTGAAGATATTTGCCACAAGACCCATATTGGCATACCGGTATAAGTGTGATCCATCGGTTGAGACGATCCCACTGGACTCCTGGCCACGGTGTTGCATCGAGTACAAACCTAGGTAGGTAAAATTAGCAGCTTCCTTGCTATTGTAGATGCCGAATATGGCACATTCTTCTTTTGGTTTGTCAGATTGGAGAATCATTGTTAGAATGACAATTGCAGTATTTCCATAATCCCAATTAGATGCAAATCAATTCCAACTATATTCTCGTCGATACAGCAAAAGCTTTGGATTTGGCCCTGATCAATCTAAGACAGTCCAAAATCATGTCGATTGACACAGAGTCCTCGGGTTATTACACATATTACCCCAAAGTTTGTCTCATTCAGATCAATTCCAATGGCAAAAACTACCTCATTGACCCACTAAAGATCACAAATTTGTCAGCTTTGGGTCCTTTGTTTGAAGATCCCAATATTCTGAAAATCTTCCATTCGGCACAAGATGACATCAAAGCCCTCAAAAGAGACTTTGGGTTCAAATTTGTGAACACAGCAGATACAATGATCAGTTCTCGTTTATTGTCTTTAGAACAAAGTTCGTTATCTTTTGTCGTGGAACATTACCACAAAGTGACTCTCTCCAAAGTGGAACAAAAGTCCAATTGGGAAATTCGTCCCTTACAAAAACAACAACTCAAATACGCTGCCCTCGACACAGCGTACTTAGAATCCATTTGGTTAAAAATGGAAGAGGAACTCAAACGAAGGACATTATACGAAGAAGCAAAGTCAGAATTTGAATTCATTGCTTCTGAAGATTACGTGGCAAAGGAAGGAGAAGGATTTTCTCTTGGAAAATTTCCAGACATCCTTAACTTCACTCCGCTGGAACGAAGGAAAATTTTAGAACTCCTTCGTTACCGAGATGAAAAAGCAAAACGGATCAATAAAGCAAGTTTTCGTGTGTTTAATAATGACCGATTATCACAAGCGGTTAAGGGACATCCGAACGAAGAAAAATGTGTGGAATGGTTTGGAAAAAAAGACGGAACCGAAATTTTCAAACTTTTGACTGCTGAATACAATGATCCTATTGATACTTCTGAACTTTCGAAACGTCATGGCGAAGACTTAAACGAAGACGAAAACCATAAATTCGAAAATGCTAAAAAATGGCGTCTCCGCATTATGCGCGCTAGACGAATGGAACATTCACTTCTTCCATCGAATAAACAATTGATCACAATTCTAAAAGCAGCTCCTAAAGATTTAGAAGAATTAAAAGCCCTCCATGTGTTTTCCGATTGGAAAGTACAAAACTATGGCCCAAGTTTACTCGCTGCCATCCAAGGACTTCCTTTTGATTCGATGATCAACCGTTTGGTGGCGATTCGTTCCAAAGAAGCATTTGTTGCCAAACGTAGGAAAAAACAAAACCAAAACTCGAAAGACGAGGGTTGATGTTACCCTACAAGTCCTTTGTCGAAAAACTTTCAAGGGACTTTGATCAGATCCCAGAGACATCGGAAATTAAATCCGGTGTCATTTTCCCCTTGTTTGGTTCTAACACAATTGCCGAAGGGATTATCCTCACAGAACGCGCCAAACACCTAAAATCCCACCCTGGGCAAATTTCCTTTCCAGGTGGAGTGATGGAAACATCAGACCCCAATCTACTTGTCACTGCCCTTCGGGAATGGGAAGAAGAGATGGGTGTTAAACAAACCACTCTTGATGTACTCGGCAAATTGGAAGGACTCCATACTCGAACGGGGTTTCACATCACTCCCTTTTTAGCGAAATACAATGGGGATTTTTCTTTTTCCAAAAATGTTGATGAGGTGGAACGAGTGATCCTGCTTCCATTTTCTGAACTTTGGACAAAACCTTTTTATGCAATTGAGATTCCCAATCGAGAACCAAAACATTTTGCGTATTATTTTGATTTGCCAGATGGACTTTTATGGGGAGCTACTTGTGAAATGATCCTTCGTTTTTTGAAAGACCATTCTTCCTTTGATCGAACACCCAAATTGGTCAAACCTAACCTGGCAAAACCACCTTTTTTAGATCCCAAATCCCTCTAAGGTCATTTCTCGTATTCGCCGATGATGTATAGGTGCGAAAACGAAAAGGTAAGAATTCAAAAAATTTACAGACTCATCCATTGGGAAGGTTGTTTGTATTGTTACTTTTTTTGTTTTTTTCCTATCCACATTCCATTGTTCCCCAAACAGCAAATAACAAACGCTATGTTTTCATTCTGGATGCTAGTGGTTCCATGTCTGAAAAATGGGATGGCAAAACACGAATGGCGGTCGCCAAAGAAAAACTCATTCAAGTCTTAAGTGGACTGCCTAAAGATGCAAGTGTTGGTCTTGTGGCGTATGGAAACCGAATTGCAGGTTGCCAATCTGCAAGATTGTATCACCCCATCCAAAGAGGAGGAGCAAATGTCGTTAGCCAAAAACTCGCTACAATTGTCCCTGCAGGGTCTACTCCCATTGCCCAAACCTTACAAGTCGTAGGCGAATACTTATTAAATGACCAAATTGAAACTGAAATTATTTTTATCTCCGATGGAGTTGAAAGTTGTGAAGGAGATCCAAAATCTGTTTTGTACAATTGGCGCCAGTCAGGAAAAAAATTTCGTCTCCAGATCCTTGGAATTGACATTGATCCGAGAGGTGAAGAAGATTTAAAACGCCTATCCATTTTAGGAGAAGGAAATTATTTTCCGTTAAAAGGACCAGAAGACTACGACCGTTCTTTCCAAAAGATATTTTCCCATTTGCAAACCCCAGAAACAAATGGAAACTTCACAAATATTCCTTTCACACCACCAATTGATTCCTCACTCCCAACCACTCCCAACACTGGTAGAATTCAAATCGTCAATATTTTACCGTACGAAGATGGATCCGAAAATGGGTATATCGTAAATTATGAATATTCTGCAACCAACCCTACCGAATACATGATCCAATTTTACCTCTATCCTGCGGATGAAAAACGCAGGAGTTTTCCCATCCCTCCCCTTCGGGAAAGGAGAATGGGAGACCTCGTTAGCCAAAAAATTGAATTGAAATTGGGAAAAGAAGGAAAAGGAAAATTTGTGATCCCCTTACCTCCTGGAAAACGAATGAAATCATCCCTCGAACTCTGGGATATGACAGCGGTACCCAAAATTATTGCCCTTTCGGAAGAAAAACCCATTCACGATAACTCCAATTTTGACCGAAATGAAAAGTAATGAGACAGAATTCTAATATTCGGAAGTGTTTTGCTTTGGGAATTTTATTCCTTTTCGGTTTGGGATTTGGAGATTTCCATCCCTTATACGCTGAACGTTCCACCCATTCTGTTTTTGCCAAAGAAAGGGACAAACAAGCAGACCTTCTCTACCAAAAAGCAAAAGAATTTTTAGAAGACCGTAACCATTACCAATCTGTCGAAACCTGCAAAAGTTTTTTAATTTTGTACCCTGGGCATCCCAAAACGAGAGAGGTTCGAAAAACTTTAAGTTCGAATTACCGAATGACTGGTGACATTTTGGCTCTTGCGGAGAATGAACTCAAAATCTACAAAGAATTTCCCAATACGGAAGAAGGCCTAGAATCTTACTTATTGTCTGGTAAAGCCTATGTGCGTATGGGCAGAGAAGACAAAGCCTATCAGATTTTTCAGGACATTATCAAAAATACGTATTCGAGTAAAATTGCCCAAGAAGCAGAATTAGAACTGACTCAGATGGAAATTTTAGGAGAGAGTAAAAATAAGTAAATTTTACGAAAATATTGCCCTAGGGATCTCCGATAATAAACTAGGCACGTTGAGCAAAAAGGGTCCAGAGATTTAAGAATGTCGTTTTTTCAAATGGTTACTTTCCCAGCGAACTCCTACATCATTGTAGAGGGGAAAAAGGATGCGAACAATTTCTATATCATCCGTGAGGGGAAGGTACGTGTCACTCGTGAGACAGCTGTTGTCGGTGAGGACCCCAATCAGGTTTTAGGACCAGGTGACTTTTTTGGTGTTGTTGCTGCAATGAGCCAACACCCACAGATTGAATCTGCTACTTCCCTTACCAATGTATCTTTAATCTCTGTTAGTTACGACCAATTTGGAACCCTCATCCAAAAATCAACTGCAGTTGCGATGAATATCATTCGTTTCTTCTCAATGAAGTTACGACAATTTGATACAACCATCACCAGGTTATCCTTTCGAAATGCTGTTGAAGAAGATCCAAACGAACTTTTCAAAATTGGGGAATATTATTTCCAACAGCAAAATACTTCTCACGCAACATTTGCTTACCAAAGTTATTTAAAACACCTTCCTAATGGTCAATTTGTACCGCAGGCAAAACTGCGATTACAAACAATGAACCAACCTTTCCAATCAGCTCCCATTGATTATACAAAGTTCAATCGGAATTACAAAGACAGTGAAATGATCTTTTGTGAACATGAGCCTGGTAAAGAACTCTTTATCTTACAAAGTGGAAAGGTTAAAATTTCGAAAATCGTAAACCAAAACGAAGTGATGCTCGCGGTGCTCCAAGCCGGGGACATTTTTGGTGAGATGGCAATTTTAGATAATAAACCACGTTCTGCTTCTGCAGTGGCAGCTGGTGATGTCGAACTCCTTGCAATTAACAAAGCCAACTTCGAAGGTATGGTAAAAGCGCAACCGCAACTTGCAACTCGACTCATCACACTTTTGTCCGAACGGATTTGGATTGCTTACAAACAATTAGCAAACCTTCTCCTCAAAGACCCACAAGGTCGAATTGTGGACACACTCATGACCCTCGCGGAAAAAAATCGCATCAAAGTAGCGCCGAAACAAGCCTATAATTTTGAGATTGGAACCAAAGACCTTCTGAAGATGGTGGGTCTCACTGATCCGAAGGACGAACTGATCATTTCCGATATCATGAAAAATAATAAATTTATTCGAATGGACATGGGAAAAATTGTTTGTTCCGACATGGCAGAATTAGAAAAACTCGTCCAATTCTATCATAAAAAGGCTAATATGGAGAATAAGCTCAAGAAGTTGAAATAACTTCTTGCCAAACGATTTCTCCAGACTTATGTTAGAGGCCAAGGAAATATGAGCGATAAGATATTAGTGGAAGAAAAGGGAAACACGATCCGTGTTCGCTTTATGGACCAAATCCTGGACGGAAATGCACCTGAGTTACGGGAAATTTTAGCGGATATTTTGGAAAAAGTTGTCATCGTGAGTTCCCTAGGGATCTCTCGTCTCCTTTCGTTTAAGAACAAAGCTGACGAAAAGAAAATGACGGTCAAAATTGTGAACATCCAAGACAAACTAAAAGAAACACTGAAAAAATTGATGTTAGATCAGTTTTTTGGAATTTAATTCACAACAACAATCCACTCTTTCTTAAAACCCCACTCGGTATTCCAAACACTTATCATCGTTTGGAATTCTATTGGGGAAATTTGAATTTTACCAACTTCTCACCTATTCACTTCACATTTTGATTTGATTTTCTTACTGTATCGTTTTTGATTCAACCCCTATGTCCAGACGTGTTCAGAAACTTTTATACCGGATACAACTTGCACACCTCACCAAAGGTTTGAATGATGAAACGGCCCGTGCGTTACGAGTGAATGCGACCTTCCAAGTGGTAATGTTTTTATTACCAACTCTTCTTGTTCCAGTCATCATATTTACGGAACCAAAAGAGACCCATCTCACATCTTTTATTTCTTACTTTTTACTCGTGATCCCTTTAGGAATTGCTCGTATTTTACTCTATCGAGGTAAATTTACTCTGAGTGCTATCATCACTTTGTTAACTAGTAATTTTCATATTCTATCACTAACTTATTTCCAAGCAGATGATCCCGCACCCTTGGGATTTTTACTTTTTTCAATTATCCCCTTTATCATGATTCCGAGAAAAAACAAATATATTCGTATTTTCTTTGTTAGCTTGTCATCGTTTTTATTTTTAGGTTCCATGTATTATTATAGAGTAATGGGCGGAGAAGGACTCTATGGTCCACCAAAATGGATTGTGCCTGCTGATTATCTAATGCCTCCACTCGTTATGGTTGTATACTTTTTTATACTTTTAATCAATCAATTTGTAAAAGCAGTAAACCAAGCAGAAGACAAACTCATAGCAGAAAATCATAAATCTGAAAGTTTATTGTTAAATATTTTACCAATAGATGTTGCACGAGAATTAAAACAGAATGGCGTGAGTAAACCAAAACATTTTAAGTCTGCCACAGTTTGTTTTACTGATTTTGAAGGATTTACTAAAATTGCAGAGACATTATCACCGACAGAACTTGTAGAAGAATTGGATCGATGTTTTTCCTATTTTGATAGCCTTATGGAACGTCACAATTTGGAAAAACTCAAAACCATAGGTGATAGTTATATGTTTGTTGGTGGAATACCAAAACCAAACAAAACACATGCCGTTGATTGTGTCCTTGCCGCACTTGAAATCCAAGCCTTTATGAACCAAATGAAGGAAATCAAAGAAGGGCAAGGATTCCCGTATTGGCAACTTCGACTTGGAATCCATTCAGGAGAACTCATCGCTGGTGTGATTGGCGATAAAAAATTCGCATACGATGTATGGAGTGATACAGTCAATACGGCAAGTCGGTGTGAATCTTCTGGAATGACAGGGAAAATCAATATTTCAGCTGAAACCTATACATTGGTGAAGGATTTTTTCCAGTGTGAATACCGAGGGGAAATCCCTGCCAAACACAAAGGTCAAATCCAAATGTATTTTGTGGAAGGGTTACTTCCTGAATTACAAAGGGAAGGGCATCCCAAAATTCCGAACCAAGAGTTTATGAATCGTTATCAAGTTCTCAGTGGTTTGAATCGTGGTGACTAATTTGAATTTGTTCTTTTAGATTCAATAAGATTGAATTCTCACAATAGGATATTTGAAATCCTATTGTGATTCATCTTTTGTATTTTTAGAACTCGCTTAAAATCCTTGTGCTTTTAAATCTGCTTCCATCATAATTTTTACAAGTTCTTTGAACTTTACTTTTGGTTCCCAACCTAATTGGCGTTTTGCTTTCTCAGGATTTCCAATGAGTAGTTCCACTTCGGTTGGTCGGTAGTACTTTGGATCAATTTTGACAAGGACTTGGCCAGTTTTTTTATCCTTTCCAATTTCGTTATCTTCCTTTCCTTCCCAAACCACTTCATACCCAGCAATTTTATAAGACTCTTCAATGAATTCACGAACTGTGTGAGTTTCATTGGTAGCCACAACATAATCATCTGGTTTTTCTTTTTGTAACATCATCCACATCATTTCAACGTAGTCAGGAGCATAACCCCAGTCACGTTTTGAATCAATATTACCCATTGTAATGAAAGGAAGTTTGCCAGCTTTCACTGCCGAAACACCGAGAGTGATTTTTCTTGTAACAAATGTTTCTCCACGTCTTGGAGATTCATGATTAAATAAAATTCCATTTGATGCGTGCAAATTGTACGCTTCTCGGTAATTCACGACTGCCCAATATGCATACAGCTTTGCGACTGCATATGGGGATCGTGGATAAAATGGTGTTTTTTCTGTCTGTGGAACTTCTTGGACAAGTCCATATAATTCAGATGTGGATGCTTGGTAGAATCTTGAGTTAATGCCTGTTTGTTTGATCGCATCTAAAATTCTTAATGTTCCAACCGCATCCACTTCTGCTGTGTATTCAGGTACTTCGAAAGACACTTGAACATGGGATTGAGCAGCTAAATTGTATATTTCCGATGGTTGGATTTTTTCAAGAATACGATTGAGATTGGAAGAATCAGTGAGATCCCCATAATGTAAATGGAGTTTTGGGTTTCCATGGAGGTGTTCAATTCGGTTCCGATTGAATAAACTCGTTCTGCGGACGATACCATGGACTTCGTATCCTTTTTGTAAGAGAAGTTCTGCTAGGTAGGAACCATCTTGGCCTGTGATTCCTGTGATAAGTGCTTTTTTCATAGATCAGTGAACAGTTTTTCAATATTCTTTCGAAAGAAAAGGAAAAATGGAGAAAGTCTGGCGAATAATCCCAAATTTCCCACCAAAACAAACCATGTTTCCTTTGGTTTTAGGGGATACCGAAGGAAACTTCCAACGAATTAGAGAGGGTTTCTGTGAAATGGGCAGGATGGAAAGAAAACTGCCCAAAATGGGGACTGGTTCAAAACAAATCTTCGATAATTTTGGCTTTTTTCGTTGTGAGTAAAAAAGGTCGTCCAAAGGAATTGGTAAGTTCTCCCTCTGGGTCCACTCCACTTGCTTTGTAAATGGTCGCGATGAGATCCCTTAGATGGACGGCTTCATTTGGTTTTGTTGGTTTGGCACCTAGTTCATCTGTTTCTCCAAACACAAATCCTTTGTCAATGGGACCACCTCCCAAAAGAGTGGACCACACTTTAGGATGGTGATCACGTCCATCCCTCGAACCAACATCAGGAGTACGGCCAAACTCACTTGTTAAAACAAATAACGTTTGTTTGATGAGACCTGTTTGGTTCAGGTCTTCGAGAAGAGCAGCAATTCCCATATCGGTGTCTTTCATTATTTTTGTGATTTGAGCTTTGTTACCTGTATGGGTATCCCAACCACCAATCGAAATATGGATAAAGGGAACTTCTTGTTTGGCGAGGCGTTTCGCGAGTAACATTGCCTTTCCTTGCCAAGTGGTTCCGTAACGGGCTTTTGTTTTTTCGTCCTCTAAACTAATTCGAAAACTATCAATGTCTTTTGAATTTCGAAATTCTTCTGCTGCCATTAACATTTTTTTCCAATGTTTTGTTTCCTTTGATGGATACGTTTTAGAAAATTCATCGTTCATAAAGGAAACTAAGTCTTTTCTTCTGAAAAGCCTTTCATCAGAAAATTTACCAAACGAAGGGTTTAAATGTTGGATGGGTTCATCCACATTCCCCACATGATAACCTGAATAATTGATTCCTAAAAATCCAGAATTCCCATTTTTGCCACCTCTCCCACCAATCGACACATAACTTGGGAAATACGAAGATTTAAGTTTTGATTTTTTGGCATAGGCAATCACAGATCCAAAATGAGGAATGTCGGGAAATCCCATCGCTTCCGTCATTCGGTATCCAGTTCCAAGTAACATTTGTGCAAATCCATGGTCTCCATCTTCACTCCAAGTAGAGCGAATGATTCCTATCGAATGGAGTTGTTTTGCAGTGAGAGAAAATGGTTCGAGTAATGAAAGGCCGGAGATACTAGAAGGCACTTTGGCAAAAGCACTATTTGGTTTTGGATCCAAGGTATCCACATGGCTCATCCCACCCATCATCTCTATAAAGATAACTGATTTTACTTTTGATGGGAGAGCTATGGATTCAGGTTCTTTTTCATCTTCATCAGCGCGAAGGGAAACAAATGGATTTTGGGAAAATAGAAACGATCCCATTCCAAGACTCAACATGGTTTTTGTTAAAAATTCTTTGCGATCCATTCTGGTTCCTTAATTAATATGTTGGAATTCTTGACTATTTAAAAGAGCCCAAAAGAGATCTTGTAATAAATCTTTGTCAAAGACTGTATCTGGTTTCGTTTGGTAGGTTTTTATTTTTTCAATTTCCGCTTTTGTTGGAAAACGTCCTAACAATCGAAAGTACAAATTTTGAATCACTAGGTTCATTGATTTGGACTGATCAAATTCGGCCTTTACAAGGGATTGGTTATTGCCAAAATCCCAGACTAATTTGCCAACCACACGTCCATTCATTAACGTTAACATCTGTTCGATTGTAAGTTCAGAAATATCATCTGATATATCTACTCTTTGACCAGAACCAAATACAGAAAGTATGGAATGATAAGGTGCTGGTCTTTCGACTTCTACAGCGTTTGTAATTTCTTTTGGATTGTCTAAAGGAAGCCGAATCGTACCTACTCCTGTTAAATCATACGGTTTTTGGCCAATGAGATTGGTAAAAAAGGAAAGATTCCGTTCTCTGATGTTCCCTACTTTTTGTAAGTCAGAAACTCTGATAAGAGAGTTGAGGAGTTGGTCACTGTCCAATCGTTTTGGAGTAAAAAATTGAATTGGATCATCCTTTCCAGATTGGTTTGTGACACTACGCATATAAGCATTGGAAGTAACAATGTACAAAACCAATTCTTTCAGTTTTAGTTTGTTTGCTAAAAAGTATGCGTCCAAATGGTTTAGAATTTCTTCGCCTTGAACCACCGTGTCTTCATTCCAATCATCAAGTGGTGTAAAAAAACTCCATCCCATGAGTTCAGTCCATACACGGTTTATGAATACCTTACGGAACCTGTCATTGGATTTGTCTGTTAACCATGATGCAAAAACCTTTCTTCGATCCTCACCTGGTTTTAGGATAGCTTCCTTACCATCTAAAAACTTAGGTCTTACCAAATCTCCTCCAGGAGCATCATCTGTATGAGGAAAACGAAGGCCCAACTTAGGTTCGAAATACAAAGTAGCAAATTCAAGTTCGTGTTTTTTTTGGTAGTCTTTTCTCTGTTCGTCGGTCCATTTGTTCCAATTGTCTCGGTTCCATTCATTATTTTTATCTTGGAGGTTTTTTTGTTCCTCCATAGGCAAATGAACTTCTAATTCTCTCGGAACATAACTGACTGTTTTTCCATATCGATTGGCTTCCCAACTACCATCCCGAAAGTATTGTTGGCTAAAAAATGCAGCGAGTGCATAATAATCTCTTCTTGTAAAATCAGAAATATAGGGATGGTCATGACACCTTGCACATGCCACTCGTTTTGCATAAAATAGTCTACCAACATACTCTGCTGTTTGTAAAGGATCTGCTCCATCTCGGATGTAAAAGATGGTGGCTGGCGATTCTTTCACTGAACCAGTAGAAAGAATCATTTCTGTTACCAACTGGTCGTATGGTTTATTGGAATGAATGGAATTGGCTAAGTATTGGAAAAAAATTCCTGTTGGGATTTTTCTCCCTTTTGATTTATCACGGAACATGGCAGCAAATTGATTCCCCCAGTATTCCGCAAACTCGGGCTGTTTTAAAAAACGAACCGCAAAAGATTCTAATGTTTCCTCTTTAGAATTTTCTAATTCGCTCCATTCCGAAACATTTGGAATCACTCCGCGCAGATGTAAAGATAATCGACGGAAGATTGTTTTTTTGTCCGCCTTTTCTATATTAGGTGATATTTTGAAATACAGTTGATCTAAAGGATGAACTGCATTCTGTTTTGTTTGAATCACAATTCGAAGCAAGAAACTCAATCTTTTTAAAAACATAAAATAAGGAACAAAACATGGCACTAATAGACAGAATTAAATTTGAAGGAAATCCAAGTGAAATCGTTTGGAAATACCCATCTGATGAAATCAGCACGGCGGGACAACTTGTAGTCGATGAAAACTTAGAGGCAATTTTTTTCAAAGAAGGCAAAGCTCTAGATACATTTGGACCTGGAACTCATACCTTAAAAACAGGGAATATTCCCATTTTGGAAGCTCTCGTTAATCTTCCGTTTGGTGGAAAAACACCTTTTACAGCAGAAGTGTATTATGTTAACAAATCCATTATGGCCCTAAAGTGGGGAACAACCACACCCATTCCTCTTGAAGATCCAAAGTATAAAATTGTTCTCAATATACGGGCATTTGGTGACTATAAATTCCGCATCAAAGATTCAAGGTCGTTTTTACTGAATGTGGTGAAAGGTGGAAATCGAACAACCAATGAAGCGATCGATGAATTTCTAAAACCAAATATCGTACGTGGGATTGGCGATTTTATTTCAGAAGTTATTTTGAATAATAATACTTCTGTTGTAGAAATCAATAAATACCGTGATGAAAGTTCGACTGCTGGCCGAGTGAAACTTGCACCCGAATTTGAAAAGTATGGCATTGATCTTACAGAATTTAATGTATCATCGGTAAACTTTGACCAAAACGATCCAAACTACCAAAGGATCCAAAAAATCATCACAGACAAATTTGAAATTGATATGTTAGGTGATAAGTACCAACAGAAAAAAATGTTCGATATTGGCCAAGCTGCTGCAGAAAACGAAGGCCAAGGTGGTGGTGCTATGGGTGCAGGAATGGGCATGGGGATGGGAATGAACATGGGCCAAATGATGGGCAATATGATGAACCAAGGCGGACAAAACCAAGCTGGTGGAGCACAAGCAGCGAACGATCCAGCTGCAAGGATTGCCAAACTCAAAGGTTTACTCGACCAAGGTCTGATCAGTGCAGAAGAGTTTGAGGCAAAGAAAAAGGAGATTCTTTCGTCCTTGTAACTCTAAAAAATTCTTAACATTTGAGTTTCCAATCCTACCGAACTTTTCGCAAGCATTCCGTTAGGTGGGATTGGAAATCAACTCCAAACTTACGAAAACAATTGTTTGATTTCGGCTAAGTTAGCTTCTGCTTCTCTTTCCCCTTTATCGATGATCTCTTGGTATCTTGCAAAATCAAATAACTGAAATTCTTCCAAATGGAAATGAACGAATAAATCCATCTTGGGACGTTTGAGTCGAGTGATCTCTCTACCTTCTAATGTGATGGTCCTTGTCATGATCTGTAAAATGGGAGGGTATTTTAAGGTATCCCATATGTAACGGAAAAAACCTTTTTCAGTGGTATTGCGGTCTTCAAACAGTTTCACTGGGACAATTTCCTGTAAAGGAGAGACGTTAATTCCCATGACAACATCAGCACCTTTGGAACGTATGAGATTTTCAGGGACATTATTGATCATACCACCATCAACTAACAACTGCTCTCCCAATCTGTAAGGAGGAAATGCACCAGGTAAACTCATTGCACTTGTAAGAGCCTCTGTAATCGGGCCTTGGTCAAAAATATGTTCTTTGCCTGTTTGTAAGTCCACAGCCGAGGTTGCAAATGGAAGTGGTAATTCTTCGATTCGTTGGTCTCCAAATCCTTTTTTTAACATTCGTTTCATTCGTTTGCCCTTAAAAAAGGCAACGATTGGCAAAGTGGGATCAAAGGCACTTTCGAGCCCCCCAAAGAATTTTTTAATCATATCTTCAATTTCTTCAGGAGTATTTTTTCTAGCATATAATGCCGCAATCACAGCACCCATAGATGCACCTGAAATAAAATCAAAATGGATCCCCTCACGATGTAACACTTTGAGTAAACCCACATGTGCAAGAGCCCTCGCACCACCACCACCCAAAGCAAGACCTCTTGTTTTTGCGACAAGGTAACGAGCTAAAGTATCTTTTTGGTAAAACGTTTTCAGTGATTGGTTTTGTGGAAGATAACTTTTTCTGACTCCACTCTCCATAAGGCGAATGGCACGACCTTCAAAATTACGGATTCGGCTTTTCCAAAACAGAATGATTTCTTCTTTTTCTTTGTAAAACTTCTCGGGATCATCTTCCCAAAAAACCAAAAAATCAGACTGAACAACTAAGTAATGTAAATCAGTTCTTGAAGTTGATTCATCAAAATAAATGTGAAGTAAAGGAGTTTTGCTTCTAAGGTTTGTTAGATGTTCGGATATTTGCGTTGTATCCATCCCTTTGAATGTCGAAATAGGAATCGCTGAGGAAAGTTTTTTAGTTGTCTCTCCATATTCATTTAAAAACGATTTTATTTTCTCTCCAAAATGATATTCTGGTTCCAAAGGTACATGTACACATAACCGACGTAATCCGGTAAATTTTTCTTTGTGCCCAGCACGATCTAAATTTTCACGCATCCGTGTCCCCATCATTTGTATGATGTTTTGAGCAAAAACTTTCTCCTGGGATGCAAGTTGTAAAAATAGTTTTCCGTTTAACACATAGACAAGTGTGTCAATGACAGCAATAGCAGAAGTGGAATGATTAGAACTAGAAATGAGCGAATTTTCTGCCAAAACTTGGCCTGATCCCACATAGACGTGAGATTGCCCTACTATATTTTCCAACATGATCTCTCCATATCGGATGATGTAGATGGATTCAGAGGACTCTCCTTTGTAGTAGAGAGCCTCGTGACTGCGGATCAGTTTTTCTTGGACATTGTTGGCAAGTCTAGTGAGAACTGGTTTGGGAAGATTTTTGAATAGCTCCACAGACTTTAAAAATTTCTGTATGGCCTGTCGTTCTAATTCTGTTCGTTTCATTCTTCCCTCACATTATTAAATTCGTATACTTACCCACTCCTTCCTACGAAATTTTCCGACAAAAAGCACTGCCATCATCAAAATCCAAATAAAAAATGCGGACCAAATCCCAATTGTTCCCCACGCTAGGACAATCCCGAATAAATAGGCAAGCGGCAACATGATAAGAAACGATACAATCAAATAAACATACATCACATAGTACATCATCCCTGCACTACGAAGTGCCGAACCAACAACCATATGATAAGCATCACCAACTTGGATGAGAGCCACAATGCACAATGCAGGGTATGCTTCTTTCATAACTGCGGGAACATCGGTAAATAAACTGATGAGCCATGGCCCACCTAAGATAAAAAAGAGCCCCATACTTCCCATCACAATGGCAGAGAAAGTGGCAGATCGCATTGTTCCTTCGTAGGCCAAACGAATTTTCCCTTGGCCCATCGCTTGTCCAAGAATTGTTGTAGCTGCAATTCCAAAGGAAAAACCTGGCATAAAAGACAAACTAAGACAAGTTAACACAACACTAGCAGATGCTAGTGTTGTTGTGCTGATCATTCCAGCTATTTTATAAAAACCAGAGAATGCAAAGTTTACGAGTGTGCCTTCCAATGCAGGTGCAAAACCAACCACACAAAGTTCTTTTAAAATTTCATAACTAGGTGAAAATATTTGGTAACGAAAGAACTTGATTACGTCCTTTCGAAAGAAATAAAATACTACAACGAGGAGAGATGGCACTGAACTCAAACTAGATGCAATCGCAGCACCTTTGACTCCCATCGCAGGGAATCCCCAGTTTCCAAAAATCAGTAACCAGTTAAAAAAGATATTCGTAACAGCCGCGACAATTGAGGATATCATCCCAACTTGTACAATACCAATTCCGTCAAAAAATCCACGTAAAGCGAAACCTACAAAAAATAAAACGGTTCCAATAAATCGGTAGGATAAATAGACTCCTGCAACTTCGATCACCTCAGGATCGTCACCGATCCAAGCCATTAAATTCGGAGCATATATGTATCCGAAATATGATAATAAAGAACCTAAAACCAATGATAAGTAAATTGAATTGACAAGGGTGATTCCAACTCCTCTCTCATTCTTCTCGCCAAATCTTCGTGCTACGATGATTTGAACAGCCATGGAACCACCCATGAGAAATGCAAAGATGGAAAAGTACACCATACCGCCAAATCCAACAGAGGCAAGAGGCACTTCCCCTAACTTACCTACCATAGCAGTATCCGCTACCATAATGGCTGTATAACTGATCATTCCAAAAAAAACAGGGATTGCTAAACCTAGAATTTTCTGATTGAGTCTAGTTGGCTTCAAGATGCGTCTAATTTTGTGAAGCATAGTTTTGTCATTTTTATATGTATATCGATCTACACAACCACCTTTATGGATGTTTACCCCCTGAAACTTTGTTTCGCATTGGAAAAAATAATCCAAACCCAAGATGGCACCTATACTTAGAGTCATATGAAAAAGCTTATGGAATTAAAATTCGTCCTTCGACCTTCTTCGATGATTATTCAGACATAAAAGAATTTTCGAAACTTTATCATTTTAAAGAAAAAGCCCCATTTTTGCATTTCCAAGCAAAGTTTAATTTGATCATCGCCTTAGTTAAGTTTGATGAAAGGGAAATAACGGAAGTCTCCCATGATGTCGTTTTTTCAAATAGTTTAGAAGACATAAGTTATGCTGAATATCGATTGATGTTTGGAAAAGAAGAACCCAAGGAAAGTTTTTATACCAAACTAATGGCTTCACTTGAAGGTTTGAAAAAGGGAGAAGAGTCAGCAAAAAAGGCAGGAAAACCAATCCAAGCCAAACTGGTGATGTCTTTACATAGAGATCTAAATTTTGAAAGGCATTATGATTGGATGAAAAACTGGATGGAAAAAGAATCTCTCATTCGTGATGGACTAGTTGGCATTGACTTCTGTCATATTGAAGAAGGTTATCCTCCAAAACATAAACAATCTTTTTTTCATTCAATCAATAAAGACAATAAGGCAGAACCCAAAACTGCATTGTCCATCCTCTACCACGTAGGCGAAAGTTTTCGAGACAAAACTCCTTTCTCTGCAGTACGTTGGATCATCGAATCGGCTGAAAATGGCGCACATCGACTTGGACATGCTCTTGCACTTGGTATTGATTCTGATTATTTTTTAGGAGAGGAACGCACAGAACTTGTTTCAGAAGCAAAAGACCAAATAGAATACGAACTGATGTATTATGACGAAATTACCACCTATGGTCCGTTTTATGCCAAAGAAGAACTAGAACTAAAACGAAAAGAAATCAAAACTAAACCTGATACAGAAATACTGACCATTCCTTTTGATGAAACACAGTCCCAATACCTTCACACCTTCCAAAACTATGCGATGTCAAAAATTGCAAAAACAAATGTTGTTATCGAATGTTGCCCTTCCTCGAATTTGTACATAGGAATGTTAGAATCCCATATTGATCATCCTATCACTCGGTTTTTACAAAACGATGTCAAAATTACCATTGGATCAGATGATCCCGGTTTATTTGGTACAACGATGGAAGAGGAATACCAACATGCGCATACAGCAGGAGTTTCAGAAAAAGACCTGGAGTTGATACGTTCTGTCTCATTGGACTACCGCTCCACGAAACTTTCAGGCCGTGATTTGGATTGACCCTCACAAGGATCAAGTAAACTGGAATGTATGCGGATTTTTTCCCAATTTTTTGTGCCAATGATTGTCTTTACTATGGTGTTTGGACCCGTTTATGGGCAAACCAAAGAAGGCTTTTACGATACAAATAATTATGACCTAAGAAACATCCCAAATTCCGATCCCGAATCAAATGTTCTGAAGGATGTCACCCTTCCTCCTAAATTTGAAACACCAGTCCTCGCAACTCCAAAAAATGCGAAAACGCAATACAGTGGGATTGAATCCATACCAGGTGCTGGTGCACTTATGAATTCCCGAACTCCTGCCAATTCCAGTCAGAATGCATCCAATCCTTATAGTTTGAGCAATGCTCAAAATTCTCCCATTAACCCTCTTACTGGTGAAATCAATGAGCAAGCCTTACAAAACCAATTGCAAAAAAGTAGAACCAAACAAGAGTTAAAGAAAAAACAAAAAGAAGAATTTGATGAAGATGCAGTTTATGAAGAAACAAAATTTCGTAGAGGTTACATCATATTCTTTTTAACTTTACCTTTTGCTTTGATCGCTTCTGCTGGCGGAGTCGCTTTATTACCAGTCGCCCTACAAAAATCAGCTGTTGCCAGTGGGATTCTCATCACTGGATCACTTGGCCTCTCTGGTGCCAATGTGTATGTTGATCAAAAAAGACTCGAAGAACATCGAGAAAAGAAAAAGCAACTAGCAGACGTTAAACCTTGAAGTCCAAACGTATTTTTGTTTTTTTACATCATCTACTTCAATACTTACAAGTCCAAAGATATGAAATTCGTAAATTTTATATGGAATACCTACGGCCTATAGGCAGAGTGTTTTACATATTTTTTGGTTTTTTGTCGATTACTATTTTAATTTTAGATTTTGGTTTTTATTATCCAGAAGAATGGAAACCATATGTTACTATCTCCATTCGAACTCTCGTTAGTTTTTTTATTGGTTATGAAACTTTACACTTAACTTTTACAAATAAAAAATGGAAGGAATTTTTAAACATACACAAGATTGAACTTACCATCTTGTTAATGTTAGGATTAGAAATGATCTATGAGGAAAATATCATTCAAATCTTAAAATCCTATCATATTTCTGGTAATGACACTACATTGATTTTTTTGTCAGCAAATCAGTTTTTATTTCTATTTTCCAATTTAGCTCACTTCTTTCGTTTATCCAAAAAAAGAGATTCTAAAAAACTCAATCCATCAATCGTTTTTGTCACTTCCTTTGCAGTTATCATTTTTGTTGGAGTGTGTTTTTTACATTTTCCTAAATCAACTCTCGAACACGTAAATACAATCGATATCATTTTTACTACGATTAGTGCAACTTGTGTGACAGGTTTATCAACGGTTGATATTGGTAGTCAATTTACACTCACTGGTCAGCTTGTAATTTTACTACTCATTCAAGTTGGTGGACTAGGACTCATGACTCTCACTAGTTTCTTTTCCATTTTTTTAACAGGAAAAGGTTCAGTGAGTGATACCTTAATGATCAAAGATCTTCTTTCAGAAGAAACAATGGGTCGTGCAAAAGAAATTTTAAAACAAATTACATTACAAACTTTAGCCATCGAACTGATTGGAGCGGTATTTTTATTTTATAGTTTTCCAAAAAACTATCCCCTTCCTTTACCTGAAAAAATTTATTATTCAGTGTTTCATTCAATTTCTGCATTTTGTAATGCAGGTTTTAGTTTAATGCCGAATGGATTGGCAACGGATGCCTTTAAAGAATCCGAAGGATTTTTATCCATCATTATGTTACTCATCGTCTTTGGTGGTTTGGGTTTTCCCGTTATCTACCAGTTACGTACAAAATTATTAAATCCGTTTGAACCTAAGTTTCGCTGGTCAATTACATCCAAACTCGTTTTTTTCGTAACGGGTTTCTTACTAATATTCGGAACAGTTAGTTGTTATTTCCTTGAGAGTCAATTATCCTTAAAAGGTCTACCGATTGAGAAACAATTATTTCATTCTTTATTTTATTCGGTGACCACAAGGACAGCTGGTTTTAATACTTTTGATCTATCTTTAATGGGATACCCAATGACATTCATTTCATTTTTTCTGATGTGGGTAGGAGCTTCGCCAGTTTCAACTGGTGGAGGGATCAAAACAACTACACTTGCAATCTCGTTTATGAATATTAGCAATCAGATTCGAGGAAAAGAAAGAATGGAAATTGGACACCGAACGATTGCTAATTCTACAATTGCAAGAGCAAGTGCAACGATTGTCTTATCTCTATTTGTTATTTTTATAGCGATCTTTTGTCTTTTACTCACAGAAAATGCCCATTTTATTGACTTATGTTATGAAGTAGTATCGGCATTTGGGACTGTTGGGTTAACAAGAGGTCTTACTCCTCATTTATCGGATTTTGGAAAAATCTTAATTTGTATTGTGATGTTTGTAGGAAGAGTAGGAATCTTAACTCTACTAATTGCCGTATCTAAGAAAGTAGATCATATTTCATACGAATATCCAAAAGAATATGTAGTGGTTGGTTGATACTATGCAAAGAAAAAAAATTGCAGTGATTGGAATTGGAAGTTTTGGAAAACTATTTGTTCGTTATCTTTTTGAGGATGGACACGAAGTCATTGCAATAGATAAAGATCCAATCGTTATAGATTCGATAAAAGATTTTGTAACAGTAGCTGTTACATTGGATGCAACAGATGAACATGCTCTCCGTTCTCAAGGAATTGGTGATGTTGATTATGCTGTAATTGCATTAGCCGACGATTTTGAAACTTCCATCATTTGTGCTGATAGTTTAAAAAAATCTGGAGTGAGTTTAATTTATGCCAGATACCAAACTGAACTTCAAAAAAAAGTTTTAGAACTTTTAGGTATACGCGATTTATTCAATCCTGAAGAAAGAGCAGCGAAAAGTATGGCAGAAACTTTTTCTTTTGCAGGAATGCGATCGAGTTTTTTATTATCAGATGAATATAGCGTAGTCGAAGTTACCGTTCCCAGCAGATACATCAACAAAACAATCGCTGATGCAGACCTTAGACACAAATACAACATCAATGTGATTACAATCAAACGACCAACTACAAATAAAGATTCAAAACGCACATCTGATTCAAAAATAGAGAAAATATTAGGGATTCCTCATGGAAATACTGTTCTCCGCGAAGATGACATCGTTGTTTTATTTGGATCTCAAACAGATCTTACAAAGTTTTTAGAGACCTAAAAATCAAATGGGTCCAGAAAGAATCATTTGTTTAACAGAAGAACCAACAGAGATGATTTATCTGTTAGGTGAAGAAAAGAGAATTGTAGGAATCTCGGTTTATACGGAAAGGCCTGTCCGTGCCAAAGAAGAAAAAACAAAAGTTTCCGCTTTTATCAGTGGAAATATCAAAAAAATACTCTCACTTGAACCAGATCTTGTCATTGGATTTTCTGATATCCAAGGCCAACTCGCAAAAGATCTTATTGAACGTGGGTTAAATGTTCTCATCTTCAACCAACGTTCTATCAATGAAATTATCTGCAATATGCAAATCATCGGAAACCTAGTAGGTCAGTCTGAAAAAGCCAAATCCATCACGGATGGTTGGGAAAAACAAATCCAAACCTGGCAAAAGGAAAATGAATCCATTCCTAAAAAACCCACTGTTTTTTTCCAGGAATGGGATGAACCCATCATCACGGGAATCCAATGGGTAAGTGAAGCCATCACCTTGGCCGGTGGAATCGATTGTTTTTCCCATCTCAAAGATCGCAAATTAGCGAAAGACCGAATCATCCAAGCGAATGATGTAAAAGACGCAAACCCCGACATTTATGTTGGCTCCTGGTGTGGGAAGGATATGGACTGGGATTGGGTGAAAAACAAACCCGAATGGCAATCAACGGGTTTTATCCAAAACAACCGAATTTATGAGTTGGACCCGAGCATTATATTACAACCAGGTCCTGCTTTGTTTTTAGAAGGGATTCCAAAACTCAGAGACCTATTTTCAAAAGCTTAATTACCCTCTTTGTCATCCATCTGTCATCTAAATGTAACAGAGATATTCTAGATTTGAAACATATCAATCAGATATGGAGACATTCATGAACGTTTCATGTAACCTGGCAAAGAAAAATATCACTTTGTCCTTTGTGATCGCACTTATCACAATTTTTACAATTGTTGGAAAAATCGAAGCACAAGCGAATCCTACAACACCTAGCACAGAAACTACGCAAACAACGGAAGCACCACAGGAAACCCCTGCACCAGTAGCACAAGCACCAGAACAAACTCCTACGCAAGATTCAGAAATCGGACTCGTAAAATTATTTGTAACTGGTGGATGGTCCATGTGGCCACTCTTACTTTCTTCTATTGTTGGTTTCGGAGTGATCCTCGAAAGGATGTACTTTTTCTTCACCGCAAAATTAATTAGAAAAGGTTACAACCAAGACTTACAAGATGCCATTGATGCTTCTGGTATGCAAGGTGTTGATGAATTCTTAAAAGCAAACGAAGGCCAAAAAATCACTGACGTATTAAAAAATGGTATGGAAGTTTCTCAAAACGATCCTGAAATTTTTGCTGCTGGTATCGAAAGAGAAGCAGGTGAAGTGATGACACTTTTAGAAAAAGGACTCACTGTTCTTTCTGCAGTATCAACCATTGCACCACTTGTCGGATTCCTTGGAACTGTATCTGGTATGATCAATGCATTCGATGCAATTGCAAATGCTGACCAAGTAAACGCAAAAGTAGTTGCTGGTGGTATCAAAGAAGCCCTCATTACAACAGCTGCTGGTCTTATCGTTGCGATTCCTGCAATGACATTCTACCAATACTTACAAGGCCGAGTTGGTTTTTTTACATCTGAAGTAGAAGAAGCAGCAAACAAAATCTACAAAGAATACTTAAAACTGAAAGCCGGAAAAAAAGCGTAAAACATACGGTAAGAAACTAACCATGATTAAGTTAAAGAAAAAACAAGAACTAGAGGAAATTTCGGCAGCATCCATGTCGGATATTGCCTTTCTACTCTTGGTATTTTTTATGGTAACAGCAGTATTCTTTGTAAAGGAAGGACTCAATATCTCCCTTCCTCGCAAACAATCCGAACCACAGCCATTTTTACGCAAAAATGTATATGAAATTTTAGTCACTCAAGACAGATACAAGATGCGTAACCCAGCTTTCGGAACCAAAGAATACGTTAGTTTACAAGAATTTCGTGATGACCTGAACCAAATGGAAATCCCAGATCTTAAAAACAAACTAGCACTCATTGTTACAACCGGTGATACCAAATATGCAAAGATGTTGGATGCTTTATCAGCAGTTCAACTTCGCGGATTTGAAAAAATCTCAGTGAGAAAGAAGAAATAATATGCTACGAAGAAAGAGAGTCGCACCTTCAGTTCCAGTAAGTTCGATGGCAGATATTGCCTTCTTACTTCTCGTGTTCTTTATGGTAACCTCCGTACTAGATTCCGATCCTGACCTTCCGATTAATTTACCAGACGTTCCTGGTGGAGAGCAGTTAAACAAAAAGATCGCCAATCTTTACTTAACGGCAGATGAAAAAAGAACTGTTTATTTCAATTCAGTGAAGATGGAATTAAACGAAGCGATGAGTGAAATCAGAGCTAAGATTGCCACTACTCCTGACCTGAAAGTTTTGATCCATGCTGACCAAGACTTAACCTATGAAGAGCTAGACAATGTTTTTGAAACACTCCGAGAGATTGGTGCCTTAAAGGTTTCTCTTGTTACCAAGACCACCCAAGGTGGCGGATTAAAAGGTAAGTAACGTGAGCGGAACAGTTGTTACACAAAAAAGATCCAAACGAGAAAGAATCCATAGATTCATTGATCGTTACCGTATGGAAACGGGTCTTGGAATATCTGCCGTTATACAGGCGTTAATCATTCTTTTTTGGTTCACACCTCATTTGGAAACTGATAGTTTGGATGATCTTGTGGAAGAAGTTGCCTTTATTGACAACGTCCAAATCCAAGAACCTACAACCGATTCCAAACCAACTGACGGTGACTTTGATCTAACTGACAAAGAAAAAGAAGAAAAAAAGGAAGACCCACGAATCGCAGGAGCCTCTGATCCCATTGTCTCTGGTGCTACCTCACCAGTTGATTTATCACCGAATGTGCGCCCCGAATATACTTCTGAGGCAAAAGCTTTAGGTGTGACGGGAACCATGACATTAGAAGTGATCATCTCCAATACAGGTGAAGTACTTCGTGTTAGATCCGTAGGTAAACAGTTAGGTGGTGGATTGGAAGAGGAAGCGATTAAAGTCTATCGCAGAAAACGTTTTTCCCCGTCCGTATTAGAAGGAAAACCAATTACTGTAAAAGTACTGGTTCCGATCCGATTTACATTGAACTAAATCATTGGGGCGAATCCACCACTGTTCCAGTGGTGGACCGGGCTCTACGCTGCAATCTGCAAGGAATGCAGGATTTCCGCTACGATCCCTTTCGCAAACGTGTTTAAGGAACTTACTTCCCCGGTTCCGGTAATTCCAACACCTTATCCACTTCTTCCATCGGTTTTACTGGTATTTCGATTTTTTCGATTCGGATTTCATGAACAAAATCTCCATCTTCAAATTTATCTAAGATGGAAATCCTTCTTGGGTATTGTTGGTTGTTCCATGGTTCATAAAATCCATATTTTATAACACCTTGGTAAAAACTGAATAATTCACGGTAGGTAAATTCCATCCATTCCAAAGCACCACTTTTTTTCTCAAAGTACCCTACGTACTGATCTGTATCAGGGTTGGCATTCATCTGCACCGATGTAAAGTAAACAACTTCGTAACTTTGATTTAACTTCTCTTTTGTGCCTGCATATTGGATGATAGAGTAATCTTTTAATCGCCATGGCAAAGTGAGATAAAGGCGTAATGATTCTAAATAGATTCTAACTTCCGTATCATCACTATACACCTTACCTGTGTCAGCTGCGATTTGGTAGGTGGATTTTTTTTCTAATCCATAAATAAGACCTTTTTTTTCTCCGCCAAGAAACTCCACCTGCATGGCATCTGCTTCAAAATCGAGATACACTCGCATCCTCACTTCAGGCTCTTTGATGGGAGTAAAAAAACGAACAAAGTTAGAATGCCAAACATCCTTGATGATAAATTGAACTTGTTTGTATTGTTTCCAATCACCAGGGGTTAATTCTTTGATGGGTGGGTTCGTAACAACTGCTAGTCCTTTCTTCTTCAGATCTAAATCCACTTTGTCATATGACAAATGAGGTGGTCTTAAGTCGGCTGTGCCACAAGAAACAAATAAAGCGAGAGAAAATAGGATCAGAACATTAGAACGAAACATAAGGGTAACTTGCATCATAAAAGGAAAGGTGTCAATAGGGAAAGTGAAAGGAAGTAAACCTTATGACAAAGGTTCATTCACATTTCATGTGCATCTTACATTGTTAGACTGGATATGGTTAATCAGTTGGAAGTGATCGGGGAAAGAATGAGGTGAAAAAGAAAGAAGAGAAAAGGCCGGAGATCCGACCCTCTCTTTGTAAATGATGATTATGCTTTTGCAGCACCTGTTTTTTTGATTGATTCTGCAACTTCATTGATTTTTGCTTTTACAGATTCAATTTTTCCTTCAGGCATTTTTGCTTTGATTTCTTCAGCAATTTTGTTGTAGTTTTCTACGATTTTAGAACGAGTTTCGTCGTAGTTTTTTCCAGCAACACTAGAGAATTCTTTAATGTCTGTTAGGATTTTGTCCACAGATTGGCGGATCTTAACTGATTCTTCAGTATTGTCCAAAGCACCTTTAGAAACTAACTCATTGTAAGTAGATTCCAATTGTGTTTTTGCTTTTTCTAAACCTTCTTTTCCAGATTGAAAAAGACCGATTCCAGCGTTGAGAATGTCCATGATTTGTTTTTCCATAATTTAGCTCCTGGTTTTCACCTATTTGTGCAATGCACAATACAGTTATGTGCGTTGCACAAATTTAAACAAGTACTTTTTCTAGGGTAAATCGTTTTTTTGAAATTTTTTTCGGATCCCGAAGGAGGCCCTAAAGGAAAACAGTCAGCGGGTTTAGATTTCTAAAGCACTGATGGGTTCTTTTTGTTGGGCCATGATGGATTCCAAAAACTTCACGTATGCTTCCCTACCAGGGTACTCCACTTGGTTGACACCAGTTTTGACAGCAGCTTCTGCAACAGCAGGTGCCACATGGTATAACACACGTTCATCTAAAGGTTTTGGAATGATGTAATCTTCCCCAAATCGAATTTCCACTTCATTATAGGCTTCACATACTTCAACAGGAACAGGAATTTTTGTGAGTTCACTGAGGGCATATGCAGCGGCTAGTTTCATTTCCATGTTTACCACTTTTGCACGGACATCAAGTGCCCCACGAAAGATAAAAGGAAATCCGAGTACGTTATTCACTTGGTTAGGATAATCACTGCGACCCGTTGCCATGATGAGGTCTGGTCTTGCACGTTTTGCATCTGGATAAGGAATTTCAGGGTCTGGATTGGCAAGAGCAAACATCACAGGTTTCTCAGCCATTGTTTTCACCATTGCCTCTGTGACAACGTTTGCAACAGAAACTCCAATGAATAGATCAGTTCCAGGAAAAATGTCTTCTAGTGTTTCTGCTTCTGTGTTACGAACAAAAGGAAGTTTTGATTCATGTAAATTGGTACGTTTGTGATTGATCACACCACGAGAATCCAACATAAAAATAGATTCATGTCTCACTCCAATATGAGTTAACATCTCAGCAATGGATATGGCCGCAGCCCCTGCACCATTGATGACAACTTTTAAGTTTTCTGCTTTTTTCCCAGTGATCACAAGTGAATTGAGAAGTGCCGCAGTGGAAATAATTGCCGTTCCATGTTGGTCATCATGGAACACAGGGATTTTCATACTCTCATCTAAAGTTTTTTCTATGTGAAAACATTCCGGAGCACGGATGTCTTCCAAATTGATCCCACCAAACGTTGGTTCGAGGGCCTTTACAATGGTAATGAATTTTTCAGGATCTGTTTCGTTGATTTCAATATCAAACACATCGATGCCTGCAAATTTTTTAAATAAGACAGCTTTTCCTTCCATCACTGGTTTCCCAGCAGAAGCTCCAATATTGCCAAGACCCAAAATGGCAGTTCCATTGGTGATGATCCCCACTAAATTTCCGCGGTTGGTGTATTCATAAACGAGATCAGGTTGTTTTTCAATTTCAAGGCAAGGGTATGCGACACCAGGTGAGTATGCGAGTGACAGGTCATAACTGTTCTCCGTTGGTTTTGTCGGAACTACTTTGGTTTTTCCTTTTGGAAACCTAGAGTGATACTCAAGCGCGTGATTTTTCATGGTCTATTTTCCCATGATTTATGATTCAATGGAAAATCCTAGAATAAATTGAGGGAACGGACTTCCAAAAAAGGTTGTCAGAGGTTCTATGTCCCTTTAGATTATGTCCTTACCTTTGGCAAGAGGAGGGTATTTTGGAACTGGTTGGCGAATTTTTTGGAACTGCTGTTTTGATTTTATTAGGGGATGGAGTTGTCGCTGGTGTTTTATTAGAAAAATCCAAAGCCAAAGATGGTGGTTGGATTACCATCACCACTGCTTGGGCATTGGCTGTTTGTTTTGGAGTCCTTGTGGCAAAAGCACTCGGAAGTCCCGGAGCCCACTTAAATCCAGCGGTAACACTTTCTGTTTGTATCCAGTCGGGCGATTATTCGATCTTTTTGCCATATTGCCTCGCTCAAGTCGCTGGTGCTGTCCTAGGAGCCTCTCTTGTGTATCTACATTACCTTCCCCATTGGAAAGAAACAAAAGACTCGGGGAAAATCTTGGCCGTCTTTTCGACAGAACCTGCTATCAAACACACTCTTTCCAATGTGATCAGTGAAGGGTTTGGAACCTTCCTTCTCATCCTTGGAATCCATGCGATCTTTTCTCCCGCAAACGGCGGGGCAAATGGAATTGCTGGCACGGGTTTTGTAGCTCTCCTTGTTTGGGCCATCGGACTTTCCATGGGAGGAACCACTGGGTATGCGATAAACCCTGCTCGTGACTTGGGCCCAAGGATCATTCACACAATTCTTCCCATACCCAATAAAGGAAATTCAGGTTGGAAATATGCATGGCTTCCCGTAGTGATTCCGTTAGTGGGTGGCGGGCTTGCGGCTTTGCTGATTCGATATTTTATTATCTAAATCTGATAAGTAAGTCACAGTAGGAAATAATTATGATCAAACAACTCCTGATTCTCTCTTCCATCTTACTCTTGAGTTTCCAAGTACAATCAGAAGAATCAAAACCAAGTTTAGATTGTACAAAGACAGTTCGTCCCAGTTTTCCAGCAAAAGTTGTGCGTATGAACCATTTAGATTCTACTCAGAAAGTGGGAGATCGTTTGGAAGCAGGACAAACAGCAGGGACAATGAGTGCCCTTCCTGAAGTTGTTTCTCCATTGTTTGAATCCCAATTCAGAAAAGCAGAACAACTGTATTCTGAAAAAAAATTCGATGAAGTCATTATGATATTAGAACCAACTCTAAAAGTCGAAAAACGAAATCCTTTTTTATGGAACTTATACGCAAGGGCATTGTATGCAGCGAAGCGGAAAAAGGAAAGTTTTTCAGCATACCAAACTCTACTTTCCATTAATGATGCAGACGAAACCTATAATGAAGATGGATCACCTAATCTCGTGATCATTGATGTATGGTTTTTGGAAGCGTATTGGAAAATAAGTTCGATATACCTTGACCAAGGCGAATATGCAAAATCCATTTTTTATAACCGAAAAATGTTAGATATTGTCACTTTTGCGAATAAAAAATATGATCCAAATAACATGATCTATAATGTAACTGCATTGAGTTACTTAGCAGAAGCTTATTATTTCCTAAATCTAAAAGAACCTAACAATTTCTATGCTTGTGAGACGTTAAAATTAGATCCCAATAATCAGTATGTGTTACAATTTTTATTATAAATTACTAATTCTTAGTTTAGAAAAAAATCATTCATTTGCGCATCTAAGATAAGTAGAATTACGCATAATTCATAGCAGATTCTGGCACTATATTAGAATTGAATTCTTGACTTTGTTAAAATTCAACTGAGATTATACTCAACTGAGGAAGAATAAGAAATTTGATCGAACAATATTTTAGAGCAATTCTAGATAATAGCCCAGAAAACATAGTTCTATTGGGGAAAAATCATGAAGTTCTTGCTTTTAACCAAACGATACAGAATATTCTTTATAAATATCATAATATACTATTACAAGTTGGAGATTTATACTATCCTAAATTTGTTATAGAAGAAAATCGAAATTTATATCTCCAAGCATTTGAATCCGCAATAAATGGAAAACCATTTATCACACAAAATTATACTTCAAATGAAAACGTTTCTTTATGGTTTGAGTATAAAATGCAACCAGTATATATAGAAAACAATTTATTGGGAGTTACTCTTACTGCAAAAGATATCACGGCAGAAAAGGAAGCAGAACTTAAAATTATTGATCTTTCAGAGAAACTAAAAGCAATTTTAGACAATACTGACGAATCAATTACTTTACTTGATTTAAATTATAAGATACTAGCAATCAATGAAATCGGAGCCAAAACGCTTACAAAAAACACAAATGCAAACACTTTTATAGGAAACGATTTTCGGGAATACGTACCCGATGAGACAAATCTATTTTATCATTATTATAATAAAGCTATCAAAGGTGAAAAAAATTCGATCGAAATTCCTTATCAAAACTTTAGTGGGGAGAGCATAATTTACCAGACCAAGTTCAATCCGGTATATGATAGAAACCAAATTCAAATTGGTGTATCTATATTTGCTAAAGATATAACTGACAAAAAAAGATTAGAAGGATCATTGCTTGAAAGCGAAGAAAGATTTCGAAAAATTACTGAATTAGCACCAGTTGGAATTATAATAACAGATGATAAATTAAAGATTTCGTATGCTAACTCTTATGTAAAAAAATTATTAGGATATACGCTCGAAGATCTTTTAGATTTAAATATTTCCAATATAATTCAAAACATTGAGATAACGGAAAATGGAAGAATCGAAGTTGACAAACTTGACTTGGGATTAAAAGACATTTTCTTTGATCAAGAGAAATTTAAAGCAATTAGAAAAGATAAACAGATTAATACTATCAATTTAAGTTCAACTTTAATCGTTAATCAAAAAAAATCAGGCTATATATTTGTTTTCCAAGATGTTACTAGTATTGAAAGTAAAAATACGAAAATAGAGGAACAAAATAGGAAACTCAGAGACATTGCTTGGTACCAATCTCATGTAATAAGATCACCGTTATCAAGAATAATGGGATTAATTTCTTTATTAGAAGATAACAAATTGAATAGTGAAGAAACAGATTTTTGCTATCAATCGATACTAGAAAGCGCTCATGAACTTGACGAAGTCATCCACAAAGTAGTAAATAAGGTTATATAAATTATCGATTTTGAATTTGTTGGAATGTAACACAGGCATTGATGGAATCCATTTTTCCAGATTGTAATTCCGAACAAGTCATGACCATTACCAAGTTGTGACATTCTTCGTAAGAAGATTGGATTAACTTAGGATCATTACCTATCAATTTGTATGCATTACTTTCACGGAATCGTTTTTGGCAGTTTGATTCTTCCAATCGACCTTCCGTAAATTTTTTTAAATTTTCGGGAATTGATTTCCATTCCGTATCGAAACACTCACGAAATTTTTTACATAGTTCAGATGTTAAACCCAAGGATTCATTTTGCCATTCAATGTGATTGATACCTTTTTCTTTTTTACAGGTTACAAAGAGTAACAAGAATAAAAAAAACAAACATAAACTTGCAACTTGTTTCAAATTGACTCGGTATTTTGTGGCGAAAAGGATTGGTTTCATTGTGTTATGCCTGTAAAGATTCTGATTCAAAATGATTTGTAACTGCTTTGCTATGCTTAAATTCTTTCTAAAATTGAAAAGAAAATTTGTTAATATTTTCTATCATTTCGCATTCTCGGCTGTTTCTTTTTTTCGAATTAAAATTTCGATTCGTTCTTCATTCGCTTTTTTTTCAGGTGTATCGGAAGTTTTAGATTTTTGAAACATCGCATAACCTTGCACAGATACTTGTTCCTTAGGAATTCCGTATTCGTTTACCAATTTTTCAGCGAGTAAAGAAGCTCGATTGGAATGATAATCCCAAGAGTTTTGGAATTTGGATTTATCAATTTGAGATTCGTAAGGAATATGAACACGGACAACAATATCAATATCCATTCCTTTGGATAAAATTGCCAACTGTTCAAAGGCAAACTTAAGATCGGGATCTGACTTTAATACGTCATCCGAAGCAAGATCCGAACCTGCGAATGTTAGTTTTAATTCTTCGGTTTCGGCAAGGCCCAGTTTTAATTTTGCCTTTTCTTTCAGAGTTTTGAGTGCAAAACCAATTCTTTCCCAAAGTCGAAATACTTCCGATTTTGGAACCATGGTATCATCTTCTAAAATCCCTGAACCACCATCAAGAAGGGCACCAACGGAACTTACATTCAATCCGAATCCTCGTTTGATGTCTTTTGCCACTTCGTTCAATCGTTTGGAATCAACTTTACTCACTGCATAAAGAATAATGAACAATCCCAATAAAAGTGTAATCATATCGGCATAAGTTAACAACCAACGATCGTGAGCTTCTACATGTTCTTCTTGTTTGGAAACAAAACGGGATCGTCTTCTCATAATTCCTCTTTAAGTGATGGAAAGGCTTTGTAGAGAAAATCCCACTCTTTCTCTTGGACTAAAACATAAAATTCGTCGAATAACATTTGATTCACGGGCAAAGTTGCATAATATCCTTGTTCTACTTTTTTAAAGAGGGGATACACACCTAGTAGTTTTGACATCATCGCAGCGGGTTTGATGATATAAGCACTAACTGGTTTATGTGCAAGTTCGTAGAATTTTTTTAAATTGAAGAGTACCACTTCTAATTGTTTTTTTCGAAGATCTCGTTTGTCCAATTCGCAAAACAATTGGAAGTATTCGTCTTGGCTAATTTCATTTCCATAAACCCAACCTTTTGCTAATAAAAGTTTTGCCATTTGGATATCCAATTCATCTGTAATTGAATTTAATTCCATCAATCGTTCGATACTTTCACGAGTACCTTCTTTTAACATGTTTTTCACTTTGTCATAAGTTTGGAATGCGAGGTTTTCCCATTCTTCCTTACCATCCAAATTATATACTGTTTCAAAGAAAAACTTTGCCATAGCAATCGTTTCTGTTCTGTGGAAAAAATCAGTATAAAACAAATGAAATCGTTCCACTTGGACTCGAACAATTTCTCGCCTCGCTACTAAGATTTCCTCTGTAATTTTATTTGATTTCATCTCAAAATTAATTTATCATCCCATTCAAAATGTAAGATGGGAAACCTTGTTGGTCTCTTTCAAAAGGTGCGATTGAATATTGATTGGGAATCGAAATGATTTCTTGATAAAACTTATAAGTTGAACGGAATAAAATTCGAGGTGTATCGGTAGAACTTGGAGTATAGTAGAATTTAACACCATAACGAAAGTTATTTGCCCATCCTTCCTTTGTAACTTCTAATAATGGATATTCCGCTGGGATTTTTTTATTTTGAACCACATTATAAACAATATCTCCCTTTTTATACAATCGAACACCTTGTGTTTCATTTGCCAATCGAAGAGATCCAGAATCGGGAAAGGAAAGAGAGAGATACGTTAAACTCACATAATTGCCCCTGTTCTTAAGTTGTAAAGTCACAAGAGATTCTTTTCCTATTTCAAACTTTGGCTCTACTTCTAAGGATACAAAAGAAGGAACAGGTTGCATTGGAAGGTTTGCAATCATTTCCCATCCATTAAACACAAATTCTTGTGAATAATTAGGATTGGTTGGAAAAATTCGAAATGACTTGTCTTTAGCACTGTATTCAAACTCAACACGTTTGCTTCGTTTCAATTCTTCATGTTCTTTGAGTTGGTAACCATCCCAAATTTTTTTGCCTTTGCGGTATCCCATTGGAACTGAAAATAAACCTAACGGTGGTTCCTCGGACAAAACTTCTATGAATACAGAATTAAAATTATCTCCAGGTAGTTCTGCAACGACAATTCGTCTCAAACAATCACCAGCAAACGTTGGTTTTTCTTTTCCTGAAATGGATCCAGCTAACCACTTGTTTTGTTTGCCGTCATAATACATAGGCCCTAAATCTTTTAGAAAAAATTCTAACTTCCATAAAAAGGACCAACTAGACCCCTCTTTGCGAAATGCAGACACCACTTCACTTTGCCCAGATTGGAACAAAACAAGAGTTTCCATTTCTTGCGTTTCATCCAAATTGATTTGTTTTTGACCAAGGATACGGATGGGATCCCCCTCTTCTTTTCCGTAAACAGCCAAACGGATTTCCTTCTCAGAAGGGTGTTCCTTTTGGGAACAAAACGGAAAAAAAATCAGGAGAAAAAAGACAAAAAACAATGAATCGTAGGAAGAACGGGAAAAATTCATAAGGATACAAACACTTCAGCACACTAAAACCTCAATTCAACCTTTTTTGCTTTTCGGTACAATCCAGACGATTATCATCGTCTAAGTATTAAGAAATGGGGACGACATTGGTTTCGACTGTTGTTGGCTTGGATTCAGTGGCACGTAGGGGTGAGGGACCTCTTAAAAACCTTCAAAACAATAACTGCAAATAACGAATTTGCTCTAGCAGCTTAATTTTAAGCTCTACGGTTTCGGTGGCTGTTTCCTTGGGTGGCCTAGAAACCGACACCTCTCTAAGGACCTTTCGGATTTGTTGCCCGCTTCGAACCGAATTGAACTCTAAGTAGGATAGGAATGAGTCCCCCGTTTGTAGGGTAAGTCTTTCCGAAATTGATTTGCAAACTAAACGTGTAGAAGCTGCATTTGAGGACGATAGGACCCGGGTTCGACTCCCGGCGTCTCCAGAGTTCATTTTAAATAATTACAAATCTATATTCGTCTAACAACCTATTTACGACGTGAGTCGAACGACTGCGAGAGTCAGAAACAGTAGCGACCCATAGGGAGCGTGAAGCTGTTTCTGTCGAAGGCAGGATGCCTGAGAACTCGAGCAGGACGGGTCGGAGGTTGCCTGACCTGGAGGAAGGCAACGGAGACCGACTCACCGAACGTCTCCAAGTTTCGGTATAGGTTTCGGTATTCGCTTCTCGCGCTCAAGCTGGCCTTCCTTGGCCAGATTTCGCGCCCGCACCCATCCATGGGTGCTTTTCGAAGCAAACACCTCCACAATGGTTATCACGCTAACGCATTTACATGTTTGTTGGTGTATGAAAGAAAGGTTCCTTGTCACTAGAGTTGATAACCTAACGTGAAAATATGCTGGTTATTTATTGATTGGTTTGAAACATGCGTTAATGGAAACATTGATGCAGACCCATACCGTGTTTTCCTTTTGTCGAATTTATCATCTGGAAATAACTTGGAAGCACTTGGTCTTTATACTCTGTTAAAAGGTGATGTGAATCCTAAATCAATAGATCCATTACTAGCTTTGTTTTACTCTCAACTCGCAGGAAAGCAACTAAGTCCCCTTGAATTGTATGCTCTATTGACGTTAGGGATTGGACGTGTGAACTCCTCCTCCAATTATGCGAAAAGTTTTATTGAGGTAAGCGTTCATTCTATTGTTCCACACATAAGATAACGGAAAGTGCATTACAACTCCCTAAAGTTGAAGTGAAAATTGATGTGCCCGTTGCTGCAACACCCGAATTGTTTATACCAGTTCCATCCGTCCAACGATTACAATGGTTATTTGTGCGTGTTGTCCAACCACCAGTTGCAAGACCGGTATGTATGTTTGATAGTGCATTGACATCAACATCTAATAATTGTGAAGTAAAGATTCCAAAATTATCAGTTACCGCAAATTTTTGGGAGTCTCCAGTTCTATAATAAGAGGTATTTGGTTTTAAAATCCAATCTTTATGTTCTGAATTTCCACCTGTCGTACAATTTGAAGTTGTACAGGCAATACGATTCACATCATCCACAAGAAAGGCTTTATAGACGGCTCGACTTGGAAGTGGCGGTTTTTTTGCATCACTCATGCAAATGGCGTCAGCACCTGCAATTCCATTTCGATTCCCAACATAGGTTATACTTGTGGAGTAAAATCTACATTCAGTACAAACAGGTACGGGGAGGTTACAAGCAGATAATTGCCCCGTGAGACACAGAAGAGTTTCATTTTCCTTAAAAGAATTGGATTGGAAATCACTCGGATTATTAAGTTCCGGCTGTGTGCACTGGAAAAATAGGAAAAACAAAAGCAAAATCAAATACTGCATATTTTGATTATAAACTCTTATGAATTCAAATCAACTTAGAAATCATACCTTACAAAATCATTTTGAATCCAAACAAAATTTGGAATGAAACAAAACTCCAAAACAATCAAAATTTAAAACCAACAATTGTTTAGAATCATCTTACGATCACTGTTCATGATTTATTCATTGTTAGATGAGATCAAATACGTTATTTTTGATAGAATCGATTGTTGAGTAAACGAGATCAAAAAGGTTTACGATCGATTCAGACTTCCACAAAACTACTCTTGACAATTTCTCTTAAGATATCGATTGATTGGGAACGGAACCAATATACCATTTGATCTTATCATCCGATGCCCTTGGTGCAAATCACAATACACAGGGAATGTGATGACCCTGATTGGAATTTTTTGTACAATTCCATTCTGTTGGACAATACTTTTACCAATCATCGGTATCTTTTTGTTGGCGCAAGGGATTACAAACTGCCAAAGAGGAACTGATACCATTAGAGCTTGGTACAGCAACGGTAGGTGAAATTACAGAAATACGAAAAGATTACACTCAGTCACTAAACGGAAAATCACCAACTGTTGTGAAATTTTATTCTAAGCCAATGGTGTAAAAGCATCTAATTTCAAAATTGATTAAAGGATTTCAAATTTTATTCAGTGAGTCGATTTACTAAGTTGCAAGATTTGAATCAACTCTGATTCAAAAAAACTACTTTTCCTCATTGAAGAAATCGAATTTTACAAAGGTTAGATCTAGATTATAAAAAAAATGAAACCCCTACCACCCACTAATATTAGCAGGTGGGGAAAAATAAGTTCGAAATGTTTTTTGATTAGAATCTAACTTTTTTATTGAGTCAAATTTAATGTGCCAAGTAAAGTAGGACTAAATTGCAATTCTGGATAAATTTGACCATAGGTGAAATAGTCTGATCCATTTCCATTGGTATCACAATAGGTATAGTTCAAACCACCATCGATTGAAAATCTTGCAACATAGGAATGCGTAGATACACTCGTATATGGCTGGAATTTAAATTTTCCTGCATATTCCGAATTATTTGTATTATCAATGAACGTAGTGGGATTGAATGTCATCGGAAAATACAGCCAGCTTTCATTAGTTCGTGGATCCGTACCTTGAGGTCCATATCCGATTTCGCCTGTGATCAGAGTATTATCAATTAAATTGTTAGTAACATTTGGATAATAAACTCTAGAGTAGATCCAATTTGATTCTGTCGCTGTCGGCCCAACTTGAACATTCATCGAAGTTGGATAATGCAAAATACAATAAGGAATTTCACCATTTTCAAAACCAACACCGTTTTTTGTTCCAATTAGTTTTGTTGCTTTTTGAACTTTATAACTTTTGTACGGAGCTACATCTGTTACAACAAAATCTAAATAATAACCATTGGGATTTGGAAATAAAGGAATATTGTGACAAATGTGATATTGAATTTCTTCTCCATAAGGCATTCTTACACATTGAGTTAAATCAACATTACCATGTATTGATTCTATCCTAAATTTTACATTTTCACTAAACCAACCATTGATCTGTATGTTCGCTGAAGTTTTAGTGGATAAATTAGATGCAGGAGGCGTATGAATTCTCACATCAAATCCAATTGTAAAAATCTTATAATTTACTGAATTGCCAGTGGGACTCATAAGAGTTAGTTCTTTCACTAATTTTCTTGAATAATCCCAAATCACTGGAATAGAATCATTCTGTTGAAAAGGAATCTGAGAAGGCAAAGAATTTGTAAGTACAACCGAACTCGCATTTTCGACAGTATACGTTACATTATATTCCGGCGTATTTGTTTTATTGACTAATATCGTAATGGTTTTTGCTGTCTCATTGATTGTTGTTGATATTGCAGCACCAGGAACTTCAAACGAAGTAAACTTGGGTATCAATTCCCCAATCGTAAAATTTCGAACAAGCTCCGCGGAAACATTTCCTGCATGGTCTTTTGCCAAAAAGCGATATTCCAACACAGTATTGTTAGGTGTGATGATCGAACCTGTATACAATTGACCATTCAGAATGGCACCTGAGGAATCAAAAGATGGAGAAGATCCATTGACTGTATAAATGATCTCGTGGCAACCTGAAGGTACATCATCACAAGTGATGGTGAGTGTCTGTGGTGCTGAATACGTTCCATTCGCAACAGAAGAAGTGATCACTGGACTTGCAAAATCGACAATATAGGAAACAGAAGATGAACCATTTGTTCCGATTAAATTAGCCACACAAACCAATACAGTTTTATTCCCTTCCGCACCAAGTGAAGCAACGGGAATTTCAGAAGTAACTGATTCATTGGCCGCCACTGTTCCCGAAACATTCGTTCCAACGAGAGGAGTTCCGGCAGCACAAGAAGTACCTTGTTTCAAAATGTAGTTTCCTTCTTTATCTGACTTCCAACTGATTGTAGCTATTTGTCCGGATTTTAAATGGGTTGAAGGAAGAACACTATTGATAGTGATCGTTGGAACAACAGTATCCACTGTATATGTTTCACTATAGACAATAGACTGGTTCCCTGCTTGGTCACAAGTTCTTACTTTAAATGTTGTGGTTGTTTGGTTTGGAGTAGGGATTGAAGTTGTGTATACACTACCAGCATTTACCGAACAGTTGGCACCAAAGGATGGAGTAGTACCATTTGTTGTATAAATTACTTTAGAACAACCAGCACCCCCTACATCGGAACAATTCAAAACGACCGATTGAACTGTACCATAATTTCCACCTGAAGGGAAAATTGTAACACCAGGGACTGTGTCATCTCGGTTAACAGACGCAACACCAAAACCTGTTACTCCACTGCTTGTCACACAAATGCGAAGTGCATTGGTACCCAAGTTTAAGGATGACGCAAGAATCGAACCTGAGGTTTGGTTTACATTAGCTGTCACATTCCCTGAATACAAAACGGTTCCTGAATTACAATCGGCAGCATTTTTACGAATGGAATATGTCCCTGTTTTCGAAGATTTCCATTGGATCTCTGTCGAAAGGATTGAACCAGAAAGCGTACTCACATTGGGAGCGGAAATAGAATTCACTGTAATAACGGGACCAAGTGAAGGTACCATCGGATCTTCAAAGTTAGGTGCACCATCTCCATCAAAATCTGCAGTAGGAAAAGCAGCTGTAATCGGATCAGTTCCCAAAACTGCTACTATCTGATTGATAAAAGGTCCAAGAATACCCGCGTTCGCTTGGTAATACTCGCTAACACTTGCATATCCGTAGTCAGCATAATTTGCCAATTCCTCGATCACCTTATTAGCTATATTCGAAACTGGATTGGGATTGGTTATAATTCCACTTGAGACTAGCCAAATTTGAATGTTTAATCCAACTCCAAACGAAAAATGAACAACTTCCACCTTTATCGTGTTAGAAGAATAATCCACAGAAACTTTCTTCATTTTTTCCAAAGTCGAATCATCTTTTACGTAATACATACCAATACTACGTTCTTCAATTCCAGCTTCAGGTAGTCTACCTTGGTCGTAATTGATATTTAAGTAAGCTGGCTTTAAAAACTTTAATCCCTCTGGTTCGAATTTAAAAACAGGACTTGTGGAATTGTATTCAGTGGGAATCGATCCATTCGGATTCACATTGCGACTGATGGTGATGACTTTCGTTTCTGCAAGTGCCCCAGCTGGAATTTCAAATGAGAAACTACCATCTGATGCTTGCAAAGTACCACCATTGGGTCCGACCTCAGCAGAAACAGATCGAGAAGTATCTGGATTACCAATGAAAAGACCTAAAAAAGAAGCTAAAAAGGAAGATTGGTTTTGTTTGTCTTTCGGGAGTAGAAAACCATTACAGTGATATAAGGATAACCCTAAAAGTAGTACAGTCAGTATTTTTCGTTTCATTTTTCATTCCTTTTTCAAATGTGCACAAAAAATTGCGCAGTTACTCACAATGGTAAGAATTCTATTTCCTGTCAAATATTTTGTTAGGTGGTTTTATATCCCAAAAAATGCAAGATTGCTAATATATTGAAATTACCTCAGGCTATTTCGGGTTCACCAAACGCTACTCTCCTTTCCAATTGTAAATGTTATAGAGCAAGCCCTACATATACTTAGCGCGAAACAATCGGAATATAAACCAGTTCTTCGGAATCTGGATCGTCGTTTTTATATTTCTCTCCCATCACTTCAAAATGAGGACGATTGTCTAATTCGAAGTTTGAATTTGGTAACCAATCCATAAAAATCGAATGGAAAAAAGGCCCTGCTTCACTTGGTAATCCTTTGTAAAGAAATTCAACATACATACCACTCATAAGTGTAAATCCTTCTGTTTCAGATGGATTCGCTAAAGACATCTCCAATTTTTTCCCAACCAAACACTTTTGCTCTATTGTTAAGATCTTTGTTTCCATCCATTTCGATTTCCATATTAGTTCCTAAAAAAGCAACCACCATTCAATGCGAAAAATAACCGAATCAATTAACATCGATTTGATACAGAAACAAATCTTTCAGAAATAAGAAATTTCTAGTCTTGATTGTAAATGAAATCCCTACACTACAATCTTCTTGACTTAAAATGAAAAAACAGATATACCTTTTGGAATGAATGTACAACAATACATTTTGTAACATTCATAACTCACCCCATTCAAAATCAGTTCAAAAGAAGGTCATTATGAGAAAATTAATCATGTGGAATTTAATCACCTTAGACGGATACTTCGAAGGTGAAAAAAATTGGGACCTTAGTTTCCACGGACTTGTTTGGGGAAAAGAATTAGAAGAACTTAGTCTCATCCAACTGCGGTCAGCCGACTACCTTGTGTTTGGTGCTACAACTTACCAAGGAATGGCCGATTATTGGACTAGTGCCCCAGAGGATGAAGGGGAAGTTGCCAAATTCATGAACAGCCTCCCTAAACTTGTATGTTCTACGACACTCCAATCCGCAAAATGGAACAAGACCACAATTACAAAAGATGCGGTGAAAGAAGTCACAAAATTAAAAAACGAAGGTACGGGAAATATGTTTGTTTTTGGAAGTGGAATCTTATCGGCATCTTTGATGAAAGCAAATCTATTCGACGAATACCGGATCTGCATCACTCCTATATTTTTAGGGAAGGGAAAAAAACTATTCCAAGAAGGAATTCCAAACATTCCCTTAAAACTAACGGAGACAAATTCACTTTCGTCTGGTGCAGTGATCCTTCGTTATACGCCTGAGACAAATTAGTAATTGAAAGGAGAAAATACCAAAAAGGAAATTCATTATGACAACTAACAAATTTGACATATCGTTACAAGATGGTGCACACAAACATTTAAAACAACTCCTCGGGCATTGGCAAGGAACCACAAAAACTTGGTTTGAAAAAGATGTATTGGCTGATGAATCAGAAGCAGAAACAACCGTCACAAGTCTATTAGGTGGTCGGTTCATTTGCCTAGATACCAAAAGTAGTTTAGAAGGGAAACCATTCGAAGGGAAAATGATCGTAGGATATGATATCCCTTACCAAAGGTACACGAGTTCTTGGATTGATAGTTTTCATATGGGAACACAAATCATGTTGTCTAGTGGACCACAAAAAGAAAATGGATTCGTTATGACTGGATCTTATGGAAACCCAGAATATGGAGACGACCTTTGGGGCTGGAGGACAGAGTTTCAAATCTTGAGTGACTCAGAATTTTCTCTCATAACCTATAATATAAGCCCCAAGGGCGAAGAGGCAAAAGCTACGGAAACATTTTACAAAAAGGTTGGTTAATGATTGAAACGTTTGGATTTAACTTTTTGGATTATATTCCAAAAAGTTTTCCTATCACTTCTTCATATTCTTTGAATGCTTTTGAGTTTTTGTTTTTTAAAGTATAGGGAGATGGTCCATTTTGATCAATATGTAGAAAAAGAGAAGTTGAAATTTCGTGATGGTGTTTGATTTCAATAACTTCATCAAATAGTTTTAAATACCATTTATCTTTTGTTAATTTTCTAATTTCATCACGCCTTACATCATCGAAATGTTTTTTACTCGTTTGATCCGTATATGCATTGTTAAAAAGAATCGGCAAAACTTCTGGTCCATTTCCATTTCTCTCATACCATACTTCTGGAATAAATTTCTCTAATACTTGTACTGCATTATGGATTGCTTGGGCTGCTTGGTAGTTCACAGGTATTAATACTGCATCCGAAACAGAAACACCCATTTTACTAAAAAAACTCCAGTTTGTAGGGCAATCGATCAAAATATAATCAAATTTACCTCTTGTGCTAAACATCTCTAATAACTTTCTAAACTTTTTAATCATAGATAGGCTTATGGATTTAGTAGCATAAGTAGAACTATCAAAACGTTCATCACCCTTGATGATGTGCAAATTTTTTTTGATTGGAATGGTTTTAATACCTTCTTTGATCTCTTTTCCAAGTAGTATATCAAAGATGCTTGTAGATGAATCCATTTTTTTATGATCAATTTTAAAGGAATCGGTTAGGTCTCTTTGTTGCGGGTCTAAATCAATGAGTAAAACATTTTTCCCCTTTTCTGCTAGTACTCCAGCAAAGTTACCTGTTGTGACTGTTTTACCAACTCCACCTTTATTATTATAAATAGCGATAATTGCAGAATTAAAACTTTCTTCGTAATGGAACGGCTTCTTTAAATATTTTTTTAAGGTAGTAATTGATTTATCTGTATTTGTTTCTAAGTTTAAAATTTCTGTTAGGGCAAAAATTATATTTTCTTTCCTTTTGAAAATCTGTGCGTTTTTTCCATTAATCAATAATCCAAATGGAACCTGCTGCAATTCTTTTGAACGCATATATTCAAATAATTGAAATTTTGTATCCAAGTACGGTTTTCCATTGGGATCGGATAAATTTACTGAATTTGATTTTGTTTCAATTACTAGAAATGGTTTTTGATCTACATAACAAACAAAGTCTGCTTCACCACAATTTTTCAACGATACTTTATCTCGAAAGTTTTCATTATTAAAACCGAACAATTGAATAAGAGGTAATACCAATCGAGTTTCTACTTCTGATTCACGTCCATTTTGCTTGAGTGATTTTATAATATTTAAAAATTCGTGATTCTTTTTTTGTGATGCCATAGTATGGTGTTACAAGATACTAACTGTCATTATTCTAAGATTCCAAAGGAAAAGGCAAAACATATTTCTACCTGATCCTTACTCCAAAGTCGTCAGATAGACTGAATCTCCGCGCCAGGGACTGAAGCGGACATCCTTTCGGGAAAAGAAAGATGGAAGCGTAAGGCCCGGTCATGATACAATTGGATCTGAAATTCCATCCTTTCGAGGCGCCCCAACCTTAAAAAAAGACTTTACAAATTTAAACGAACGATCGTACTAATATTATGAGCAAGGGCGAAGAAACTAAATCATTGATTTTAGACCGAGCTGTTCAAATTGCGAGTGTGCATGGTTTGGAAGGACTTACCATTGGAACACTTGCGGAAGAATTGGGAATGTCCAAAAGTGGTCTCTTTGCTAAATTTTCTTCGAAAGAAAATCTCCAAATCGATGTTTTGCGAAAAGGGAGTGAACTTTTTCGACGTTATGTGTTATACCCCGCTTTAAAATCCAAACCAGGAATTACAAGATTACGAAATGCATTTGTGAGTTGGCTTGATTGGTCCAATCGTTCTGATTTACCAGGTGGTTGTTTGTTTTTGGCATCAAGTTCTGAGTTTGATGATAGACCTGGAATTGTACGTGATCATCTACGAAAAATCCAACTTTCATGGCACTCTTCATTAAAACAATTTGTAGAAGAAGCCAAAGAGAGAGGAGAGTTAGAACCGAAAACAAATGTGGAGCAGTTGGTCCAAGAAATTTGGGGTCTTGTCTTATCCTTTCATTTTTACAATCGTTTATTGGAAGATAAATCTTCTGAGAAACGAACCAAACAATGTTTTAACGAATTAATCAAACGACATATGAAATAAACGAATCCCAATTAAGATGTGAAAATTAAGTAATACAGGAGATTTTTATGAATACAATTAGCACGACCGTTCGTTCTTTAAATGGAGAATATCCAATCCCCATGGAAAAAAAATGGGAATTTGCAAAAAAGAATCCAAATTGGATAGGATTTGTCACTGTGCAAAAGTTTTTGAAAACACAGAAACAAAGTCCTTCCAGAAAGGAAATGGATGTATTAGACAAGGCAACCAAATCATTGTTACAAGTAAAAGAACATAAAATTCAATATTATATTTGGAATTCGGAAGGAGATTCAAAAGGAACCATTTTACTCATCCATGGATGGAATGGTCATACTGGAAACTTTTCAAGGTTCATCCCATCTCTCATCGAAGAAGGTTACAAAGTTGTAGGAATTGATTTACCAGGTCATGGATTTTCATCAGGCCGGTATTCTAATATTGTTTTATCAGCAAAAATTGTGAAGGAACTTACAAACCAGATTGGAGATCCAAATTTTATCATCACACATTCTTTTGGTGGAGCTGTTGCGACAGTAGCACAAGAGTTAGGTGTGAGTGCAAAGAAATTGGTTTATATTGCACCACCATCCAAATTGGAATTATTGATCCAGGACTTTAGTCGGTATTTTGATTTAACGGAAACGGAAGAAAACAATATGCGTTTGGTATTGGAGAAAAAAGTGAAACGAACCATGGCAAGTATTGATTTAGAAACTTCTGGTCCCAACTTTGAGAATCAACTATTAGTCATCCATGACCAAGGTGATGTTGAAATCCCCTACAGTATGGGTGAAGTAGTAGCAAGGTCATGGAAACAAGGAAAACTCATCTCAACAAATGGATTGGGTCATAAAATGATCTTACGATCCGACTCAGTGAAGGATGAGATACTTAATTTTTTAACGAATCACTAACATTCAAAACATTAGGATATCTTTTTATTGATTTCCCATAGAAGCCAAGGTTTTGGCTTCTTCTTTGATCATTTGGATATGTTCTTCTAAGTCTTTTGAAGCACGACTGATTTCATTCACTTCCATCTCCAATTGGATGATCCCTTTGGAGGCTTCTTTTTGACCTAATAATTGTTCTTTGGTGGATCCAGCAATTTGATTCGATAGTTCTCTGATTTGAGATAATTCCGATAAAATGGAAGACAATGTGTTCCTTTGTTCGATATAGAGTTGGTTCATATTTTGGATTTGCACTAAAGTTTGGTTTAGGCGTTCAATTTGCGATTTTGCAAGTTCACCAGTATTTTTTGATGCGTTCCTAGCATTGGTAATGATCTCTTTTGAACTTTTGACAACACTTGAAATTCGTTTTACGTTATTTTTTGTAAACTCAGCGAGTTTACTCACTTCATTGGCAACTACAGCAAAACCTTTACCAACATCACCCGCACGAGCTGCTTCAATTGAAGCATTTAACGCAAGTAAGTTTGTCTTTTCCCCAATTTCGGCAACAATATTATTGATTTCATTCACTTGGTCAAAAGAAGCTTGGATGGATTCCAAATGCGATGCAGTTTGGTCTGCCACTTCTGTGACGGACATACTTTCTTTTTTATTGATTTCTGCAATTTCTACAAGTTGTTCACTTTGGATTAAAATTTGGTCAACTGTCTCTTTTAATTCTACTGTATCAGCAACCATACTTTGTACTTTATTATTTTGTTCTTCAATGGAAACTCCATTTGATTCAAAGGAACTTGAAAGTTCAGAAATCACAGCAGTGATCTCTTCCAAAGAAGCCGCTTGCGATTCTAATTTTACAGATGTATCGGAAACAAATTTACTAAAATTATTAATCGAAGATTCTAATTTGAGTGCAGCATTTGCAGAAACTTTACTTCGTTCTTTTGTTTGGTTCAGGAGTACTTCTGCTTCTTCCGCTTTAATATCCGCTAAAGAACTAATTTATGTCAAAAGTTGGACTAATAAACTGACAATGTATCCTGCAATCATGATGAAAATTGGTTTCATCACTTCTCCTGCTAATCCAACATAACCAATTTCTTGTGATTGCTTTGGATCCACTGAAAGTTGGATACCACCTACATTCACCGCAACAATCAAAGCAATCGCCGATAAGACAGAACCCAAAAGTGAGTTCATCAAAACAAATTTACGATCCCCTAAAAATCCAGAATAAATCGCGTTAAAGAAAAAGATAAAATACACAACTGCATTCGAAAGAGCAGCTTCTGCTTCTTCTAAACTCAACGAACAATCTAAGATGATGGTTAATGATAAAACTAATGTGTCCATTAAGATGAGAATTTTATGAAACCAAGTGGGTGGGTTTGTTTTTTTTTCTAATACATATGCAAGTGCACAATAAAAACCCATTGTACAAGTTCCAATCATATGGATGAGGAACATCTTCGGTTGGAATTCATCTTTGGCCCCAATCATGGCAAGTAGGAAGAGTAATACTAATCCAAAACGAATTCGGTTGATGATGATTTTTCCCTGTTTCCAAAGATCTGCGATTGATAACACTCTATACCCTCAAAATACAAACTTACCTATCCTTTTGGGAATTTAGGCAATAACCTGGTGATCGACAATAGTCTACTAAAAAAAAGGAATGAATCTTACTGTCGAGTTTGAATTTTTAACCTGGGAATTGGATTTTTTTTGTCCTCAGCGGATCAAGTATCGGATGGGAAAGGGATGTATTGGTGGCAAAACAAGCGGGTTATTCTGGAAAATCGGTCATCGAAAAATTAGGGATCAAGGACAATATGTCCCATTATTTTCTAAATCGACCAAATGGACTCAATTTGGCAGATTGGGGGGAAATGCCTGTACCAGTCAAAATTTCCAAAATGGTTTCTGATTTAGATGAAAACAAAATCCGAGATTTTGCCTTGGGATTGGGACTTGAGGATACCAAGTCTGCGCGATCGATCCGATTTGGTCGGGTTTCAAGTTGGTGATCCGGAAACCAAACCGCTAAATCTGGAAGTTTTTTGAATCTGGAATCGTTATAAAAATGTCATAAAACAACCCTTCGATTATGACAAACCTCCATTTCCGAAAAAAAATGCACAACAAACAAGCAGTTTCGCGTATATGTAACTAATTTGTAATATTCTTGTCCTCCAAACCTGTCATAGATTCAATGTGCTTGTAACCAGACTGAAACATTCTCATGGAGGTATCCTCTATTGAAATGAATCCAAATCAGTACAGACAAACATCGAATGAATAGTATCACAAAAGTAGCTTTGGGACTCTTATTATTAGTTAGCATACTTTCTGCCGAACCAGAAGTGACCCGCACAAACGAACCAAATCCCGCAGATAACCAATCGAAAAAACCACAAACGAAGGTTTACCAAGAACTCTACGAAGACACCGAAACTGGGCAAATTTATACCAAACCAGGACCCAATCGTGTGAAGGTGGAATATAGCCGCCCCCTTTCCAATGGAAATGCCACGACCCTACCTGATGCATTTGCACACAGACCTGATGATACTGCAAAAGAGAAATTAACGATTTATGGACGTATCCAATTCAGAGGAGTCTCTGGCACTGAAGATTCTCTCTATAACAATGGTCATCGAGATTTCAATAATGTGGATTGGAACTTCAGACGTTTACGATTAGGCGCTCAATACGAAAACGATTGGTGGGGAACTAATATCCAACTCCGATTGGAGAACATGTTGAATCGACCTGATATTGTCCAAACAACTAGTACATTAAATTATTTAGATGCAAATGGTCGACAAGCAACAACGAGTTATGTATCCAACACAAGATTAAAAGATAATCGTGGTTACATTCATGAAGCATTTGGGTATGCAAAAATACCTTATGCTGGATTACGATTTGTGTTTGGACAATTACCAACTCAATTCAGTCGTGAATACTTACAATCATCAGCTAACTTCGTCACATTAGAACGAAGTATGATCGTAAATGCAATTCCACAATTTGATCATGGTGTTATGATCCAAGCAACTCCACTTAAAGAATTAGATCACAAATGGGAACGATACTTACAAGTTTCCTTAATGGTGAGTAACGGAAAAGGTGGTGGTGGTGATTATGGTACTGGTAGACGACAAGACTTAACAACTGCAAATCGTTATGGAGCAATAAATACATCTCCTATATATTATGCACGAGCACAAGTGAATGTGTTTGGTGGATTAAAACGAGAATCTGACGGAAAAATGGTGAATTGGCAAGAAGGAGAAGAAATTTTCCAACGAGAGATGAAATGGTCTTTGGGTGCAGGTTATCTACAGACCCAAAACTTAATTACACCAGCACTTTACGTTCCTGAATACACTCCTGGTACAACAAGTGGGATTCAATTATTAACTGCGCAAGGATCGAATCCGGATCGAGGGAGTTTAGATGCAAATGGAAATCCAAACTTTTTAGTTCAGAATTCTGTTCCTACATTGGCGCGACCAAAAATGGGATTAGTGGGACACACTTACGATACAACGTTTACCTACAAAGGTATTTATTTATCTGGTGCTTATACAAAGTTTGGTGGTGCCGCTTCGAATGATTTATATGGATACCATGGAACTATTGGTTATAACATTCCATTTTTGGATCGTTATTATATCATGCCATTGTTAAAATATGAATACATCCAAGGAGACTTCAATCGAAATGGAAAGGTCGATCCTACTGATTCTTTAAGAGTGTATTGGGCAGGATTGAACTTATTTGGTGATAAACATCATTTCAAAGCACAACTCTACTATCAAATTTTAGGAAATCAATTTGATGTAAATCCCAACACAGGAAACTCAATGCCAATTGATGATAGACGTGTTTATTTGCAATTCCAAGCGAACTTTTGGACGGGAGTTGTTTCTCCAGAAGCTTACAGTTATAGGCCAAACTAAAAGGTATATTTATGAAAATTAAATTAACATTCATGACCAGAATCATTTTAACACTTTCACTTTCTTTATTCCTTTTAAATTGCCAATCGAAGGAACAAGACAGAGAAGGTATCTCTTCCCTAATCATCAACAATATACTCAATGGTGGAGTCGATAGAAACAAGTCTCTTGTGATTATGGAAGTTGCCGATTTAGGTGGTTCTTACACAGGAAATTGTTATGATACTTTCCAACTCAATGGTGGAAATATTGGACCTACATCTTATTTCAACACTCCACCAGGTGGTGCTGGCGGATTATTGAATACGAACATTAAAAAATACAATGTATCCACATCGAGTTGTACTGATTTGGGATTTGCAAGTGGAACCAATTTTGGATCAACATCACAAAGACCTAACTCAAATGATGGCTTCACATTTAAAGTGTATACTTGTGATCCCAATAACAATCCTTGTTCGAGATCTGCGATTACGGCATCTGGTTTCTAATCAAACTAGATTCACTCTGTTTTTAGATAAATTCTTAGCTCCACAAAAGGATAAATCCACTATCCTTTTGTGTCTTTTGTCATGATCCCACTTATTTTAATCCATTCACTTCTAAAAATGCAACGAAGCGTTCAGAAATAACTTTGGTTTCTGACCCTAAGATGATAAAAAAAGATAGAATCTCTTCTTTCTGATTTAGAATATTACTCCGATGAACATCCGTTCATAACTCAATTGGTTAATGTTTGGTTATGAAGGTTCTCTAGGAAGATTCAAATATGAATTATAACAATGATTACCAAATTGTTTTGGGTTTGGTTTTGGCTCTCATGATCTTTGGAGTTGCCTTAGAACTTCGATTCATTGCTTTTAAAGCTGTTTTACAAAGACCTATAGCTGCTCTTGCTGGCCTCATTGGCCAAGTGGTTTTTTTACCTTGGGTCACTTTGCTTATCACGCTTGTTTTGGATCTTCCTGCCGGAATTGAATTAGGAATGTTGTTAGTAGCTGCAAGTCCAGGTGGAAACCTATCCAATATCATTACCCATCTTGGTAAAGGAAACACTGCACTTTCTGTGAGTATGACAGCTATTTCAAGTTTATTTGCTATCATTACTTTACCACTTAACTTTACTTTAACGGCAAATTTAAATCCAGTTACCTATGCTATGATTTCTGGATCAGGAGATCTTAGGATTGATAGTTTGATGATTGTCAAAGGATTAATTGTATTATTACTCATTCCATTATTACTGGGAATGTTCTTAGGAAATTTTGTCACTGGTTTCGCTCATAAAATCACTCCGTTTTTTAAACGTGTTTCATCGTTTGCATTTTTAATCTTTCTAATCGTTGCTGTTGGTGGGAATTGGAAAATCTTTTTAGACAATCTTGGTTTTGTCTTTGTGATTGTTGTTTTTCATAATTTCATCGCTTTAGTCATTGGGAATTTAATTGCGAGAGTTTTTTTACAAAACGAAGCAAACAAACGTGCCATTACCATTGAAGTTGGAATGCAAAATTCAGGGCTTGCCTTAGGACTCATTCTCACACAATTCCAAGCAGAGCCAAACATGGCTTTGGTGGCGGCGTTTTGGGGAATATGGCATATTATCTCTGGTTTGATTCTGGTGTCATATTGGAAAAGCCGACCTCCCGTAGAAGGAAACTAATTTGAAAGTTTTAGTGACTGGTGGTGCGGGTTATATTGGATCCACACTCATCCAACATTTATTAAAAATCTATCCAACTTGGCAAATCATGGCAACTGATATCAAACCAATGCCTATTTCACCTGTCTCTTCCCAATTTGAATTTCAAATTTTGGATATCAGTGATCGAAATTCTGTTGTTGATTTGATCCAAGACTGGAAACCCAATTCGATTGTCCATCTTGCATCAATTCTCAATCCTCCGCCTGGTATGAGTGAGGAAAAGCAGTGGAAAATTGATGTACAAGGCACCAAGAATGTGTTAGATGGAGCAGCATATGCTCGAACGGAACAAGTGATCATCACAAGTTCAGGTGCAGCCTACGGTTATCATAAAGAAAATAAAGAATGGATTGAAGAAACAGATCCCATACGGGGCCATTCGGCGTTTGTATATTCCAAACACAAACGTGAAGTGGAAGAATTATTAACAGAATACAGATCCATATTCCCTCAGCTCAAACAATTGATCTTAAGACCCGGAACCATCCTTGGCAAAACAGTGAATAATCTAATTACCGATATGTTTCAAAAACCTTTTGTGATGGGTATCTTAGGCCACAAAAGTCCATTTGTGTTTATTTGGGATGAAGATGTAATTCAAATCATCACCAAAGGAATAGCCGAAAAAAAGGAAGGTAAGTTTAATTTAGCCGGAGATGGCGCTCTCAGTTTACAAGAGATCAGTAAAATGATCCGAAAACCATATATTTCCATTCCTGCTTTTTTGTTACAGACCTTGTTATTGGTACTTAAGAATCTTCGGCTTACGCAATATGGTCCCGATCAAATCGATTTTTTACGTTATAGGCCTGTTTTATCAAACACACAATTAAAGACAGTATTTGGCTATATTCCCAAGTACAACTCAAAAGAAACATTCATAATGTATTTAAATGCCAAAGGAGTTCCATTCGATGAAATTTAAAATTTTAGTTTTTGGATTATTATTCACCTACTCTTCGTTATTTGCAATCCAGTTGGATATCAAAGATAGTGATGGAAAAAGTTTGGATCTTGTTATGATTACGATTAAGGCCGAAAAACCTCAAGTTCCACCTCGTGATGACCATGGTTATCCACCAGAAAGACTTGAATTTATGATTACACCAGAAGTTACAATGTTTACAAATCCCAACGGCAAGGTAAATATCTCATTTCCATATGCACCAAAAGTTAACATTCGATTGCGTAAAATTGGTTATAAAGATGTAAATTTACGATCCTATTCTAATCAGAGTTTTGTATCGTTTCGAATGGAAAAACAAACAGATCTAAATTTACTGGTAGGTCAATATCCTTCTAATAGTTGGGTCGCAGCACTTAACTTTGGTGAAGACAAAGACTTAAGAAAAACATATTTAGAACAATGTGGTTTTTGTCACCAACAAGGAAGTTTTTTCATGAGAAGAGCTTTCTCAGAAGGTGATTGGGAAGATATCATCAATCGAATGATGGGTTATGGTGCAAGACCTCATGGGAAAGCTAAGAAAAAACTTCCAAGTTTACTTTCAAATGCATATGTTGAATTACTCAAACACCCCGAACGTGTGTCACCTGGTCGTCCATGGGGAAAAGAGTTATATGGGGCTGTCATCAGAGAATGGCCTATGGGTGATAGTTTCTCCCAAATGCATGATTTACTATACCATAAAAAAACTGGTTTAGTTTACGTAGGTGATAATATCCAAGACCGTCTTTGGGAAATTGATCCTAATACAGGTAAAACGGTAGTATATAAGGTTCCAAAACAACCAGATGATGAGTTGGGTGGTCTGTTACCTGGAAGGTTACGATCATTCCAAAAACATGAAACTTATGTTGGTTTACATTCTCTTGCGGAATCTCCAGTTGACGGAAATATTTTTATCACTCCTTCCTTACAAAAACGAATCACAGAGTTTGATCCAAAATCCAAACAGTTCAAGGACCATATGTTTCAAAATGGACTTTATCCACATACCATTCGTATTGACGATAAAGACCGAGTTTGGTTTACGTTAGCACTTTCAAACCAGGTGGGAATGTTTGATCGTAAAGATCTTTCTTTCCATTACTTCGATTTACCTGCAAGAACCAAAAAAGAAAGTTTTAGTTTATGGATCAGTGGATTCATTGTGAAACTTATGAATTGGGGTTTTCCAATGCACTTGTTACCAGTTGATGAACGTGTGAGTGGAATGCCACTGCCATATGGGATTGATGTTGCACCTGATGGAACAGTTTGGTTTACAAGATTACATGCAGACACAATTGGTAAAATCAATCCGAAGGATTTTTCCTTTCAGGTGATTGAAACACCTTTCCAAGGTCCTAGAAGACTTCGTGTGGATCGAGACAATCATGTTTGGATTTCCGTTTTTCCAGAAGGGTCAATTGCCAAGTACACTCCAGAAGATGGAAAGTTCAAACTATACCCACTTCCAACAGCAGTTGATGGCGTGGAGACACCTTATTCTCTGAATGTGGATAGAAAACGTAATCTTGTTTGGGTCACAGGAACTTCATCAGACAATTTGATGGTAATGGATATCAAAACAGAAAATTGGAAAGTATATCCAATGAGTCGAAAGGTTACATTCACTCGAGACATTGAATTTTCTCCAGAGGGAAAAGCATATTCTTCGAATGGTGCCTTTCCAAGTTGGCAAATTGAAGATGGGCAACCAACTCTTATGGAAGTAACACAGACAAAATGAGTTCCTCTAATACTTATAACCAAGGACAAATGATTCGATTTTTGTCCGCATCCTTCTTGGGTTTTTTAGCTGGTCACCTAACTAACTATAGTGTTATTTTATATGCACAAGATGTTTGGAACCAAGATGCATTAGCAGGAATTGGATTTGGATTATGTTTTGGAGTTCCCTTGGTATTAGGATGGTTTGCAGGAGCTTGGTGTGACTCTCACTCACCACAAATTTTAGCACAAATTGCCCATGGTTCTTTTTTAATTGCACTAGGACTATTAAATCTTTCATCAAAATTGATTGGTTACACTTCTGTTTCTTTATTTTTACTTGCAGCTTTTTTTGTTGGAGTGGGTTGGTCAATCCTTGCTCCCGCCAGGATGTCTTTACTTGGCCGATTGGCAGGAGAGAAACAAAAAAAAATGGCAGTGATATTTAATGTGCTCGTGATGTTAGGTTTTGGTTCTGCCCCACCTATATTGGCGTTTTGCAGAAGTATTGGTTCCTGGCAGATGGTTCACATCACTGGTGTTAGCCTATTTTTAATAGCAATGTGTTTACTCATCGGGATCAAAACTGAAGGACAAGGAAAAACTTCTTCTGCTTGGGATAGGATTCTACGTGGGGTATCTTATGCAAAAAACCATACATTACTTAGACAGACACTTATATTTTCGATTGTGATCTATTGTTCTATGGGACCAGTCCAGGTGATGCTGCCTAGGTATGCAAAAGGTGTATTACAATTAGGTGAGATGGAACGTGGATTCTTTTTAGGAGCCCTTGCCTTAGCTTTACTTTTGGGAGGAGGTACCTCTTTAAAACTAGCAAAACCGTTTGGTTATGGAAAATTGATTCTCACCTCTGGATTGTTATGTGGATTAGGTCTATTAGGCATTGGACTCAGTTCACAATTATGGCTTTCCATAGGTTTATTACTCGTAAGTGGATTTGGTGCTGGGGCTAGTATCAGTTTGCTTGTTGCAATCCTTCAATCAGAAGTGAGCCAAGAATACAGAGGAAGGTTAATGAGTTTGTATACAATTACAAGCCAAGTGGTACCAGCATTTGCAGGATTTTTATCGGGGATGATTCTTGTCAAAGTTTCGATTCCAACAGCAGTTGTATCTGCAGGAATTCTATTAACACTGATTGTGATTTTTACCACAATCAGGTTAAAAACTTTAAGAAATTATATGATATGATTTACCATTGTTGGTACATTTGTTCGGCAAAACCAAACAAGTTTTTAACTTCAAGTTTTGTTCCGTTATCTAAAACCACATATCCATTATAAACACCGAATGCCTTATTCAAATAAGCTTCGGTTTTTAATAATTCAAAGATTTCAGACATCGAAAAATTTTGAATCAGTTGTTTTAAAAAACCGATCATTCCCATAAGATCTATATCTGAATACAATAGATAAACTGGAGTAAAGTTTAACTCCAATCTACCTTGGTTACTCACAAATTTCCAAGGTTTTTTGTAATCTGTAACATCATACTTCCAAACCACTTTATCAAGTTTATGAACTTTCCCTTTGTAAACGATACCATTTTCAGTAGCGTTTTTGGGATCTCCAAATCCATAACCTAAATTTAGACTAAGAAGTTCACCACCAACCATTCCTGCGCCTGCTGCCCAAAGCCATTTATTTTTCTCAGGCCAAGTTCCTCTTCCCCAATCTAACACAGCGTAACTATCTTCTTTAAAATCGTAAATAGATTGTTTGTAAACGATTGTTCCCTTACAGATCAAACTTGGCATTTTGTACTCGTAGAAGAAATCTGATTGAGAAAATGGAGTGATGATTGCAAGTGCTTCATTTGATTTTTCAGTAAATTCAAAATTGCCTTGGATGGTTTCATTAGAGGAATCACCTTGAATTGAATAACTGATGATTCTTTTGCCTTTTTGTTTTTGAATACGAATGAATTGGTTTCCTTTTGTAAATTCAATTGGATCCGTAGTATTGGTTGGGAAAACAATGGCACCTGGTCTCACGAGTTCTGTTTTAGAAAAAATCGTTTTACCTGATTTAAATTCCAATAACTCGATACTTCCCATCGCTAAATTTCCAATATCAGTTACGGTGATTGCGCCTCCGAAATTTTCATTATAGAATGTGTAATGTTCCCATCGTTTATAACGTTTAGGTTCTGCTTTGATGTATGACTCGTTAATCTGAAAGTGTGGAAATCTAGACCAACCTGAAACATTCAGAGTCCCATCTTCTTTGAGAAGAGCTACAGAGGAAGTGTATTCAATTTGTTTTGTCTCAGTTGTATCGGGTTCCGGAATCACTTGAATGATTTTTCCATGTTCATCAACAACCTGGTCTGGTGATAATTTACCTTTTGAACACTGCAAGATTGACATTATCAAAAGGAAAACTCCTATCTTTATAAGAATTTGAAATCGTTTTTCTAACATGAATATCTCCAAAAAACAAGTTTATGATTATGATTCGCTTAACGTCAATAATTCTAAAGATTGAGATCTGATTTGTTCAACATATTGTTCTAAACTTCTAGAAGCATTCGAAATTTGGTTCACTTCGTTCTCTAATGCCATAATCCCTTTATTGACTTCTGTTTGACCAGAAATTTGTTCCTTCGTGCTAAACGAAATTTGAGACGATAGATCATTGATTTCAGTTAGTTGGTTAATCGTATCAAAAATGATTGATTTCTGTTTTTCAAATAATCGATGCATATGACTCACCTTTTCAGTTGTCATTTCTAGTTTTTTAATTTGATTAGTTGTCAAATTTCCAGTTTGGATAGAAACTTCTGAAGCTTCATAAATAAATTTTCTAGAATGGCTGACAACATCAGAAATCATTTTAGCGTTTTTTGCAGTAAAATCAGCTAGTTTACTGACTTCACTAGCTACAACAGCAAATCCTCTACCAACTTCACCAGCACGTGCAGCTTCAATGGAAGCATTTAATGCGAGTAAGTTGGTTTTTTCTCCAATTTCAGCAACGATTTGATTGATTTCATCAACCTTGTCAAAGGATGTTTTGATTGAATCTAAATATTCACTTGTTTTCTTTGATACACCGGCAATTTCAGTTGTATCTTTTTTGTTTTCATTTGCAATCGTAATTAGCTCTTGGTTGATCATACTGATGGTTGCGACCATTTGATTTAAATCATTTGAGCCAGAAAACAAATCAGTAATTTTTCCGTTTTGATCATCTATGATTTTTGCATTTGATTCAAATGAAGAAAATAATTCCGTATTAATCGCTGTTACCTGCTCTAATGAAGCAGCTTGTGATTCTAATCTTTCTGCAGTATGAGATATATAATTGGCACAACTTTGAATGGAGTTTTCTAAATTTTTTGCAGCATCTTGAATGATTTTTTTTTGTTTTAAACTTTGGTTTAATAAATATTCAGATTCCTTGGCTTTTTCTATCCCTTTGTCACTGATCGAAATGAGTAAAGCAATCAGTCTTGATAACAAGATCCCACTCACCATCACAAAGATCCCTTTAATGATTTCAGCAGATGTTCCTACATATCCTATCTGAATATATAAATTTGGATCTTCAGAAGGAATGAGTCCTCCAAAATGTACTGACATAAAATATGATAGGATGACACCAAAACCTGCTAAAAACCCATTAAAGAGTACAAACTTTGGATTCCCTAAAAACCCAGAATAAATGAGGTAAAAAAAAACAACAAGGAGTACTGCAGTATTGTTCAATGCAGACTTTGCTTCCATAGGTCCCATAGAACAATCAATTGATGTATTAATTAAATGGATTCCTATATCGAGTATGATTAATAACTTATGAAACCATTCAGGTGGATTTCCATATCGTAACCAAATATGGCAAACACTAGCGTAGATACCCATGATAATGGTACCAGAGAGGTGAATGTAAAACATAGCCTCTGGCATACTATTTTTTGTACCCAAAAGTGCGGTAAAAAATACAAAGAATAATACGATTCGAATTCGATTAACGGTGATTTTACCATTTTGCCAAAGTGTTTCGATACTCATGTTTAGTTACCAGTGTACTTTGGTTTGCTCTGATTGGCAAAACTATCCATTGCTTCTGCTAAATCGGAAGTTCCTATCAAACTAGATTGTAATTCAATTTCTAACTCTAAACTTTCCTCAAGTGACATTTTATCTCCGCGTTTGATAATTTGTTTAGTGATAGAAATTGTTTTAGGTGGTAATTGTAAAAATTTTCTGGCAAACTGTATTGCCGACTCATCCAATTCATCAGGAGATACTATTTTATGAATTAGATTGTATTGCAGAGCTTTTTCAGGATTGAATTTTTCACCTAACATAATGAGTTCATTTGTAGGACCAATGCCTGCATTTCTTGTGACTCGATTGGTTCCCATGAGTACAGTTAATCCTAGTTTGACTAATGGAATAGAAAAAACTGTTTTTTCACTTACGATTCTGAAGTCACAACATTGGGTTAACATAAAACCACCGCCCATACAAAATCCTTGGATTTTTGCGATAGTAGGTTTTGAGATTAATTCGAATGCCGTAAAACAAGACTGCATCTCGCGCATGTTGGTTTTGAATTCATCTTTTGAAATTTGATTCACCTGCTTTAGAATATCAAATTGGACACCAGATGAAAAATGTTTTCCATTTCCTTGTAAAATAATCGCCCAAACATCTGGATTTGAATCTAATTCTTGGCTAATTGTTTTTAGCTCAAAGAGTGTCTCCATATCCATAATATTTAAATCATTTGTATGTAGTGTTAGTGTTGCGATCCTATCTACAATATCCAATTTCCATGACTGATAACTTTTCATATTAAATCCTTTTACTTACGATACATTGATTCAATTTCTTCACGGTATTTTTCTTGGACACGATTCCTTTTCACTTTTTGAGTCTGTGTAAGTTCATCATGAACTACAAAAGGATTTTGAAGGATGTAGACATTTGATATTCTTTCAAATGATTTAAATCCATTTTTATCTGAAATAAAATGTTTTACTTCATCTCGAATTAGTTTCTGAATCACATCTGATTCATTATAGACAACATGTTTCAAATCTAAATCGATCGAATGCTCTTTTAAATAGTTTTCTAATTTTTCCAAATTTAACAAAACCAAAGCGGTAAGAGTTTTTTTATCCTGACCAACGACAACTGCTTGGTCAATGTATTCACTTTGTTTTAAACAAATCTCAATAGGTTCTGGTTCAACGTTTTCACCACCAGAAAGAACAATTGTATCTTTTGCTCTCCCTGCAAACTTCAAATTCCCTTGTGCCGTCCATACCAAAAGATCACCTGAATTTAACCATCGATCATCTGTTAATACCGCTTTTGTCTTTTCTTCTTCTAGATAATAACCTTTCATATTATGAAGACCATGATGAAGGGCTACACCCTTAATGCCAGGTTCTGTAACTTCTTTTCCAAGTTCATCAATCAATTTAATGGTTACACCTTCTATTGGTTTCCCAACATTTCCCACGGAAAAGTCGTTAAAATGCCGTATCGTTGATACTCCAGAGTTTTCAGTCATTCCGTAGACTTCTAAAATAGGCATACCGATCGCATACATAAATCGATCCACTTCAGCTTGTAAGGCACCTGCTCCAGCAAATGCATATCGCAGTTTGCCACCTAATACTGATAATATTTTCGATAATATAAGTTTTGAGATTGGTAAGATAGGAAGATATATTAGTAATAGTATTAAATTGATGAATTGAGTTAGAATTTGTTTTGTTGTTTTCGGCGAATTTAATCTCGGAACACGATCAAATGCTTTATCATAAGTTATCGAGAAATTTACAGAATTCCAAACAAGTAACTTTAAAAAGTATTTTTTGAAAGCCGAACTTTTTTGAATCGTATCTTTAATTTTATCATAGAAACTTTCCCATACTCTTGGAACGGTAAAAAGAATTGTAGGTTTTGCTTTTGCTAAATCTTTTCCAAGTTCTTGAACACTTGTGAACGCAATTTTAATTCCTGAATAAAAACAAATGGTTTCAAAAATTCTTTCACCACTATGCCAGGGAGGCAAAAAACCCAAGGTCACATCACCTTCACCAACCGTTACACCTGTTTTTCTAAATTCGGCAACGAGAGCTCGGATTTCAAAGAGTATACTTCCATGTGTTAACATGACACCTTTTGGTTTACCAGTGGTTCCTGAAGTATAAATGATGGTAGCTAAATCTTCTTCTTGGATTTCTTCGCCAATTTCATGATATGTTCTATCTTCAATTTTCGCTGCAAATGTTCTCAAATCATTAAAATTAATGATTTGGCAATTGATGGAAACGGAATCAACTTTTGTTTCACCAAATAAAATGATCGTTTGCAGATTTAATTTTTGTAACTCGGGTAAGAATTTCTTAAGTGCTTTTTCATTTTCAACAAAAACAATTTTGCATTTTGCATGAGTCAAAATATAACTTATATCATCTAACGTTGCATCTGTGCCACGAGGAACATCAACACATCCAATGGAAGTTATGGCCATACTTACTTGTAACCATTGGTGCCCGACATCGGCAATGATTCCAATCCGGTCCCCCGCATTTGTATCCAAATGAATTAATGCTTTGGATATGAATTCAGAATTTGCTACAAAGTCATCATAGGATATGTTTTGGTATTCTTTCTTTTGATTTTTATAACTTTGAGCAGGAAGGCTTCCATACAAACGCCTTCCTTCTTGGAGTAAATGATACAAAGTCAATTGTTTCAGATTCGGAACTTTCATTCTATTTCCTATACATTGATGTTCATATGATCGAGTAAAATTTTATCTTTCAATCTTTGCGGTAAAAAACGATTTAAACCCAAAAAGAATGTACTCATAAAATCAACTTGATTGAATAACTTTGGTTTTTTTGCTGTAATGACTTTTACGATCCTTTCAGCTGCTTGTTTTGGATTCGTTGCCTTTTTAATTAGCTCATTGTCTCGGTTGATAAATCGAACACATCTGTCATAATATGGAGAATTTGTTTCTGGTAACTGTTGTGCTTTTGCAGCAAAGTTGGTAGAAACTTGTGCAGGTTGGATCATAGCAACTTGAATCCCAAATGGACTCACTTCATACCGAAATGACGATACCATACCTTCAATCGCAAACTTTGTAGCTGAATAAATGGATTCAAAAGGAAATGGAACTTGCCCAACAAGAGAAGACATCACCACAATTTTTCCGCTTTTTGCCTTTCGCATGGAAGGAACAAATGCCTGTAAAAGTCTTGCACAACCAATCACATTGATATCAAAACATTGTAGTGCCTTGACCAAATTAACTTCTTCAAATGGGCCAAAAAAACCGATACCAACATTAGAAACAACAGTATCAACACCACCAAACTTTTTGAGAACAGCATCTCTAAATTTTAAAATTTTATCTGAATCAGTGATGCTTAATGGCTCAAGATGGTGTTTTGCATTTAATTTGTTAAGTTCATCAGACAAACTGTCTAAATATTTTTTTTCAATATCAAATCCACAAATTGTATAACCTTGTGCTGCCAACATCAAAGAAACTTCTCTACCCATACCTTGTGCAATTCCACTAATAACTACTACTTTATTCATTTTTATCCTCTTAAATTAATTTCATCGATTCCATTGAAGAAACAAAATTTGGATACCTTAATTGATATCCGGTTGATTTCAACTTTTGATTATCCATATAATAGTCGTTATATAGATATTTGATTGCTTCATACTCTAGATCAGGAATTTTACCTTGTAACTTTGCTAAAGGAGATTCTAATCTAGCAATCACCTTAAGTAATGATAATGGTATATGAAGTTTATTGATCTTGGATCCAAACATCTTTGATGCTAAATCCAAAGCTTCTTCCAAACTTGGATTACTATCATCAGAGATATTGTAAATATTTCCAAAAAACTGTTCTTGTTCAGAAAGATATATAGCAGAGCCTGCCACATCTTCTACTCTGACATTAGCAAGTTTCATTTTACCGTCTCCAGGTATACCTGCAATTTTACCTGGCCTTGAAAAAACCTTACCAGCGCCATCATTACATCCAGGACCATACACAGTGCAAGGTCTAAGGATGATTGCATTAAGTCCTTTTTTTATTTTCTCTGATACGATTTGTTCACCAACATGCTTACTTTTTCCATACGCATCCATTGGATTACAATCATCAGTTTCTTTAAAAGGTTTACCTTGGTAAGTTCCATATACACTGGAAGAACTCAAGTGAATGTATGCTTTTACACTATTTTGTACTGCAATTTTTGTAAGCTTATCAACTGCATCAACATTGATAGATTTCAGTTTTTCATAACTAGTGGTTAGATTACAAATTCCTGCAACATGAAAGATACGATCAACACCATTGACTAAAGAACTTAACTCCTTCTCATCCCGAATATCTGATCTTATATATTCAATATTCGGTTTTTGAAATAGTTTTATCTTATCATCACGAATATCTGTGACGCGGATTTTAAGATTTGAATCCTTTGATAATTCCTTCAAAAGTTCAAATCCAATGAAACCATTGGCTCCAGTGATTAATGTGATTCCTGTGTATTTCATTTTAATAGTGGTATGATGGCCTGAGAATTTCTCTTGCAACATTATTCAACATTACTTCAGAACTTCCACCACCTGCTAACAGCGATTTCACTTCACGAACATATCGATCATATGGACGATTTCTATAACAAGCATGGGAACCTGTTAAGGTAAATGCTTTGTTAACAACTTCATCAGCGACAACTCCAGCTAAGTATTTTGCAATAGAAGTTTCTAAGTTATGATTTACTTTTTGGTCATGTAACCAAGCTGCTTGGTTTCTTGCTAATTTAGCTGCTTCTAATTCAGAAGTTAGTTTTGCGATAATCCATTGAATCCCTTGAAAATCAGAAACACGACTCTCTCCCACTTTTCGAGATTTTGTAAAGGACACAGCATGGTCTAAACAACCACGAGCGATCCCAATCAATTGCGAAGCAACTCCCAATCGACTCAATTTAAAAATTGCCATAAAGGTTTCGATTCCTCTACCTTCTCTTCCTAAAATTGAGTCAGCCGGTATACGACAGTCTTCAAAATGGACATCATACATTGGAGCAGATCTTAAACCAATAGGATCTTGTTTCTCGTAACGAATACCTTTTGAGTCTCGATCAACTAAAAACTCAGTTAAACCTTTATCGGTTTTTGCTAAAACCATCATCAATTGAGCTTCTTTACCTAAATTGATATGAACCTTAAGACCATTTAACACCCATTCGTTTCCATCTTTCACTGCCGTTGTTTGGATATTTTGAAAAGAAGATCCAGCATCAGGTTCTGATATCGCTTGGGCCGCCATTATTTTACCTTTGGCAAGTTCTGGTAACCATTTACTTTTTTGTTCCTCAGTTCCTACAGCAAGTAATCCTTGTTGAGCTTGGATTAGATTCTGTGGTCCATAGATTAATTCCTTCGCTGTTTCTTCCATGATGATCGTGTATTCAATTGCACCTTTACCTAAACCACCGTATTGTTCAGGAACAATTACACCTGTCCAACCTCTATCACCTAGCGCGTGCAATACATCCCATGAAAATTCGCTATCTCTTTCTTCTACATCTCGCCTAGGGTCACTACCTGCAATTTTGGAATACGATGCAACCGCTTCTCTTAATGCATTTTGTTCTTCTGTAAAATAGAAATTCATTTAAACTGATCCTTTTAATTCTTGTTTTGATTTTATATAAAAATAATAAGTTGCCGTTGCAGATGTAATGGGAACAAAGAGGGCATAAAGTAATGGCATCCACAATATTTCATTCACATTTGATCCAGAAAAACTCAGTAATATTACTGCTATAGTCAATGGTCCATTTTGAATCCCAGTTTCTAATGATACAGTCCTTGATTGTTTTTCTGATAATTTTAATAATTTGCTAAATAGATAACCAAAACTGTATCCAAGCACAGTAATCAATATTGCAGCCAAATACATTTGCCATGTTGTAACTTTTAAGATGTTGAAATTTTTTGGAACCATCACACCTAACAAAAATAAGATCATTAAAATTCCTAAAAAATTTCCAATTTTCTCTATTTTTAAAGCAAGTTTTGTATTATAAGATCTAATTTTAATTCCAATCAATACAGGAATGATGAGCAATAGAATTGAACCAATGATACTTTTATATGGAATTTGAATCTCGTCAGTTACCAAACCAGAACAATAGATCCAAAACAAAAATGGCATCATTACAATGGCAAGAATCGTTGAGGCAAATGTCATACTGATACTTAAAGCGACATCACCTTTCGCATAATAAGTTAATAGATTTGAAGTTGTTCCACCTGGAGTACAACCAACCAAAATTAATCCAATTGAAAATAGCGGAGATAAATTAAATCCTTTTGCCAACCCAAAAGCTATGAGCGGCATAAATCCAAATTGTGACAACATTCCAACAAGTATTGGTTTTTTTGAATGGATCGATTTTTTAAAGTTTTCTAATGTTAAAGTACTACCCATAGCTACCATGAGGAAAAAAATCATAGCAGCGAATAATAATTCTTCTGTCTTAGTTAACATTCGATTGGTATTCCTTCGAAAGATTCGATGCCAATTTACTCGCTATGGCATAAATTGTATAACTAGGATTCACACCTAAACTTGTTGGGAAAATAGATCCATCAATGACAGATAAATTTTTTAGATGATGGAATTTACCATTTGTATCCACAACAGAAGATTCCATCGAATTTCCCATTGCATTACCGCCTAACGGATGTGTTGAGTTAACAACTGTGTTTGGAGATTGAATCGCCATTTTTTCGATGCCTTTTTTGGCATCGGCCCAAGTTTTAAATGGATTTACTACGTTATTTGCTGGAACAACAGTTTTCGCACCTGCCGCAAATTGGCATTCAGCCATCGACAAATAAGACCTTCTAATTCCATCGACTATAAAATCATTTAGTGGATAATCAAGGATTGGATAACCCGCTTCATTCAATTGAACAGTTCCACCAAGACTATCTTCATTAAAACCATCACGAATTTGAGAGACGAGTACATGTAAGTTGGGATAACTTTTTACATATTGATCAAATTCCTCACCTACCAATTTTCTTAAATTCATTAATACGATTGGTTGTGCACCAACTGCTTCAATATTATAACCTGCTCTGCCTTTTACCCCATCCTTCCATAAAAATTCATCGGATGCAACAGATTGGGGAGCACCAAAAAATCCATACACAGGAGTTGGCATTTCCGCAACAGAGTAATTGTGTAGTTGCACAAAAGTTCTTTTACCAATCAATCGATAAGGATCTGGTAATTTGGAACGTAATAACAAAGCAGGTGAATTGATGGCACCGGCACTTGTAATAAAATGTTTCGCAAACAATCGTATTTTAGGTATTGTTTCACCAGTTTGAACACTTGGTTTACAATACAAATGATCGATTTTATTTTCTTTCCAAATGTATTGAACTGCATTTGTACGAAATAAAAGTGTTGTCTTTTGTTTTAATGCGGATGGAATCGTAGTTACCAATTGACTTTGTTTTGCATCCACTGGGCAACCCAATCCACAATAACCTAACATATTACAGTTTTTTACATTTCTTGGAATGGAGTTATATCTCCACCCCAGTTTTTTTGCTCCCACACTTAACAGGTTATTGTTTTGGTTATGAGCTTCCCAAGGTTGGATCGAAAATCTTTTTGAAGCGATATCAAACCAAGGTTCCATATCTTCATTAGAATAACCTTTAATTCCTAATTCAGTTTCCCAATAAGAAAGTGTTTCCTTAGGTGTACGAATACAAGTTGTCCAATTCACAACAGTTGATCCACCAACCGTTCTTCCTTGTACTACCGTAAATGCTTTATCCTTTGTTGGCCGCGTTGCACCTTCAAAGTACAATCGATTGAATGTAGATAGTTCTTTTAAATCGAAGTCCTTACTACGTTCATAATTTCCTTCTTCCACAATGATGACGGAATATCCAGCTTTCGATAAAATCTCTGCACTTGTTCCACCACCAGCACCAGAGCCGACGATGACAAAATCCGCTTCGAGATCTAAGTCTTTTTGTAAATAAGAAGCATCTATTAGTTTATCCATGACGTAATCCTAATGCATGTTTTGGACCTGGATAACCGACGTGTTTCCAAGAAACACTTGCTTCAAAGTATCCGATAGTGACCATTGATTGTAATAAAAAGAAAATTGATCGAAGTAAACCTATGGAAGATGTTTTCCACTGATTTAATGTTTTGATAACAGTATCTCTGTTAGTAAGTTTCCAATTAGAACTCGATCCAAACAAATACCATCTAACAGCACTTATGTTTAAAAATTGAATTGCTTCTAAAATTTCAGCTTGTGTGTGAGAAGGTAAGCTGTATAGGTATGAATCGATGTTTAATACAACTTCATTCAGTACGTTTTCTTTTTCCTTCTCCTCTATTGGTAAAAACGTAAACAATAGAGCATCCGCCAAAAAATAGAATAAATTCTGCCCTCGATTGTCCAAAAATCGACAATCCAACTCTCGATCACGTGTTGTGACATCATCCTTTGCCTGACAACCACTAGTGCTCAGGTACAAAAAGACAGCTCCCATCAACGATGTTTTGACAAGAGTACGTCTTGAAATCAGCTTTTGATTCAAAATTGCCATTCTTAATCCGTATTTTCACTCACAAATTAATGAATGAATATTCATTCCTTTTTTTACTTTACAAGTACTTTTTTAAAAAAAGAATGAAAAGAAATGGATTCGAGGTATCTATGACCCCTATCCAAAAAAGAACATCCCATACGGAAATGGGTTTGGATAGGTATACCATTTGAGCGAAAAGGCTTCTAAATTGAATAAAAGCGAAGAGATTTTAGCTGCTGCATTAGAATTGTTTACGGCGAAAGGGTTTGATGGAACGGCTGTGCCCCTAATTGCAGAACGAGCCAATGTAGCTGCGGGTACGATTTACCGTTATTTTGCCAGTAAAGAAGAACTTGTGAACTCACTCTTTCAAAAATGGCAAGAAAGTCTTTATTCAAAAATCAAAGATAGTTTTCCACACGAAGCAGGACCCAAAGAACAATTCCATCAAATTTGGAAATCCATGGCCGAATTCCAAAGAGAAAACCCTGTGGCTTTTGATTTTTTAGAAATGCAATACAACCTTCCCTATTTAGACAAAAAGAGTTTCGCAAAACGTGCGTTACTACTGAAGTTTCTTACTCGATTTGCTCATGACAACCGAGATATTCTGATTAAATTTCCACCAGATGCACTCATTGCGATTGTATGGGGAGCATTTGTTGGACTAGTAAAAGGTTCTCGGAATGGAAAAATAAAATTGGATGATCAATTCTTAAAAGAAACAGAAGACTTACTTTGGAATGCGATTAAACTTCCAACGTAAATATTTTGAATCATTTCTAATTATTTCCCATCTTCCAAAACTAAATCCACAAAAAAGGAATATCCCATTTCATTTACATGGGAAAATACAATTACTTTCTTTTTTAATGTTTTGTCCCAATACGGGTCACTAACTTGCCAATTGCCATTGTCACGAAACACTTGTTTAACGTGCTTATAAAAAAATGGCATATACGACCAGTTTTTCTGCAAAAAAACCATGTTCTCAATAAACCCAGAATCATTCGTCCTTTCATAGTACGGTGAAACTTGGGTTCCTTGCCAATCTGTTACATATACTCTTTGGATCATCGGATCCAATTTGAAGAAACTTTGTGGGTCAATGATCACTCGATTCCCTAATGTAATTGTTTTTAAAGGAAGTGACATCAACTTGGATTTGATTTGTTTTTCAAATTCAATTTCTTTTGCAACTTCTATACGTTTTGATTCGTGGTACAAATGTAATTGCGGAACGACAACATCCTTTATGGTTTGTTTGTCCTCTTTGTATTCTAATGGTTTTCCTAAAAAATAACCTTGTAAAAAAGTCGCACCAGAACTGACTGCTTGGTACAATTCTTTTTCTGATTCAATACCTTCAAATAATAATTGAGATCCAATACTCAGTGAAATTTGTTTCAAGTATTCTAAGATTGACTGGTATTCTCTTTGTTCAATCGACTTCTTTAACAAATTTAAATCAATTTTAATAATGTCTGGTTTTATAGCACCTAATCTTTCTAAGTTGGACGATTCTGAGCCCACATCATCCAAAGCAATACCAAATCCTTGTTCTCGCAGTAGTTCCACACCAGCAGCAAGAACATCAGTCCCAAAACTTCCAGATTTTTCTGTGATTTCCACAACAATCCGATTGAGTGGGATTCCAGATTCCTTTACAATTTCTGCGATGGGAAGTGAGTTCCCTTTACTCTCTTCATACTCCAAAATCACCTGATCTGGTGACATGTTCACAAAAAGTTGGTCATTACTATCTTTGATTTTATCCAATGAAAGACCGAGTAACTTACGATCGATCATAGTCATCCGAAGCGGAGTTACATGTGGATCCATAAATTCAGGAACCACCACAAGTGAACCCTTCTCATCTCGGACACGGCCTAAGGATTCATAACCGATAACAGACTGTTCTTCCACGGAGAAGATGGGTTGGAGTAATGGGACATATTGTTTCTCTTTGGTTCCTGCCATCGCGTTCATTAAATTTCTCCCCTGTCCTTATTCTGTTTTAACGGAATTTTATTCAATAAATTAAACATATTTCGGTCGAATCTTGTTCCTTTTCTATGCAATCTTCTGATTTCGGAGATGTCTTGACCCAGATTTCACGTTTCCTTAGACTCTCGCGAATGCGATACACAAGCCTAGTCCTATCTTTTGTTTTCATCTCATTGGCAACAAACGCGCAGTCAGTTGTCAAATTCCCAACCATTCCAAATGAAGGATCAAATTTTACGAACTCTGAAAGTTCTTGGTCCATCCAATCTCGCATCACACCGTCGATCGATGGACAGACGATTTATAACATCCGTTACCATGCCGATGGTAAATCTGCGATCATTGGAACAACGGACTTTTATCTTTTTCGCATTAGTTTGTTAGATGGAAGTATGATATGGAAAACAGAAGCCAAAATGTTTTACCAAAAGGAATTTGATGGTCCAAAAATATTTGATGTATCTCCCGATGGAAAATCCTTTCTCAGTTTTGGACAAACAAACCCAAATGTTCAATCTTCCGAACGTTATTTACTAATTCGATCTACAGATACCGGAGGTATCACGAAAGTTTTTAAACCAGAGTTTTCTTTATTCCATTCCATCACAGCAGATATAGACTATCGATATCCAGGAGATGCGGTTAAGTTAAGTCGTGAAGAATCTGGTCTTGCACCTAACTGGATTTTAACGATTGACAGTGCAAAGTTCATAGACCAAGGAAAACGAATTTTGGCTTCATACAAACACAATATGGATGGGCCTCATTTTTATGACCGTAGGCTTATTGTCTATGATACAATGACTGGTAAAAAGATAAATGATTTCCAATTAACTGCTGATCCAAATACAGCTGACTGGACACAACCCGCAGGATTTGAAATTGCCCACTACCAATTCCCTTACCAATACTTAGAAAAACGAAACACTATTTTGTATGGCAATGCCCATGGAAGGATTCATGAATTAAATGAGACCAATATGAACCAAAATAGTAAGATAAGTCTTGTTGAAGAAAAACCAGCGGGCCCCATTATCTACATTCCAGAAAGTGATTCGGAAGACTTACAAGTGAAAGATAGACAAACCATTCGTTCTATGGCAATCACACCGGATGGAAATACACTTTATTGTTCAGGAGGAGTTGAATCAGGTTATATCCAATTGTATGCCTTTAACCTAATCTCAAAAAAAGAAATCTTTAAGTCTCCTATAATGGACGTTGGAGAAATTTTAGCACCTTCTTCACAAATCTTAGTCCTTGGCGGTTTTACTTCTTCTGGAAAATTTTACATCGTTGATACCAAAAAAGGAGAACTCCTCTTTGTATCCGATGACAATGAAAATTACATCCATCCCAATTTATTTATCACTCACCCTAAACAAAAAGAAATTTTAGCACTTTCAACCGGCAATCAAATTGTCATCTTACGCCCACAAGGAGGGACTTCTTCATGGTAAGCCAATTGACACATAACAAATGTTTCATCGTTTTTTTTCTTTATTTATTAATCTCACTTAATATATTATATGCGAATGATCTCAATATTTCCGCCATGAGAGATCCAAAAACCATCAAAGAGAAAGTAAACAAAGGTTTTGATGTCAATACAAAACGAAATGAAGATGGATATACCTTACTGCACTATGCAGCAGAATTGGGAAACGTTGATCTTGCTAAATTTTTAATCACAAAAGGTGCCAGTCTCAATGTTCCCATGAAAGATGGAACTACACCACTTGCCACCGCCATTGGATTTAGCAAAAATGAGATGATAAAACTTCTTTTGGAAGAAGGAGTAGATCCGAATTATGTGTTGGGGGAAAAAAATTACAATAGAACCCACTTTCACTATTACATCACAAAAATTCGAAAATTTGATCCAAATCTTTTTTCTTTATTCCTTTCAAAAGGTGCTAATCTTGAAACAAAAGATTCGTTTACCGAAACCCCACTCATCACTCTTGCTTCCTCTGAATTTCAGTTTTTAGAACATACCAAAGCATTGTTAGATGCTAAAGCCAATCCAAACGCCCAAACAAAATTTGGCATTACACCTCTAATGGGTGCAGTATTCAGTCGCAACTTCCCACTTGTACAAATCTTAATTCGCCAAGGATCAAACATCGAACTCGAAAACTCAGATGGCAATACAGTTCTCCTTGCCATGATTAATATGGGAAACTATCATCCAGAGAAACCAAAGTTATTCCAAATCCTTTTAGATGCGAAAGCAAATGTGAACCATAGGAACGCAGAAGGAAATACCGCCCTTCACTTGTGTGTGATAGGAGATTCGCTCGAAATCCTGTCCATCCTAACCAAACAAAATATCGATTCCAGTATCAGAAATACAAAAGGAATAACTGCATTGGAACAAGCGATTACCAATGAAAATTGGCCAGCCACCAAAATCCTTTTGAGTGTCGAAACCGATATCAATGGATGGGACAAATATGGAGCTACGAAATTACACAGTGCAATTTTAAATGAAAAATATGAATTGATCCAACTCCTACTCGACGCAGGTGCCGATCCGCAAAAAAAAGACAAATGGGGAAAAACTGCGATTGAGTTTGCCGAAAGACAAAACAATCCTAAGGTTTTAAAACTCCTCAAAAAAGAATGAAACAAAAAACAAACACTCGGTTTTTACCAAAAGGCTTAACCATCTTACATGAAGACCGAGATATCCTTGTCGTTGATAAACCGGCGGGACTACTCACCATTGCAACTGATTCTGAAAAATCTAAAACTGCTTACGCTTCCCTTATGGATTATGTAAAAAAAGGAAGTGATCGTTCCAAAAATCGAATTTTTATCGTTCATCGATTGGATCGTGATACTTCCGGTGTTTTGGTATTTGCAAAAACAGAAGTCGCCAAACAAACATTACAAGAAAATTGGGACAAAACCAAAAAAGTTTATATCGCAGTTACACATGGAATCTGGAAACTCAAACAAAGTTCCATCCAATCTTATTTAACAGAGTCAAAAGCCCACCGCGTTTATTCTGTTGATGATCCCAAACTCGGAAAGTTTTCCGAAACAAAATACAAAGTTTTAAAAGAATCCAATTTGTATTCCCTTCTCGAAATTGATCTCATCACTGGTCGAAAAAATCAAATTCGCGTACATTTTGCAGAAAAAGGTCATCCCATCGTAGGAGATACCAAATATGGAAACGAAACAAAATCCTTTCCTAGAATGGCACTCCATTCGTATTCCATCACCTTGACTCATCCTTTTCAAAAAAAACCATTAACATTTATGACCAATATTCCCAATTTTATCACAGGTCTTGTGGGTGGTTACGAAAGGATACAAGATGAAACATAAAGGATTTATTTTTGATATGGATGGAGTGGTTGTCGACAATCACAAATTCCATTTCAAAGCATGGATGGAATTTTCCAAAAAATACAAATTTCCTCTCAATCCCCAAATCTATCGAGATACTTATAATGGAAAAACCAATGCTGATTTATTCAGAATGATTTTTGGAGAAATTTCTTTAGAGCAAATCCAAAACTACGGTGCCGAAAAAGAAAACTTATACCAAACCTTATACAAACAAGAAATGAAACCTCATCTTGGAATCATTGAATTTTTTCAGTATTTGAAATCCAACCAAGTAAAGTTAGCTCTAGGTACTTCTGCGCCAACCATGAATGTCAATTTTACATTGGATAATCTTAACTTACGATCTTACTTTGATGTTATCATTGATGGTTCTATGGTGACCTTAGGCAAACCTCATCCTGAAGTATATGAACTTTGTGCGAAAGGATTAGGACTAAATCCAAAAGATTGTATCGTCTTTGAAGATTCGATTGCTGGATTACAATCAGGAAAGGTCGCAGGTTGTTCCATTTTAGGAGTTGCGACTTCCCATACTGTCGAAGAACTAAAAATTCATGTGGACCAAATCATTTCTGATTTTACCGATCCACTAGTGTTTTCATTATAAATTTATTCCTGAAAGTCAGTGAGTAAATTACTGGTTTTGTTGGTTAAATCAATGCGTATAATGGCCGTTCTACCTTCATCTATGTAGGTAAGATCATCAAAGGATAATTTTTTTGCCATAAAAATCCCACGACCGTGCGTTTTGAATGCATTTTTAGTCATTGCTTCAATCGACAAATATCGTTTCCAATCAAATCCTTTCCCTTGGTCACTGATTCGAATTTCAATGCGCTCTTCGTTTCTTTCAAAGTTTACCTTTACATATTTGTCTTTGTACTCAGGTGTATCTAATCTTCGAAAAATTTCTTCCATCAATTTATCATTATCATGGAGTTCCGATTTTTCCTGGTATGAAATTCCTAAATTCCCATGTTCAATTGCATTGTTTAGAATTTCCATGATCCCGGTTAACACACGTTCAGGATCGGGACAAGCATTGGCAAGTAACGGAGCAAGTTCATGAGATTCACGAATGGAACGAATCCGAAATTCACCAGTGATCATATGTCGAAGGGCACCCATACCTTTATGAAGGTCTTCTTTTGCCCTTTGTAATTTGATAAAATGTTCAACAGCAGTTTGCACTATGCGAACAAGAAGGGCACGTGAATATGGTTTTGTTAAATAATAAAAAGCACCTGCATCAAGCCCCTCTGTCATATCGGTGATGGAACTCATAGCAGTTTGGAAAATGACAGGGATATCTCGGTACTTTTCGGATCGTTTGATTTTTTTTAGAAGTTCGATCCCGTCCATCTTTGGCATCAATCGATCTAAAATAATGGCATGAAAAACTATCGAACCAGAGCTTAAAATCTGGAATGCCTCTTCTCCATCTTTCGCTTTGACAACAGTGAATCCTTTATCGGACAAAGACTCGTCAATGATCATTAAATTGATCATCTCGTCATCAACAGCAAGTAAATTGATCATCGAATTCCTTCACGGGAACTTGGTATTAACATTGTAAAAACTGCTCCCTTATCTTCATGATTTTCAGCATATAACAATCCGTTGTGATCATTTACAATTTCTCTTGAGATCGACAAACCGAGCCCAGTTCCTTTGGTTCCAGCTTTTACTTGTTTGGATTGGATGAACTTTTCAAAAATTTTATCTAGGTCTTCGGAAGGAATTCCTGGACCGAAATCTCTGATTTGGATGCCAATTCCTTTCACATACGACTGAGATTTTCTTGGAATAAATTCTCTTTTTATCAAACTAATCTCAATATTAGTGTCATTTGGAATGAATTTTAATGCATTGGAGATGATATTTCTGATCACTTGTTGGATCCGCTCATAATCGAAATCAGCTTCCCAACGTTCCTCATTATTTAGTAAAACAACTGTGATCCCTCTTTTTTCCAAAATTGCACGCATTTCATTGATCACAAATTTGGTGGTTTCTTTTAAACAATTCCGTTCAAAAAGATATCGCATTTTACCTGATTCTAATTTGGCTATATCCAATAAATTATCAAGAAGCGCAAGTAACCGTTTCCCAGAGGAATCGATGATGTGAAAGTATTCTTTAATTTTTTCGGGTGGTACGGTGGCTGATTTTTCCGCTCCAAGTTCCGCATAACTTAAAATTGCATGAATTGGAGTTTTTAACTCATGTGAAATATTGGCAAGAAAGAGCGACTTCATATAGGAAGCTTCTTCAGCTATATTTTTGGACATTTTTAAGTCCATAGTTTGCCTTTCGACCAATTCTTCTAAATGATTTCTGTATTGGTATAATTCTTCTTCCTGAAGTTTTCTTTGGCTGATGTCTCTCAGAATTCCTGTAAACATTTTTCCGGATTTTGTTTTAAATTCTCCAACCGAAAGTTCACATGGAAAAATTTCACCTGACTTCCGTTGTGCGAATACCTCTCGGCCTACACCTATAATATGAGTTTCCCCTGTTTCTTTATACCGCCTCAGGAATTCATCATGTTTGTCTTTGTAATCTGGAGGAATGATGATCGTTACATTTTTTCCAATCACCTCCTCTTGTTTATAACCAAATGTATTCTCTGCTGTTTTATTAAAAAACTGGATGATTCCTTCATCATTGATGATCACAATGGAATCAGCTGCATTCTGAGCCATGGAAAGAAATCTAGATTCACTTTCTAAAAAAGCATTTTCTAATCGTTTGCGTTCCGTAATGTCACGATGGTTGGACATGATATAACCATCATATAAAACCACAAATCTTACTTCCACATGACGAATATTAGGTTCTTCACCATAAGAATACTCTTTCCAAAATACTAAATTTTTTTTGTCCGATAAGTAAGCGAGAGCTTCCGAAGTGATTTCACGTAAATAAGGAGGAAGACCAACACTGATATGTTGTCCTAAAAGAGATTCTGGTTTGTCTCCTATGTTAACAAACCTTGAAGTTTTATAATCAACGATGATCCCTTCACGATTGATTTTAAGCCAAAAGTCTGGGTTCGATCTGAGTAAATTTTCTAATTCCCGGAGAACTTCTTCCTGGGGAAAGGCAGATGGATTTTGCCAAATACGAGAAATAGGGGAATTAGATGGCATCAATTACTGTCCTTGGAAGGAATATAGGAAACGTCGCTATTTTCGGAAAGAAATTGTAAGAAATCACGGGGAAAAAAGAATCAACGTAAGGATTTTTCCCTTGTTTTACCACCACCTGATCAAACCAATTCTCTTTCATTTAGACCCTGAATCAGCGCACCATCTAGTCGCTACTTTTCTTTCTTTATCCAAAAAAATCCCATTTTTCCATAAAACTTTGAACCTTCTTTTCCAATACAATTCCAAACGTTTGGAACAAACCATCCAGGGCATCCATTTTCCAAATCCAGTTGGTCTTGCGGCAGGATTTGATAAAACAACGGAACTTTTCCCTACCATGATCCACATGGGTTTTGGATTCATAGAAGTGGGAACCATCACTGCAAAAGCACAACCAGGGAATGAACAACCAAGATTATTTCGTTTTCCAAATGTAAAAGCTCTGGTAAACAGAATGGGTTTTAACAACCCAGGGGCCGACAATGCCGAGATCCAATTGAAAAAACAATCCAAAATGGGAGTACGAGGGATCAATGCTGGAAAATCGAAAGTTACGGCCTTAGAAGATGCTGTCAGTGATTATGTTTACACTTTTAAAAAATTGCTACCTTACGGGGATTATGCGGTAATCAACATCAGTTCACCAAACACACCTGGATTACGTAGCCTACAATCCAAACAAAGTTTAATTGATCTTATCGTTGGAATCCAAAAAGAATTTTCAAACTCATTCCCTATTCCATTGTATTTAAAATTTGCTCCAGATCTTTCCGAAGAAGAACTCATTGAAAATCTCAATGTCTGTTTAGAATACAAAATAAGTGGCGTAATCCTTACCAATACCACACTCGACAAACAAAGTCTAGGTGAAACAAATCCTCCCGAAGGTGGTTTATCAGGTGGCCCTTTATTCCAAAAATCACTTCGGTTTGTATCTCTTGCGTATCAAACTCTAAAAGGGAAAATTCCCATCATCGGTGTGGGAGGGATTGATTCAGGAGAAAAAGCCCTGCAGATGATAGAAGCAGGTGCGAATCTCATCCAAATTTATACTGGTTATATTTATGAAGGTCCTTTTTTACCGTATCAAATTTGTTCCTATTTGGATAAGGTAATGAAAGACCGTGGATACAATTCCATTGACCAACTTGTTGGTTCAGGAAAATCAAAATGAACACAACAAAAACAAACAATACCATCTGTACCCATTTCGGAACCTGTGGTGGATGTAATTATCTCGACATCGACTACACAAAAGAACTTCGAAAAAAAGAACAAAACATCAAAGAACTTTTTAAAACATACCGTCATGTGGAATTCAAAACCATTGTTCCCAGTCCTTCACCAGAATACTATCGCCACAAAATCCAATTGCCCTTTGGCCGTCGTATTGTCGGAAACAAAACTTTACTCACACTCGGACTTTTCAACCGTGAAGCGACATTTGTCCTAGACCAAACAGAATGCCAAATCCAAGACCCAGGATTAACAGAAGTTGCACTTGCCGTCAAACAATGGGCTAGGCGAGAGGGATTACTTCCTTATAATGAAAAATCCAAACGAGGCATGATGAAATACCTTGTCGCAAGGAAATCTTTTTCCACAGGTGAGATTATTCTAGGCATTGTTACTGCCAAAGAAGACTTACCACACGCTAAGGATGCATCAAAAAGACTTCACACTGCCATCCAAAACCGAATTGGAAAATCGGGCAAATTTGGTAAATTAGTGGGAATCATCCATAACATCAATACCAAACACACCACGATGGCACTTGGTCGCGAAGAACATCTATTATGGGGTAGACCTTACATACACGAACATTTTGGAAAACATAAATTTCGTGTAGGTCTTTCTACCTTTTTGCAAGTAAATCCCATCCAAACACCGAGTTTATACAATTTGGTTCTGGATGAGATAGAAAAAGATTCACGTGTGATCGATGCTTATTCTGGGATTGGAACCATTTCTTTTTGGATTGCTGGCCAATGTAAAGAAGTCCTTGGCATCGAAGAGAATCCAAATTCTCATAGAACCTCCTTGGAATCCGTTAAGTTCAACAAAGTACATAATGTTCGGTTTCGTAAAGGAAGAGTGGCAGAAGTATTACCATCCCTATTTGGAAAAAACTATGACACCATTGTGATCGATCCACCGAGAACAGGCCTTGGTCCAGATGTGGCAGAGACCATCCTCGGTATGGGATTTAAAAAAATTGTCTATGTATCTTGTGATCCAATGAGCCTCCGAGAAGATACAAACCTATTAGCGAAACAATATTTTTTGAATTCCTTACAACCTGTGGATATGTTCCCAAGAACGGATCATGTGGAAACAGTTGCAGTGTTCAGAAATAAAAACCTCATATAACTTCTGTTATAAACTCTGATGCTTTTTTGCTAAATGCCATAATCGTAAAACTTGGATCTACACTGACACCTGTTGGAAACACAGAAGAGTCGGCTACAAACAGATTCTGAAATCCATGAACTTGGTGTTTTGAATTGACTACGGAGTTTTCACTCGATTTTCCCATCCGGCAACCTCCAGCTGGGTGAGGCGCCGCCATCGGGAACTCTGCTGGCCTCCAAGCCAATGCACCAATTTCTTCTTTTTTAGGTAACTTTGTGTATTTCCTTAGTTTCATTCCAGCAAGAAACACCTCTTTGGCACCTGCTTCAAAATTCAATTGCATCTGTTTGTACGTTAGATCGCTAAAGATTTGTTTGGTGGTCTTTCCAAACGGATAATGTACTTTCGTTTTTCCAAATAAATCAACTTCGATGGAACCAAGTTCACCATCCACATCGTCAATCCAACCAATGGTTCCACCTAAATACTCAAGTTGTTTCATATAACGGAAGTGGTCTTTTCCAAAACTTGGAAGTAATGCGGCAAGGGTTCCCGGTTGTAATTGGTTAGGCATCAGCATATACCCACCTTCTTTATAAGAACCATTTTGGAATTTTGCCAAGCGAAATCCTTCCACACCATAGGCTGCAGGAATATTCCGCCATTGAACAATTGGATCTTCATAGAGTGCATGCACCATTGGCGAAGGGTTGATGGCCAAAAATTTTCCAAGAGTTGGAAGTCTTTTTTTCAGTCCATTCTTCAGTAAAAATTTGCTACTTCCAAAACCTCCCGCAGATACACAAACTGCTTTTGATTGGAAGCGAAGTTTCGTCTGGGTTGGTCTTAAGGTACGTCTGTCGATCACCACAGCAACAAGACCCTTCACTTGGTTTCCGACAATTTCCAATCGTTCAGCACGTAAATCAGTATACACGTCAGTTCCAAGTCGAACAGCACTTGGAATATGTGTGATGAGTTGGGATTGTTTTGCTCCGAACATACAACCTTGCATACAGTGTCCAGACTTTTGGCAATTTTTCCTTGCTTGAGGAACATGATGCCCTTCCCAACCTAATCGTTGTGATGCGTTCTTGAACAATCGATTCATGGGATTAAAATATTCTTCTGTTGCAGGTTTGACATGTAAGTCTGTTTCTAATTCCAACCAATATGGATTTAAGTCTTCGGGGAGGTGGTAGTCGATCCCGTATTTACGATTCCATAATAGTAGGCGATCTTCGGGGGTCCGGTAACTATCAGCCCAGTAGTGAACGGATGCCCCGCCCAAATTATTACCATACACCAAATTAATACCACCATCACTTGTGGTGTGAAAATTCCTTTCCGCAGAAACTTTTCCTGCCATATTCAATTCATGATTATCAAAGGTTCCCGTATGGTAGTTTCCACCTTGTTCGAGAAGGGCGACTTTGATGCCTCGTTTCGAAAGTTCATAGGCCATCGTTGCACCACCACAACCTGAACCAATCACTACCACATCCACTTGGATGACTTCCCCTGGTTGATAACTTTTATAATCTCGATACATCCCTGTTTTTTTCATATGATACCTTCGTTTCCCTTGAGTAAGTTTTGGTAATGAAGTCTTGCCTCACTCCATTTCTCAGGTGGATTCGCAAACGGACCTGGGTAAGAGATAAATTCCCAAGAGGATATATGACCATAATACACAAGACAAACTAAAAGTTTTAGGTTCCCAACAACAGCACGAACTGTATCGGAATCGGTTTCCGCCCAAAGTTCCAATAACCGAATTCGTTCCTCAGGTTCTAAGTTCGAAAAACAACGGAAGCTTCCATAAATAAAAGGAAGGTATTCCAATACCAAAACGGCAGAGTGAAAGTCTTCTTGGATTTCCTCAGAAACAAAGTACAACTCTTCATCTAATCTTCGCATAACGTTTGCTTCCTCTAAATTCGGCATTCCAGTTTCCCCGATAGGCAGAACAACCTCGGCAAAACTTAAAACAGTTTTGGTTTCAGATTCGCTAAAGTAAAAGGTTTTGATTTTTGATTTGATTCCTGCACAGAACAAAAGCAATGTGAGGAATGTTTTCCTAGAGATAGAATACATACAGCCTACCTTGGTTTTTTTCTTCTTTGACCAAATTGTTCACTGGTTTTCCCATCTTTTGGAAAAATGCATCACCACCAGCGGTCATATCCCAAATTTCACCTCTGAAAAATACATTGATCCCAAGTTTTACATTGGGAACCTTTAGCCGACCTAACATTGCATATTTTTTCCATGCAGTTTTTTCTGTGATCGAACCTATATCTTTTGTTGTTACATCTTTTGGATTCGCATAACCATTGTATCCATTCCATTTTGTCCGCCAGGCATCCCTTGGAGCAACAAACGAAGGAACTACTAATATTTCTGCTTCAGAGTTTTCTAATTCTTTGTACACTTCGGGAAACCAAGAATCAGCACAAATCATCGTATATAATTTTCCAATAGGAGTTCGGTATGTTGGATTTTGATTCAATATTCCTTCGGCTAAAAATTGTTTTTCTTCTTCAATGGGAAAAAGTTTACGCACAATTTGTTCATCCACTCTTCCGTCAGGGTGAAAATAAAAACTCACATTCTCCAAAGGACCATCGGTTGGAGTGATTTTTCCTTCTACCACTTTAGGATGAGGTAATACAATGGAACCTGCAACAATCGCCACACGGTATTCCAATGCCAAACGGGAAAAAATCCTTTGGTAACGATCGGCCATTTGCCATGCTTTCATCCGAAAGAGAGTTTCCTTTAAGTGGTCTTTCGAAAAGGAATTGCTAAAGAGATAATGCCAGAAGAAGGAACTAAGATTTTGTTTCACTAATTCTTCCATCGCATCAGCAATGGTTACCTTACCAAAAATGGATTTGTCTTCTGCTGTGACAACGAGCCAAGTACCGAGGTATTCTGGTAAAACGAAGATAGACCTGTCTACATAGATGGTCTCATTTTCTTTTGCTTTTTGAAAGTATTCCTTCAAACTCGAATAAAAACTCTCTTCCGTAGCGTAACTGTATTTATTTAGATAAGGTTCCAAACCAATGACAGTTCCGCGTTTGCCTTTGCCTTCGATTTGCATGAAAATTTTTGGTTTGGGAAGGGCAAAGGAAAGAACACTCGGTTCCACTTGCTGTTTTTTGCATTGGATGTTTGCCAATCCAAAGGACAGAAAAAGAGTCAAAGAGACAAAAAAACGCATCCACCAAATCTACACTAGTATTTCAATTCAGACAATATTTAATTGTGTTCTTGGTTTTTTCTTTTATTTTGACCTTATTCTATGAAAGAGAAACCTGCTCCCAAAAAAATCGTTCTCGCTTACTCAGGTGGACTCGACACCTCTGTCATCCTTGCTTGGTTGAAAGATACCTATGGTTGTGAAGTCATCGCTTTTTGTGCCGATGTTGGCCAAAAGGAAGAGCTGACTGGCCTTGAAGAAAAAGGAAAAAACACCGGAGCATCCAAAGTATACATCCAAGACTTACGATTGGAATTTGCACGTGACTTTATTTTCCCAGCCATTCGTGGGAATGCTATATATGAAATGCGGTACTTACTTGGAACTTCTCTCGCACGACCTCTCATCGCAAAAGCAATGGCAGATGTTGCTAAAAAAGAAGGAGCAGATGCTTTCTCTCATGGTGCAACTGGAAAAGGAAATGACCAAGTACGTTTTGAACTCACTTTCAAAGCTCTTTCGCCTAACTTACAAATCATTGCTCCTTGGAGAACATGGAATTTTGGTGGACGTGCAGATCTTATTGAATATGCAAAGAAAAAAGGAATTCCCGTTCCAGTAACAGCCGCTAAACCATACAGTATGGATAGAAATCTTATGCACCTTTCCTTTGAAGGTGGGATTTTAGAAGATCCATTCAATGAACCAAAAGAAGATATGTTTATCCTAACAGTTTCACCAGAAAAAGCTCCAGACAAACCAACGTATTTGGAATTAGATTTTGAAAATGGTGATTGTGTTGCAATTGATGGAAAAAAAATGAACCCGCTCGAAGTTATGGAAACCTTAAACGAATTAGGTGGAAAAAATGGAGTAGGTCGTGTGGACATCGTAGAAAACAGACTTGTAGGAATCAAATCTCGTGGTGTATATGAAACACCAGGTGGAACCATCCTCCACATTGCTCACCGAGATTTAGAATCCATTACTCTCGATAGAGACACCCAACACAAAAAAGACGAACTCTCACAAGAATTTGCCAGATACATTTACAATGGACAGTGGTATTCCAATCAGATGAATGCACTCCGCGCATATATAGATTATACGCAAAAGTATGTCAATGGAACGGTTCGAATCAAATTGTATAAAGGAAATTGTACGGTTGTCGGAAGAAAGTCCAACAAATCATTGTACAATGCAGGCCTTTCTACATTTGAAAAAGAAGAACTCTACAACCAATATGATGCAGAAGGATTCATCAATTTGTATGGACTACCAATGAAAGAATGGGCAAGGGTGAACCACTAAGATGAAAAATATCGCCGTATACCCGGGTTCGTTTGATCCATTTACCAATGGACATTTAGACATCATACGGCGAGCCCACCCTCTTTTTGAAGAAATCATCATCGCCGTTGCCATTAATTCCAAAAAAACATCTCTTTTTTCACCGGAAGAACGAGTGGAGATGATTGGAAAGGTATTCCATGGTTGGGACAAAATCAAAATTGATTCCTTTGAAGGCCTGACGGTGGATTACTGTAAGGAAAAAAATTCTCGGGTCATCCTTCGGGGCCTGCGAGCTGTCACAGATTTTGATTATGAATATGCGATTTCACTCATGAATAAAAAATTAGCCCCAGAAATTGAAACTTATTTCCTAATGGCTGACAATGAGTACTCTTTTGTGTCTTCTACAATCGTCAAAGAAGTAGCAAGACACGGCAGAGCGGTATCGAACCAAGTCCCTGATGTTGTTGGCGAAGCACTTGTGAAAAAATTCTCCGTTTGATCGGAACCTAGAGGGTCTATGAAAACTCGTTCTTCTGTTTTTTACGGTTTCACTTTACTTCTGTTCGGATCCTTAGGATATTATTTACTCCAAGCTGGGAGTGTTTTAGAAACCGCAAAAAATCTTACTGTCACTGCGAGTGAACATTTAGACACAGAAAATTTCTTCAATCGTTTCCACCATCCTTTAGCCTTACTCTTCATTCAAATCATCGTGGTTTGTGGAAGTGCTCGTTTTGTTGGTTACTTATTCACGAGGAAACTAAAACAACCATCTGTCATGGGTGAAATCGTAGCTGGGATTTTACTCGGCCCATCCCTACTTGGTTATTATTTCCCTGAAACGATGGGATTTTTATTCCCACCAGCAAGTCTACCAACACTCGGTACCTTAAGCCAAATTGGCCTCGTTTTGTTTATGTTCATCATCGGAATGGAACTAGACCTTTCTGTTCTTAAAAACAAAGCCCACTCAGCGATTATCATCAGCCATGCGAGTATCATTTTTCCCTTCTTTTTAGGGATGATCTTAGCTTATTATTTTTATACTGATTATGCACCCAGAAACGTAGGATTTTTATCCTTTTCACTCTTTATGGGAATTGCAATGAGTATCACTGCTTTCCCTGTTCTTGCACGAATCTTACAAGAACGAAACCTCACACGCACACCACTCGGTGCCATGGTGCTAACTTGTGCGGCGGCTGATGATATCACTGCTTGGATTTTACTTGCGATCATTGTGACAATCTCCAAAGCAGGAAACTTAAACACTGCCTTATTTACGATTGGATTGTCTTTTGCTTATATCTTAACTATGATTTATTTAGTGGCACCATTTCTCAAACGATTGGGCTCCATTTATATTTCACGCGAAAACCTAACAAGAACAGCTGTTGCTCTCATTTTGATGATTTTATTTTTATCCTCACTAACAACAGAAGTGATTGGGATCCATGCTCTTTTTGGAGCCTTCCTTGCGGGTGTGATCATGCCTGCGGAAGGGAATTTAAAAAAACTCATCGCTGAAAAAATAGAAGATATCGCCGTTATTTTATTCCTCCCCATTTTCTTCGTGATTACGGGTCTTCGTACAGAAGTCACACTCCTGAATGGATCTCACCTATGGCTTGTGTTTGGACTTGTGTTACTTGTTGCTGTAGTGGGTAAGTTTTTAGGAAGTGCCTTTGCTGCAAGGGTAGCAGGATCAAATTGGGAAGACTCTTTATCCATAGGTGCTCTCATGAACACACGAGGCCTGATGGAACTGGTTGTCCTCAACATTGGTTATGATTTAGGAATCCTCAGCCCTGAAATATTTGCTGTGTTTGTAATGATGGCGTTAGTCACAACTCTTTCGACTGGACCACTGCTGGATGGAATCCAAAAGTTTTTTACAAAGAATGTAAATACATCTTATCCAGAGAAACCATCAGATAGTAAACTCAGAGTCCTTGTTGCTTTTGCCCAAGAAAAAATGGGAAAAAGTTTAGTTAGGTTTGCTTTTTCCCTTTCGGGAAACCAAAAGAAAAATTTGGAACTCATCGCATTGCACATTTCACCTAACGACTCCCTTTCGAATGAAGAAATTAGAAAGTATAGAGATGCCAGTTTTGAAGCGATTCGCCAAACAGGTTCTAGTTTAGGCATCCAAGTCCAAACCGAATATCGAATCACAGATAATGTCACATATGAAATCGTTAACTTTGCCAAAATCAAACACTCGGACATCCTCCTTATCGGAGCGGCAAAACCATTGTTCTCGCGCAGTTATACGGGTGGAAAAATCAAAGGCATTCTGAACTACTGCCCTGCAACCGTTGGGGTTCTCATCGACAATGGCCTTGAAACCCTTGAACGAGTGGCCATCCTTTACAAAGGGGACAAAGACCCCATCTTAGGTTTTGCTCAAAAACTCACTTCCTTAAAAGGGATGAAATCAAACAAAATCAAAGTGGAAAACCTGATCCAACCAGAAACGGATTTGAACCCATATCCAATTGCGATCAACCAAATCACAGGGTATTCACTGATCCTCATCGATTTGAATGTTTGGGAAGAGTTAGGTTTTGAAAAAATGGACCTTCTCCCTACTTCTTTTCTTTTGGTACGGTTTTTGACTGCCTAAAGATTCGATTGCTTTTTTCGGTTTCTCCAAGCAACTGGAGATATGGAAAGAACTTTTATCATGCTTAAACCCGATGCAGTGAAAAACAAACACATCGGTGACATCCTTCAAAGAATTGAAAAAGAAGGATTTAAAATCCTAGGAATGAAATTCCTAAAACTCAGCCTTGAAGACGCAAAACAATTTTACGCAGTTCATGCAGCTCGTCCTTTTTACAATGACCTTTGCACTTACATGGCATCTGGTCCTATCGTGGCATGTGCTCTTGAACGTGACAACGCTGTTGCTCATTGGAGAGAAGTAATTGGAGCGACTGACCCTAAAGAAGCAAAAGCAGGAACAATCCGCGCACTTTTTGCTGAAAGCAAAGAAGCTAACGCAGTTCATGGTTCTGACTCTGTAGCAAACGCATTACAAGAAATTGCGTTTTTCTTCAAAGGTTACGAACTTAACTAAGTTGTTTATCAATACAAGGATCGGTTCTAATTCGGAACCGGTTCCAGTCCATCGTGCCAATTACCTTCACCGAAATCTTAAAAAACTCCAAACAAATTTTTGATTCATTTTTTGAATCGTATACCCCAACTTTATTTTCACCAAATACTCGCATAACGGAAGCTTGTTTGTATAGCCTAAAGGCTGGTGGAAAAAGAGTGAGACCAATTTTTGTATTAAATTCTTTTTTTGAACCAAACAAATTAACGCAAGGCATCGGCTCTCATAACCTTTCTGTTTTACTTGCCTCACTCGCAGTTGAATGCATTCATACCTATTCCCTAATCCATGATGACCTACCTGCAATGGATGATGATGACACCCGCAGGGGTAAACCAACCTGCCACAAACAATTTGATGAGGCAACTGCCATTTTAGCTGGTGATACTCTCAACTCCCTTAGTTTTTATCTTTTGTCCATGATGGATTCTGAAGATCCATTTCTCATCCGTGATTCCATACAAATCCTCCACAAAGGTGCAGGTTTGAAGGGAATGATCCAAGGACAGATGGAAGATATAGAGGAAGAAAAAAATCCAAGTAACAGAGACCGAGAATCCAAACTACTTTCAATCCATGAAAAAAAAACAGGAGCTTTGATCGAATCATCCTTTTTATTAGGGAATCGATTACGACCTGATTGGAAAGAAAGAGAATCTGTTCTATCAAGTTATGCGAAAGAAATTGGGCTTTTATTCCAAATCACAGATGATATCCTCGATGTAGAAGGAAATTTAGAAGAACTTGGCAAAACTCCTGGAAAGGATGCAAAAGCAGGGAAATTGACCTATCCAAGTTTGTATGGAATGGAAAAAACAAAATCTCTCAGGTCCGATTCTGTCAACAAAGCGATCACGCTTGCAACTGAACTTTCTTCGATGAATCATGAATTCTTTTTAGGATTACCTAAGTACATTGCAGAAAGAAAAAATTAGACTGGATACATTTCTCGTAAGGGAAGGTTTTGTTACCGATTTAAAATTAGCGCAATCTTTAATTCTATCTGGTTCTGTTCTCGTGAATGATACAGTCATTTCAAAAGTGGGAACCCTGATTACACTTAAAGATAAGGTTAGAATCAAAGAAAAAATCAAATCTTATGTTTCGAGGGGTGCCTACAAACTGTTAGGTGCATTTGAACATTGGAAAGACATTCAGATTGAAGGAAAAACATGTATAGATTTGGGAGCCTCCACAGGTGGATTTTGCCAAGTGTTACTCGAAAAAGGTGCTTCCAAATTATTTGCAGTCGATGTGGGATACGGTCAATTGGCTCAAAAGATTGCCAATGATCCAAGAGTGACTGTGTTCGACCGCACACATTTAAAAGAATTACCACAATTATCTTTAGAACCTCTCACGAATGAAACTTGGATTACAATGGATCTTAGTTTTATTTCTTTGGTACCTGTATTTTCATTTCTGCTACTTTTATTTGAGAAATACCCAGAGACTAACTGGAAAGGAATCACATTGTTTAAACCTCAGTTTGAAGTGCATCCCTCTAAATTAGAGAAAGGTGTTTTGATTGATTCGCAATTGATTGGTTATGCAATCAGAAACGTTTGGCATAAAATCAAACAATCTGATCCAAAAATTAAATTTGTTGGTCTTATGGAATCTCCCATCCAAGGGGCTGACGGGAATCGAGAATTTTTAATACGTTGGGAAAGGAAATTTGAGAACTAAACCATAAATCCAGTAACGGCTTCTTTTAATTGGTCCGTTGAAAAAGGTTTCATGAGATAGGCGTAGGAAGGATTTTGATTGATTCGATGTTTTGAAGTTTCATCCAAAAATCCGGTCAAAAACAAAACAGGAACTGAGAATTGGTCACGTAAAGATTCGGCTGTTTCGATGCCATCGAGTGATCCTTCTAAATTAATATCCATAAGGATTAGGTCTGGCACCTTTTCTGAGACAATTTGGAAGGCCTCATCCCCAGAAGGTACAACAGCAATCACATGAAAACCAAACGATTCGATTTTCTGTTTGATATTGAGTCCGAGGAATGGTTCATCCTCGACGATGAGGATGTTCTTTTTCGTCATATATGCTTTATTTTATAGGGGGGGGTCTGTTAAAAAGTAAAAATACTGTATGGCAGATAAAAGTATCAAACAACCCGAGAATGTACCAGGAAAATACTATGTCGACCAGACTTGTGTTCCCTGCAATGACTGTGTCAAAGAAGCTCCGAGCCTTCTAGAATACAATGCGGACGAAACGCACATTTTCTTTAAAAAACAACCATCCAATCCGACTGAGGAAAAACAGGCAAAGGCAGCCATGGCGATGTGTCCTGTCGATGCGATTGGGGATGATGGAGAGTAATTAAGAATTATAGAATTCTCTAATATTCTTTGCCACAACATCTGGTTTTTCTAAATGAATGGCATGTCTTATTTTTGGAATCCAAACCAATTTACTTTTTTTGATATAGGATTTCATTTGTTTCATCATAAATGGTGGTGTGATTTCATCTTCAGCACCTGCTAATATCAAAGTTGGAATTTTAATCCCTTTCATTTTAGCACCGAAAAAAATCTCATCTTCTCTTCTGAGCGTATTTTCTTGTAAGTATTCATTGGGTTTATCATTCCAAATTGTAACCAGTGTATGACGAAATAAATAACCTGGTTCAGGAAACTCTTCACCGTATAAATAACGTAACAACAATACCACTTGCCTTTCCGTTTTTGGAAATAGAATCTTACGCATTTTTTCACGTTCCGGGTGGGCAATTCCACCTGGTGCGAGTAAAATTAATTTTTCCACACGGTGATTTCTGTCATGGAGGACCAAATGTTGAGAAATAAGTCCACCCATCGAATGACCAACCAAACTTATTTGACTCAAATTTAGTTTTTCTAAACACTCGAGAAGTAATTCCGCCCAAACATCGATTTGATAGAGGTATTTGACATGAGGAAGTTTACTCTTTCCATAACCTGGTAAATCAAAGACGTACAATGGAACTCCATCATTTAACAATTCTTTTACGACTCTTCGAAATCCAAAACTTTCATCGAGTAATCCATGAAAAAAAACGATTGGTTTTTGTTTTCCATTCCCAAACTTCCAATAAAAAATTCTGTGGCCTCCTAAGTTGACATAAGAGGGAATTCCACCCATATTTTTCATTGATTTACGTCTCTGGGACTGATAATTTCGATAAAGGCTTCGGTAAAAAATTTTAAACATAATGTTAGAAACAAAAATTCACAAGTTATCGGAGTTACTTTCCCATTCCTCGATTCCCTATCTTTTCGTCGATCTTAAATCCCAAACTGTATTGTATTGTCATGATCAAATTAAAAATCTTTTGGGTTTGAATGTTTCTCTTCCATGCCCAATGGATTTAATCTTCGAAGATTCAAACAAAGTATCCAGTTTACTAAAACAAAAATCGAATCAAAAAGGAGATCACCAAATCCAATGTAAGAAAGCAAATTTAGAAACTTTGTCAGTATCTGTTCAGTTTTCATCGGTTGATTCTATTTTGAATGGTTATGATGAAATCTATATTCTGTACATTCAATGGAAACAAATAAATGGGACTATTCACCCCTCACAAAATGAAGGATTTGAAATTCCATTTCTAATCACTGATTCCTTTGGAAATGTACAATTTGCAAATACACGATTTTTAGATTTTTTTTCCATTACTTTGGAACAGATCCAAAAAAAATCAATCTCCGAACTTCTCTCTTTACCTGAACCCGTTAAATCAAATTTATTAAAAACCAATGTAAAACATGATATCGATATTTATTCAGGACTGGGTGCAAAACAAAGGTTTCAATTACAAAGTTTTGTAACGCCAAATTACTCAAATGGTATCAATAATATTACTATACTTTTATTAGATTTATCTACGTTACAAAATGCAGAAAATACAATCAGGTATGGAGAGGAAAAATTAAAAACCTTTTTTGCAACGATCAATAATGGATTTGTAATTGTTAACCAAGATGCAATTATCATTGAAGTAGCTCCAATTTTTAAGTTTTTATTATTTCAACTATTGGCATTTGAAGTAGGAGAAAATATTTTTCAATATTTTGATTTAAGTGAAAAAAATAGACTGATTGAAGTTTTAAATTTATCGATAACTTCACAAACCACTCAAAGAGCCGAATTTGATTATTCGTTATTAGGTGAGGATAGAACGTTCGAAATAAAGTTTATTCCTGTCAGAAAATTGAATCCTAATGATAAAAAGGCAATGTTAGTATTTTCTGATATCACTGAGGCAAAACGATTAGATAGACAATTAATTGAATCAATGAAATTTGCAAGTATAGGTGAGATAGCCGCGGGACTTGCACATGAAATTAATAATCCTCTCCAAAGTGCATTACTCTACCTAGAAGATTTAATTACAATCGATGAAACGGATCCAAATGAAAGAAAAAATATCCTTCAGAAAATTGAAGCAGCAAATTTAAGAATCCGTGACTTGGTAAAGGCTCTGCTTGACTTGGGTCGAATGGAAAGTCCAAATCGTGATTTTGTTTCTCCTTATTACATACTGGTCAGAACAAGTGAACTTGTAGAAGTGAGTTGTCGTAAAAAGAATATCCAATTCACAAGGCATGCTGGCCCCAATTTGCCTGGAATATTTGTACGCTGGCAGGAAATCGAACAAGTGTTGATCAATTGCGTGGTTAACTCGATTAATGCTTTGTCGGAGATGGAAATTCCCAGAGAGAATCCTCGAATTGAGTTGGGAATTGATTTTCTTAGGAGTCAAAAGAAAGACTGGGTCGTATTTTCTGTGGAAGACAACGGACCAGGAATCGATGACGATACATTGGAAAAAGTTTTTTTACCCTTGTTCACGACAAGGAGGAACAAACAAGGAACAGGATTGGGTTTATCAATTTCTAAAAAAATCATCGCCGAACACGGTGGTGAGATTTATATCAAAACAAAGAATGGTGTAGGAACAAAGGTCGAAATCTTTCTGCCTGCTCATGCGGATGAAAATGGATAAAATATTAATTATCGATGATGAAGAAGACATTCGAATCGCCTTAAAACGTGTTTTATCACGTGAAGGATATCAAATTGAACTTTCTGAATCTGCATCTGATGCTATGAATCGAATCGAATCAGGGGAATCTTATTCATTAGTAATATCAGATATTTTGATGTCAGGAATGTCTGGTATTGATTTCACAAAATTTATAGCTGAAAAAAACATAAACTTACCTGTTATATTAATCACTGGAAATCCTAATTTATCATCAGCAGAAGCTGCAATTCGATATCATGCTTATGAATATATATCAAAACCAGTAGATAGAACCCAACTGCTTTCTGTCGTAAAACGAGCATTAGAAGTAAAAAATCAAAAAGATTCAGATTTAGAAAAATTGATGTTGTCCGAAAAATTAGAAAAAGCCCTTCGGACTCAGAATTTAGACCTCAACAGACAAAATGCTGCAATTTTTAATGCAACATCAGATGCTGTTATTACCATCAATCACAAACTAATCATCGTATCAGCAAACAAAGCAAGTTTTGATATGTTTCGATTTAATTCGCCACTAGATTTAATCGGACAAAATGTACGTATTTTATTTACTGAAAATAAAATGCAAAAGTATATGAGTCAAGTATCCAACGTATTAAGCCAAGAACCGAATAAATCTACTTTGCAACTTTCTGATGTAACTCTACAACGTTCGGATACTTCGACGTTTCTGGCTGATATTGCAATTTGTTCTTATAGTTTAGATGGTGATTCTTTTTATACAGGTGTCATCCGAGATGTAACACAAAAAAAATTGATGGTGGAACAATTGATCCACTCAGAAAGAAGAGCATTTTTATCTGTAGTTGCTGCAAGTATAGGACACGAAATCAATAATTCTTTAACTGCCATTCAAGGATTTGTCGAAATGGCTTCGCGTGAAAATGCAGACCTTATGTTAAAAGATCGCGCGCTGAAAGTGACTCTAAACCAAACAGAAAAATTAAGAGCATTAACTTCAAATCTTTTGCAATTGGGAAAATCAGTAAAATCGAATACAGAAAAAACTGAAATCCTTAATTTGAATTCTGAAATATCCTCTGTCCTACATGTGTTTAAAGAAACGGCAAAACTCAAATACTGTCAAATCAAACGAGAAGATTCTACTGAACCAATTCCAATTCGTATGAATTCGGATCAATTTGCATTATTACTTTCAAATATTTTATTAAATGCAGCGGATGCGACAAACAACATTGGAACGATTGAGATCAAAGTATTTACCCAAGACAAAAAAGGCCATCTAATTGTAACAGACGATGGTGAAGGAATGTCGCAAGAAACTTTGGATAAAATTTATGAACCTTATTTTACCACAAAAGAGTTGGGTAAAGGTACTGGTTTAGGCATGTTTGTTGTAAAACAAATTGTAGAGAATTTTGAAATTGAATTACAAATTGATTCTACACCTGGGAAAGGTTCCAAATTTCATTTTATTTTTCCTAAGGTTTCCGAATCCTAGTTCGTAACGTGCATACTGGAATCAATGAAACTCAATTAGAATTTATCCATTCTCGTTATGGAAAAAATTGTAACATCACACCCCTACAAGAAGAAGCTTCTAGCAGAAGATACTTTCACATTTCTACAACCAAACACACCGAAGAAGTAGTTTGTATTGATGAAACAGTAAACGAAGAGTTTATTGTATTGAGTCAATTTTTAGCAGAAAATGGAATCCATGTTCCAAAAATTTTTGAAAAGAATGAAACGGTAGGCATCATTTGTATGTCTTTTGAAGGAAAGTTAGATTATAGTTCCTATAATTTAACTGAATACCAAAGCCACTTTACTAATTTAATTGAATTGATTTTAAAATTACAAACACTGAATCCACCTGGTTTCGTAAAAACAAGAAAGTTTGATACAGAGAAATTAAGTTTTGAAACAAACCTAACAATTGAAAAGTTTAATGCATTTAAAGAAATTTATAAAATCAAAACTTCCTTAACAAATGAGGCTCTGGCTTTTCTTGAAGAAACAGTGGGTTATTTAAATCAATACCCCATCAATGTTTTTACGCACCGAGATTTTCATTGTCGAAATCTTTTAAGATCACCAAATTCTGAATATGTTCTAATTGATTACCAAGATGCGCGTATGGGTGTACCTCAATATGATTTGGCATCGATTTTGTATGACGCCTATTATCCACTTCCAAGGGAATTTCGGACGAAGATACTCAAATACTTTGAAGAAAGAAATATTGACCAAACAAAAAAATTCAAAGATACATTTTATCTGCAAGCTCTACAGAGATCATTTAAAGCACTAGGCACCTATTTTAGAATGGTAACCGATCACAAAAAAGACAAATTCAAACCTTCGATTGTCTCTTGTTTAAACCAATTAGAAGAAATCATCCAATTAGGTATGTTTCCTGATTCACTTTTCATTTTTGTGAGAAGTTTAAGAGATGAGTTAATTTTACATAAGGATTTTAAGAAGTTATGAACGCATTTGTTCTTGCTGCTGGTTTTGGCAAACGGATGGGTTCTCTTACTCAAAATACTCCTAAACCACTTTTACAAATCCAATCGATCACCTTACTTGATTATGCACTATACTTATTACATATTTGGAAAATTCAAAAGGTATGGGTCAATGCACACTACTTAGGAGAACAAATTCTCAATCATGTAAAAAACTTCACTGGTTTTCCTATAGAAGTCTCAATAGAGAAAGATAAAATCTTAGGTACAGCAGGAGGAATTCGCACTGCTTTACCACAAGATCATTTTTCTGAACCAATTTTACTCATCAATCCTGATACTTTATTTTTTCCAAATCCTGAATTTACACCTAAACAAAACTTGGCGACCGGAATCAAAATTCATTTGTATTTATTACCAATTCCAGAGGGAGAAAATTATACACAAATTTCTATTGGGAAAGATGGCGCATTGGAGTTCGGGAAAGGTGAGTTTTATTATATAGGACTTTCTGTGATTGATCCTTCCTGTTTATCCAAATTGGAAAAAAATCAATATTATGATTTGTCAGATACATTCCGAGAATGTGCCAAAAAAGGTGAAATCACTGGAGAAATATTCCCCGGTGAAGTGTTTGATTTGGGTACGAAGGAACTATGGGAAACTTACCAATCCAAAGATATCTTTGGTTCCCACCTAATTAATATAAAATCATTCTTAAGTCGGACCAATATGACTTAAAATTTCCTCTTTCCGTTTTTCATACCCTTTTTTTCCGAGTAGAGCAAACATATTGTTTTTATAATCTTCCACTCCAGGTTGATCGAATGGATTTACACCTAACATATAGCCAGAAATTGCACATGCAAATTCATAAAAATAAATAAGTTCACCCAAAACTTCTTCGTTGATAGTGGGCAATATGATTTCAATACAAGGCACTCCCCCATCTTTATGTGCAATCAGAGTTCCTAAGATTGCACTCTGATTCACTTCAGAAAGTTTTTTCCCGGCTAAATAATTTAGCCCATCGTTATCATCTGTTTTTTCTGTGAGATAAACATCTTGTTTGGGAGTTTCAATCTTTATGACAGTTTCCATTAATTTTCTTTCACCGTCTTGGATGTATTGACCCATAGAATGTAAATCAGTTGTGAATTGAACTGAAGCTGGAAATATACCTTTTCCATTTTTTCCTTCGCTTTCACCAAACAACTGTTTCCACCACTCTGCCAAATAATTCAATGTTGGTTGATACGAAACAAAAATCTCGGTTGTTTTTCCTAATCCATATAAACCATTTCGCATTGCAGCATATAAACTCGCTAAATTACTTTCCTTGGATGTTGTTGATTTTAGATTCGATTCCATCTGTTTCGCACCATCAATTAGTTTGTTGATGCTAAATCCAGCTGCGGCAATTGGAAGTAAACCGACAGGCGTAAAAACTGAATACCTTCCTCCTACATCATCAGGAATGACAAAGGTCGGAAATCCATATTCATCGGCTAAATGTTTGAGAGCACCCTTTGATTTGTCGGTAGTTGCGAACACTCGATTTTTAATGTTTTCCTTTCCATATTTTCTCTCTAACAATGAAAGTAACAACCGGAAGGCGATTGCTGGTTCAGTTGTTGTTCCAGATTTGGAAATTACATTCACGGAAAACTCTTTGTTCTCTAAAAAAGCAAGTAAACGGAAATGATAATCTGCATCTAAATGATGCCCAGCGTATAAGATTTTGACCGTTTTCTTCTGTGTTTCTGGATGACTGAACTCGGGAGTGAGTGCTTCGATGACTGCTCTTGCACCCAAATAACTACCACCAATACCAACAACGACTAAGTATTGCGAATGGGATTGGATGGTTTCAGCAGCTTTTCGAATTGCCTGTAATTCTTCTGAATTCGTTTGGCTCGGTAAGTTTACCCAACCTAAAAATTCTTTCCCCAATCCAGTTCGATTTAATACAGTCTGACGAGCTGTTTCTGCCCTTTCTAATTCTTTTTCCAGATGATTTTGCGGGAGGAAGGGTTTCACAAAACGATCAGAAATTTTTAGATTCGACATGGCACCTGTCCTAAAATAAAGTATAGCATCGAAAGGAAGATGAAGTGGATTCATTGAGAAGTAAAGAAAATTTGAATCAATTTGAACGTATATTTGGAAAAACAAATACAAATCCGCGTTTGTTTGAAGCCCCCGCAAGGATCAATATCATTGGGGAACATGTTGATTACCTAGGTGGAATCGTTCTACCAGCAGCCATTGATTTTTCGGTCCAAGTATTTTTACGTCCAAATGAATCGAACCAGTTTCAATTTCATTCTATCACTTATAATGAAACGATTACCATCAAAAGACCTTTTTTATCCAATCAGAATGCACCATGGACTGATTATATTACAGGAGTGATTGTTGAGTTGGAAGCCGAAGGACATTCCATTCCAGGTTTTGATTTATTGGTTGATGGAAATATCCCGCAAGGGTCGGGACTTTCATCTTCAGCTGCTTTAGAAGTGGTAACAGGTTTTGCGATTTCAGAATCCTTTGGATTGGGAATCAAAAGAGAAAAAATCGCAATCATCGGACAAAAAGCTGAAAACAATTTTGTAGGCACCAAGTGCGGTATCATGGACCAATTCATCATTGCCGTGGGAAAACAAAATGATTGTATTTCCTTAAACACTGATAATCTAAATTATTCTTATCATCATTTTGAATTAGGTGAACATGAATTTTATCTGATCAATTCCAATGTAAAACATAACTTAAAAGACAGTGCATACAACCGAAGACGGTTAGAATGTGAATCGGCTTTGCAAAAAATTCAAACAAAGTTCCCAAATTTTAAACAATTGTATGATGTTACCTTAACAGATTCGGAATTAAAAAATTGTGACCTTACTCCAGATGAACTCAAACGAACAAGTCATGTCATTTCAGAACGAGAAAGAACAAATCAAGTCATCCAAGGATTGGAATCGAACCAATTTTTATCGGTGGGATCTGCGTTGTATGAAGCACACGAATCCTTATCTAAAAATTTTGAAGTCTCTTGTGAAGAAACTGACTTCATTGTATCCCAACTTAAAAATTTAGGAGTCATGGGCGCAAGGATGATTGGTGGAGGATTTGGCGGATGCGTACTCGTACTAGACAAAAAGGAACGTTTTGCCAAAATAAACGAAGAAATGAAAAAAAGTTATCAACAAAAATTTAACCTTGCGTTAGACTTCTACAAGTTTCAAATCTCGGATGGAGTGAAGGAAATTTCCATATGATTGATAATTGGGATGATTATACCGTAGAAAGTGGTGATTTCAAAATGGAAGTCCTACAACAAAAATTTGTCCCACTCCCAGACTCTGCCGTTTATTTTGAGTTATCTGGAGAAATAAATTTATACAATTCCCAAGTCATGAAAGAAAATCTAGAAATTCTCATTTCAAAAGGAATCAATCATATCTTTTTGAATTTTGAACTAGTTAGTTATATTGATAGTTCTGGCTTAGGTGTTTGTTTAGGAATTCATTCAAGACTCGTAAAACAAAAAGGATACATTCGCATCGTATCGCCATCTGAAAAGGTTCGGTATGTTTTAGAACTTACTAAATTAAAAAGCCTGCTCCAAATTTTTCCCACATTGGAGCAAGCTGTTGCACAAGTTTAGAAGTAACTTGGAAACAAAAATTTTAATTTTTTAATCTGTTCCGGATTTCGTTTTTCTGGAGCAGTAACCAAAGAAAACTTTGTACTTCCCACCAAGCTAGTATCATCCGACTTACCTAAATGGTCGATCAAAGTAGATAATAATTTTTTTGCAGTTTCCGCGTTGGTACTAAGATTCGCAAGAACCATTTCCAATGTTACATGTGCTTCATCTTCTTTCCAACAATCATAGTCAGTAGACATACAAACCATTTGGTAAAGTATCTCTGCTTCTCTCGCTAATTTTGCTTCAGGTAATACCGTCATGTTAATGATGTCAGCACCCCAAGATCGATACATATGAGATTCTGCACGAGTTGAAAATAAAGGTCCTTCCATACAGATTAATGTTTTGTTTGTATGAATTGGAAGATTAATCTGTTTTGCTGCTTCTTCTACTTTTTTTGCAAGCCCAGATGAAAACGGATCAGCAAAAGGAGCATGGGCGACCATACCATTTTCAAAAAAAGTTGCATGCCTTGCTTTTGTTCTGTCTATGATCTGGGAAGGGATTACAAAATCTCTTGGAGCGATTTCCTGTCTCAAACTCCCTACTGAACTAAATGCAATAATTTCCTCGACACCTAACTGTTTTAATGCGGCAATGTTTGCGCGCGCGGGAACTTCACTTGGATTTAAAAAATGACCTTTCCCATGTCTTGGTAAAAAGGCAATTTCCTTTCCTTTAAAACGACCTATTGTAATTGTATCTGAAGGTTTTCCCCACGGTGTATCAGGATGAATTTCCTTAAGAATTTCCATTCCATCGATTGAATAGAGTCCTGTTCCACCAATTACCCCGATTTTTACTACATTTGTCATATGAATCCTCTTAAAGTGCAGTTTTCCCCTAACGATTTTAGTTGCATTCGTTTTTTAAGTTTTCAGACTGTAGAATGCTCATGGGAGAGTACATGAAATCCAAAATCGTAACCATCACAAGTCTTACATTTCTATTATTTACCACAACCACCATCACCTCTGACAGTGCCTTTGATTTATCAACTGAATCTGATCGTAAGTCGGTGAGTGTAACCATTTATAATGGTGGGATCGGACTGGTAAGAGAAACAAGAGTTCTCAATCTTTCAAAAGGAATCAAAACATTACGATTCGAAGATGTGCCTTCCCAAATCATTCCACAAACTGTGAGAGTGAAAGGCGAAGATCCAAAAAAACTGACTGTCTTCGAACAAAACTATGAATATGATTTAATTTCCCCAGAAAGACTCATGGACAAATACATTGGAAAAGAGGTGACTCTTTACCAAGATGGAAAAGAAAAAACTACTTCTGTGAAGGCCAAACTCATTGCCAATAATGGGAGTCCGGTTTACCAAATCGGCAATGAAGTCTCTTTGGGATACAATGGCCGTGTCACTGTTCCAACCATTCCAGAAAACTTATTCGCTAAACCAACGTTAGTCTGGAAACTAAAAAATGAATCCGAAAAAGAACAATCAGTAGAAGTTTCCTATCAAACCAATGGACTTGGTTGGTCAGCGGACTACATTCTTGTTTTAGACAAAGAAGAAAATGAATGTGGACTTAATTCTTGGGTCACTCTCAATAATAACTCTGGTGCTGAATTTAAAAATGCAGTACTCCAACTAGTGGCAGGCAAAGTTAATTTAATTTCGAATAGACCAGCCTACACACCACAACCACGTTATGTAAAAAAAACAATGGCAAAAGAATATGATGAAATGGCTGATTCTGCTCCTGAATTTAACCAAGAAAATCTTTCTGAATACTATCTCTACACTCTAGACCAACCTACAACAATAGGATACAACCAAACCAAACAGGTTCAACTTTTCCAATCAGAAGGAATTGAAATCAAAAAGTATTTTGTTTTCGAAAATCTTCCTATGTATGAAGGAAATGAAAAAAATTTCAATAATGCAACGATTAAGTACATTTTTAAAAATGCTAAAAAAAATAACTTAGGAAGACCACTCCCACAAGGAACCATTCGTGTTTTTAAAGCTGATTCCAAAGGAAGACAACAATTACTTGGAGAAGACACAATTGACCATACACCTGAAAACGAAGATGTAAAAATCAAAACTGGCCAAGCATTTGATGTTGTTGCGAACGGAAAACGTCTTTCCTATGAAGTGTTCAAACTTTCTAGAGGGGATAAATCTTCTTATTCGGTTGAAATTCGAAATAGAAAAAAAGAAGCGATTGAAATTCGATTTTATGCAAGTTTATGGGGAGATTGGACCATTTCAAAATCTTCTCACAAATTCATAAAAGAATCCTCTACAAAATCCTATTCTGATGTACCACTCAAAGCAGGTGAAACAGTGACTTTGGATTATACTGTTGAGACAAAATACTAATCATGGAAACTAAATTCGATGTCATCATCATTGGATCTGGAATCGGCGGGTTAACCGCTGCTTCCATTTTGTCACAGGTCGCAAATAAAAAAGTTTTAGTCCTCGAACGTCATTTTAAGTTAGGTGGTTTTACGCATACCTTCAAACGATTAGGGAAGTTCGAATGGGATGTGGGAATCCATTACATTGGTGATTTGGCGGAAGGTTCTATGTTAAGAACCCTTTTTGACTCAGTCACAAAACGTGGAGTCCAATGGAAAAAAATGGAAGAACCTTTTGAGGTCTTTGACTACCCAAACTTCAGTTTTCCCGTGTACGGTGAAAAAGAAAGGTTTCGGAATGATCTCAAATCCAAATTCCCCAAAGAAGAAAAGGCAATCGACCAATACTTCAAGGATGTAGAAACCTTTACACAATGGTTTGGTAGGCACTTCACTCTCAAGGCTTTACCTGCTTTTTTTGAAAAGGCAGCCAAGTTACTTGGTTTGGATCATATCAAAACTCCTTACATCACAACGAAAGAATACATGGACTCTCATTTCCAAGATGAGAACCTGAGATCTCTACTCTGTTCCCAGTGGGGTGATTATGGCCTTCCCCCCAAAGATTCTTCTTTTGCCATCCATTCTATGATAGTGGCTCATTACTTCAATGGAGGATATTTTCCGATCGGTGGATCTTCCAAAATTGTAGATTCGATTGAACCCATTGTCGAAAAAAACGGTGGTGCGATGAAAATCCTCCACACTGTAAAAGAAATCATTTTGGATGGTGACAAAGCAATTGGAGTGAAGGTGGATGTACAAAAAGGTAAAACCATCACCGAACAAAGTTTTTTTGCTGATGAAATCATTTCGGATGCAGGTGCTTATACCACTTACAAAAAACTTTTACCAAAACAATATTCCGAGGCATTTGTATCACCTTTAGAATCTTTGAGTACCCAAGGTACTACATCCATTACGCTCTATATTGGTTTTAAGGAATCTCCGACAAAACTCGGATTTCATGGAGAGAACCATTGGATCTTTCCAACTGTGGATCATGACGAAAGTTATGCGAAACGAAATAATTTAATTCATGGAAAACCACCGATGATGTATTTATCATTTCCTTCGTTAAAAAATCCAGAAGCAGAGGGCCACACAGCCGAAGCGATTAGTTTTGCTGATTATACAAACTTCGCAAAATGGAAAGGAGAACCCTGGAAAAAACGAGGAGAAGACTACAACGAATTAAAGGGTACCATTACAGAAGGTATGTTGGCGTTTTTGGAAGAACGGTTTCCTGGTTTCCGGGACTTGATAGAATTTACGGAACTATCCACTCCCATCACAACGGAATACTTTACGGGCCACAAAGAAGGTTCCATTTATGGACTTTCCTGTACACCAGAACGCTTTCGCCAAGAATGGTTAGGAGTAAGGACAACTGTCAAAAACCTTTACTTAACAGGTGCAGATGCTTGTTCGCCAGGAGTGGCGGGTGCCCTTATGGGTGGTGTAGCAGCTTCGTCTGTAGTACTTGGTCTATCGGGCACTCTAAGGCTCATGAAGGAACTTTTCCAAAAGAGCCAAGAAACCGATTGACAATTGGTTTAAGATTTGATAGTTTGATATTAAACCAATGGGAACAAAATTCAAAGGCTCTAAAAAGGAAGTACAAGCACTCGATGCGTTTATCAAATTAAAACGTGCGTCCGAATCCTTGTCTTCCAGACTCATATCTGAATTCACCAAATGGAATATATCGGAAAGCCAATTTGGAGTTTTAGAGACTTTGTACCATTTAGGTCCCCTTTGCCAAAAAGACTTGGGGGATAAAATCCTGAAAAGTACGGGTAACATCACTCTTGTCATCGATAACTTAGAAAAAAGAAATTTGGTGGAACGAGTCCGTGGAGTGGAGGACAGAAGGTTTATTTCTGTCCACTTAACTGGTGAAGGAAAAAAACTAATCGAACAAATTTTCCCTGACCACGTAAAACGGATCACTACCGAATTTGCAGTGCTTTCTCCAGAAGAACAAGACGTCCTTGGTAAAATCTGCAAAAAACTCGGTAAAAAAAACGAGACTTGTCCAAAATAGTTTAGTCGCGATAATCCATCACCAATCGAAATCCTGCTCGCCTATCTTCGCTTAGGTTAGGAATCCCACCATAGGATCTTGCACTTGCCGTCGCATTTTTGGCAGAATCTGAGTAAGATCCACCTCTTACAACTTTGTAAATTTTTCCAAACGAAAAGTTTTTAATATGATGGCCTGGGTACAGTTGGTAATCACTCGATGTCCACTCTGCCGCATTCCCACACATTCCAAGTGCCCCGTAAGGACTTGCCCCTTCTGTAGAAAGTTCGTATACAGATTGAGTTTTTCCAATTTTTGATTCTCTCGTATTACAATACAAAGTATCATATTCATCACCAAATGGATATTTGGTGGCAGTGATTTGGTAACCTAACGTTTCATCCCGGTTTGTGTATTCTACAACCCCAGGTCCGCGTGCAGCCTTCTCCCATTCCCATTCTGTTGGGATTCGTTTTCCTGCCCATGCCGCATACCTTTCCACCTCACGGTAGGTGAGGTGAACTACAGGATGATCTCCTTCTCCCTCAGGATACCTTCCGGAAATCCAGTGTGGAGGTGATTTGGTATTCGTTTGTTTTAAGAAGAAATCGTATTCAGCATTAGTAACTTCATACTTATCAATATAAAAAGAGGGAATCTCTTTCAAACTAGAAGCTTTTGGTTCTAAAAAGTAAGGGTTAAAACTATCAGAGGAAGGGTCTGTCCCTTGTCCGTATAAAAACAAACCTCTGGAAACCAAAACCATTTCCTTACGATCTTTCGGATGAAAAACAGTTTTTCGAGGTGAGGTATACCTTCCTTTAAAAAAAGCATCTGGTTCTGTAAAAAAATCTTCTTCCACATAACTTGCGATATAAGCATCGGTTGTGATTTCTTTCATTTTTGATTTAAGATCTGGTTTATAATCACCAACTAACACAACTTCGATAAATTGATTGTTTTTACTGATATTTTTTTCTTCCCAAATGGTATCTCTTACAATGAGCAAACCTTGTTTGATTTGTGTGAGTTTTTGGTAGACTGGGAACTCTTTGGTTTCCGCAAAAAGTGCTTTTAATTCTGAAACTGAATACTTTGAAATCTTTTGGTTTCGATAAATGCGTACTTTGATCCAAAGTCTATTTTTATAAACGCCGGTCACTTCACCTTTCCAAAGTTGGACTTTCTTTTTTGTCGTTGCGAATGGTGATTCTTCCGACGTTTCCTCTTCTGAAACAAGGGGTGTGAAGAAAAACCCCAATACGAATAGAATCATTAGTAATTTTTTCATACTGTCTTTTATCATCATCGGCCGATTTCGCCGAAACCTTTTGATTGAAATTTCCTGTGCATGTATACAATCAGTGGGAAAAGGAAATGCAAAATTGATCGAGTTTCAATACAAACGGGAAAAAGAAAACATCCTCATTTCCTTAAAAACAGATTCCACACAGATTGGGACCTTTCATAGGATTGCGACTATCATTTATGCATTAAAAATGGACATCATTTCTGGTGAACTGAGCACAGTCATTGAACAAGGAAATGAATTTACGATCGATTCGTTTATTTTGCAAGCAGATGGTGGAGATACAACAAAAGTGGCATTCCAATTAGGAATGATGATGGATTCTGTTTTTTCCAAAAATGCAAAATTTGAAGAGATTCTCGAAAAACTGCAGATCCAAGAACCTGCTGTGGCAACTTTTTTTAAAGAGACTCCTGAATTCATCTTCAGTGATCTTCCAGATAAAAACCAAACTTGTTTGTATTTAGAAAGTAGTGCGGGAAGAGGTTTGTTGTATTATGTTTCGCGAATTCTGATGCAAAATCAGATCAACATCTTGAGTGCAACTATTGAAACCGATATGGAAACGGGGAGAGCGAAGGATAGTTTTTATTTAACAAATGGTTCGGGGCAGATGTTCGCCTCTTCTGACTTAGCTTTAAAAATCAGAAGAGAAATCCTTGCCCCGATCCAATCAAACTCTCGTTAGAGATTAGTTTTTACAAAGAACCTTAAGAGCAGTTGCTTTGTCTACTTTTGGCGCTTTTCCATTGGAAAAACGGTAAGCCAAACCAGACTTTTTGTCCACTTCGGTTTTTGTCCAAAATTTGTCTTCGCTAGTTTTGATCTCATTTGGTGCAGTTGCAGCAAATTTAACAAAATCTTCTTTGGAAGGAACCACTCCACCTACTGATTTACAATACGCAGCAGCTTCTGTGAATTTTTTGGAAGCAATTTTATCCACGAGAAAACCTGAGGAAGCCACTTCTTTAGGAGCCTCTTCTACTTTTTTCTCAGGTGCATCAGCCACAGGTTTTGTTTGAGCGTCAGCCGGTGCTTTTGGTGCTTCCGCTTGTGTAGTCGCTGTAGGAGCCTTTGGTTTTAGATATTTGACATACCCTAAGTATCCGATTGCGAGGATTCCCGCTAACACTAAAAATAGATACACTCCATTTCCAGATTCTTTCGTTCCATGAGAACTTTCTGAATGGGAAACAGGAGATTGAAGGGAAGCTTGTGCCGATTCGTCATTTCCGAAAAGCGAAGCGCTTTCATTTCTTGTAGATTGTTTCTTAACCGTATTTGTTTTCTTGGCCGCTTTTTTAACAGCCTTCTTCTTAGCGGCAGATGATGATTTTTTCGTTGCCATAATGATAATCCTTATTGCCGAGACAATTCTAATTATAGTTATCTCATAAAAACAGAAAAAGCTGAAGAACTTCTTCTCAATTTTGTTTTTTTTTAAAATTTTTTTAAGTGTGTTTCCGTTTCTCCTAAGAAATCGTGATCCTAGATGAAAGAAGTTCGCATTGGTCTATTGGGTGCCGGAGTTGTCGGCACAAGTCTACTCCAACTCTTGGACAAAAACCGAGAAAAAATCCAACGTCATTATGGAATCAACTTACAACTAACAAACATAGCAACCCGTAACCCGGCTAAACTCCAAGGTAAAACGAACATCCCCGTCACAGACGACGTACTTTCTGTTACAAAACGTTCGGATATTGATATGATTGTTGAATTGATAGGCGGTACCGACACTGCTTACCAAGCTGTACGTTCTGCCCTCGAAAATGGAAAAACAGTCATCACCGCAAACAAGGCATTGTTATCCGAAAAAGGACGCGAACTTTACCCGATTGCCGAGAAAGCCAGTGTTGAATTAGGGTATGAGGCTGCCGTTGCAGGATCCATTCCCATCATTCGTACATTACGCGATGGACTTTCTTCTTGTGAATTTGAAGTGATCTGTGGGATTCTCAATGGAACCACAAACTTTATTTTAACCAAAATGGAACAAGAGTCTTGGGACTATGCCACAGCTCTCAAAAAAGCACAGGAACTTGGATTTGCTGAAGCAGATCCAACTTTCGATGTGGAAGGGATCGATGCTGGTCATAAAATCAGCCTGCTCGCGAGCCTAGCATTCAGAGAGTACGTTTCCTTCCAAACTGTATCCGTGAAAGGGATTTCTGAATTACAATCCATGGATATCCAAGCAGCACTTTCCCTTGGATATAGGATTAAGCTACTGGGAATCTCTAAACGAAGTTCGGCGGGGATCTTAACAAAGGTTCACCCTACTCTTGTGCCACTCGACCATCCACTCGCAAATGTGATGAACGAATCCAATGCTGTGTTTTACAAAACAAAAGAAGCGGATTCTGGAATGATGACAGGTAAAGGTGCAGGTGGAATGCCAACTGCCAGTGCTGTACTCTCAGATATCATTTATTATGCCTCTCGTTTAGGAAGTAAAGATATCGCAAAAGAAAACAATCTTTTCCCTGAAGGAAAACGTTTCCCAGAACCTGAGAATTTAGTTCGATACTACCTACGTTTTTCTACTGTGGACAAACCAGGTGTACTTGCTGAAATTTCCCAAATTCTAGGCCGTCATAATATTTCAATTGCATCCGTCCAACAGAAAGAATCCTCTTCGGAACCTGTATCTGTGATCGTAGTCACACACGCAGCAACAGAAGGTGAATTTCAAAAATCGTTAACGGAAATTGATATGATGAAAGACATCATCAAACAAAAGACTGTTGCCATTCGATTGCTGGAGAACCTTTAAATCCATGACAAAGTTTACCTTCCCTTCCCTCATCATTGAAACGGAATCCATCCACATCAAAGGGGAAGTTGTGCAGGTAGTATCCTTTGTCGGCCAAATCACTAATACCAATGCTTATGAAATTAACCGAAGTATATCTTCTGTTTTTGAAGATGGGATTTACCAAATCATATTGGATCTAAGCAAGTTGGAATATATCAATAGCATTGGTGTAGCAACACTGATTAGTATTATTAAAACTGTAGAAACACAAAATGGGAAAATTAGAATTGGAGGTTTAAATCACTTTTTAGAAAACGTAATCCAACTAATGGATCTTCCCAAAAAAGTGCAAATTTATAATACCAAAAAAGATGCCATGCTCAATTGGGTGTAACTTCTAACTGTTTTTGTTCCTTCTTTTTCCAAATTTCATATTCGATCAAATCAAGGAGCTTAGAAAGCCCTTCCCTTGTAATGGAAGAAACCAACAAAGCACCATTTTTCTGTAAGTTGCCATATGTTTCTTCATCGAGTCCATCAGCTTTATTAAACACCACCATTCTAGGAATCTCATTCAATTGTAAAGAATTCAGGATGGTATCAACTGCATCCATTTGCTCGGAGTAATTTGGATTGGTCACATCCACCACATGTAATAATAAATCCGCATCACCCAATTCCTCTAAGGTAGCTTTAAAAGCTTGGGATAAATCGGGAGGTAGGTCATGGATAAATCCTACCGTATCGGAGATGATGATTTCTCTTTCTTCGGGAAACCGAATGCGTCTTGTCGTTGGGTCTAAGGTGGCAAATAATTTGTCTTCCGCAATCACTGTTGAATTCGTAAGAGCATTGAGAAGAGTTGATTTCCCTGCATTGGTGTAACCGACAATTCCTACGATCGGAATTTCATTTCGGGAACGCGATTTACGATTGAGTTCCCTTCTTCGTTTGAGGTCTTTTAGTTCATTTTCCAAACGATTGATTTTTTCTTCCACTCGTCTGTTTCCAATCTCTAGTTTTGTTTCCCCAGGTCCTCTACCACCGATACCACCCGTTAGGCGACTCATGTTATCATCCAATTCAGAGAGTCGATTTTTCAGATATTTGAGTTGGGCAAGTTCGACTTGTAACTTTCCATCGCGGGACTTTGCATTTTTGGAAAAAATATCTAAGATGAGTTGGGTTCGATCGATGATTTTTAAATCACTTGCATCAGAGATTTTTTTTGCCTGAGAAGGTGTGAGCTCCAAATCAAAAATCAAATGTTCTATGTCTTTGTGAACAGAAGTTAAAATGATCTCCTGGAGTTTTCCTTTTCCCACAACAGTTCTAGGATCGGGATCTCTCTTTTGCATGTACGTATCCACAACATGAATCCCTGCTGTACGACACAGTTCCTTTAATTCAGCCATGGAATGTTCAGGAGAACGTTTCATTTTTCGGACATCATAAACTCCCACAAGGAAAGCGCGGTTTTCTTTTTGTGATTCCTTCAGGTTAGATGTTTTTTTTGTAAATTCCGATTCGAGTGCTTCTACTTCGTCTGAATAACCGTACTTAATTTGTCCTGGGTATTGTTTAGGAGAAAGGATCCAAGGTTCTTTGGCATCGGGGTCTGGATTGATAAAGGCCGAAAAAAAGAATTTTGGAATTCCATCTTTATCCACGCATGCTGCGGTGATGGAATCAAAACGGTTGAGAACAAGGTCCATTAAATCTTCTTGGTTTAACGGCTGTTCCTTAAGATGTGTATGGAATAAACGAAGGCCACGTAAACGGGAATGAGCAACTCGGTAACGGTCTAAATGGGGAATTTCGATGGAGTGGTCGTTTCCAACAATCAAGTGAGTGACATAACCTGTCCTCTCAATGAGAAGGCCAATTTGCCTTCCGATTTCGACAGAAATCTCACCAACGAGCCTTGCGAGCTCCATAGAGATGATAGAATCCTCCCGAAGTCGCCTTTCGGAGAGAGATTTTAACTTTTTTAGCTGGTTTGGCTTAAGACCAGCGAGGTTGCCGCTAATTTTACTTATAGTACGTATCCGATATTCAAAGTATGGAAGTAGGCTATCATATGTTTCAAAAGGGTCAAGACATAATTTGGAAAGGCAGTTTGTGGGTGCTCTTACTCTTTTTCTTCAGTTGTTCGACGTCAAAACCCTTCCAATTAACAGATGTTTCTCCGAAGTATCGCGAATACCAAGGAAGTGATTTAGATCCACATAAAACAAAAGATGTTGTCATTCCTGTTACAAATAATAGAAAGTATGATTCATTTATTGAAGAAGCACATAGAACTATCGCATTATTAGAATTTGGTGAGAATGTTGCCTTACGTGCTGATAGCAAAAAAACAGTAGGGGAAGCAGTTGATAAAGAAATGCAAGCTGCTGCTTATTTGGAAGAAGATTTACCTAACGTGATCACTCGGTTACCTGAACTCATCCAAACAAACCAATCTTTAATTGATAGTACTCCAAATGATTTTGATGGACCAACAATTGGACGAGTTTCTCGAGAATTAGGAAATATATTAGAGTCATTACAACAATATAGTCCCAAAGCAATTGGGATTCAAAATGCAATCCGTAATCTAAGATCAGATTCCAATAATTATAACCAAGGAAGAGATATAGCTGAACCTGAAACCAAAACGGGAACAGAAGATCCAATCCTTATCAATAATGACACACAAACTTCCAAAAAACCAGAAAAGGTAGCTGTTAAAAAAGAAGATACTTCCAATAAAATTTCCATTAAACGATTGAATCGCAAATCCAAAATTACTGGAAAAGCGACGGAACAAATCAATGAAATGGTTAAGAAGGAAGAGGAAGAAGTCCTCTCTGATGAAGAGAAAAAAGACAAAGAATATACAGAACAAATTCGAAATGGACTTGTTCAAGTTTTCAGATGGGAATACTATCGTAAGCCTATAAATCTTGAAAAAATTCTCGCAACTCATCCTATACCAAGAGTTCGATCTGCGGCAGCCTTAGCCCTTGGCCGATTGAAAGCTGGTCGTGTTACCTTACAATCTGCGATAGATAAAGATGGTTACCAAGTTCGCCCTGCAGCTTACAAAGCTCTTTCTGACATTGGCGATAAACGTTCCTTAAGCTATTTTATTGCAGGTACAAAGGCAGAAGACCCTGAAGTAATAGCAGTCAGTTTTGAAGGACTTGGAAAAACAAAGGATCCTGCTGGCCGTGAATTAATTTTAACGCAAGGGATTGCATCTGAATATGTAGTTATTGTTTCTGGTGCCTTACGTGGACTCGCCTATCATAAACTAGATGCTGATGTTGAAATTTTTGCTAAATTTTTAAAATCACCGGAACAGGAAATCAAAGAAGCAGCAATTGAAGCCCTTGCCATTCATGGTAGCCGTGAGAGTTTACGAATCTTAGAACGAGTGGCCGCAGAAGAACCTACATTAACCATGATGGCGATCGATGAAATTAGCAAAAATCCTTCCCTTTCCGCGACATTTGCATTGATTCGTTTGAATGAATCTTTAACTGATGAAAAGTTCACAAAACGGATTGGGGAAGCACTACTTCGAAGAAAAGCATTTGGAAAGTATGCAATCTTTCTTGTAGAAGATGATTATCTAAGATCAGAACCTAACGAACGATCCGTTCCTTTATCTTATATTAAAAATAAAGAAATTGGTCTTATCCTATCAGAAACCAAAAAAGAATTCGCTGTTCGGATTGGTGAAGACATAGTCACAGATAAATACATCCAAATGAAAATGGAATCTACATTACCTGGAGCAAGGAATGCTTTTGTGACCGGTTGGGTATTTTATCCAAAAATTGATATCATCGAAGTGAAACAATTAGGCAGTGATGGAAATTCAGGGAAGTATTCTCAGCTAAAAAAAGGAAAACACAAAAACTTGTTTAATCCTATCGAGGAAATAAAAGTCCCTAGAAAGGAGTAGTTTTATCTTTTGAGAGAATGGTGGGAACCCATTCCACCGTTCCTTGTTTGAGTGGGACCTTTGGAATCATCCAATGTAACCCGCAAAACCAAGATAAAAAATAAGAAGAAAACGGCATTACTCCCCAGACGTCAAATCCAGTTGATGCGATAACCATAACTCCTTTGTATCCTGATTTGTAAATTTTACGCATCATCCACAATCCAGAAGTTTGAGTTTCCATTGTGACATCGGAGATGATCATATCGTAATCAGTGGACTTCATAAATAATTCCAAACCTTGTTTTGCATCAACAGCTCTGTCGGAAGTTATTTTTTTACCATCCAAATATAATTTAAGATTGTTCGCATAGCGGTCATTATCATCAACTATCAGAACTTTTTTCATATTTGGATCTCCGCATCCGCAAATTGACTATCATATAGTTTTTTATAAATACCATTTTGTTCGAGTAAAGAATCGTGATCACCTTGTTCCTTTATCTCACCTTCTTCGATGACAACTATGTTTTTGATTCGCCTTACGGTCGATAATCGATGTGCAATTATAAAAGTTGTACGATTTTGAAATAGTCTTTCGAGGGCTCGGCTCACCAAACGTTCCGATTCAGCATCAAGAGCACTCGTCGCTTCGTCTAAAATCATAATCTCGGCATTTCGTAATAATGCCCGAGCAATGACTAAACGTTGCCTTTGCCCACCACTTAAATCTAATCCACGTACACCAATCATGGTATCATATCCGTTTTCCATTTTGGTGATAAAATCATGTGCATTCGCCAAACGAGCAGCCCTTACCACTTCCTTTCGTGTGGCTGCACCTGTTCCATACGCGATGTTTTCAGCAATGGTTCCGTGAAAGAGGAAAATTTCTTGGGTCACAATTCCAATTTTTTTGCGAAGGGATTTGAGAGAGTATTGTTTGATATCAATTCCATCAATTTTGATCTGTCCTGCTGTTGGATCAAAAAAACGTGGAATTAAATCCATCATTGTGGATTTTCCAGAACCACTTGTTCCCACAAATGCATAAGTTTCGCCAAGTTTGATATCCAAATTGATTCCTTTGAGAACTTCTTGGTTGGTTCCAGGATATGAAAAATGGATATTTTCGAATTTGATTCCGTCTTTGATCTTTTCAAGAACTGTTTCATCACCATGTTCGATTACTTCTGGGTCCCGATCGATGATTTCAAAAATACGTTTTCCAGCAGAATTGGCTTGGGTGATTTTTCCTACCATTTGCGAAAGTTGAGTGAGTGGCCTCATTAAAAATAATAAAGTTAGGAGAAAGGCCATAAACTCACCTTGTGTGAATTTACCAGAATAGATAAATTTGGCACCTAACGCAAAATATCCGAGAACTACGATTGACGAAGTGAGTTCAACAAGGCTTGGTGCCATTTGTAAGTAAAATTGACCTTTAAATGTCCTTCTATAAACTTTAAAATTGATATTATCAAACTTTTTAAGGTCTTGTTTTTCTTGTCGAAAGGTACGAATGACTTTGATACCAGAAATAAACTCCTGGATATGCCCATTGAGATCTGCTATCTTCTCTTGGAATCTAGCTGTAGATGAAGAAATTTTTCTCGTAAACAAAGTAACTGGCAATATCACAACAGGAACTGTCAAACATGCCAGAATCAAAAGATCGGAATTCAGATAAATAAGAATGATTAGGTGTGTTAAAACATAAAAGAAATTGATTACCGCATCACGTAAGTTACTCGATATAACGGCTGCCACAATTTCTGCATCATTGATCACACGGCTCATGATAAGCCCAGTTTTTTCTTTGTAAAAATACGTGAGAGGTAACTTTTGTACCTTTTGGAATAACTCTTGCCGTATATCTCGAACAGCTTTGTAACCAGCTGTGGCAATACAATAAACAGATAATAAATAGGTTCCCAATTTCAATAGATACAGTGGAAACACTGCAATACAAACTGCCCAAACTACTTCCTTGGGTTCCATGTTTTCTGTATAAGCATTGATTTGGAGTTTGGCAGAGATGATCAAACGTTTGATTCTTTCCAATCCATCTAAACTATCTTCACCTAGTAAAACTTCCTGAACTAAAATAGTTTTTTCAGGTAAAGTTAAATCCAAATGAAATCGATTGTTTTTGTCACTACCGAGTGAATCAAAAAGAGGAATGAGTGCAGTTAGCGAAATTCCATTGAGTACGGCTGTTAAGAGAGCAAAGACAAGTCCCAAAACAAATCTTTGTTTATAATGAACGCTATAACTCAATAATCTAAAAAAATATTTCATGAATGAACTTCCTCATAGAAGTTACGAAGAACGGTTTCCCCATATTCAGTGAGGATGGATTCAGGATGGAACTGAACCCCGAAGACCTTTTTCCATTTTCTGTGACGAATTCCCATGATCACACCATCTTTCGATTCTGCTGTCACTTCCAATTCGTTTGGAAAATTCAGTTTTGAAACCGCCCAAGAATGGTAACGGTTAGCCAAAAAATGGTTTGGGATGTTTTTAAAAATACCCTCTCCAGTGTGTTCAATCGGAGAAGGTCGTCCATGGTAAATTTCTTTGGTTTGTTCTAATTTTGCCCCAAAGGTTTCCGCAATCGTTTGGTGGCCGAGACAAATTCCAAGAATCGGAACTTTCGGATACAAAGTAACAAAATGTGACATGAGTTTCCCAGAAGTTTTTGGTAAACCAGGTCCAGGTGAAAGGACAACAGCTTGGTATTTTTGCAGGGTATCCAAAGGTAAATTTTCGTCATTTCGCATTACAGTTGTTGGTGCGATTTTGTTTAAGTATTGGAATAATATATAAGTGAAGGAGTCGTAGTTATCGATGAGTAAAAACATATTAGGATAGGAACAGTGGAACTCTTTTCAAATTCCACTGGTCCCGATTCCAACTTTTAAGCGTTTGGAGTTTCGATCCCAACTCCATCGTTGAGGAATTTCGAAATGATCACTCTTTGGATTTGTGAAGTTCCTTCATAAATTTGGAAAATTTTTGCATCACGCATCAATTTTTCAACTGGGTATTCTTCGTTGAATCCGTATCCACCAAAAATTTGAACCGCATCAGTTGTGACACGCATTGCCATGTCGGCACAAAAAACTTTCGCAATGGAAGCTTGGTATGTGTTACGGAAACCATTGTCGATGAGCCATGCTGATTGCCAGCATAGTAGTCGTCCTGCTTCGATATCACGAGCCATTTCTGCGATCATAAAACTAACACCTTGGTTCACAGAAATTGGTTTCCCGAACGCATTACGAGTGTTTGCATAACGAATGGAATGATCAAGAGCTGCGCGAGCTACACCAACTGCTCCAATTGCTACTGCCGGGCGAGTTTGGTCAAATGCACCCATTGCAATTTTGAAACCTTCCCCTTCTTTACCGATCATATTTTCTTTTGGAACTTTAACATCCTCGAAAGTAACACCTCGAGTGTCGGAACAACGTTGTCCCATATTCTTTTCTTTTTTACCGATGATGATTCCAGGAGTTTTTGCATCTACAATGAAGCCTGTCATTCCTTTGTGCCCAGCGTTTGGATCTGTTTTCGCAAGGACAAAAAACCAATCTGCATGTCCTGCATTGGTGATCCACATTTTAGATCCGTTGATGATGTACTCATCTCCGACTCGTTTTGCAGTGGTACGAATTCCGGCAACGTCAGATCCTGCACCTGGCTCTGTTACAGCATACGCTGCGAGTGTAAAATTTTGAGTCATTGGTTGGATGAATTTTTTCATCACATAGTCATCTGCACCTAACAATACGGGAGCGAGTGCTAAGTTGTTTGCTAGGATCGCAGTTGCCATCCCAGAACATCCATAAAATAATTCTTCTGAGGCGATCAGTTCATCCAACACACCAAGTCCTGCTCCACCATATTCTGCAGGGATGTGCATGTTCATAAGACCCACATCAAATGCTTTCTTCAAAATCTCTTTTGGATACTCACCTGTGTGGTCATGGTGTTCCGCTTTAGGAATCATTTCATTTTTTGCGAAATCTCTGGCTAATTCGCGGAGGGCTTTTTGTTCATCGGTGATTGAAAAGTCGATCATGGGTTGCCTTATAGATGTTTTTTTACAGTACTTTGGAATTTTCTCTATGAGTCAAGAAACTAGGGCGACTTAAATCTGTTGAAAAATCTTTTGAATCCAAAATTCTAGCCATGGGAGACAACAATGTCAGGACACTCGAAATGGGCGACGATTCGGAGAAAAAAGGGAGCCATTGATGCCAAAAGAGGCGCCATCTTTACAAGGATAGCCAAAGAAATTTCTGTGGCAGCCAAAGAAGGTGGTGGTGACCAAGAAGGAAACCCAAGATTACGTTTAGCCGTCACTAAGGCAAAAGCTGCCAACATGCCTAAAGACAATATCGAACGTGCCATCAAAAAAGGTACGGGAGGCCTCGAGGGTATGGTATACGAAGAGTGTCTCTATGAATGTTATGCACCTGGTGGTGTTGCCATCATGGTCGATGTGCTTACCGATAAAAAGTCTCGTACAACTCCCGAAATTAAAAGTATTTTAACCAAACTTGGTGGATCCCTTGCCAATGCTGGTGCTGTGTCACGACTCTTCGAACGAAAAGGCCAACTCACTCTAAAAGCTGATCAAATATCGGAAGAAGCTTTGTTTGATTTAGCACTGGGTGCAGGGGCCGAAGACATCCAAGTGAATGACGGCATGTATGTGGTTCTCACATCACCAGCGGAATACGAAGCAGTGCAGTCAGCTCTTTCCTCCAAAGGATTGAATATGGAAGAGTCGGAAATCAAATACATTCCCATGACAACGGTTGAAGTGAACGATAAAGAGACTGCCGAAAAAGTCATGAAACTGATCGAAAACCTAGAAGGAAACGATGATGTCCAAGGAGTGAGCTCCAACTTTGAGTTAGGCGAGGGAGTCGAACTCGACTAATCAAAAAAAGCGAAGCAAAAGAGGGGACTTATGTCACCCTCTCTTTTCGCAAGATGATCAGATCTGAAAGATAGGCCTGAGAGTTCTATTTTCTTTTGATCATCCCTGCGATGATAATCAATAAAATGGCACCAACCACAGCGACTATGAGTTCCGCTATGAGTCCATAAGAACGAAATCCAAGAAGACCAAACACAATTCCACCTAAAAAGGAACCCACCACACCAATCACTAAATTGGCGATGATTCCAAAACCTTTTCCACGTAAGATTCGACCAGCAAGCCATCCAGCCGCTAGACCAATGAGTAAAAACCAAATAAAACTAAACATAAGTGACTATCCTTGTTGCCTTTTCTATTGAATTCTCATAAAATTACAAGACGTCGTGAAAGAATCAAATCATATACGAAGGTAACATTTGAAAAATCAACTTTTAACTGGTCCTTATTATTTTGGAATGAAAGACTTGGAAGTTTTTAAAAAACATTTCATCCAAGAAAATAAAGGGAAACCACTCTTTCTCATTCGGTTTGAAAATATCACAGGCATTGAACTTACTGATTTTTTAGATTTATTACGTACTGAATTTTACTCCTGTTTGGACTTAGAAGATATTTGTTTCGGATTCCATTACTTTGAAAAACAAAATATACTACTAATGGGAATTTCACCTCTTTTTGAATGGGACATTGAAAAGTTTCCTAATATCGAAAACTCTGTCGGTAAATTCCAACAACAATGTATACAAAACAAAATTGTTTCATTTCATTTTGGAGTTTCAAGAACTCAATCCAACTTTATTTCCGATAACGAAGAAATTTTTGCCGAACTTTTCAAATCTTCAGAAAAAAATCTGAATGATAACTTAGTCCGTTGGAGTTGGACTTACTACAACAAGGCAAACACTTATATCTCTGGATCTGTTCATGAAGCAATGATCCAACCGACAGTTATTTTTAATCCAAAAGACAAAACCTATTCTGTAAAAGGAGGGGAAGTTTTTTTAGGTGGTGGTGCTTATATTGGTTATAAAGATTTAATCAATGACATTCCCGCTGACCAAGACCTCAATCGGATTGAACTATTAATTTTAGAAAAACTGATCATTGCATGCGAAGGTGCACCTGGCCTTTTAAAATTTAATATCTCACCTCAATCTCTAATTGATACATTTTCGCAAAACGAACGTGTTGACCGACTTAAAAAATTAATATTAAGTAAGGATCTTTTTCCAGAAAATATTCGATTCGAACTCGTAGAAAAACCATACGACGAATCAAAATACCAATTAAAAGACGTCTGCCATGCGTTTTATTCTCATGGAATGAGTTTTGCTGCTGATGACTTTGGTGTAAAAAGTCAGTCTCATCAAATAGTATTAGATTTGGGAATTATGATCAAAGAATTTAAATTGGACCCAATTAGTTTTAAATTTAAAATTGAAGAAGACCAAATTAAATTTTTAGACAACTTAGCATTCATTGATTATTGCAAACGATTAGCTGACAACAGAGAAGCTGTCATAACAGCAGAAGCAGTAGAAGATTTTGATACGTTACGTTTTCTTATGGAACACCAAATTTATCAATTCCAAGCAAATATTTTATTTGGTAAAATGACAGTTTCTGATTACAAAAGAGATTTTGATTTACTCCATTCCATACACGAAGATGTTGTGAAAGAAGTATTGACAGACAAAATTTTATCGGAAAAACAAAAGAAAGTTGGTAACTTGTTTTTAGTCGCATCCGAAGAAGGACTCATTTAAAGTTTTTATGCATTTTATCATGGCAATTGAAAACGATCCAAATTCTTCCCAAGATTTGGAAAACATCTTTCTTGGATTAAGACAAAGAGTTGTCATTACAAAGTTTTCCCAAACTGTCCAAGAGTATGTAAAATCTTCAAATCCAGACATCATTCTCATGGGTTTGACCTTCAAAGATAAAAAAGAATTAGAATTCATCTTGGAATTACGGCGTGATGTTATCACTCATAACATTCCAATATTAGCAATGATCCCAAAGGAAGATACAAACTTCATTGCTAATCATAAAAAACTTGGATTTACTGACTTTATTGTAAAACCGTTAGCCAAACAATCTTTACTCGATAGAATCCATTCTCATATCGAAGAATATAAGTTTAGTGAATCTTCAAAAACTCGTGACAATGTATCCTTTGTAGTTGTTGACCGTGGACAGGATCGTGTTTTATTCCAATGCCGTGCGAATCTAAAAAGATATGTTTTTCCCGAATTTAAAAAAATATTCACACTCAATTTTTTAAAATCCATTCACACTGAAAGAATCTGTTTTGATGTTCGTGTAGTTCCTGAGCTTGGAAAAGAAGAAGTAGAAGTTTTTGAACGTGTAATTAAAATTTTTCAGAATCATGAGAAGGTAATCTTCATAGCAGGCCGACATATGGGAGCCTTCATTGAACATTCAACTGATGATGAAAAAATGTTGGTTTTTATGGCTCCAAACGAATTCGATGAATACGTTAAAATGGAAGAATTAAAAAAGGAAGAACTTCGTAAAAAAGAGAAAAAGGAAAAATTTACAAAAGACTCAAACAAAGGACCAAGTCAAAACAATCCTGTTCCTCCAACTAATTTAGGTGATGTGAAGATTGAAATTAACACCAATCCTGAAGCAAATCCAGCAACAAATTTGAACGAATCTAATCCTACAGAAAATCTTCAATCTCCAAAAGAAAAAGAAACTTCGGATCCAATTCCTGGGCCGGAACAAGCGGAAAATTCAAAATAGAACATTCAAAAAAAATCGTAATTTAAGAAGAGAAACATGAACTACAAACGAGAAGTAATCGATCTACCAAATGGCAAAGGAGAAATCATTCGTTTTCAAATGAATGAACAAAACTCTTTAACTGGCCAAAACATGCGTGATCTTGGTGAGATTTTAAAAGAAATCAAAGCAGATCCAACCAAACGAGGTGTGATTTTAGGAACAGACAATCCGAAGTTTTTTTGCAATGGATTAGATGCAGAAAATCTACTCTCAACACCTAGAAACAAACTGATTGATGAAGTTGGCGGCATTGTCATTTTATTTGGTGAGATGGTTCAATTTGATAAACCACTCATTACTGAAGTAACAGGTTATGCTATGGGTGGTGGTGCGGTGATTACAGTTGCATCAGACTTCAAATATATGTTAGATGGAAAATGTCGTATTGGATTTACAGAAGTGAATGTAGGTCTACCACTTCCAGCAAGTTTTATTGATCGAATCAAAATGTGTGTGGAACCAAGGTATTGGGCAGAAGTCTGTTTAGAAGGAACGATCTACAAAGCACCTGAAGCTAAAAAAATTGGTTTGATTGATGAGATTGCTTCTTCTCAAGAAGAAGTAAGAAAACTATCACTTAAAAAGTTAGAGGCACTTGCAAAAGTTCCTTCGTCTGCATACCGTGCGACAAAAAATACTCTCAACGCCGCTCTACTTCGAAATTTGGAACAGTATAAAATTGACACGACCAAATCTTTTGAACAACCAGGAGTTGTAGAAAATCTACTAGAAGCAATGACTGCATTAAAGGAAAAAAGAAGACCTGTTTTCCAATAATTAAAATTGATGGAAATAATGGGGAAGATTTCTAATCCCCTTATTTCTTATAAGTGTTTTCACCATAGATGCCGAAAATTATAGTGAAATCTGATGTTGCGTTCTTTCGTATTTGTCCTCATAACTAGTTTTTTTCCGATCTTAGCAATATCTTCTTCTGATTTCCCACCAGGATTTGTTTTAAAGAACCCTTATGTATGGCCAGTGAAAGGATATGATTCCATAACAGGTGCCTTTGGTGAATTTCGAACGGGACATTTTCATATGGGACAGGATTTTTCTACCGGTGGTAGGATTGGAGTTCCAATACTTGCTGTGGCAAAAGGAAAAGTCACGCGTGTACAAAGAAGATGGACTAGCATTGGTTATGCGCTATTTTTACAGCATGATGATGGAATGACATCACGTTATGGACACCTTCACAAATTTGCACCGAAGGTTGTAAAACAAATCTTAAAATCAAAACAATCAAAACGATTCAAAGATAGAACTGATTTTGACATAGCACTTCCAGAACCTGTTGAAGTAGAAGCAGGAGAAACCATTGCTTTTTCTGGTGATACAGGAGTTGGTCCACCTCACCTACATTTCGAATTATTCAAAGACAATGTGTATTACAATCCAATGCACTTTGGACTAGGTTACAATGCTGCAGAACCAATCGTGTTTAATACGTTAAGGATCACTCCCCAAACTCCACGAACTTTCATCAACGGTAGAAATGAAACGATAGAAATTCCTTTTTATGAAACGAGTGGAAACCGATTTGAATTGTCTGAATCACCAACACTTTTTATACAAGGGAAAGTAGGCATCCAAATTGCTATCCATCAAAAATCAAATAACAATCGACTTGGAATTTTCACCTTAGATATGTTAATTGGTGATAATATTTTACAAGGTTTTCAATTATCCAAAATTTTAAAAGAACATACAAGAAAGAATGTTTTATTATATGACAGCTCTGTCAGTAAACCTAATGGAAATCCATTTTCATATTATTTACATACAAGAGATGGAAATGATTTATTAGGAATGCGAAGTAATGGTCGAGAACAAGGGTTACTTGATAGCGAACAAATGAAAATGGGGGAACCTAAAGAAGTTACCATTCGAGCTACTGGTATGGGTGGACAAATGTCACTCGCTTCCTTTTATGTTTTGAAAGACCAGGGGGATTATAGCCACATCGTTACCAAAGAATGGAAATACAATGTGTATTATGATCGTTACACAACCTTTAAATCCAAAGATACAAAAGTCGAATTGTTTTTTCCAGTGAATGCTGTGTATTCCAAAGCATTTTTTGAAATTGAAGCGCAAGAACAGATCAAAATCAACACTCAAGGCCTTAATCAACTTTCCAGTGTTTATAAAATAGGTCCTGACTTTAAAGATTTTAATTTGGGATATGACCTTTATGTAAAGGTACCGAAAACAAAGGATATCAACTCGGCCGATTTATATGAAGTGTTATCGGATGGGAATGTAAAAAAAATAAATGGTTCTTCCTTTAGTTCTTGGGGACAATTTTTTAAAGTAAGACTCAGAAAAACGGGACTTTTTGTTGTTCTTTCAGACCAAACACCACCAAACATCTATTTACATGAATTGATGAACAAAACTGTTTATCCAAGAGAAGACTTTGCGTTGTATTTGAAAGCTGTGGATGTAGGATCTGGAATTATGCCAGATGGATTCGATATTACAGTTGATGGAATCCCAGGAAAGGCAGAATTTTTTCCTAAAGATGGAAGACTTGAAATTTTTGAACCAGAAAGTTTATACGAACCAGGTAAACATACTGTCCTTGCGAGTGTGAGGGATTTTGCAGGAAATTGGAGTTCAACTGTTAGGTTTGATTACGAAATCCAAACACCTCCAGTTGTAGAAGAGAAGAAAAAACCTATCACTGAACCCATTTCAGTAGAAACTTCAAAAGAGAAAAAATCTACAAAAGAGTCAAAACCAAAACAATCTTCGCCTAAGGTGCAAAAGGTGGCAAAACCAATCACTATCGCACCTAAGGCAAAGGATAAAAAGTCTACATCCCGATAGCAGCACCACCGTCAACTCGGAGGTATGTTCCTGTGATGTAAGATGCATCATTACTTAAGAAAAACTTCACAGCAGATGCGATCTCTTCCTGTTTTCCAGGACGTTTAAGAGGGATCACAGCAGGATCAGTTAACTTTTCTTGTACTTCTTTGGAAAGAGTTCCTGTCATTTCTGTTTGCACATAACCTGGGCATACAGCGTTTACAAGTACGTTTCTTCCAGAGAATTCACGTGCAGATACTTTTGTAAGAGCAATCACACCCGCTTTAGAAGTTGAGTAGTTTGCTTGGCCAGGTTGGCCAGTGAGTCCTGATACAGAAGAAATATTGACAATTCTTCCAGAATCAGACTTGAGAATGAGTTTACTAGCTGACTTAGTCATTAGAAAAACACCCTTACAATTTACATCCATTACAAAGTCATACTCTTGTTCTGACATACGAATGAGTAAGTTATCTTTTAATACACCAGCATTGTTTACAAGGAAATCGAGTTTTCCAAATACTTCTTTTGTTTTGCTAATAGCAGCATCACAATCTTCTGGTTTTGTTACGTTACAAGCAACACCGATCGCTTTCACACCGAATTTTGCTTCTACTTCTCTTGCAGCTTCTTCAATTTTTTCCTGATTCAAATCAACAAGCACCAAACTTGCACCATGCGATGCGATTCGGTTTGCGATTGCTCGACCCAAACCAATGGGAGAGGCAGCTCCCGTTACCAGTGCTACTTTTCCTTCGAATTCTTTGGACATATGCCCCCCTAGGATTTATTACTTGTTTCTAAACATGAAACTCGAACATCGTTCGGCAATCGTAAAATTCCCAGTTGAAAGAGAAGTTTGCACTGAAAGACTGCCCTTATGATCGATCGTTATAGCCATCCTGAAATTTCCGCCATTTGGGAATTAGAGAACAAATTTAAGATTTGGACAGATATTGAAATTTATGCCTGCGAAGCCCGTGCGAACCGAGGAGAAGTCCCAAAAGAAGACCTCGAAACGATTAAACAAAAAGCGAAATTCAATGTAGAAGAAATTCTAGAGATTGAATCCAAAGTCCATCACGATGTGATCGCATACTTAACCAATTTAAATTCTTATATAGGACCAGCAGGCCGTCATGTTCACTTTGGACTGACATCCAGTGACGTAGGTGACACTGCACTTTGTGTGCAAATGGTGCAAGCAATGGACCTACTCATCCAACGCACAGAAACTCTTCTCGAAACAACCAAACAAAAAGCAAAAGAGTACAAAGACCTTCCTTGTATCGGACGTTCTCATGGAATTCACGCAGAACCAATGACTCTTGGTCTTAAGTTTGCTCTCTTTTATGCGGAGATGACTCGTAACTTAGAACGTATGAAAGATGCCCGCGAACAAGTTGCAGTTGGTAAACTTTCAGGTGCAGTAGGAACTTACTCCAATATTGATTTAGAAATTGAAGAGTATGTATTAAACAAACTCGGACTAAAAGTGGATCCAATTGCCACTCAAGTAATCTCACGGGACCGACATGCATTTTATATGTCTGTTCTTGGAGTGGTTGCTGCGAGTTTGGATCGTATGGCAACTGAAATTCGTCTCTTACAAAAAACAGAAGGACGAGAAGTCGAAGAGCCGTTTGCCAAAGGCCAAAAAGGATCTTCCGCAATGCCTCACAAACGAAATCCTGTGGTCTGTGAACGTATTTCGGGAATTTCTCGGGTCATCCGTTCCAATGTAAACGTTGGATTACAAAACGTAGGACTTTGGCATGAACGTGATATTTCCCATTCTTCTGCAGAACGAATTGTCCTACCTGACTCCACGATCGCACTCGATTACATTTTGGAAAAAATGAACTTTGTTTTAAAGGGACTTCATGTCTATCCAGATGCCACAGAACGTACGTTAAACGTAACGCGTGGACTCATCTTTTCACAAAAAGTATTGTTATGGCTCATCGAAAAAGGTGGGATCACTCGTGAAGACGCTTACCTCATCGTACAGGAAAATGCCATGGCAGTGTGGGCAGACCAATCTAAAAATCTGCGTGACCTTTTGAAACAAGATCCGAGATGTTCTGCCATCCTAAAAGATAGCGACTTGGATGAGATTTTCCAAATCAAACCATATTTAGAACGTATCCCTCTCATTTTCAAACGTTTGGGAATTACAGATTAAATACGCTTACAATTCAACTGCCAACCATCCAACCAAGTCTTTTAACATTTCTTGGCTGATGGTATGGCCTTCTGGGTATTCCTTATACTTAGGACTCCTTCCCAACGATTCCAAACTTTCTTTTGAATTCCTTGCAGAAGCAACAGATATCACATTGTCATTGGTTCCATGGGCAATATAAATCTTTTGCGGATCGACTTCATCGTTTGCACTTGCTTTCGCATTTGTATTTAATTTTTGTTTTGTTTCCTCTAAGAGTCTTCCACTGAGGGCAATGATTCCTTTAAATTGGTTTGGGTGTTCCAATCCAACTGAATAGGACATCACTGCACCCTGGCTAAAACCACCAATCCATACATTCTTTTCATCAAATTGGAACTGACTCTTTGCATATTCTAAAAATTCCAAAATCTTTTGATGGCTCACTTCCTGTTGTCCAATATCAATTTTAGGACTGCCTGCTTGGAAGGAGATTTCATACCAGCCAAAACGGTCTCTCCCTAAAATAAGAGGCCCTCTGATTGAGATAACAAGTAATGATTCAGGTAAATAATCAGCTAATGAAAATAAATCTTTTTCATTGCTTCCCACTCCATGTAACAACAAAAGAAGAGGAGGGTTGGTTGTGGGACTTTTCGGATTTCGGACTAAATACTCGAGCGGAGGATTCATCATTTTAGATTTTCCTTTTAATTTAATTGCGGATTGGAATCCAATCGAACGGAAGTCATGGTCAATGCTCCAGCCACAGGTTTGTCATTAAAAAATGAAATCTGATCTGATGGAAACTGAGTTCCGATCGTATATAATAATGGAAGGTAGTGTTCAGTCGTAGGAATTGCCCATTCAAATTCTTTTCCTTTACTGCGAATGGAAAACAAGGATTGAGTATCACCTGATAGAATCCAATCTTTTACTTTTTGGTTCACTGAAAGTGCCCAATCAAAACCATATACCTCATTCAACCGGTCCCATGCCACCATACGGAGGTTATGCACAATATTCCCACTAGCAACGATGAGTATACCTTGTTCTCTCAGTGGAGAAAGTTCCTTAGCGATTTCAAAATGTTTTTCAATCGAAAGTTTGTAATCCATACTCAATTGTACGATGGGTACATTTGCCCTTGGATACATATGTTTTAATACACTCCATGTCCCATGATCCAAACCCCAATCATAATCCAGTTGGACTGATTGTGATTTGACAAGGGATTGGATTTCCTTTGCCAAACTGGGATTCCCAGGAGCAGGGTATTGTACTTCAAATAAGGCCTTAGGAAATCCACCAAAGTCATGTATGGTGGGTGGATGTTCCATCGCTGTGACAAAGGTTCCATCTGTGAGCCAGTGTGCAGAAATCACAAGAATCGCCTTTGGTTCCGGAAAGGTTTTTGAAACATTGCGAAGGCCTTCGACAAATTCGTTTTCTTCAATGGCATTCATTGGACTACCATGTCCTAAAAATAAGGACGGAAAGATCTCACTCTTTTGTATTTTGTCTGTATCCATGAAAATCTCCCTCTCTTCCGATTCGAAAACGAATGATTTGCTAAAAAAACTGAATCTTAATATTAGTTTAATATTAAACTATTTATCGTCAATCTATTTTGTCTCCGAAAAGTCACTTTTTTAATCGGTAAAAAAATTCTGATTTTCGAATCCGGAAAAAAGTGATTCATTATTCGATCAAAGAACAGTACACTTTGTTCTCATATTTAAATCATCACAGAGGAAAGAACCAAATGGAACCTAAAGAACAGATTGAAACAATCCTAAGGGAATTATTTTCCAATCATAAGACAAATAGAATCCCTGAGTTTTTTGCTTCCCACTACATTTCGCACACTTCAAAAAAGGACTACAAAGGTTTAAAAATTGTGAGCCAATGGATCCAAAACTTAAATCGATTTTTGTCGGACTTAAAACTTGTAAAGTTAGAATTCATCCATGAAACGAATGATCTTGTTGTATGGAAACGTACGATCAAAGGGAAAATCAAACCTTCCAAAAACAAAAAACTTCCAGTAGGAAAATTAATCAAATGGGAAGAGATGATCGTTTCTAAATTCAAAGGAAATCAAATTGTCGAAGAATGGATTTCCAGTGAATTTCTCGGTGCTTTGCTTCCGTTAGGAAAAAAATAATAGAACATTAAGTTATTTTAAATTCCAACTGAAACTTACCACCTAATTTCGAATTATTAGTATCAATTAAAATCTAGGAGATCTATATGGCAGCACCGAAAAAGAAAAAACTACTCACCAAATCGCAACCGAATGTTTCTCCATCAAAAACAAACCCCATCACACCTTTTCTGATGTTCAACGCAAACTTAGAAGAAGTTACTAAATTTTATACAGCCATCTTCAAACAATCTAAAGTGATTTCTGTAAATCCAATGCAGGCAGAGTTCATTTTAAACGGACAAAAATTTTCAGCCTACAATGGTGGTCCTGAATTCAAATTTTCATGGGGTGTTTCCTTTATGATCCACGTAGAAACTCAAAAAGAAGTCGATCATTATTGGAATGAACTTTCAAAAGGTGGGAAAGAACTCATGTGTGGATGGGTCGAAGATAAATATGGAATGGTATGGCAAGTCACGCCAAACATTTTATTAGAATTGATTTCGCATAAAGATCCAAAGAAAAGAGAGAAAGCAACTCAGGCGATGTTAAAGATGCAAAAAATTGACATTGCGAAGTTAAAAGAATCAGTTAAATAAATGGTTTTAATTCACTATATAAGATTTAATTTTTATCTAGTGAATTAAATTTCGATCGGTGTATAGAGGGACATTTCAAAACTTGTTAGGTCAACTGTATATTGATTTTGAGTATAAAAGGGTCCCCCAAATCCAATCCTCCAAGTAACAGGACCCAAAGGTAATTCATAAAAGAAATAATAACTTTTTGCATAGTTCGTTCTTGAATTAACTCTCCCTTTACTTATGGTTGATAACGCATAAATTTCCAATGGATTCAGTCTGCCATTTGACGCTGCTGCAAACATTAAATAACTAATTGGTTCGATGGATCCAGAACTTCCACCAGTTAACAAGGAATAAGCACCTAATAATTCTAAATTGTTTCCAGTAGATAGGTTGGTTAATAAATAGGCTTTGTATGGATCTCCATCGATATTACCTGTTGTTAGCAGTGAATATCTTCCTAAGTTATCAATTTTATTTGCAAATGTTGCTCCAGAGTTAAAAACAACAGCGTTTGTAAATAATCCAATGCCATCATTAAAATCTGCAGTTCCTTGTAAGTTAACACTACCAACACCAAATCCAAAACCTATCCTAAAATTATCATTCCCACCTTTTCCCAAATAGAAGACTGGAAGTAACATCGAATAGGTTCCCTTAACCTCTGTTTGCAAATCTATATTTTCTTTTCCGTTTTGGTTTTCAGCTGTTGGAGTTACTGTGATGATTTGACGGGTGTTTAAAAAGGAAACGTTTCTGTTTAAAATAAAAAAGCCCCAATACTCTCCTAATTGCCAATCCTTCGTTTTTAAATCATAATTAAATTTTGTATTTCTTTCGGCACTATTGGATTCTTCAGCCATGATTGCCTTTCCCTTAGGACCGACAATATCAACAGAAGTACTTATGAATTGAACACCAGGATAAAAAGAAAAATACCTCGCACCTTTTGGATCATGAAAAACACTGATGATCTCTCTTCGCTTAGGTAAGGTTGGCGAAGTTTGAGGTTCTGACTGACTTACATTTTCCTTTTGGATTTCTTGGGAAGATACTGGAAATGAAGAAAAGAAAATGATCAAACAGATTCCGATCATTATCTTTTTAATCAATGTCGAATTATAATTATACAATTCCAAACCCTCGTGGTTAAACTGAGATTGTTTGTTTATCAGAAATTAGATTGTATTTTACCTTAATTTGATTGATTTTTTCTTCCATCGATTTCCACAAAGTTTCCTTCTCCGGATGGAAAGTACAAAGTACACCTTGTCTTACCAAATCAATGATCTCATCAATAGAGAAATCTAAAAATCGATACAACTTAAAAAATTCATACGTTAAATTGACATTAAAAATATCTGGATCGTCAGTGTTGATACAAAGCATCAAACCTTGGTCATAATAATAACGAACTGGGTGATTTTGTTCCTTTCGCACATACTTTCCAGTAAAAACATTTGATGTGACACAGATTTCGATTGGTATTTTGTTCTCTTTCATGTAGCGAACAAGTTCAGGATCTTGGATGGCAGATGTTCCATGTCCAATACGTTCCGCTTTACATAGATTCACTGCATCCCATATAGCCCACGGACCATCATCTTCCCCTGAGTGTGCAACACATCGTAAACCAGACTCACGTGCAATTTTAAACACATCTGCATAATCTTTTGCCGGACCCATTAGTTCAGCTCCACCGAGTCCAATTCCAATCACTTCTTTGTGTTTCAAACCTAACACACGTTTTAGATTGTTCATTGCATTTTCAGGGCCAAATGATCTAGAAACGTCAACAAGTAACCGAATGGAGATTCCATCTTTCACTTCGATTTGGCGAATTCGATTGACCATCACTTCTACCATTTCGTCAAAATCCAATCCGTTTTGAATGAACTTAGATGGTGCAAAAAAAGCTTCGCAATATACAATGTTATTAGAACGAAGGTAGTCAGCTAAACTATCAATGAAGTATCCTAAATCGGATGCCTCTTTGACAGATCCTTGCACAAAAAAGAAAACTTGGATGAAACCATTGAGGTCTTTGAAATTGTATTTATCTTCAAATTCTTGGTCTGTGACTTCGATTCCATTTTTTTTGTATAAGAACTTAAGAGTTTCCTTATTCACACAAGCTTCTAAATGCAAATGGACTTCCGTTTTTGGAATTTCGCGAATGAAGTTGATGACATCCTGCTCGTTTGGATGTGAAACAGAAAGGTCACCAGCAAGGAGAGATTTTCTTTCTTTTAAAAGTGTTGTTTGTTCTGAACCATCCATCCCTTCTTTTGGCAGAAGCCATAGTGGTGGGTGAAGGACAGGTAACTCCATGAGCGACACTCTCTCGTTTAAGAGTGTGTTAATTTGTTTATCAAAAGTAAGTTGGATGGTTGGCGAATACGGCCTGTCAGCTGGTAATCGACTTTTAAGGCGGTTTAATTCCGCAATATCACGGTCAATGACAGCAATGCGGCTAAGGATTTCAGAAAAAGGAACTTCCATGTTCCAGGAAAGAATGCCGAATTTGATGAGTGCCTACAAGTAGATTTTTAAACCTTGGGTGAAAATCCCTATTTAGGTTTGAAAAATCCCGTCGATAGGAAGTTTGGGAGCGGAAAAGACTGGAAATTTTTTCCGAATTATGTCGTATAAATGAATATGCTCACATCTCGCAAAACCTTCCTACCGTTTGCACTTCCTTCCATTTCAGAAGATGCAATTGAAGAAGTGGCTCAGGTACTCCGATCAGGATGGGTTACATCCGGACCAAAAGTGAAACAATTCGAGATGGAGTTTGGTGATTTTGTCGGTAGCAAAGAAACTATCGCCGTAAATTCTGCAACGGCAGGACTTCATCTAGCACTCGAGGCAATTGGTCTCTCATCAAACGATGCTGCCATCACAAGTTCTGTAACCTTTACTGCCACTGCTGAAGTCATCTGTTACTTTGGAGCCGAACCCATTCTTACTGATATCGATCCCATTCATAACATAATGTCTCCTGAAACCTTAGAAACGACAATCAGTTCTAAGTGCAAATGGAATGGGAAAGAACTAACGAGTAAAAAAACCGGGAAACGAATCAAAGCAATCTTACCTGTACACTTAGCTGGTTATACATGTGATATGGAAGCCATTCTAGACATAGCTAAAAAATACAATCTCTATGTGATTGAAGATGCTGCACATGCCTTCCCAGCGGTTCATAAAAACAAAATGATTGGAACCTGGGGTGATTTTACTGTTTTTAGTTTTTATGCTACTAAGGGAATTACCACTGGCGAAGGTGGAATGATCACCACACATCATAAAGAGTTTGCCGACCGAATTCGCAGGATGCGTTTGCATGGAATCAACCGTGATGCATTTAATCGACCTGGTTGGTACTATGAAGTCGTTGATGCTGGATATAAATATAATATGACTGATATTGCAGCAGCACTTGGTGTCGTACAACTTAAGGAATCACATGGATTCTGGGAACGAAGGACTGAAATTGCAAAACACTATAATGTTGAATTTTCTGGATTAAAGGGAGTCAAACTTCCTAAAGAAGATGAAAATGGAATTCATAGTTGGCATCTGTACCGGATCGAAGTTGATCCGAAAATGGCAAAAATTGGCCGAGATACTTTAGTTGAAGAATTGAAGGAAAGAAATATCGGAACTAGTTTACATTTTATTCCTATCTTTGAACATCCTTATTATAAAAAGACATTTGGATTCCAAAGAAAAGAATATCCTAACGCATGTCAGATGTATGATAAATCAGTTTCATTACCATTATTTGCTGGAATGACAAAAACAGATGAAAAAGACGTAATTGATGCTGTAAAAGAATTATTATCCTAGCACTAATTTTTGGTTGGATTGTCTTTCAAACTGGTCCGGAGTTCATAAAACTCTGGATCATAAAGTTTGATCAAATCAACTAAACCCAATATAAATTCTGAATCCGTTCCATCCGCCTTTCTTCGAATCCAAAATCCTACAAGTTCTTTCACAATTTGAGAATCCATTTTTTCATCACCAGAAAAGATAGAAAACTTTGCCGCTTCTTCAGGATCCTCGTTATCAGTATAAGCTGGATACAAAAAAAGGATAAAACGATCTAAATAATAAGGATCTAACCTAGATTCTTCAACTAACATTAAATAACGATCTGATTCTTTTCTGAAGAATTTAGGATTTGAATCTAATTTTTGATACACAATGAAAAAATCACGCGCTGTTTGTTTGAACCAAATCTCATAAATTGGCTTTGTTAATTGTAAAAACTTAGGTTGGGTTTTCGCAGGTAAAAACAAATTCCTAATTTTTTTAGGAAATTCTGGATTGTAATGTCCAAATTGGTACTGATCATTGAGTTCCAAATAATACTTGGAATGAGGACCGTTTAAAAAAATTTGAATTCCTAAATATTCGGAAAGTTTTTTTAAACTGATTACTGTTTGTAGTTTGCAGAAAATTTTATGATAGGATAACTCTTTTTCACAATACAATCCAATCTTAGGAAATTGGATCCATGTTGTTTCAATCAGATCTTTGAATTTTTTCTCTTGAGAAGAGTCTACCTCCTTTACTAATAAAGGGATAGACGTTTTTAAAACCGAACATGAGAAAAAGAAAACTAAGACAAGTTTACTTAATTTTATAAGTAATTTCTGCAGGTAAATTCTCCCATTCCGAATTTGAATCTTTACGAAAGTACACTGGCGAGATTGAATTTTTCAGATTCAAACTTTGGTATAAGATTAAATCCGTTTCTTTTTTTTCAAAATATCGTTTATCTGTATTACTGCCCAATCCTAAATCAGCAATTGGAATCCATCCATAACCCAACAAAAACACTGACAATGAATCTTGAATGGATTTTGGTTTTCCTTTATCGAATCGAATCATACGAAATGACTGAACAGGAATACCATTTTCTTTCATTTTCTCTTTGAAATCATTTATACTAACACTTATTTGCCGAGTTTGGTAAATTAAATCTAAATAATCTCTTGGAAGCATTTTAATGTCTTCCTGCGGTTTTTCGTAAAATGGCGTAACATCACCTGGATATATAGCTTCTTTATCTAAATAATCATCTGTTACATAGTATTTAATAAATTGGTTTTTAGAAGAAAATTTATATTTTACGATCTGCTCACCTGGTAAATCTTCAATGGACAATTTTTTTAAATGAACTCTGTTTCTTTGAATGAAAGACGGTGCATACGATGGATCGGTGAACTTTACTCCCCTGATCCGTTGTTGTTCATTAGAAGGAGGGTGTAAAACTGCGATTTGGGCTTTCGATAACGATACTGAATCGAGTTTAAATTTTAATGTTACTTCTAAGTTAAATTCTTCTTCTCCCGAAGCAATGAAACGTTCTGTTTCAATGAAGGGAATATTCTTGATTTCTTTATTCTCACGATCCACAACCCAGAGTTTTGATCCACTGAGTAAAACACCTCTCACAGAACGTAAATTGGTTTTAATAGAACCAGTAATTTTTCCAGTTTTAGTATCATATCGATAAATACTGTTATCTGCTGAATCAGAGATCCATAACGAATCCCTACCATAACAAATATCTCTTGGTCGTGTGCGATCCGTAAAAAATCCACCTATTAATAGAGAAGTGGACTGGTCATAAATCTGCACCTTACCTGAATCTAAATCCAAAATATAATAATAATTTCCTACACTTGCAATTCCTGCTACATTTGCTAACGGAATCGAAATTTTATCCGTAATCCCACCTGAATTTGGATCTAATTTTAAAATCTGTTTTGGAGCTACGACTAATATTTTTCCTTCTCTAGAATCAAAACTGATTCCTCTTAAATTCGCCAAACCAAGATTATATATCTCTTGTTCACCTATTTCATTAATTTTAATGATTGCACGTCGATTCGTATCTATATACCAAAAATTAACTCCATCCCATGCTAAACCATATGCCTTATCAGAAAGTTTGTATTCTTTGCTTTCTTGTGAGAATAATGGTAATGTAAAAATGAATAATAAAATCCAAATACGTTTCAATCGCTTATACCTACTGTCTTAACTATCAGACGAAATAGATCATCGAGTAAAGTAGGATTATCATATTCAGAACCGATTATGATTGGTTTTGGGACGAAAATAATTAGGAAAGATACTAGTATCAAAATACCAAACAGGAATCGAGTTTTACCAATTCCATACATTGCATCTTTGATGAATGGATGTTCAACCTTTAACACATAATAGATCAAAAATCCCCAAACTAACCAGGTGAAATGAACCAAAGCAAATATCAAAAATAATCCAAATAGTATATGAATCCACTTTCGATATGATTCACCAAACATTGAATAAATGACATGTCCACCATCCAACTGTCCAAAGGGAAGCAAATTAATCGCAGTAACTAGGAGTCCTACCCATCCAGCTTTTGCCAAAGGATGAGCTTGGATATCCATAGTTGTAAAATCAATTGGTCCAAGGATCCATTGTGTTGAAAAATATGTAAATGCACTGTCACCAAAGAACAAAAAGCCTGACCTGTCAATATTGGAAGGTATCTCTACAACCTTTGATAAAGAAATACCAATGGTCCAAGCAACTAGAGAAAGAACCAAACTCACCGCTGGCCCTCCCACTCCAATATCAAACAAAACTTTTTTATTTGGGATTTGGTCATTGATTTTGATCACGGCACCCATTGTTCCAATCGGACCAAATGGTAACGGGATAAAATAAGGTAAACTAGCTCTAACGCCATAGTACCTTGCTGGTAAATAATGGCCCATTTCATGAGCTAATAGTATGAACAATAAAGACACTGAATAGGGCCAATTCTCAAAAAAATAGAGTTTATAATTCTCTAATGTTTGTGGAATCTCAGGATTCAAAAAAATATCAGAATAAGTTAAAGTGAGAAATGTAAGAAAAAATAATAGAATGTGAGTTGTTTTATTGGATTCCAAAGTCGAATCACCTAAAAATAAATTTATGAATCATTCAATCGAAAATTCTCAAAGAATCAATTAGATTCCGACAAAAAATGGACAAACAGAATTAGAAAGATGAAGGAAGTATCAGAAAAATATTGTTCCACTTTCTTTTAGGAAACTTAGAACTGTCTAAGGATTAGTCTTTCTCCAACAAATCGATGTTTGAAAATATAAGAATCATAAAAAAATTTGACCCTGCGGCAAAATCGTATCTGGAAATTGTTCTTTGTTACCCGGGTTTGCATGCACTTTGGTTACATAAACTAGCGCATCTTCTATATCGTCTGAGACTTCCTATCATTCCTAGACTCTTCAATTATTTTAGTCGTTTTCTCACTGGAATTGACATCCATCCAGGCGCAAAAATTGCACCCGGAGTTTTCATTGACCATGGAGCAGGTGTTGTCATTGGAGAAACAGCCATCATCGGATCTGGATCCTTGATTTTCCAAGGAGTGACTTTGGGAGGGACTGGTAAGGAAACAGGCAAACGGCATCCAACGATTGGGAAAAATGTAGTGATTGGGGCTGGTGCAAAAATTCTCGGAAACATCACCGTAGAAGACCATGTTCGTGTTGGTGCTGGTTCTGTTGTGATGCGTAATGTTCCTGCTGGATGTACTGTAGTTGGTATCCCAGGTAAAGTTGTAAAAGCTGGAGATGGCACTTCGGACAGTATGGAACAAATGTTAGAACACAATCAAATGCCTGATCCTATTGCAAAAGTTTTTTCTGTACTACTGGAGAAAGTGGAAACCCAACAACAATTGATAAACAAACTTTACGAGAAACAACAATTGTTAGAGAAATCCAACTCTAATCCCCCTGAAGATGATTTGTTTTTGCAAGAATTCATTCATGGAGATGGAATCTAGAATTCTTTTAACAATTCTGATTTTTTCTTTTGGTATTCTTCATCCGTTATCAATTTATTTTTCCTCATCTCTTCTAAAGTTTTCAATTTATCCGGAACGGATTTCCAATTTTCTTTAAGAATTGGAGTTACATCATCTTCTTTAGGATAACGATAAATAGGCGGATTTGGCATAATTTCCGAATTTTTATAAACGATCACATTTCCATAAATTTGATTTTTCAGTTGAGTTTGGTCCCGGTATAAACTTACGGATTCTTTATTTTTGAGCCATAATTCAGGTTTATAAATTGGTTTGATTGGTCTTGGTTGGAAAATCACCCAATCTTCAAAAGCATATTGAGTTGGGAAGGTGATATTGGTATTGATCTCTTGTAATAAAATCACAATTCCATTTTCTGTACCCATAATGTAAAAACTGGTTTTTAAAATTTTTACATTGGGAGACAATAGATCATCAATTTTGAAAATACATAAGTAGACTTTATTTTGGTCTTGCTCATTTATTTTTTGTACAAATCGTTCAATTTCTGATAAATAAGATTCAGGAACTAAGTGGTCCCAGTCTTCGTAAGCCAATACCCCTCTTTTGTATTGGATCGATGACAAAATTTTAGGTAGGTCTCTTAAATGGGCACTGCTTAGTTTTAATTGGCTCAATTGTGTTGGAAATAGTTGCCTCCAGTCCTCTTCCTCAACTTCAAAAAAGGCAATGGATGCTGTGGAATCAATCAATTTGATTTTTTGTTGGAATTGGGAGCAGGTAATGTTTAATAATAGTAAAAACAAAACAAAAGTTAATTTTGAACTTGCCGTTAATAGATTTATGAACGAAATTTTGAAAGTGCAAAAAAAATTGATCCTTCTATTTTTGCTCTTGTTCTTTCTTCCAATCAAAGCAGATTCCATTCCACAATTTCAAATGAAGGATCAATATGGGCAATCGTATTCTGATTCTTCAGTCAAAGGAAAACCCGTTGTTTTGATGGGATGTTTTTTACGTGATGTGGAAGTATGCAGAAAACAGGGCCGCAAACTCTACTGGAAAATGCAAAATTTATTATGGAAAGACAGTAACAAAGTCAATTTTTTGCTTTATTTGGACCTAAAGGAGTCAAACAAAATTGTTGAAGACTACATTGAAGAGTCTAAACACAAACAATATGAAAATATTTTGTTAGATAGGAAAGGACAACTTACAAATGGTTTGTCAAAGGGAGAGGTATACATTCGAATCTATAACAAATCAGGAAAACTCATCTCTTTCTCATACCAATCCCAAATTGAGGAAACACTGATTCAGGAAGTTTATGAAATTCTTAAAAAAGAAATTTAGTATCCAAACATTTTTCACATTTGTTTTCATTTGTATAAGTTCTCAAAATTGCCTTCATAAAAACCTCGACCAATACCAATTTTGGACTGGTTATGATCATTTACAAAAATCGATAAAATCCACTGCTAAAAATGAAATTCTTTTTGCAGCATTGGCGGGATCTTTATCAGACGATAATGAATCCCAACTATTAAAGAATTCCGATGGATTTCCTATGGTTACTCTTACGGGAAAAAAAGACCAAAATCAAAATTGGAATCTTAGATGGTATGAATTTGATTCTAAAAATTATGATTATTATGCCAATGTAACGTTCACACCAAAATCTTGGGCTGAAAAGGAAATATATGCTGTTGATCGAAAAATCATTCATAAACTGAATGGATACCAACCAAGAGACTTTTTCAAATGGCTGAATGAATTTGCTTTATTAGTGAGTGATCATAATGCATATCAGGAATTAAAATCAAATTCCAAAAATCTACAATTCCTCTGTAATGTTATGTATTGTCATACCACGGAGACTGCCGAGTGGCAAACTTTAGAATTTACATTGAATGAAACCACAAAATCTAAATTTCCAGGATTTTACCAACGAACAGGCAGCAGGTTAGAAAAAACAAAATTTAGTATCATGATTTGGGATAAAGGAAATCCATCCCATCGACTCAAAATAACAAACCAAGGAAAAACTTTAATTTTCCATTTTCCAGTGAACCCACCTAAAGATTATTTTCTTTCACCTCAAGAAATTCACTTTTCAGGTGATATTGAAATTCGTTCCTTTGGGATCACATTAAAAATTGATAATTTAGAATACAGACTCAAAACTATTTTTGAAAAGAATGCAGATACTCTACATGGAAATTTTTTAAAAATTGGAAAAAAAGAAATTAATGGTAACTTTTTTTACGTAATCCCACAAGGATTCGTTAATTTTTTTATCCCTGGAAACATGGATGAATACTTTGATGAATTCTTTACCTTACTCATACAAGGTACTCAAGGCAAAGGTGGATCACAACTACATGCCAAGTTTGAAAAAACGAAACAAGGTCAAATAAACACGATTACCACTTACAATGAAATTAAACGTAAGAAGTTTTCTTTGTTTGGAAATGATGATTCACAAAAAGCAAGTAATGACTTTGATTTTTTTACATCATGGGAAGAAGCAATGTTAGGTGATCTAAAATAAACAAAATTGAATTTTGACATGCAAGTTTCGTTTATGAATATCATTTACCATTTATAAAATTACGGAGTAATTCTTTTCCTTCTTCAGACCCAAAAGATTCGGGATGGAATTGAACTCCTTCTATTTTAAAAGTTTTGTGGCGTAATCCCATAATCTCACCCTTACCTTCGCCTGAAGAAACGCGAGCAGTCACTTCCAAATCATTTGGTAAAGAAGATTCTTTTGCCACTAGCGAGTGATAACGCATAATCTCAATATTTTGGGTAAGGCCAGAAAATACACCTTTACCATTATGTTCAATCGGTGATAATTTTCCATGCATTGCAACATTTGCACGTACCACTTCGCCACCAAACACTGTTGCCATGCCCTGCATACCCAAACAAATTCCTAGGATAGGAGTTGTTTTTCCTAACTCTTTTAAGAGTTCAGCACTCACTCCAAAATAGGCTGGGTCTGCTGGATGGCCTGGACCAGGAGATATGATAATCTTATCATAGTTTGCTTGTTTGATTTCAGAAAATGATTTTTCATCATTGCGAATCACATCCAATCGAAATGGAGTATCTCTTTCTTCTAAAATTTCGCCAATGATTTGGTATAAATTATAAGTAAAGGAATCGTAATTGTCTAAGATAAGAACTTTCATTTTGTTTCCCTACCCTTTTCCTTTTGCTTCTGTAACTATTGGATCTTTGTGTAAATCTAAGGCCTTACGAACGGATGCCATTTTATTAATGATCTCTTGGTATTCATCTTCCGGTTTGGAATCATACACAATACCACCTGAAGCTCTCACAAATCCTTTTCCATCATTTACAAAAAAACTTCTAATTGGAATGGCAAATGTACAATCACCATTGAACCCAAAACTTCCCACTGCTCCACCATAAGGTCCGCGAGGTGATTTTTCAATTCGTTCAATGATTTTCATGGATTCTATTTTGGGTGCACCTGATAAAGTCCCAGCTGGAAACGATGATGCAAGACCAGAGAACATATCTTCCTTAGAAGATAAAATACCGACTACTTCACTGGATATATGTTGTACATGTGAGAAACGTTTGATATCAAACCTTCTTCTCACTTTTACAGTTCCAAATTTTGCGACTCTGCCAATATCATTCCGATGGAGATCTATCAACATATTATGTTCTGCAATTTCCTTTGGATCCATTAAAAGTTTACGTGCAAGAATAGTATCTTCCTTTGCATCCTTTCCACGTTTGGTGGTACCTGCAAGAGGGAAAGATTCCATCTCACCTTGTCTCAAACGGAATAGTAATTCTGGACTTGCACCTAAAATCACTCGTTTACCAAACTTCACATAATACATATGAGGTGAAGGATTAATTTCTCGAAGGGTTTCGTAAATGGCTAGTGGATTACCTTCTACTGAATATGTTTCTTCAAAACCAATTTGGCATTGGAAAGTATTTCCTGCTTTGACTTCCTCTAATGCTTCTTCTACCATTTGTTTGTGTACATCTTTGGAAAGACCATCACTCAAAATGGAAACTTTTGCTTTTGGTTTTTTAGTAACCGGTTTTTCCAATGAGCCAAGAATTGACTTAACAAGGTCAATGCGATTGTTCCCATTATCGAAATAAATAAGTTCACCTGTAAATTTATCATAAATTAGACCATCTAGATACATCCCGAAAATCATAGCTGGAAAATCAGGATGTGGTTTTAAGTGTAATTTGGGTTCGAAGAATTGCATACTTTGGTAACCCAAGTATCCAACCAAACCTCCCGCATAACTAATACTTAATGAATTATAATCTGTAATGTTTCGAAGTGCAAAATAGGGATTTTCAACGTTGAATGGTTTCCCATCAATTTCGAGAATACCAGGTTCCCCTTTGATCAGATGAGAAGGATCAAATCCAATGACAGAATACCTTGAGTCGTACTGGTTATCTCCCGCTGATTCCAAAAGAAAACAATTCTCGTATTTCTCTTCAATTTCCCGAAAGAGTTCCCAAAACTCGATCCCTTCCGGTAAACTTAAAGAAGTGTAATTGGGTTTCTTAGGAATGGAGATTTTCGGAAGTGATTGGCTCATAGTGTACTCAATGTTTGTTACCAAGATTCATTTTGAATCAATTTTAGAAATAAAAAAGGCAGGAGCCGGATTCCGGAACCTGCCTTTTCTGACTTAGGATGAGAATCCTGAATTTATAGATTTTTGTTTGCGAAATCCCAGTTTACCAAATTCCAGAATGCTTCCACATATTTTGGACGAGCGTTACGGAAATCAATGTAGTATGCGTGTTCCCAAACGTCGATTGTAAGAAGTGCTTGCAGACCATCTTTGAGTGGGCTACCAGCATTGCTTGTATTCACGATTTCAAGACCATCGCCTTTTTTCACGAGCCATGTCCAACCAGAACCAAAGTTTGTCACAGCAGATTGTGTGAACTTTTCTTTGAATGCATCAAAAGATCCAAAGGATTTTGTGATGAGGTCTGCTACTGCCCCTTTGGGAGCTCCTCCACCGTTTGGAGAAAGAGAATGCCAGTAGAAAGTATGGTTCCAAACTTGCGCAGCATTGTTAAAAACACCACCTGTGGATTTTTTCACAATGTCTTCTAAACTTGCATTTTCGAATTCTGTACCTTTGATAAGGTTATTTAAATTGGTAATGTAAGTTTGGTGGTGTTTTCCATAATGAAACTCAAGAGTTTCTGCTGAAATATGGGGAGCGAGTGCATCCTTTGCATAAGGAAGTTCTGGGAGTTTATGTTCCATGGTGGTCTCCTGATGGATCTAAGTGTATTTGTATTTTGTCTCTAGTCTCATTCACAAAAGCAAATCGTAAACTAAAAAAGTAGAATGATTCTAATCATTCTCTCTATCAATTTCGACTGACGGTAGAACGAACTGTCTTCAATAAATTTAAAATTTCTGAGTGTAAAACACCATTGGAAGCTACTAACTCAGGAAGTCCTGTATAGTAATGAACTCCATTTAAGTCAGTCAATTTCCCACCTGCTTCCGATAAAATGACGGAGATGGCTGAAACGTCCCAATGTTTCACTGTTTTCTCCCAAATGGCATCCATAACCCCTTCTGCAATGAAACATACGTCCAAAACAAAGGAACCAGTTCGCCGAAAGGAACGTGCATAGGTCAAAAATCCTGATAAATCAGCCATAATCTCTTGGATCATATGGGCTCTTTTGGTCGGAAGGTTGGGAGAAAAAATAGCACGATTGAGTTCCGAAACACGTGATGTGACAATTGGTTCGCCATTTTTAAAGGCGCCTTCTCCCATCACAGCGGAATACACAGATTCTTGTGGTGGGACAATCACCACTCCACCAACCGGTGTGTCTCTATGTTCCAATCCAAATGAAATGGCATAAAGAGGAAGGCCTCTCACAAAATTCATGGAACCATCCACAGGATCGAGAACCCATTTAAACTCTCCACCATCAATGGGTGGTTTGTCTTCGCAAACAATTCCATCTTTAGGAAATGATTTCTGTAAAAATCGAATGAGAATATCACCTAACTTTCCGTCTGCGGCATCAATTCTTTCCTTTTCCTCTGCATCCGTATCGGAACGAATTGCAGAAACTTCTCTTTGGATTTTTTTTGCCTCATGGATGATACCCATAGCATTGGCTTTAACATACTCGATGCGTTTGATTGTCTCATCGACAGGAAAATTGATCGTTGGTGAAGAGATACCCATAGTAATTACTTATCCATTATCGGTTAAATTTTGATTCACTTTCCATAAAATATTCCCAGACTTAGAAACGGTTCTTTCAACTTCGAAGGAAGAAAGATATTCATGAAAAGATTTAAGTGTTTCTTCTGGAATGGTTTGGTTTGTATTTTCTAAGATTTGATAAAATTTCTTAAATTGGTAAATTGTTTTAGGAAGACTTGGATTCAAAAATCGTAACGAAAGAGAAAGGTAATCGATTCCTATGGGACTATAAATCCTACCCAATTTCCAAATGTCTGTCGTGATTCCTAACTCTTCTCTGATTTTTGACTCGGTATCAGAAAAATCGATTTCGTCGAAAATTTCAGAAAATTTTCGTATAGGTTTGTTTTCGTCTCTTTCAGATTCGACACGAAACTCTCCTCCTTGGAATCGTTTCGCTTCAAAATCAAGAACGTTTTCTCCCTCTTCCTTAAGCGTTTTAATCGGTATAACCTTAACTTGAAAATACAATCGATCTGTTACAATCGTTGGTGTCATATTTTGAGAACCAGGTCGTTTGATTTCCTCGGATTTAGCTCCACCCAAATACAACATATCAACAGAAAATACATATAAAAACTGGTAAGGTCCAAACATCATTGGCCTAACAAAAAATAATTTACCAGTTTCACGTTTTGGCCTGGGTTCTGGTAATAAACTTGTGCCTTCTACTGCTTCCGGTAAAAATTTAATAACAGTTTGAACAAAATCCTTAATATCACCAAACTCTGGTTCCGTGATTGATGTACCATGGATTGTAAAACGATCAGAAAATTGAATGTAAGGTGAATGTAAATTATCTACATAAACATCCCCAGATTTATTTTTTCCTGAAACATCTCCCAACATTCGATTGATGGATCTATAATCTTGTACTTTCATTTCTTGTTTTTAAATTTGATTTTATTTTTCAATTTTTTTGATTTTGTATCCAAAAGGTTTTAAGATTGATAGGCCAGCCAATTTGTATTGATTCGAATGGTTCATAGTAATTTCATAATTAAAACGTTTTCCCACTCGGATATGCCTTTCAATTGTAGATCCAAGTAATCCAAATCGAACTCCTGCATCTTTCAGAATCCGACGATAGAGAAGGACAAAACTTTCAGGAGTTAAGGAGGTTCCTACATAATAGACCTTTCCTTTTCCATATTGATTCACTGTGATCGCTGGTTTTCCAGAATAGAATTTCTTTTTATCACGGTAACGAGCTAAAACTTTTGCCGTTTTTGGTTCCAAGATTTCGCAAAATTTGGATCCTTTTAAAGGCCAAAATCCCATTCGAATTCCTACTTTAGAGGTGGCTGGGGCTTCAAATTGATATACTTCTACACCCGCCATCTCACGAAACACACCTGGAACTGGTTCTTCTACCATCCAGTGGTCTTTATCCTTAATCCCTGATCGATACCCTAAAACCAATGTTCCACCTTGATTCACATAGGATTTTAATTTCTCCACAATGTTAGGGTCGAACATTGTATAAAGAGGAAGTGTGAGAACTTTGTAATTTGACCAATCCATATCGGCATGAATTGGTAACGAATGGGCATTTACATTTAATACATTCGTGCCAGCAAACCATGTAGCAAGTTCGATATCGTATCCCACTTGAGCAAATGGAACTGGTGCAAACCGCAGGCCATCACTCAATGGTTGGTGTTTATAATTTCTTGAATTTTCTATATCATGAAGAATCGCCACCGAAGCTGGGTAAGGTGAATCGGAAACATCTTCTGCAAATTCTTTGATATCTTCTATGGTTTGTTTGAGTTCATAGTATTTGGAAGTTTTCCTTTTCCCATGATCTAAAATTCCATAACATAATTGTTCTTGTCCAAACCTTGCAGTGCGGTAACGAAAAAAATAAATCTGATTTGCACCATTGACAATTGCCTGTGTTAACCAAAGTCCAATTTGGCCAGGAGGAGGTAAATAACCTAACGTATCATGGCCTTGTACACCAGAGAATTGTTCCATCACTGTATATGGTTTGTTTTTAAGTCCTCGTGAATATTGTTGGGTGGCGGTGACCAATGGATGAGGGTATGGTTCTTGTTGGTTCCCCCAAACAGGATAATTGTCCCAAGACACATAATCTAGCTTTTTGAACATTTCATACATGTCTGTCACAGGTAAAAATGGTGACGGGTATAAATTGGTAGTGAGTGGTTTTCCTTTGCTGTATTTACGAAGGATCTCAGCTTGGAAATGGATATAGGATACCAATTCATCGGATTGGAATCGGTAGTAGTCTTGGATCATTGCAGGATTAAAATTACTCGCTACATGTGCGCCTGGGAGAGGGATTTGGTTCCAGTCTGAATAAATCACACCCCAAAAAACATTCCCCCAACGTTTGTTAAGCGAGTCCAAAGATTTATATTTTTGTTTTAACCAGACTCTGAAATTTTTTTCTGCAAGTTTTGAATAATCTACATCTGATCCTTCATGTCCAGGTTCATTATCAATTTGCCAACCAACAACTGCAGGATGGTTTCCAAAATGTTTAGCCATCGCGGTGACAATTCGTTCTGTCGCTTTTTTATAAGCAGGAGAGGAAAAACAAGCTTGGCGTCTTGTACCAATCCCGCGTATGATTCCATCTTTTGATACTTGTACAATTTCCGGAAATTTTTGGTACAACCACGGAGGAAATGTTGCTGTTGGTGTGCCTAAAATGGCAGTCATTCCATGGCTTTGAACTGTTTCTAAAACTGCATCAAACAAGGAAAAATCAAATTTACCTTCTTTGGGTTCCATGATTCCCCATGCAAATTCTGCGAGGCGAACCGATGAAAGACCCATTTCTTTCATGATTTTAAGGTCTTCATCCCAGTCCTTAGGGTTCCATTGTTCTGGGTAATAACAGGCTCCAAAGATCATATTTTTCCTTTTTGCGATTGCAGAATCTATCTTGTGACACAGACTGAATCAGAAAACACCCCTTTCAATCAAATAATGTCTGACCAAGTTATTTTAGGAATCTCCAATACTCATCATTACCGATTTACCATTGTAAATCTAACGGAAACTGCTAAGGAACCTATGTTCCTACATTCTCTTAACAAAGAAATGTCTGTTTTTTTATCCAAAACTATGATGGGAGCCCTATTCCTTGCGGAAATGACGAAGAACCAACAGAAAGTCAGCATCCAATGGAAAGATGAATCCAATAAACAAGCATTAGCTTATAGTGATCGTTATGGAAAAATGAAATCCGTTGCTTATTCAACTACCCATGCAGACGGGGACATTCGAAACGAATTTATCTTGGGCCAAGGGATCATGAAAGTCATCCGTTGGGATTATGAATCCGATACCTATCAATCCTACACCAATCTAATAGAAGATACATTTGAAGCAAACTTCATCAAATACCTCACGGAATCAGAACAGATCCGAGCTTTAGTAGGAATGGACGTAACTCCTTTTGATTTTCCAGGAAATGATTTTTCGGCAAAAGGGATTTTCTTTGAAGCATTGCCAGAGGCCACCGAAGAAAGTTTTGTTTTTTTAAGAAATAAAATTGATTCACTCATTACAAAAGAAGCGTTTTGGAATCTTGGGATTGATTCGATGTTAGAAGCGCTGGAGAAAGAAATTGGTTCGTCTTTGGTAGTTCTCAGCAAAGAAGCACCTGAATTCTTATGTGATTGTTCTAGGCATAAGGTAGCAGACATCATCGCCTCTTTAGGAGAACAGGAGGCAAATTCTATCATTGATGAAATGGGAAAAATCGAAATCACTTGTGAATTCTGTCGCACCGCCTATCAGTTTGATTCCTTTGATGTGGAGAAATTTTTTAAACAATGAAAGCGAATTTTCTCTCATTGAGAGAAACTGAGTTACAACCTGTTTTTTCTACTTTGGACACTATCGTCGATTCCTTTCTTTCAAAAGGAAAAAAACCAATCCTTCTATTTTCAGGTGAAATGGGTGCAGGTAAAACTACATTCATTAGGGAATGGTTTTCCCGTTATGGAACAAATAGTTCAATCAATTCTCCGACATTTTCACTTTATAATATTTATGATTCGCATAAGATGCGTTTGGTACATTTTGACTTATACAGAATCCATTCTATAGACGAATTAGAAAATTTGGGATTTGAAGAAATCTGGGGAAAAGAAGATCTATCAGCAATTGAATGGTGGCAAAAGGCCGAACCTCTTCTCCCAAAAGAAAATCGAATTTATATCACCATTACATCAGAGAACTTTGAAAATCGATCCTACACCATCGAATGGTCGGCTGAGGAAGTTGTATGAATCTTTTGTATTTTGATACAACTCAAGATTGGATTCATGTTTTAACTGGATCCATTAATGGTTTTTCAACAATGAAAGTTGAGGCACAAATCATAGAAACCTCACCAAAAGAAGCTTCGTATCGTTTGGTAGAAATGATCCAAAAGGTCCTTACTCAGTCCCAAATAAAAAAACCAGATGTCATTTTTGTTCCCCATGGTCCAGGATCCTTTACGGGAATACGAATCACGGTGACGACAGCAAGAGATTTAGGACAATTATGGGAAATTCCTGTGATGGGATTCGATACGGCTCATTTATACCTAATTGGATTACAAGAAAACAATTCTCAAATTGAATTTCAGATACCAAATCAAAATCCAAACCATAAATCGCTCATTTGTTTGGATGGAAAACAAGGAAAATATTATACAAAGTTTTATGATGGTATTACTTATACCGAAACAAAAGATCAAACTCCCGAGGAAATTAGACAATGGTTAGAAAGTCAGAAAATGACACCTAACAAATGGTACTACACGGGAATAATGCCTAGTTTTTATCCAACAGATGCTATAAAAATTGAAGCGACAAATCTGAATTTATCGTCTATACTGCAGTATAGTTTCGAACAAATGAAACAATCAAAACTTAACGATTATACTTATTTAACACTCCTTCCCAATTACATTCGTGGGACGTATGTAGATCAAAAATGAATTTATGGATACCTATAAAATACAAAGAAAAATCATCGAATATCTAGACCAAAAAGCTGGTAAAGATATCACAAGACAAGAGATCAAAAAGAAATTCACTGAATCGAGTGAATTCAAACGACCCGACCCAAATTCAAAAAAAGTAAAATCTTTTAAACGAAAAGAAAAAGTTCCAAGAAAGGAAATCGAATTTCTCATCGACCAACTTTGTAACCTTCTAGAGGAAGAGGGTTTACTCATCCCAAACAAAAAGTATTTCACTGTTGCGAATCCTTTTCGGCTTACTGGTCGAATTTCAATTTCAAGACGTGGTGATGGTTTTATTTCCTTACCTTCCAAAAATGAAATATTTGTACCAGGGCCATTAACGAATACAGCTATCACAGGTGACAAAGTAGAAGTAATCCCTCTTGGAGTTGGTAAAAAAGATCGTCTAGAAGCAGAAGTAACCAAAGTTCTTAAAAGAGGTCGTATCCTCTATAGAATGAAGGTCAAAGAAAAAACTAACAAATTTGTCTTTGGTAATTTCTTAGATATGTTAGGTGATGGAAAAGAGGGAGTTCTACATGTTAAGTCCATCCTAAAGGACAGTTTTGATGCCATCAATATCAATGACGTGTTGATCGTGAAGTTAAAAGAAGGTGCAGAACCGCAAGATAATCTTTACGATGTGAGTTTTATTCGTTTTGAATCGGATACGAAGGAAGATTCTGACTTACAAAGGATCTTAATGAAATACAATTATGATCCAGTTCATCCGGATTTTATTCCATTGGATTTTCCTGAGGAAGTATCAGAAAAAACAGTCTCCGATTGGAATAGCCGCACTGACCTCCGCGATTTATATGCCGTCACAATTGATGGAATCACAGCAAAGGATTTTGATGATGCTATCAGTTTTGTCGATGAAGGAAATCGACTTCGAGTTTGGATTCATATTGCTGATGTTTCCTATTATGTAGAGAAAGGATCAGCTTTAGACAAGGAAGCATATGAAAGAGCAACATCGGTTTATTTAGCTAACCGAGTGGTTCCTATGTTACCTCCAATTCTTTCAGAAGACCTATGTAGTCTCGTTGCTAATACCAATCGATTGGCTTTCACAGTCGAGATGGAAGCAAGTAAAACTGGTGAAATTTATAACGCAAAATTTTATAAATCCATCATCAAAGTGAAACAACGTTATACCTATGAGATGGCGGAAGAGGAGATAAAAGCCCAAGATCCAAATAATTGGATGTATCAGGTATCTTTATTCACTGATGCTCTCCGTAAACAACGAATGAAAACAGGAAGGATTGATTTAAATCTTCGCGAAACGACGATCACATGGAATGAACGAAAAGAACCGATCGGAATTGAGAATAGAGAGCGACTCACAAGTCATATTCTCATTGAAGAACTCATGTTATCAGCAAACTTAAAAGTAGATGAATTTTTGAGAAAAAAGAAAATCCCAACTCTTCATCGAATCCATGAACCAATGGATGAAGAAAAGCTTGAAACATTGAATCATTTTCTCCAACTCAATGGATACAATGTACAAATACATGATACGAGTTATGTTGAAATCATGAAGGCAGTGAAAGAGATCCAAGACAATTCCGTCGGAAAAATTTTCAATTATCTACTCCTTCGAAGTTTTATGCAGGCGTATTACGGTGCAGACCCACTTGGACATTGGGGATTAGGCTTTAAAGACTATTGCCATTTCACTTCTCCCATCAGACGTTATCCAGATTTAATCGTCCATCGAGTACTGCATGCAACATTACTCGAAGGGGAAAAAGAATATACAGACAATGAAATTGCTGTTATGGGACTTCACTGTTCTGAGGAAGAAAGACGTGCTGCTGATGCAGAGCGAGACATAGTTAAAATCAAATCATTTCGTTATTTAGAATCAACGGGAATCAAAGAATTTAAGGGTTTTATCGTTGGAATAAGACCTTCTCAAATCTTTGTCGAACTAGATATTTCAAACCTAGAAGGAGTTCTCGATAAATCAGAATTTACTGATGAGTTTGAAGTAGTGATCAAAAATGATTTTTCTTTCTATTCTAAAAAGTATTCAAAAATCTTTTTTATCGGAGATCCTGTGACTGTTAGTTTGGACCGAATTGATTTTGAGGAAATCAAAGTATTTTTAAAACTCAAAGACTTCAAAAAGGATGAACCTACCGTAAAGAAAAAGTAAATATGTTACCGAATGGATCCTAAAAGGAAACATTCGGTATCTCATTTCGTTTCCAAATTTTCCGAAAAAATTTCCTGTCCTTCACCTTGATTGATAAAATTCTATCAATAATCATATCTTCACTTATATTGTATTGTTTCATCAAATTTTTGTTTAATGATAATTGCGAATGTGTCACCCAATTGATAAGTGAAACTTTGTTTCTTTCTGATTCAGGAAGAAGTTCATTCACACTAGCAAAAAATGTTTCATGGGTTAAAAAGAGTCCCTTGGAAATCTCTGGCATTGGTGCTGCACCATGATCAGCTGTGATTAACATTACAAACTTGTCACCATAATGTTTTTTTAGAAAATCGAAGATAGTTTCAATTTCTTTATCCGTTGCTTGTAAAACTTGTTTTGCTTCTTGTGTTTCCCACCCATATAAGTGACCAACAGCATCCGTTGCTTTTAATGTTAAATATGCTAAGTCTGTGATTCCATCTATATGTTTGTTTTGTTTTAAAATCGTTTCCTCAATAGTATCTCGAAATAAAGCTCCATCCATTTTTACCTGGAATTCAGAAGCTTGGAAATGGTGAATTTTTGAAAGTAATTCAATTGGATTCTTAGCATCAAAATGTGTATTAATTGAAGATTTATTTGCTAAATAAAATGGGTACAGATTATATTTCTGTGAAGCCAAAGGTAGTTGGAACGCATTAGAATAAGTTGACCAGGCTAATTTTTTTGCATCTTGCCAATATACATAATCAGCATCTGGAGTGATCATTTGTTTTGCACTTTTACTTTGTTTGTATTCTTTTCCATGACCTGCCATACCAACAGCAGCACGATTTGCATAACACTGGCTGATGATAACAGGAATGTTATTTTGAGATAAATCCCACTCATCAGAAAAACTTGCAGATTGTAATTCGCTTACATCAAAGGTTTGATTCATTCCCTGGTAAACTTGTCGATGATTCACTTTGCCATCAACATAGGTATAAATTTCATTTGAGAAAATCTTTGCATCTTTGGGAAAAGTTCCTGTTCCGATCGCCATATGTCCCACCGCTGTATGGGATTCTAAATGAATAACTTTTCCCTTTTTAAAGTAAGCTGAATTTAATGACATAGTTTCCAAAAATGGATAAGCACCTTTGTGTGCCTTATAGAGTTGTCTACCACCCTGGTCTACAACAATCGTAACAATAATTTCTGGTTTTTCATTTGTCTTTTTGAAAATCTTATCAAATTTATTTATGGGCAGTTGGTTGATAAATTTATAATTTAAGATTTTTGCATAAATGGATGGAATGTGTTGTTGGAAAATTTCATCTGAATACTCTCCATTTTCAAACCATTTTGGTCCATACATCCAAATAGGAATTTCAGTATCATATGAGTATTGTGTATAGTGAGAAGTATAATTGACTTCCTTCGAAAAATGTTCATCCTCAGTATCTAAATTCCAATCAGAATTGAGTTGGTCCCATGATAGCTCATGTTCTGCTAAAATATTTTTGATTTCTTCTTTTGAATAATGTGAAAGAGTGATTGCGTCTCTTGCTTCCCTATCAAATATATTAAACGGATAAGGTGCAAGAATCAGATCGGTATCTGGTTGCATGGAAACAAAAGCTGCGCGTTTATAGTCCTGTTCCCATTTGCAACTAGATAGTATAAAATAAATTCCAATGGCAAATAAGATAAATAATTTTTCCTTCACACTATTATTCACAGTTTCATTCCTTTCTTGCTACACTCTTCCAGATTTTACGCCCATTCGGCAAGTGAGAATTAAATTTGTCGGTGATCTAATGTGCCATTCTTCTCAGATCACTTCTTATCTTGATGTGAAAACAAAAACATATGATTCCTTTAAAAGTTTCGAATATGTTGCAGAATCTTTACAAAATGCAAATCTAACATTAGGTAATCTAGAAACTACCATTACGGAAAAAACAAATGAATATTCAGGTTATCCAAGATTTGGAACTCCTGTTGGATATTTGAATGGCTTAAAGAATGCTGGTTTTGATATTTTATCAACTGCAAATAACCACTCTGCTGATAAAGGATCTTACGGAATCGACACCACAATCCAGAAAGTAACTGAGTATAATATGATTCCAATCGGTTCTTATGTTTCTCTAGAAGATTTCCAGAAACGAAAAGATTTGATTCAGGATGTTAATGGAATAAAAATTGCAATTTACAATTATACCTATTCTACAAATGGAATTCCTGTTCGTGATGGCCGTATTGTCCGTATCCTAAATGAAGATCAAATTCGAAATGATGTAAAGTTCGCAAAAAAACTAGGAGTTAATTTTATTATCTTATGGTATCATTACGGAAATGAATATGACGAATCTCCCAATCATTCTCAGCAAAAATGGGTGAATATTGGAATGGATGCTGGAGCCGATGTTATTATCGGTGGCCATCCTCATGTTGTGCAGAAAATAGATTTTTATCAAGATCCTAACACGAATGAAAATAAACTCATTGCCTATTCCTTAGGAAACTTCATTTCAGCGCAGAACAGGCAGTATACGGATGGAGGTATAATTTTATCATTTGTATTGGAAATTGGAGATCAAAATCAAAAAAGAATACTCAATCTCGAAAGTGAGCCTGTTTGGGTCAATCCACGAGATTATAAAATCATTCCGATAAACAAATACAGAAATTCTGAACTTCAAACAAAATTGCCAAAACATTTAGAGAAAAGGATGTATGATTTTGAATCACACATTCGCAAAATTCCTGGATTGGGAATCACTTCATTCTAAATTGTGAATTTCGTTTTCAATTTCTTCGAAGCCCTTACCTGCTCGAATCAATTCTATTGAATCATCATTAATTTGAATCATGGTAGATAATTCTGTTTTTACAATCCCTCCATCCACAATTCCATCTACGAGATTACCATAGATTGTATCTAAATCATCAATATCAATGATGAATTCATCATTACTAAAAGCTGAGGTGGAAGTAAGAGGTGAATCATGGATCTTTAAGAGCTCTTGTAAATAAATATGATCTGGAATTCGAATACCAATCTGTTTATCTTTGTGATGGGCAATTGATGGTTTTGGTAAGTTTTTATTTGCTTTTAATACGAATGTAAATGGACCAGGAGTCACACGTTTCATAAAGCGATAGGCAGAGTTTGGCAAATATTCTATAAAATGAGAAGCCATTGAAATATCTTTGCATAAGAGGGAAAGCGGTTTGTCTTTTGGCAATTTTTTGATCGAATATATTTTTTCTACTGCAGTCTTTGAATGAGCATCGGCTATGATCGCATAAACTGTATCAGTAGGGAAAATATAAATCGCTCCATCCTTTAACCTTTCTGAAATTTGTTTCAGTTTTCGAACTTCAGGATTTTCTGGATGGAGATAAATGATCATATTACTTTCTGCTATTGAGCAGTTAATCCACCATCAAGGACAATGCACTGTCCTGTCATATAGGAAGAAGAGTCTGAAGCTAGATAAATAGCAGCTCCCAAAATATCCTCAGGTTTACCTAGTCTACCCATTGGAATTCCAGCTAATACTTGTTTCATGATAAATTCTTTATCCTTAATCATATCGGTCATATCAGTATCGATTAGTCCAGGGCATATCACATTCACTCGGTATCCATTATTACACCATTCAATGGCAAGTGCTTTTGATAATGTGATAACAGCTCCTTTTGTTCCTGAATAAACAGAAGCAAGTTTACTTCCTACCATTCCTAAGACAGATGCAACATTTATGATATTTCCACCTTCTTTTTTATGATGTTTATAATAGGCTTGGCAATTTCGAAAAACACCAACATAGTTAGTTTGTACTATGTTTTGTAATTCATCTTCTTTAAATCCTGAAGCGGGTGTATTTGTTGCGATACCTGCATTATTGATTAAAGTATCTAATCGGCCATGTTTAGCTTTAATTTGACCTATCACTTCGTAAGCAGAACCTTCACTTCTTACATCCAAGACAACACCATGGATCCCTTCTTTTTCCATCCAATGGATTGATTCTGGTTTGGAACCTGCACCATAGACAATGGCTCCAGCATCACGAAACCCAAGTGCTAACGATTTACCGATACCTCGGCTTGCACCTGTAATTAAAATTGTTTTACCTTTTACATCAAATAAACTCATTTTACCTCATGATTGGAAGGATAACATTCGCTAGCTTGTGGCTTTGTATCTTCCATTAATTTTTTGTAGTCTAGTGTATTATCATCTTTTACTAAATCCCTTCGTATATAATGGGTTCCTTTTTCATAATAATCTGCAATGGGATTACAATCTTGAATGTCTTCTGAATAACCCCGTTTACAACCAACCACTAAAACGAATGCCCATATAAGAAGTGTAAAAAATCTTGGACTCACCATGGACTAAGTAAACAATATCCCTTAAGGAATAGCAAGAAATTGTTTGTTTTAAAATCAGCATCTCCCAGAAGAAAACAAATCCTGTCAGATTTGGGTTTTTTATTCCTCATCCAACCCGAACACATAGACGAATCTCAATATAAAAACGAAAATCCACTTGAATATTTAGAACGAATGGTTCACTCAAAACTGGGTGACCTATTTGAACCATACAACCTTTATTTGGCATGTGATACAATCGTTGTCCATAAAAACGAGATTCTCCACAAACCTGTGGATGAAGTAGATGCGTTTCGAATTCTTAAATACCTCTCAGGAAAAGAACATTCCGTATTTTCGGGTGCTGTTCTTAGAAATGGTTCTGGTTCTGATTTTTTTTACGAAGAGACATTAATCCAATTTAAGGATTGGAATGACTCGGAAATTCAAACTTATATTAAAGAATACAACCCATTTGATAAAGCTGGGTCTTACGGAATTCAGGACAAAAATGGACCCGTCAAAATGTGGAAAGGGTCTTATCTCAACGTGTTAGGATTTCCTTTCCGAAGTTTTTTGGCGCGCCACGAACTATGGATCCGTTCGTGGGAAGATGGGTTTATGCGTAAAGATTGACTAGGTTTCCAGGTTTGTAACTGGCTTTTGCTTCTGGAGTGGATTGGATTTCCTGAGCTTGATTTTTGGTTTCGGAACTAGGGAATTTTGGCTGGTAGGAACGCGATTGGATCGCTTCCACCTGTTCCACTGCTTGCGTATTGTATGTAGGAGAAACATACATATACGGTTCTCCTAATCCTGAAACTCTTGCCACATTACTTGAGATTTCCATACTATGATTATCGCCTTAGTCCTGTTGTTAGATTAGACCAGATTCAAGAAAATGGAAACAAAAAAATCCCAAGCAAGAGAATATAACTCCCTTTTCCAATTATTTAAGACTCCTGGAGCTCAAATTCCTCAATTCTTCGCTTATGCAGGCGAGGATTCTTATGAGTTTGAACTGATTGTGGATCACTACAGGGAAACTCTGCAAAAAACTTTGGGTGATTTTGAAGTCATTTTGATTGTATCTGAATCGGGTGAACAGGCCAAATTATTTGCTGAACTTTTCACACCCGATATGTTTTACCCAAGAAAGCTGATCATCATCAAAAACGCCACTGCACTCTTTAAACCGATATTAGAAACCAAAACAACCAATGAGTGGAAAGACTTTGCATCTGGTTTTCGAAAAAATATCACTTCGGTTTCCGATGAAATTTACACCCTTATCCATTATGATGGAAAGGATGTCCCTAAGAGTTTAATTGATTTGTTCCAAGGAACTTTAAGTTTTTTTAAAGCAAAAATCCTATACCCAAATGATTATCCAAAAATTTTTAAGGAAGTATGTGATCAAGAGCAGGTTCATTTTGAACAAAATGCAAGTGAGGAATTTATACATAGAATTCCGGCAAACGTTGGAGCTTACATCAAAAGTGTAAAAAAATTAAAACAGTATTTACATCGTTCAAAATTTACAATCGATGATGTGAACACAGTGTTATTCAGTCAAAATGAATTGAATACCAATGTATTAGTTGAGTCTTTGATCCAAAAACGGAAGGTCGATTTTTTTAAAGAGTTCACAAAATTCAGTGATCAAAATTCTGAAATATTAAACTTTTTAACAAGGCTTACATATAAGTTGGATGAAATCCGAAAAATTAAAGTGATTCGTTCAAGGCATAATGGTGAAGTACCAATTCCTATAATGGATGAACTTTTAAAAACTGCTAGTTTTTCGGAGGCGAGAAAAAATTTCGTAAGGCGTCAATTGGTAACAGACTCTGCTAATTTTACAGATAAATTATTAGACCAATTTTATGATATTGTAATTGAGATGAATATAAAATTTAAATCAGGTTTAAGAGATGAAGAAGGTAAAAACTACTTCATTCAAAAAATCATGCATTTGTTTTCTCTCCTTCAAGATAAATCTTCCAATTGAAATTCATGTAATTTTCGATACAAGTTACGCTCAGAAATTCCCAATAGTTTGGCAGCCTTTTCTCGGTTACCTTTTGTATAAATTAAGTTTGCCCTAATGATTTCCTTTTCATATTGCTCCAGACTGATGCCCGGTAAGATATTCAATTCAGATAATGAATTTTCAAAAAAGTGAGGTGGAATTTGTTTCCAATGAAGTTGTTTTCCAGAAGAAAAACCAACCAAAGCAAAAATGAGTTCCTTTAATTCCGTATAATTACGGCTAAAGATTTTGTTCTTGAAAAAAGTATAAAAATCTTCATCCAATGTTGAAATTTTCTTATTGAGACTTTGATTCGCTTCAGCCAAAAACTCATACACGAATAGTGGCAGTTCCGATATTCTTTTTTTTAAATTAGGCAATTCAAAACGAAATGATTTAAACTGTTCATAAAAATCGGAATGAATATTCTTTTGATTTAGGATTTCCATTTCTTCCGAATGAATTTCCCAATACAAATATACTTTTGATTTTTCGTTATATTTTTCTTCCTTCCACCACTGTTGTAACAATATAATCTCTTCTTTTTTGGCTTTTGTTATCCAATCTAGAATCACAGTTACACTTTGTTTCGATGACTTTATTTTATCTAAGTTTCCTTCAAAGGAAAACAAATAGGAAAAATCAAATGAAATGATAGAAGAATCTGGAATATTTCTTTTTTCTAAACTTCTTTGGATCCAGAATGATTTACCAATTCCACGGTCCCCAACGATTAAGATTGGCAATGTGGAGTTAGAAATTTCTAACCATTGTTTTTTGATTTTTTCAATGTCAGAACCTTTCGTAATCCACTCAAGATTGGCCTTATCTTTTCTTAATGACACTCACTGTTCCTTGCAGATATCCATTAAATTCTCTAATTTTATTTACATCTAAAAACTTTTTAGCCTGAGAAGGTTTTACCATCAATGTTTTCGGATAAGAGTAATTTGTTTTCAATAAGTTCGTTTCCGCTGGGACATTTTTAATCCCCCAAGTTGATAATGGATCCAATACAAAAGTTGTTTGGATTAGGTATTCCTTTCCCTTTGATACTTGCACATCATAAGGTAGTTGGATCCAAATGGCTTCTCCTTTTGACTCAACAAGTACCGTTTGGAATCTATCTTTTTCTAACAATTCAGAGTTTGATTCGGTTCTCAATATGGCTTCTAAATCAGTTTTAATTTCTTCCTTTTCCAATACTCGTTTTTCACTGATTTTTTCATACGCCATATAAAGATTATACGGTGAGACTACATCCACTGCTGCTCTTACAAGAGATGCATCATATTTTTTGATATTGTTTTGGTTCCATTGGAATGGAAACTGTAACTCTTCTTGAGATGAATATACATTAAATTGGTTTAAGTATAAGTATTCGTATCCATCTTGCGTTCCAATTTTTTGGTAATCGGTAATACCAACGACTCTGGAATTACTTGCTTTCCCTATTCTCTGCAATTCACGAATGGTCGAAAGATCTGAATGATTCGGAATTAAGATGATTGGTTCGATTTCCATATGACGGAGATCATTGAGAGCCATAATGATAGAACCAGATTTGTCTTTTACACTAGAAGAAAGTAATAGGAACAATTTTCTAGATTCTTTTTTGCCAGTAGAAAACTTTCCTTTTAAACCTTGTAACGCTCCTAAAACAGATTCAGATTGGTTTGATCCTTGCCACCCTGTTTCTTCCATAATTTTTTTAATTTCAGCATGTTCTTTTGTAGGAGGTATGGTAAGAGTCTTATCTTTTTTGACTAAAGTAACACCTAAGTACAAACCATCTTGGTCATACATCGAGTTTAAACTTTTCACTATGTCTTTTTTATAATAGGCGTATGAAGAATGGACATCGATGAATAAATTGATTTCGTAATAGACCGGGTTTTTACTTTTTTTCTCATAATAACGAGGAGGTAAAAATCGAAAACTTTTCTCATTATGTTTTTCATACGCCATAACAAAATTCGAAATTAATTTAGATTGGATGATTTGTTTTGATAGATTTTTACAGTTGAAAATGACCGTTTTAACTAAGATCGGATTACCAAAGTCAATCTGATCCTGGACTACAAAATGAGAATCCCATTCGTTACAATAGGAATTAAAATCCTCATCTTTCAGATCCGCTTCTTCATTCCATTCGGTTTCATTCAGATAATTTTCTATTAGTTTTGGGTCAGTGATTTCAGTAAAAAAATTTCGTTTTAGATAATGTCGCGAAAGGCGGGACAATTCAAAACCAGCCTCTTTTTTTGACCCGAGAACAGGTGGTACTTCTCCCGAAATATAAGCAGGTAGGATAGAAATTTCTTTCGCATAAACATTTTTAGGGAAGAACGCAAAAAAAATAAGCAACGATGCAATAACATGCAAAGATAGGAATCGAGACATAAAATTAGAATTGGTCTATTGTGAGAAAATGTAAATCTTTATCCTACAAGCGAAATTCGTTTTCTTTGATAAAAGATTGACAAGTGTTATGAATCAGATCAAATTCTTCGGAAAAGGAGTAGATTCTTTATGAAGAAATCACTTATCGTATGTGCCTCTCTAATCGCATTTGTTGTATCTTGCGGATCCAATGATGGAGGCAGAAGAGACGCTACGACCGTAGGTAAAAATGGTTGGATTTTTGAAGGTTGGGCTTGTGCCCCAGACGCGGCGGCTGCAAAACGTGGTCAAAGCCCTGCTGAGTACTGCAAAGGAAAAGAAAAAGAGTTCGATTATCTTTACATGAAATTTTCTGCACGTGCATCTGACAAAGCAATCAAAGCGAATTCAGTAGCGATGAAACAATCCACTTGCCGTGAAGCAGCTCGTTTACAAGTTGCTGGTGATGGTTTGAAAAAAATCCTAGGTGAATACTTAGAACAAGCTTCTGGTGTGTCCGATGGTCAATCTACTGGTTCTGTAATCGTATCTGAATCAAAAGGTATTATCAAAGGTGTTGGAGTTTATGACTGCTGCTCTCTAAACAATGAAACAGGAATCTGCGCGAACGTAGGTGAGCCTGAGACTTGGGAAGAATGTCAGTGTGTTGGTTACCTCAGATATGCAGGTGGACAAAAAGCTCTCGAAGCAAAAGCAACTGCTGCTCAGTAACCTGACAATAGCCCTTTGTTACGAAAAAGCCTCCTTTGTGGGAGGCTTTTTTTTTGCCCTGATCCAAATGAATTCCGTGGAAATGGAATTTTTTGGACAAGCAGGTAAACATATCTTCTATTTTATTTTTTCACTTTTGGATCAAAGTAATGTTTATGGATAAACTCTTGTACAACTTTGTGTTCTGAAGCAGCAAGTGGCTTAAAGATGACAGAAGTTGTTTTCCCTGCGGTTCTGTGAACGGTTCCTAAAATTTCTAATGGGTTTTGGTTAAGTGAAAATTGAATTTTGACTTGGTCACCTTCATAAAAAATTGCTGTTGTTTGAAAAGCAAGTCCACCTGTCCCCAAATCAGAAAGGTGTCCAGTCACTGGGCCTGACTTTGTTTTTACCAACTCAACAGTGCATGGAACATCTAATTTCACACGAGCATCTTTTCTTTTTTGTTTTGCTCCGCCATATTTACTGTAACTATCGGAGAATATCGATTGTTTTGAATCAGCCATTTCAGGTTCCTTATACAAGACTTACAAACGTTTCGCAGTTTATACTCTCGTTTTTGATTTCGCTTGTTTCCAAAAATTTTGAGTCCATTTGAACGGATTCTAATCTATTTTTAAATTCATCCACGGAAGTAACTGTTAGCAGTTCTCTTTTTGTGTCTTCCGGGAATCCTGTATTTTCTATATATTTAATGAAATGTTTTCTAAATAAAACCAGCGCATAATCATCATTTGATGGATAAAAGTCCAACATCAAATCGAGGTGTTCAAGTATTACTGATTGAATCTCATTCCATTGTACCAATTCTTTTGGAGTGTTGCCAAAGACCCAAGGATTTCCAATTGCTTTTCTACCAATGAGAACTAAATCAACACCATACTGTTTCTTTTTTTCAATTGCTTCCGCATATGATTTCACATCCCCATTTCCATAAATTGGTACATTGGTACGTGATTTGATTTCACCAATGGCATTCCAATCTGCCAAACCAGTATATGCCATGACCTTTGTCCTACCATGAACAGAGATAGCAGAAACTCCTGAATCTTCTAATACTTTGACTGTTTCTAGATAATTCAAAGAATTAGAATCCCAGCCCAATCGAATTTTTGCAGTAACAGGCAAACTTGTTCTTTTTCGAATCCCTTCGATCATATTTCCCGCTAAACGAACATTTTTCAAAAGACCAGCACCAGATCCATTATGTGATACTTTTGCTACAGAACATCCCATGTTTAAATCGATGATATCTGGTTTTCGTTCGGCTGCAATCTCCGAAGCATAAACAACAGTATCTAGATCAGAACCGAAAATTTGGAAAACAAGAGGCCGTTCCATTTCTTGGTATCGAAACATATCCAAAGACTTTACATTTCCTATTTTAATTTGTTCTGTTGATACAAACTCTGTGTAAGAAAACGCAGAACCAAACCTTCTTGTGATTTGTCGGTAAGGGCTATCGGAAATGCCAGCCATTGGTGATAAAGCTACATCACCTTCGATTGTTACATTCCCAATCTTTACCATATTACAAATTCCTAATTACGATTCCGCTTGGTCCGAATCCGTTTCGCGAACAACCGCAAAATCTTTAACAAAATCTTCATCCTTGGTATTAACAACCTTCACTCCCATAGCAGACCTACCTACCATGGAAATTGTTTTCACTTCGACACGTATCGCCATGCCTGATTGCGTGATCACAAGTAATTCATCTTCTTCTTTTACTGAAGAGATACCAACAGCCCTTCCATTTTTTTCGCCAATTTTGAGGTAAGTCATACCTTTTCCACCGCGGCCTTTGGTAGAGAATTCTTCGAAGTCAGTTCGTTTTCCAAATCCATTTTCTGAAATACAAAATAAATGGGTGTTAGGTTCCACCTTTGTAATTCCTGCAATGGCATCATCATCTTCCAACTTCATAGCTGTAACACCAGATGCTGTTCTTCCTTGGGACCTGAGTTCATTTAAATTCATTCGAATTGCGAGTCCATTTTTACTACCTATAAACACATCGTAATTATTTGGATTGGCGATCACATCAATGAGTTCGTCACCATCTCGAAGTCCAATCGCAATGATCCCTGATTTTTTAGTATTTGTGAATTCATCCAATTGAATTTTTTTCACAAATCCTTCTTTGGTTACCATGAGTAGATACGAGTCATCAAAGTTTCTGAAGGTAAATAACGAAGTAATCGTTTCATCATCATTAAGGTTGATCACAGCCTTTAATGATTTTCCACGAGCTTCTTTTGAACCAATTGGTAGTTCATAGACTTTTAGTAGAAATGCCCTTCCCTTATTGGAAAATAACATCAGATTATCATGAGTCATCGCACTACTTAGTTTTTTAACAAAGTCTTCCCTTTTGGTAGAGATACCTTGGACACCTTTGCCACCTCGTTTTTGACGGCGGAATGTATCCATCGGAAGGCGTTTGATGAACATATCTTCGGAAAGTTGGACAACCACTTCTTCATCTGCAATCAAATCTTCTGCATTAAAAGTAGAAGATTCCAAAGACTCTAAACTGATTTCTGTTGAGCGAGTGTTGCCAAAGGATTGTGATACTTTTCCAAGTTCATCACATATGATTGATTTTACTCTATCTGGTTTTGCTAAAATGTCTTCAAGATCTGCAATGAGAAGTCTCACTTGTTCTAATTCATCAATGATTTTTTGGACTTCTAAAGAAGTTAGTCTTTGAAGTCGCATCTCTAAAATGGCATCAGCTTGTAATTCAGATAAAGCAAACGTAGCCATGAGGGAACTTTGAGCTTCTCTTACATCTTTAGACGCACGAATGATACGAATTACTTCATCGATATTTTCTAAAGCGATCCTGAGTCCTTCTAAGATGTGTGCTCTTTTTTGTGCTTTGTCTAAATCAAATTCAGTTCGCCTAACAACAACTTCGCGTCTATGTTCAGCATATGATTTAAGAATCTCTTTTAAAGAGAAAATTTTGGGACGATTGTCCAAAATCGCAAGCATCGTGATTCCATAACTCACTTGGAGTTGTGTTAACTTAAATAATTGGTTTAGGATTACTTGTGCGTTTGCGTCTTTTTTAACATGAATTTCGACACGAATCCCCTTTCGATCAGAAAGGTCTAAAATTTCAGAAATCCCTTCGATCAGCTTTTCATTCACAAGATCACCGATTTTTTCAAGCAGGTTCTTCTTATTTACCTGATAGGGAATTTCATGAATGACGATGATTTCGCGACCTTTGTTATTTTCAATGATCTCGACTTTGGAACGAATGCGAATGGAACCTTTACCCGTTGCATAGGCTTGGTACAAACCTTCTCCGCCAATGATGATACCACCTGTTGGGAAATCAGGGCCCGGTAAAATCTTCATGAGCTCAGGTAGAGTGATATCTGGATTTTGGATCATCGCAATCACTGCGTTTACAGCCTCTTTCAGGTTATGTGGTGGGATATTGGTTGCCATCCCCACAGCAATACCCGTAGATCCATTGACTAAAATATTAGGAAAATTTGCCGGTAGAACGTCTGGTTGTTGTCTCGTATCATCGAAGTTAGGTGAAAAACTCACTGTATTCTTTTCGATATCTTTGAGTAATTCTTCAGCAAGTTTCGTGAGTCGTGCTTCTGTATAACGATAAGCAGCAGCATTATCGCCATCGACAGATCCAAAGTTCCCTTGACCATCAATCAAAGTTTCTCGCATGGAGAAGGTTTGTGCCATACGAACCATGGTTTCGTAAACAGCGGAGTCTCCGTGAGGGTGATAGTTACCAATCACTTCCCCGACAATTTTTGCTGACTTTACATAAGGTCTATCAGAACGCCAAGCCCTTTCATTCATCGCATGAAGAACACGTCTATGCACAGGTTTTAAACCATCGCGCACATCTGGTAAAGCTCGACCTACGATGACACTCATCGCATAATCAAGGTAAGCTTCCTTCATTTGGTCTTCGATTTCTACCGGAATGACCCTGACTCCAGCTTTTAAGGCACCGGCTACGTCTGGTCTACCGGATAAATTGAGTGCTAAGGTTTTGTTTGATTCGTTTTCTTGGCCGTTTTGTTCGGTCATTTGATTTTCCTAATTCCGATTAAAGATCTAAATTTGCTACTTTGTAAGAGTTCGCTTCAATGAAACGACGACGAGGTGAAACTTCATCACCCATAAGGATATTGAATGTATCTTCTGCTTCCACAAAGTCTTGTAACTTTACTTGTAACATGACTCTTTCTTTAGGATCCATTGTGGTGTCCCAAAGTTGTTCTGGGTTCATCTCTCCAAGTCCTTTGTACCGTTGGATCACAACTTTATCATTTGGTCTGGCTTTTAAGATTTCATCTTTTTCACGGTCTGAATATACATACACCGCTTCTTTACCAAACTTCAATAGATACAAAGGTGGTTGTGCTACATAGAGAGATCCACGTTCAATAATAGGTTTCATATAACGGAAGAAAAACGTTAATAACAAAGTTCGAATGTGAGAACCATCAACGTCGGCATCTGTCATGATGATGATTTTTCGATATCGGAGTTTCTCTACATTAAACTCATCATCACCGATTCCGGTTCCCATAACAGTAATTAATGTCCGGATTTCTTCATTCGAAAGGATTTTATCCAAACGTGCTTTTTCTACGTTCAGAATTTTACCTTTGAGAGGAAGGATCGCTTGTGTATTTCGATCTCGTCCTTGTTTGGCTGATCCACCCGCAGAATCACCCTCCACAAGGAAAAGTTCGCAGTGTTCGGGATCTTTTTCGGAACAGTCAGCAAGTTTCCCTGGAAGGCCACCACCCTCTAATACTGTTTTACGACGAGTGAGGTCTCGTGCTCGTCTTGCAGCTTCTCTTGCTTTCGATGCTAAGATACATTTTTCGAGAATCTTTTTGATGATGGCAGGATTTTCCTCAAAGTAACGATTGAGTCCTTCTCCCGTGATGGTTTGCATTAGACCTTTCACTTCCGCATTCACTAACTTCTCTTTTGTTTGAGAGTTAAACTGAGGTTGCGGAATTTTAATGGAGATGACTGCACAGATTCCTTCTTTGATGTCATCTCCTTGTAAACCATTAGGTTGTTTTTTGAATAAGGTTTGGTCTTTTTTAAGATGGTCGTTTAGGGTTCTAGTAAGAGCAGTTCGGAAACCTTCTAAGTGTGTTCCACCTAAGTTGTTGTTAATGGCATTCGTAAAACAAAAAATATTTTCGCTATACGTGTCGCAATATTGAAGAGCGATTTCTGCCCAAACATTTTCTTTTTCCCCAACAAAGTGTAATACTTTATGTAGCGGGTGTTTGGATTCTGTAATGTATTCCACAAAGGAAACAATTCCACCATCAAACTTAAATTCGTGTTTTGCGATTTCTTCTTTTCTTTGGTCTTCTATGCGAATGAGAAGTCCTTTGTTTAAAAAAGCAATTTCTCTAAACCTTGCAGAAAGAGTATCAAAGGAAAAATCTACAGTGGTAAAAATGGTATCATCTGGTTTAAAACGAACAACTGTTCCACGGTGTGTAGTTTCACCTATGATTTTTACATCTTCGATAGGAACACCTGTTTGGTATTTTTGGTAATGGAGTTTTCCCTCTTGGTGAACTTCCACTTCCAAATAGGTAGAGAGTGCGTTTACAACAGAAACCCCAACCCCGTGTAATCCACCTGAAACTTTGTAAGCATCGTTTTCAAACTTACCACCAGCGTGAAGGATAGTAAGAACCACTTCAATGGTTGACTTACCTTTGTCAGGGTGGATCCCAGTTGGAATCCCTCGTCCATTGTCTCGGACTTCTATGATATTTTCTGGTAAAATACGAACGTCAATTTCAGTACAATGGCCAGCCATTGCTTCGTCGACAGAGTTGTCTACGACCTCATACACCATCTTATGGAGGCCCGACTCATCTTGGGTTCCGATATACATTCCGGGGCGTTTCCGGACCGCCTCTAGACCCTCTAGGATCTTGATTTTTGAGGCTGAATAGGCGTTTTGATCGGTTTGGTTGGACATAGAATTTTAAGATACCCTATAGGAAGTATCCTAGAAACACTCTCGAAGGGCAAGTGAAATCGGGGGGAATTGGTAGGTTTAAGACCTTGGATTTTGGAATTCATTTCCTGTTTTAAAGTGGATTTTTTCCAATAAAACTGGGCTTGTGATTCGATTGATTTTTTGTAAAAGATCCGATTTTTGGAACTCCAATTCTTGTGACACCATCGAGTGACGACAAACAACTGTCAGTTTTTTTCCATCAATGGATTTAGGATAACTCTGTTTGCCAAAAACTTCTCCTACAATGTCGTTCCATTGTAATCGAAGTTTTTTGAGGATTTGGTCTTGGAAAACGGATTCCCTATCGAGACCTAGTTTTTCGAGACTTTGGAAGAGCTCAGAGAGTTCTACTTTTTTCATATTCCAGTGAGCTCCTTCACTTTACCCGATTCGATTTGGTATATTTCTTTATCAACTGTTAGGTTTCCAACATATTCATTGATTCCTTCTAAATCTGTGGTGGTAAAAAATGCCTGTCCACATTCTGAAATCAAATTTACAAAGTATTCCCTTCTTTTCACATCGAGTTCCCTAATGATATCATCTATGAGAAGAACGGGTGCTTCACCAGTAGTATCACGAATCATTTGGAAACAGGCAGTCTTTAAAGCAATGACTGCACTTCGTTTTTGACCTTGGGATCCAAAACCACTTAAATCTTTATCATCAAATCCTATCGGTAAAGTATCACGGTGGTTTCCACAACTTGTGTAACCAATGGCTTTGTCTTTTCTTAAGTTATCGAATAGTTTCTGTCTATGTTCTTCCTTGGAAGTTACATTTGGTTTATAGGTAAGATAAAATGGATCTTTTCCGGAACTTAGTTGTAAAAGATTTTGATGGAAGTAACCTGCTAAAGTTTCGATGGTTTTCGTTCGAATTTCACGAATTTCCGAGTCATGTTCGATGATCGGTTCATCCCAAATTCCAATTTCACGATCACTCGCATTCTCTTTTTTTAAAGCAGCATTTCGTTGTTTTACCAATCGATCATATTCAATGAGTTGTTTTAAATAATAACGATTTGTCGAAGAGATGAAAGCGTCTAAAAATCTGCGCCTTTCTACATTACCATCTTCTATGATGAGTATATCAGGTGGGCTCATTACAATTGAACGAAAGTATCCTACATAGTCGGAGATTTTTTTGAACTCTTCTCCATTCACTTTTAGTTTTTTTCGTTTCGTATGGGAATGTTCAATTCCATATTCAAAAAGATAATCATTCCCTTCTGATTCAAATTCAGCGCGGATGAATGTGTCAGATGTATCCCAACGTAAGAGTTGGTTTTGGTCTGATTCACGAAAACTCTTTAAGTAAGATAAGAGAGATATGGATTCTAGTAAGTTTGTTTTGCCTTCTCCATTGTTTCCAATGAAGAAGACAAGACGAGATCGAAAGGTAAGTTGTGTTTCTTCGTGGTTACGAAAATTCTTAATGTAGATTTTCTTAAGAAACATTAAAGTTTCATTGGCATGATGACAGAAACAAAGTCACTGTCAGAAGGATCCTTAAACAACACAGGAGCACTGGACGTTGTGAATTCCAATATTACTTCAGGGTCATCTACTGCTTTTACCACATCACTTAAATAATCCCCTTTGAACGCAATAGTGATGGCTTCACCATTGTATTCAATTGGCATATTGTGATCAAACATCATGGTTCCTGGATTGGAAGAGCTGATGTTGACATTTCCTTTTGTGAATGCCAAACGAATTTGTTTGGATGGTTCTTCTGCAGAGATCAATGCTTGTTTCAAGAAGGTTAAAAAGTCAGCTTTCACAACACGAACCGATTCCGTTGTTTGTTTTGGAATCACTTGTTCGTAATCAGGGAAGTTTCCATCAATCAGTTTGAAAAGGAGTTCTACGTTTCCAGACGAAACATAAATTTGTTCTTCCACAAAACCAATCTTTGCTGTTTCTTTTCCTTCCATCATTTTAAGCATTTCACGAACTGCTTTATGAGGAATGATCACACCATTTTTGAATGGAAATTGTTTTGGAAACTTGCGAACAATTTTAGACAAACGTCTACCATCTGTTCCTACAACAATGAGATCAGTGTTATCCGGTTTTAAAAATAATCCATTGAATACAAAACGTGTTTCTTCAATTGCCATTGCATAAGAAGTTTTACGAAACATTTCTCGAATCGTTTGACAAGGGAATTCAACCACACTTGAGTCTTCTACTTTCGGAATGGTTTTGATATCTTCTGAATCTATTCCGTTCACTTTGAACTTTGTATCCATTTTTCCAGAAGCATCTGTGATAGTGGTTTCTGAACTTTCAGACTGCTCTGTGGTTGTGAGTAAACTTGTATCAAAGTTTAAATTTTTAAAAATACTAGAAAGTTGTTTTGCTGGAAGGGATGCAGTTCCCTTTTCTCCAATGGTTGATGGAACTGAAGTTTTGATTGCGATCTCTAAATCCGTCGCAGATAAATACACTTCGTTGTCCCCAGTTTGGATTTTTAAATTGGAGAGAGCAGACTTGATCTCTCGAACTGAGATCACTCCATCCACTGAGTTAATTGCTTTTAGGAATTCTGTAGTATTGACAGTGAATTTCATTTTTCCTCTTTTTCTTAATTATATTATATATCTTTATATATATTATGTCGTTTCCGTTGGTTCTGTCAGTATGTCGATAAAGCCTGGAAAGTTCAATTTTTATTGAATTATGTCAGTTTTTTTCCATTTGGCAAGTGTGAATATTTATGTCCCTTTGAACAGTTTATCGGAGAAAGTTGGAACCATAACTCCTAACTATGTCCTATCGACAGTTTATCGACAGGCTATCGCGTTATTAGTCACAGTTTATTGGAAGCTAATCTTGTGTTTGATGGTCTGAAAGAGATCTTCCCAAAGAGGCTCAGATGCCTTTCGTTCTTTGAATTTATCGATCCCATGAATGACTGTCGAATGGGTAGTCGAAAAAATCCGACCAATTTGGGCTTTTGGTACATTTAAAACATCGTGAAGGAGGAGCATACAAAGATGGCGTGGCGGAATGAAGTCAGCTTTTCTACTTTTCCCGAGTAAATCCTTTCTTGCTATATTTGTCCTTTCACATACTAAATCGATGACCATATCCGGACTAAATCCAATTCGTTTTTTATTCGTGAGAAAACGAGCTTCGGCAATTTCTTTGATTTTGTCTTCGGTGAGTAAAAAATACTCATACGCTTTTTTGTACATCACCAAATCATTTACAATTCCAATCAGGGCACGGGAATCACCTTCTAAACGTTCGGCGAGCCAATGGAGTAGTCCGTCACTAGCAGGAATATTGTATTCAGAAAAATTAGATTTTAATAATGACTTTCGAAGTTCCAAATCATGTGATTTGATGTCGGCTTGTAATCCATGCACAAATCGAGATTTGAGCCTTTCATGGAGAGGAAGTTCGTAACTAGGTCGGTCTGATGCGATGACAATTTGTCGTTTACGATCATATAAAAAATTAAAGAGGGCAAAAAACTCTTCTTGGGTTTTTTCTGCTCCTCCATTCAAAAACTGAATGTCATCAAAAAGCAAAACATTATATGACTGGTAACGAATCTTAAACGATTCCAAAGATTCTCGATTGTTTTGTCTGACAGTAAAAATGAATTCATTCAAAAACGAGGTACTATTTACGTACCTAACTGTTTTCCATGGATCCTTCTTTTTGATTTCATTTCCAATTGCGTGGAGTAAATGTGTTTTACCAACACCAACTGGTCCAAACAAATACAGAGGGTTGTATTTTCCAGGTTGTTCCACTACACTTTTTGCGGCAGTGAAAGCAATCCGGTTGGAATCTGAAGTGATATAATTGTTAAAAATATACTCAGGATTTAAATCCGAGTCAGAATCATCAAATTTGGATTGGATGACTTCTTTTAAAACATGCGAAGATGTTTCTGATTCTGTAAGAATGGTTACTTTAAATTTATCTCCAACGACTTGGTAGACAGCGTCTTCAATGAAACTCACATATTTTGTTTCCACATGGCGTTTGATTCCACTCGATGGGGCAGTTAAGTGAACCACTTGGTTCTCCCATTTGTCAAATCGAAGTGGTGCAATGAAATTGGAAAAGTACTTGGGAGGTATCTGTTTCGATATTTCTTCTAAAATTTCTTCCCAACGTTTGTCCAAGTTTCTCCGCCCTAAATGTGAAATCGGGTACTATACTTTTAGCAAGTAGGCAGAATTCAAATGAAAAATCGGGAAACGTTCCAAACTGTTAAAAATAGTAGAACCGAATAAAAAAATTATGTCCCTTATTCTATTTGACAGAATTTCACCACATGTTATGCGTTAGGTGTTCTTTATTCCTTCAGATAGAAGGTGCATTCATTCCATTTAAATTCGATTAAGTTGCAAGTCGTAAGAATAGTTGTGATAATAGAACATATTCTAATGCAGGAATTTCATAATGGAGTTTCAATTTGAAATCGAGGATGGCTTCGATTCTTCCGATATTGGCTTCAAAGTTTTTTTGTCTGTATTCATAGAGTAATAACAAACAAATCATTTCTAAAAAATCAATTCCAGTGAGACCTTCTTTATTCGAACGAAACTCACCTAATTGGTCTCTTATCCAATTTTCCAATTTAAATAATAGAATGGAATCATGGCAATGTTCTCTTACGTTCTCATGCCACTCTTCTAAAAATTCATCCGCAATTTCAAACGGATTGAGGGATCCACCATAATACAATTTTGATTCCGCGATTTCATTCCTTCTGATTTTTTTAATCTCTTCTTGTGGTAGGTAATGAAACGGAATACAAACCGAACGAGATACAATCGTCTGTTTTAAATTGTGAAGGTCATTGACTATGAGAATGAATTTTGTATGAGGTGGTGGTTCTTCTAACGTTTTTAATAAAGTTGTTTCTGCTTCATTGTTGATCCGATTGGCTTCTGGAAATAAAACAATTCGATAATCGGATGTATGTGGTTTATAAGGAATTCTTGCGGATAGTAACCAACGAATCGTAAACTCTTCTGGGTCCTTTTCTTTTCCGATCGCAATATTTTTTCGACGAGGAAATTGAATGTAATCGGGATGAACACCTCTCATAAATTGCCTACAGGAATCACAAATCCCACAAGAGGTTCCTTCTAAACAAAGGATTTGCCTTGCGAATCTTTCTGCTGCAAGCCACTTCCCTACACCATCAGGTCCGTGAAAGATAATGGAACCTGGTATTTTGGAACGGTCTTTTAAAAAAGATTCTATATATGTCAGTGCAACGTCTTGGCCTGACACCTGCTCAAATGAAAACAATGCATCAGCCATTTTTTCTTAATACACCGGAGTCAGCCAATTCATGTAACTTGGTTGTTCACCACGTACGGTTTCAAAAAAGATGGATTGGATTTTTTTAGTGATTGGTCCTATGTTTCCATTTCCGATCACACGTCTGTCCACTTCCTTTACCCAAGCCACTTGCACTCCCGTTCCTGAGAAAAACAATTCGTCAGCAATATAAAGTTCAGATCTTGCGATGTCACGTTCGATGACTTGGTATCCCAAATCTTTTGCGATTTGAATGATACTTCGTCGTGTGATCCCTTCAAGAATAGAAGAAGGAATCGTTGGAGTATGGATCACACCATCACGAACGATGAATAAATTTTCGGCAGAACCCTCTGATACAAAACCTCTTGCATCAAGAAAGATTGCTTCATCCATTCCATTTTGAACTGCTTCTGATTTAGCTAACGCAGAGTTTACATACCCACCACTTACTTTGGATAAAGTTGGGATTTGGTTGTCTGAGAATCGTTGCCAAGAGGACACCATTGTTGTGAGTCCATTTTGTGTATCTAAGTAGTCATCAAGTTTTAAAGCATATACTGTGATGTCTGCTTTAACGTCGTGGAACCGTGGTGAAAGTTGTAATGCTGAAGTATAAATGAAAGGACGTAAGTAAACATTTTGTTTGGCTTCATTTTTTCTGAGAAGCTCCAAGATGATAGATTGGATTTCTTCAGGTGTGATTTTGATTTGAAGTTGCATGATCTTTGTGGAGTTCACAAGTCGTTTGCAATGTTCTGGTAACCGAAACACATAAAGATTTTTTATTGCTTCGTTATAGTAACCTCTGATCCCACCAAAGACACCAGTGCCATATTGGAGAGCGTGGGTTTGGACACTTATTTTTGCGTCTTCTGACGGAACAATTTTGCCTTCAAAGTATGTGTATGGAAATGAATTCTGAGCCATTGAGATTCCTATCCTTCCAATCTTCAGGAGTTTCAAAATTAGAAAATGAATTTTATCTTTTTTTCTCTCGAAGCATACGCAGATGATTTTGATATCGTTCTAGAGAGTAGTCTGAACTCTCCTTATTTTTCATAAGACATAAGAATCGTTACACTAAGAAGACATAATATGAATCCTTCCTTTTATCCCAACCAATTTGATTGTATCGTTGTAGGTGCCGGTCACGCCGGAACCGAAGCCGCTTATATCTCAGCCAAAGCAGGCCTCAAAACTTTACTCATCACAATGAACTTAGATACCATTGGGCAGATGAGTTGTAATCCTGCGATCGGCGGAATTGCCAAAGGCCATATGGTGCGAGAAGTGGATGCCCTTGGTGGTCTTATGGGTCGGGTGATCGATCAAACTGGGATTCAATTTAAAATGTTAAACACTTCAAAAGGTCCTTCTGTGTGGGCACCACGTGCACAAGCAGAGAAAAAACAATACCAACTGATGGTGAAACACCAATTGGAAAAATTAAAACACCTCTCCATCAGGCAAGACACGGTAGAAGATTTAATTGTAGAAGGAAACCAAGTGACTGGTGTCATCACAGGTCGTGGGTTTACGTTCTATACAAACCATGTGATCTTAACCACGGGAACTTTCTTATCAAGTGTGATTCACATTGGAACTTACCAAAAAGAATCAGGAAGGATAGGCGAACCAACCACCAAAGGTTTGTCTCACACACTGGCACGATTTGAATTGCGACTAGGTCGCTTGAAAACAGGAACCCCAGCTCGTGTTCATAAAAACTCCATCAACTTGGATGGACTTGAAATCCAAGACGGTGATGAAAACCCACGTCCGTTTTCTTTCTCCACTAAGAAGATTGATCGCAGACAAATTCCTTGTTACATCACTTACACAAACGACACCACTCATGAACTGATCAAACAAAACTTAGAATACTCACCGATGTACTCGGGTCAGATCAAAAGTGTCGGCCCAAGATATTGTCCTTCGATTGAAGATAAGGTGGTTCGTTTTGCCGAGAGAGACCGACACCAAATCTTTATCGAACCAGAAGGTTATGAAACCAATGAGATGTATCTCAATGGTGTCTCGACAAGTTTACCAGAAGAAGTGCAATGGAAGTTTTTACGAAGCATCAAAGGTTTAGAAGAAGTAGAACTCATGAGACCTGGTTATGCCATTGAATATGATTATGTAGATCCAACTGAACTCAATCCAACTCTCGAAACAAAAAAGGTAAAAGGTCTTTATCATGCAGGCCAGATCAATGGGACCACTGGTTATGAAGAAGCGGCGGCTCAAGGACTCGTTGCAGCTTATAATGTGATTCGCTCTGTGCGAAAAGAAGAACCCATTGTATTCAAACGAAGTGAATCCTATATTGGAGTACTTGTGGATGATCTTGTCTATAAAGGTGTGGAAGATCCCTATCGTATGTTCACAAGCCGAGCCGAATATCGTCTACTACTCAGACAAGACAACGCGGACCAAAGACTCATGCAATACGGATATGAGATGGGTCTTGTAGATGAGTCTTTGTTCAACGAGATGAAAGATCGGTATGCAAGAATCGAAAAGATCAAATCACACCTTTTTGTTTCCGCAATGAAACCATCGGAAGAACTGACGAAGGTACTGGAAGAAAAGCAAATTACAAATTATAAATTTGGCCATTCTCTTGCTTCTTTTTTGAAACGTTCGGATATCAAAATTAAAGACATTGAACCAATTGTTTCTGAACTTTCGATTTTGAATGAAGATGAGAAAGCGGTGTTGGAGATGGAAGTTAAGTATGAAGGGTATTTAAAACGTGAACTGGAAACGATTGAGTACCGTAAGAAGTTTTTAAACTTTCAAATTCCAACCGACTTTGATTATGCAAGTGTAAAAGGTTTGAAGACAGAAGCGATTGTGAAATTGGAAAAACATCGGCCACTCAATTTAGAAACGGCGTTACATATTTCAGGTGTTGATCCATCCGATGTGGATTTACTTCTTTATCATTTGGTCGATCGAAGATAAACGAGAGGAATCTTTTTCATCCAATCGGCTCATCTTTTACGAAACGAGCGTTGATTCTAAACCAAGGAGATTTCCCTTCTTGGTTTTTTTATGCCTAAAGGGACTCACTAGAGTTTTAAGAAAACGTAATCATCAAGAGCAGTTTTGATCAAAGGAGATGCAGAATTGTTTTTAAGATTAAGAATAAGCAAGCCTCTCCTTTTCGATGTGTAATCAAAGAGAACAGATAATTACAAAAGTAAACTTTGCTGTGACTCCGGGTTGGATGATTCAGAATCAATTGAATTTATATTTTAAATTTTAAAATGGATTCTTTGAAGATGAAAGCAAGGTGTTAGACAGGACAACAAGAGATGAATTGTTTTCGAAAACTGTTCCATTTGAGAGGAATGAACAGTTTAGTTTCGAATGACTTTCGCTGGCAAAACTTTTTACCTTGCCAACGAAAATGTATTTCTGGGTGACTTTAAAACTCAGTCATAAACAAGGACATGTGTTTTCTCTAGGATCCAATTGTCTCCCTGTTTCACGTGAAACGAGTGGGATTCTAAACTTCCATCAGCCTTATATTTCAATTTGTGAACTCTACGGTTTTCGCCTTGGAAAAATTCTCTTTCGACTAAGTTTCCTTTCGGATCAAATTTGAAGTGGATTTCACCAAGACCTTTCTTTTTATCGTCTGTTAAAAATTGGATTTGTACATTAGGTCTTTTCGGATCAATTTCAAAACGAAAGGATTCTGTGTCTTTGGTTTCTAAGTTTTTTCCTTCAGCAGCAAAGACGTTCCCATCTCCGTCGCTTTCAATGGAATAAACCATTACGAGTTTTCCTTCTGCATCTTTTACATTCATTTTCTTCAAAGCCCGACCTTTGAATTGGAAGTCCTTACGTTCAACAAGGTGACCACCATTATCATACACTTCTTCGCTGGTTAATAATCCATCTGTGTAGCGAAAAGTAGTCTTACCATCACCCTTCCCTTCTTTGTCTGAATAAGTTTCAGCGATTAATTTTCCATCAGAGTTGTATTCATATTCTGCGACATAAATCACTTGGCCTTCTGCATTACGAACGATCTCTTTGTTTGGAACTTTTTTAACTTTTTTAAAGATGTAGGCATCTTTGTGGGACCATTTGCCTGGAGTGTAACCTAAGATGGGAAAGGATACGATGATGAAAAAAATAAACAATCGAAACATGGAAATGATTTCTCCTACAGGAGACATCGGCGAAATTCTATAAAACGATAATACGATTATGTCAGAAAAAACCATCCAAGAAGAAATCCAATCAATCATCCCAGAACTCTTTCCATTAATCGAACCAGAATTTGATTGGGAGCTTGTTAAAAACTTTTATGAGTTTTTAAAACGAGATAATGAGAAAGGAGGATTCTTTTCCAGAAACGATTCAGAAAAGATTCTAGAGAGACATATTCTGGAATCGATGATCTTTGTTTGGAAATTGAAAACTACAGGATATGTTTCACGTGAAACAAATGTAGCTGATGTCGGAACAGGACCAGGGCTGCCTGGATTTCTATTTGCTCTCTTGAAAAAAGCACCTCACGTCTTCTTGGTAGATTCTCAAAAAAGAAAATTAGCTTTATTGGAGACGGAAGTCGCTTCTGGAGGACTTACTAAAGTTTCAAAACGTATTGAGTTTATCTATGCACGCACGGAAGAGATCAATTCCAATTTCGATGTAGTCACTTCCAGAGCAATGGTTCCCTATCCTTACATCGCTGAAGTCACTACCCGGATGGTGAAACAGAAAGGAATCTTATGTCCCTTTCTTGCACAACCGTATACAGATTTGGACAAAGAAGCAGAGGTTCTTACGAATAACGGATTTATGATGAAAAAAGAAATTCCCATTCCTGAATTAGAGTTTGTTGGAAAGAGACATATCAAAATACTGCAAAAGAATTCACTTCCGAAAAAGGGATACCCCCGCGACTGGAAAGAAATCGTAAAGGAGACAAAAAACAAGAATGGGTAAAATCGTATCGATCAGTAACCAAAAGGGTGGCGTTGGCAAAACAACAACTGCGATCAACTTAGCATCCAATCTTGTTGATCTGGGAAAAAAAGTTCTTCTGCTTGATATAGATCCACAAGGCAATTCTGGATCTGGACTTGGTTTAGAAGTGCAGTCACTGAATAAAACAACCTATGAAGTGATGATTGGAGAGTTATCAGCAAGAGAAGCGATCCAAAAAACCTTTGTTCCAAATCTAGACATCATTCCTTCGAACATCAACCTCTCCGGACTTGAAGTAGACTTTCTTGGGATCGAGAAAAAAGAATTCAAACTCAAAGATGCTCTTGCTTCCATCAAAGAATCTTATGATTATATTTTAATCGATTGTCCTCCTTCTCTTGGGGTCTTAACCATCAATGCACTTTGTGCTTCTCAATCGGTGATGATCACTTTGCAAACAGAGTACTTCGCACTCGAAGGACTTTCACAACTCATGAGAATTATTTCCTTAGTGCAGTCACAATGGAATCCATCTCTTGCACTTGAAGGTGTTCTTCTTACTATGTATGACAAACGAACGAACCTCGCAAACCAAGTTGCAGATGATGTTAGAAACTATTTCAAAGAAAAAGTTTATGAAACTGTCATTCCTCGAAATGTAAAATTATCAGAAGCACCTTCCTTTGGAAAACCAATCAACTATTATGATCCTGATGGCGTTGGTGCAAAAAGTTATAAAAGTTTAGCGGAAGAAATTGTAGGGAGGGCATAAGTAATGGCACTCGGCAAAGGAAAAGTTTTAGGAAGAGGACTTGGTAATTTAATTCCAGTTAATGAGAACAATGTTGAAATTTCTAAGGACGAACAATCAGGACTTCGTGAAATCAAAGTAACTGAAATATCACCAAACCCTCACCAACCTAGAAAACAATTTTCAGACGCATCCATCCAAGAGTTATCCAATACAATTGTTGAACATGGTGTGATCCAACCAATCGTTGTTCAAAAAAATCCATCCGGTTCTGGGTTTCTTTTGGTGGCTGGGGAAAGAAGGTTACGTGCGTGTAAACTGGCTGGTTTTGCAAAAATTCCTGCCATCGTTCGTGATCTTTCCGAAGCAGACATGATGGAACTTGCTCTCATTGAAAATATCCAAAGAGAAAATTTAAATCCAATGGATGAAGCTTATGCTTACCAAGCTATCATCGACAAACGAGGGTTAAAGATAACAGATCTTGCGACTCGTGTGGGAAAAAACAGAGCAACGATTTCCAATTTGATCCGACTCCTTGCATTACCAAAACCTTTACAAGATTGGGTCAAAGAAGGAAAACTTTCGGAAGGACAAGCACGCCCTCTTCTTTCGATTCCGGATGCTAAAAAACAATTTGAAGTCGCACAAAAGGTGATCGCTGAAGGTTGGAATGTTCGCGAGGTTGAAAACTATGTTTCTAATCTTTTGAACCCAGAAAAAAAATCCAGTTCCTCGACCAGTGTATCGGATAAACGTGATGCTAGTATTGTAAAACTAGAAACAAAGTTAAGAAACAAATTTAGTTCCAAGGTGGAAGTGTCCCACAATGAAACCAATGGCAAAGGTAAAATTGTTTTTTCCTATGCCAACCTAAGTGATATGGAAAGAATTTTAGAGCAACTCGGTGTGAAATTGTAATTTCGCTAAACGCTCATACAACTCACTTGTTCGTAAGAGTTCGTCGTGTGTTCCAACGGACTCAATTTCTCCTTCCTTAATCACAACAATTTGATCTGATTTCACAACTGTTGAGAGACGATGTGCAATCATGATAGTTGTCCTTTCCTTCACTAAAAAATCCAAAGCTCTTTGGATCATCTGTTCGGATTCTGAATCAAGTGCTGATGTTGCTTCATCAAGTAGAAGGATTCTTGGATTACGAAGGATGGCTCTTGCGATAGCGATCCTTTGTTTTTGTCCTCCAGATAATCTTGTTCCCAAGTGTCCTAAGTTAGTATCAAAACCATCTGGTAACTGGTTAAAAAATTCCATCACATAAGCATTTTCTGCTGCAGTTTGGATCTCTTCGAAACTAGCAGTTGGTTTTCCATAAGCAATATTCTCTCGGAGTGTTCCACTGAAAAGAATTGGTTGTTGGGGAACAAATCCAATGAGTGATCGTAAGTCTTCTAAATCTAAATCTTTAATATTGATTCCGCCGATGGAAATGGAACCTGAAGTTGGGTCATAAAAACGAAGTATGAGTTCGAATAACGTACTCTTTCCTCCTCCTGATGGTCCAACAAGTGCTGTAGTTTTATTGGCAGGAATTTCTAAATTGATTCCTTTGATGGCCTTTGTTTCGGGACGAGAAGGATACGAAAATGTTAAATCCTTTAAAAGGATCGTAAGTCCATTTTGTTTCTCTGAAACGTTATTTAAAACTGCAGAGTTTTGGTAATGGTATACTTCTGAAATAGGCTTTGGATGAATGGGACCTTTGATTTCCGATTCGGATAACAAGAGTTCCATGAGTCTTTCTGTGGCACCTGCTGCTCTTTGTAAATCACCCAGAACTTCGGAAACGGCTCCGACACTGTTAGCTACCATAATGGCATAAAAGGAAAACGCGATGAGTTCTCCCCCTGTGATTTTTCCTTCGAGGACATCAGTTCCTCCCACCCATAACATAAAACTAATTCCTGTAAGAATGAATAAAATGACAGTCCCGATCAGAAGTGCTCGTTGTCTGATCCTTGCAACAGCAACGGTAAAAGCGTCTTCCACTGTTTTGGAGAATACATCGATATCAACTTTTTGGTGGTGGAAAGATTGTAAGATTTTGATGTTGAGAAGGGATTCACTTACATATGTTCCAATATTTGCAATTTTATCCTGAGTGTTTCGGGAAAGGTTTCTCACTCGTTTTCCGTAGAAAAGAATTGGAAACACAATGAAGGGAACGCTGATAAGGACTATCATCGTAAGTTTTGCGTTGGTGATAAAAAGAAAAATAATCCCACCTACAAACATCAAAATATTTCGGAGGGCAATGGAGGCAGATGACCCAATGACCGTTTGGATGAGAGTGGTGTCGGTTGTAATCCTAGATTGGATTTCCCCGGGAGAGTTGGATTCAAAAAAACTGGGATGGATGAAGATGATGTGTTTGAATACATCAATGCGAATGTCAGAAGCAACTCTTTCACCGATCCATGAAACTGTATAATGGCGAATGTAGGTTCCAATTGCGAGTAGGATTCCAACGAAAATGATGAAGACAAGTGCATAACCTAATTCTTGTTTGGATTTAGCTGAAAATCCTGCATCTACCAAATGGCGTAATCCTTGGCCTAGACCCAAAGTAACTCCCGCTGTGAAAAGGAGTGCAAACGAAGACAGGATCATTTGGATTCGGTATGGTCTTAAATAGGAAAAAGTTTTTGAAAGGACTCGGAGGTTTTTTGACTTAGGTCGGTCAGGTGTTTGCAAAGAATTATCCTTTTAGATCAATGAGTAGACCTCTGATTTCATCTAATTGTTTCAAAATAACAAATGCACTGTTGTTGGGTGAAAACATGGTTTTTGCCAAAAGATCCAATTTTTCATCCACTACCTTCACATAACGAACGTCTTTTTGGTCATTTCGTCCGCGTTGGGCTGCCTGCATCACTTTGTAGTTTTTCTTGAGAATAAGTTCTGCTATTTGTTTGATATGTTTTTTGTAAGATTCGAGGTTTTTGTGATTCGGATCTTTGATCAGGTCTTTTTCCAAATCTGGTAAATCTTTCCAAAGTTCATTCAGTTCTCTTGTTTCTTCTTTTCCAGAAGGAACAATCGACTCTAAAATTTCTAAAAAACTTTGTTTGGCTTCATCGACGGGAGCAAAGGAAGCATTTAGTTTTTCTTTGGAACCTTTTTTTGCCTGAGTCGAGACCGACTTAGGGTTGTTGTTTTGGATGATCATAATCCCGCCTAATGACGAGTGGGGTTAATTGTACATTTCCCATGGAACACTACACCTTCTTCGACGATGAGGCGAGGTGTCACAATGTCCCCTTCTAATCGACAACTTGAAAGTAGTGTTACACGTTCAGTTGCATAAATATTTCCGCGGATTTCTCCACCTGCAACCACAACTCGTGCTTTGATATCAGTATCGACGATTCCGGACTTTCCGATAAGGACCTTTCCTGTAGTTTCGAGAACTCCACGGAATTTTCCATCGATACGGATGAGGCCAGGGAACTTAAATTCACCAGTGAACTCAGCCCCTTCTCCGATGATGCTATTAACTAAAAATTCTTCTTCTGTTGATGGATTCGACATTATTCTTGGATTTGGTTGAGAAACGAAAACGGATTCAACGCTTGGGTACCAACATGTACTTCATAATGAAGGTGGTAAATCGGATTTTCAGGAGATTTTCCTACATATCCAAGAATGTCACCCTTAGAGAGTTTTTCGTTTTTCTTAACACGGATTCGATCTAAATTTGAGTAGATCGTTTTCCAACCAAATCTGTGGGAAATTTTTACATAATATCCAGTCGCTGGTGAGTAACCAGTATCAAACACTAAACCAGGTGCAGTTGCGATGACTTCTGCTCCAGGAAAAGATCCAATATCCAAACCACGATTGATTTCTTCTTTGCCAGTAATCGGTGAAATGTACTTTCCAAAGGGAAACAATACATACCCTTTTGTTGGCCAAATCGATGGTGTGTTTTTGATGATGCTCTTTCTTTTTTTAATGAGTTTGATGATCTCTTCAGAAAGCTCTGATGATAATTTTAAATTATGAATGTCTTCTTTGATGCGAAAGGATTCATCTGTGATGTCAGTTTGAGGTGTTCCTTGGAGTGCAAGGAATTGTCCTGCTTGTCCACCCATCCCTTTGGATACTCGAGATGGATCTCCACCTAATTTGATATAAAGATTGGAGATACGGTCATAATAGTATTGTATGGTTTCGTGAAGAGAGTTTACCTCTTCTTTCATCTTAGATGATTGTCTAATAAAGTCTTTATTGGTTAAATTGAGTTCGGTGAGTTGGTGGATGGATCCACTATGAGATAAAACGTTTACCGCACTGATGACAAGTAAAACAACCATGATACCAATGAAGATAGAAATGGCCTTGTAAGAGATAACAAAGTTGATGGTTTTTCGGTCAGTATGAGGAATGACCATGATGGTCAGTTTTTCACGACCTTTTTTGTCCAAATCTTCGTAACGTTGGGACAACTTAAGCTTCCATTCCTGGACTTTATACCGAAGTCGGTAAAAAATTAAATGTAGTCTTTGTTTTACTTCCACGTTCGTTTTAGACCTACGATGATTTAAACAAAAGTTAATCTACCCACTATATCTTTCGATTGAATTTTCATTTTCATCCAGTGGAAATTACAAATCTTGCTATTTATGGGATATTCGTTGATCGACACACATTGCCACTTAGACATAATTCGAGAACAAGGACAAAGTATCGAAGAAACCCTGGAGAAATCCCGAATCGCAGGAGTAGACCAACTGGTTCAAATCGGTATCGATTTGCCAAGTTCAAACGAAGCAGTTCGTATATCAGAAACGTATTCAACAGATGCACTAAAAATTTCTTATTCGATTGGTTGTCACCCAACGGAAACCCATGAGTTTCCCAATGCTGATCAAATTTTAGATTTAGCCAAATCCCGAATGAACGATCCTAAGTTCGCAGCAATTGGTGAAATTGGTGTGGATCTTTATCATGACGCAAGCACTCGTTCTCAACAAAATGATGTATTGCGAAAGTTTTTGGATTTTTCTTCAGAGTACCAATTGCCCGTTGTCATTCATTCACGAGATGCTTTTTTGGATACGTATGAAGCTTTAAAAGAATATAAGACAAAGGCATTTGGTGTGATCCATTGTTTTACTTACGATTATGAAGCTGCAAAACAATTTGTTGATCTTGGGTATTATATTTCTTTTTCGGGAATTGTTACTTTTAAATCAGCGGTGGAGATCCAAGAAGCTGCTAAAAAAATTCCACTCGAATCCATTTTGATTGAAACAGATGCACCATTTTTATCACCAATGCCTCACCGTGGAAAACGAAATGATTCTTCACATTTGCCTTTTGTATTAGAGAAAATGTATTCATTACGTACAGAACCAAATACAGAAGTAGAAGAACGTATTTATAAAAATTCACTAAAATTTACAGAAAGAAAGGCTTATCATCATGCTTGATATCAATCGTATTGTTCAGAACCCAGAAGAACTACTTTCCACCTTACAAAAACGTGGTGTTGTCTCTACTGACATAGAAGCAAAAATTAAATCTGTTTCTGAAAAACAAAGAAAATTAAAATTAGAAGTGGAAGAACTTCGTGCGGAACGAAACCGCGTTTCTAAAGAAATTGGAATCCAAAAATCACAAGGAAAAGACATTACTGAAATATCGAATTCAATGAAAGGAGTTGGAGAACGCATCAAAGCAATCGAAGAAGAACTTTCAAAAGAAGAAGAATCTTTACATGATCTTAATTTAGGACTACCTAATTTATTAGACCCTTCAGTTCCAGAAGGAAAGTCTGAAGAAGATAACGTCCTAATCAGACAATGGGGTGAAATTAAAAAACACTCTTTTGAGGCAAAAACCCATTTTGATATTGGTGAGAAACTAGGTATTTTTGATTTTGAACGAGGAGTAAAACTTTCTGGTGCCAGATTTTACACCTATCGAGGTTTAGGTGCAAAATTAGAACGTGCCTTAATGAATTTAATGCTCGATACGCACACATCTGAAAATGGATATGAAGAAATGTGGGTTCCTGTTCTTGTAAACGACGAATCCATGACAGCTACTGGCCAACTCCCAAAGTTTGCCGAAGATTTTTATCGATTAGAGAAAGATGGATTGAATCTCATTCCAACAGCCGAGGTGCCTCTCACCAACTATTACCGAGATGAAATCATCCAAGAAAAAGAATTACCTATCTCTGTTTGTGCACACACATCCTGTTTTAGAAGAGAGGCTGGATCCTATGGAAGAGATACACGTGGACTTGTGCGTGTTCACCAATTCCAAAAAGTCGAGCTTGTTAAATTTGTAGAACCAGAAAAGTCAGTGGAAGAACACGAAAAGATGTTAAAAGATGCAGAATCCATTCTGCAAAAATTAAATCTGCCGTATCGTGTGATGTTACTTTGTAGCAAAGATATGTCGAGTGCTTCCTCCAAAACTTATGATATCGAAGTGTGGATGCCTGGACTTGGACGATTTATGGAAATTTCTTCAGTTTCGAACTTCAAAGACTATCAAGCAAGACGAGGAAAAATTCGATACAAGTCAAAGGAAGGAAAAAACCTGCTCGTCCATACTTTGAATGGTTCTGGTCTTGCGATCGGTCGAACACTGGCAGCAGTGATTGAAAATTACCAATTAGAAGATGGAACCTTCCAAATTCCGGATGTCTTAAAACAATATATCCGATAAGAATTTTTGGGCAGATGACCGAGGTGTCAAATGCCCAATCAACTCACTCACCTAAATTTCGATTTTGCGATCAAAAAACATAAATCCATTATAATTAATAAATCTGGTTTTAAACGTAAATCGGTTAATAACTCTGAATGTGGAATGAAACGTATTAGAATTAATTTACCAACGAAGCCATTTAAACGAGCTACAATTAACGCACTATTTTTAATTTTTAAACGAATTACGATTCAATCCCTTCAATTTTTTTATAAACGAAAACTCATCCATTTGACGATAGGTTTATTTCTTACATCTATGATGGCTTCATCAGTATTTGCTCAAACAAGGGAAGGTGAAGATACGTTAGTCGTAAGTCCGATCAAAGGCCCTATCAATTCAGAGTTTCAAGAGTTTGGTCCAACCATGACTCCTGATGCAAAAACTTTATATTTTTATTCGAAACGATCAGAACGCAGTTTTACAGAAATTTTCAAATCGGAACGAAAGAAAGATGGAACATGGGATTTTCCTGAAGAAGTTAGTGTTTTAAATTCACCATTCGATGACCAAAGTCCGTTTATAACTCGCGATGGAAAAATGATCCTTCTTTCATCAAATCGAGATGGATCAATTGAAGTGATGTTAGCAGATGGGAAAGTCGGTATTTCGAGAGATTTGTATGTTTCCAATTGGAACGGAAAAACATGGTCAGTTCCTACTGCTTTACCTTCCCCTATCAATACAGAGGAAATTGAAGAAAATCCGCATTTGTTAGGTGATACTCTCCTATTCACTCGATACCCATTCGGAAAACCAAACTTAGCAAAAATTTATTATAGTCAGTTTAAAAACAATCAGTGGACAAAACCAAAACTTTTGCCTTCACCAATCAATGACCAACATGCAACAATAGCTGCTGCCTTTAACGATGATGGCAAAATACTATTTTTCTCATCCAACCGTCCTGGTGGATTTGGCGGATTTGATTTGTATATGGCAAAAATCGAAGGGGAAAAATTTACGAATGTAGAGAATTTAGGAAGTCCTATTAACTCTTCTGAAGATGAAGCCTATATTGTGTTTCAGCAGGTGAAAAAAACCTTTCTATTCTGCCGGCGAGTGGAAGGAAAATCATTTGATATTTTCACAGCATCCGTTCCTAAACAGGAAAATTTGGTTCAAAAGAAATTAGAAGAGACAAAGAAAATTTCGCTCGATTCAGTCTATTTTGAAAGAGCTTCATCTATTTTGAAACCAGAATCATCAATTCCCTTGGATTCAATTGTAGATTACCTTCATGAGAATTCCGAACAAAAAATGAAAATCATCGGACATACTGACCTAACTGGTAATTTTGAAGACAATATGAATTTGTCTAAAGAAAGAGCTGAATCCGTTAAACAATATTTAGTCTCTAAAGGTGTTGATCCTAACCGGTTGGTGACAGAAGGAAAAGGACCCACACAACCTATGGTGCAGGGAACAGATGAAGCTTCATCGAAAAAAAATCGACGGACAGAATTTGTCTTACTAAATCCTTAATTTTTCCTTGCCGTTTCTCTTTCCAAAAAGAAGGTTAATTGGATGTTCCCTAATTACCTTCGAATTGTTTGGAAAATATTGGTAGCCTTTCTATTTGTCCCAACATTGCTTATGGGACAATCCAGTCCAACTCTGGAAAAAATTAAAAAAACCAAAACATTAACTGTATCCGTTAATGAATTTTACGATCCATTTTATATTGAAAATCCAAATGAAGAGTTTCCTGGACTAGATGTTGAATTGGCTCAAGAATATGCAAAATTTTTAGATGTTGATTTAAAGATTATTCCCTTACGTACATTTGACCAACACGCTCGTATGTTAGAAAAAGGAGATAGCCAAATTGCAATGGCTGGAATCTCTTCTTCAATCAATCGTTTTCGTGATGTTTATTTTACAGATCCATATTTAATTTCGACACCTTCTGCTTTAGTGAACCGTACAGCACTTCCACCTGAACCGGAAGGACAAATTGTGACAGTACAACTTTTTAGAAATTTAAATGATTTAACGAATATTACAGGAATTTCATATTCAGTTTTAGCAAATAGTTCCAACCATCAATTTTTACGTGAAGCATTTCCTAAAGCTCAAGTATTTTCTTATTTCACAAATGAAGCAGCTTTAAACGAATTAAAGAAAAATAACGTAAATGCATTTGTTGCTGATTCATTTTACATCCAAGCACTACTACAAAAAGATTCTTCTCTACGAGCTAATTATTTACCAATCTTAGGTGTAGTGCAAGAAGATCATATAAGTATGGCAATTGCAAAAAGAGACATTGAATTTCTTTATAACCTCAACTTTTTCATTAAGGAACTAAAACGTACGGGCAAAATCCAACAGTTGATTAACAAATACTTTAAATCAAATAAATGGGTAAAAAAAGAGTAATTTGAAAATGTTTACTCGTTTACTGACTGTTTGTATTTTATTTCTACTTCCATTGGGATTCTTATATTCTCAAGAAGAAGAATCTCAAAGAACAATTATGAATTTTAACGGTTCGTTTCGTGTTCGAGCAACGAATGTGGGGCGAGATGTTTTACTTGAACGTAAAACTCCAGTAACACCAATCACTAATTTAGAAAAAGAAAATGCGGAACGATTACAATCGGAACAACAAACAGTTCAAACTGATTTAGAAAGAAGGCAAAAAGGATTACCAAGCCAAATTACACCTCGTAAAGAAGATGTAAGTTATTACGACTCGCGTTTCCTTTATAATATGAGCTTTTCTGCAAACAAATATGTAGAAGGGATCTGGGGGATGCAAGTAGGTGATATTCCGTTTGGAGGTAGAGGCTTAAGGTCAACAGGGCCAGATGGATTCGATCCTGGTTTAGTTGGTCCAGGTTCTGGTGGGGAACGTGGTCGTACTGCTGCTGTTAACGTACAAACTAACTTTTTGTATTTAAATTTTAGAATACCAGAATCAGGATTGTTTATCAAAGTCGGACAACAATTGTTTAGTTCCGCACAAGGCCGCGTTTTATTCTCTACTGGAACCGGAGTTAGTGTTCTAAAAAATTTTCAATTTTTACGGTTATCACTAGAAGGGGGAATCCTTCGTGCTAGAGACCAAAGTTTTTTAGATGTTGATAAAAATGGTTTTGCTGATAAAAATTATCAAAGTTCAAATATCTACTACAATCGTTTAAAATTTGAGTACTTTAGAAATATCAGAAATGAAGTGTATGCATATTTTTTAGACGATAATGATAAATCAGATAATGAAACAGCAAGACTTGCATGGTATGGGTTGCACAATGAATTTAATTTTCAGAAATTTTCATTCATTGTACATGGTATTTTGAATACTGGAACTGTAAAAAAATTAAAACCAATCACTGATTCAAACGATGTAACAATCTATAACACAACTCAAAGGCATTTTGTGAAAGGTGGTATGTATGATTTTCAGTTCACATATCGATGGAATGAATCTTTAAATTTTAACCTTATCGCCTTAGGAACAACAGGACGACCAGGTTACGATGCAAATGGTGAAGAAGCAAACTTAAAGGGAAATGGTTATAGAACTCTTGCACCAGGGTTTTCCATTTCCAACATTGCCACTGACTTCACTGGAGGTTATGCTTTATTCAATGGATCCAGTTTTTCTGGATTGAATGAGTATGGATTGTATTCCAATATCATTGCATTCGGACCATATCAATTTACGTTAGGTTATTACCAACTATGGGCAACAAAATCTCCCGAAATTAAAATAAACCGCGAATTCAGCGAAAGGAATGGGTACCAGACTTCTACTTATATGGGTATGGAATATAATTTCAACATCCGTTATAACGTAACTTCCGATTTCCAAATTATCTTTCGTTCGGGTTATTTTGTCGCAGGAGATGCGTTGTTTGTTTTATTAGATTCAAAATATGGACGTGTTTTACGAGAAGCGTTTATTGTGTTTGAGCACCGGTTTTAAAGGAAATAAAAGACAAATTCTTTTATAACTTATGTTCAATCAAATTTCTTTTCTTAAAATCCTGACTCTTTTTTCGTTAATTTTCGAAACTTTGTTTTTGATCGATCTTTGTTTTCTAGAAGATATCGAAGTAAAAGGAGTAATCCAATATATATCTTTTTCTAAAGTTCGTGAAACTTGTTTTGAATCATTGAAAAATATCCGCCCTATTAATGAACATGCCGTTTATCTGTTTATATTGATTTATATTTCTTTCGTTGGTTATTTCGAAATTGAAAGAAAAGTTAAATTCCAATTTTTTGGGGAAAATTTAGAATTCGAAATTGTAGAATCAAAGTAGATTCAAACTAGTTTGATCCAAAGAATATGTTTATAATGTCAATCGCGACTTGATTGCTTTTCCTAATGTATACTGGTCGGAATATTCCAAAGTACCACCAATAGTTATTCCGTGTGCAATCCTTGTGATTTTGATTTCCATCGGTTTGATCACGGTTGATAAGTAAGAAGCAGTTGCATCACCTTCGAGTGTTGGATTTGTTGCAATGAGAACTTCCTTGATCTCACCAGTATCCAATCGCGACATGAGTTGTTTGATGCGCAATTGTTCTGGTCCAATTCCATCCAAGGGAGAGATTGCTCCATTGAGAACATGATATTTACCTGAGTATTCTTTTGTGTTTTCGATAAAAAAGATATCCTCTGGTTGTTCCACAACACAAAGAATTCCGTTATCCCTTCGATCAGATAAACAAATGGAACAAATTGGTTCCTCAGTAAGTCCTCCACAATCATCACAAAATCGAAGTTTGGTTTTGGCCTCTTCAATATGATGTAACCAAGATTGGAATGTGCTAGGGTCCATTCGTAATATATGAAATCCGATACGAGTGGCACTTTTTTTTCCAATTCCTGGAAGGCTTGAAAAGGCTTGGATTAGTTTTTGGAATTGTGGATCAGACAGGAGGAAACCCTCCATCCTTTTGGATTTGATTGAATACACCTTCAAAATCACTAGGATTAAAACCTAAGACATTTTTCATTTCGTGTGCCATGGTTTCTTTTGCTTTTCGTTGCACTTCGTTAGTTGCAGATAAGATCAAATCTTCTAACATTTTTTTATCATCCGCATTAAACATAATGGGATTGATATTTAAATTTGTAAGAGTTCCATCAGCAGATGCAGTGACTTCTACCATTCCAGCTCCGGCTGATGCAGTGACTCGAATCTGCGCGAGTCGTTTTTGAAGTTCTTCTTGTTTTTCTTTGATGTTTCCCAGTTGCGAAAATGCTTCTCGCATCTGTTTCATTTGGTCAAAAATACCCATACTAACCTTTGGACTTATAAATTTTTAAATTGTTTTGGATCTACTTCCATACCAGAAAATTTTTCTTTTAATAATTTCTCCATATCCTCCGGGTGATTCCCACTTGGACTTGGTTCTTTGGCATTTTGATTCTTATCCATTGTGGGAGAATTCGGAATTTGTGTTTTTATTTCTGGTGTTGGTGATTCTATTTTTGCAATAGGTTGTGTGTTTGTGTTTGGAATTGGTTTTTCCTGAGTGGGAATTGCAGTTTGGCTTTGTTTTTTAACTGGTTCAATCGAATCAGGAATGGTGCTAATGTCCCCCTGTACTAGTTTTGTTAATTCTGAAATTTTTGCTAATAATCCGGAAACACTTGGTTTCTCTCTGTCCAATATTAATTTGCGAAATTGAATTTCCAGATAGACTTTCATCTCATACGAACTTCGAAGTTTCATTAAATTCAATTTTTCGTGTATGGAAAAAATTCTTTCAGCGAGTAAAACTAAAATTTCACGATCAAGTTCGCGGTAGTTTTGTTTGAGTTTTTGTAAGTCTTCTTGGGGAATGTTAATTGATTCGCGATCAGCTAAATTGTCTTTGATGAGAAGTAGTGAATTTAAAAATTCGATAAAATCCCAAATAAATTTACTAAGATCAATACCTGCTTGGAATAAATTTTCCAAAGTTTCGAAAATTTGAGCACTTTGTGAAGTATCTATGAGTTGGTTAAGGAAATCAGTAAAGGTATCAATTCCATGATACCCAATCATTTTTCTTAGTTTAGCTCCTGTTAAATTCCCGTCAGTGAATATAACCGCTTGTTCCATAAAGGATAAGGTATCTCGAACAGACCCATCACCTTTTTTTGCGATCCAAAATAATCCTTCTGAATCATATTTGAGTCCTTCCTTTGTACAAAGTGTTTCGATGTAAGATTGTAAAACCGTTACTGGAACTTTTCGGAAATGAAAGTCTTGGCAACGCGATAAAATAGTTTCAGGGATTTTATGATACTCAGTTGTTGCTAAAATAAAAACTACATGGGCAGGAGGTTCTTCTAATGTTTTGAGAAGCGCATTGAAAGCAGCTCCACTGAGCATGTGTACCTCGTCCAAAATATATACGCGGTACTTTCCCCCCATCGCATTGAATTTTACATTTTCTCTTAATTCACGGATATTATCAACACCACTGTTGGATGCCGCATCAATTTCAAAAACATCATTAGAATTTCCTTTTGTGATTTCTAAACAAGAAGTACATTCATTACAAGGTTCAACACCATCGGGGCGTTCACAGTTGAGCCTTTTTGCAAGGATCCTTGCGATGGTTGTTTTTCCAACACCTCTTGGCCCTATGAAAATATATGCATGTCCAATTTTTTTAGATTTAAATGCGTTTTGTAAAGAACCAACAGCAAGGTCTTGGTAAATCACATCCCGAAAGAACTGTGGTCGGTATTTTCGAAAGAGTACTTGGTGGTTTTCGCTCATTTAATTCTTTGTTTTACTTTCAGTAAGATTTGAATTTTGGATTTCCCTTTGAGTATGAAAATTCATGGCTTGGAAGCAATGAAATAATTTTCAAGAGAGGTGCAATTTTAGGGAGTTGTGGGTGGAAAAAGTGGCGGAGAGACCGGGATTCGAACCCGGGGTGCTTTTGGCACACATGCTTTCCAAGCATGCACAATAGACCACTCTGACATCTCTCCAGTGATTTCTACTGCCTTCCATAAAAAGAAACGGTCTTAGGAATTCTACCTTTTCTCTTTGAAAAAACTAAGAAATTCAAATTTTATTTGCGACTTTGGTATGAGAGTGCATTTTGGAAAATGGTTCAAGAGGTAAATGGATTCTGTTGTGTAAGAGGAAATTCCTTCTCCAGGTTTTGCTGGAACGAAGTATACTACCTCGGGAAGTTTCACTCGTAAAATAGCACCCGCACAGAGTAAACATGGCTCAAGAGCAGTGAGTAAAATATGGTCTGAAAGGTAACGCCCATCGGTAAGAGAAAGTGCAGCTTCGATGGCTAAAATTTCGCTGTGTTTTGTTGGATTTAATGTTTGTTCGACGGAATTAAAAGAAGAAGTCAGAAACTCTCCATCTTTTGTTAAAACTTCAGAATAGGAAGGGATTTCGTTTTTATGTTTGGAAACTTCTATTGAATATCGTTCTAAAAACGATTCATAGATATCCACGCGCGCCCAAGAGGATTTGAACCTCTAACCTTCTGATCCGTAGTCAGATACTCTATCCAGTTGAGCTATGGGCGCAATCAATGCTTGGAGCATTTTTACCCAGTCCGAAAGAACGGGTATCACTATGGTTTTTTGCAAGCGGATGGAGTAAATCAAAAATCCCGCAATTCCTAGATAAAGTAATACGGAAATGAGGTGTAAGGTAGCTGCAAGGTAAAGTCCCACAAAAGGTAGGAGTGATAGGATTTGTGCGAGAACAATCCCTATTAAAAACAAACAAGTATTAACCGCGGAATACAAAGAAAGGGACACAAATTCAGGAAATTGGCGTTTCCAAGTAAAAATGGGAACCCAGGAAAAATACAGAGGTAAGCTCGCAAAGATTTTTGCTGCTTCATCAGTCAGAAGGTAGATTTTAATTTTCTGGATTTTTTCTTTGAATTGGGTGAATTTCATGGCGGTAACAACGGAGACGCAGGGATTCGAACCCTGGGTACGATTGCTCGTACGACGGTTTAGCAAACCGCTCCTTTCGGCCACTCAGGCACGTCTCCAGCGACTCGGAGAAGGTAGGATTCGAACCCACGGTGGGATTACCACGACGGTTTTCAAGACCGCTGCTTTAGACCACTCAGCCACTTCTCCAAGAGTACTTATCCGTTATGTTAAATGCGAGTGCAGTGTCAAATGAATATTCAATGAATGGTCTACAAGAATGGAAAAGTTGCAGATAAAATTAGAAAAGTGGGCGAATGGTGGTTACTGTCTAGCTCACTATGATGGGCATGCTGTGTTTGTAGAAGGTGGGATCCCAGGTGAAACTGTGGACATAACTCTTACCAAACAAGGCAATAAGGAATGGTTTGGTATTGTAGATTCAGTGATTGAATCTTCACCATTAAGGGTTCCCTCTGACTGCCCTGTGTATTTAGAATGTGGCGGGTGTAGTTACCGACACATTTCCTACGAAGAGGAAGTGAAAGTGAAGACTTCCCTATTGGAATTTATGTTCCTGGAATGGATTGGAAAAGTAGAGGTGACAACGGGACCAAGTGTTGGGTATCGCAATAATGTACAATGGCAAGTGGAAGGTGGACAAATTGGTTTTTTTGCAAAAAACACCCACCGGATCATTCCAAATTCTTCCTCTATTTGTAAGAATGTCGATAAACGGTTGTTAATTGAAAATCCAAACGATTTTGCTATTTTTTCCAAACAGAAGCCTAAACAAAACCGATTGCCAAAAATGCAAAAACAAGCGAATTCGCTTTCCTTACGTTTGTCCCAAAATGCAGTTGTGTTGTACGAAAAAGAAGAAACAAAGTTTGAATTTTTGAGTACAAAACTTACGGTGCCTGCAAAAGGCTTTTTTCAAATCAACCAATTCTTAGTGGAATCTTGGATTCAGAAAATTAAGTCCTTGTTACCTAAGGATGCAAATGTTTTGGAACTGTTTTGTGGATGTGGAACCATTGGCATTACCTTACGCGATAGAATCAAATCGCTTTATGGAATCGAATCTCATGAAAAAAGCATTCAATATGCAAATCAAAATGCAAAAGCCAATGGAATCACAACCTATCAATATGCAGTTTTGGATCTTTACCAAAAACATATACCCAAAGATCTTAAAACCTATCCTACATGGATCGTGAATCCACCAAGGGCGGGTTTATCGAAAGGAATCATTGAAACTGCAGAAATGTTAAAACCAAAGGAGATTGTTTATTCCAGCTGTAATCCAAGTACTTTGCGTAGGGATGTAACTTCCCTGAAAGAAATTGGTTATGAAATGGACCATTTGAGTTTGTTTGATTTTTTTCCAAGGACGAATCATTATGAGGTGTTAGTGCGATTACGGAAACGAAAATGAACAACTCATTTTGTTCTCAATGAGTTGTTATCTTTTGATAGAAATGCAAAGGAAAATCTAAGTTTATTTTCCTTTGGTTGTAATCTTAAAAGGTAGGTATGCTGGACAAAAGCCAATTGCTGAAGTCGCAATCATCACTAAACCAATTACGAACAATACAATTGCAGTGGTTCCTTCCACAACACCACCTAAATACAAACCGCCTAACACAAGGCCTACTACAACACGAATGACTCTGTCATATAATCCCATATTTTGAAACATACTAAGTCTCCTTAACCAATCCGACGATTTTTTGGCGAAATTTCTATCTATTTTTTTCTATCCACTCTAAGATAAGTTTGGTGACTTCTTCTCTTTTTTCCCAATGCAGGAAGTGACCAGCATGATCAAATCCAATCTTTCGAAATCCACATGGAAAATCAGATTCATTTAATAGGTGTTCAAATAAATTTTTATGAAAACACCCATCATTCAATCCATAAAGTACTTGGGTGGGAACTGTAATATGTGTATCAAAAATTCCTATGATACTTTCTCTCCCTGATTCTGTGAATAAATCATTCAAGTTTCGGTAATATGCAAGAGCCGAGGAAAGGATCCCTGGATTTTGGAAATTCGATTTGATTTCGGCCAAATGGTCCTGGTTAGGAGTGAATCCTGGTGACCAGTCTTTCCATAAAAAATCAACTAAGGCAAATTGATTCGAACGAATTGTTAATTCAGCTAAATAAGGAATCTGAAAAAGTGCAACATACCAGGAATGAAATGTTTGTAAGGGTGCCCAAATAAAAGAATCTTGAAATGTTTTGAGTAATGGGACTCCCAAACTTGTGATGGATCGAAAACGATTTGGATAGTACATCCCAGCAGCGTAGGCTATGATTGCACCCCAATTGTGTCCCACCAAATGGACAGAATCCCATCTGCGATCATCCATCCATCCTAATACATCATTCACTAAATCAACAACATGTAGTTTGTTCGCATGTGAAATGGTGGATGGTTCATATCCACGCATCACAGGAGCTATACACTGATAACCTTTTTTAGCAATTGATTCCATGATTGGAGAAAATGTTTTATGGTTATCAGGAAAACCATGTAAAAATAAGACAGGGTCACCAGAACCTGTTTCTAATGTGGTAAAGACGGTGGATGAATTTCTAATTTCCGAATGATGCATTGTTTACCAACTTTTCTTTAGATTCTGTTTTTCGGAAAAATTGTAACACAATCTCTCTCGTATCCAAGTCCTTACTTAGGTATCCATATTGTTTTTCATTTTGGTAATAAAATCCGTTAGGCCAAATATGCCCACCACCAGGAATTAAATAACCTTCCACGACTTCATCCCCAGAACAATCGGATACTTTCGAATATTCAATGTCTCGTTTCCAAAAACGATTCATATGACGTTTTTTTGTTTTGATTTCTTCTTTGCAGGGAAAAGCAGAACTCCAATACGAAAGTGAGTCTACAAATGACAAAACTTCTCCAGCAGGAATTCGTTCTGCCTTTGGGCTCATATCTTTTGGTATGGATACAATGCCTCCCGAAAAAGGGACAACATCATCAGAAGTTCCCATGATAAAACCAATTGATTTTATTGGAGGTTTGGGACAAATTTCAGTTAACCCTTTTGATGTAACGGCAGCAACAGAATATCCAGAATGGAACAAATCATTTGCTTCGCATAACAAACGTTGTGTCATAAATCCACCATTGGAAATACCAACAGCATGGATGCGACTTGTATCCACTGGGATTTTTTTATCGAGGAATTGAACCATATCGCGAAAAAATTGTACATCTTTTGTATTTCTTTTGTCAGTGAGAGAATGTGGAATTTTCCTTCCATCATTCCATCGATTCCCATATCCATCGGGATAGACGACAATAAACCCGTATTCTTCTGCTTTTTCCGTCATACGTGAAAGATAAATCATTCCTTCACCACTACCTCCGCCGCCGTGTAAAACAAAAACAACAGGTAACTTGGATTCATTTCTATTTTTTGGAATGTAATATCGGAAATTACGGATGATCCCATCAGAAACTATGGATTCCAAAGTATGGTCCTTCACTGGAACAATCGAAGGAAGAGATTTACAAAAAAAAGAAAATGGAGTTGTTAACATGAATACAATTGAATAAAAAAAGATACGCCTAACAATTCCCATCATATAAATAGGGACTCAAAATATTGAATAGTTTCTGTGACTTTGGAATCTCCCTCAAGCGGATACTTCGGGTGGAATTCTTTATCGATTGTTGGATCGTAGGGACCTGATTTTCCCTCAAAACAAACAGCTACATCTGACAGACAGACCAAACTATGCCAAACTCCTGGTTGTAAATCGATCCCTCGTTTTGGTCCCTGTGAAGATAATTTGTGAAATTCTTTGATACTTCCATCTTCTGAAAAAATTAAAAATCCAATTTCGCCTTCTAGAACAACAAAGGTTTCTGGTTTTGGGTCCGACAAGTGTCTGTGAGGTGAGATGTATGTATTCTTAGATAGAACATTGAGAAACCTTTGGTACACTTCCTTCTGATCATGGAAGTTATGGTTTGTTCGTTTCCGTTCTGTGTTTTGTGCTTTTGAAATGAGGTTTCCGATTAAATCGGAATCAATGATTTGTATTTCCTGCAAGTTGGCCTTCCAATTCTCGTTCGATGAAGGCTAACATATCCGGAACACAAGCCGTACAAGTATCTGCCGCTCCCATCTCACGGGCGACTTCTAGTATAGGGCGATTTGTTTCTTTGACAACATTTAAGATGGTTTCAAAGAAAACTTCTGCACAGTGACACTTGATCATGGTTCTGAGAATCAGTCTCTTGCCCTTTTGCAAGGATGACAAGAATTTTTCCTGCTCTAACGTTGAAATTTTTGCAAACGGAAAAGACAAAGACGAGGGACATAATCTAGAAACAAATCGATTGGAAACACGAAAACCGACCCTTCAATGACTGGGAGAAACTATCTCAATTGTTTTTTGTACAAAACCTCGAGAGTTTTTAATGCATTCGTCCAAGTGAACGATTTGGCATTCTCTTTCCCGAGTTTTCTCAATTCAGAAAGACGAGTTTTGTCGTTGAGAAGGGAAAGAAGTTGGTTGGTAAAGGAAATTGGTTCTTTAGGATCAAACGCTTCAAAACCTACTCCTAACACTTCTGGTAACACCGTCGCATTGGAAGAAAAGACGGGAGTTCCTATCGCTTGTGCCTCCAAAACGGGAAAACCAAACCCTTCAAATAAAGATGGATATACAAACAAGGTTGCTGCTTGGTAAGCTAGAGGTAACTCATCGTATGGCAAATGAGGGAGGAAATAAATTCGGTTTGGATTTTGTTTTTGGAATTCCAATAATTCTTTTGGAATTTCTTTACTAATCCCACCTACCACAAGGGGAAGTATGAGGTGTTTTTTATTCCATAATGATTCCAGTTGTGATAATAAGAATGGAAAATTTTTATGAGATTTGCCGATCCCAACGGTAAAGAGATACTGTTTTGGCAAATTATGTTTTTTTAAAAACACATTCAGTTGTGTCTCTGATCGTTTTGAAAAATTTTTTAAATCAATCCCGTTATAAATAACAGTAATTCGATCCCTTCTAAAACCAAAACATTTGATTAGATCTTCTTTTGTATAATTAGAAACAGTGATAATAGTTTTTGCAAACCACTGAATGGAACGAAAAACAATTTGTAAATACAATCGTTTTACAAAGGAACTATGGGTTTCCTTAAAGTGATAAGGGATTAAGTCATGAATGGTAACGATACATTTACGAAGGAACTTGATTGGAACATTAAAATGGGGAATGTCCAAGACATCCATCTCCGCCATTTTTGGATGACCCAAAAATTCCTTAGGTGAATAAATTTTTGTTTTGTATTCTATGATTTCTGCATGTTTTGGAACTTCATATTTTTTGAGAAGAATAGGATCTCCGAATAGATAAAGTTTGGCGTCCTTTTCAGTTAAAGGCCAAAATTTTAATATATGTTGGATGCGAATTCCTATCCCAGAATTTTCGATCATCCTTGCATCGTAGCCAATTTTTTTTTGCATTTGTTTGATGATTATGTCCTTTCGAATCAAAAAAAGGAAATGTATCTTTTCCTAAGAAGCCAAGTCTAGTCAAATAAGTAGTGAATATTCTGCATTCAAATTTTGAAGGGCAGGTTCACATAGAACTTACTTTCAAAAAGGAATCGGATGGAAAACTTAATCGAAGAAATCCTGAAACAAATTGGTGAAGACCCAAATCGAGAGGGTCTTGTGAAAACGCCCAACCGAGTCAAAAAGGCGTATGACTTTTTAACCAGTGGATACAAAGCGGACATCAACCAATTGGTAAACGGGGCTATTTTTGAAGAGAGTACAACGGGAATGGTGCTTGTTCGTGATATCGAAATGTATTCTTTATGTGAACACCACTTACTTCCTTTTTATGGAAGAGCACATGTTGCATACATTCCAAATAAAAAAATCATTGGGATTAGTAAAATTCCAAGAATTGTCGACGTATTTGCACGTCGGTTACAAGTTCAGGAACGACTTACCGATCAAATTGCACAGGCGATCCAAGAAACTTTGGACCCACTGGGAGTCGGTGTTGTCATCAAAGCAAAACATTTGTGTATGATGATGCGAGGTGTCGAAAAACAAAACTCGGAACTATTCACTTCTAGTTTGCTTGGTGTTTTTAAAACAGATCCTACCACACGAAGCGAATTTTTAGATCTGATCCGAACCGGTTCCCACTAAGTTCATTTTTTAAATTCTTTTTTACGATTCATGCTGGACTTTTTTCTAAAAAAGTTCAGTCTTTTTCCTCTAGAGGGAAACTATGCCGAAAGAAAGAATCGTGGCACCATCCAAAGAATTTGCCAAACTTGCAAATGTTAGCTTAAAAGAATACAAAGCCAAATACAAAGAATCGATTGAAAAACCAGAAAAATTTTGGGCAGAACAAGCGAAACGCCTAACATGGTTTAAAAAATGGACAAAGGTTTTAAAACATGATTTTGCTAAAGCCAAAGCAGAATGGTTTGTCGGTGGAAAACTAAATGTTTCTTATAATTGTTTAGACCGTCACCTTGATTCTCCTCTGAAAAACAAAGCCGCACTGATTTGGGAAGGAGACAATCCAGACGAATCAAAAGTTCTCACATACCATGATTTACACCGAGAGGTGAATCACTTTGCTAATGTTTTAAAAAAGTTCAAAGTGAAAAAAGGGGATCGTGTCCTCATTTACCTTCCTATGATCCCTGAACTTGCCATTAGCACACTTGCTTGTACTCGCATTGGGGCGGTTCACTCCGTCGTATTTGGAGGATTTTCTCCAGAAGCCCTACTTGGTCGTATTGAAGATTGTAAACCTACACTCGTCATTACAGCTGATGGTGGGTACCGCGGTGGCAAACCAATTGAACTGAAAAAAAATGTGGATGTTGCCTTATCAGAAACCAAGTTCCAAGTGAATGATGTCATCGTTGTCAAACGAACTGGAGACGAAGGCAATCTGAATTGGAAAGAGGGCCGTGACCACTGGTACCATTATCTCATGAAAGACCCAGAGGTGAAAAAGGAATGTCCCGCTGTTCCTATGGACTCAGAAGATCCACTCTTCATCCTTTACACTTCAGGTTCCACTGGGAAACCAAAAGGTGTCTTACATACAACCGCAGGATATTTGTTAGGTGCTAATCTTACATTTGCAACTATCTTTGATTATAAAGACACTGATACTTACTGGTGTACGGCAGATATCGGATGGATCACAGGGCACAGTTATATTTTATATGGACCTCTTTCTAATGGAGCAACTTCACTTATGTTTGAAGGGGTTCCAAGTTACCCAGATATGGGTAGATTTTGGGACGTGATCGATAAATATAAAGTTACAGTATTTTATACGGCACCAACGGCCATTCGGGCACTCATGCGAGAAGGACTCGAACCAATCAAAAAACGTTCACTCGCATCACTACGGTTACTTGGTTCGGTGGGTGAACCAATCAATCCAGAAGCCTGGGAATGGTATTATGCCAATATCGGGAAATCAAAATGCCCGATTGTCGATACATGGTGGCAAACAGAAACGGGATCCATCATGATTTCAGGAATCCCTGGAGCGATCCCACAAAAACCTGGTTCGGCCAGTTGGCCCTTTTACGGAATCCAACCAGTCCTTGTGGACAATGAAGGAGTCGAGATCAAAGACAAGGGAGAAATCTCTGGAAATCTTTGTATTGCAAAACCTTGGCCATCGATGATGCGAGGTGTGTATGGAGATTCCAAACGCTTTTTTGATACTTATTTTTCCCAATTCAAAGGGTATTATTTTACGGGAGATGGGGCAAACCGAGACAAAGAAGGTTACTTTCGCATCACAGGAAGAGTTGATGATGTACTGAATGTTTCTGGTCACCGCATAGGTTCAGCAGAAGTAGAAAGTGCCCTTGTCGAACATAAATCCGTGGCAGAAGCTGCTGTGGTTGGTTTCCCACATGATATCAAAGGCCAAGGGATTTATGCCTATGTCACTGTAAAACAAGGGGTTGTGACAAACGACCAATTGAAAAAAGAACTCATTGCCATGGTGGAAAAAATGATTGGGAAAATTGCAAGACCTGACGTGATCCACTGGGCACCAGGACTTCCCAAAACTCGTTCAGGGAAAATCATGCGTAGGATCTTACGAAAAATTGCCAACAACGAATTTGATACGTTAGGTGATATTAGTACACTTGCCGATCCATCTGTTGTACAATCCTTAATTGATGATAAAAAGAAGTATCACAGTTAAGCAGATCATTTCGTAAGAAAGAACTCCTTCCAATTCCTGGATAACTAGTCTGGCTTTGGAAGGAGTTCATTTGATGTCGATTTTAGAATCGAGTGCAAGGTTTCAATATACAAACGTAAATTTTGTGTTAGGAATCTCTGAGTCGGTAACCAGAAATTGGAGATTCGGGTTCCTTGTTTTGAAATTTAAAATACTATAATTCGTTTCCTTTATAAATCTTGTGGTAGTGCCGCAAAAGGGCCCATCACACGAAGGAATTCCGATTCTTCAAATTCCAAATCACGTTCCTTTAGTTTCCTTCGGTATTCATTTGCCTTGGTTTCATTTCGCGAAGAAAACCAATGGATCGCAAAAAGCAAATATTCTCTATTTTTTCGATATGTGGAAACATGGTTTTCAAGATCAGATCCAGTGAGTTGCTTTTGGTTTTGGAAATCTTTGACTAAGGAATCAATTGCTAAGGTGTCACGGTCTTTTCCGAGATTCGCATAACTTTGGCGGATGAGAAATAAAATTTCTTTGGCATCTGAATTTGGATCATTTTTAAGAAGGTTGTAAAATCCTCGCCGAAACAAAGTTAAGGATTCCAAATACCTTTGTTTCTCTTGGAGGTAAACTCCATAACGTGTGAAGTATCTTGTTTCTTTTAAAAAAATTGTAGAAGTCCAAATGTAAGCTTGTTCAAGTGAATCCGAATTTCGACCACGCCTTGCTAGGATCAAAGTTTCATACATACCTTCTTCTCGTGGAAAGTAAACAAGATATCGTAAACTCAAATCATCTGCTTCTTTCCATTTTCTATTTTTGATGTTTTTAAGAAGGCTAGTTTGTAAGGCTTCTTTTTCGGAAACAAAAGTTTTGTCATTTTCCAAATTTTGGATGTACATTTCGTAATCGGATTCCAATCCCAATTGGCGAGAAAGGATAGCGGCCAAATACAATCTGTACTTTGCATTTGGTTTTTGTTCTAAATACAGTTTGGTATAAAAAAGTGCTTCTCTCGGTTTTTTCTCTTTTTCATAAAAATCGGCAATGTACAAAACCAAATCCAATTGGTCTTTTTTCCGTTTGATGGATTCTTCATAAGCATGGATCCCATCAAAAATCTGGCCTAATTTCATGTGGGCCTGGGCAGATAGATTGTAATACCTGTAATCGGGGTCAGGGTTTAATTCTTTTGCTTTGATGAGAAAATCAAAAGCTTTGGCAGGAGTTTCTTGGACAATTTTGTCCTCAGCCATCCGCAGTAGGTCTTCGTAACCATAAAACGCTTTAACGGGATTTAAGGGCTCTGGTTCAGCTAAAATTGAAGGTACAACAAGAAATAGACTTGTTACCAAAACACTAAATTGCCATATTCTCCTAGACCGAAGTATCATCTATGGATTCTCATCGGTCATCTTCTAAAATTTCTTAGAAATACAAATAAACAATCTCAAAGAGGATCTCATGAATGTAGAGTTAATCATTATCGTCATGGCACTGGTCTCCATCGCCACGGCGATTTTCTACGCCGCACGTGTTATACGTATCCAAGTGGGCGCAGAGGGTGGCAACGACAAAGAAACCGCCAAATTAAAAGAAATCTCCGCCGCGATCGCAGAAGGGGCTATGGCCTTCCTTCTCAGAGAATACCGTGTCATTCTGCTTTTTATCAGCTTCATGACGGTTCTCATTTATCTTTTATTAGATAATCCCAACACAGAATTCAATGAAGGAATTTATACTTCGATCGCTTTTGTTTCGGGAGCTCTCATTTCTTGCCTTTCTGGTTTTATCGGGATGAAAATTGCGACTGCTGGAAACGTAAGAACTGCCCAAGCTGCAAAAACTTCTCTTTCAAAAGCCTTCCGAGTCGCATTTGACTCTGGAGCTGTCATGGGTTTTGGACTGATTGGTCTTGCTGTTCTTGGCATGATTGGTTTATTCCTACTTTTCACAGGTTCCAATCCAACTGTTGCAAAACACATCCTCATGGAATCTCTTGCTGGTTTTGGCCTTGGTGGATCATCAGTGGCACTCTTTGGACGTGTGGGTGGTGGTATTTACACAAAAGCTGCAGACGTTGGTGCTGACTTAGTTGGAAAAGTGGAAAAAGGAATCCCGGAAGATGACCCTCGTAACCCTGCAACCATTGCAGATAACGTAGGAGACAACGTGGGTGACATTGCTGGTATGGGTGCTGACCTTTTTGGTTCGGCAGCGGAAGCAACTTGTGCGGCACTTGTAATTGGTGCAACAGCTTCAGCTCTTGCAGATAATAACTCAGCTCTTCTTTATCCTCTTTTGATTTCTGCGATTGGAATTCCAGCTTCACTCATCACAACTTTTTTTGCGCGAGTGAAAGAAGGTGGAAACGTAGAAAAAGCTCTCAAACTCCAACTTTGGATTTCAACATTCATTGTGGCAGGTGCTCTTTACTTCGCTACTGACCTGTTTATGATCGATAGTTTCCAAATCGGCGACAAAACCATCACAAAATGGAATGTATACACTTCAGTCGCATTAGGTTTGTTTGCTGGTATGTTTATCGGTTGGATCACTGAGATTTATACCTCTCACTCGTATAAACCTGTACGTGAAGTTGCAGATGCTTGTGAGACTGGTGCTGCAACCAACATCATTTATGGATTAGCTCTTGGTTACAAATCCACTGTAGTTCCAGTCATTTTACTTGTGATCGTAATTGTGGTTTCCAATATCCTTGCTGGGATGTATGGAATTGCGATTTCTGCAATTGGTATGATCTCTACCATTGCGATTGGCCTTACTATCGATGCTTACGGCCCTGTATCAGATAATGCAGGTGGGATTGCTGAAATGGCAGAACTTGGAAAAGACGTTCGTGACAGAACCGATACTTTGGATGCAGCAGGAAACACAACTGCGGCGGTTGGAAAGGGATTTGCGATTGGATCTGCGGCTCTTACTTCACTTGCTCTATTTGCTGCGTTTATCACAAGAACTCAAAATGCTTCCAAGGAAATGGGAGAGGGAGCAATTGATTTAACATCAATCGAACTCCTTGATCCGCTTGTATTCGGTGGTCTTCTTTTTGGAGCGATGCTTCCTTTTATTTTCTCTGCTATGACCATGAAGTCAGTCGGAAAGGCAGCTCTTGATATGGTAAAAGAAGTACGTCGCCAATTCAAAGAGATCCCTGGACTTATGGAAGGAAAAGCAAAACCAGAGTATGCAAAATGTGTGGATATTTCCACTTCAGCTGCCCTTCGTGAAATGATTCCTCCAGGTCTTCTCGTACTCCTTAGCCCAATAGTTGTGGGTTATTTGTTTGGTGTTAAGTCTCTTGCGGGTTTACTTGCGGGGGCGCTTGTGTCAGGTGTCGTGCTTGCAATCTCTTCTGCTAACTCTGGTGGAGCCTGGGACAACGCGAAAAAATACATCGAAAAAACTGCTGGTGGAAAAGGTTCTGAAAAACACAAAGCAGCGGTTGTCGGTGATACAGTAGGTGATCCGTTTAAAGATACATCTGGACCTGCAATCAACATCCTTATCAAACTGATGGCAATCACATCACTTGTGTTTGCTGAGTTTTTTGTGACAAAAGGTGGAATCGTATTAAATTTCTTTAAATAAGAAAGGAATACATTCAATCAGATCGAAAAGTAATTGTCCTTCTGAATCAAAAGGGCAGTTTCCATTTTGATGATCCAATTTTATTTTAGATGAATTGGATTTCTGGAAAAGCCGGCGTAACATCGTCGGCTTTTTTATTTCATAAAGTTGTAAAACTAAAACTAGTATTGGTTCCTAAGGTAAGTCCAAAGGTGGATTGGATGTTTTGGTTTAAGGTGATTGTATACGTAATCCCAGAAGTGAGTGCACTGGTTGGTGTGAGAGTGATTGTACGATTCGATGATCCACCAGTCAGGCTTGGGCAAGAAGGAGAGCAGGAAATATTTGTATTGAGAGATGTGGGTTCAATGGCTTGGGTCATGATGATGGTGATCGTTGGATTAAGGCTCACACCCGTGGCTCCATTAGCTGGTGTTGTGGATTCAATGGTAAAGGTTGCAGAAGTTTGTGTGACAAGCGGTAACACAAGAATACCCAGTAAGGAAGGTGAAGGTTCCGGCAAACAATGTACGGAAGAAAATACAAATAGAAATAACAATCTGATTCTTTTCCACATGACCATTGGCTCTATCCTTAGTTTCGACTAATTTCCTCTAGTTACCGTACATAGTTTTGCGTAAATCCCGAAGAAATTATAGGTTTCTAATTCAATTGACGTAATTTCTTTGATGTTTCCTTGGCGTTGTGCCATTTCGATTGATGCGTCGCCATAGGCGACAAGTCCTAAATAAGATATCGAACAGGAAAAACCCTCTTTTGTGGCAGTAAGACCTGTTTCCATCATTGAGATCCTTTGGTTTTCATAAAGAAGGCCTTGTGTGCCAAATCCTGAACTGGCACATTGAATGAGAAACATAAGAATGAAGAATTGGAGGAACCGAAAGCCCAAAAATGATCCTTTGTTAAGAGAAAATATACGTGAATGGAAATGGCAATTGTAACGAAATTGAACACATAAATGTGATAGGAAAGAATTAAGATTTTTAGGAATATTGGGTAATAAGAAAATTTTATTTTTGCAATTCTTTGTCCAAAAGATTGGAAAGTTGGTTTTGTAAAAGGATGATATCATCATAAAGTTTTTCGATTTGTTCTTCTTTTTTTCGAATTTTTGAGGACAAAGCATCAAGTGACTTATTCGGTTTTGTGTTCTTTTTGGAGTGAAACTCTTTTAGTTTAGATTCAATTTCTTCGTAAATCAAACCACTCTTTAATTTCTTCGAAAACTCTTTCAGTGAATCAATGTTTTGTTTCATATTCCTGTTACCCGCAAACAAAGTTCTTGGAAAAAGAAATATTGGTTTTTATAGATATGATCCACGCTATGGATTTCTTTTAGCTGGGATCTTTTCGTTACCCATTCGTAACTAGCATTCCCTACACTCACAAGACCAAAATAATTCGTGGTACAGGATTCTACATAGGTATCCCCAGGAACTGGAATTTTCCCAGGCGTATACCATCCAGATTGTCCTTTGTTTTGGAAAACAGTGAAAGATGGATTTCCAATTTGGATACTAAGACAGTTCCCTAATAAAAAAATCCACCCAACACATAGGAATCTCTTCATACGAAATTAGTTGGTGTCAAAAAAGTAAAAATAAGAAAATCGAATCCCGCGGTCCATAGCATTATCTGCTTTTGGCAACACACCAAACATTAGGCTAAAACTAAATGTTCCCATACTCTCCGTATTCATCGAGATACCTGGAAAAAAATTAAAGTAACGTAGGTTTTTATCGGCTGTTTTATCAATCGGTTCTCTGTATTCTAATTCGGTGAAAATGCGAACTGAGTCTGCAATGCCGAAGGAAGGTGCGATACCAACTTGGTAATACCGTTTGAATTCATCTAATTTTGATTCACGTCCGTGTTTGTTTGTTTCTGTTTGGAAACGAAGTTCGGTCATGATTTGGAAAATTCCATATTTATAACCAAGTCCAAAATTGGGGCGAATCAAATAATATTCAGGGTTTTCATGTTCTCTAAATAAAGAATTTCTTTTTTTATCGTAAATACGGAGACCACCACCAATTAAAAATTGAGAATTTCCAGCATCAAAAATTTTACCATATTTGAGACCCACATTGTATCTGTCCCAAGTAACTTCTTTGGTTGTATCCGTTTGTGAATATTCAGTCCTTCCTACTGAGGAAATCACTGAAAAAGAATCACTAAACTTATATTCACCTTCGACACTTACGTTTTTGTTAATCTCTTTTACTTGGTTGTAATCCTTGTCCCAGTAACTTAAGTTTCCTCTCACTTTAGAATACACGGCAACAGGTTCTATCTGAAGAGGATGTGCAAATCCTTTATTATTAAACTGTGAAAATACACTCGAAACAAAACTGAAAAATAAAATTAGAAATAAATATATCTGTTTCATGGTTATAATCCTATATTAGTGACTGGGTAAATTAATCTCGCCAATTTATCTGCTAGAAGAGTATACCCTAAATTATTTGCATGAATACAATCTAACATCAATTCGGCTCTTGAAGCTGGTTTCCCACCCAAAGTATTTCTTAAGTCAACATAAATAAGTGAAGGTTCTTCTCTTGTGATATCAACAAGTAAGTTGTTAAAAGCATCAAGCTGAGTGGAAGTAAATACACCTGCATCAGGAACAATCAATCCAATTCGATCAAATTTAGATTTACAACCTTCATCAGAACCTGCAATGACTGGCGTCATATATGGATTTGGATAATCATACCCATGTATGATCCACTTGATTGGTGGACCACCAAAACGCGAGATTTTATATGCATTACCAGTAATGATGAGTTGTTTTAAATTAGCTTTGAAGGTTGCAAATCTTTGAGCTTGGACAGTGTTGATATTTCCTATGTATTCGTTTAGATTTGCCTGGATATCATTTCCACCTAGTGAAAGTAATACTACTTTCATATCGGCACCACCTTGGTCGATCACTTGGAACTGGAGTCCTTGGCTGACTACTTGTTGTAGAGTTTTTCCACCCAAAGTTGCACCCGCAAATTTATAATTATATCGATTTTCCAATTGAGGTCTTAAGGTTTCGACGAATGGGAATCCTAATAAAAGGTCGGTCCAACTATCACCAATGATTCCGGTTTTTGCTGGTGTTTCTCCATTACAAATTGCAAGGGTAGTACAGAGTAAATTTGTTTCAAAATCATTTACTGGATCCTTTTTTTTGTCGCAGTGTATGAGAAATACTGTGACCCCAATTAAAAATATGAATCTAAGCTTTTTCATAATTATTTTTCTTCCTTCCAGATATGGTCCATGATATAAGCGCAAGAGAGGTCGCCGGTCAGATTTACTGAAGTTCTACACATATCCAAAAAGCGGTCAACACCAAAAAGAATTGTGATACCTTCTATGGGTATATGGAACGTATACAGGATAGAAGAAAGAATTACGAGACCTACTCCAGGAGTGGCTGCTGTTCCTATGGAAGCTGCTGTCACCGTTCCAACTAACAAAAATAAATCTATTGAACTTAATTCAATTTGGTACACCTGACTTAAAAATACAGTCGCTACCGCTTGGTATAGGGCTGTTCCATCCATATTGATTGTGGCCCCCAATGGTAAAACAAAATCAGCTACTGTTTCTTTTAGCTTTAACTTCTCTTTTGCTACTTTGAGTGAATAGGGCAAAACAGAACTCGAACTCGATGTGGAAAAACCCAAAATGGGGATCTCACGAATTAAATAAAAAAAATGAATTGGGTTTTTTTTTGTAAAAACGAACACCATCAATCCATAAAATAACAAAATCAAAAATAGTCCAACTAACACAGTCAAAATGTAAGTAATCAAACCCATCACTAGAGTAAAACCTATTTGAACCATTGCATAACTCATCAGTCCCAATACAGCGAGAGGAGCAAGTTTCATTGCCAAAGAAACTACCCATAGGCAAAAACTTTCTAAGGAATGACAAAACGCTTTGAGGGCTGTTCCAGATTCTTTGGATGTTAGAAAAAAAATTCCTAACATCATTCCCAAAAATACGATCGATAACATTTGTTGTTTCGACCAAACATTAATTATGTTTTTCGGAATGATATTTGTTATGATTTCAGGAATCGATTCTTCTTTATCCTTCGATACATTGGTCGTGATGGAATCTGTGGTTGATTGATTTTGAATTTTGTTTTGGATTTGGTTCCCAGGTTTGGAAACCAAAGTGAGCGTAATCCCAATGCTTACCGAAATTATGGTTGTGAAGATAAAATAAATAAGGGTTTTACTTCCTAAATTCCAAAGGTCTTTCAGATTTTTTAGACTAGAAACTCCTAAAGCTATGGAAACAATCACAAGTGGAATCATGATCATTTGTAATAAGTTTAAAAATATATCACCTGGAAGTTTAAGCCATGGTAAATAGGGAATTATCGATTCTTTAGAAACGATTCCGGATTCAGGATTTAAACTAATTCCTAAAGATAAACCTAACACTAAAGCGATGAGAATTTGTTTCCAAAAGGCAATTTTGGGAAGTGACATTCCCAAATTTTTTCCTTTTGAAATTCTATGTAAATGAATTTAAATGCAGATATAAGTTTGGAAAAGTTGGATCCTGTGGAAAATTTTAGCTCCATTTTTAATTTTGCGCATTTCTACAGTGTATTCATCCTTTGCCCTCTGGATTTCCTTCATTGTTTTATGAAGCACTGCTTTTTTTTCAGGTCGGTTGTCCCATTTGTAAGCAGCTTCTTGGCGCATTAATTTTTCTTCCAATTGTCGAATCGTTTTTTGATGAGATAGTTCTACTTTGTATTCTTCCTTTTGGAAAATGGAGAGTGTTTCTTTACGTAAGATTTCTTTTTTGTTCTCTGCTTCAGATTCTACGATGGGATAACATTGAATAAATGCTTCTTCGAGTTTGGAAAGGGCGATTTCCTTTTCAGGTACGTATGTTTTGCCCTCCATCCATTCTTTGGGTTTGTCAGTGAATACAACAGATCTCTTTTTTTTCAAATCGTATTCAATGAAAAATAAATCCTTTCGTTTGAGTGAAAAATCAAACTCTACTTGGAAGACAAAAAGGATTTTTTGATTGAGATCTTTGGAGTATAAGTATTTTTTCTTACGACCAACATCACTTTGAGTTAAAAGTTCTGTTACCTTCTCTACAAATGGATGACCAAATGCCATAAACTCCAAAGAATCATTGGTAAGTGCTAAATCAGAATCAAAAGTTGCTTTTTTAACTTTTCCTTCTAAATTTTTATACTCATAAGCTCCTTTGCTAACGGCCGTTAAGGAACCAGGTAGTTGGTTTTGGAAAAATTTCGATCCTTCGGAAACCACTTCTTCTAAGTGACTATTGTTCCATTCTCTTTCTTCAAGAGTGTGATCATAATAATCTTTTAAATTAAAATCCAATACCTTCGGTGTAACAAGGGCATTCAGTTTTTCAAAACCTTTTTGAGCAACCTGGATACGAAGGTCAAATTCGGTTTCTAATTCTTCTTTAGTTTTTGTACCTGTGATAAATTTCATCAAACTAGAGTTAAAATCTAATTCTTCTTCGATTGTACCGAGTAAATCATCGGAAGCACCAATGGATTCTTCAAACAAACGGATTTTGTTGGTTAATACTTCTAAAATTCGTTCAGCTACTGTGTCTTTGGATGCGAAGTTAAAGATATACACATTGTCTTTTTGGCCAAAACGATGGATCCTACCGATTCTTTGTTCAATTTTTAAAGGACTCCAAGGAAGATCGTAATTAAAAAGTATGTTTGCGAATTGTAAATTACGCCCCTCTCCACCAGCTTCTGTACAGATTAAAATTTCGTAGTCTTCTTTGAATTTTTGGATGGCGACTTCTTTTTCGTCCATACTCAGTGAACCATGGAATGGTGAAACTTTAAAGTCTGGTTCCAATACTGATTGTAAATGGTCTTGTGTGGTTCTAAATTGTGTGAAGATGATAAACTTTTTATGACCTTCTTTTTTCAATCGATAGAGAGTTTCTTTGAGTTTCTGTGTTTTTTTATCTTCTTTGATTTGTTTCCCTAAATGGATCAATCGATTGAGTGTGAATAATTCACGTTTGATCCTTTGGAAACTAGACATCTCTTCGTCTTCCAGTTCTGTGATAAAATCTTCCACACCTTCTGTTTCATCTAAATCCCAATCATCAAGGTTTGTTTCATGTTCCTTCATGTAATGGAATTTGGATTCCAACATAAACTTTCTTTTTTGGAGAGCAGAGAGTAATGCAATGACTGAAGAATCGAGTAATTTTTGGAAAACCACCATTACAAATCCAATGGCACGGTTTTTAGTTCCCATAGCCATATTGTATTCACGTTTTACATACTCAGTGGTTTCATCATAAAACGCCCGTTCAATGGGAGATAAATCGATTCGAACGGTTTTTGCAAATCGTTTGGTAAATCCACCCACTTCCACTTTTCGACGGCGGAGTAATACTTTGGAGATTTTTTCCTTAAGATCCCCTTTTTGGCCAACTACATAATCGTTGATAAACGTGTGATAAGGACCCAAAATATTTGGATCTACCAGATGTAATAGGTAAAATAACTCTTCCAATTTTCCCCGAAATGGTGTGGCAGTGAGAAGGAGTAAACATTCTGTTTTACGAGCAATTTTTTCAGCAAATAGATAACCACGTGTAATTTTAGAATAATCACGTCGGAGCCTATGTGCTTCGTCGAAAACAACAATGTCCCATTTAGTAGCCAAAATTTCTTCTGCATACCTTGGGTTTTTGATAAAGTCGATGGAAGTGATGATTTTATTAAAATTTTTCCAATGATCAGGTCCGTTTGTCACAAAATTACGGCGACGAACAATAGCAAATTCTTCGTTGAATTTGTTTTTCATCTCTTGTTGCCATTGGACAAGGAGAGGTGATGGAGCTACAACTAACACGCGTTTCAATCCGCGTCGAAACATCAATTCTTTAACGGCAAGGCCTGCTTCGATGGTTTTCCCAAGGCCCACTTCATCGGCTAAAATAAAACGAGGTTTTAAACTATTGGCAACGATAAAAGTGGATTCGATTTGGTGAGGAAGTAATCGAGTTCTAGAATTCGATAGTGATGAAAGTTTATTAAAATTATAAGTAAGTTTGAGTTGGCTTGCAGTGAGAGCAAGGTCCATCGCTTTGGGAAATTCTTCCCAAACTCGAAGTGATTCCGGGTATTGGTTTAAAAAATGTAAATTACGATTGGATTTATTGACAGTTCTAAATAATTCTTTGGATTCGAAGAATAATTCTACTGAGGTAGTAGTTTCTTTTGTAACTTTTGCTAGACCTAACTCTGGTTCGTCGATTAAAAACCCATACTCTTTCGATTGTTTTGGTTCAACCGCTGTTTCAAAATCTAAACTTAATTGAGTAGGGATATCCATCAAACTCCTTTCTGATTTCCCCAAAGCACTTTATGAATCTGAAGCGACAAACGACACTTAGGTGGGTTGTCTATTTTTATCCATTCAACTAGTTCTTTGGCATCCACTTCACCGTGGACTGGCGAATACAATATATTTGTCTGTATTTTTTGTTCGCGAATGACTTCGATACTTCTATCAAAGTCGATTCTATCTCGCACAACGAACTTAATTTCGTCAAGTGAATTATGTCTCTTTTCTAAGATCTTGAAATTTTCTGAATCCATACGATTTTCCATCCCGGAACCAGGTAATTTGTAATCCATGGTGTATATAAAAAATGGATCGAGAGAGATTCGTTCACTTCCATTGGTTTCCACACGTGAAGCTGGATAAGGTTTTCCCTTTTGTGTACGGTATGTAAAAATATGTTCTGCAATTGAAATGGATAAATCCCGGTTTTGACCTTCTAAAGGTTCACCACCAGTAAGTAAAATTTGAAATCCATGGTCTTTGTCGAATTGTTCGATTTCTTCTATAATGGAAACAAATGGTTTTGATTCTCCTTGGTTTGGGCCAAGTGCATAGGGAGTGTCACACCACAAGGTCCTTGAATCTGTTTTACCACAACGTAAACTACACCCTGCAAACCGAACAAAAACCGTAGGGATTCCTTGAGAGATTCCCTCCCCAGAAATGGATGAATAAATTTCATGAATTTTTCCGTGCATGGTCGTTTCCCTTCTTGTCAGTTTCTTTGAAATTGTTCTTGCGAAAACATTAATTCGGAATTTGCTTTTGAGGTCATGTTTTTAGAAGCAAAATTGGAATACCCAATCATCCAAGAGAGAGAAATCCAAGAAAACCATCTCTTGTTACGATTTCGAACTCCTGCCAATCCCAAGGTAGAAGATAGAAAACCTCTGGTGATTGGGCTTGCGATTGATAAAAGTTGGTCAATGAAAGGAGAAAAAATGGAAGCAGTCATTGATGCTTCTTGTGCTCTTGTCAATTGGTTAACTAGACATGATGCTGTTTCCATTGTAGCTTATTCTTCCGATGTTCAACTCATCCAACCAGTCACTCACCTAACAGAAAAAGTTTCTGTCACTGATAAAATTCGAAACATTCAGGTGGCAACGTCTACAAATTTAAGTGGTGGATGGTTATCTGCACTTAAGAGTCTTACTCAAACAAAAATTCCCAATGCATACAAACGTGTATTACTATTAACAGATGGAAATCCTACATCAGGACTTAAAGAAAAGGAAGCACTTGTGGGAATAGCAAGTGATCATTTAGCAATGGGAATCTCTACCACAACGATTGGTGTAGGTAATGATTTTAACGAAGAAATGTTGGTGGAAATAGCAAAGGCAGGTGGGGGTAATTTTCATTACATCGACAATCCGGAAAATGCATCAGATATTTTTTTTGAAGAATTTGGTGATATTGGAGCTTTGTATGCACAGGCAATCGATGTAGAACTCCAACTTGCACCTGGTGTTCGTTTGAAACAGGTATTGTCAGAAACAACCCACCAAGTGTTTGAAGAATTTGATGAATTTATAGGGGATGCCAAAACCATATCTCGTCAAAAAATCAATCTACAGTTAGGTGATTTGAGAGCTGATGACCTTCGGAATTTGGTATTACGATTAGAGATTGATGACCGTGTTCATAAAACAGAAACTCCCTTTTGCGAAGTGAATGTTTCTTATTACAATTTATTAAAGCAAAATCATTTAGAGAACGTGAAAGAGTCCTATTCGTTTGAAAGAGGGAATAACCGAGGAAAACAAGACCCTGATGTGCTCGTTGAAATTTTAATTGCAAATGCAACTTTGGGTATCAAAGAAATCACAGAGTTTGTAAAACGAGAACAAATTGAAGACGCCAAAACGATGTTATTTGGTTTAATCCAAGATATCAAAAATAATCTTCATTTTGCACCGAATGCATTGGGTTCATTACTCAACAGATTATTAGTTTTGGAATCCAAAATGGCAACGAAGTCTGATGATTTACATAAACATTTATTCATGAATTCACAAATTTTATCAAAAGGAACTGATAAAATTGATTTAAAAGATGTTGTGGTTCATAACCAAATTTTTGAATACCAGACAGCTGGTGATATTGATTTGTACAAATGCCCTGAGATCAAACAACTGATGGAACAAAAAATTGCAGAAGGTTTCCGATATATGATTATTGATTTTTCCAGAACGTCTCACATCGATTCTTCTGCAATTGGTATGGTAATTCAAATTGTGGGATGGTTACGTAGAAGGGGTGGAGAACTTGTTGTCACAAACATTCGTGATTCTGTGAAAAAAATCTTTGAGATTACGAGGTTGTACAATCACATCCGAGTCGCAGAAAATTTGGCCTCTGCAAAAGAAATTTTACAGAGGATTGTTTATGCAAATGAAGGGGATCAAATCATTTGAATTGATTAGGCTAACCAGCGCTCGGCTTCCTCAATTGCTTCTTTTAATTCACTAACAAGAGTAGGTGCAATGGCAATCCCTTTCTGGGTTGGTTTTAGTTCTCCATTGGGATCTGTATACCAAACTCGAATGTTAAAAAAAGTTTGTCCTTTGTACTCGGAAATCTCCACTCGGATGACTTCCCCTCTTCCTTTGTCAATGTCTCGGATGATACCTGTTTTTGCCATGTTAGTACGTCTCTACAAATAATTGTTCTTTTTCTTCCAGGTCCTTTTTGAATGCTTCGTAGGTAAGTTCAGTGTTACATGCAGACATGATTTCCTGAATCACTCCCTTTTCCATTCCCTTAGGACCGCCACAAATATAAAACTTACCGTTTCCATTCACAGCATTTTTAATGGCTTCAGCATTTTCTTTTGCACGGTGGGTGATATACATCTTTCCACCATCAAAACTGTTTTTCTCTTCACGGCTGATTGCCGTAACAAAATGAAACTCAGGGTGTTCTTTTGCTTTTTCTTCAAAATAATCACGAAGGACAATTTCATCTGAATAAGGTGCACCATAAATTAACCAAAGTTGGCCTTGGAATTGGATAAGTTTTTGGACGAGTAATTCTTCCACCATTCCAAAAAAAGGACTAATCCCTGTTCCTGTCGCAAAAAAGAAAATATCACCTTTAAAATCCGTTTGAGGTAAAAGGAATTTTTTCCCTGCAGGACCAGTCATCGTCACCACATCTCCAGGTTTTAGATCACAGATATAATTGGAACATACCCCTTTATGGACAAGATTTCCATTTTCATCATACACATTGTCACGTTTGACGATGAACTCGATATTGTCTTTGGTTTGGCCAAAACTATAGGATGGAGACGCAATGGAATAGAGACGGACAGTATAACTGGCATCAGCTAGGCCTTTTGCTTGTTTTTCTGGATCTTGGCCTGGAGGAATGATCCCAGCACTTTGCCCAATCATATACGGGTATACAGAATGGTCGATGGCAACTGTGATGCGGTGGACTGCAGCCTCACCTTCCTTGGATTGGCGTTTCCCTTTGCCGAGTTCGGGAGTCAAACGGGTGTTTGCTAAGACTTGGGCTTGGATGGGATTGGATTTTTTGAATAAATTAATCTGAGGGGTAAGCAAAGTCGTCCTCGTAACAGGTGGTTTTACGTCAAGTTTGGCAAGGTTGGGGTTCGGGAAAAGGAGAACTTGGATCTTTGATTTTTCGTCCGAAGAATTATGTCTCTTCCTTGACTCAAAATTTGGATTTTTTAAACTTTAGTCATTCCGGCTCTCCCGCCGATCCTTAAACCAAAGGGAAAACATTTGCATGAGATCGACAGAAGTACAAGAAAAGAAGTCCTATCCATTTCCTAACTCCGTCCTTCACCAAAAATTGGAGAGTTTTACGAATACAATGCTCCAGTCTCTGCAAACTGAAACCAAAACTGAAACCACATGGGCAGTCATTTCCATGACAGGTGAAGTTTTAGTCCGTGGTTCCGAGCACCCTCACATCGACCGTAGTTCCGAGTCCCTTTTTACATTTTAAACTAGGAGTTGTTTATGAATACTTTTTGCGGTAGGACATTTCTATTTCTCCACATAACATTTATTAGTTTATTTTTACTCTTTAACAATCAACCTATACTAGCAGAGTCTTATGGAATGGCAGGTTGTGGACTTGGTTCCATGGTTCCTGTTTGGAAGAATGACATCGGGCAAGTCCTTGCCGCCACAACGAATGTCAGTTTTTCATCTCAAACCTTCGGGATTACTTCAGGTACCTCCAATTGTACAACTGATGGAATTGTGAAACAAGAAATGGCACAGGAAGTATTCATTGCCTATAATGAAGGTGCGTTAGAGTTAGAGACAACAAAAGGAAGTGGTGAAAGGATTAGAGCCATGGCGACACTACTCGGTTGTCCAACTCATGCAAATGAATTGGGTAAATTAATGAAAGAAAATCATTCCTATTTATTTAGTAAGACAGATTTGGAAAATCAATATCGATCGAAGGAAATTTTAACTCGCCTCAAAACACAAATTGCATCCCATTCTAATTTAAAATCTGTTTGTATGCATTAGTCGCGTATCACTCGGGAGATTTCCGAATTATAACGATACGCAGCATCAGATTGGCTTAAAAAACCATAAGCACCAAGTTCAAATAAAAACGATGCTGTGATTCCGTAACCTCCATCTGGAACAGAGTCACACCCTTTTTTGCCGGCTGGGTGGATTTTCCAATCGCGGGTATTAAGATAAGGAAAATCATCAGGGCAAACCACATGGCTATAATTTTTACCATCTGCATGCCTTGCTTCATGTAATAAAACTAGTACCCGATCCAAACGGTTGAGGTTAAAAAACCCCCTTCCCAAAAGAATTTCGCCATCTTGGTACATGGCAACGTAATCCCCGGTGGACCCAAATGTATATTTTTTACTTCGTGATTGGATCCAACGGGAAAGTTTTTTACCCGAAAAAGAAAATTTAAAAAACGATTCGAACTGACTGTGTCGGTTGTAAGTGGTTTTATCGATTTTGATCCGTTTGGGTTCTAATGTTTCTAAATAGGCAAATGTTTCTTTTAAAATTTTGTTCTGTTTTGCATTTAACTTCGATTCATCGGAAAATAAAGGTTGGTTGGAGAAAATATATAAAAAAATGCCTAAGGGTAAGAGGAAAAGCGAACTGAATTTAGAATGTAGCTTGGAGTCCGCCATAGTAAAACCTTGGACGAATAGGATTGTAAGTAAGCTCGTATTGGTCCAAAACATTGTCTACTCCTAAAAATAGTGACATCCTCCCTTCAAAAAATTTTTTCTCCATTCGAACGTTCAGAAGTGTGAATGCTTTTCCATACACCACTTTGTTATTCTCTTCAACACTCTTTGTTTGTTGGTCAATGAGAGCAGTGCTTGTCCCTGCCGTAAAATCATTCGTTGTGCTATAAAAAGGACGTTTATCAAGCCGTTTGGCACGTAGAGCGAATTCCCAACCACCTGGCGCATTCACAAAAAAGTTCATAGTACCTTGGTGGAGGGCACGACCTTCTAAAGGTCTATCCGTTGTTAGGTCCCTTGTATCAGTTTGGTTATATCCAAGTTCTAATGCAAAATACTTTAAAAAACGAACACGTGAACCTGCTTCCACACCTCTTGTATACGCACGTTGTACATTCTTTAATTGGAAGGTGGCAAATTCACTGGTACGAGTACCAAAACTATATTGGATTAGGTCGGTGATATCATTTCGAAACACACTAAGAGATAATGTCCAAAATTTGTAAGGAGTGTATTCGAGATCAGCATTCACTGTGGTTGATTTTTCAGGTCGGAGATTGTCATTTCCTTCGACGGTATAACCAACACCAGGGTTTTCAAAACGTAAGTACAATTCTCGAAACGAAGGTGGTCGAAATCCTTTTCCGTAACTTGCTCGAAACACAAGATTGCTTGTGATATCTACTTTCGTTGCAATTTTAGGAGTGGTTTGCCCGCCAAATTGTGAATCCACATCATGCCTAACTCCAGGAACTAATCGCCAAACAAAACCTTGGCGCCAAACAACCCATTCATCTTGGATAAAAGCAGCACGTCTTGTTCGGTATGCATTCCTTCGTTCCAATCGATCTGTTTGTAATTCTTCAGAAAACGATTCAAAACCAGCTGTGATCATATGATCTTTGTGAACCTCATGATCTATCTGGGCGACACCTTGCGAAGAAAATTCATTGGTAATTTCTTTTACATCGAGCTCATTTGAATTTCTTTGGTCCAATTTGTAATGGTTTTCCCAACGAGAAAAATTACCTCGTAGTGAAACCATATTTCGTTTCCCATACGCATATTCAAGAGCACCTAACGCTAAAAAGTCGTTAGTCATATTGGTACGGTCAAACACACCACCAGTAGCTCTTGAATCTACACCAGCTTGGTTACGATTTAGATAATTGATTCCTGTTTTAACCTTAAATTGCCCATCGGGATTAAAGGTCATGTTCCCTCCAAGATTATTGTCTTGGAAGGAGTTACCTGTGGTTGCAGGTGTTTTTGGATCTAAGTCGTATGCTGCAGATTGATTGAAACCACCAAAAAAATTAGTCGCTACGAAATCATTTTTGAAACCAACATCTGCGATCATGTTTTTTTCGCCTTGGGATCCAAAATTCATTTGGCGGCCATTTCCATAGGAGGTACGGAATTGGTAATGTTCTGGTTTTTCTGCTTGTTTGGTGATGATATTGATCACACCCCCAATGGCATCGGCACCGTATAAGGAGGAAGAACTTCCTTTTACAATTTCAATCCGTTCGATATTTTGCACTTTAAATCGTGTTAAATCGATAGTGTTGTTGAGTCGCCCGGCAACCCGTTGCCCATCCACTAAAAATAATACATACTTAGAATCAAGACCCAACATTTGAACTTGTGATCCACCAAAAAATGGAGTTACATTGATTCCAAGTTGGGTATCTAACACCTCACCTAAGTTCCGCGCACCTGTTTGTTCAATTCGTTTGCGGGAGATCACTTCTGTGGCAACAGCTGAGTCTTTGAGGCGACGTTCTCCACGTGAACCAGTGACAACAATTCCGTTTTTATTATCTAACTCTTTAAATCGATCCTCTTCTGTGTTTTCTTCTGGTTTTGATTCAACAGTTCCAGTTTGTGTTTTTTCTTTACTCAGTTCTTGTCCTGGGTCGGATTTCGTATCTACAGGAGGATTCGGTTGTGGATTTGGTGCTGTAGTCTCTGTGTTAGGTGTTGGTTTTGTTGTTTTTCCATTTATGCGAGTTTGTGCATGGAGTTCTCCTAAAAAGAGTAAAAACAAACATATTATGGGGAATAAAAATTGTAAATTTGTTATCATTAAGGAAGTTTTTTCCAACGAATAGTAGGATAACCTGAAGTTCCCGCATCACTATAATAATTTTCAATATGAACTGCGTATATTGACGCCCCTGTACCAGAACGGATGAGAAAGATATCAGGTTTTGGAGATAAAAAACCAATCGTATAATTATACCATTCAGTGACGAGTGGATTGCCTATGTAAACTGCACCAGCTCCACCAATTCCTTGTGTCGTTGTGGAGATGTCTGTTGTGAAATTTGTACAACCTTGCGAAGTTGCAGAAGTGGAACTAGCGATTCCAAAATCAGTGGTATTACTTTTACACCCACCACCTAGTCCAAACCGATTGGTGTCGCCTGAATTTGTAGCCACCTTATAACGATTAAATGCAATATCCCAAGTGAGTTTGTCTTTGTCTGAAAAAGGAATTTGTTTATTCGCTTCAAATTGGAAATAAATGTAAAAATCTAAATTGGTTGCGTTAAAGCGAGTCGTATAACTCCCATCCCCGTTGGAACGGGAGAAAACGATTTTGTCCAAAGCATTGGGATTTCCAGCATTCACAATGCTCGTGATCAAATTGTTCACAAGCAAATCTTGGTCTGTTAAGGCAGCTTTCTGCCTTGCACATGACACAGATAGAATTAGAATCCCAAATACAAAGTATTTCAAAGTGTTTATAGGTTAGTTACAGTATACGATAAATTTGCAGTTTGTCCTCTGGAAGGAATTGCATAGATGAATATGTAATAATCTCCCGCAGTATTAAATGTGATCGTACCTGAGTTACTCAAAAGGTAAGAATTGGTAAATTCGCTAGAAGCCGAGAGACTAGTAGTTGCAAAACCTGATGTCGTTGAAGTCGTTAATGGACAAGAGGATGATTGGTATACAATTAGGAAGGCACTTCCACCGGAAAATGCGACAGCAGTTGTGTTTTTCGCAGTGAGTTTTAAAGCCGCGTTCTTATGAGCTACAACAGGTACAGTTCCAGTTTGGGAAATTGTCCCTGACCCGTTTGCTGTAATGGCTGTTGTAAATGTGTTGATACTCGCTCTTGGGGGAGCGTTGACTGTACAGTCACCTGCAGAGCTAAAAATAGCAGCGAGTGCCGCAATCGTCACTGTATCTTGGTTATCTTCTTTTTTTTCACACTGGAAGGTGAGTCCACCTAAGAGAGCCAGTAGAAGTAATGTTTTAAACTTTGTAGCTAAGAAATTCATGAGAACCTCGGTCTTTTTTATCCAAACTTCCGTACTGTTATTGAGAATCAATTTCATTTTATAGGGAATGATCTTTTTTTCGAACCATGACAGTACTGTGACAGAAAGAGTCTATTTTCCTTATGTTTGGTCATACGGTACTCACAAACAATGGATCGATGGCTCTCCTGTCGCATACGCGTATGGTTAAAAAAATCTATTGTAAGGAAAAGGATTTTTCGTCTACTATGCCTAGATCATGTCACTGAAACAGATCACAATCTATATAGAAGAATCTGATCATAACTTCTATAATCGGCTGTTACGTGACATAACGAACATTGAAACTTGTCATGTACATAGTTTCCCATCGATCTTAAAAATCAAACCAGGGTCCATCCAAGAATCAGCAGTCTTTTTATTTTGGAATGATTCCAATGCGATGGATAAACAAAAATTTATTTTTGAACATTTTCCTGAGTCTCCTTACATCATTTTATCGCCTAACATTCTTTCTCCTGAAGAACTGTCTCAAGTTGCTCATCCCACATTTTTACATTTAGCGGAACCAATATATTCGGTTGGAACATTAGATTTGGTGCTAAACTTCGCAGAACGCTTGATAGAAGATATGAACCGATCGATTGCCTATGATAAAATTCGCGAAAAGGTTGTGGTTTTAGAAAATGTCTTTGAAGAGTCTTTAGACATTCTAATGCAAATCGACCCAACTACCAAACAAATCATCAATGCGAACAAACAAGCAGTCGTTGTTTTGGAATATGCGTTGGATGAGATTATTGGAAAAGAATTTTCATACTTCATGCCTCCCGTTGAAGTTGATGAAGATGCAGAGTTTGAAGGAAACTTAATCGAAAGTGCTGCACTCAGAACAAAATCAGGTAGATTGATTCCTACTGAGTCTTCTTTCCGTTTGTTTCCAGTGAATGGTAAGATGGCGATATGGGCAACGTTTCGAGATATCACAGAACGAAAACGATCACAAGAACAAGTCAAAAACCAAAAAGCCTTTTATGAATTTATTTTGGATAATTTGGACTCGGATATTGCGGTGTTAAATTCAAATTTTGAATATGAATATACAAACCCAGTATTTTTATCCAATAAAGAAATCCGTAAATGGTTATTCAAAAAAACTGATGTTGATCTTGCTGAAAAATTGGATTTACCTCCAGAGTTTTATGAACGTAGGAAAAAATTTTTAGAAGTCGCTGCGAAAGAAAATGAAATCGTTGAATTCGAAGAACTCATCCAAGATCATAATGATAAAGTTACTTATCTCTTAAGAAAGTACATTCCAATTGATGATTCCGAAACCAAACAAAAACGTTTTATTAGTTTTGGTGTAGATATTACGGAACGTAAATTATCGGAAGAAAGAATTACCTACCTAGCTTATTACGATGCATTAACAGGACTATCGAATCGTACTCTTTTTATTGATCATGCGAACCAGGCGCTTAAAAATCATAAATCAACAGAAACCTTACTAGCGTTTTACTTTTTTGATATCGATAATTTTAAATTCATCAATGATAGTTTGGGTCATACCAAAGGTGATATTTTATTACAAATGGTAGGAGCAAGACTCAAACGAGTGATGACGGAAGTAGATACCGTTGCTCGTTTTGGTGGAGATGAATTTGCGATTTTGAAAGTGGATGTCCCAAATAAAAGTGCGGCCGCTGAATTTGCACAAAAAATTTTAGATATCTTAAGCCAACCGTTTCATATCATGGGAAGGGATTTATTCACCACCATTAGTATGGGAATTGCACTTTCACCCAATGACGGTGTAACTTCCGCCGAGTTATTAAAAAATTCTGACATGGCCATGTACAAAGCAAAAGAATTAGGCCGAAATAATTATAAATTCTATACAAACGAACTCATCTTACGATCCGAAAAACGATTGTACATTGAAAACTCTCTCAGAAAGGCAATTCAGAACGAAGAGTTAATTTTATTTTTCCAACCAAAAATATCTACAATTACAAACCAAGTTTGCGGAGCAGAAGCTCTCATCCGGTGGAAACATCCGGAAAGAGGTTGGGTTCCACCAATTGAATTCATTCCCGTTGCAGAAGATTCGGGTATCATCGAGAGGATTGGGGATTGGGTTTTAGAAGAAGCCTGTCGGTTGAAAAAAACTTGGTGCGAAATGAATTTACCAAGTTTTCCACTCAGCATCAATGTAAGTGGAAAACAACTAGCGCGCGCTAACTGGTCCCACCGAGTTCAAGCTACGATTTTACAATTTGGAATCAATCCAGAAGAAATTGAGTTAGAACTTACCGAAAGTTCGATCATGGAAAATCCGGAAAAAAGTATCGAAGCATTTGAGTATTTATCCGAGCTCGGGATCAAAGTTTCAATTGATGATTTTGGAACTGGTTATAGTTCACTTAGTTATCTCAAAAAAATCAACGCGGATGTGATCAAAATTGATCGATCGTTTGTTGTTGATTTAGAACTCAATGAAGATGATCGAGCTATTTGTAAGGCCATCATCAATATGGCACATTCTTTAGGTTTAGAAGTGATTGCGGAAGGTGTTGAGAACCCTGCTCAAAGGGATTTGTTACATGACTTGGGTTGCCATATGATCCAAGGGTATTTGTATAGCAAACCATTACCTGAGCCAGAATTTGTTGCGTTTGTGCAAAAATTTAACGAATCCGCCAAAACAAAATAGCCGAAATTTGGAGAGATGGTTCGTTATTTTTCTATATTCTTCATAATCATTTTCTTTGTCCAAGCAGTACCAGCTGAATCACGTGAAAATAAAAAGAAATCTCCCAAACATATAACGTCTTCAGGTAATTATTTTGTAAAAAAAGAAGAGAAAAATTTTTCGCTTCTAATGGAAGCTCGCAGGTTTGGCCGTGGTGAGGTAATTTATTTACGATTAACTCCAAAGGATAAAAAATGGATCAATGAATCTTATAAAGTGAGTTGGTTAGGAAAAGATGTCATATTAACAAAACGTGAAAATAGTATGATCGCCTTTTTGCCAATCTCTCCAGATACTCCAGCAGGAGCGATGACCTTAGAGATTGTTTCCAAAATCTTTTTTGTCAAACGTGGCCAAAAACAATACCAAATTATCTTAGAACCAACCAAGTTCCAAGTGATCAAAAAAAACCAACAAATCAAAGTCGATGAAAAGTTTGTCACAAAGGAATTACCGAAGGAAGTATTGGATTTTATCCAAGAATGCAAAAACGCCAAAGAATTAGCATTTTCAAAATCGAGCCAATTACAATTCCAGAAGAATTTTAAAAATCCTTTAGAGTCTATCTACATCACAAGTAAATTCTATGTAAGACGTGATTATAATAACAAACAAGGTCGCCCTCACGGTGGTGTTGATTTTAGAGGGAAAACGGGAACTCCCGTTTATGCCATTCAAGATGGAACAGTTGTATTAGCGCAAAAAACATATTATGAAGGAAATTTTACCATCATCGATCATGGGAATAAAATCTTTTCTTTTTATATGCACCAAGATGAAATCAAAGTGAAAGTGGGTGAACAAGTGAAACAAGGGCAACAAATTGGAACTGTAGGGACTACTGGTATGTCCACAGGCCCTCATTTACATTTAGGTGCAAAAATCAATGGAGTGTTAGTTGATCCACTTTCACTCATTGCATTACAATCAATTTCTGAATCGAATTGATGCCAAAAATTCACGAATGACCGATTCGTGAATTTCTCCTTTTTCTAAATTTTCAGTTATATGCAACAAAAGTTTATCGTGATTATTTGTTTCTATAATCATAAAACCTGTTTTTGAATAACGGGGCCGTAACAAATCATAAAAAGTCCAAAATTTACTGAGTAAGATAAATTCTTCGATTTCCTTTTGTTGGATTTCTTGTAAGTCCTCAATGTCACCTTTACTCACTTGTATTTTTAAAAATTCTGAAAATTCTTGGATCGCTTGTTCTTTTTGAAACCCGACATAATCAGGAAAATAAAAAATCCTTACAAATGGATACCGTTCTGCATCATGATCGCTAAATGATAAGAGACCAGCGATTTGACCTACACCTGTTTTGTTTTCCAAGGTTAAATCATCTGGTTTATAAAAGAACATTCCTTCTGGTAAAGTAAATCCAAATTGAAGTTCTTCATTCCAATGTTCTTTTTCATTGGTGATAACCCAATTGTTTAAGTTTTTTTCTTCTATTTGGTATTTGTTTTTAAAAAGTAAATACGAAGATAAAATTTCAGCACCTTGTAATGCTTTAAATGAAATGAAAGCATTACTCGCTACAAGACAAAACGCAAGTAAAAGCCTTGCATATTCAGTTAATTGTAAGATCCGAATGAAAAATGCGATGATGACAAAAATAAATAAAAATACAGTGCCTGCTTCAAAGATCAACACTTCTGCTAACCAAAGAGCAAAGATAAAGAGGATTAACACTCCAATTTCAATCAATGGATGAAACGTTTCTCTCCAGTACAATTGGATGATATATAAACTTATGTAAGTAATGAGAAGTCCGACGAATAAAGAGACCAAACATAAAACTAACACATAATGCCATGGAAGATGGGATTCATGATAAACGAAAAATGGTACCACCAAAATCGTATACAATACGAGTAAATTTCTTGTGGTGCTAGGTGAGATAAATCGGACAAAGAAACCACTTGCCTGATTTTTGATTTTGTTTAGTATTTGGTTCATGTCAGCGATCACAGACTTCTTTCAAAAAATCCAAAACCAAATTGTTGAAATCCAAACCACGATCAATCAGATCAAAACCAGTTGGGAAAACTTTCAAAAGTTTTGGGATTTATTTTTTACATTAGTCCCTTGGGAAGTTCTCCTTTTACTGATCTTTTCTGTCATCCTCCTTTCTATTTTTAACTCAATCTCTCCTAGTACACCGAAAGCCAATTTGACTGTTTCGGTTGTTTTACTTTCTGCACTTTGGCTATACTTCTGGGGTTTGTTTGCCAAAGAAGTATCCTATAGCAAGGTCATCATTGCTTCATTGTATATCCTCGTACCATTACATGCGATTGGTATGGGTCAATGGCTCTATGGCATCGGCAAGAGGGTGTATTGGAAAAAAAGACGGATTGCTCCCAAACAATGGGATGCAGCTCTCCACCAGGTTTCTCTTGACTACCACGAGCTTATGGGCAAAGCACATGGTTTTCATAATGTGATACAAGAAAATCGAGAATCCATTCAAAAGGAAATCGAACGATTGGAACAATCCTTACAAGGAATGAAAGGACTATTACTCCAAAGGAAATCGGTGGCGACGGAAAACAAAGATACAAACGGGTAATCTGGAATGTTCATTTAGGAAATCTCAACAGGATCATCCGTTGTTTTCGTCGATTTTGGATTCCTAATAGATCCTCACTTTCAAATTGTCCTGCTCATTCCATCGTCAAAAGTTTATTACCACCGATTACTTTTGGATAAAACCCAAGTGGGAGTTGTGTATCATAGTCATGGGCAGGGATGACTTTGAGTCCGGGGTTATCGATTAGAAGCTTATGGACACGGACAATTTCTTCTCCAAGTGTCGGCACATCAAAATCTACAATCCATCTTGCGCCACGAGGTTTGTGTTTGAGATTCACAAAACCTTCTTTCCGCCAAACAATATCACCTGTTAAAAAGTATGTTTCTCCATTTTCAGTATGTAAAAATAAACCAACTGAGCCTTCACTATGTCCTTTCATAGGAACAAAAACAACAGTTCCATCTCCATACCAATCGATACTTTTCGCATAAGAAGCATAAGGTGTATTAGAAAAATTTAGATATTTCCATTTTACCGATTCACCTTCAAATTGTGAAGGAATGTAACCTAGTTCAATCTTTGGATTGTTTAATTCTTCTTTCACACTATGAATGTTTGCATTTGGAAAATCCTTAAGCCCACTGGCATGGTCCCAATGTAGGTGTGAAAAAAATACATCTTCAATCGAATTTATATCAACTTTATTGGATTGTAATTGGGATTTTGTTGTTTCAATCAGTTTGTATTCCATTAATAGTTTTAAGTAAAAAGGAAATACTGTGAACTGTTCTTCGATATTGGTTCCAAGGCCAGTATCAAAAAGAAAATTTCCCTTTGGGTGTTGGATGTAAAAACTGGAATGGGAAACAGTGACCATTTTCAAAATCGATCCACCTTCAATGACAAACCCTTCTAGAGTTTTTGCTTCTCCCGTTTTTAAGATGGAAAATACCAAATTGGATTTACCCTTTGGTTTAGGAATTTGATTTGTGATTGGATTTGAAGATACATCCCATTGGATGTTTTCATTCGGATACCCTAAAAAAAACAACGTAAAACTAACTAATACGATGAAGGTGAGTATCGAGATCGACTTTGGTTTTGATAGATGTTTCATTTATTTCATTTCCTATGATTTGATTGTAACGTTGATTTTGAATTTTAGATAATATAGTTTTTCATTTTAAGTTTTTAGCAAAAGATCTGCGGTTTTTTGAGCCAATCGAAGGGGTTCGGCAGACTTTTGGATTTTCGATAACAGAAGGGCACCTTCCCATAACGAGAGGATGGAAACCGAAAGTGTTTTTGCAACTCGTGAATTGTATCCATTTTGTACCAGATAAGATTCAATTGTTTTTGACCATAAAGCATACACTTCCTTACAAGCATTTGCTACAAGGATCGATTGGTTAGCTGACTCCATTGCTGTCGTGGCAATGGGGCATCCTTTTCTGTATTGGCTTGAAACAATCCGATCTTCCAAAGCAGAGAACACTTGTTTGATGGCATGAGTTGGGCTTTCACTTTTTGAGAGTACTAAATTAAAAAATTCATTTAATTGTTCTCCTGAGTGTAAGATGGCAAGACTTGTCAGTTCATCCTTCCCACCAGGAAAGTGAAAGTACAGTGAACCTTTTGGAGTATCTGTTTCCTTTCCCAATTCGCTAAGGCCTGTTGCTTCATACCCGTTTTCTTCCAAAAGTCCGGCCATGACTTCAATGATCCTTTGTTTGGTAACACTTCCTTTTTTGCCCACAAAACCCATTTGCTATAAAAATAATAGACCGGTCAACATAAAATATTTCTCACATCCAGTGAGAAACAAAATTTGGCAGAATGCGGGAAATTTCTCCCAGAATAAATCTCATTGTTTTTTTCAGAGTCCGCCGATAAACTAAGTAGTACGGATTTCGGGAAGAAGTATGATCAATAAGAAGCCATCGCTCACAGGAAGACAAAAGGCCGCCATCTTTTTGGTTGCGGTTGGAAACGAAGTGGCCTCCGAAATCTTCAAACATCTAAGAGAAGACGAGATCGAACAAATCACGTTCGAAATTGCTCGTTTAGATAAAATCACTCCAGAAGACAAAGAGAAGGTACTCGTTGAGTTCAATGAACTCATGATGGCACAAGAGTTTATCACCAATGGTGGTATTGACTTTGCACGGGGACTACTTGAAAAAGCGCTCGGGAACCAAAAAGCCATTGATATCATCAACCGGCTCACTTCGTCCTTACAAGTTAGGCCGTTTGACTTCATTCGTAGAACAGACCCGGCCCACCTTCTCAACTTTATCCAGGGGGAACACCCTCAGACCATCGCCCTTATTTTATCCTATTTGGATCCGCAAAAAGCATCCAATATCCTTTCGAACCTTCCACACCAAATCCAAGCGGAAGTGGCCAAACGGATTGCAACGATGGACCGTGTGTCACCAGACGTACTCCGTGAAGTAGAACGGGTGTTAGAACGTAAACTCTCTACTCTTGCTTCCGAAGATTATACCTCTGCTGGGGGTATTGACTCTGTTGTGGAAATTTTGAACTTAGTAGACCGCGGAACAGAAAAGACCATCATCGAAGCTTTGGAAGAAGAAGATCCCGAACTTGCCGAAGAGATCAAAAAACGGATGTTCGTATTCGAAGATATCGTTTTACTCGACGACCGTGCGATCCAAAAGGTAATGCGCGAAGTTGATAACACGGATTTGGCGAAAGCACTCAAGTCCGTAGATTCCGAAGTACAAGATAAGATCTTTAAAAACATGTCCAAACGTGCTGCCAACTTACTCCGAGAGGATATGGACTTTATGGGTCCAGTCCGATTGAAAGACGTGGAAGACGCTCAGCAAAAAATTGTAAACATCATTCGAAAACTGGAAGAAGCGGGCGAGATCGTTGTGGCTCGTGCGGGAGAAGACGAACTTGTGGTTTAGTCCACAGGTTTAGTTTCGAAATTTTCTCTAGTTACTTCGGTTGCTAAACTTTCCCCACTTCGGTGGAAATTCAACAAGTGCATCCTTTGTGCTAATTTCACCACGTTCCAATTTTTGATTGAGTGTGATGAGTTTGTGCAAACTTCCCATCGAAAAGGAAAGTTCTGTCACGTCAAAATCATCTAACCGTACTTTGGCATTCCGACAGAAAAGTTTGAGTTCTGATAAGATCAAAGTGACTCTTGCATTGGCATAACGAGCTACAATTTCTTCAAATTCTTCCTCATTAAAAAACTCTCTTTCTAAATCGTAGTCAAATTCATTCCGAATGAGATCAATGAGTGAGAGACCCAGCTCTTTAGAAACCAAAACGACATAATCAAATTTAGAGCGGATCCACTCTTCTGATTCCAATAACTCAATGGCTGATCGTGGAATATTCAATTTTTCTGATAATTGAATGCGTGTGAGATTTCTTCTCTCTCTATAATTTCTGAAATGATTTACTTTTTCCATGAGTTCCCAAAAAAAATTGTAAAAAACCGTTATTTACGTTCTGAAAAGGCTCCAAAAACGTTAAGAACGGTTTGGATGTATAAGATTCGCATGGATAAGGTTGACTTAGTTTTGAAAATTTGCGTTACGCTGAAATTACGCTAAATTTCCTTTCTGGAGCCACCACCGATGTTACCGTAGGTGGTGTGCTCGTTTTTTCCATTCTTTTCCTTTTTGAGACAGGCAAAAGAAGACAAAAAGAAACAATCCATGCAATTCTTCAATCTGCGAATCATTTCAATTTTTTTGTAAAATCGAAACTTTTTTCTTACTTGATGCAATAAAATAAATCAGTGGAATTTTGCAAAAGCAGGTAACCTTTGATGAAATTGATTCTCTCATTTAGTAAACTCTACATGGCCGTGAGTTTTTTTAGTTTGTTGGTTGTGAATTGTGCAACAGTTGAAGCTCCCAATCGTTTGCGTAAAGACATCGACTTACAGGGACACCGTGGTGCACGCGGATTAAAACCGGAAAATACATGGCCTGCGTTTGAAGAAGCAATCAAATATAAAATGGTTACTTTAGAATTAGATACCGTTTTAACAAAAGACAAACGTGTGGTCATCCATCATGATTCTGATACGAATCCTGTTATTTGCCAAAATGTTGATGGAACCCAAATCCAAAAAAAATCATTGTATGATCTTACGCTTGCCGAATTACAAGCATTAGATTGTGGTTCTAAACAAAATCCAAATTTTCCGAAACAAATTCCTGTACCTGGAACAAAACTTTTATCGCTCGAAGAATTTTTTGAATTGGTTTTGAAACATGAAAAGAAATCGAAAGAAGTATTTGAATTTAATATCGAAACCAAATTTCCAGATGATGGATCTGCACCTGATAGTTTAGTCAAAGACCATACTGAAAAACTAATTCAAATTATTGAAAAGTATAAAGTGGTAGATCGTTCGACAATCCAATCATTTGATATGAGAACACTTTCAGTGTCGAAACTAAAGAATCCAAAGATCAAAACAAGTGCATTGTTTGTGCCTACATATTTCCAAGGATTTTTAATGACCATTGGACTTGGGAATGGATATAGAGAGGCAATTCTTGGTTTAGCAAAAGAGAAACAAGCAGATATCATCTCACCATATTTTTTATATATAACACCAAAGTTTGTCAAAACTTCTCATGACAAAGGGATGATGGTGATTCCTTGGACAGTGAATACAGAAAAAGAAATGAATCGTTTGGTAACTTGTGGAGTTGATGGAATTATATCTGATTATCCAGATATGTTAGATAAAGTGGTTCGTAAAAAAAACTAAATCCCCCAAACAACAGTACATAAAGTAGAATAGAGAGAGAGGTAATTTGTTGCCTCTTTTTCGATTCGGAACACTTCTAGGATTCCTCCTTCTTGTGCTGCGGATAAAATACTCCCATCTCCCGTCACATAAAAGAATCCAATCCGTTTTAGGCATGCCTTTCCTTGTTTTAATGTCTGTTTGGGGAGAGGTCTTTCCGAAACAGCAAGGGTATATGATGCATATAGAAGCCCTGTTGGGCCTAAACCTTGTGGTTGGCCTAAATTAGCACAAGAGCTAAAGTAAGATAAGAAGAGAAAATAGACAAAATAAAATTGATTGCTTTTTAGTTTTACGTTCATTCGTTTCCAGAGATCTCAACACATAGATTGGCATACACACCAAGAACAACAAGAGTTGTCCAATTGGTTTCTGTGACAGTTTGGATTTTGGACCTAGATTTTAGAAATTCAAATGATGCATTCCCAAATGAAAATAATCCAAGAATGGAATGGACACAGGAAGTGACTCGTCTTTTGGAAGGTTCTCCTGTACCAAACACTCCGATTTTTGTTTTTGTGAATAAAAATCCTCTTGGACCAAATCCTGGTGATGCACAACTAACAAAAAACAGCTGAAGTAGAATCAACAATAAGAAACTCAATAATATTTTTTTTTGAACCAAAGTTTGATCCTTTATTGAGTCATTAATTCTTTATGTTTGTATTTCATTTGAATGCACTTCTTCTCTGAATCGATTTGTTTTAGTAAGGTTTTTTTAACTGAAGCTGGCAATTTTGGGTGATTGTTTGTGAATTTTTTTAAAATTAACAAAGTTTCATCAGCGCAAAAATCAGGTGATAAACTTTTTGCAAATGCATCCAAGTAGTTTTCATCATCTGTGTGTTGGAACTTATCCAAAGCATCAAAATATTGGTCTAAAAATTGTAGTTGGATGTTCTTTTGGTATTCAGGGAATAAAGAATAAGAAACCACTCTGAGTGTAGAAGATGAAAGGTTACTTGTCTTTGGATTTAATAATACGTGGATCCATTTTTGTTTTACTTCTGGATTCGGTTCTGAAGCTTCTGCCGCTAAACTTGAGTTTACACCTCGACTGGAAGGATCTAATTTTTTTTCACGATCAAGGAAGAACTGAATTTTGTTTCGATCTTTTTCGAGAGAGCTAAGTTTGATGATTATATTCCAACGTAAATCTTGATCGAGTTTTAAGCCTGAAAAACTGAGTTTATTTTCCAAAATATCATACAATCTTTTTTGACTCATTTCGGTATAAGTTGAATCGATGAGTGACAGAAATAAATACCTTTGTTCATCACTTCCCGCTTTAACTTTTTTTAATTCCTCTAAAAGAAAATTTTGTAAGGAATCTAAATCCGTGTTACGTTTGGATTCAGGAAACCAAAATCGACTAGTTAGATATGTATAACCATTATCACTCGCTAACTTGGATAAAATCCATCGTTTGATTTTTGTATCCGTTTCTATTTGGTACAAACGAATGGCACTATCTTTGAATTCATCGAATGTGATGTTTGCAAGTGATACTTGCCTGAAGTAGTCAGTCCATAAGATAAGTTTTCGCATTGGGTCTTTGTCATACTCCAATACAAATTCTAAATTTTGTTTATTAACATCTGTCCATTTCCAAATCACAAAGTCATGGTCTTCTGCATTGAACAATACATAATCAGGGCACGATTTGACTTCCAGAATGGCTTCACTCGATCTACCGGAATAAACAACGGGAAATTGTTCGTATGAAACTTGTTTGTTGGTCTTATCAAAAAAATAGAGACCTAAAATTGTTTTATGATCACGTAGTTTGTTCTCAGGGCCTGGAGCTGCTTGGATAATTTTTCCATATAGATGATTATCTGCACAAACGGTTGTGAGTTCAATTTGATTTGTACCTTTTGTTTCTAACCAATCTTTGGACCATTTTTTCATAGAGAACCCACTCACAAATTCGAGTTCTTTTAAAAAATCGAGTAAGGTAGAATTGGAATAGGAGTATTTTCTTAAATAGTTTTGAACTCCTTTTTGAAAACTTTCTTCTCCTATAAAAAAGACTAATTGTTTGATTACAGAAGCACCTTTTCCATATGTAATGCCATCAAACTGTGTAAATGCTTCTTCGGTATCATTTACCTTTGCTTCTACTGGATGGTTTGTGCTATAACCATCTTCTTCATAAGCCCATTGTTTCATCTTTTCAAAAAAACTAATCCATGTCTCTTGGAATTCGGAATTTTTAGCTTGGGCTAAACTTGCCATATAAGTTGCAAAACTTTCGTTTAACCAGAGTCCATTCCACCATTTCATTGTGACCAAATCCCCAAACCACATATGTGCCATTTCATGTAAAATCACATCTGATAAATTTTCTCTTTGGGAACGTGTCATAGGTGAACGTGAAACAAATCGTTCTGAAAATGTAACGGCCGCTACATTTTCCATAGCTCCAAAATTAAATTCAGGTACAATGACTTGGTCGTATTTTTCGAATGGATATGGAATTCCGAAGTAAGAATTAAAAAAAGCAAATCCTTCTTTTGTAAACGTAAACCAATCTTTTGGTTCTACATATTTCGCGAGAGATTTACGAACAAAAAGGCGAAGGGGAATGGATTCAGTTTTGTCCTCCCAAACTTGGTAAGGACCTGCGTGTAAGGAAAAAACATATGTTGAAATTTTTTTCGATTCAGGGAAAAGGTGTAATACTTCTTCCGGATTTTCCGTTTTGTTTTGTGAAGTGGGAAGAGTTGTGGAGATCACTTTCCAATTTTTTGGTGCTGTCACTTGGAGTTGGAAAGTTGCCTTTAGATCTGGTTGGTCAAAACAAGGAAACATTTTGTTTGCATGAAATGCTTCAAATTGTGAATAGATATACGTTTCTTTATCGTCAGGGTCTAGGAATTTGTGCAGTCCATTCCCAGTTTTAGCATATGGTGTTTCAAAGGAAACAGAAAGTGTATTGTTGCCAATCATCAATCGATTCGAAGGAAGTTGGACTTGTCCTTTTTTATATTCAAAATCAGTAAGAGCTTCACCATTCAATATGATGGATTTGATTTCACCTTGGAAATAATCCAAACGTAAGTCTCTGATTTTTTTTCCAACAAACTCTATGTTTACTTTTCCCGTAAAACTTTCTTTAGGTGAGAGATTGATTTCTAAATTGTATTTTATATTTTCAATGGTTTCGTATCGGTATTCAGCCTCTTGTAAAGTAAGGTGATAGTTTGGTTGGTTGAACTTACAATTGATTAAAAATAGTAAACTTCCAAGAGTAAAAATGCTGAATATTTGTTTCATCGGATTTTCCTTATTATGGTTGAAAATTGCGGTATAAAATGGCCCAGTCCATGGCACTTCGATTTTTCCATTCTGGTTCTGGAAAGTATTTCCCACCAATCGAATTTAAGATGAGTTCCATATATTCTTCCCCTGGATCAAAGTCTTTTGCATTGAGGAAGATTGAACCACCCCATTTTTTTTTGGCTTGGGTATGGCTAAAAACTCCACTTAAATCTTCCAACCTTTCATTGGATAAGGGAATTTTGTACTTAGATGTTAGTTCTAACACAAGGTCTTTTACTTTTTGGATTTGTTCTGGTTGTTTGAGTAATTCTTCAGTGTCTTTTGCGACAATTTCGATTTGGATACAATTGTCATTTGTCCCAGTGGCTGCGGCCGCTCGGTCTTCAATCACATCCACAAGTTGGTAGGCTTTTCCATTGTTATCAACCATGATGGAAGCAGTGAGGTTCCTTGCTTCTAAGGTTCGAAGAGATCGAAAGTAATCTGGTATAGCAGTATAATGTAATACCACACAACTTGGTTTGATTTTCCCACGGAAGGTATACTTCACTCGGTACTCTTCAGGTGTGAAACCTTTGTCTGTTTTCTCTATTTGAGAAAATATGATTTTTTCTGCTTTGGTGATCCCTCGTCCATTGGTTGGATGGAATGATTCCTTCAAAAGGTCTTTGTTTTCTTTTTTTAAAACCCAGCCTGTGACAAATCGATCCTTCCAATCATCCTCTTCATAAAAGGTCCCTCCAATTTCTTTGAGGATTTGATTGAGTGCTAACTCACTTCCGCAAGGAGAAAAATCCACAAAGCCACCAAACCTACGTTTGGCTTGGTTGTGAGTGAAAATTCCCTTTTTGGAGATGATGTCAAAATTGGATTTGGGAATGTACAAAGATTCAGCCAAGTATTGGATGGTTTTTTGTAACACTTCCCTTTGTTTATTTTGGTTATAGAGAGTTTCCTGAGTTCCTTCATAAACAATATGGATGGATTCAGTATCGATCCCAGGTGAGGCGGTCCATTCCCGAGTTAAAAACATCGGGTCACCATAGATGGTACCATTGGAATCGATGTACAAATGGAATAAAAATTGATTCTCCACTGACAATCGAAAGAAATCAGAGAACTTTCGTTTGCCTGAATTGTGTAAGATGATTGCTGAAATTAAGTTTTGGTCTCTTGGTTTTGCTAATTTTTGCCACTGGTCTTTTTTGATCCCTTCTGCTTCTGAGAAAGGAATTAAATTAGGAATTTGGATGGATGCAAAGTTTGGTGTCCTTACAAAAAAACGACTACATCCAGTCGAAATAAGGAAAATGAGTGATATTTTTACAAGATTCTGACACAATGGGTTCAAATCTAACTGAAGGAAATGAGATTTGGAGCCACATACACCATTCCTACTTTCACGAAATCGTTTCTTAAAATTTTCTCTCAAATGTTTTGCCTTAACCGCTGTTTCCATACAGGGTGTGAATTGTGGTCCAGGAGTGAACACTCCCACCCTTAGGGGAATTTCACCAGAACAATACCACAGTTTTCGCAGTTTGCAAGAAGTCTTCTTACAAGACAACCCCATTCCCAATTTTGATCTAGGACTTGCGTTAGATAATTATGTTTATGGTCATCCATATCCAATAGAAACAGAAAGCGTTATACAGCTGTTAGCTAGTGTTCCATCTTCTATTTTAGCAGCAATGGCACTTGATTTTTCTTTTACACCGATTGTCAAACTCCCACCTGAAGAACGTATCAAACGTTTGCTTGAATGGAAACATTCTTCACTTGGAATCAAACGTGGTGTTTATGCCATCCTAAGACAAATTTCATTTTTCCTTCTCAGTTCTGACAAAGAATACCAAAAATTTGTCGGTTACATCCAATAAGGCGGACGATACATGGGAATCTCAATTCATAACGAAAAAATCATCACTCCAAAAAAACACGCAGAAACAATCAAAACCCACCAAATCCAAAATGGAAAATGGGAACTAACTGCGGATGTTGTCATCATCGGATCTGGAGCTGGCGGAGCGGTTGCCGCAAGAGAACTTGCAAAAAATGGATGGAAAGTAATCCTGATTGAAGAAGGTAGTTATTTCACTCCAGCACAATTTAGTTCTGACGAATTTGTATCACAAGCAAGACTCTACCGAGATGCTGGATTTATTGTAACCGAAGAACAGACGTTATCGATTTTACAAGGTAAGTCTATCGGAGGTTCAACAACAGTAAACTGGCAAACATCTCTCTACCCACCTGATTATGTTACCAATGAATGGAACGAACGATTTGGGTGGCAAGGTTATTCGAGAGAAGAAATGGATCCCTATGTTTCAGAAGTACATGAAAGATTAGGTGTCCACGAAGTACCAGATAACTTGATCAATGCGAACAATAATGTATTACGTGTTGGTGGTAAAAAAATAGGATTAACACCGCAAGTTTTAAGAAATAATAATCGTGGCTGTATTGGTCTTGGAAGGTGTGGACTTGGTTGCCCAATCAATGCAAAACAATCTACATTTCTCACTTGGATCCCTGATGCAATAGAAGCGGGAGCTACCGTTGTTTCCAATATGCGTGCGGTTAAAATTCGAGATGGAAAAATGAAAACAGTCGTTGCCGAATTTACACCCGATGCATATGAAAAAGCACCAACTGAAATCATTGAAACGATGGAAATCAAAGCTCCTGTTGTCATTGTGAGTGCCGGTGCTATTGAAGGACCTGCTCTATTACAAAGGAGTGGAATTGGAAATGGATGGGTAGGAAGGAATTTAAAAGTCCACCCAACCTCCACTATTTTTGGTAAATTTGATTCCGAAATCAAAATGTTCCAAGGCCCACCACAATCCATTGTGATTAAGGATGGACATAACCAAAATGGAACTGGTTACGGTTACTGGTTAGAAGCGGCTCCTTACAGGCCAACCCTTGCTTCTTCTTTGGTTCCTTTTTACGGCAAACAACAGTTTGATGTTATGAAAGATTATACAAAGTACAATGCTGGTATTGTTTTAGTTCGTGATGGTGCGGATGGAGAAGCCAATGCAAGTGTGAAGTACAGTTTAGGAAGAAGAAAAGTTTACTTTGAACTCACTCCAACTGATGGAATGAATATGCTAAAAGGATTAAAGGCATTAGCTGAAGTGACTGTGGCTGCTGGAGCAAAAGAATTGATTTTTCCTTTCACACGTTTTACAGAACCATACAAAGTGACAGGAAACGATAACTTTGATTGGATTCTGAAAGAGAGCACAAAACCAGGTGATTTGACAGTTGGATCAGCACACCCACATGGATCCATTCAGTCTGCTAACGACCCAGAGAAGGGAGCAGTTGATTTAAATTTGGAAATTTATGGTCATAAAAACATATTTGTCATGGATGCCTCAGTTTACCCTACAGGACTTTCGGTGAACCCACAAATAACGACCATGAGTATCGTTCTCAGAGCTTCGCGTAACTTAGCTTCACAAAAAGAAGAAAGAACGAAGATCTAACTTTTTTCCAAAAATCCCTTTCATTCCCATGGGTTCCAACTAGTTTGGAATCCGTGCGGAAATATCTTTCCTTAGTTCTCAGTTTTGTCATCTTTCAAACTACAGTATTCGCTATAGACAGCGATGCTATGAAAGAAGGTAAAAAAGCTTTTTCAAAAAAAGCATATGGCGAAGCCATTAAAAAATTTACCAAACATGCCGACTCACACCCGCAAGACGGTGAAGCATACATGTATTTAGGATATATCTATGAATACAAAAAAGATTATCCGAAATCCATTCAAAATTTTCGAAGAGCAGCTGATTTGGATTTGGACAAAGACCAAAGAAAGACAGTACTTCTAAAGTTAGCTTTGTTTTTCAATTACCACCAAGATTGGAATTTATCTGCCACGTATGCATCACGTTACCTTAAGTATGATCCTAAAAATGAAGAAGTTCAAAAAATATATAACCGTGCTGTAGGAAATAAAGGGAATCCTTCTTCCACAACGCATACATACACACAACATACAAAAATTGAACCTAAACACCCAGAACCCAAAAATACTGAAAATAAGAAAGACCTAGTAAAAAAACCTGACGAAAGTATCGAGGGTAAAGAAACTACCAAACCTAGTGAATCTTACGAACAAATTTTAGCAAACCAACCTCATTTAGAAGATGTACGTTGGGATTATGTTTTAGCATTATTTGAAGAAAAAAAATACGAAAAAGCAGAATCGAATTTAAACATATTAATCGAAAAAAATCCAACACGTTCGAGATACCATTACAAAATGGGTATCATAAAGTTAAGATTAGATGATCCTAAATCTGCAATTGATTCCTTTGAAAAAGCTAAAAAAAATCCATTCTCAAAAGATACAAATGTCTTTCTATATTATGTATTTCTAAATGAAGGGATTGCTTATCAAAAATTAGCAGAAATTGAGAAAGCAGAATTATCCTTTCAAGAAGCTTTCAGACAAGTTCAAAAAGACACTCCACTACTTGCACTGGCAAGGTTATACGAACAAAAATCTGATTGGGAAAAATGTATCCAATCATCCGATAAAGCACTATCCTTTAATCCAAATCAAATTGAATCCCACATGTTTCGATTTGTTTGTATGTTTGAAGCCGGAAATAAAACTAAAAAATTTGAAACTAGTTTCGCAAAATATTCTGAATTCATTACAATGAAATTTCCAGATTTATCTCAAACACCTGAAAAGTTTCAAGTTGGGTTTTTAAAATTAGCGAGAAAATATACGGAAAACAATGCTTTTGATACAGCCGAAAGTTATTTTGCCGTTTTGGAAAAAGACCAAACAATTTCCAATGGAAGGGAATACATTTTTTATAGAGGAAGGAATTATTTTTACAGCGGAAAAGTTGATTTAGCAATTCCTTACCTGCAAAAAACAAATGGTTCCTCTGCAGCACACTACCTCTTGGCACGTTGTTTTGCTAAGAAAAATGACATCACCAAAACCAAAGAACAGTTTCAGATGGCAGCGGATTTAAAACCTGAATATTGGACATCTGCAAGTTTAGAAAAAGATTTCAAAGAAGTTTGGAAGGAACAATCGTTTCGTGAATTTATTAACACAAAAGGTGGAAAGGTACCAGGAACGAATCTTTCCACTCCTGGATCAAATTAATAACAAATAGGAAGAACCATTATTCTTCCTTTGAATCCTTCCCTGAAGTTGAATGTGGACTTTTGAATAAGTCCGCACGTAGTTTTTTAAAAGTATCCACCGAAATTTGTCCAGGTGCTTTTGGTTCACCTAATGTCATATAGGTGAAAGATGAATTAAACTTATCACCAAATACTCTTGAAATAATTCCAAGTTCACCCATACAAATTCCGATCATTGTTTGAGTTTTTGATAAAAGTTTGATATCATTTAAAAAGTCAGCAGTTTCTTCAATGTTTTCGGGTGTGATTGCAAACTTATAAATGGGATTCTTTTTTTTGACCGGTTTTGATTTTGCAATGAATTGGTTCATTTCATTTGCCAAAATTGATTTTTTAAAAGAATGGTAAGAATAAATGATTCGATAGTTTAAGGTCTCATAATTTCGAAAAATTGTATCTTCTCTATTCAGTTCGATATCCAAATAATTGGCATTGTCATTGAAATCTTTAATGATGCCTTCAACATCTTCTGGGAATAATTTCACATAGGATCGAACACTACTATCTTCGGCTCTTCTGTATGTAAAAAGCACTGGTAAACCAAGTGCTTTGATTTTCTTTTTCATTTCTTTCTGGATGTAATTTCTAGAGAATAAATCCAATCGAACTTCGATCACATCTACATCTTTTACATCTTTTTTTTGAAGGTGGCGTAATTCATCCTCACCGACAGAGGCTATGATTTTATAAGAATCTGGCATAAAGTTTATAATCCTTTTTGTAATAAATCGTGGAGAGAAATCATCCCAACAAAAATCCCATTTTCATCCACAACAGGAGCAACAGAAATTGGCCTTTCGCGTCCTTCCATTTTGATTAAAACATCATAAGCCTTTTCATTTGGTCGAAAACTATTAGGATTCGAGTTCATCATTTCTTTTGCTGTTACATCAGGAGATAAGGTATGTTTTGTGAGGTATTTACGAATATCATAATCGGTAATCAGTCCTACAAGTTTTGAATTTGAATCCACAACTCCAGTAGCACCAATTCCTTTTTCTGTAATTTCTTTTAAAATAGTTTCTAAGTTTGCATTAATGGGAATAGAGGCATTTCTTTCTCCTTTTCGCATAACATCTGTCAAATATAAGGAAAGTCGTTTTCCTAATCGGCCGGCAGGATGGTACAATGCAAAATCGTCTGCTTTAAATTCTTTTAATTCCATTAAAGCAACAGCAATTGCATCTCCCAGTACAAGGGCAATGGTTGTGCTAGAAGTGGGAGCAAGATCTAATGGACATGCTTCCTTTAAAACAGGAGTGATAATGACAACATCCGATAATTCTGCTAACTTAGATTTGGCGTTTGCAGTGATGCCTACAATTTTTGCTCCGATTTTGCGAAGAGTCGGTAGGATATAATTTAGCTCTTCTGATTCACCACTTTTTCCAATGGCAAGTACCACATCGTCTGGTCCAACAATTCCAGAATCCCCATGTGATGCATCTGTTGGGTGTAAAAAATATGCTGAAGTTCCAGTCGAAGAAAGTGTATGTGAGATTTTTTTGGCAATATCACCAGACTTACCAACGCCAGTGACAATCACTTTTCCTTTTGATTTTAGGATCAGATCGATACAGTCTTTGACTGAAGGGTCTAGTTGTTCACGGAAGTGAACGAGAGATGAAATTTCATCGTCAAGCGCTTGTTTTACTATAGTTAAAGTATCTTTATTTGTCATACAAGTAATTCCTCCCAAGCTAAGTGATCCATATTGATCTCATAAGAGAAAACGGTTTCTACACCAGGAATTCTTAAAACTACAAGAGTTTTGTTTTTTACTTTAAGTATTTCCATGGTTTTACCAGCAAATGAACCATCGATCACTTTCACCATTTTGCCTTTTTGAAATAATAGTTCTCTGTTCATTTTCAAAGATTCCGCATAATCTTTAAGGCCTTGTTCCAAAACATCTAAATCATTTTGTTCCACAATGGCTGGTTGACCTTTATGAAATACAAACTGAACAGATCCAGGTAATTGTAAGACCTTATTTTTATCTCTCCAAAAGACAATCCTTACAAAAATATAGGAAGGTAATATTGGTACTTGGATCCATTTGAATCGATCTGTCCATTTTTTCCGTTCTTTCCGTATTGGTAAGTAGTTTTCGATTTTGTATTTGTTCAGAAGTTCACTGAGTTTTTTCTCTGCACGAGGTTTGGTATAAACAATATACCAAGCAACTTCTTCCGATTGTGGATTAGTCTCTGACATCTAAACGGAACCTAATGGGTAAAACAAATTCTTTGCCTTTGGTGTATTGGAACTTCCAGTCGGAAAGTTGACGACGCACCTGTTGATCAAAAACCGCATACCTACATGCTGTGACCACTGCAATTTTTTCCAAACTGCCGTCTTCTTTTACGGAAAGTCGGTAAACACAATGATCTTCAAGTTTTTGTTCCAATGCCAAACTGGGATAACTAAGACAATTTTGGAATTCAGAGATTTCATCTTCTGTGGTTTTGGTTCCATCATTCTGCGATTGCTTTGGTGTGGTTGATTCCTTACTTTCTCCCAATCCGGTAGAAAAATGAAGTTGGAAAGAGGAAAAATTTCCACCTTCCTTGAGTTTGATGTGAGTAGAATCTATGTCACTTCGGTATTCCATTGCCAAATAAGACAAAAGAATCAATAGATGCACCCCAATGCTAAGGGTGATAGCCTTATATTTGGGTCCATCAAAGAGTAAATGCATTCCAAGTTCATGAAAAACTTTATTGGAGAGAATGCAATCTCCATTTTCATTGTCCGTATATGCCATCAAGTTGGGGAAAAATTTTTCGAGTATCTACCTATGGAGAATCTCACGGAACATCCGTTGGAGTTGTTGTGGATGGAGTGCCAGCGGGACTTCCATTTCCAGAAGAAGAAATCCAAAAAGATCTAACACGTCGAAGACCAGGTCAAAATGATCTGACAACTCCGAGAGATGAAAAAGATCGAATGGTAGTTGAGTCTGGAGTTTTTGAAGGCAAAACCACTGGAAGCCCCATTCTCATGAAGGTAAATAACCAAAATACCATTGGCAGCGATTATGATGAGATGGCACATGTGTTTCGCCCGTCTCACGCTGATTATACTTATTCTGAAAAATATGGCCACCGAGCCCATGTAGGTGGTGGTCGTTCCTCTGTCCGTGAAACCATTGGTCGAGTTGCAGCTGCAGGTCTTGCCCGAGTGATTTTAGAAAACGAATTGGGTATTTCAACCGTTGGATTTGTGGATTCGATTGGTCCAATTGATTCTTTGATTGCAGAGGATGAATACCCAAACTCCAGGGACATCGTTGACCAATTTCCGACACGTTGTCCGAAACCTTCTGCCAATGACGAGATGGAAACTCTCATCCGAAAACTCCGTGATGAAGGAGATTCCGTTGGGGGAGTTGTAAAAGTTGTGGTTCGTAATTTACCTCCAGGACTTGGAGATCCCGTTTATGATAAGTTAGACGCTGATTTAGCCAAAGCCATTTTATCCATTTCTGCTTGTAAAGGTTTTGAAGTTGGTTCTGGATTTTCTGGTACTCGCCAAACAGGTAGTACACACAATGATGAATTTTACATCGAAGAAGGAACAGGAAAAGTCAAAACAAGAACCAATCGTTCCGGTGGAATCCAAGGTGGAATTTCTAACGGAATGGATCTTGTCATTCGAGCAGCTTTTAAACCTACTTCTACAATTAAAAAAGAACAAAAAACAGTGAACGACCAAAACAAAGAAACCATTCTCAAGGCAAAAGGTCGTCATGATCCATGTGTTTTACCAAGGGCGGTTCCGATTGTTGAAGCTGTCGTAAACTTAGTATTAGTTGATGCTTACTTATACCAAAGAGCCTTACAACCAAAATGGTTTATGAAGTATGCGAATTTAAACGCCATTCCAAACCAATAGAGGAAATCGAATCGAATGAATCGCCCAAAAGTTTATAAAATTTTACTCTTAGAAGATGATGAGAGTAGTGCAAAACTATTATTACATACTTTAGAGAGATATAACTTTGATGTGACTCATGTTGTAGATGGAATGTCAGGTCTTACCAAAATCCGAAACAATAGTTATGATTTGATCATCAGTGATGTGAACATGCCTTATTTGGATGGGATCAGTTTTCTCGAAAAAGGAAAGGACATGTTAAAAATGACACCCGTCATCATGTTAACGGCTGTTGGAGAAAAGGACCAAGTGAAACGGGCAGCATTAAGTCATGTCACTGCTTATTTATTAAAACCCATTGCGAACCAAGCTCTCCTCGAAAAAATAGCACTCGTTTTACAACTCAAACCCGAAAACATCATAGATAAAAAGGATTTTCCTTTGCAAATCAATGTGACGGAACTTTCTATTTCGCAGATGCAACTCGACATAAAAGGATGTCCTGGTAAAAAATCCACAGAAGAGATATATGACAGGTTTATGCTTACCTTAGCAGGAAGGGCAAGTTTCACCAATTTGAGAATCAATCTCGATAACGCATTTTTTTATGAAGTCCGTGCCTTACAAATTTTAGATGATTTGATCGCCAAAATTCTAAAACAGACCAATATCAGAGCCAGTTCCCTATTTGTAGATTCCGAATTTTTTAGTAATCACGTCGTGGACTTACAACCATACACGTATCTTTCCGAGGTAAATATAATTTCCAAATGAAGGTTTGACAAAATCAAAAGACCTAAGTCTAATCAAACCTAGGGGGTCTGTTCTTTGGTTAAGATAAAGATAGACGGAGTCGAATACGAAGTCGACGAAAAGAAAAACCTCATTGATGCAACAAAAGAAGTAGGAGTGGAAATTCCCTACTTCTGTTACCACCCAGCTCTGAGCATTGTCGGTATGTGTCGAATGTGTCTCATTGAGATTGAAGGTGTACCGCGTTTACAAGCCGCATGTAATACTCCTGTAAAAGAGGGAATGGGTATCATTACTAAATCCGATCGTGTGAAAGAAGCACGTGCAGGTACCATGGAATTCCTTCTCGCCAATCACCCGTTAGATTGTCCTGTTTGTGATAAAGCAGGAGAATGCCGTTTGCAAGACAATGCTTTTGGTTCTGGATCTGGCCATTCCCGTTTTGAATTTGAAAAACGAAATATCCCTCAAGAAGAAATTGGAACGAACCTCATCATCAATCACAATCGATGTATCGTTTGTTATCGTTGTGTTCGTTTTGAAGAAGAAAAAGTAGGTGAATCTAACTTAGGTCTTTTTGAAAGAGGGAACCATTCAATCATTGGTCTTGCAAAATCAGAACCAATTGATCATAACTACCAAGGTGCGCTTGCAGACATTTGTCCTGTGGGAGCCCTACTCAATAATAAAACACTTTTTAAATCACGTGTTTGGTGGTATAAATCACACAAATCCGTTTGCCATGGTTGTTCCACAGGTTGCAATGTAACAACAAACGTACGAGACAATAAAATGTATCGTTACATGGTACGTGAAAACTTTGATCAAGGAATGTTTTTCCTCTGTGACAAAGGTCGTTTTGATTTGGATTGGATGAACGAAAATCGTTTGTTTAGTTATTTGGAAAATGGAAAAAATTCCACATCACAAGTGGTGGTCTCCAAAATCATTGATCGATTAAAAGAAGCAAAATCCATTGCCGTTCTCGGTGGAGCTCACGAATCCAATGAAACTTTAGAAACATTGAAACAAAATCTAAACTCCCTCTCGCAAGCATTAGGTGGGAAATCCATCCAATGGGAAACTCGTGTGACGGATGCACAAAATAAAGAAACTGAACAAGTAGACTTTTTACTCACAAAAGACAACCACCCGAATACAAAAGGAGCAATAGACTTAGGTCTTACAACTCCTTCTGGAATTAAAGGAATTGTTTCAGCAGTCAAACAAGGTTCAGTGGACTTAGTGATCCTGATCAAAGAATCCATCCCAGATGGCATTGATCCAAGTCAGGTGATTTGTTTTGATACCAATTTGACCGAAGCTGCAATAAACGCGAGTTTATCTGCTCCAATACAAATTTTCTGTGAAGCGCAAGGAAGTTTTACCAACAAAAATGGCCTCAGACAAAACTTTGAGAAGTCAATGAATCCCATCCAAGGGTTGTTAACTTCTGCCGGTGTTGTAGAACTAATTCTGAATACGATGACTAAAAAAATGGAGGCATCCGTTGGGAACCGTTAATGTCGTCAACGTAGCCAAAAAACACCAGTTTTCTTGGTATGAAAAATTTTACTTTTGGTCCATAGGCAAAGGCCTTTGGATCACAATCAAACATTTTGTAAAAGTTGCTTTGTTTAATAAACAGGTAACGATTGAATACCCCGACAAAAAACGTCAGTATTCTACTCGGTTTCGCGGGATGCACTCGATGAAACGAGATGAACAAGGTAGGGAACGTTGTACGGCTTGTTTTTGTTGTATGTGGATTTGCCCTGCTAATGCGATTCACATCGAAGCTGCAGAGGTGACTTCAGAACGCCAACACCTTCACCCAGAAGACAAATATGCCAAAAAATTTGAAATCAATTTACTTCGTTGCATCTTCTGTGGGTTATGCGAAGAGGCTTGTCCGAAAGGAGCAATTTATTTGGATGGAACGGGTGAGATGGCGGCTGACAACCGAGAAGATTTGTTTTTAACCAAAGAAAGAATGATGGAAAAAACAGGTGGTCCCATCCTCGGCCAAAGGAATTAAGATTTCAATTTATCTTCGAAGCAAAAACCCGGACTTGTATGTTCTCATTACATCCGGGTTTCTACTCTAATCATTTCATACCAGTATTTGTGTTTTCTAAATTTTCCACATTCACAAGAGTTTTAGTCAGTCTGAATGTAATTTTGATTCAACATTTACGCGTTCGCATCTCTTTGATTTTTTTCATTTGTTCCTTTGGAATCGGTATTGGATATTTCTCTCCTTTGGTTGCTGAAACCACCATCATTGAAAATGAAGAAGATGAAAAACGTGTTTTAGAAAACCATGCGTTTGAAAAATTGCGCTTCGGTCTTGCCAATCATATCCACTATTACAAAGTCAAAAAAACAAAAAACACCGTTGTCGAACAACGGTCTGGTCGAAAACGATTGTATGATCATAATTTGATTTTACGGTCTATGTTTCGGAATCGAATTCTGCACCACAAGTATGGATCCATTGGACGGCTGTTAGATGGTGCTAGTTTTATCGATTTTGGCAGTGCTATCTTATATGAGGAAGGAGCAGTGACTGTGCGAGATTTATACGAAGACCAGTTCCTCGCTCGTTACATCAAAAAAATTGTGGCAACGGATATCAATGACCCTGAATACGATCACACTCGTTACATCGAAATCCACTTCACGGAACGAGATCCCTTTCCTTTCGCCTTCAATGAAATTCCTTACCGATTGGATGACCCATCTTACATTCGGATATTGACGAAACTCTACACACCAAATGAATTTTCGCCTGTGATCTTTCGGAGTACCAATTCTGGACCTGATTTATTTTACACTGTCGAGGAAATGAAGGAACACTTTCGCTCTGTTTTGGATGCCAATCCGCACCGAACGATTTTGTACTTTTTCAATCGTTACATTTTTTTCCGAACTCCCTGCGAGTCCAAGTTCCAACTCATTGGAACCATCGATGAAAAGGTTGGAGTGAACCATAGTTTCAGCGCCTGGCGGTATGTGGACTGGAATAAACGGGAATTTGCGGAAGCAATCGACCCCAATTTTCGGTACATCCGGATCGCCGATGAACGAAATGAAAGTAAGGCAGACCGGATCGATGCGATGATTTCGGGGTATTCTTGCCAAATCCAAGCGAAAATGAAGTTCTACCGTCACAAATTCACAAAAACTATGACGAAATGATGATTTTTTTACTTTTCTTGTGAGGCGAACTCTGTACGTTTTTCCTAGAACACCCAGAGAGAGGTAAACCCATGGGGAATTCCTATATTATTGATGCTGTCCGAACTCCGAGAGGAAAGGGCAAAAAACGCGGGACACTTGCATCCGTCCATCCACAAGAATTAGCTGCTGCCACATTAAAAGCCATCCAAACCCGAACAGGAATCGATCCAAAAACGGTAGAAGAAGTTGTAATGGGTTGTGTATCCCAAGTTGCTGACCAAGCTGCATGTATCGCACGTTATGCGGTTATGGCGGCTCATTGGCCAAAAGATGTTCCTGGTTATACAGTAAACCGTTTTTGCGGATCTGGATTACAAGCACTCAACAACGTAGCAAACCATGTAGCTTCTGGAGCAATGGAAATTGGTGTTGGTGGTGGAGTTGAATCCATGAGCCGAGTGAAAATGGGTGATGATATGCTTGGTCGTGACTTCAATGTTGGTAACGATAAAATTGCTGCTCACTACAATCTTGTTCCACAAGGGATTTCTGCTGACTTAATTGCTACGAAGTATGATATTTCTCGTGAAGAAGCAGATCGTTTTGCAGAATCTTCACAACAAAAAGCTCATGCAGCAATCCAAAATGGTTATTTCAAGAAATCTGTGATCCCAATTACATTGGATGATGGGACGGTTGTAACAGAAGAAGAGAACCCACGATTGGAATCTGATTATGCATTCCTTTCTGGACTTGGCCCTGTTTTCAAAACAATTGGTGAAAAGGAACTCGATGCAATTGCACTTCGTTCCTACCCAGAAATTAAAAAAATCAATCACATCCATACACTTGGTAACTCATCTGGAATCGTGGATGGTGCTGCTGCGATTTTAGTAACAAATGATGATGGATTGAAAAAATACGGTTTAAAACCTCGTGCAAAAATCCTTGCTACTGTTGCTACTGGTGAAGACCCAACCATTATGTTAACTGGTCCAGTTTCTGCTTCACAAAAAGCATTAAAACAAGCTGGTCTTACAGTAAAAGACATTGATCTTTGGGAAATCAACGAAGCTTTCGCATCTGTAGTGTTATACGTAAAGAAAACACTCGGAATCGATGAATCCAAAATCAATGTGAATGGTGGAGCGATTGCTCTTGGACACCCACTCGGAGCAACTGGTGCAATCCTAACAGGAACTGTTCTTGACGAGTTGGAAAGAAGAGACCTTCGTTACGGACTCATCACTCTTTGTATTGGTGGTGGCATGGGAATTGCGACAATCATCGAACGATTGAAGTAAAATCTATTTAATTTTAGTTCCTTTCAACAGGAAACACATTTGGATCTGAAAATCTGGATCCAAATGTGTTTTATCACTAGCTCCATATCTATTTTCTGCAAAAGTCTTAATAAAAAAACAATACTTTATAAATTCCTAATTTTATTAATTTTCATAACGAAAGTCTAAAATCAAAACTTTTTCCCAATTTTCAAGATCAACCTACAGTTGTTAGATTTTTTTATTCATTAACGTAAAAATTGGTTTACAAATATAATAATTTATGAATCTGATCTACAGATGCGAAAAATTATATTCCTTATGTTTACATTAATTAGGTGTTCTTCTTACGAAAGTTACACTGTACCCGACTTAAAATACACTCAAATTTCACCTGAAAGGAAAATTGCCTTAGTTGGTTTCCTTCCTTATAATTATCTAATGCAAAAAGACCGACAGGGTGAACTTTATCGGTCATCAGCAACTATCGATTATAAAAATTCCATGAAACTGCTTTTTCTCGATGGAAAAGATATTGTTAGTTATGTTTCTAGGAATGGTAATCCAAAAATCACAAGAGACAATTGTTTAGATTTCGTATATTCGTATTTGAACGTTGTAAAAGATTCTGGACAAATGGAACTTCAGAAATTTATAGACTATGAATTAACTCCAGATCTTTCTAAATCAAAATGTATCGTAAAAACTGTAAATGTTGATTTCTACATTCTTGGAATTCCTGGTAAATCTATCAATCCTTGGAGAAATTATGATGAAAGCATCTTTGGATTTTTCAAAAGTGCTTTTTCGGTTTTAACTTTTTTTATTTACCCAACAAAACAAGTCGAACCAGTTAATGCTTCCTTTCATATTTATGATTCAAATTTAAATCTAATCGAAAAATTTGAATATCAAAAACATGTCATAGTAACTACATCTTGGTGGTTTAATTTAAATTTAGATAACAACAGAGTATCTAAAGATATTATATCAAGCATAAGGCAATCACAAGAGAGCATTACTAAAGAGTTTTCGTATGATTTCAACGTAAAATATAAAAAAAAATTTAAGGAACCAATATAAATTTAACGGATGAATAAAATGAGATATAAGATAGGATTACTTTTCTTACTAACTATAGTTTCTCTTCATAACTGCGTTTTAGTGCCAGATTATTCAAAGAACTTTAGAAAATATGAAGTTAAGTCAGTTAAACGTTCAATTTCAGTGACAAAGCCTGAAAGTAGGTTTGAATTTTTTGCAAAAGACTTTTATTATATTTTGGCTGCATATTTAATAGAAGAAAATTTAAAATATTCGGAACTGTTCTCTGAAGTGAAAGAAAAAGATGGCGAATATCTACTTACAGCAGAGAAAATTGAAGATATAGGCTCCGATGATAGCATAGAAGTAACGTATTATATTAAAGTGGAATATTCGCTATATTTAAATAATAAGTTAGTTTTTAAAAATACTTATGAGGGTTCTGCAATATCAGAGCCTTCAGAAAATTTAATGTATGGATTTAGAGCGAGATTGGCAAGAGAAAGAGCACTCCAAGTTACAATGAATAAATTGCTAGATGATTTTGTTAACATGAAAATTTTGAAATAGTATAATGGTCATTAGTTTGTAATTCCTATTCAAGGTATTTGTTTCAAACAAAGCTTAAAGATTTCGCAAAAATTAGAGTTTTTTAAGGAAGGTATTTAAATGTTTAAAAAAAGATCCATTTTATTATTAATTTTATCACTCAATCTGATTTCGTATTGTGCCTCATTTCGAGAGAACAATATTTCTATGGTAAAAGATAGTGATTATAAAGCTAACAAAGCTGAAAAAATAAAAGTCTTTCGTAAATGGAAATATCAATCTAATGGTCCCGATGCGATTCCTAGAGCTGATTTTCATAAAAGCTGGTTTGATAAAGCAATGGTAGATTCTGGATGTTGCATCATTGTTGAAAAGCCAACGGAAGCCACATTGGTTGTCGATGGAATTGCTGCTAACCACATTCATCCGATGAGAGATTTTTTCAATTTATTAAGTGTAGCTACAGCCACAGTTTTACCTTATTGGGCAACAACAAATGTTGATATTCAAGTAACGGTAATGAAAGGAAATAAGAAACACGAATATAAACTAAAAGATTCTTTTACTATGGTACAATGGTTGCCTATGATTTTTGTTTTTCCGTTTACGGGAACCCCAATTAAAAATAGAGACGAACTTTATTTAAATACATATCAAGAACTAGTTGTTCAGATGAAAAAAGATGGAGTCATTTAGAGTCAATTTAAGAGACAACTGAAATGTAAATCCAAAATGAAAGAAAAATGATCATATCTTATTTGCAAATTGGCTTTCAGTATTTTTTCTTAGTTCCCAAAACTCTATAGAAACAGTTTGCATTTAATTTCGCCAAATATGAGTAATGGTATTATGAGCGCAACAGTCACATTGACTGGCATTGTTTGTAACAAATGCCATTTTAAGGTAGCGGAAGTGTTAGATGGATGTCCATCATGCGGAAGTGAATCGATCGAGAAGGTGGAGTTAAAACCAACAGGTCATATCGATTCCTTTACCGTCGTGCATGTTGGGTTTGGTCACATGGCCGAAAGAGCTCCTTATGTTCTTGCGATCGTACAAACGGAAGAAAATGTAAAATTGACAACAGTGATTGAAGGTGTATCCGATTTTGCTTCTGTGAAAATTGGAGATCAAGTTCGTTTGAAAACAATCGACGAAAAAATCGGGCCCATTTTTCAATACTAAGAATAAATTCTATTTAAAAGACAAGATCGCAATAAAGGTAAAGAAAAATATTTCGATTATAACTTGATATCCAAATTCATTTCACAAGAAACTAAAGACTTTCTATGACAAAGAAGATAGTCAAATTGACAGAAGAAGTGATTTCTCTCTTAAAATTTAAGAAAATGGAAAAGTAGAAGTTAAGTTATTTGCATTGGTGTGCTTTACTTCGGGCGTCCATCACCTAAACGCCCAAATCGAATTTTGGAAAAAACGTATATTTTATAAATTCGTTGTTTTAAAAACTTCCATTTTTCCTTTCGGCATCCATTTCTTTTTGGCCTCGCCATCCACCACCCAGTGCTTTATACAAACCTACATTTGCTTCTAAGAGATTGTATTTTAGTTCAAGTGCTTCAACTTGGGCTTCTAAAAAATCTCTTTGGCTAAACAAAACATCGATGTAATCAATTCTACCTGCTTTAAACAAAATATTCGAAATCTCAACGGACTCTCTTAAATTTTGAACCTGTTTATTTTTTGCATCATATTTCTGAGATAAATTTTTGATTTTCAGAATCTGATTTGTTACTTCAGTAAATGCTTTTAGAAGAGAAACTTCATAATTGTAAATGGCTTGGATTTGTAAGTTGTTTGCAGTTGCATAATTTGCTTCAATCGCTTTTCGATTGATGAGTGGTGCGATGATACCTCCACCTAACCCGTATGCTAACGAAACTGGAGTCCCTTTGAAATGTTTTGAATTAAAAGCTTCATATCCAATATTCCCATCAATCTTAAGTGAAGGGTAAAACCTTGCTCTTGCTACTTCAATGTCTAATTTTCGTGATTCTAAAACCAAACTTGCCTGTTTGATATCAGGCCTATTCTCTAAAAGATCAACAGGAACTGATTTTTGAATTTCAGGAAGTGTAATTTCCAAAAAGTCATCAGACTTTCTTGTAATTCTTTCTGGGAAACGTCCTAAAAGAAAATTAAGTCTGTTTTCAGTAATGGCTATTCTTTGGACAATATCATATTTACGAGCCAGGTTTTTTGCTACCTCAGCTTCAAAACGTTTTACAGCCAAGGATGTTGTTCTACCAGCTTCCCTTTGCAATACAACCATATCTTTTACTTTAGAGAGAACGTCTATATAGTTCTCAATTAATGTTAATTGATTATCAAGGGATTTTAGTTCGAAATACGTATCTGAAATTTCTGCTACTAAATTGGTAACAACGTACCGCTTACCTTCAATACTTGCGAGGTAAAGTAGGTAAGCGGATTTCGTTGCATTTCTTAATTTCTTCCAAATGTCAATTTCCCAACTCATTACAAGCCCACCATGAGCAAATAATGTCGGTGAATTGGCGTTAGGTGTGCTAAATCTCTCTTTCTGTTCGAATCCTCCGTCTGCTTGGAGAGATAATTTTGGTAAATATTCCCCTTGCCTTGAAAATACTTCGTTATTCGCGATACTTATTTCTTGTTCTAGTATTGCGAGTTCCTGGTTGTTTTCGATCGCAGTGTCGATTAATGATATCAATTGTGGTTCATTAAAAAACTGGTTCCAAATTTCAGTTTGTAACTTCTGAGCTTTCTCAGAAGATTCCCAATTTTCAAATTGTTCTGGAAGTTTTAAATCTTCCTTATCTCTTTCATAAAGAGCAGGAATACAGGAAACATTCCATAAAACTAAGCATGTGATAACGATTCGTTTCATCTTATTTTTTTCCTTTCCTGGATTTTTTTCGTTCCAATTCAGAAGTTACATACATTCTGTCTGACTCTGAAAGTGGCATGTTGTCTTCATGGTAGATTAGATTTTTGCCTTTTGCGATGTTTGCAAAGATAATGTAGAGTCCAGGCACTACAATGACTCCAAAGACAGTTCCAAATAACATACCACCTAATGCACAGGCACCAATCGTGTGATTGGCAATCGCACCAGGACCAGTTGCTAGAACAAGTGGAATCAATCCAGCTACGAAAGCAAAGGAAGTCATTAAAATAGGTCTAAACCTTGCTTTTGCTCCTTCTAATGCTGCATCAAACACACTCAGTCCTGATTCTTGTCTTTGCCTTGCAAACTCTACGATCAAAACGGCGTTTTTACCGAGTAAACCAATTAACATGATCATCCCGATCTGGGCGTAAATGTCATTGGCAAGACCTAACAATCGTAATAAGAAGAAGGATCCAAAAATTCCTGGTGGGAGTGAAAAAATGACTGAAAAAGGTATGATGAAACTTTCATACTGTGCAGATAACACAAGGTATACGAACACAATTACAATAATGAAAATGAAAATGGCTTCATTTCCGCGAGAGGCTTCATCATAAGAAAGTCCTTCCCAACCTACTTCAAATCCTTTCGGGAGATTTTTGGATACTTCTCTAATGGCATCAATCGCATCGCCGGTAGTGTAACCTTTGCTAGGTAAAACGTTGATTACAGATGATGTATAAGCATTGTATCTTGTGATCTCGTTTGCACCTTGTTTTTGTTCAAGGGACAAAAAGGAAGAATATGGAACCATTTCTCCTTTGTCATTTGGTGTAAATAAACCTAGGATATCGGTTGGTAATCTTCGATATTCAGGTGCAGATTGAACGTATACTTTGAAGAACTGATTGAATCGAATGAATCCTTGTTCATACGTACTACCAACGAGGATGTCCAAGTTGTCCATTGCATCACCAATGTTAACTCCTTTTTGCATCGCAAGTTTTCGATCAAGTTTCACTTCCAATTGCGGAAATTTTGCAGAGTAAAATGAGAAGAGACCCGTTAGTTCCTCACGTTTTTTTAACTCTTCCATAAACTCTACGTGAACTTTATCGAAGGCAGTATAATCACCACTATTGGTTTTATCCAATAATCGAAACATAACTCCACCTGCTGCTCCAAAACCAGGAACCGCTGGTGGTTCAAAGAATTCGATGATGGCACCGAAATTCTTTGTTTTGTGCTCTAATTCTTCCATTACATCATGGACAGAGTTTTTTCTTTGAGACCAATCTTTTAAACTGATGAGACATGTTCCAGCGTTGGATCCTTCCCCTTCCGTTAGGATTTCGTATCCTGCAAGTGATGCCACTGAATCAACACCTTCAATCTTTAAGGCAATCTCTTGGAGTTTTCTTGCGACATCATTTGTTTTTTCAATGGTTGACCCTGGTGGTGTTTGGATCACTGCGTAGATCATACCTTGGTCTTCTCCAGGAACAAACCCTGCAGGAACCAACTGCGATAAGAAAACAAAACCAACCGCAAAGAATAGTAACAATGAAACAATAAATACTTTTGAACCTGAAAATCTGTGCATTAAGTTCACATATTTTTCTGTCATAATTTCAAAGTAAAAATTGAATTTTTCTAAGAAAATATCAATTGGGTTATGAGTTATTTTGTTATGATTATGTGGTTTTAAAATCATCGCCGTTAAAACAGGCGTTAATGTTAAAGCGACAATTCCAGAAAGCACAATTGAAGTGGCCATTGTGATCGCAAATTGACGATAAAAAACCCCAACAGGACCTGGTAAAAAAGTTACTGGCACAAATACTGCTGTCATGAGTAAGGTAATCGCAATCACCGCGCCACTAATTTCGCCTAATACTGCTTTAACGGATAAATACACACTCAAATGGTCATCGGCCATTTTTGCATGAACTGCTTCCACAACAACAATGGCGTCATCCACAACAATACCGATCGCAAGAACCATCGCAAACAAAGTGATTAGGTTAATGGTAAGTCCCAATGCCATCATAAAGGAAAAGGCACCTATGAGGGATACAGGAACTGCTATGATAGGAATTAAAGTTGAGCGCCAATCGCCCAAAAAGATAAATACAACAATCGCCACTAAAATAAAGGCTTCTACTAATGTATGGATTACTTTTTCGATGGCTGCATCGATAAAGTTCGATACATCATAACTTAATTTGTAATCCATTTCTGGTGGAAAAGTTTGTTTTAATTCTTCTAGTTTTGATTTGATATCTTCAATAACAACTTTGGCATTACTTCCTTCCGTTTGTTTGAACATAATCGCAGCTGCAGGATGTCCGTCAACATCGGAGTAAATATTGTAAAACTCACTATCAAGTTCAACCTTGGAAATATCTTTGAGGTAAAGTAATTCACCTCCATTTTTAGCTCGGATGATGATATTCTCATATTGCTGAGGTTCGTTAAACCAACCTTCATATGTAAGAGTGTATTCTAATGATTGTGCTTGTTTTCCAGAACTTTGGCCAAGTCGCCCAGGTCTTGCAATGATACTTTGGTCTTCAATTGCCTTCATCACTTCAGCAGTTGTTACATTATAAGCACGCATTCTATCTGGATTTAACCAAACACGCATTGCATATTGTCTAGTTCCTAAAATCTTTGCTTGTCCGATCCCATGAATCCTTTTTAATTCAGGTAATAGAAACACTGTCGCATAGTTGTATAAAAACTTCTCACTCGCATTTGGATCTTTGCTGTATAAGTTTACATACAATAACATACTTGGTTGGACAGGTTGTACAAATATACCTTCCAAACGTACGAGTTCTGGTACTCGATACATCATTTGGTCTACCCTAGTTTTCACTTGTACTAAGGCATCATTTGGATTTGTTCCAGGATCGAACAAAACTTGTATGATTGCATCTCCAGAACTTGTGGAAGAAGAAATCATATATCTCATTCCAGCAACCCCGTTGATTGCTTGTTCCAATGTTGTAATTGTTGATTGGACTAGTACTTGTGCACTGGCACCTGGAAAGGATAGAGTGATTGTTACCCGAGGAGGGGCAATTTCAGGGAATTGTGAAACAGGTATGTTCTTAATCGAAATTAATCCGACGAACACAACTAATACGGATATAACTATAGCGAGAACGGGTCTCTGGAGAAATTTTGTAAACATACAATATCTCCTAGTGAGCCTGTAACTCGAAACTTTTCATGACGTTCTCACGAGTTTCGATGTTAAATTTCACAGTATCACCATCATGAACTTTACCAAGACCTTCTAAAAGGATGATGTCGCTGTCAGTAATACCAGATTCTACGACAAACAAGTGAGGAATTTCGTGTGAGACTTTTATCTCAGTCGATTTTAACTTACCTTTACTTGATATTGTGTATACATAACGTTTATCTAATACTTCAAAAGTAGCCTTTTGTGGAATGAGTAAGGCTTCCTTTAAATTTTCTTTGATCACAACATTTCCCGTTTCTCCATGACGTAATAATCTTTCTGGATTTGGAAAGGTTGCTCTAAAAGGAATGGTTCCTGTTTCACTATCGAATTCTCCTTCGATCGTGTCAGCGTTTCCTTCTTGATTGAAGTATTCACCATTTGCCATTAAAAATTTAACTTTTAATGGTTTGTCCCCTGATCTGCGGGCATTGGAAAAGTTTAGGTAATCCTTTTCTGAAACATTGAAATATACCCAAAGTTTTGAAATGTCAGAGATTGTAGTTAAAAGAGTTCCTTCTTCCACTAAACTTCCAAGTCGAACTTGGAGTCGATCCGTGATCCCAGAGAATGGAGCAGTTACAGTTGCCAAATTTAAGTGAACTTGCGCTAATTCCATAGCAGCTTTATTTTTTTTCAATCTGGCTTTGATAAGAGATAATTCTGTTTGGGAAACAACGTTTTCTTTGAATAACTTCTCAGTATTCTCATATTCGATTTGTGTTGATTCGTATTCTGCTTTTGCTTTTTCGTATTGTGCAGTAACTAACATAGGCATTACTTGGAAAAGTTTCTGACCTTTTTTTACGATCTTACCTTCATCCATATAGATATGGGTTAAATATCCTTTTTCGAATGCTCTGATTTCGATACGTTGGATTGCTTTCACTTGCGCTACATAGTTTTTATCAATAATTACATCTTGTTTCCATGGATACGTGGCCATGAGTGCGTTTTTATCTTCATGGTTCTTTGTATGACAATTCATTTGAAAAAAAGATGTTAATACAAATACTGTAACCAGTATCTTTGAAGTGAAAGAGTGCTTAAGCCCTTTGAGAAGTTTCATTGTGTCCCCACTTTGTCTAACGTTTGTTAGGCAAAATTTAAAAAATCATCGAACGCAATTTAATTTGGATTGCGATCTTCCGAGAAAAAAATCTTTGTTAAGTGAGGATGGGAGGTGCGCGGTCTTTGACGCTATTTTTGGTTAAAAATGAATTCGGAAAAGAGAATAGGACAGGTTTTAGTTCAGTATCAAATATAAGTGATATATTGAGAAAAAATGCGAAGGAATGATTTAATTCGTTTTCGCGGTGGGAATTAATCTCCGCTTCTTCCTCACTATTTTCACTTACTTCTTTGATGACATAAGAAAAATCATATAAACTACTATGTTTATACGTTTGGTTTTTTTGGTAGCTGTCAAGATGGAATACATAGCCCTCAGTATTAGTACTGATGAATACAAAAGAGAGAAGCAAAATTGCCAATCGACTTATCAATGTATTTACCATCATCAAGCGCATCTAATGCCAGCGAATTCCCAAATCGATTATTGTCAACAGTTTAAGCGAACAGTTCTAAGTCTCATTTAAAACAAAAAAACTGCGGTATTCACGTCAATCTTATCGAAGTGTCGATTGTAGCGGAAATCCTTTCCTCTCATCATTAGACATCGAATGAGAGAAAAAGTAGGAAAGTTTGCAATGCAAAGAAAGGTCTTTTAGCAATTCATGTTATGTGATGAAACCAACTAAGGTACTAAAGTCATTTGGATGTAATTTATTTTGCAAATATGACTGATTCATTTGGGAGCAAAAGTAAATCGCCTGTATCCAATTCCTTTTCTAACTCAAAAGATGCATTTCGATTCTTAGAACTGAATAAAATTTGATTCAGATTCCATTTTCTTGGGTAAGAAACTCGAACTGGTTTGGATGAAAAATTCAAAAAAATATATGTCTCCTCTTTTCCATCCCTCCTTCTGTAGTATAACGCATGTTTATCGTCACTCAAGAGGATTTTTAATTTCCCTTTACGAAGTGATTTACGATCTTTCCGTATTTGAATCAATTTTTTATATGTGAAAAAAAGTGAATTGGGATCTTGTTTTTGAGATTCAACATTGAGAGTATCTGAATCTTCATAGAGGGGAAGCCAAGGTTTGCCAGTTGTAAATCCCGTTGTATCGGAACCATCCCAAGGCATAGGGATTCGTTCCGGATCTCGCCCAGGATGGAAAGGCCAATACCGTTTCCCAACTGGATCTTGGATTTTATTGAATGGAACTTTTTGGCGTTTCATACCAATTTCCTCTCCATAGTATAAGAAAGGAGTTCCACGTAACGTTAACATCATGCAAGCGGCAAGTTTGGCTCGATCCAATGTATCTTCACCCTTTTCGTAACGAGTGATATGCCGTGGAAAATCATGATTGGATAAAGTATAGTTTGGCCAATTATCTTCCCCTAATGCTGATTCAAAGTCCTTAACAATTTGGAAAAATCGTTCCGCCTTCCAAGGTGAAAATAAAAACATAAAATTAAAGGCAAGGTGAAGTTCATCATTACGACCACAGTAAGTTGCAGGAAGTAAAACATTACCAGGGAAATCTTGCATTATCTCTCCAACAAACATACGTTTTTCGGAATAAGAATCTAACAGTTTTCTCATCCTTCTTAAAATTCCATGCATTTCAGGTCTATCACGATCGTATGTATGAACTTGTTTATCGTAAGGCCTTGGACCTTTCATAAAATAAGAAGCATTGTTTCGAAAAAATTCATCTTTTACATATAAGTTGACAACATCTAAACGGAATCCATCCACTCCCATATCGAGCCAATATTTCATCATCCGAAAGATAGCGTCTTCCACATCTGGATTACGCCAATTAAGATCAGGTTGTTCTTTTAAAAAAGAGTGAAAATAATATTCACCAGTACGTTTGTCATATTCCCAACCAGATCCACCAAATGCACCCAACCAATTGTTAGGTGGCCCATTATGGTTTGCTTGTTTCCAAATGTACCAATCTCGTTTTGGACTATTGACAGACGATCTGGATTCAATAAACCATGGGTGAAGGTGGGAGGTATGATTCACTACCAAATCCATGATAATGCGAATCCCTCGTTTATGAGCTTCCTTTAACAAACGTTTGAAAGTTTGAATATCTCCAAATACGGGATCTATTTCTTCATAGTCTGAAATATCATATCCAAAATCAAACATAGGAGAAGGATAAACTGGAGATAACCAAATAGCATCGATACCGAGTGAGTCTTTGGAACCTGCTAAATAATCCAAACGTTGGATGATTCCTTCTAGGTCTCCGATCCCATCCCCATTGGAATCTTGGAAACTACGTGGATAAATTTGATAAATGACTGCTTCTTTCCACCATGCCATATTAAAAACTAATCTCCATGATACCTTGGTTTTCTTTGACTCTTGCTACTGAGAGAATTTTTTCCTTAATTGAAAGGAGTAGACCAGTATCTTCTATTTTTTTACCATTTTTAGTTTGGATGTGAAAGGAGTCATATGCAAAATCAGCACTTGTCGAGATTCTAACAAAGATTACTTCCAATTCTAAATCGATTAAAGTTTTGAGAATACGATACACTAATCCTATTGAATCAGGTACTCTTACTTCTAATACAGAATAAGTATCTGATAAATCATTTGCAAACTTGACAAGTTCTTCGACCATTCCTTCTGGAATTTGTGGTAAGGTTTTCCAAATATTGATAGTGGAAGCCAAATCTTCAATATTCACTTTCCCTTCAATACAATCGGCAAGAGTGGACTCAATTTCGTTTATTTGTGGTTCGGCGATTTCTCCACTTCCGAATTCATCAGTGATTTGCGCTTGTAGAATCAAATGTTCATTTTCACTTCGGAACAACCTTAGGCCTACTAAATTTAACCCAAGACTGGAAATAATTCCTGAAAGATACAGTAACATTCGTTTGTCAGCCTTTGCAAAAAGAGACAATGTAACAAAGGCTGGTTCTTTTTCAGAAAGTAATCGAAATGTGGAACCTGATTGTATCCATTCATGTAAAAATACAAAGTGTTGGTATACTCTGCGTGGGGTATTATAGTTCAAATAAGAACTGGGGCGAATTTGCATCCCAAACGAAACAATTTGTTCTGCTTGTTCAGTTGTAAGTCCTTCTTTTTCGATTAGATAGGATTCAAGAGTATTCTCGATGCGTTCCTGGTTATCGGGACGATTCGTTTTGTTTTGTAAGTATGTCAATGTGGATGTAAATAAAAAATGTAAAATTTCTTTTTTCCAATTGGTAAGAACTGATTGGCCAACTGATTTTGTATCAATGATTGTCATTACATATAACAACCGTAAAGTGTTTTCATTGGAAAATTGTTCTGCAAACGAAGAAATTAGATTTGGGTCATAAATATCTCGTTTGGATGAGAGTTCAGACATGACGATATGTTCTGCGACTAAAAATCGCAAGAGTTCTGTATCTTCTTCTGAAAATCGGAACCTTTCCGCGATGATGAGTGCAAGTTCGGCACCATATTGGCAGTGATCACCTTCTTTTACTTTCCCTGCATCGTGAATCAGGATTGCCAAAGCCAAAATTTCAATTTTTTCGCAAGAATTAAATACGTCTTGGACTTGTGGGTCTTCCCATAAATCAGCAATCAATACATCTAACTCGCGTAATATGAGCAATGTATGTTCATCAACTGTGTATTGGTGGTGGTAACTAAAGAGGGGAAAGTTGGTACAAGCTCCAAATTCAGGAATGAGTTTTCCTAGCACATTACATTCATGCATGAGTGTGAGTGTATGCCCAATACGTTTTTTGTGGCGTAACATCTCCATAAAACAATCCAAAACTGATTTTTGGTTTTTAAAATCATCATCGAGAAAATGTGATGCAAAACGGATTTCGTTTAAATCGATCCGAGATGGTTCCTCTTCGTTTTTTTGTGATTCGCTGAAAAATTGAATGATGTCATCGTATAAAGTATCTGGATTGGAAAGTTCTTTGTGGATCCGTTTTTTATTCAGATTGGTTTTTTCATCCAAGTAGGTTCCAATATAAAAATAAACATCCTTTTGGGCTTTATAAAATTGGCTCATAAAACGTTCTAAGGTTTTAATTTCGTTCTTAGGACCAAATCCTAAAAACTCAGCAACTTCTGCTTGTAAGCCTAAATCTAATCTGTCATTTTTACGGCCACTGATGATATGGAGAGCGGATCTAGTTAAAAGTAAAAAATCATAAGCCGACAGTAAAGTTAAACTATCACCAATTAAATAAAAATCAAAAATCCCACCATCAGCACTATCAGCGAGTGGATTTGTTTTTTCGATCCAATACATTTGTTGGATGTCACGAAGTCCTAATGGATCGTTTTTAATATTGGGTTCTGAAAGTAAAATTGGATTATAAGAATTGATAATTCTTTCTCTGAGATAAGATAGTTTCCATTCATTGTATTCTTTGATGGTTTTTTCAGGAATTTTGCCCAGGAATTCGTTTTTGAATTTTTGGAATAAAACTTCAGATCCTACAAGAAACCGAGCATCAAGTACTGCATGGTAGGTTTCGATTTGGTTTAAGTATAAAAATGATTCTTTGATCGTACGGCAGCTATGACCCACTTCCTTATCATTGTTATATAAGAACGTATTGATTTTGGAAATGATTTCACTTAAGATTTTGTCTGAAAGTTTTCCATCATGAAGGTATAATAAATCAATATCCGAATGAGGTGCAAGTTCCCTTCTTCCATAACCTCCTACGGCAATGAGGCAGAGGTGGTCTTTTATGGGGATTTCGTTTGACACTTCCAAAAAAACTTGTCGTATTGAATCGTCGATCAGGTTACTCAACTGACGGGTAAACAACCTTCCTGAAGAGACTGTTTTGGCTTTTGGAAAGGTCCGTTGCAGTTTTGCCTTGAGTTCTGATTTCATCATGTAAAGATTACCTTATTGGACAACTTTAACATGAATCCGAAGATTAAAATCACAATTCAGTTTATTTTCAGCCATCTTTTGGCTTATCTCCTTGTTTCCATCCCTTACTTTCAATTGGTGATGAAAGATTATTATGAAGGTGAGTCTGCTGTGTTTCCTCTTTTTTTAGTTACATCGAGTGATGGTGCAGCTTGGTCGAGAGCGATGGCTTGGTTATTTCCAACCTTACTCCTCCAAGCACTACTGATTGTGAGTTTTTTACATCTGATTTGGGATTGGTTCCAAAAACAATCTTTCAACAAACAAATGTTTGTTTTGGTATGGATGAGAACCGTTTTAGGTGGACTGGCAGCAATTTCTCCTTCTGTAGGAAGTTTGGAAGGAATGGTATTTATGATTTCTGAAGTGACCCTATCGATCCACATGTATGTTTTATTTGAAATTTTTTTACAATCAATTGTCCAAGCGGGGATTTTCCTTTGGTTAGCGAAACGGTTTTTAATCCTTCAAAGGAAATAGTTTTTTTAAGATAGGTCATTATGGTTACGAATCAAACTTACTTTCGAATCCGTTTTTGGGTAATAATATTTCTTGTTGGATTTAAATTCGCAAATCCTTTGTCAAGCGATGGGTGGGAGTCTTCGATTTGGAAGGAAAAAAACTACCAAAACAAACGAATCTCAAGTGCGGATCCAACAAATGGAAATGATGATTTTATCAAAATTCCAAAAAAATCAACCATCACGATTGCTGAGATCAAAGGGCGAGGGATCATCAAACACATTTGGATGACATTGGCCAGTAAAGACCCTATGGCTAGGAAAAATGTTGTGATTCGTATGTATTGGGACAATCATTCTTATCCTTCCGTAGAAGTTCCGTTAGGTGAA